>NZ_AP027041.1:2770300-4155451 GCF_027924565.1 Lysobacter auxotrophicus
AGACCCGACGACCGAATCAACGGACGCATGATCGAATTCGGACACCTTACGCACGTCGGCCTGCGCCGCGAGCTCAACGAGGACACCTACTACGGTGACGGCGAGCTCGGCCTGTGGCTGGTGGCCGACGGCATGGGCGGTCACGAATATGGCGAGGTCGCCAGCGCGCTGGCCCGCGAGACGATCGTGCGGGAGATCCGCGACGGCACGCCGCTCGCGCAGGCGATCCGCATCGCCGACGAGGAAATCATCCGCACCTCCAAGCGCCGCAACGACGCGCTGCCGATGGGGACGACCGTGGTCGCCGCCCGCATCACCGGCAGTCGCTTCGAGGTGGCCTGGGTGGGCGACAGCCGCGTCTACCTGTGGCGCGAAGGCAACCTAGCGCAGTTGTCGCAGGACCACAGCTACGTGCAGGAGCTGATCGCCAACGGCGCCATCACGCAGGAACAGGCGCGCAGCCACCCGCACCGCAACGTCGTCACGCAGGCGCTGGGCGTTACCGACCCACGCAACCTCAACGTCGAAACCATGACCGGCGAGCTCAAGCCCGGCATGCAGCTGCTGCTGTGCAGCGACGGGTTGACGGAGGAGGTGGACGATCGCGGCATCGCGCGCGTGCTGGCGCAGTCGGACTGCAGCGCGCAGGAATGCGTGGACACGCTGGTCGCCGCGGCGCTGGATGGCGGCGGTTCGGACAACGTCACCGTGATCCTGGTGCGGCATCACTGAGCGCAACTACGCGCTCAGACCCTGACGTTCGAGCGCGTCACGAGATCCGCACGGTTACGGCTTTCGCCGGGATGACGGCGCGAGCCACGCCGTCAGCGGTTACGCCGTCGCCAGCTCCGGCTCCGATTCGGCGACCGCCTCGACCACGGTGAACTGGTCCCAGACGACCTTTCCGGCCTTCTTGCGCAGCTTTTCCAGGCGCGCTTCGTGCGCGGCCAGTTCCTCCGCCGCGACCTGCACCCGCGGGCGGGCGACATTGGGATCGATGCGGAACTGCGAGGTGTCGACCGCGCTCGCCGCCGCTTCGACCGCGAAGCCGATCTCCTCCTGGCCCGAGGTCAGCGCCAGGTACACGTCGCCGAGGATCTGCGCGTCGAGCAGCGCGCCGTGCAGTTGGCGGTGCGAGTTGTCCACGCCCAGCCGCTTGCACAGCGCGTCGAGCGAGTTGCGCTGGCCCGGGAAGCGCTGGCGCGCGAGCAGCAGCGTGTCCTCGACGCGGCAACGGTCGGTGATGCGGCCGTACTGTTCGCCCAGTCGGCGCAGTTCGTTGTCGAGGAAGCCCAGGTCGAACGCCGCGTTGTGGATGATCAGCTCGGCGTCGTCGATGAAGGCGAGGAACTCCTCGGCCACCTGCGCGAACTCCGGCTTGTCGGCGAGGAATTCCAGCGTGAGGCCGGTGACTTCCTGCGCGCCCTGCTCGAAATCGCAGTCCGGCTTGAGGTAGACATGGAACGTGCGGCCGCTCGGGCGGCGCTCGATGTACTCCACGCAGCCGATTTCGACCACGCGGTTGCCGCGTTCCCAGCTCAGGCCAGTGGTTTCGGTGTCGAGGATGATCTGCCGCATCGGCTGCATTCTCACATGTTCGTCCGGGGAGATCAGCGCACGCCGGCGGCGGAACGCAGCCGCTGCGCCTGGGTGCGGGCGAGGACGTCGACGCGTTCGTTGTCCGGATCGCCGGAATGGCCCTTCACCCACTTCCATTCGATGCGGTGGCGCAACGATGCGGCATGCAGCCGTTCCCACAGGTCGCGGTTCTTCACCGGCTCGCCGGCGGCGGTCTTCCAGCCGCGGCGCACCCAGTTGTTGATCCACTCGGTGATGCCCTTGCGCACGTATTGCGAGTCCGTGTGGAGCAGGACGCTGCACGGTTCGCTCAGCGATTCCAGGGCCATGATCGCGCCCATCAATTCCATGCGGTTGTTGGTGGTGTCGGCCTCGCCGCCGGCGAGCTCGCGCTCGTGGCCGCGGTAGCGCAGCAGCGCGGCCCAGCCGCCGGGACCGGGATTGCCGAGGCAGGCGCCGTCGGTGTGGGCTTCGATGTGTTTCGGGGCGGGAACGGGCAACGCGGGATCGGGCGAATTCATGGCTCCATTATCGCCGGCTCTTGTCGCACGAGGTGGGATCGCGTGCCGGCCTGCCACCGCAACCCGCGCAATGGCTTGGGCGGGATCAGCGCATGCACGCGCTTGTTGACCGTGAGCGCGACGCCGGCGCGCAGTCGATCGGACGCGCCGACGCCCACTTCGCCATGCGCCACGCGCCAATGCGGCCCGAGCCACTGCAGGCTCACGGTGTCCGCGGCGAAGCCCGCACGCCGCAGCGCCGACTGCCAGACGCCGGGATCGCGCGCGCGAAGTCCGGTGCGCGCCCAGCGCACGCGGTACGGCGTCCACGGATTGAGTACTGCCAGCCACAGCGTGCCGCCGGGCGCGAGCACGCGCGCGCATTCGTCGAGCAGCGGATCGATGGGCACTTCATCGTCGAGGGCGTGCTGCAGCAGCACCGCGCCGAGCGCTTCGCTCGCGACGGGCAGCGGTAGCCGGCACCGCACCGCGCCATGGAACCCGAGGCCGAAGCGGCGCAGCAGCAGCCCGCGGCCGCCCACTTCCGGGGCCGGTGCGCCGTCCACGCCGAGCCACGCCCACGGGGCTGCCGGGCAGCCGGCGAGCACGCGAAGCATCGCGGCCTCTTCGACCGCGAGCAGCCCCTGGCCGGCCTCGCTGGCGAACCAGCCGAGCGCAGATCCAGACATCTCCGATTGACGGGGCGGGTGGGCGGCGGGCATGGTCGGGCCGGTTTTTCTCCCGGCGCGCCACGGCGCCGACCTCCCGATTGTGCGGCACGACCGGCCGATCGGGCGCAATCCCGGATATCCCGATGCAACTGACTCCCCTGCCCGCCCTGAGCGACAACTACATCTGGGCCCTCGCCGATGACGACGGCGCCCGCGCGGTCTTCGTCGACCCGAGCGAGCCCGGCCCGGTGTTCGCGGCGGCCGAAGCCGGCCTGCAGCCGGCCGGTGTCCTGCTCACCCACCACCATGGCGACCACATCGGCGGCGTGCCCGCGCTGCTGGAACGCTGGCCGGGCCTGCCGGTGTTCGCGCCGGACGACGACCGCATTCCGGCCGGCTATCGCCGCGTGCAGGACGGCGAGGCCATCGACGTCGCCGGCTGGCGGTTCGACGTGTTGGCCGTGCCGGGCCACACGCGCAGCCACGTGGCTTACCACGGGCAGGGGTTGCTGTTCTGCGGCGATACGCTGTTCAGCCTGGGCTGCGGGCGGATGTTCGAGGGCACGGCGGAGCAGATGCATGCCTCGCTCTCCCGAATGGCCGCCCTGCCCCCCGAGACGCGGGTGTGTTGCGGACATGAGTACACGCTCGCAAACGCGGCCTTCGCCCGCGTGGTAGAACCCGGCAACCCGGCGCTCCAGCGCCGACTCGAGGAGGCCACGGCCATGCGCGCGACCGGACGACCCACCCTTCCCAGCACCCTGGCCGACGAACGGGCCGCCAATCCCTTCCTGCGCGTGGACAGCCCCGAGGTGCGCGCCAGCGTGGCGCGCGAGACCGGCCGTGCCCCGGCCAACGACGTGGACGCATTCGCCGCCTTGCGGCGCTGGAAGGACGGATTCACCGCATGACCGGCGCCAAGCGATGGCGCCGCCGGCTGGGCCTGTGCTGCCTGGCCGCCCTCACCGCCCTGCCCGTGTTCGCACAGGAGGGCCCCGGCGCACCGCAGCCCCCGGTCGCCGTGGAAGCCGCGCAGGAGGAAGCCAAGGCCCCGGCCGACGCGCGCACCCGCAACGGGCTGGAGATCTACCGCAGCTTCCGGGAAGGCCTCGCCGAACCCGAATGCGATGCTGACGCGACCTCCGCCCGCTGGCGCCAGCATTTCGCCCACGTGCCGCGCCGGCTCGCCGCGGAGGACGACGATGTCCTGCCGCTGTTCGGCTACGTCGTCGATGCGCTGCGCGAGAGCGACGTGCCGACCGAGTTCGCGCTGATTCCGTTCGTGGAAAGCGGCTACCGCCCCGGTGCGCGCAGCGCCGCCGGCCCGGCCGGGCTGTGGCAGATGATCGCGATCACCGCGCGCAACCACGGCGTGCCGATCCGCAAGGGCTACGACGGCCGCCTGTCGCCGGTCGACTCCACGCAGGCGGCCGTGCGCTATCTGAAAACGCTGCACGGCATGTTCGGCGGCGACTGGCGCCTGGCCGTGATGGCCTACAACGCCGGCGAGTACCGCGTGCTCGGCGCGCTCAAGCGCAGCGGCCAGACCATGCGCGACGTGCAGCTCGACAAACTCGTCGGCCTGCCCGACATCACCGTCGCCTACGTGCGCAAGCTGCATGCGCTGTCGTGCCTGATCGAACAGGCCGACGACCGCGACGAATGGATGGCGGCGCTCGATCGCGACGTCCCCCGCCTGCAGGCGGTGGCGGTGCCGAACGACGTGAAACGCTTGGACCAGTGGGCCGCGCGTACCGGCCAGAGCGCGACGCAGTTACAGCGCTGGAATCCGGCGTACGCGGACGGTCGCATCGGTATCGCGTCAGGAGGTTCGACCGCGCGCTTGCTGGCGGTAGCCGACGATGCGCAGGTGCGTATCGCCGATGGTTCCTCGAAGCAGGAAGACACGCAGATCCCTGCCGATGTCGCGAGCTCCGTCTCGACGTCCGAAACCTCGCCGGTCGCATCGCAATCGAACGCCCCCGCATCCGCCGCACGCCGCCACACCGTGGCGAAGGGCGAAAGCGCGTGGACCATCGCGCAGCGTTACCGCATCACCGTTGGCGAGCTGATGCGCCGCAACGGACTGGCGCTGAAAGCCGTGCTCAAGCCCGGGCAATCGTTGCTGATCGATGCGCTCGACGGCTCGTCCGCCGCGCTGCCGGCTGCGGCCGGCTCGCCCTGACGACGGGCCGTTACATACGCCGGCGCATCGCGGCACCACGCGGCGCCTGCGGCTAAACTGCGTCATTGCGCGGCCGCACGACGGTCGTCCCCACCGTATCGGCATCACAGAAGGAATCGGCTCATGGGTTTTCTGCAAGGCAAGCGTGCACTGATCACCGGCATCGCCAGCGAGCGCTCGATCGCCAGCGGCATCGCCGAGGCCATGCACCGCGAGGGCGCGGAACTGGCGTTCACCTACCAGAACGAGAAGCTGAAATCGCGCGTGCAGTCGGCGGCGTCGGAGTACGGCAGCGACATCGTGATCCCGCTGGACGTGAGCGACGATGCGCAGATCGCAGCATGCTTCGAACAGCTTGGCCAGCGCTGGAACGACGGCTTCGACATCCTCGTGCACGCCATCGCCTTCGCGCCGCGCGAAGCGATCGCCGGTGAGTTCCTGGACGGCATGACGCGCGAGAACTTCGCGATCGCGCACGATGTGTCGGCCTACTCGCTGTCGGCGCTCGCCAAGGCCGCGCGCCCGATGATGAAGGGCCGCAACGGTTCGATCGTCACGCTCAGCTACCTCGGCGCCGAGCGCGCGCTCGCCAACTACAACCTGATGGGCGTGGCGAAGGCGAGCCTGGAAGCCTCGGTACGCTACCTCGCGCTGAACCTCGGCCCGGAAGGCACGCGCGTCAACGCGATCTCTGCCGGCCCGATCAAGACGCTGGCCGCGGCGGGCATCGCCGGCTTCCGCAAGATCCTTGGCCACGTCGAGGAGAACGCTCCGCTGCGCCGCACGGTGACGATCGAGGACGTGGGCAACGTCGCCGCGTTCCTGTGTTCGGATCTCGCCGCCGGCGTGACGGGCGAAGTGACCTACGTCGACGCCGGCTACAACATCCTCGGCATGACGGGGATCCACGGCGACTGACGCCCCAGTAAGCGTCCAGCGCGTTGATAAGGCCCGGCAATCGCCGGGCTTTTTCATGCTGGGTGCATCGCCACACCACGCCGTTGTAGCCCGGGTAAGCGAAGCGCACCCGGGGCCACCGTCACCGAAGTCACCAACGCGCCGGTCTGCTCTCGCCATAAAAAAAAGCCCGGCACACGCCGGGCTTTTTTCGTCAGGAGCAACGCGACATAAGCGTTGCTCCTTCGCTGTGCGATCGTCAGAGATTCTGCTCGACGACCTGCACCTTCACGCGCTTGCGCAGCGAATCGACCAGCGCGCGCACGTCGTCGCCACCGCCCACCTGCGCGATCTGCTGCTGGAGCATTTCGCGCTGCTCGGCCGGAATCGACGCGAGATCGCCCGGCGTGACCTGGCTGACCGCGAACAACGCGATCGCGCCGTTCGACAGCACGGCATGACCGGCCGACTGCTTGCCTGCGACCGGCGCCGGCACGGCGAAGATCGCGTCGGACACCGACGCTTCCGGCACCGGCGCGCCGCGCGGCACGCCCGGCAGGACCTGCGGCGGCGGGAGCTGCTTCGACGCCGCGATGGCGTCCAGCGTCTCGCCCTTGTTCACGCGCGCGGCCAGCGCCTCGGCTTCCTTGCGCGCGGCCTTGGTGGCGCGATCGGCGCGCACCGCGGCGATGACCGCCTCGCGCACCTTCGCCAGCGGCTGCGCCTGTTCCGGCGTGTGCGCGGTGACGCGGATCAGCACGCTGTGGCCCGGCGCGAGTTCGATCGGATCGCTGATCTGGCCGCTCTGGATCGCCTCTTCCGAGAACGCGACGCGCTGCAGCGCCGGGTTGGCAGCGATGCCCTGCGCGTTGGTGCGCGCGAACGGACCGAGCTTCTGCAGCGGCAGGTTCATGTCGCGCGCGGCGGGCGCGAGCGACGAGGGATTCTTCAGCGTCAGGTCGACCAGTCGGCTGGTGAAATCGCTCACCGTGCGCTCGCGATCGACGTCGGCCTGCTCACGCGCCAACTGGTCGCGCACCTGCTCGAAAGTCTGCTGCGAACCGGTCTGCACCTCGCGCAGCTGGATCACGTGCCAGCCGAACTCGCTCTTCACCGGGCCGCTGATCTCGCCCGCCTTCATCGCGAACAACGCGTTCTCGAACGGCCCGACCATCATGCCCTTCGCCACCCAACCCAGGTCGCCGCCTGCCACCTGCGAACCGGTGTCGTCGCTGTTGGCGCGCGCTAGTGCGGCGAAGTCCGCGCCGGGCGCCTTGGCCTGCTCGGCCAGACGCTTGGCCTTGTCCTCGGCCGCTTTCTGCGTGGCGGCGTCGGCCTTCTCGTCCACGCGGACGAGGATGTGCGAGGCCAGGCGCTGCTCGGCTTCGACGAAGCGCGCCTTTTCCTGGTCGTAGCGATGGCGCAGCGTCGCCTCGTCGGCGGCCGGCGGCGGCGGCAACTTGCTGGCATCGACTTCGACGAACTCGATCTCGACCGTCTCCGGCGCGCGGAACTGCGCGGCATGCGCGTCGTACCACTGCTGGATTTCGGCAGCGCTGACCGGCGCGGTGTCCGGCGCAGGCGGCGGCAGCAGGACGAGCGACACGTCACGGCGTTCGCCCATCAGGCGGATCAGTCGATCCATCTCGGCGCTGGTGACGAAGTTGCTGTTGCCCACGCCCATCGCGAGCATCGAGCGCTGCAGGTCCTGGCGCACGGTCGCTTCGAACTGGCGCTCGTCCTGCGGCGGCGTCAGCGAGGCGAGCGCGAGCTTGTAACGGTCGTAGTTGAACTTGCCGTCCACCTGGAAGCCCGGCACGTCCATGATCGCCTTCTGCACCATCGCATCGCTGACGACCAGGCCGTTGCGCTGCGCGGCGACCTCTTGCACGCGGGCGTCGATCAGCGTTTCCAGGATCGCGCGCTTGTTCTCGACGCTTTCGAACGCACGCGCGTCGAACGCTTCGCCCTGCTGCGCGCGGCGCTGCATGCGCTCCTGTTCGAAGCGACCGCGGAATTCGTCCGAGGTGATCTTCTCGTGCGTCCAGAACACCGACACCGGCCACCACGACGGCGCCGACGGCCACCAGGTCGGCGGAGCGTCGATGCGCGCGACGGAATTGTCCGTGCGCTGCCCGAGGTACTGCTCGATGCCGACGAAGGCGAAGGGGATGATCAACAGGCCCAGGATCACCGTGGCGATCCAGCCCGAGGTCTTGTCGCGAAGTTTCTGCAGCATGTCCGGGACGCGTTCAGTCGTAAGCCGGACAGTTTAGCGCCGTCATGGCGGCGTGAGGCAGGAAATTCGAAGGCGATCGGGCGCCCGATCGAAAGTAGCCTCAGGCCGGGATGCGGCACCGGAGGCGACCTTTTCCTGCCGATCGCCGGAAAAACAAAAGGCGCCGTTTCCGGCGCCTTTCGCATCAAAACTGGCGGAGTGGACGGGACTCGAACCCGCGACCTCCGGCGTGACAGGCCAGCATTCTAACCGACTGAACTACCACTCCGCTTTTTTGAACTTTCGGGCCTTGAAGCCCGGGACCGGCGCGTTGAACCGCGTTTTCGATCCCCTCACTAATTATAAAACAAAGGCGCCGTTTCCGGCGCCCTTGTGAAGACTGGCGGAGTGGACGGGACTCGAACCCGCGACCTCCGGCGTGACAGGCCAGCATTCTAACCGACTGAACTACCACTCCGCATGCTTCAAAACCTTGGTACTACCACCGCTGGATGCTTGATGGTGGGTGCTGAGGGTTTCGAACCCCCGACCCTCTCCGTGTAAAGGAGACGCTCTACCGCTGAGCTAAGCACCCGTCTGCACTGCTGCCTGCGGGTCGAAACCCCGGCGGTGCGAACCGATTCGTTCAGACATCGGCGGCGAGTTGATTAGTTTACGGCATCCTTCAGCGCCTTGCCAGCCTTGAACGAAGGATTCTTCGACGCCTTGATCTTGATGGTCTCGCCCGTCTTCGGATTGCGGCCCTGGCGTGCGGCGCGCTTGCGAACCTGGAACGTGCCGAAACCGACCAGCGTTACGGTGTCGCCCTTCTTCAGCGCCTTGGTGACCACGTTGATCATGGCGTCGACGGCGTTCGCGGCGTCGGTCTTGGACAGCTCGGCAGCCTCGGCGACGGCGCCGACAAACTCAGCCTTGTTCATTCGTTCTGACTCCCTGTGCGGACGAGCGCCGCATGTTCGAAACAAGCATGGAATCGAAGGCGATTCCCCCGATCGTTCTTCGCCGCGCAGCCATTGCGTTGCAATGGCCTGCGCGGTCCGCAGCCGTTATACCAGCGGCATTTTTGCGTCGCAAGCCTGAAAGCTAGGCGTGGCGCGGCTTCCAGCGGTTTTGAACAACATCCGACAGGCGGTTTGCCTCAATGCTTGACGTCGGTTTGCGCGATCGACTTCGACCCATCGCGCACCGCGACTTCGCCCTCGCCGGACGCCGAGGCGGGCGTCGGCGTGGGCGCGCGTTCCAGCGCGATGCCGAGCACTTCGTCGATCCACTTCACCGGGAGGATCTTCAGTCCCTGCGTGACCGTCTTCGGCAGATCGGCAAGATCCTTGCGGTTCTCTTCCGGGATGATCACGGTGCGGATGCCACCGCGCAGCGCGGCCAGCAGCTTTTCCTTCAAGCCGCCAATGGGCAGCACGCGGCCGCGCAACGTGATCTCGCCCGTCATCGCAACATCAGCCTTGACCGGATTGCGCGTAAGCATCGACACCAGCGCGGTCGCCATCGCGATGCCGGCGCTCGGACCGTCCTTCGGCGTGGCGCCTTCGGGCACGTGCACGTGCACGTCGTGCTTCTGCAGGAAGTCCAGATCAATGCCGAGCTGCTCCGTGCGCGCACGCACGACCGACAGCGCGGCCGAAGCCGATTCCTTCATCACGTCGCCCAGTTGGCCGGTCAGCAGCAGCTGGCCCTTGCCCGGCACGAGCGTGGATTCGATCTGCAGCAAATCGCCGCCGACTTCCGTCCACGCCAGGCCCGTGACCAGGCCGACCTCGTTCTGCTCTTCCGCACGGCCGAAATCGTAACGGCGCACGCCAAGGTACTTGTCGAGGTTCTTGGACGTCACGTTGACGACGTTCTTCTTCGCGCCCTTCTTCGACGGCCCGGCCAGCGCGATCTCCTTCACCACCTTGCGGCAGATCTTGGCGATCTCGCGTTCGAGCGAACGCACGCCCGACTCGCGCGTGTAGAAACGCACGATGTCGCGCACCGCGCTCTCGGCGACCTTGAGCTCTTCAGGCTTCAGGCCGTTGCCCTTGATCTGCTTGGGCAGCAGGTAGCGCATCGCGATGTTGAGCTTCTCCTCCTCGGTGTAACCCGGGATGCGGATCACTTCCATGCGGTCCAGCAACGGGCCGGGGATGTTGAGCGAGTTGGAGGTGGCGACGAACATCACTTCCGACAGGTCGAGGTCGACCTCCAGATAGTGATCGTTGAACGCGTTGTTCTGCTCGGGATCGAGCACCTCCAGCAGCGCCGAGGACGGATCGCCGCGGAAGTCCATCGACATCTTGTCGATCTCGTCGAGCACGAACAGCGGGTTCTTGCTGCCGACCTTGTTGAGGTTCTGCACGATGCGGCCCGGCATCGAACCGACATAAGTGCGGCGATGGCCGCGGATCTCGGCTTCGTCGCGCACGCCGCCGAGCGACATGCGCACGAACTTGCGGTTCGTCGCCTTCGCGATCGACTGGCCGAGCGAGGTCTTGCCCACGCCCGGCGGTCCGACCAGGCACAGGATGGGTCCCTTCATCTGCTTCACGCGCGACTGCACGGCGAGGTATTCGAGGATGCGTTCCTTGACCTTTTCCAGGCCGAAATGGTCGGCATCGAGCACGTCCTGCGCGGTCTTGAGGTCCTTGCGCACCTTGGTGCGCTTCTTCCACGGCACGCCCAGCAGCCAGTCGAGGTAATTGCGCACGACGGCAGCCTCGGCCGACATCGGCGACATCTGCTTGAGCTTGTTGAGTTCGGCCTTGGCCTTGGTTTCCACCGGCTTGGGCATGCCGGCCTCGGCGATCTTGCGCGTGAGCTCGTCGATGTCGTTGGGCGCATCGTCGATCTCGCCGAGCTCCTTCTGGATCGCCTTCATCTGCTCGTTGAGGTAGTACTCGCGCTGGCTCTTCTCCATCTGCGACTTCACGCGGCCGCGGATGCGCTTCTCCAGCTGCTGCACGTCGATCTCGCCGTCGACCAGGCCGACCAGCAGCTCCAGGCGCGTACCAACGCCGTGCGTCTCCAGCAGCTTCTGCTTGTCGCCGATGCGCACGCCCAGGTGCGCGGCGATCGTGTCGGCCAGGCGGCCGGGCTCGTCGATGCCGGACAGCGTCTGCATCAGCTCCGGCGGCAGCTTGCGGTTGGTCTTGACGTACTGCTCGAACAGGCCCATCAGCGAGCGGGCGATGGCCTCGATCTCGCGCTCCTCGCGGTCGCTCTCAGGCTCCACGACTTCCGCCTGCCCGCTCAGGGCGCCGCCGCGCTCGGTGACGTCATGGACGTTCACGCGCGACACGCCCTCGACCAGCACCTTGATGGTGCCGTCGGGCAGCTTCAGCAGTTGCAGGACCTGTGCGAGCGTGCCGACCTGGTAGAGATCCTCGGCGCCCGGGTCGTCGGTCTCAGCGGACTTCTGCGCGACCAGCAGGATGCGCTTGTCGCTTTCCATCGCGAGATCGAGTGCGTGGATCGACTTGTCCCGGCCGACGAACAGCGGGATCACCATGTGCGGAAACACGACGACGTCGCGCAGCGGCAGGACCGGGAGGGTGAGCGTCTCGTGCGCGGTTGATACGGCCATGGGGGACTCCGGAAAGCGGGTGCGGGCGTGAGCGCCCGGGGACTTCGTGGGCTGGCTTCGCCCATGGCGACGGTTATGGGGTCCGGCGCGAACGGATGCAAGCGGCCCGCAGGCTATGCTGCGGGCCGGGGGCATTTATCCGTTGTGAATCAGGCGTTTAGCCGGGCCTCCGAGATGTCGGAGGCGGGACGCCGGTCACGTCGCCGTCAGTCGGCGGACGCGACCTTGGGGGCGGCCGGCGGCGTCTGGTAGATCAGGTACGGCTCGGTCTTGTGATCGATGACCGACTCGTCCACGACCACCTTGGAGACGTTCTCCAGCGACGGCAGCTCGTACATGGTGTCCAGCAGGACCGACTCGACGATGGTCCGCAGGCCGCGGGCACCGGTCTTGCGCTTGAGCGCCTTGCGGGCGATCGCCGACAGGGCGTCGGGGCGGAATTCCAGCTCGACGTTCTCCATCTCGAACAGCTTCTTGAACTGCTTGGTGATGGCGTTCTTCGGCTCGGTCAGGATCTTGACCAGCGCCGGCTCGTCCAGCTCCTCCAGCGTCGCGACGACCGGCAGGCGGCCGACGAACTCGGGGATCAGGCCGAACTTGATCAGGTCTTCCGGTTCCACGTCCGCCAGCAGCTTGCCGACGTCGTTCTTGCGCTCGCTGCTCTTCACCTTGGCGCCGAAGCCGATGCCGCCGGCCTCGGTGCTGCGCTGCTGGATGATCTTGTCCAGACCGGCGAACGCGCCGCCGACAACGAACAGGATGTTGCGCGTGTCGACCTGCAGGAACTCCTGCTGCGGGTGCTTGCGACCGCCCTGCGGCGGGACGCTGGCGACCGTGCCTTCGATGAGCTTCAGCAGCGCCTGCTGCACGCCCTCGCCCGACACGTCGCGCGTGATCGACGGGTTGTCGCTCTTGCGCGAGATCTTGTCGATCTCGTCGATGTAGACGATGCCCTGCTGCGCCTTCTCGACGTCGTAGTCGCACTTCTGCAGGAGCTTCTGGATGATGTTTTCCACGTCCTCGCCGACGTAGCCGGCTTCGGTCAGCGTGGTGGCATCGGCGATCGTGAACGGCACGTTGAGCAGGCGCGCCAGCGTTTCGGCCAGCAGCGTCTTACCCGAACCGGTCGGGCCGACCAGCAGGATGTTCGACTTCGCCAGTTCGACGTCGTCGTTCTTCTGGCGGCTCTCGATGCGCTTGTAGTGGTTGTACACGGCGACCGCGAGCGTGCGCTTGGCGCGCTGCTGGCCGATCACGTACTGGTCCAGGACCTCGAGGATCTCGCGCGGCTTGGGCAGGTGGCTACGGGCCGACTGCGCCTTCTCCTCGAGCTCCTCGCGGATGATGTCGTTGCACAGCTCGACGCATTCGTCGCAGATGAACACGCTCGGGCCCGCAATGAGCTTGCGGACCTCGTGCTGGCTTTTCCCGCAGAACGAGCAGTAAAGGATCTTGTTGCTGTCGCCGGTGCTGCGGCCCTGTCGGTCGTCGCTCATGCCTGTGCCCAAATGGTGCTGGTGTCTCGAACGCGCCGGCCGACAGCTCGCCGTGGCATGACGCGTTCAGGTGCTGCGGCCCGAGGATAACACAGCGCTCCGGCCCGCCTTGCGGGCCGGATCACGGGCCGGAAAATGATGTGGAATTGACTGCGCAGGGGCGTCAGCCCGCCTGGATGGAGTCTTCCGGGCGACGTTCGAGGACCTGGTCGACCAGCCCGTACTCGCGGGCCGCCTCGGCGCTCTTGAAGTTGTCGCGCTCGGTGTCCCGGGCGATGGTCTCCAGCGCCTGGCCGGTGTGCTTGGCGAGGATCTCGTTCAGGCGCTGGCGCAGGGTCAGGATCTCGCGGGCGTGGATGTCGATGTCCGTTGCCTGGCCCTGGAAGCCGCCCAGCGGCTGGTGGATCATCACGCGCGAATTCGGCAGCGCGTAGCGCTTGCCCTTCGCGCCGGCCGCCAGCAGCAGCGCGCCCATCGAGGCCGCCTGGCCAACGCAGATCGTGCTCACGTCCGGCTTGATGTACTGCATGGTGTCGTAGATCGCCAGGCCCGCAGTGACCACGCCACCGGGCGAGTTGATGTAGAGGCTGATGTCCTTCTCGGGGTTCTCGGCCTCGAGGAACAGCATCTGCGCGACGATCACGTTCGCGACGTGGTCGTCCACGCCGCCGACGAGGAAGATCACGCGCTCCTTGAGCAGGCGCGAGTAGATGTCGTACGCGCGCTCGCCCCGACTGGTCTGTTCGACCACCATCGGCACGAGATTCAAAGCTTTGGTCAGGTTGTCCATGTTCGACGGCACCTTGGAACGGATAGGGGGCGCTTGGGTAAGCGCGGTCCGATCAACTTGGGGCCAACCGGACCTGAGCGCAAGGGGCGCGTCCTTTCTATGGAACCGGCCGCGGCACGAGGCCGCGGCCGCCACGCATTACTGGCGGATCGCTTCGTTGAACGACAGCGGCTGCTCGGTGTGCTGCGCGCGCTCGGCGATCCAGTCGATCACCTGCTCTTCCATCACGCGGGCCTGCAGACCGTTCATGAGCTGCGGATCGTTGCGATACAGATCGATGACCTGCTGCGGCTCCTCGTAGGTGGAGGCGATCAGGTTCAGCGTCTCGGTCACGCGCTTGGGTTCCAGGCGCAGTTCGTTGCGACGGGCGATCTCGCCGACCAGCAGGCCGACCAGCACGCGCTTGCGCGCCGGATCCATGAAGCCCATGTGCGCGTCGGCCGGAACCTCACCGATCGCGCGGCCCTGGCGGCGCGCCGTTTCGATGGTCTGGCGGGCGATGTCGCGCGCTTCGGCCTCGACCAGCTTCGGCGGCAGTTCGACGTGCGAGTACGAGGCGATCAGCTGCTCGCCGACTTCGCGACGCAGGCGGGTCATCAGCGCGCCCTTGAGCTCGCGCTCCAGGTTGCTGCGGATGTCCACGCGGAACTGGTCCGCGTCGCCGCTGCGCACGCCGAAGCTCTTGATGAAGGCGGCATCGACGTCCGGCAGCACCGGCTCGGACACCTTCGTGGCCTTGAGGTTGACCTTGACCGTCTTGCCGGCGAACGCCGGCACGCGCCAGTCGGCCGGGAAATCGACGTCGACCGCCTTCTCGTCGCCGGCCTTCATGCCGACCAGCGCCGACTCGATCGCCGGGAACATGGCGGCCGAACCGATGATCGTCGCGCCACGCTCGACGCCTTCGGCCGGCAGGCGCTCATCGCCGACCTGCGAGTAGGTTTCGATCTCGACGGCATCGCCAGCAGCAGCTTCGCGATCCACCGCGTTCCACGTACGGCGCTGCAGGCGCAGGTTCTCGATCATCGCGTCGATGTCGGCGTCGCTCACCTCAGCGGTGTGGCGCACGACATTGAGCTTGGCGACGTCGATGTCGCCGAAATCCGGCACGACCTCGAAGGTCGCGACGTAGGAGAGCTGGTCGTCGCCGCCCTGCGCCGGGACGATCTGCGGGTTGCCCGCGATCTGCAGCGACTGCTCGCGTACCGCGTTGCTGAAGCCCTCGCGCAGCAGGTCGTTGAGGACATCGGCGCGAACCTGCGCGCCGAAGCGCTGCTCGATCACCTTGGCCGGCACCTTGCCGGGGCGGAAACCCTTGATCTTGGCGCCGCGCGAGATCTCGCGCAGGCGACCGCCGACCTGCGCTTCCAGCCGGTCCGCCGGAAGGCTGAAAGTCATGCGGCGTTCGAGGTTGCCGAGCGATTCGACCGAAACTTGCATATCCACTCCTGCCACCGCGGCGAGCGGCCGCGGCACGATGTTGATGGTCCTGTCCTGCCCGCGGCCCGGGCGGAATGCTTCGCGGCCGGCGGAACGGCGTAGTTTGGCCGATTGCGGGCCATCGTGCCAGCGCTCGGCGGCAGGCGGGAGGCGCTGGGGCCATTTCGGATTGCCAGGCCGCCGGGCGCCTGTGCGGGCTGCCGGATGCATCACTCGCGAACGCTCGCTCGACCTTGCCGGCCGCCGCCTACTGAGTCGGGTTGGTGCGAAAGGCGGGACTCGAACCCGCACGCCTTGCGGCACTGGAACCTAAATCCAGGGCGTCTACCAATTCCGCCACTTTCGCTGAAGGCCGGCGATCGAGCGTCGGCGCGGCGGCATTCTAGGCCGCGGCATCGGGAAAATCGAAATCGCCCCCGGAACGATCGCCCGGAAAAGAAAAAAGCACCTGGGGGAACCAGGTGCTTTTCCGGGATTGGTGGGCCGTCAAGGATTCGAACCTTGGACCTATTGATTAAGAGTCAACTGCTCTACCAACTGAGCTAACGGCCCGGAACAACTTAGGAGCGAAACTATAACAACAAAAAGCGGTTTCGCCAACAACCTGTCGCACGATCTGGGGTGGCTGAGGGGACTCGAACCCCCGACAACTGGAATCACAATCCAGTACTCTAACCAACTGAGCTACAGCCACCATAAAGCTTGTTTTCGCGGTGTTTCCTGAAACCTGTGTTGCCACTTCATGGCGCGCCCGGCGGGACTCGAACCCACAACCACCGGCTTAGAAGGCCGGTGCTCTATCCGGTTGAGCTACGGGCGCCAGCGTTACATCTTAACTGACACATCCGTGGCGACCGCCGGTACAACTTCCCGCTCGGTCCTGGATGGTCGGGGCAGAGGGATTCGAACCCACGACATCCAGCTCCCAAAGCTGGCGCTCTACCAGGCTGAGCTATACCCCGAAGCCGGGACTTCCGTTGCGCGCCAACGCCGCGAAAGGCCGGATAGTCTGGCTGGCGCGACTGCCGCTGTCAACGGATCGCAGTCATCGTGAAGCGGCGTTGTATGCTCCGGGCCACCATTGACCACGGAACAGGGGACGACATGATCGGACGCAGCGGCAATCCCGCACTGAAGGAAGGCACCTTCCTCGATCTTTCCAGCGGCGCGGTAGTCCAGCGCGACAGCGAGGCGATGACGCTCAACGGGACGGTCAACAAGACCGGCGCGCTGCTGCTGTTGTGCGTGATCACCGCGGCCTTCGCGTGGAGCCAGGTGCAGTTCACCGAAGCCGGCCCCGTCGGCGCCATGCCCTACATCCTCGGCGGCGCGATCGGCGGCCTGGTGTTCGCCATCGCCACTATTTTCAAGAAGGAATGGGCGCCGGTCACCGCGCCGCTCTACGCGCTGACCGAAGGCTTCTTCCTCGGCGCGATCTCGGCGATTTTCGAGCACCGTTTCCCGGGCATCGTGATGCAGGCGGTGATGCTCACCTTCGGCACGCTGTTCGCGCTGCTGTTCGCGTACCGCTCCGGGCTGATCCGCGCGACGGAGAACTTCAAGCTCGGCGTTGTCGCCGCGACCGGCGGCATCGCGCTGGTGTACCTGGCCTCGTTCGTGCTGTCGTTCTTCGGCGTGCGCGTTCCGTTCATCCACGAGTCCGGCCTGATCGGCATCGGCTTCAGCCTGTTCGTGGTGGTGATCGCCGCGCTGAACCTCGTGCTGGATTTCGATTTCATCGAAAGCGGCGTCGAGCAGAACGCGCCCAAGTACATGGAGTGGTACGGCGCGTTCGGCCTGATGGTCACGCTGGTGTGGCTGTACGTGGAATTCCTGCGACTGCTGTCGAAGCTGCAGTCGCGCGACTGAACGACGCATCCACGCTGAAACGCGAAGGGCGCGGAGCGATCCGCGCCCTTCCCTTTTATGGATCACGTGGTGTGGATCACGCCACCTGCGGCGCGACCTTGCGCGAAGGCCACAGCATCGCGGCGATGGTGATGGCGCCCAGTAGCCAGCTGTAGTGCACGTTGCCGGCGAGCGCCAGCGGCGAGACCGTTCCCAGCGACGCGGCCAGCAGGATCTGCGCGCCGTACGGCAACACGCCCTGCGTGACGCACGCGAAGATGTCGAGCACGCTCGCCGCGCGTGCCGGCGGCACGCCGTGCTGCTGCGCGATGTCGCGCGCCAGTCCGCCGCTGATGAGGATCGCCACCGTGTTGTTGGCGGTGAACACGTCGGTCGTCGCCGACAGCGCCGCGATGCTCACCTCGCCCGCGCGACGGCTGCGATGGCCGCGTGCGAAACGGCCGATCGTCTGCGCGAGCCACGCCAGGCCGCCGGTTGCCTTCATCAACGCGCCCAGGCCGCCGACGAGCAGCGAAAGCAGGATGATTTCCACCATACTTTCGAAGCCTTCCCAGATGTGGGTGGCGTATGCGGCGACGCCGAACTCATCGGTGAAGAACGCGCCGAACAACCCGGCGATCACCAGCCCCAGGCTGAGCACGATGATCACGTCGACGCCCGCCATCGCCAGGCCGAGCACGATCACGTAGGGCACGATCAACCACGGCGACACGGGCTCCAGCGTCTGCACCGGCGCGGTCTCGCCGAGGAAGCCCAGCACCACGACGGTGAGCAGCGCGGCGGGCAGCGCGAGCTTGAAGTTCTCGCGGAATTTTTCGCGCATCGTGCAGCCCTGCGTGCGGCTGGCGACGATCGCGGTGTCGGAGATCACCGACAGGTTGTCGCCGAACGTCGCGCCGCCGATCACCGCGCCGAGCACCAGCGCGCGATCCAGGCCGGACGCGTCCGACACGCCCAGCGCGATCGGCGCCACGGCGGCGATGGTGCCCATCGAGGTGCCCAGCGACAGCGAGATGAATCCGGCGACGACGAACAGCCCCGGCAGCAGCAGCGCCGGATGCAGGTGGCCGATGCCGAGCGCGACGATCGCATCGACGGCGCCGATCGCCTTGGACACCTCCACGAAGCCGCCGGCCAGCAGGAAGATCAGGCACATCAGCACGACGTTGTGGTCGCCCATGCCTTCGATCAGCGTCTCCAGCGGCTTCAGCCCGCGGCGCCACGCGATGAAGGCCGCGAGCGCCAGCGCGGGCAGGATCGCGACCGGCGCACGCAGCTGGTAGAAGCCCATGGCTTCGCCGTGGCTGGTGAAATACAGGCCGGCGCCGAAGAACAGCGCCAGGAACACCAGCAGCGGCGCCAGCGCGAAGGCGCTTGGCCGGACGGGCTCGTTCATCTTTTTATCCGGATGGAGCGAAAAGGCGGCGCATTCTGAAGCCGGACGCCGCCGGTGTCGAGGCCACCAGCGGAACACAGGCGGAGCATGCGCGCTGCGAAGCGCAGACGCCGCCGTGCCTGTGTAGCCGGGTAAGCGACGCGCAGCCGGGGCATGCGTCGCTGCATCGGAGCCTCTCCCCGGGTGCGCTGCGCTTACCCGGGGCGACAAACGCAGGGACGCGTTGCGCCTTCGGGGGTCGCCCAAACGCAACGAGGCGCCCGAAGGCGCCCCGTCGAAGTCCGGCGAACCGCCGGGCGATGTCCTGCGTCCTGCGCGATCAGATGCGGCCGGCGATCGCCTTCGCGAACGACATCGTGTTGCCGGTGCCGCCCAGGTCCGGGGTCAGCGAGTCCTTGGCTTCCAGCGTGGCGATGATCGCCGCGCGCAGGCGCTCGGCCTTCTCGCATTCGCCCAGGTGGTCGAGCATCTGCGCCGCGCCCAGCAGCAGCGCGCACGGGTTGGCCTTGCCCTGCCCCGCGATGTCCGGCGCGGTGCCGTGCACGGCTTCGAAGATCGCCGCGTCCGCACCGATGTTCGCGCCGGGCGCCAGGCCCAGGCCGCCGACGAGGCCGGCGCACAGGTCGGAGATGATGTCGCCGAACAGGTTGGTGGTCACGATGATGTCGAACTGCTCCGGACGCATCACCAGCTGCATGCAGGTGTTGTCCACGATCATCTCGTTGCACTCGATGTCCGGGTATTCCGTCGCCACCGCACGCGCGGTCTTGAGGAACAGGCCCGAGGTCGACTTCAGAATGTTGGCCTTGTGCACGACGGTGACCTTCTTGCGGCGGGTGCGGCGGGCCAGTTCGAAGGCGTAGCGCACGATGCGCTCGGAGCCGCGACGCGTGACCTTCTGCGTGAGCACGGCGGTCTCGCCGTCTTCCGACAGCGCCTGGCCTTCGCCGATGTACGCGCCTTCGGTGTTCTCGCGCACGGTGATCAGGTCCACGCCGTCGGCGAAGCGCGACTTGGTGTTCGGGAAGGACTTGGCCGGACGCACGTTGGCGTACAGGTCGAAGCGCTTGCGCAGCTCGACGTTGATCGAGCTGAAGCCCTCGCCGACCGGCGTGGTCAGCGGCGACTTGAGCGCGATGCGGTTCTTGCGGATGGAGTCGAGCGTCGCCTGCGGCAGCAGCTCGCCGTGCTTTTCGAGCGCGACCAGGCCGGCATCGGCGAATTCGTACTGCAACCCGAGGTTCATCGAGTCGAGCACGTGCAAGGTGGCGTCCATGATTTCCGGGCCGATGCCGTCGCCACGGATGACCGTAATAGTCTGCGTCATTGGGGGTTTCTTCCGACTTATGGGCGCGCGAGGAGAAGGTCGGCGCCGGATGGTGAGCCCCGGAATTATGCCGGAAGCGCCCCCGCCCTGCAGGCGTGAAGGATTCGACCAATGTCCGAGTCAGGCGCCCTGAACGGCAAAAAGCCCGCCGAAGCGGGCTCCTGCGTGGCACGGCGGGTGCGTTCAGCCGTGGTCGTGGCCGTTCGGCGCGGCGGCCTCGCCCTGCTCCAGGCGATCCAGGAAGTCCACGGCGCGGCGCAGGTGCGGGATGACGATCGAGCCGCCGACCACCAGACCGACGGAGAAGGTTTCGAACATCTCGTCGCGGTTCACGCCTGCTTCCTTGCACTGGGCGACGTGGTAGCTGATGCAGTCGTCGCAGCGCAGCACGAGCGAGGCGACCAGGCCGAGCAGCTCCTTGGTCTTCACGTCCAGCGCGCCGGCCTGGTAGGTCTGCGTGTCCAGCGCGAAGAATCGGCGGACGACCTGATTCGGTTCGGCCAGGATCCGCTCGTTCATGCGCTTGCGGAATGCGGTGAATTCGGCGACGCGGTCGGACTCGTCGGGGGTCTGCGTGCTCATGGGGTTTCCGGGAAGAAAGATGAACGAAGTCTGTAACGAATCGGCCACGGTCCGCCAGACATCGTCTGGCGCCGTGGCCGGGTGCGGGGCGGATCGGAGCGTTATTGCGCCGAGAGCAGCGGCTCCAGGCCGCCGGCGCGATGCAGGGCGATCATGTCGTCGTAGCCGCCCACGTGGGTGTCGCCGATGAAGATCTGCGGCACGCTGGTTCGCCGGGCGCGCGCCATCATGGTCTCGCGCTGCGCCGGATCCAGGTCGATGCGGATCTCCGTCCACGCCTGGCCCTTGCTCTTCAGGAAGTTCTTCGCCGCCACGCAGTACGGGCAGATGGCGGTGGTGTAGATGACGATTTCGGGACCTTTTTCGGTCGAACCGGCGCCGGGCGCAACGTTGGAACTGCTCAAGACGATCTCCCGATGAACTCGCGGATGGGGCTGTGGTCGAATATGGGCGTAGCGGTCCGCCATTTCCACCCCGTGCGCGGAACACTGACGCGCGATGGAAGCATCCGGACAGCCTTGTGAAAGGAAACTGCCGCTGTATCGGACCTGTTCATCCCGGCATGATGGACGCACCGCATCCTGCGGGCGACCGCCGCGGCCTGCGATCCGGTACGCCACCGGCCGGTCCATAGGGAGCCTCATTTGCGCCGCATCGTCCTGCCCGTCGCCGCCCTGACCATCGCCGTCGCGAGCCTCTGCGCGCCCGCGCAGGAATCGCGCCTGCCCGACATCGGCTCCTCTGCCGGCGAGCTGCTCAGCCCGCGCCAGCAGGAGGAATACGGCGCGATGATGCTGGCGCAGCTGCGCCACTACGATTACCTCCTCGAAGACCCGCTGATCGACAGCTGGCTCGACACGCTCGGCACGCGACTGGCCGCGAACAGCGACCAGCCGAAACAGCCATTCACCTTCTTCATGCTGCGCGAGCGGCAGATAAACGCCTTCGCCACGCTGGGCGGCTACATCGGCGTGAACTCCGGCCTCATCCTCGCGGCCGACAAGGAGGACGAGGTCGCCGGCGTGCTGTCGCACGAAATCGCGCACGTCACCCAGCAGCACGTGCTGCGCGGCGCCGAGCGCGCCCAGCGCGACCAGTTGCCGATCCTGCTGGCGATGCTCGGCGCGATCGTGGCCGCGCAGGCGTCCAACAGCAATTCGTCCGACGACGCCGCGCAGGCGGCGATGGCCGGCGCGATGGGCCTGATGCAGCAGCGCCAGATCAACTACACGCGCGCCAACGAATCCGAAGCCGACCGCCTGGGCATCCAGACCCTGGCGCGCAGCGACTACGAGCCCGAAGCGATGGCGGATTTCTTCACCATCATGCAGGCGCGCTCGCGCAGCAACGGCGCCAATTACTGGGGCGAATCGCCCGACTGGCTGATGACCCACCCGGTCACCATCACGCGTATCACCGAAGCCAAGGACCGCGCCGCACGCATCCGTCGCGAGCGCGGCACCAGCCAGGTCTGCGTGCGCGATCCGGACGGCCCGGCGCAGTGCGAGGAAGAAAGCGCCCCGCGCGCGCAGTTCCCGTCCGACGGCGCGGTCAACCCGCTGCTGCCGGCGTCGTTGCAGGCCAACCTGGGCACGGCGTTCGGCGCCGGCGGCACCGGCCGTTTCGACTACGCGCGCGAACGCCTTCGGGTGCTCAGCGCGAACACGCCCAGCGACGCGATCCGCGAGTACGAGCAGATGGGCGATGCGTCCAAGCGCACCGACGCGCAGCGCTACGGTCTGGCGTACGCGCAGCTGCGTGCGAACCAGCCGGCCGCGGCGGCCACGACGCTCGACACGCTGCTGCAGAAGAACCCGGGCGATGTCTGGATCACGCTCGCGCTGGCCGAAGCCGAATCCAAGAGCGGCAAGGCGGCCTCGGCCGATGCGCGCTTCGAATCGCTTCTGCGCCAGACGCCGCGCAATCGCGCGGTCGTCCTCAGCTACGCCGACGTTCTCGCCGAACGCGGCAACGCCGCCGCGGGGCGTCGCGCGCAGGAACTCCTGCGCCCGCTGCTGGGCAGTTCGGCCAACGACGCGCAGTTCCAGCGCGTGTTCGCCCGCGCCTGCGACATGGCCGGCGATCCGGTTCGCGCGGGCGAGGCCTACGCTGAAGCGGCCTATCTGAACGGACGGCCGGAACAGGCGCTGGTGCAGCTGAACACGCTCAAGCGGCGTTCGGACCTGGACTACTACGCCCGTGCCCGCATCGAGGCACGGATCGCGGCCATCACGCCGACGGTGCTCGAACTCAAGCGTCAGGGCATCCGCGACGAGGATCTGCGACGCCGGTAACCCTTTGCTTTGCAAGGCGTCGATGACGGTGTCATGGGCCCGTCATAAAACGGTAGTGTACTGATGCGGCTTCCGAAGCCCCTCTCTACACCCCCCGGTGACCGCGTGCAGAAGCGCATCCTGATCGTCGAAGACGAACCCGCCATCCGCGACATGGTGTCCTTCGCCCTGCGCAAGGGCGAATACGAACCCGTCCATGCCGGCGACGCGCGCGAAGCGCAGGCCGCCATCGCCGACCGCGTGCCCGACCTCATCCTGCTCGACTGGATGCTGCCGGGCACCAGCGGCCTGGAACTCGCCCGCCGCTGGCGCAAGGACCAGCTCACGCGCGAGATCCCCATCATCATGCTCACCGCCCGCGGCGAGGAGAACGACCGCGTCGGCGGCCTGGAGGCCGGCGTCGACGATTACGTCGTCAAGCCCTTCTCCGCCCGCGAACTGCTGGCCCGCATCCGCGCCGTGCTGAGGCGTTCGCGTGAGGACGACGAAGACGGCAGCGTCGCCGTCGGCCCGCTGCGCATCGACGGCGCCGCGCACCGCGTGTTCGCCCACGGCGGCGAAGGCGACCAGCCGGTGCAGATCGGCCCGACCGAATACCGCCTGCTCCACTTCTTCATGACCCATCCCGAGCGCGTCTACACGCGCACGCAACTGCTGGACCACGTCTGGGGCGGCAGCGTGTACGTGGAGGAACGCACGGTCGACGTGCACATCCGCCGCCTGCGCAAGACGCTCGAACCCCACCAGCTCGACGGCATGGTGCAGACGGTGCGCGGCGCGGGGTACCGGTTCTCGGCGTCGGTGGAGGCGTGAGCGCCGGGACGGGAGAGGCGGAATTGGAAGCTGCGCACGTGAACAACCGCAGCGGGTGCCGACTAACATCGGGAGGCAGACCCTCCGCTTCGACGATTCCCCGTCCCCGATTCCCGACTCCCGCCTGACCATGCCGCCCCGATCCCACTCCGCCTGGCTGCGCACCCTCGGACAGCTCGCCCTGATCCTCGCGGGCGCGGCCGTGCTGGGGTTGCTGATCGGCTACCCCTGGCCGGTCATCACGATCGCCGCCTTGGGCGTGGTGGCCTGGCACTACTGGCGCCTTCGCAACGTGCTGCTGCGCCTCACCGCGCGCCAGCGGCTGAAGTCGCCGCTGGGCGAAGGCATCTGGAACGAACTCGATCGCCTGCTGCATCGCAGCCAGTCCGAAATGCGCACGCGCAAGAAGCGCCTGATCGACATGCTGCGCGCCTACCGCGCCGCCGCGGCGGCGATGCCCGACGCCATCGTGGTCGTCGAACGCAACAGCCAGCGCATCCAGTGGTTCAATCATTCGGCCAACAGCCTGCTGCAGTTGCGCTATCCGCGCGACATCGGCGCGCCGCTCGCGCAGCGCCTGCAGCCGCTGCAGCTCGCGCACTGGCTGGCGTCCGGCCGCAATGCCGAGACGCTGGAAATCGCCTCGCCGTGGAACCCGGCCGTCACGCTCAGCCTGCGCCTGATCCCCTACTCCGACGACCTGTGGATGCTGGTCGCGCGCGACGTCAGCCGCCTGCTGCAGCTGGAGCAGATGCGCCGCGATTTCGTCGCCAACGTCTCGCACGAACTGCGCACGCCGCTGACGGTGGTGCATGGTTACCTCGACATGCTCGATCCGGACGAGCATCCCGACTGGGCGCCGATGCTCGCCGAGATGCAGCGTCAATCGCAGCGCATGACGCAGCTGGTCGAAGACCTGCTGATGCTTTCGCGACTGGAATCGCAGGACAGCCTGCCGGCCGAGGAAACCGTCGCGATGGCGCCGATGATCGCCACGCTGCGGCGCGAGGCCATGGCGCTGAGCCACGGCCGGCATGACGTGATCGTCGAGGACGCCGCGGGCGTGGACCTGTGGGGTTCCAACAAGGAACTGCACAGCGCGTTCTCCAACCTCGTCAGCAACGCCGTGCGCTACACGCCGGCCGGCGGCACGATCCGCATCCGTTTCCGCCCCGAGGACAAGGGCGCGGTGCTGGAGGTGATCGACAGCGGCTATGGCATCCCCGCTTCGCACCTGCCGCGCATCACCGAGCGCTTCTACCGCGTCTCCACCAGCCGTTCGCGCGAAAGCGGCGGCACGGGGCTCGGGCTGTCCATCGTCAAGCACGTGTTGAACCTGCACCAGGCGCGGCTGGAGATCACCAGCGAAGTCGGTCGCGGCAGCACGTTCTCCTGTCATTTCGGCGCCGATCGCGTGCGCCCGCGCGACGAGTTCGCGTACTCCGAGGTGCTTCCATGAACGCCGCCGCCTTCGACGCCGCCACCGCCGCGCTCGACACCGATCCGCTGCGCGACAGCGAGCTGTACTTCAACCGCGAACTATCCGCGCTGGACTTCAACTTCCGCGTGCTCGCGCAGGCGCAGGACCCGCAGGTGCCGCTGCTCGAACGGCTGCGTTACCTGTGCATCTCCTGCACCAACCTCGACGAATTCTTCGAGATCCGCGCCGGCACGCTGCGCCACGCGCAGGACCTCGGCGTGCCGCCGGGTCCGGACGGCCTCGCGCCGGCGACGGTGCTGGCGCACATCCACGAACGCGCCGCCGACCTGGTGCGTTCGCAGTACGAATGCTGGAACGACGTGCTGCGCCCGGCGCTGTCGGACGCCGGCGTGCGCGTGATGCATCGCGACGGCTGGAGCGAGCAGCAGACGCACTGGCTGCGCGAGTACTTCCGCGACGAAATCATGCCGGTGCTCTCGCCGCTGGGCCTGGACCCGGCGCATCCGTTCCCGAAGATCCTCAACAAGTCGCTGAACATCGTCGTCGTGCTCAAGGGCAAGGACGCGTTCGGCCGCGAAGGCCACCTGGCAATCGTGCGCGCACCGCGCTCGCTGCCGCGCATCATCCAGATCCCGGAAGACGTCTCCGGCGGCAAGCACGATTTCGTGTTCCTGTCCGCCGTGCTGTCCGCATTCGTCGACGAACTCTTCCCCGGCATGCAGGTGAAGGGCGCGTACCAGTTCCGCGTCACGCGCAATTCCGAGCTCATCGTCGACGAGGACGAAGTCGAGAACCTCGCGCTCGCGCTGCGCGACGAACTCGTCGGCCGCGGCTACCTGCGCGCGGTGCGGCTGGAGATCGCCGAGCAGTGCCCCGACGACATCGTGCGCACGCTGCTGGAGAACTTCGACCTCACCGAGAACGCGGTGTACCGCATCAACGGCCCGGTCAACCTCAACCGCGTGATCCAGGTCTACGACCTGGTGCAGCGTCCGGACCTGAAGTTCCTGCCGTTCCAGCCGCGCCAGCTGTCGGGCGTGGAAGCGATGTTCGACAAGATCGCCGAAGGCGACGTGCTGCTGCACCATCCCTTCGACGCGTTCACGCCGGTGCTGGAACTGCTGAAGCAGGCGTCCGAAGACCCGAACGTGCTCGCGATCAAGCAGACGCTGTACCGCACGGGCAAGGAATCGCCGATCGTCGACAGCCTCGTGCAGGCCGCGCGCAACGGCAAGGACGTGACCGTCGTGGTCGAGCTGCGCGCGCGCTTCGACGAGGAAGCCAACCTTGGTCTTGCCGACCGCCTGCAGGACGCCGGCGTGCAGGTCGTGTACGGCGTGGTCGGCTACAAGACGCACGCGAAGATGATGCTCATCGTGCGTCGCGAAGGCCGCAAGCTGCGCCGCTACGTGCACCTGGGCACCGGAAACTACCACAGCGGTACCGCGCGCGTTTACACCGACTTCGGGCTGTTCACCGCCGATCCGGACATCGGCAACGACGTGCACCTGATCTTCCAGCAGCTGTCCGGCCTGGCGCCGACGATCAAGCTCAAGCGCCTGCTGCAATCGCCCTTCACGCTGCACGCGGGCGTGCTCAAGCGCATCGACCGCGAAACCCGCCACGCGAAGGCCGGCAAGCCCGCGCGGATCATCGCCAAGATGAACGCGCTGAACGAGCCGCAGGTCGTGCGCGCGCTGTACATGGCGTCGCAGGCGGGCGTGCAGGTGGACCTGATCGTGCGCGGCGCGTGCACGCTGCGACCGGGGTTGCCGGGCATTTCCGAGAACGTCCGCGTGCGCTCGATCGTCGGGCGCTTCCTGGAACACCATCGCGTGTACTGGTTCGCCAACGATGGCGATCCGGACCTGTTCTGCTCCAGCGCGGACTGGCTCGAACGCAACCTGCTGCGCCGCATCGAGACCGGTTTCCCGATCCTCGCGCCGGAACTGGCGCAGCGCGTGTACGAGGAAGCGCTGGCGAACTACCTCGCCGACAACTGCAGCGCGTGGACGCTGCAGTCCGACGGCAGCTACGTGCGCCTGTCGCCCGCGCCCGGCGACACGCCGCATTCGGCACAGCTGTCGCTGCTCGGCAACGTGGGCGCGTAACCGCATCGCGGCCATGGACCGGTGCGTGAAGGCAAGCCACCCGAAGGCTTATGGACGGCCGCGGGGCCGACCGGGGATCATGTGCGCATGAGCGACGCCTTCCCCACCAGCAAACTGCCGCTCGTCGATGGCGACCTGATGGCCGCCGTCGACCTGGGATCCAACAGTTTCCACATGGTCGTGGCGCGCTACGTGCTGGGCCAGCTGCGCATCGTGGACCGGTTGCGCGAAACCGTGCGCCTGGCCGAAGGCCTGGACCGCAAGGGCGGCCTGTCGCCGGACGTGCGCCAGCGCGCGCTCGAATGCCTGGCCCGCTTCGGCCAGCGCATCCGCGACATCCCGCCGCAACGCGTGCGCGCCATCGCCACCAACACCGTGCGCAGGCTCGCCGTGCCGCAGGCGTTCCTGATGCCCGCCGAGACCGCGCTGGGCCATGCCATCGAAGTGGTCGCCGGCCGAGAGGAGGCGCGCCTGATCTACCTTGGCGTCGCCCACGCGCAGCCCGCGCGGCCGGGCGAGCTGCGCCTGGTGATCGACATCGGCGGCGGTTCCACGGAATGCATCATCGGCTCGGGATTCGAGGCGATCGAACGCGAAAGCCTGCAGCTGGGCTGCATCGCGACCACGCGGCGCTTCTTCGAGAACGGCAAGCTCTCGCGCAAGAAATGGAAGGACGCGCTCACCGAAGTTACCGCCGAGTTCCAGCAGTTCGCCGGCACGTACCGCGCGCTGGGCTGGAACGAAGCACTCGGCGCGTCCGGCACCAACAAGGCCATCGGCGACATCTGCGCGGCGATGAAACTGACCAAGGGCGCGGTGACGTCCGAAGCCCTGCCCGTCCTGCGCGACAAGCTGCTGCAGGCCGACCGCATCGACGCCATCGAACTGCCCGGCCTGTCGTCCGACCGTCGCCCGGTGATCGCCGGCGGCGTGCTGATCCTGGAAGCGGCGTTCGACGCGCTCGGCCTCAAGCGCATGGCCGTGAGCAAGGCCGCGATGCGCGAGGGCGTGCTGTACGACATGCTCGGCCGTGGCGGCGCGGACGATCCGCGCGACGCGTCGGTCGCCGCGTTGATGCAGCGTTACGGCATCGACGACAGCCAGGCCAGCCGCGTCGTCGGCACCGCGTTGCGGCTGTTCGAACAGGTGATGCAGGCCTGGTCGCTGGATGCAGACGACAGCCTGATGCTGCAGCGTGCCGCGCGCCTGCACGAGCTCGGCCTCGCCATCGCGCACAGCCAGTACCACGTGCACGGCGCGTACATCGTCGAGCATTCCGACATCGCCGGTTTCTCGCGCCAGCAGCAGCAGTTCCTCGCCGCACTCGTGCGCACGCACCGGCGCAGCATCCCGAAGACCGCCTTCGACGCATTGCCCGACCGTCTATTGATGTCGGCGCGCCGTCTCGCCGCGCTGCTGCGCCTGGCGGTGCTGCTGCACCGCGCGCACGAAGCCGACCCGATCCCGCAGCTGGACGCGAAGGCCGACGGCAACACGCTGACCCTGTGCGTCTCGCGCCGCTGGGTCGACGCGCGCCCGCTCGTCCGCGCGGACCTGGAAGGCGAGCCGGACGATCTCGCGGGGCTGGGGATCACGCTGAAGCTCGAGTTCGTTTGAGCGCGCGGCGCATGTGAGCGAGAGAAGCGACCCGGGCAACAAAAGCCGCCGTCATCACGGCGAAGGCCGGGACCCAGGCCGTCACGCCATCCGCCTCGTCTCGTCATTCCAGCGAAAGCTGGAACGCATCTTGATTCTGCTTTCAGGGCGCACCGAAGAGGCAACAGCGCAGCCCGGCCATGCATCGGCGGTTCGGCGCCGTCCCTTCGTTACCCCTCACCCCAACCCCTCTCCCGATGGGAGAGGGGCTACACCGGTCGCCACCGCCGGACGATCAACGGCAACCGCGCGTCATCCACTACAAATGCGGCTCCGGCGGCTCCACGTGTTCCGCTACCTGCGCGCGCAACTCCGCCGCGCGCACCAGGACCTTCGGCGGCGTGTGCTCTTCCGGGATCGAGAATATCTTCAAGCGCCGCAGGAACAGCCCCGGGCCGCGCGCCGACGTGAACGCCACGATCGGGATCGACAGCAGCAAACCCAGAATCACCGGCGCCATCCACGCCGCGAGCGACGGCGAGATGAGGTATGCGACGACACCCGCGATCACGCCTAGCAGCGTGACGCCGCCGTAGCTGCGCACCAGGCCCGACAGCGGCAGCGTGCCGTCGTCGCGACGCTGCGCATCCCAGCCAGAATCCTTGCCGGCCAGCACTTCGGCGACGCCGCGCGACTGCACGTACATCGTCACCGGCGCCATCAGCGCGGCCAGCAGCGTTTCCAGCAGCATGCTCAGGAACGAACGCACGATGCCGCCGCAACCGCGCCGCGTTTCGCGGTCGAAGAACAGCGTGAGCCAGCCCATGAATTTCGGCGCCAGCAGCACCGACATCGTCAGGATGAACACCCACAGGAAGCGCTCGGGATCCTGCTCGCGCCAGTAGGCCGACGGCGAGAACCCCGGCAGCGAGAACGTATCCGTCCCCAGCCCCGCTTTCACCAGCGGAATCGCGAGGCCGACCAGCATCAGCATCGCCCACATCGGCGAGGTGAAGTAATGGCCGATGCCCATCATCAGGTGCCAGCGGCTGACCCAGTGCAGGCCCTTCGCCGGCAACACGGCGCCGTGCTGCAGGTTGCCCTGGCACCAGCGGCGGTCGCGCACGAGCATGTCGGTGAGCGACGGCGGGCCTTCTTCGTAGCTGCCGCCGAGGCCGGGCACCATGTGCAGCGCCCAGCCGCCGCGACGCATCAGCGCCGCTTCGACGAAATCGTGGCTCAGCACGGTGCCGCGGAACGGCCTGGGCCCGCGCAATTCCGGCAACCCGCCCTCGTCGGCGAACGCGCGCGTGCGGATGATCGCGTTGTGGCCCCAGTAATTGCTTTCCGCGCCGTGCCACCACGCGATGCCGTGCGCGATCACCGGCCCGTACACGCGCCCGGCGAACTGCTGCATGCGCGCGAAGAGCGTGTTGCCGTTGACGATCATCGGCAGCGTCTGCACCAGCGCGACGTCGGGGTTTCGTTCCATCGCCCCGACCAGGCGCACGATCGTGTCGCCGGTCATCAGGCTGTCGGCGTCCAGGATCAGCATCTGCGGATACGCGCCGCCGAAACGACGCACCCATTCGGCGACGTTGCCCGCCTTGCGTTCGCGGTTGTCCTTGCGGTGCCGGTAGAACAGGTTCGCGTGAGCGCCGGTGCGATCGCGCAGCGCACGGAACGCGCGCTCCTCGTGCGCCTGGATCGCCGGCTTCGTCGTGTCGCTGAGCACGTAGAAGTCGAAGCGGTCCATGCGCCCGGTCGCCTGCAGCGATTCGAAGATCGCCTGCAGACCCGCAAGCAGGCGCTCGGGATCCTCGTTGTAGGTCGGCATCAGCAACGCCGTGCGCGTCGCGAGTTCCGGCAGGGGCGTGGCGGAATCCAGCCCGAGCCGCGCGCGATGCCGCCCGATGATCAGCACGAACCCCGCGAGCGCGCCCACGAACGCCTGCGCGATCCACGCGAACAAGCCGACGAACAGCAGCAACAGGACGCCTTCGAGCACGTCGATGCCGCCGCCGCGCAGCACCCACCAGATCTGGTAGGTCGCGATCAACGTCAGCAGCGCGGCGCCGCCGATGACGGCCAGGCGCCGCAGGGCCATCCCGCGCGGCGTGGTCGGCAGTTGCCCGTTGCGCAGCGTGCCGGCACGCAGCGTCTGCACCGGCATGTCGAGCGGGGATTCGGGCGGAAGCAGCGGCGCCGCATCGCCCATCGGAAGGTTCGCCATCGGTGCGCGGACTTCCGTCACAGCGTCCACCGGTACAACCACGTTTCGGTGAGCGGGCCGCGATCGTCGCCGAGCACCGCACGCAGTTCGATGCTGCGCTCGCTGCCGGGCACGAGTTCGAAGCCCAGTCGCCAGCCGCCGGCGCCCGGATTCGGATGCGCGGTGACGTTGGCGATACGGCCCTTCGACGCGGACACGTCGGCCTTCACCTTCGCGCCATCGCCCAGGCCGTCCAGGCGCCCGCCATCGAAATCGATCACCACCAGCCGCGCCTTGCCCGCGTTCTCGCCGAAGGTCAGCCCGCCGATGCGCGTGCGCGTGACCGTCGCCAGTTCCGGCTTCCAGCTGTGCTGGTCGCACCAGTGCATGCGGTAGTCGAAGCGATGCTCCCGACCGGCCGCCAGCGGCTGCTTCGGCCGCCAGAACGCGACGATGTTGTCGTGGAATTCGTCGGCCGTCGGCAGTTCGAACAGATGCACCGCGCCTTCGCCCCACTCGCCCTGCGGCTCGATCCACAGGCTGGGGCGCTTCTCGTAATGCGCCTCGCTGTCGGCGTAGTCGGCAAATGCGCGCTTGCGCTGCATCAGGCCGAAACCGCGCGGGTTGGTGTCCTCGAAGCCGCTTTCCTGCACCGTCGAGGGATTCGACAGCGGCCGCCAGATCTGCTCGCCGCGGCCATTGACCATGCCCAGGCCGTCGGAGTCGTGCACCGCGGGGCGGTAATCGTCGATGCCGACGCGGTCGTTGGAATCGAACTGGAACATGCTCGTCAGCGGCGCGATGCCGACCTGGTCGAGCGCCACGCGCGGGAACAGGCGCGCGGAGGCATCGAACACCGTCGTGACGCCGGGCGTGATCGTGAAGCGGTAGGCGCCGGCGACGCTGGGGCTGTCGAGCAGCGCGTGCACGGTGATCTGCTTCGCGCCGTTCGCCGGACGCTCCAGCCAGAACGCGCGGAACACCGGGAACTCCTCGTTCGGACCGCCCGTCTTCAGCGCCAGTCCACGCGCGGACAGCCCGTACGCCTGCCCTTTCGCGACGGCGCGGAAGTAGCTGGCGCCGAGGAACGCGGCGATCTCGTCGAAGTATTCGGGCCGGTTGATCGGTGCGTGCAGGCGGAAGCCGGCATAGCCCAGGTCGGTTTCGGTCGGCGCCTTGACGCCCTGGAAGGTGAACTGCGAGGGCTTGTAGACCACCGGCGTGGCCTTGCCGTCGGCCACCTGGTAGATGTCCACGCGGTCGCGGAAGAAAAAGCCGCGGTGGAAGAACTGCGCCTGGAACGGCAGGCCTTCGGCGCGCCACAGCGCCTGCGCGGGGTTGAAGCGGATGCTGCGGTATTCGTCGTAGCCGATGCGCTCCAGGGAGGCCGGCAGTTGCTTGTTCTGCGGGACGAATGGCTTCGCGGCGAGGGTCTGCGCCATCTTCGCGACGGACTCCGTATCGAACGCGGACGGCGCGCCAGCGGGCGCCCATGCGCGTGCGGGCGCGCTCCCCAACAACTCCCAGACGGGCCAGGACAGGCCGGCCAGCAACACTTCGCGTCGGTGCACGCGCTCTCCTCGGGGGAATGTCAAAGCGGTTAATTCTAGGCAGGGATTTGTTAATCCGAGCGCCTGCGCGCTTCGGCGACACGGGCCTTTCACGCGCGTCACAACGGGTAACCGTTTTCAGTCGCGGTTTTTGCCGATGCACGTCATCGCCGCGTCATGCCGCTGCCATCGCCGGTTCACCGCGCACGGCCACGATTGCGCAACGGGCTTGCTCAGGCCGGGGACCGGCGCATGCGCTACGCGATCGTCAGCGAAACCTACCCGCCGGAGATCAACGGCGTCGCCCTCACCGTGCAGGGACTGGAACAGGGCCTGCGCTCGCGGGGGCACGACGTCCAGCTCGTGCGGCCGCGGCAGTCGGCCCACGACACGGCGCAGGCGCACGAAGTGCTGGTGCGCGGCGCACCGCTGCCGCGCTACCCCGGCCTGCGGCTGGGCCTGCCGGCGACCTCGCGATTGATCGGCCAATGGCGCCTAGCGCGACCCGATGCGGTCTACGTGGCGACCGAAGGCCCGCTCGGCTGGTCGGCGCTGCGTGCGGCGCGGCGGCTGGGCATTCCGGCGGCGAGCGGTTTCCACACGCGCTTCGACGAGTACATGCGCGACTACGGGCTGCCCTTCCTCACCGGCGCGGCGCTGGGCTGGATGCGCCGCTTCCACAACCGGGCCGATGCCACGCTGGTGCCGACCCGCGAACTGATGGACTTCCTGCAGGCGCAGCGTTTCCAGAATGTCGTGCGCCTTCCGCGCGCGGTCGACACGACGCTGTTCGACCCGCGCCGTCGCGACGAGGCGCTGCGTGCGCAGTGGGGCGTGGGTGAACGCACGCTGCTGGCGATCTACGTGGGCCGCATCGCCGCCGAGAAGAACCTCGACCTTGCGGTGCGCGCGTTCCGGCGGATCCAGGACGTGCGCACGGACGCGCGCTTCGTGTGGGTCGGCGACGGCCCGGCGCGCGCGAAGCTCGAACACGACAACCCCGACTTCCTCTTCTGCGGCGTGCAGCGTGGCGAAGCCCTCGCGCGGCATTTCGCATGCGGCGACCTGTTCGTCTTCCCGAGCCTGAGCGAGACCTTCGGCAACGTGACGCTGGAAGCGCTCGCCAGCGGCGTGCCGACGGTCGCGTTCGATTACGGCGCCGCGCGCGAGTTCCTGCGCGACGGTGTGCACGGTGCGGCGATCGCCCCGAACGACGAAGCCGGCTTCATCGCGCAATGCGTGCGCATCGCGGCCGACGACGACCTGCGCGAATCGATGCGCGGCGCGGCGCGGCAGGCCGTCGCGGCGTTGCGTCCGGACCAGGTGAGCAGCGATTTCGACGGGCTGCTCCAGCAACTGATCGAGGCGCGCCGTGATGGCGCGGCCGGCACCCTCGCGACCACGGCCGAACGGGAGGCGTCATGAACCGTCCTTCGTTGCAGAAGCGTTTGATCGCCGGGGACTCCGGCTGGTGCCTGCGCGCGAACCGCGTGTGCGAGCGCGGCGGCTCGCGGTCGTACTTCGCGGCGGTGAGCCGGCTGGGCGACGGCGTGTTCTGGTACGTGCTGATGGGCGTGCTGGTCGTCGCGGACGGCCTCGACGGCCTCGCGGCCTCGGCGCACCTGGCGGCGACGGGCGCGATCGCGCTGACCCTCTACAAACTTCTCAAGCGCTGGACACGCCGCCCGCGCCCGTTCGCCTCGGACCGCCGCATCCACGCGTGGGTCGCGCCGCTGGACGAGTTCTCGTTCCCGTCGGGCCACACGCTGCACGCGGTGGCCTTCAGCCTCGTCGGGATCGCGCACTACCCGGTATTGGCGTGGGTGCTGGTGCCGTTCACCGCGAGCGTGGCGGCGTCGCGCGTGGTGCTCGGCCTGCATTACCCGAGCGACGTGTTGGCGGCGACGGTGATCGGGACGGGGTTGGCGGGCGTTTCGTTGTGGCTGGTGCCGGGGGTTTCGTTGTTCTGATGGGAACGTGAAAGGCCGAACAAGAGCAACAGCAACAACAGCAGCCACAACCACCTGCTGTTGTAGCCCGGGTAAGCGCAGCGCACCCGGGTTGGAAAGGTGGTCGCGTCCCCGGGTGCGCTTCGCTTACCCGGGCTACAAAAGCCCGCGCTTGCTGTTGTTTGCCGATGCGGGAGTGCCATGCGTTACCCGCCTGGGTCCCGGCTTTTGCCGGGATGACCGTGACACGCGCACAAGTAGACATCACGCGCACAAGGAATAAAGCACCCCTACGCCGCCGCCCGTACCACCTTGGCCCTCGCCACGCTCGGGAAATACTGCGCTGCCCAGTCGCGATCGTTCGACACCTGCGCATGCGCGCGACTCGCCTCCAGCGCGCCGAAATCCAGCGTCGCCACTGCCCAGTGCTGGTCGCCGCGGGTCTGCACGACCATGCCGTCGTGCGGCAGGCCGACGTCCATCGGCGCGATCAACGCCGCCTCGCCGGTGTTGACGTCCAGCGCCGGGCTCCACGGCGCTTCGCCGGCCGTGACCGACTGCGCGACGAAACACCGGTTCTCCAGCGCGCGCGCCAGGCAACCGACGCGCACGCGCGTCGCGCCGGCCTCGGTGTCGGTGCAACTCGGGACGATCAGCAAGCGCGCGCCGGCTTCGCACTGCGCGCGCACCGGCAGCGGGAATTCGCTGTCGTAGCAGACCGCGATCGCGCTGCGCACGCCCTGCGTCTCGAAGACCTTCAGTTCATCGCCCGATTCGATCACGCCGGTGTTCTTCTCGAAACCCGTCAGCCGCAGCTTGTCCTGCCACACGTGCGCGCCGTCGGGGCCGAACGCGTAACTGCGGTTGCGATACCGCCCTCGTCCGGTGTCGAGCAGGAAGGTGCCGGCGACCACGTGCATCGCGCGTTCGCGCGCGAGCTGCGAGAACAGCTCGACGAACGCGCCGTGATGCGCCTGCGTCGCCGCAAGCGAGGCATGCAGGTCGGCGCTGACGGAGCGGTCGAACGTCGCCGACAGCTCCAGCGACAGGTACTCCGGCAGTACCGCGACCTGTGCGCCCAGCGCCTTCGCCTCGTCCAGCCACTGTGCCTGCTTGCGCGCGAAGGCGTCGAAATCCGCCGGCGCGTCGATCGTGTACTTGGCGACGGCCACCTTCAGCGCGGCCGCGCGTTCGTTCGTGATGCTCATCGGGTTCGCTCCAGGGGTCGAAGCCAGAACGTGAGGGTGTGGTCGGTTTCGCCGTCCTGTCCGATCTCGCGCCACGGCAGGCGTGCGCGAAGGTCCGGGCGCGGACGGTAACCGCGCTTGTTCCAGAAGGCGTCGTTGCCGCGATGGAACGCCGGCCGGCGCGGATGGGTCGGCTCGCGATCCACCGCGCAGAACGCGGTCCAGCCGTAGTCGCCGTAGTGGCGCGCGTGCGCCTCGCGTTCGTCGAAGAACCGGTGCCCGATGCCCTTGCCGCGATACGCCGGCAGCAGCACCGATTCGCCGCAATAGAACACGTCGGTCACCGGGATCGAGGTATGCGTGAACGGCTCGGTGAATTCCTCCGATTCGTCCGCCAGCGGCAGGCCGGTGGACGCGCCGACGACGAGATCGCCGTCGAAGGCGAGCACCGCCACGCTGCGCGGCGAGCGCAGGTACGTGGTGAGGTACTGCGCTTCGTAGTCCTCGTCGCCGTCGTACAGGTACGGCCAGTCGCGGAACACCGCGATGCGCAGCGCAGCCAGGTGCCCGAGCCAGGGTTCGATCGCCATTCCGTTGAAGCAGCGGATCTGGATCGGGCGTTCGGTAACGGCGGGTTTGACGTCCATGACATACATGTTAGGGCCCCTGGCTGCGGCGCGGACTCGCGGTGACGAGAATGTCGAATCGGGCATGACGAAGGCGGCCGCGAAGCTCCTTACTTCGCGGCCGCGTCCATTCAGGCCTGACGCATCGCCGGGCGCGCACCGGCCACCTGGTACCAGTCGACCTTGCGGGTCACCACCATCACCGTGGCCAGCACGAGGAACAGAAGGCCGGCGCCGAGCACGAGCGCGTTGTCTTCCGACACGAGCAGGCCGTACAGCGCGGCGTACAGCGTCGCGAGCATCGCGGCGAAGCCCAGGCCGCGCGCGGTGCTGCGCAGGACCGCCGTCAGGTAGAAGCCCAGCAGCCCGATGCACGCCAGGCTCGCGGCGAGGTACGCGTACAGGAAGCGGATGTGCTCGCTCAGGCTCACCAGCAGCAGGAAGAAGATCGCCAGCGCCAGGCCCACCAGGCCGTACTGGATCGGGTGGATCGGCAGCTGCTTGATCAATTCGAACAGGAAGAAGCCGACGAAGGTCAGCACGACGAACAGCAGGCCGTATTTGGTGGCGCGATCGGCCTGGGTGTAGATGTCGACCGGATCGATGAGCGACACGCTGACGCCTTCCTCGCGCGCAAGTTCCGCAAGGCCGGTACCGGCGAGGAACTTGCCCTGCGCGTTGCTCGCGACGGAGGCGATGTCCCAGTCGGCACGGAAACCGCGCGCGTCGGCGTCCTGTCGCGGCGAGGTACCGGAGAAGCTCGGGTGCGGCCAGCTCGAATCCAGCGCAAAGCGGTTCTTGCGGCCCAGCGGCACGAGCGAGAGCGTTTCGGTGCCGCCGAGCACGACGTCCAGTTCGGTGGACAGCTCCAGCGTCTGCCCCGGCTGCGGCGCATCCAGGCGCACGTGCAGGCCGGAACCTTCGCGCGCGCCCTGCCCTTCCAGCAGCGCAACGTCGCGTCCGTTGACGCGCAGCACGGGCGTGGAGCGCAAACCGCGTACGTCGGCGATGCCATAGCTCAGCCAGGGCTGGCCGATCTGCCGCGCGGCGGGGTCGCCTTCGTTGGGGATCACCGCGTTGAAGCGCGCGGTCGCCTTGCCCTTCCACTCATACACGCGCACCTCGTGCAGGCCGCGCTTGCGCGTGTCGGGCGCGAGCGTGCCGCGCACGTCCAGCGTCGTCGGGAAGAACACCCACTGCGAGGTCTTCGCGCGGCGCACCTTGCGAACCACGTTGAACTGGTCCGCCTCCTCGACCTCGACTTCCTCGGTGTACGGCACCACCAGCACCGGCCCGGCGAACGACTGCGCGCCGGCGTAACTGCGCGCGATGTCGTTGACCGCCTGCTGCCGGTACATCTGCCGATCGTTGATGACGCCGCGGATCATCGCGAGCGCGATGAGGATGGCAATGGTCATCGCCAGCACGAATCCGATTTTCAGGAACAACCGCATGGTCCAGCTCCGTGGATTGAGACGGAGCAAAGCTTCGGCGCGGTGCGTGGGGGGACGATGGCGGATCGGTGAAGCGAGGGTGAAGTGGCTTGGAGCGATGCGTTCGCTCTTGTAGCCCGGGTAAGCGCAGCGCACCCGGGGGATGAGGTCTCGGAGTTGACGCCCGGGCACGCCTTCCCGGGTGCGCTTCGCTTACCCGGGCTACAAAGGCTACAAAGGCCGCGGCAGCGCCAGCGTCGCAATCGCCCCGCCGCCATCCCGATTGCCCAGCGATGCTTCGCCGCCATGCAACGCCGCCACTTCCGCCACGAAGGGCAGCCCGAGCCCGCTGCTGCGGCTCCCGTTGCCCGGCCGCGGCAGAGAATAGAACCGTTCGAACACCCGCGCCATCGCGTAATCGGGAATGCCCGGCCCGCGATCGCGCACGTCCACGCGCTGCCGGTCGCCATCGCCGTGCAGGCGAACCTCGACGACCTCACCCGCCGGCGAGAAGTCCACCGCGTTCTCGATGAGATTCACCACCGCCTGCCGCAGCAGGAACCCGTCACCGCGGACGTCCGGCAGCCCGGACGCGACGTCCACCTGCAACCGCAACCCCGCCTGCGAAAGCCGCGGCTCGCATTGCGCCGCCGCATCGGCGACGACTTCCGCGAGCGACAGCGCTTCCGGATGTTCCAGCCGCTGGCGATGCTCGACCGCCGCCAGCGCCAGCATCTTGTCGATCATCTGCGACAACCGCTCGCTCTGCGCGCGGATCGTCGCGGCGAAGCGCACGCGGTCGGCGTCGTCGAGCGGCCCCTCCAGCAGCTCCGCGCTGCCACGGATCGCCGCCAGCGGGCTCTTCATTTCGTGCGTGAGCGTGTGCACGTATTGCTCGACGTACTGCTTGCCTTCCAGCCGCGTGCGCATCGTTTCCAGCGCGAGGCCGAGCTCGCCGAACTCGCCCGCCGTGCGCGGCAGCGTCGCGCGTTCGCCGGCGGTGACGGCATTCGCGTATCGACGCAGCGCGCCGAGCTGCCGCGAAAGCCACCACGCCGCCATCAGGCCGATCAGCAGCGACGCGCCCAGCAGCACCGCACCCCATCGCCACACGGAACGCTGGCTGCGCTCGATGAACGGTGCGATGGCGCTGTTGGGTTTGGCGACGGTGAGCACGCCGATGATGCGCCCGCCCGCGTCGCGGATCGGCGCGGCGACGTGCATGACGGTCGAATTTGGGTCCGCGTATTCGCTGCGCGTGGAGCGCGCGCCGTAGCGGCCACGCAGGGTCAGGTAGACGTCGTTCCATCGCGAGTAATCGCGGCCCACGTCGCGCCCGCTGCTGTCGAACACGACGATGCCGCGCGCGTCGGTCACGTAGATGCGGTACTGCGAGGTGCGTTTGCCAAAGCCCCAGATCTGCGCGCCGTAATCGCGCCCGGCCATCGCGCGCACGCGGCGCGCGAAGTCGCCGCTGTCGATGCGGCCTTCGATGAGGTCGTCGGTGGCCAGTTCGGCCAGCACGTTGGCGGTGTCGACCAGCGTGTCCTCCATCGCCTGGCGCACGCCCGGCTTCACCTGCGCGACGAACACCTGCGCGAGCAGGAGGCCGGTGATCGCGACGATCAGGAAATAGCCGAGGAAAATCCGCAGGCCGATCTTCATCGACCGGTGCCCGCTGGCGCGGTTTCGAGCGAATAGCCCAGGCCGCGATGCGTGCGGATCGGATCGTCGTCCGGCGCGACGTCGCGCAGTTTCGCGCGCAGCGTCTTGATGTGCGTATCGACCGTGCGATCGCCGCTTTCCAGCGCGTCGCCCCAGACGCGGTCCATCAGCTGCGCGCGCGACAGCACCGCGCCCGGGCGCTGCAGCAGCGCGGCGAGCAGGCCGTACTCGTAACGCGTGAGGTCGAGCAGGCGGCCGCGGTAGCGGATGCGATGGCCTTCGGCGTCGTGCACGAACGGGCCGTCGTTGGCGCGCGCGACCGCCGGCTGCGACGACTTCAAACGGCGCAGCACCACGCGCACGCGCGCGACCAGTTCGCGCGGCGAGAAGGGTTTGGTGACGTAGTCGTCGGCGCCGATTTCCAGCCCGAGGATGCGGTCGGCCTCGGCGTTCTGCGCGGTGAGGAAGATCACCGGCAGGTCGCGCTCGCGGCGCAGTTCACGGCACAGCGCGAACCCGCCGATGTCCGGCAGCCCGACGTCGAGCACCGCCAGATCGAACGCCTGCCCGCGCGCGGCGGCGAGCGCCTCGCCCCCGGTGAGGCAGTGCACCGCCTCGAAGCCCTCCGCGCGCAGCGCGTGCGCCACGACCTCGGCGATGGCGGGTTCGTCTTCTACCAGGAGGATGCGCATGCGGCCGGGAATCGGGAATGGGACATCGGGAATGGAAAGAGCATACGGCCTTGGCGCTTCGAGGCACCGGCTTGCGATGGCAAGCGAGCACCAACACGCGCCCGGCCTTACGATTCCCCATTCCCGATTCCCGATTGCCGGCCCCACACATGAATTACCGCCACGCCTTCCACGCCGGCAACCATGCCGACGTGCTCAAGCACATCGCCGTGCTCGCCCTGTGCGACGCCCTGACCGCCAAGCCGGCGGCGGCGTTCGCGCTCGACACGCACGCCGGGCGCGGCCTGTACGCGCTGGACAGCAATTCCGCGCAGCGCACGGGCGAGGCGGAAGGGGGCATCGGCCGGTTGATGGCCGAGGCGCCGAAGCACCCGGCCATCGCGCGCTACCTCACGGCGATCCGCGCCTGCCGGCACGACCACGGGCCGACCGCCTACCCCGGCTCGCCCTGGCTGCTCGCGCATGCGTTGCGCGAGCAGGACCGCATCGCCGCGTGCGAGCTGCACCCGGAGGAAGCCGGGCTGCTCGAGTCCACGTTCGCCCGCGACAGCCGCATAGCCGTGCACGAGCGCGACGGCTACGCGGCGATGAAGGCCCTGCTCCCGCCGCGCACCGGCACCACGCGCCTCAATCGCGGGCTGGTGCTGATCGACCCGCCGTTCGAGGCGCAGCTGGAGGAATTCGACGCGGCGCTGGGCGCGCTGCGCGACGCGCTCACGCGCTGGCCGCAGGGCATGTACGCGTTCTGGTACCCGATCAAGCTGCGCCGCTCGCTGCAGCCGTTCTACCGTCGTGCGGCGACGCTGCCGGCCAAGTCGTCGTTCGTGGCCGAACTGCTGGTGCGCGCGGACGATTCGCCGCTGCGCATGAACGGCAGCGGCCTGCTGATCCTCAACCCGCCGTGGCAGTTCGACCAGACCCTGGCCGGCGTGCTGCCGCTACTGGCGAAGGTGCTGGGCGAGGATGCGGCGGCAGGCGGGCGCGTGGAGTGGTTGAAACGCGGAGAGTGAGCGCGGCGCTTGCCGCCCTGGAAGCGGGCCGGCACATGCGTCCTCGACGTCATCCGCGCGAAGGCGCGGATCCAAGCCTCCGACGGCTCTCGCTCGCCGGAAGGTGCGATGCGCGTACGCATGGAGTCCCGCCTTCGCGGAAATGACGGCGACACGGTTCCGCGCCGCTGGGCGCCCAGGCGCTGCGGGCCGGGATCTCGGCGTTCGCCGGGATGACGGACTTCCGGCCGCAATCGCGGCCGGATGGCGACGCGCGTCGAGTGCCTTACGCCGGCGCCTTGCAGTCCGGCTCGAAGAAGCTCCAGCGCACTTCCGGGAAGCTCTGCTTCATCGCGCGCTCGACGACGTTGATCTGGTCCACCAGCGATTCGACATCGCGCAGTTCGCGCATCTGCGCGTGCACCGAGACCATCACCTCGTTGCCCAGCTGCAGCGTGATCAGGCTGATCACGCGCTGCACTTCGGGGCGCGATTCGAGGAATTCGCGCATCTGCTTCTGGCGCGCCGGGTCCACGCTCTGGCCGATCAGCATCGCCTTCACTTCGATGGCGACGAACACCGCCACCACGATCAGCAGCGCGCCGATGGCGATGGTGCCGATGGCATCCCACAGCGGATTGCCGGTGTAGACCGCCAGGCACACCGCGATCAGCGCGAACACCAGGCCCAGCAGCGCGGCGAGGTCTTCGCCGAAGATCACCACCAGTTCGGCCTGGCGGCTCTGGCGGAACCACTGCCACAGGCTGCGGTCGCCGCGCGCCTTGTTCACTTCCTGCAGGCAGGCGCGCATCGAGATGCCCTCGGCGATGATCGCGAAGATCAACACGCCCACGGCCCACCACCAGTCCTTCAGTTGCTCGGGGTGCTGGAGTTTGTGGATGCCCTCGTACAGCGAGAACATGCCGCCGACGGTGAAGAGCATCACCGCCACCAGGAACGACCAGAAGTAGATCGCCTTGCCGTAGCCCAGCGGGTAATCCGGCGACGGCGGCGCCTTGGCCTGGCGCATGCCCAGCAGCAACAGCAGCTGGTTACCGCAGTCGGCGAGCGAGTGCACGGTTTCGGCCAGCATCGCGCTGGAGCCGGTGAAGAACGCGGCCAGGCCCTTGGCCACCGCGATCGCGAAGTTGGCACCGAGCGCGAAGAAGATCGCGCGGGTCGAATCACCACCACCAGCCATGCGTCGTCGTCCCTAAAGAGTTTCGGATGTGTGCGTCGAAAGCGGCGCGAGTCTAGCACCGGGCCCTGTGCGGCCGATGCAGCGGCCGGGTGTGCGTTGCGTCAACGCCTTCGCGGCGACGCAGCGCCGGGACGCTCAGTCGGCGAGTTCGCGTTGCGTCTTCTTCGGCAGCTTCGCGCGGGCCAGCTCGTAGCTGCGGCGAAGGAAGGCGCGCAATTCGTCGGCGGGAACGCGACCGGGCTCGGCGACCATCACCCAGTGCGAACGCGCCAGGTACGGCGCCGGCTCGAACCCGGGGCGCTCGGTCAGTTCCAGGAACCGGTCGTCCTCGACCTTGAAGCTGATCGGCCCGGTGCCGTGGTCGCGGGTCACGCAGAACATCTTGCCGGCCACGCAGAACACCAGGTCCTCGCCCCATTTGATCGAGGCCTCGACCCCCGGCCAGCCCCCCAAGAACGCCCGCAATGCCGCCTGATCCATCCCCGCCGCCCCCGTGAAGAATGTGAATACGGGCAGTGTGCCAATATCCGTCCATGGCCGCGCGCGAACGACTCCCGCCCTGGCACGAAAGGATGCGTCTTCCCAACGGACGCGAAGTATTGATTCGTCCGATCCGTCCGGAAGACGCAGAACCCATTCGCGCCAGCTTCTCCCTGCTCCAGCCGGAGGAGGTGCGCCAGCGTTTCTCTTCCGGGATCCAGCGCGACGCGCTGTCGGAGATGACGCCCGAGGCGGCCGAGCGGATGACCCGCATCAACCCCAAGAACGAATTCGCGCTGGTCGCGGCCGAACCGCTGCCGCCCGGCGAAGCGCTGATTGGCGCGGTCGCACGCATTTCGGTGGACGACAACGGCCGTGATGCGGGCTTCGCGATCCTGGTCAGCCACTACGTCGCGAACATGGGCTTGGGCCGCTACCTCATGACCCGGCTGGTGAAGTGGGCGCGCGGCAAGAAGCTCGACTGCGTCTACGGCGACGTGTTCGAGCACAACGAGGCGATGCTCTCGCTCGCCGAATCGCTGGGGTTCGAGCGCAGCGGCGGGGAAGACGCGGCCGGCCTGATCCGCATGCGGTTGGACCTCAAGCCCAAGGCGGCCTGATCGGGCCGCCGCTGCGACGCCCGATCGACCCTGAATCCGTGACCGACTGACGAGCGGCCTGCACTGGCCGCTCCGGTCGCGCCCGCCCGTTGTAAAACAACGACCGGGGGGCCTTGCGGCAGGCACAACCGCGTCCGTCCACGGAAGGGCCGCTTCCGGACCGCAGCGATGAACAGCATCAACGAAGAGCGCCTCAACCAGTTCCTCGGCCACGCCGTCGGGGACCTCGGGGCCGCGATCAGCGCCACCCTCATGCTCGTGGGCGACCAGCTCGGCCTGTACCGCGCGCTCGCCGAGGAACCGATGGGCGCAGCCGACCTCGCCCGCCGCACCGGCACCCACGAGCGCTACATCCGCGAATGGCTCGGCAACCAGGCCGCCGGCGGCTACGTCGAGTACGACCGCGCCAGCGATACCTATTCGCTCAGCGCCGAACAGGCGTTGTGCCTAGCCGATCCCGGCGGGCCGGTGGACCTGCCGGGCGCGTATTCGATCGTGGAAGCGACCTTCCACGCGCTCGAAAAAACCAAGGCCAACTTCCGCACCGGCCAGGGCATGGAATGGGGCGACCATCACCCGTGCCTGTTCCACGGCACCGAACGCTTCTTCCGCGCCGGTTACAACGCGCATTTGGTGACGCAGTGGCTGCCCGCGCTGGAAGGCGTCGTCGACAAACTGCGCGATGGCGCGAAGGCCGCCGACGTCGGCTGCGGCCACGGCGCGAGCACGTCGCTGATGGCGCGCGCGTTCCCGAACTCGACGTTCTACGGCTTCGATTACCACGCGCCGTCGATCGAGGTCGCACGCGAACGCGCGAAACAGGCCGGCGTGGAGAACGCTCGGTTCGAGGCGGCGGACGCCACGGGCTACGGCGAGAAGGACTTCGACCTGATCTGCTTCTTCGACTGCCTGCACGACATGGCCGACCCGGTCGGCGCCGCCCGCCACGCGCTGCAGGCGCTCAAGCCCGATGGCACGTGCATGCTGGTCGAGCCCTTCGCCGGCGACAGCGTGGCGGAGAACCTCAACCCGGTCGGGCGCGTGTATTACGGCGCGTCGTCGCAGATCTGCGTGCCGGTGTCGCTCGCGCGCAACGGCCCGGCGCTGGGCGCGCAGGCCGGCGAGGCGCGACTGCGCAAGGTGATGACCGATGCGGGATTCACCCGGTTCCGCCGCGCGACGCAGACGCCGTTCAACCTGGTGTTCGAAGCCAGGCCCTGACGCCAGGAACGAGCGAAAAGGCGCGAGATACGACCCGCCTATTCCCACGTTTCTCCAGTAGCAAGGGGGCACGCGTGGCGCGGGCATGACGCCCGCGCCACGCTTCTTTGCCGCGCTTCGTCAGACGACGGTGAGCGCCACGTCGATGTTGCCGCGCGTCGCGTTCGAATACGGGCAGACCTGGTGCGCCTTCTGCACCAGCGCTTCGGCCTGTTCGCGCGGCAGCCCCGGCAGCGAGACCTTCAGCTCGGCCTGGATGCCGAAACCGGTCGGCAGCGGGCCGATGCCGACGCTGGCGTCGATGCTCGCATCGGCGGGGAAGGCGACCTTTTCCTTCGCCGCGACGAACTTCAGCGCGCCGAGGAAGCAGGCCGAATAGCCCGCGGCGAACAGCTGTTCGGGATTGGTGCCTTCGCCACCGGCGCCGCCGAGTTCGCGCGGCGTGGCGAGCTTGACGTCGAGCACCTTGTCGGAGGAAACCGAGCGGCCGTCGCGGCCACCGGTGGACGTGGCGTGGGCGGTGTAGAGGACCTGTTCGAGGGACATGGCAAGACTCCTGGGTTGGGTACGACAGGGGGATCGGCCGGATGGCCATTACATACACACTATTAAATAGGGCGCTACTTATTGCGCAGACGTTGCGGGGGAGCGCGACGAACTCAGCCGTTCCGGGCGAGCGCCTCGCGCAGGGATTCCAGTTGCTGCTTCATGGCGACGAGTTCGTCCGGCGAGCATTCCGACGCACACATCAGGTCCGACGGCACGGCCTTCGCCTGCGACTTCAACGCACGGCCGTCCGGGGTGAGTTCGACGATCACCTGCCGCTCGTCGTGGCTGGCGCGCGTGCGCGTCAGCAGGCCCGAGGCCTCCAAGCGCTTGAGCAGCGGCGTCAGCGTCGCCGAATCGAGGAACAGCTTCTCGCCGATCTCCGACACGGTCAGCCCGTCGCGCTCCCACAGCACCAGCATCACCAGGTACTGCGGATAGGTCAGGCCCAGCGGGGCAAGCAGGCGCCGGTACACCTTGTTGAGCGCCAGTCCCGTCGAATACAGCGCGAAGCACAGCTGCTCGTCGAGCTGCAGCAGGTTGCGGCCCCTGGGCTGCCTGGGCGCGGCCTGCTTCGGCGCGGCCGGCTTCTGGTGAGCCGGCTTCTGGGGTGCGGACTTGGGCGGGGTGGCCTTCATGGGTGCGTAATTTACATAGCGCGCGATTCAATTGCAAGCGATATCTGCCGATCGGGCACCGGGCCTTCATCCGCCCTTTCCGTAGAATGCGCGCCACAAGATGCGTGGCCCGTGCGCTGGAGCGATGACTTCCGGCGCTGGCCTTGTTTTCACTGCCCCCTGCGCCCCACTTCCTTCCGATGCCGAAGTCCGCTATTCCGACGCCTCCCCTGCCCAAGACCGGCCAGCAGCGCGCCTGGTGGCGTGCGCCCGCATCGCCCTCCGCGCTGGCCTTCCACATCGCCACCGCGGCGGCGGCGCATGCCGCGCCGCTGCTGGTGGTCGCGCGCGACAACCACGGGGCGCACCAGCTCGAATCCGACCTGCACACGCTACTGGGCGCGCGGCAGACGGACCTGCCGGTGATCGGCTTCCCGGACTGGGAAACCCTGCCCTACGACGTCTTCAGCCCGCATCCGGACATCGTCAGCCAGCGCCTGGCCGCCCTGCACCGCCTGCCAACGCTCAAGCGCGGCATCGTCATCGTGCCGGTGCAGACGCTGCTGCAGCGTCTGGCGCCGCTCAAGCACGTGGTCGGCGGCAGCTTCGACGTGAAGACCGGCCAGCGCCTGGACCTCGACGCCGAAAAGCGCCGGCTCGAATCCGCCGGCTACCGCCACGTGCCGCAGGTGCTCGATCCGGGCGATTTCGCCGTGCGCGGCGGCCTGCTCGATGTGTACCCGATGGGCGCCGACCAGCCCTTCCGCGTCGAACTGCTGGACGACGAGATCGAGACGATCCGCGCGTTCGATCCCGAATCGCAGCGCTCGCTGGAGAAGATCGACGCCGTGCACCTGCTGCCCGGCCGCGAAGTGCCGCTGAGCGATGCGGCGCTCAAGCGTGCACTCGATGCGCTGCGCGACCGCTTCGACCTGGACACTCGTCGAAGCGCGCTGTACCAGGATCTCAAGGCCGGCCTCGCGCCTCCGGGCATCGAGTACTACCTGCCGCTGTTCTTCGACACGACCTCCACGCTGTTCGACTACCTCGACGCCGACACGCTGCCGGTGATCGCCGACGGCGCGATGGAAGCGGCCGACCAGTTCTGGACGCACACCGGCGAGCGCTACGAGCAGCGTCGCCACGACCTGGAACGTCCGCTGCTTCCGCCCGACGCGCTGTACCTTCCGCCGGACGCATTGCGCGAACGGCTCAACGCCGGCGCACGCGTGGAAGTCTGCGGCGAAGGCCATGCGCAGCGCGAACGCGCCAGCGCGCTGGGCGACCAGCCCGCACCCGCGCTGCCGCTCGCCGCGCGCGATCATGCGACCGCCGATTCGCTGAAGTCGTTCCTGTCGAGCTATCCCGGCCGCGTGCTGATGGCGGCGGATTCGGCGGGCCGGCGCGAAGCGCTGCTCGAAATCCTGCAGTCGGGCGCGCTGAAGCCCGACGTCGTCACCGATTTCCCGACGTTCCTCGCCGCGAACGACGCCTCGCGTTTCGCCATCGCGGTGGCGCCGCTGGAGGACGGCTTCGCGATCACGGACCCGGCGTTCGTCGTCCTCACCGAGCGGCAGCTCTTCCCCGAGCGCGCGAGCCAGCCGCGACGTCGCCGTCGCGTCGGCCGCGAGCCCGAGGCGATCATCAAGGACCTGGGCGAACTCACCGAGGGCGCGCCGATCGTCCACGAGGACCACGGCGTCGGCCGCTATCGCGGCCTGGTGACGCTGGAAGCCGGGGGCATGCCGGCCGAATACCTCGAGATCGAATACGCCAAGGGCGACCGGCTGTACGTGCCGGTCGCGCAGCTGCACCTGATCAACCGCTATTCCGGCGCGTCGGAAGAAACCGCGCCGCTGCATTCCCTCGGCGGCGAGCAGTGGACGAAGGCCAAGCGCAAGGCCGCGGAAAAAGTGCGCGACGTCGCGGCCGAACTGCTGGAAATCCAGGCCAAGCGGCAGGCCCGCGCGGGATTGGCGATCGATGTGGACCGTTCGGTGTACGAGCCCTTCGCGGCGGCGTTCCCGTTCGAGGAAACCCCGGACCAGCACGCGGCGATCGAAGCGGTGATCCGCGACCTGGCATCGAGCCAGCCGATGGACCGCGTCGTCTGCGGCGACGTCGGCTTCGGCAAGACCGAAGTCGCGGTGCGCGCGGCGTTCACCACCGCGATGGGCGGCAAGCAGGTCGCGGTGCTGGTGCCGACGACGTTGCTGGCCGAGCAGCATTACCGCAATTTCCGCGACCGTTTCGCCGACTGGCCGATCAAGGTCGAGGTGCTGTCGCGTTTCAAGACCAAGAAGGAAATCGAGGCCGAACTGGCCAAGGTCGCCGAAGGCACCATCGACGTGATCGTCGGCACGCATCGCCTGTTGCAGAAGGATGTGCGCTTCAAGGACCTGGGCGCGGTCATCGTCGACGAGGAGCAGCGTTTCGGCGTGCGCCAGAAGGAAGCGCTGAAGGCGCTGCGCGCGAACGTGCACCTGCTCACGCTCACCGCGACGCCGATCCCGCGCACGCTCAACATGGCGATGGCCGGGCTGCGCGACCTGTCGATCATCGCCACGCCCCCGGCGCATCGCCTCGCCGTGCAGACCTTCGTCGTGCCGTGGGACGACATGCAGCTGCGCGAGGCGTTCCAGCGCGAGCTCTCGCGCGGCGGCCAGGTGTATTTCCTGCACAACGACGTGGAAAGCATCGGTCGCATGCAGCGCGAGCTGCAGGAACTGGTGCCCGAAGCGCGCATCGGCGTGGCGCACGGTCAGATGCCCGAGCGCGAGCTGGAGCGCGTGATGCTCGACTTCCACAAGCAGCGCTACAACGTGCTGCTGTCGACGACGATCATCGAATCGGGCATCGACATCCCCAACGCCAACACCATCATCATCAACCGCGCCGACCGCTTCGGCCTGGCGCAGCTGCACCAGCTGCGCGGCCGCGTGGGCCGCTCGCACCATCGCGCGTACGCGTACCTCGTGGTGCCCGATCGCAAGGCGATGACCGACGATGCGCGCAAGCGCCTGGACGCGATCGCGGCGATGGACGAACTCGGCGCGGGTTTCACGCTGGCCACGCACGATCTGGAAATCCGCGGCGCCGGCGAACTGCTCGGCGAGGAACAGAGCGGCCAGATGGCGGAGGTCGGTTTCAGCCTGTACACCGAACTGCTCGAACGCGCGGTGCGCTCGATCCGCCAGGGCAAGCTGCCGGACGTGGACATGGTCGAAGCGCGCGGCGCGGAAGTGGAACTGCGCATCCCGGCGCTGATTCCCGACGACTACCTGCCCGACGTGCACACGCGCCTGACGCTGTACAAGCGCATCAGCGGCGCGCGCGACACGGACGAGCTGCGCGAGCTGCAGGTGGAAATGATCGACCGCTTCGGCCTGCTGCCGGATCCGGCCAAGTACATGTTCGCCGTGGCCGAACTCAAGCTGCGCGCGACGGAACTGGGCATCCGCAAGCTCGACCTCGGCGAAACCGGCGGTCGCGTGCATTTCGTCGAGAAGCCCAACGTCGATCCGATGGCGATCATCCGCCTCATCCAGGGCCAGCCGAAGCTCTACAAGATGGAAGGGCCGGACAAGCTGCGCATGGTGCTCGATCTGCCGGATGCGGCATCGCGCGTGCTTGCCGCCAAGGGCATCCTCACGGCACTTCAGCCGGCCGCGTGAGGTCGGCTAAGGTGGGCGGCATGAAGACGATGCCGCTCACCGCCCTGCTGTTGTCCCTGCTGGTTTCCAGCTGCGCTTCGGCGCCGCGTCCGGATGTTTCGGATACGAGTGCGGCTACCGCGACGTCCATGACCTTCGTGATCGTGCGTCATGCGGAGAAAGTGCCGGACGGTTCGAAGGATCCGCCGCTGACGGAAGCCGGCCTCGCCCGCGCGCAGGCGTTGGCGCAGCGGCTATCGTCGCTGCCGGTGATCGCGGTCTACACCACGCCGTTCCAGCGCACGCGCCAGACCGCGACGCCGACCGCGCAGGAGCACGGACTGCCGCTGATCGAATACGACGCGAAGCTGCCGGCACCCGAATTCGCCACGCAACTGAAGCAGCGGCACGCGGGCCAGACGGTGCTCGTCGTCGGCCACAGCAACACGGTGCCGGACATCGCGGCGGCGCTGTGTTCGTGCGAGGTCACGCCGATGAGCGAGGCGGAGTACGACCGGCTGATGACGGTTCGCGTCGCAGGCGATGGAAAGGCGACGTTGCAGGTGGATCGGCAGCGCTGAGGAAGTCCCTTCTCCCGCGAGCGGGAGGACGGGGCTTCCACGTTCTCCCCACGATGGGTTTTGCCCTTCTCCCGCATGCGGGAGAAGGTGCCCGCAGGGCGGATGAGGGGCGACGAAGAGGCCGCGCAGGATCGCCAGCGCGGCAATGCAGCCGATGCTTCGAGGGTAATGCTCCGTTACCCCTCACCCCAACCCCTCTCCCGTGGGGAGAGGGGCTCAGTGCGACCTTTGCACGATCAAACTCACAACTGCGACTCCACCGGCAGCCAGCGCGCCATCGTCGCCATCGTGCGTCGCTTCCAGTCCGCTTCCGGTTCCTCCGCCCAGGTGCGCGGCGGATCGGACGCGGAATCCTCCCAGCGCAGCTGGCCGTTCTCCAGCCACAGGCGGTAGCTGTTCTCGCGACCGATCTTCCACGCGTACAGGCGCAGCAGGTCGCGCGTGAGTTCGCGATCGGTGAACAGGATGCCCATCTCGGTGTTGAGGTTGATCGAGCGCGGGTCGAAGTTGATCGAACCGACGAAGCCGACATCGCCGTCGGACATGAACGCCTTCGTGTGCAGGCTCGCCTCGCCCGACTTCGAACCCAGCAGGCCGCTTCCGCCGCGCGCGCCGCCGCCCGGACCGCGCGCCTTCAGCTCGTACAGTTCGACGCCGCCGCGCAGCAGGGGCGCGCGGTATGGCGCGTAACCGCCATGCACTGCCGCGACGTCCGTCGCCGCGAGTGAATTGGTCAGGATGCCGACGCGCACGCCGCGATCGCGCATGCGCAGCAGCGAGGTCACGCCCTCGTCGCCGGGCACGAAGTACGGGGAGCTGATGAAGATCTCGCGCTCGGTGCTGGCGAACGCCGGCGCGATGTCGTCGATGAGCCAGTCGCCACGACGCGGCGCGCCTTCGGCCTTCTGCGGCGGGTCGGAGTACACGTGCGCATTGGGCGTCCAGTGCGGCTCGCGACTGCCGTCCAGCAACGCCCGCACGCTGGGCGAACGGCGCAGCTGTTCGATGTAGGGCTTCGCGTCCTTCGAACGGTATTCCAGCGCGCCGACGCGACGCAGGCGCTGCAGCGAGAGCTCGTCCGCATCGACCAGCTCCGACAGCGGAATCGCCGTGGAGCTGTTCCAGTACGCGTCGAAGATGCGCGAGGTTTCCTTGACCGGCTCGCCGATCACCGCGAGGTCGGCATCGAGGAAGTTCGACTCCGACGCCGCGCCGAAATACTCGTCGCCGATGTTGCGGCCGCCGACCACGGCCACGCGGCCGTCGGCGATCCACGCCTTGTTGTGCATGCGGCGATTGAGGCTGAAGATGCGCAGCACCATTTCCACGCCGCGCAGGAAATACGACTGCCGCGCGCGCGAGGGATTGAACATGCGCACTTCGATGTTCGGGTGGCGGTCCAGCGCCGCCAGCACGGAATCCTTCTTGTGCGAGTTCAGATCGTCCAGCAGCAGGCGCACGCGCACGCCGCGATCGGCCGCGCGCAGCACTTCGTGGACGACGAGGTTGCCGGTGAGGTCCGGCTTCCAGATGTAGTACTGCAGGTCCAGGCTGCGACCGGCTTCGCGCGCGGTGAGCACGCGCACGGTGAACGCATCGAGGTTGTCGGCGATGAGCGACAGCCCCGCCTGCCCCGGGTGGGCCTGCTCCATCGGTGCGATGGCGCGATCCAGCGGCGTTTCGACCACCGCAGCCGGAATCGCCTGCGACGGCGCGCCGCGCGCCCGCTGGGCGAAGCGGCCGTAGCTGTAGAGCGACAGCAGCGAGGCCGCCACCAGCAGGAAGATGGCCAGGCCGATCCACCGCAGTTTCCGGGTCATGAGGATCCCGCGTTGTGCATTGCACCGATTCTAGCGACGGGCCCGGCAACGACTCATTCACGCCCCGGCAATCACCGCGCCGTGCCACGCAACGGCTAGACTCCCGCCGTCCCTTCAGCCGCCGATCAGCTACATGACGCTTCGCTTCGCCGCCGTCCTGCCTGCCCTGCTCCTCGCCGCGTGCGCAAGTGCACCGAAAGTCGCGCTGCCGGTCGAGGCACGGCTGCATCCTGGCCAGCGCATGTCGCTGCCCGAAGGCGCGCGCCTGACGTACATCGACACGGCGAACGACTCGCGCTGCCCGCCGGACGTGACGTGCGTCCATGCCGGCGACGCCGACGTGCGCCTGCGCTTCGTCAAACCCGATGCGGTGCTCGACGTCGTGCTCAAGGCGTCCGAACAGGGACAGCCGCGCGCGATCGGCGCATGGCGCGTGACGCTGCTCGGACTCGGCCCGGGCCCGCGTCCGCCCGCGACGTTGCGCGTGGACGCCGTGGACCGCTGATCGACACGGTGCGTGCCACCCGGGTACGTGCCGCCCCGCGCCGGATATGACACGCTCCCGGACCCCACGTCCGGAGCCCGGCCATGACCCTCATCGTTTCCCCGCGCGTGCACGATCTCGGCGGCTTCCAGGTGCGCCGCGCGGTGCCGAGCATCCAGGCGCGTTCGATCGGGCCGTTCGTGTTCGTCGACCACATGGGGCCGGCGGTGTTCGAGATCGGCCGCGGCATCGACGTGCGCCCGCACCCGCACATCGGCCTGGCGACGGTGACCTTCCTGTGGTCGGGCACGATCACCCACCGCGACACGCTCGGCAGCCTGCAGGACATCAACCCCGGCGACGTGAACTGGATGACCGCCGGCCGCGGCATCGCGCATTCCGAGCGCACGCCCACGACGCTGCGCGAACACGAGCATCCGCTGCACGGCATGCAGACCTGGGTCGCGCTGCCGCGCGGTTCGGAGGAAGCCGAACCGGGCTTTTTCCACCATCCGGCGGCGACGCTTCCGCAGCAGCGGCGCGACGGCAGCTGGCTGCGCGTGGTGGCCGGGCGCGGCTACGGCGAGGAATCGCCGGTGCGCGTGTACGCCGACACGCTGTACGTCGCGATCGACCTGGACGCCGACGCCGAGCTCGCCCTCGACGACAGCCACCCGCAACGCGCGCTCTACGTGCTGGAAGGCGACGCGCAGCTCGACGGCGCGGACATCCCGGCGATGCACCTGGTGGTGCTCGATGCGAGCACGCGCCCGAAGCTGCGCGCCCGCACGCCGGTGAAGGCGATGCTGCTCGGCGGCGAGCCGCTCGACGGGCCACGCCACCTGTGGTGGAACTTCGTCTCCAGCTCGAAGGAGCGCATCGAACAGGCCAAGCAGGACTGGGTCGACGGGCGCTTCGGCCACGTGCCGGGGGACGACGAGTTCATCCCGCTGCCGGAGCGCTGATCCGCCCTCCCCGCGCGCCCGAAACGGAGGCAGGATCGCCCCGCGACCGGTATGATTCGCACCCAGCAGACGGTGGGAGAAGCGGCCGGACCTGAACGGGTCGGAGCCGCTGCCGAAGGCGCAAACGCCCGGAATCGCTCAGGCCCCATTACCGCCGTCGGCTCACACTCTGGAGAGACCGACCGCCCGCGCACACCCGGGACGGAACCGGCGCCGAAGGGGCAAGAAGCCAGCGGGGTCTCCCTCCCCGCCCCGCGCTTTGAAACTCTCAGGCAAAAGGACAGAGGGGCACTCCACGTGCGCGCCCGCGCACGCCCGGCTTTCGAGCCACGACCGGATGCCCCGCATGAGCCAGAAGCACACCCTGCGCGCCCTTGAGAACCACGACGCGTTCATCGCCCGCCACATCGGCCCCAACGACGCCGAGATCGCGCAGATGCTGCGCACGGTCGGCTTCGACTCGCTGGAGGCGATGACCGACGCGATCGTGCCCGCCTCGATCAAGTCGCCCGCCCCGCTCGCGCTGCCGGCGCCGATCACCGAAGTCGAGGCGCTCGCCAAGATCCGCGCGGTCGCATCGAAGAACCAGGTCTTCCGCAGCTTCATCGGCCAGGGCTACTACGGCACGCACACGCCGAACGTCATCCTGCGCAACATCCTGGAGAACCCGGCGTGGTACACGGCCTACACGCCGTACCAGGCGGAGATCTCGCAGGGCCGCATGGAAGCGCTGATCAACTTCCAGACGATGTGCGCCGACCTCACCGGCATGGAGATCGCCAACGCCTCGCTGCTCGACGAGGCCACTGCGGCCGCCGAGGCGATGACGCTGGCCAAGCGCTCGGCCAAGTCGAAGTCCAACACCTTCTTCGTGTCCGCCGGCGTGCACCCGCAGACGCTGGAAGTGCTGCGCACGCGCGCCGAACCGCTCGAGATCGAGCTGGTGATCGGCGACGACAGCGAAGCGGCCAGCATCGACAGCTTCGGCGTCCTGCTGCAGTACCCCAACACCTTCGGCCAGATCCACGACTACAAGGCGCTGAGCGACGCGGTCCACGCGCGCGGCGGCCTGGTCGCGGTGGCCACCGACCTGCTCGCGCTGACGCTGATCGCCGCACCGGGCGAGTGGGGCGCGGACATCGTGGTCGGCAACACGCAGCGCTTCGGCGTGCCGTTCGGTTTCGGCGGCCCGCACGCGGCGTTCATGGCCTGCCGCGATGCGTACAAGCGTTCGATGCCGGGCCGCCTGATCGGCGTGTCGATCGACGCCGAAGGCAAGGCCGCCTACCGCCTCACGCTGCAGACGCGCGAACAGCACATCCGCCGCGAGAAGGCCACGTCCAACATCTGCACCGCGCAGGTGCTGCTGGCGGTGATGGCGTCGATGTACGCCGTCTACCACGGCCCGGACGGCCTCGTGCGTATCGCGCGCCGCACGCATCGCCTGGCGTCGATCCTCGCCACCGCGCTGCGCAATGCCGGCGTCACCGTCGGCCCGGATTTCTTCGACACGCTGCACGTCGTGGATGTCGACGCGAACGCCCTGCACGCGAAGGCGGACGCGGCGCGCATCAACCTGCGCCGCATCGACGGCCGCAGCGTCGGCATCTCGCTGGATGAAACCACCACGCGCGAGGACATCGTCGCCATCGCCGCGCTGTTCGGCGCCACGCTCGACGTGGACGCGCTGGACGCGAGCGTCGAGGACGCGCTGCCCAGCGGCCTGCTGCGCACCAGCCAGTTCATGACGCACCCGGTGTTCAACACGCACCACAGCGAGCACGAACTGCTGCGCTACATGCGCTCGCTGGCCGACAAGGACCTGGCGATGGATCGCACCATGATCCCGCTGGGCTCGTGCACCATGAAGCTCAACGCCACCGCCGAGATGATCCCGGTGACGTGGCCGGAGTTCGCCAACCTCCACCCGCTGGCGCCCGCGCAGCAGGCGGCCGGCTACAAGCAGCTGATCGACGAACTCGAAGCGATGCTGGTCGAGTGCACCGGCTATGACGCGGTGAGCCTGCAGCCGAACTCCGGCGCGCAGGGCGAATACGCGGGCCTGCTGGCGATCCGCGCCTACCACCGCTCGCGCGGCGAGGCGCATCGCGACATCTGCCTGATCCCCGAATCCGCGCACGGCACCAATCCGGCGTCGGCGCAGATGTGCGGCATGCAGGTGGTGGTGACCAAGACCGACGCGAACGGCAACGTCGATATCGAAGACATCCGTCGCGCGGCCGAGAAGTACAGCGATCGCCTCGCCGCGATCATGATGACCTACCCGTCCACGCACGGCGTGTTCGAGGAAGACGTCGTGGAAATCTGCGAGATCGTGCATAAACACGGCGGCCAGGTGTACACCGACGGCGCGAACATGAACGCCCTGGTCGGCGTCGCGAAGCCGGGCAAGTGGGGTTCGGACGTCTCGCACCTCAACCTGCACAAGACCTTCTGCATCCCGCACGGCGGCGGCGGCCCCGGCGTCGGCCCGTGCGCGGTGAAGTCGCACCTGGCCCCGTTCCTGCCGGGCGCGCTGCACGCCGATGGCGTGAAGACGCAGGGCGTCGGCAACGGCGAGGTGGGCATGGTGTCGGCGGCGAGCTTCGGTTCGGCGTCGATCCTGCCGATCAGCTGGATGTACATCACCATGATGGGCGCCGCTGGTCTGCGCCGCGCGACGCAAGTGGCGCTGCTCAACGCCAACTACATCGCCAAGCGCCTGGCGCCGCATTACGAGACGCTCTACACCGGCCGCAACGACCTGGTCGCGCACGAGTGCATCCTCGACCTGCGTCCGCTGAAGGATTTCACCGGCGTGTCGGCCGAGGACGTCGCCAAGCGCCTGATCGACTTCGGCTTCCACGCGCCGACGCTGAGCTTCCCGGTCGCCGGCACGCTGATGGTCGAGCCGACGGAATCGGAATCGCTGCACGAGCTGGATCGCTTCATCGACGCGATGATCCAGATCCGCGACGAAATCCGCGCCGTGGAGGAAGGCAAGCTCGATCGCGAGGACAACCCGCTCAAGAACGCCCCGCACACCGCCACGGCCGTGTCGGCGAGCGAGTGGACGCATGCCTATCCGCGCGAACTGGCGGCCTTTCCGCTGCCTAGCCTGCGCCTGCAGAAGTACTGGCCGCCGGTGGCGCGCGTGGACAACGTCTACGGCGACAAGAACGTCATGTGCGCGTGCATCCCGGTGGATGCGTACAAGGACGACGAAGTCGAGGCCTGATCGGATCGGCTGACCGCGCCGTGCGGTGATCGACGAGAACGCCCCGCGATTGCGGGGCGTTTTTTGTTTTTGTGTTGGCGTGAGCTGCTGTGCGCGCTCTGTGTGCCGCCATGAGGATCAAAAATGGGTTCCAGCTTTCGCTGGAATGACGTGACGAAACGGATCGCGTGACAGCCTGGGTCCCGGCCTTCGCCGGGATGACGGTTGAGGCGGGATGACAGTTGAGGTGGACCGCGGTAATCGGCACGCCGGCGGTTTAGCCCCTCTCCCACCGGGAGAGGGGTTGGGGTGAGGGTCGGCAGAGCGCCAACGCCTGCGCTTGCGGTGCACGCTTTGTGTGCCGCCACGAAGACCCAAATGGGTTCCAGCTTTCGCTGGACGCCAGTGGCGGGCGGTGGCAGCCGAGCGACGCCAGCAATCGACCACCGCACAAAAAAAGCGCCCCGCAATCGCGGGGCGCTTCCACTAACGACAAGGTACACGACGCGGAATGGCAACCCCGCGCCGAAGTCACCGCATCAACGTGCGACGACCTCGATCCGCACGCGGCGGTTCGGCTTCAGGCACTCGACCACCTTCGCGCTTTTCGCGCCCGGGCAGTTGACGACCGGGTCGGCCGCGCCAACGCCCTGCGCCTGGATCGCCTCGCCCGGCACGCCGCGCGAGACCAGGTACGACTTGACCGCCAGCGCGCGACGTTCGGACAACGCCTGGTTGTAGCTGGCACTGCCCAGGCGGTCGGTGTAGCCGATCACGCGCAAGGCCTCGACGTGCTCGGCCTTGTTGAGCGCCGTCATGATGCGGCTCTCCAGCGCGGCCGCGCCGGTGTCGGACAGCTTCGCGCTGTCGAAACCGAACAGCGCGTCGGCCGAGACTTCGAACGACTGCGTGACGCGCGCGGGCTCGTTGGCCGGCGCGGCAACGGCCTGGGCCTGCGTCGGCATGCCGCCGAGGACGTCGGCGCATGCGGCCGGGTTCCACAGCGTCTGGCTGGCACGCATGGGCGCGAGCCGCTCGTGCGCGGATCGCGCTGCTTCGACTCAGATAAGTCGTAGCGAAAAACTAGACAGAAGTTCAGGAAAGTCGCTTGTTTTACGCTTCGGAGCGAACGATCGCGGCGTCTTTGCGCCGCATCGCGCGGCGAGATCGCGGGTTTTCAGGTGTTTGCATACTTGCCGGACAGATCGGGGCAAGTTCGAGCCATTGCGCGTCGAAGTTGGCCCGCTGCACGCGGCGATATGTCAAGCGACGCTTTCGCAGTCGCGCGTCCCGCGCGTGGTGCATTCGTCCGAAACGACGACCGGCACGGTGATGCCCGCCGGCGTTTGTAGCCCGGATAAGACCGCAGGTCGCACCCGGGGTTGATCGGCTGCCCGCGTCCCGGATGCGCTTCGCTTATCCGGGCTACAACAGCTGCGTTTGTAGCCCGGGTAAGGCCGCAGGTCGCACCGGGGGTTGATCGGCCGTCCCGCGTCCCGGATGCGCTTCGCCTATCCGGGCTACAACAGCGGCTTCTGCGGGTTTAGAACGACTTGCCCACCGTCACCCACAGCTGGTCGTCCTTCGGCGCTTCGCTGGAACGGCCGATCGGGCGCGCGAGGCTGACCTGCGCCTGCATGCCTTTCCAGTTCCAGTTCACGCCGACGCCCGCGCCCTGCAGGTTCACCGGGCGCGAGTCGTACCCCATCGCCGAACGGTAACGGCCTGCCGCGCCGTCGTAGAACGCGCTCACGCGCGTGTTGGGAATGATGAAATCGTGGCTGGCTTCCAGCGACACGACGGCAGCGTTGTCGACGGCGGCGGCGTTGAGATCGTACGCGCGCACCGCGCCGGGGCCGCCGAGGCTCATGCGCTCGGAGCCGTCGAGGCTGCGATTGGCCCACTGCCCGCGCACCTGCGCGCTGAGTTGCAGGCTCGACACCGGCGCAACGACGATGCTCGCCGACGGCGCGGCCTTCACGAACGTGGTGTGCTTCCGCGTCGCGGCGTCGCCACTCGTGCGATCCAGGTCGGTCATGTCCATGCCGCCGTACGAGACACCCATGCCGTAGCGGTAATAGCGCCGCCAGCGTCCGCGCCCCGCTACACCGGAACCATCCGCGCGCACACTCGCCACCGTGCTGCGGCGATCGCTTTGCAGCAGGTCGCCGAAGCGGTCGTCGTGCAATCGCTTGTGATCGATCGATGCGGCCAGATCGAGGCTGTCGCTGCGCGTGCGCCACACCGGCCGCGTCGCGTAGATGCTGGCGACATCCGCCGAGCCCTTGCCGAGGCCTTCGAACTCGCCGCCGAGCCGATAGCCCACGTACGAAACAGCGGCGCCCACGCGCGAGGCGCCCTTCCCCACCGGCGTGTCGTACGACAGGCGCGCCAGTCGCGTCTGGCCGCCGTCGGACGCCTGCGTCTGCAAGGCGTTGGGCGTGGCGTAGACCATCGCTTCGAAGCGATCGCCGCGACCGAACAGGTTGTTGGTGCCGCCGATCACGCCGATGCGGCGCTCGCCGGCTTCGACCGAACCCGCGTTGTCGCCGGTGACCATGCCGTAGAGCTGCGGCCCGGACGCGACCGTCAGGGTAACGAGCGTGCCGCCGGGGTACTTGCCCGGCGCAAGCGTCGCATCGACGCGGCCGACGCCCGGCAGCTCGCGCACCAGGCGCATGCGTGCGTCGATGTCGCGCAGTTTGGGGTCGGCGACGCCGGTGCCGTGCAGGATCGCCTCGATGCGCGCGGTGTCCACCTGTGAGGCGTTTTCGACGACGACGCGCTCGATGCGCCCGCGCACGATCTGGAATTGCACGACGCCGTTCTTTTCGATCGTCTGCTGCGGCAGCAGCACGCGCACGAGCGATTCGCCGTCGTGGTACAGCAGTTCCGTCAACTCGGCGCGCATGACCTGAAGCGCGCTCAGCGTCATCTCGCGACCGCGCAGCGGCGCGATGTACGCGTCCACGCGCGTGCGCTCTTCCGGCGTCATCTCGCCGTCGAACTCGAAATCGCGCACGGAAAAACGCAGTTCGTCGGCATCGCCTGCCTGCGTGACGTCCGCATTCGCCGCGCTCGGCTGGCTGCTGTCATCGGAGGTTCCGAACGCGCGCGTGAGACCGGGATTCTGGCGAAGCAGCCCGCCGGAGGTAACGCCATGTTCGGCCGCGTGCGCCTGCGTGTGCAGCATGGCGAGGGTCAGCACCGACAGGCAGGACAAGCCCGGACGCGGGAACGCGGAAGCGGTGGATCTATTCACGACAGGATCGAACCTTCAGTCCGCTCGCAATGCGCCGGACCGCAAAAAAAGAGGAAGAGTGGCACGGCACGAAGCCGGCCCATGACACGAAAAAGGGAGGAAGGCGCGAACGCCTTCCTCCCATGCACCCGCGCGCGAAGCGCGGATGTGACGCGATCGCTGGCGATGAACCGCCGGCGACGCGCATCAACGCACGGCGACGAACATCATTTCGCCGTTGACCCACACCGCCGCGTACGGCACGCCCGGCACCATCTGCGCCATCGTCACGTACTCGCCGCCCGGCTGCGGAGCCGGCTGCGGCTGCGGGGCCGGCTGCGGCTGCGGCTGCGGGTAGATCGGCTCCGGCTGCGTCATCACGATGTTGCCGGCCGTGTTCTTCGCATTGGCCGGAACGCTGACGCGACGCGCGGTCAGCTTGCCGTTCAGGGTGACGTCGCTGCCGTTGAGCACGATCTCGTTGCCGGCCGTGTTGGTGGCCGACTTGATGGTCGTGCCGAACATGCGCACGTCGCCTGCTGCCGTCGTGGTGGACGTGGCCTGGTCGATGGCCGCGGCGTTCAGCGTGACGCTGCCCTGCGCGCTCGACAGGTTGCCCTTCTGCGTCAGCGTGGTGGTGGCCTGCGCGTCGATGTTGCCCTGCGAGGTGACCGGACCGGCCAGCGTCACCGCGCCGCCGTTGCCGGCAACGCGCACGGACTGTGCGTCGATGGCGCCGTTGGCGGTGACGTTGGTGGCGTTGAGGTCGACCGCGCCGTACTTCGACTGCACCAGCTTCGACGTGGTCAGGTTGCCCTTGCCGACGTTGACCTGGACCAGGCCGTCACCGGAGACCGCACCGTTGAGGTTCACGCCACCGGCGGCGTTCTCGACCACGACCTGCGTGGCCTTGATGTCGCCGAGGTTGAACGCGAGCGGCACGCCCTGCGCCGGAGCGCGGAACTCGGCGCGCTGCGCCGCCGTCGTGCTGACGCCGGCCGCGTGGTAGATCGCGCCGCCGGTTTCGATCACGTTGCCCATCTGGCTGGCGACGTTGGCTTCCTGGCGGACGCCGGTCTTGCCACCGCCCAGCACGACGTCGTACTTGCCGGTGACCGGCGCGTAGACCTCGACTGCATCGGCGCTGAAGGTGACGGCGTTGCCGGTGACGGCGCCGCGCGTGGCGACCTTCGATGCGCCCGTGCTGCCGTATTCGGCGCCGGTGGCGGTGAGGTTCACGGCGCCGGCTTCCGAAGCGACCGATTTGGCGGCATTGATGGCGCCACCGCGACCGGTGGTCACGTCCACGCCGTACTTGCCTTTGACGTCGCCGTTCAGCGCGACGGTCTTGCCCGCGATGCGGACCTGCTGCGCGTCGATGGTCGATGCGGCGATCGAACCGGTGTCCTGGTTCGACGTCAGTTCGACCGCGCCGCCGCTGGTGACCACGCTGGCGGCCTGCTGGATGCTGGCACCGTTGATGGACACGCGGCCCGAGCCGGTGACGTTGGCGTTCTGCACGACGCTGGCGTTGCCGTACACGTTGACGTCGCGCGCGGCGAGGACCGGTGCGTTCACCACGACCTTGTCGCCGGCCAGAGTCACCGTGTTGGCGGTGTAGGCGGCGTTGGAGGTGAGCGTCTTGCCGACCGCGTTCAGCGCGACTTCCGAGGCCTGCAGCTGCGTCATCGGCTCGACGACGATGTTGCCGCCCTTGCTGCCGGCGATGCGCGGCGCGGTTTCGACGTTGATGCGGTTGTCGGCGATCATCTTGCCGCCCAGGCTGGCCTGGCCGTCGGCATCCGAACGCAGTTCGATCGAACCGCCGGCGCCGGTGGTGGCGCGACGCGCTTCGATCGTGCCCGTGCTGCGCACGGCATTGCGCAGGACGTCGCCCGTGGCCGCGGCGGTCAGGCGGACGTCGCCGCCCTTGGAGACGATCACGCCGCCGTTGTCGACCAGCGCGTTCACTTCCGGTGCGCCCAGGGCGACCGAGAAGCCCGAGCCGGTCAGCGTCAGCGTGGCGGTGTCGGCCGCGCCGAGCGTGACGTCGCCGGTGGCGTTGATCGCGCCCTTGTTCAGCACCTGGCTGCCCAGCAGGGCGACCTGGCGAGCGTTGATCGTGCCCTGGTTGACGACCGAAGCGTTGGGCGCGTTCGAGGTCAGATCGAGCACGCGCTGCGTACCGGCCAGGCGACCGCCGGCCATGAACTGCTGCGCGCTGACGTCCAGCGTCGAGGCGACGAGGCTGTCGGCGTTGACGACGGCCGAGGAGCCGAACATCACGCCCGCCGGATTGACGACGTACACGCGGCCATTGGCGTTCAGCGCGCCCTGGATGTCGGTGGCCTTGACCGGGCCGACGACGCGGTTCAGCACGGCCGACGAAGCGGTCGGCTGCTTGAAGGTGACCGACTGGCCTTGGGCGATGTCGAAGTTGTTCCAGTTCACTACCATCTTGTCGGTGGACTGGGTGACGGTGGTCGCCGCGCCCGAGGTGGCGATGCGGCCGGTGCCGTTGACGACGACGCCGCCATCGGCGGCCCATGCGCTGCCGACGCAGCCCATCGCCACGGCGAGGACGGTCGGCTTCAGGACGCGCAGGGCGTGTTGCGACGCCGACAGGTCGTCGGCTTCGTATCGTGCTTCGAATTGGTTCATGCGAACTCTCTTTCTGTGGGGATGTTGCAACCGGCGTCGTGGACGCCGGGTTCTCCGGGCGGGTGACGCAGCCCGGCCGCGGTGGCATCGCGCGACCGCTGCCGGCCCGTTTGACACCGGTGACGGACTCTAGGGGCCGTCCGTACGCGCGGGTATGAGACTTTTCCCAACCTCTCCTCGTGCGCTTAGCCGGGAGTCACTCGCCCGAAAACGACGAAGCCCCGCATGGCGGGGCTCCGTCGTGACGCGAATGCGTTCGCCTCATCGTCGTCGTTCGACCAGCGACACGGGCATCGAAACGCCCGTGCGCATCCGGGTGCCCGCGCCTTGCGACCCGTCGTTGCAGTGCTGGATCGGCCACACGCGCGTCAGGCGCATGCGGATGACGCACGTCAGCGCGATCCACCGGTCGAAGCGGACCTCGGCCTGCGACGGCGTGCCGCGTTCCGGCGCGATGCCGCGCCGCGACGACCCACGCGGGATGGCCAGCGAGGCACGCCGCGCGGCGGGCGTGCGCATCGCCAGTGCCGTGCGGCGCACGTCGGCCACGTCGCGCTCGTCGCGAACCGCCTGCACGCGCACCGGGGGGAGGTCGTGGATGCGCGGTTCCTGCAGCGCGACGGCGTCGGCGTCGCGTTCGACCGTGGCGTACACGCGCACGGTGGGCAGGTCGAAGGTGTGGATCGCGGATGCGGTCGTGGTCGTCGTGTCGCTCGCGGCGGCGGTACGGGTGGCGATGGAGTGGGTCGCCGCGACCATCGCCAGCGCGGCCATCAGGGTCATCGTTCTCATATCGGCAAGTCCTGTCGGTCGGCGGCCGCGAACGGTCGCCGTGTGGGGCGTGAAGCAATCGGGGGAATGGGTCGTTCTTCGGATCAGTCGTCCGGGACGATCGACGCCAGCGATGCGTCGAAGCGCATCCGCTGCGCCGGCGTCGCAAGCTCGGCCAGCACCTGGACGAAGCGCGGATGCCGCGCACCGGAGGCGATGTACTGCCAGCGGTACGCACGACGCAGCACGTCGAGCACGAGCAGCTGTTGGCGCATGCCGAACGGGCGTCCGCATGCGGCGACGAAGTACGCCGCGTCCGCATCGGCCTGTGCGCGCAGGATGTCGTCCACCGCGCCCAGCAGCGCGACCAGGTCGTCCATGGCCGCCTCGCGTTCGACGTGGTCGATGCGCGCGTTTTCGGCACGCCATTCGATCTCGTCCAGCACGCTGTGCTGGCACTCTTCGCGGAAGTGGAACAGGAACACGTCCTTCCACAGCGGGCACAGTTCCTGCGTCGGCGCGATGCTTTCCTCGTAGTGCCGCTGTACGAACAGCTCGATCATGAACACCAGCGCCAGCACCGCCCAGTTGCGGCGCGCCAGCACGAACTGCGCCACCGCGTTGGCCTGCGCCATCTTCGCGTGGCCGTCGGGCATGCGCGCTTCCAGCAGCGCCTCCAGCCTGCGGAACAGCTCCTGGTGCTTGATCTCCTCGTAGGAAAAACGCACCAGCGCTTCCAGCGCGTGCTGGTCGCCGAGCCAGTGGAGGCCCGAGGTCTGCAGCATCTTCGCGCCGATGAAACGCTCGCACAGGCCGAACATCCACGCGTAGGTGCGTCCCTGCACCTGGCTGAAGAAGCGGCGCTCGTCCGCGTCGAGGAAGTCCATGCGATCCACCAGCGACAGCCCGGCCGGCAGGAACGTGCGATCGAAGTCGAAATCGCGGCCGCGGATCACGTCGCGGTCGATCTCCCAGCGCACGCGCCTGGACACTTCGATGCAGCGCGCATACCGGGCTGCGTCGGCGGCCGCCACTTCGGCATTCCATTGCGGGGCGGTGGTGCGGGCAGTTGCAGCGTTCATTCGTGACTCCAGCAATCTCGTCGCGCCTGCCTCACGCAGGCGCCATGGTGGGATCCAGCACGGCCTTCACTTCGGCGACCGAATTTGCCGGGAAGCCGGACCGCTTCGCGTGTTCGTGGATGAGCGCCTCATCTCGCGCCATGTACACGCAATACGTTTTGTCTGCCGTGACGTACGAGTGCAGCCACTGGATGTCGGTGCCCAGTTCGTCGAGCACGTTGTTGGACTGCAGCGCGACGCCGCACAGCGCTTCCATCGGCTGGGCGCCGATGCCCTGGATGTTCCGTTCGATCACGTATTTCTTGAACATGACGACTCTCCTTGGTGCGCCTGCGCGGCGCGGATGACCGGCGGGGCCGGCGGGATTGGATGCGCCTTCAGCGCCTGTACGCGAGCACGTTGACGCCGTAGGCGTGCAGGTGCGTGTGGAACTTGCGGTCGATGTCGGTGCCGGCGAAGCACTCAAAGCGTTCGATCACGGCTGCGTCGTGCAATCCGCATTCGCCCAGCAGCTGCATCAGCGCCGGCTCCGTCACCGCACCGCCGATGCACGAGGCCCACAGGTCGGCGTTCGAACGCACGCCCTGCGCGAGTTCGCGATCGAGCACCACGTCGGCCAGGAACAGGCGGCCGCCGGGCTTGAGCACGCGCGCGATCTCGCACAACACGCGCGGCTTGTCGGGCGCGAGGTTCAACACGCCATTGGAGATGGCGACATCGACGCTCGCGTCCTCCATCGGCAGGTCTTCGAACGTGCCTTCGTGGACGCGCACGCGTTCGAGCAGACCCGCCTGCGCCGCGGCGCGCAGCGCACTGGCGCGCATGCCGGGCGTGAGGTCCACGCCGATCGCGCGACCGGTCGGGCCGGCGGCTTTCGCGGCGAGCAGCAGGTCCATGCCCGCGCCGCACGCGTGGTCCAGCACCACGGCCCCGGCAGGAATCGTGCCGATGCGCAGCGGGTTGCCGACGCCGGAAAAACGTTCGGTGCAGGCGGCGGGCAGCGCGGCGAGCTCGGCGGCGTCGTAACGCAACGTACGCACGGCGTAGTCGGCGCCGGTGTGGAAATGGAACCCGCTGCCCGGGGCCCGGGCGACGCGCTCGTAGGTCGCGCGCACCTGCCGATTCAGGGTCATCGTGTCCAGCGCGAGCGGGCAACGGCTCATCTTGGCCTCTCTTCGCCGGCGCGTTGCCGGCATGGGGCCAATCTACGGACGGCCGGTAACGGTCCGATGTCCCGTGTCGATGGATTTGTAACGCTTGGTAACAGGGGCGGATACTGCGCCCGACATGCGGCAGGATGCCCACCCGGCAATCCCTTGGCGATGACAGGTACGGCGATGGCCCACACGCCCTGCGTCCTGGTGGTCGACGACGACCAGCCCACGCGCGAGATGCTGCTCGAAGCGCTCGCGACCCACGGTTTCCGCGCATTGCAGGCGGGCGACGGCGCCGGCATGCGTCGCGAGCTCGAACGCGAGGCGCCCGACCTGGTGCTGCTCGACATCCGCCTGCCCGGCGAGGACGGGCTGACGCTCGCGCGTTTCCTGCGCGAGCGTTACGACGTCGGCATCATCATGGTGACGGGCTCGGGCGACGTGATCGACCGCATCGTCGGACTGGAAATCGGCGCCGACGACTACGTCGCCAAACCCTTCGATCCGCGCGAACTGCTGGCCCGCGTGAAGAGCGTGCTGCGGCGCATACAGGCGCGCCCCGACGCCGCGCAAGCGCCGGTGCAGAACGCACGACGCGTCCCATTCGGCCGCTGCGAGCTGGACCTCGACTCGCACCAGCTGTTCGACAGCGACGGCAGCGAGGTGATGGTCACGCACATGGAATTCGACCTGCTGCGCGTGCTGCACGAACACGCGGGCAAGGCGCTCTCGCGCGACGCGATCCTCACGTTGACGAAGAACCGCGAGTGGGAGCCGTTCGACCGTTCCATCGACATCCGCATCGCGCGCCTGCGGCGCAAGGTGGAGGTCGATCCCGACAATCCCCGAGCGATACGGACGGTGCGCGGCGTGGGGTACATGTTCGTGCCGTAGCAGGTCTGAGCCTTGCTTTCAGCCCTCTCCCGCTCGCGGGAGAGGGGTTGGGGTGAGGGCGAAGCGCGGTGACGACGGTTCGCCCTCATCCGCCTGCCGGCACCTTCTCCCGCGCGCGGGAGAAGGATTCTTCCCTGCCGCTGTCGCTGCGCAGGGATGTCGAGCCCTCTCCGATCAGGAGAGAGGCCGAAGCTCCGCGACATCGAGGCGTTTTTTGTTTCAGCCCTGTAACACCGTCGCCGCACGCGGAAACCCGCTCCTATACTCGCCCCACCCGCCCCCACGGGATGCGCCGATGAATACCGGCAACGCCACGCCGCAGGTCGACCCCTCGCCCATCGAAGCCTCGACCGCGCAGTCCTCGCCCATCGACGAGCGCGAGCGCGCACTGCGCGAAAGCGAGCTGCGCCTGCAGCAGGTGCTCGACAACACCTCCGCGGCGGTGTTCGCGAAGGATCGCGCCGGCCGTTACCTGTTCGTCAACCGCGAGTTCGAGCGCCTCACCGGGCGGGAAGCCGACGCGCTCATCGGCCGTAACGATCGCGACATCTTTCCACCGGAAATGGCCGCCGCGCTGCGCCGCAACGACATGCTCGTGCTACTGGAAGCGCGCGCGATGGAGTTCGAGGAAAGCGGCGTGTTCGCCGGCGAGCAACGCACGTTCCTGTCGGCGAAGTTCCCGCTGCTCGGCATCGACCAGGTGCCGTACGCGGTGTGCGGCATCGCCACCGACATCACGCGCCGCAAGCAGGTGGAAACCGCGCTGACCAGTTCCGCGCTCGCGGTGTCGGGCGCGTACGGCCGCAACCTGTTCGTCGAACTCTCGCGCTACCTCGCCGCGATCCTCGATGTCGACGTCGCTTTCATCGCGCAGGTCCGCGAGGACGATCCGGCGATGATGCACATCCTCGCCTTCGTCGCCGACGACAAGCCGCGCGAGCACTTCGACTACGCCATCGCGAACACCGCCTGCGACACCGTGGTGGGCCACGGCTTCCGGCTCTACCCCGCGGGGTTGTCGTCGTTGTTCCCGCTGGACGACGATTTCATCGAGATGGGCGCCGAAAGCTACGCCGGCTTCCCGCTCAACGATGCGCAGGGGAAACCCCTCGGCATCATCTCCATCGTCTCGCGGCGCCCGCTCGAACAACCCGAGTTCATCGAATCGGTGATGAAGATCTTCGCCGTGCGCGCCGCGGCGGAAATCGAGCGCCAGCGCGCGGAAGACGCCGCGCAGCGCAACGCCGAACACCTGCGCGCGACGGTGAACGCCGCACTGGACTGCATCATCGCGATGGACGAACGCGGCATGATCGTGAAGTTCAATCCGGCAGCGGAAGCGTGTTTCGGCATCCGCGAGCGCGACGCGATCGGCCGCTCGCTGGCGGACACGATCATTCCCGAACGTTTCCGCGAGCGACACCAGTTCGGTCTGAAGCTTTATCTGGAAGGCGGTCCGGGGCCGGTGCTCAAGAAGCGGCTCGAAGTCGTGGCGTTGCGCGCCGACGGCAGCGAGTTTCCGGCCGAGCTCGCCGTGGGCGTGCACGACAGTGCGGCCGGTAAGGTGTTCATCGGGTATCTGCGCGACATCACCGAACGCACCGAAGCCGAACAGCGTCGTCGGCGCCTGGAAGCGCAGCTGCTGCAGGCGAAGAAGATGGAGGCGCTCGGCCATCTCACCGGCGGCATCGCGCACGATTTCAACAACCTGCTCGCCAGCATCATGGGCTACGTCGCACTCGCGCACGAGCGCAGCGACGACGGCGAGGACGCGCGCCTGTCGGGCTATCTCGACCAGGCGCTGCAGTCGTGCGAACGCGCGCGCGACCTCATCCAGCAGATGCTGATGTTCAGCCGCGGCCAGAAGGGCCAGGCGCAGGCGATCGACGTCGCCTCGTGCATCGAGCAGAACCTCGCCGTGCTCGGCCCGGCGCTCGCCGACGGCATCCGCGTCGAACAGGACGTGCAGTCGAACGCGTGCGCGGTGCAGTTCGACCCGGTGCAGCTGGGCCAGGTGCTGCTCAACCTGTGCGTGAATGCGTGCGATGCGATGCAGGGCGAAGGCCGGCTCACGCTCGCCCTGCGCGACACGCGCGTGGAGGCGGCCGAATGCGCGGCATGCCGGCAGCCCGTGGAAGGCGCGTTCGTCGAACTGAGCGTCGGCGACACGGGCCCCGGCATCGAATCGGCGGTGCTGGAGCGCATGTTCGATCCGTTCTTCTCGACGAAACCGCCCGGAAAAGGCGCCGGCATGGGCCTGGCCACGGTGCACGGGATCGTGCATGAACACGGCGGCCACCTGCTGGTCGACACCGAGCCGGGGCGCGGGACGTCGTTCCGCGTGTTGCTGCCCGCGTGCCCGGAAGCCGCGCGTCCGACGCCTTCGCGACGGCGTTCGGATCGTCTCGGCGTCGCGCGGCGCGAAGGCCGCGTGCTGGTGGTGGACGACGAGCACAGCGTCGGCGAGTTCATGTGCGAACTGCTGTCGAACTGGGGACTGGAGGCGCATTTCGTCTCCACGCCTGAACTGGCGCTCGCGCGCGTGCGCGAATCGCCCGCGCATTACCGGCTGGTCATCACCGACCACTCGATGCCGTCGATGACCGGCGTGCAGCTCGCGCAGGCGCTGGAGCCGATCGCACCGCACCTGCCGGTGTTGCTGTACACGGGACTGGCCGATCGCATCCGCGAGCCGTTGCTTCCCGCGAACATGCTGCGCGCCGTGCTGCGCAAGCCGATCGACCACGCCCAACTGTCGCGCATCGTCGATGACGTGCTGGCCGATCGCGGCGCGCGCGACGCCTGAATCGCATGCGATAGTCGCAAGCAACGCGCGCCGACACGAAATCATGACGCTCCCATTACGAACGCATGCGGCACCATGCGCGCTGGCATGCGGCAAGCGGCGTATTCATGAAACCCAACGTGTTGATGGTCGAGGACGAGGCGTATCTGGCAATGGCACTGGAAGACCTGCTGACCGACGCGGGCTACCACGTACTCGGCGCGGCGCGGCTGTCCGATGCGCTCGACATCGCCGACCATGAACGCGTCGACGTCGCGCTGCTCGACATCAACGTGCAGGGCGAGCAGGTGTACCCGCTCGCCAACCGCCTGCGCGAGTGCGGCGTCCCGTTCGCGTTCGCGTCGGCGTACTCGAAGGACACGATCCCCGAGGACTTCCACGACTGCGAGCTGGTGCGCAAGCCGTACACCTACGAGCGGATCATCGAGGCGGTGGAATCGATGGTGGAGCAGGCTCGGCCGCATTGAGTGCGCGTGTGCACGGGGTTTGCGAATGCACGCCCGCTGAAGTGCACTGCCAGGCTTCCACCCTTCGCGTCATTCCCGCGACGACGGGACTCCATCCATCCGGCGCGTCACGGTTTCCGTCTAGCGTGAACTGCATCGGTGGGAGCCCGCGTCGCGAAGGGCGATCGGAAGCGAAAGCGGATGGGTTCCAGCTTTCGCTGGAATGACGGTGAGTGTCGAGACCTCCAACGCGGTATCCGGACGTTACGAGCCTGGATCCCGGCCTTCGCCGGGATGACGGTGATGTTCTCACCCCTTGTGCTTCGCCAGCCACGCGTCGATCGCCGGCAGCCGCTGCTTCTTCACGCCGACGCGATAGGTGATGTTCGCCATCGCGTTTTCCGATGCGCGGCGCGAGCTCGGCGCCACGTGCGCGTCCGCGTACGCCCGCACCTTGCCGACCATCGCCGGATCCAGCGAATTGCTCGCAAGACGCGGGTAATAGCGCGAGCGCGACGTCGAATCGACCTTGGTGTCGACCTGCTCGCGATGCGCGACGGCGAAGTCGAACGCGAGGTCCGGGTGCAGGCCGGCGACGGTGCGGATCATGCCGGCGCTGTTGGTCGCACCGGGCTCATCGGTGAGCGCGAGCTCCAGCGCGCGTTGCGCGAGCGCGGCGTCCTGCGTGGAAGACAGCAGCATGTACAGGTCGTCCTTCACCAGCGGCGTCTTTTCCGCCTTCGCGGCGGCATGCAGGCGCTCCCACGTCGCGGCGTCGGCATGGCGCGCGACGACGCCGAGCACGCTGCGGCGCAACTCGCCCGGCAAGGCATTGGCATCGCGCGACGCGTAACGACGACGCGCTTCATCGATCACGCCGCGATCGCCTAGTGCGCCGAGCGATTCGATCAGGTCCGTGCGCAGCACCTTCACCGGATCGGCCTCGCCCGGCTTCGCGTCCCAGCCCACGCGCGCGAACACCGGCGCCAGCTGCGCGATCGCGAACGCGCGGAACTTCGCCTGCCGCGCCGCATCGCCGCGGTAATAATTGTCAAGGCTGCGCAGCGCGCCGGCGATGTCGCCCCAGATCTGCGGGTCGGCATCGACCGGCGTCGCCTTCACCAGGTCGAGGTAATCCGACGGCGTCTGCAGGCCGGCCATGCCGAGCGCCCACACGTCGTTCATCACGCCGAGCTGGTCGATCGCGTCGAGCTTCGCGAAATCCGAACGGATGCCCGCGAACTGCGCCGGCGCATACAACGTGCGGTAGTAGCCGCTCTGCCCGGCGTTGACGATGACCGTGCCGCAGCCCGGCACGTCGAGCGTGCCCGTCCCGCCTTCGACCACCGTGCGCACCGGCTCGCCACCGGCGGCCTGCGCGATCACCGGCACGCGCCAGCGCAGCGGCGTCTTGCCGGGGCGATCGCGCGTGAACTCGTCCTGCGTGAGCGTCAGCGTCGTGCGGCCGTTCTCGCACTTGCCGGCGGCCACGCGCAGCATCGGGATGCCCGGCTGCAACGTGAAGTCGTGCGCGATGTCGAGCACGGGCTTGCCGGCGGCGTTCTGGATCTCGCGCCACAGGTCGTCCGACACCGTGTTGCCGTATGCGTGCGCCTTCATGTAGCTGCGCACGCCCTCGCGCCATGCGTCGCCGCCGACGTAGCCTTCGAGCATGCGGATCACCGCGCTGCCCTTTTCGTAGGTGATCGAGTCGAAGGCCTGGCTCGCCTGTTCGACCGTCTCGACGTGCTGCACGACCGGGTGCGTGGATTCCACAGCATCCAGCGCCATCGCCGATTCACGCGAACCGATCGCCTCCAGCTGCGTGTTCCATTCCGGATGCAGCATCGAAGTGGTGCGCGAGGCCATCCACGTCGCGAAGCCTTCGTTGAGCCACAGGTCGTCCCACCAGCTCATCGTGACCAGGTCGCCGAACCACTGGTGCGCGATCTCGTGCGCGGCCACCGCGAACACGCGCTGCTTGTCGGACTGCGTGGAGATGCTCGGATCCAGCAGCAGGGTGTGTTCGAAGGTGAAGATGGCGCCCCAGTTCTCCATCGCGCTGAAGAACTGGCTCGCGCCCGGCGAGGCGACGTTGTCGAGCTTGGGCAGCGGGTATGGCGTGCCGAAGTAGTCGTTGTACTCGCGCAGCACGTCGGCCGAGGAATCCAGCGCGAAACGCGCCTGGTCGATCGCGCCGCGCTGCGTGACCACGCCGACTTCCACGCCTTCGGCCTGCGTGGTGGCGCGTTCGAAATCGCCGACGGAGAGGAACAGCAGGTACGTCGACATCTTCGGCGACGGTGCGAACGCCACGCGCGTGGTGCCGTTGCCAAGGTCCGTCGTGGACGTCGCGGGCATGTTGCTCACCGCCATCTGCCCGGTGGGCACGGTGGCGGTGAGGGTGAAGGTCGCCTTGTGCGCCGGCTCGTCCCACGACGGGATCATGCGGCGCGCATCGGAGTTCTCGAACTGCGTGAACAGCGCGCGCTTGCTGCCCGATGCGGTGTCGTAGTCGATGGCGAACAGGCCGTTGGCCTGCGTGCCGATCTTGCCGGTGTAATCCAGCGCGAGCCGGTAGGCACCGGGCGCGAGCGGCTTGTCGAAGGTGAAGGTGGCCGTCTGCGCGGCGTTGTCGACGGCGACTTTCGGCGTCAACGCGCGACCCTTGCCGCTCGCTGGCGTGAGCGCGGCCGAGGCGAAGGTCATGTCGAGGGCGTTGAGCGTGATGGTCGGCGTGGGCTCGATCACCTGCAGCGCGATGGTCGCCTTGCCGGCCAGCGTGAGCCCGGCGATGTCGGGGGTGATCGCCACGTCGTAGTGCGTGGGCACCACGTTCCGCGGCAACTGCGTCGTCGTGGCGGGGCGGCTCATGGGGACACCGGGAGCGGCGGGGGCCGCCGTCGAAGCTGCGGTGAAGCTGGCCAGGGCCAGCGCGACGGCGGTTACCAGGGTACGGCGCATCGTTCGACAACCTCGTGATCGTGGATGGAAGGCACAGTGCCAGAGGCGCAGTGTGCCCGTCCTGCCGGCAGCGCGGCGCCGCCGGGGTGCGGCATCGATCACAGAGGGGAAAGGAAGGAGGCCGCGCCGTGGGCCGGAAACGCAGGTTGTGCATCTCCGCGACAAGGTGCCCAGCGTGCGGCCTCCATGTAGGAAGGACCGCAAGAGCCGTGCCACCCGTGCGGCCCATGCACCGCCGCGCCGACGTCGGACCCCTTGCGATTCCACGCGCAGGGTTTGCCGGGCCCGGTAAGAGTTGCCTGCCGGGCGGTTCGCGTTCACCAACTTCAACCATTGCGGCGGTTTTCGCGCCTTCTTGACGCACATCCAACGAAACCGCGCGCACCCTCCCGCCTACCTGAAGACAACCCTGGGAGGGCGCGATGAAATCAGGTAACTCGATGGCACTGTGGCTGGGCGTGCTGCTGCTCGCACCGGCCGCCGCGATGGCCGGCGACGACAAGGCCAAGCTGATGGACACCAACTCTGATGGCATGGTCAGTTCGGCCGAACACGCCGCGGGCGCCAAGACGATGTTCACGCAGATGGACGCCAACAGCGACGGCAAGGTCACCGCCGCCGAGATGGACGCGTTCCACGCCAGCAAGATGGCCGGCAAGGGCGACAAGATGAAGATGTCGTCCGCGGAGAAGATCAAGAAGATCGACACCGACGGCGACGGCGCGATCTCAGCGGCCGAACACGATGCCGGCTCGGCGCAGATGTTCACCAGGATGGACACCAACGGCGACGGCAACCTCACCGCCGCGGAGATGAAGGCCGGCCACGACAAGGAAATGCGGTCGGCGAAGAGCGGGCCGTAACTGCCCGCGTCGTTCGTGATGAAGCCCCTCTCCCGCCGGCGGGAGAGGGGTTGGGGTGAGGGCAAACGACAGCGGGCCGCGCGCTACACCGCCGCGGCCACCCGCCCATCCGCCACCGCGACCCGGTCGCGCCCCTCATGCTTGGCGCGATACAGCGCCTGGTCGCCGGCGCGCATCAATTCCAGACCGACGTCGCCGTGCTCCGGCATCAGCGCCACGCCGATCGACACGGTGATGCGCAGCATCGAGGCGCCCGGATCGCCGATGCGCAGCATCGCCGCGCCGGCGCGGATGTCTTCGGCGCGCTCGAGCGCGGTCGCCAGATCGGTCTCCGGCAGGATCAGGGTGAATTCCTCGCCGCCGTAACGGCAGGCGATATCCTCCGGCCGGCAACGCGTCTTCAACATGCGCGCGAATGCGGAAAGCGCGGCATCGCCCATCGCATGCCCGTGCCGGTCGTTGAAGAGCTTGAAGTGGTCGACGTCGAGCATCAGCACGGCCAGCGGTTGCCCGCGACGCTGGCAGCGGGCGATCTCGCGCGCCAGCGATTCCTCCAGGTACCGGCGATTGAACAGCCCCGTGAGCGGATCGCGCACGGCCTGGTGGCGCAGGCTTTCGCGCAGCCGCACGTTAGCCAGCGCCAGCGACAGCTGTTCGCACAGGCGGATCGCCAGCGACTCGTCCGGGATGCGCCCTCGACCCTCGCCCTGCAACGACAGCCAGCCGACGACTTCGCCGTGCGCGCTGAGCGGTACGCACAGGCCGTGCACGTCTTCGGCGCCGTGCGGCCGGCCGATGTGCGAACAACGCAGGCCGTGCCGCAGGTCTTCCATCGCGAACGGCGCGTGCCGGCGCACCGACCAGCACGCCTGCAGCGCGGGCGCGGGATCGTTCGGCGCCACTGCCCCGCCCCATTGCGCGACCAGCTCGGCGTGATCGCGCGAAGCACGGATCACGTACAGCAGCCCGCCCATGCCGGGCAGCAGCTGGCGGAAGGTGGTGGCGGTGATTTCGTACAGCTCCTGCGCGTCCGACGCGCCCTGCAACATGCCCGAGTACTGGCTCAGCGCGGCCATGCTGTCGGACAGGCGCGCGAGCTGCTCCACCGTCGCGTTGAGTTCGGTGTTCGATGCCGACGCGGCGCGTTCGGCGACCTTGCGGTCGCGGTTCTCGCGCGCCAGCCGGCGCTGCGCGTAGCCGATGAGCATCAGGCTCAGCGGAATGCCGACGCCGGCGGCGAACAGCGTCAGCCAGGCCGAGCGTTCGGCGCGTGCGGAACGCTTCGACAGCAGCTGGTTCTCGGCCATGCGCAGCTGTTCCAGACGGCGCGCGACATCGGCGTCGCCGGAGCGCACCGCCGTCACGATGGTGGCCGCGGTGCCGGACGCTGCCTCGCCCGGCGTCCGCGACTGCATCGCCTGCACGCTCAGGCGCAGGCGCGCATCGAGCGCGCGGCGCAGCGCCACGGCCCGCTCGTGCTGCGGCGGGTTGTCGACCACGCGTTCGGCGAGCAGGTCGGCCTCGCGCTGGAGTTCGCCGCCGATGCGCCAGAAGTTGTCGCGATTGTCCGCGCGCCCGGCGAGCAGGTAGCCGCGCGACTCGGCCACGGCCTGGTGCTTGAGCGATTCGATGTGGTCGAGCGTGCGCAGCACGTCGTAGGTGTGCGTGACCATCCGGTAGTCGGAGGCGAACTGGATCGCGTTGGCGACCACATACAGCCCGAGCGACACCAGGATCACCGTGGCCGCAAGGAACACGCGCAGCGGCGAAAAACGTGAGGTCATGGAATACGCGGTTCCGGCGCGTGTCCGACGCGCGTCTGGCTTCCATGCCGTGGATGAGGGCGAAGCGTGGCGACCGTCGGGCGCGTGGCATCGCGGATTGTCGGGCATTCTATCGGCGGCCCGCGTTCATTCTTGAGACGCAGACCGCAGCTTACCGACCGGCGCAGGTGACCCATGATCGCCCTCGACGTCCTGCTCGAACCCGACCCGACCACGCAGGCCCGCGCGCGCGCGACCAACGCGGCGCTGCGCGCCGACCATCCGGTCGGCTTCGCCTTCGACGACACGCACCTGCCGCACGTCACGCTGGCGCAGCGTTACGTGTACGAGCGCGATCTGCCCGCGCTGTTCGCGGCGATCGAATCGATCGCCAGCGCGCACAACCCGCTCGCGCTGTCGCTGGAGGTCACCGGCGTGCAGGTGCGTATCGACGGCGACACGGGGAGCGCGTCATGGCGCATCACCTCGACGCCCGCGCTGCAGGCGCTGGCGGACGATTGCCTGGAGGCGGCGCAGAGGCTCGCCGTCGCGGGCGGCACGGCGCAGGCGTTCGTGCCGAACGAGGATGGATCGCCCATTCGCGAGTCGACGATCCGCTACGTGGAGCGCTTCGTCCCCGATCACAGCGGTGCCAACTACGCGCCGCACCTGACGCTGGGGCATGCGCGCGCGGCATTCCTTCGGGAGCTGGAGGCGGCCGCGTTCGAGGCGTTCCAGTTCTCGCCGGTGGCCGTCGGCGTGTATCAGGTGGGCAATCACGGGACCGCGCGGCGGTGCTTGTGGCGGTGGCCGGGGAGCGGTTGATGTTCTGTCGAGCGACAGTGGCGGACCACCACACCGTCATTCCAGCGAAAGCTGGAACCCATCTTGATCGTCAACGTTGTAGCCGGAAAACCGCTGCGCCCTTGTAGCCGCCCGCGCACGAAAGCGAACACCGCGAGCGCGAGCTGCGTCGCACGCCCCGACCCTCACCCCAACCCCTCTCCCGGTGGGAGAGGGGCTAAGCCGTCATCCCGGCGAAGGCCGGGACCCAGGCCGGTAGCGTTCGGGCACTCCGACAGCGGCGAACCACCACACCGTCATTCCAGCGAAAGCTGGAACCCATTTCGATCTTCAAGCACTGCCACCGGAGAGCCCGAACCGGCAGGTGCGGCGCCTCACACCTCAGCCATCACCCTTCCGGTACCCACACGTACGCGTCGCCCTGCGTCTTCACGTGGCCGATGCCCGGGAACGGGAAGTGCACGGCATACACGCGCAGGTTGCCGTCGGCGGCGCGCTTGAGCAGGGCGCGGCGGGCCGCTTGGCCTTTCGCGGCGTCCTGGTCGTAGGCGATGGTCCAGTCGGGGCGCTGCACGGACACGATGTAGTGATGCGCCGCGTCGCCGATATACAGCAGACGCTCGTCGCCCGATGCGATCTCGTATGCGCTGTGGCCCGGCGTGTGGCCTTCCAGCGCGACGGCGGTGACGCCCGGCAGCACCGTGGCGCCCGGTTCGAACGTCGCGACCTTCGCACCGACGGCGGCGACGAGCTTCGCCAGTTCCGCGTTCTTCTGGATCGCTGCCCATTCCGGCGCCGACAGGTGCACGGTGGCGTTCGGGAACGCGAGTGCGCCGTCCTTCGTCAGCAAGCCGCCGACGTGGTCGGGGTGGCCGTGCGAGATGAAGATGTCGGTGACCTGCGCCGGCTGCACGCCCGCCGCGCCGAGCGATGCCTGCAGCTTGCCGGCCTTCGCCCAGCTCACGTCGCCAGCGCCGGTGTCGAACAGCATCGTGCGCTCGCCATCGCGCACGAGCAGCGGCTGGATGCTCAGGTGCAGCGTGTCGGTCGGCTGGCCGTTCGCGGCGAGCACCGCGGCGACGTCCTCCGTCTTCTGGCCGACGCCGAACGTCTTGCCGTCGTTCGGCGTGTCGATGGTGCCGTCGCGCAGCGCGACCGCATCGAGCGTGCCGATCTTGAAGCGGAAGATGTCGGCGTTCTCCTGTGCCGCCGGTGTGGGCGCCGGCGCGACCGGTGCCGGTGCTTCGGCAGCAGGAACAGGCGCGGCCGCCTGATCTTCGGATGCCGGCTTGGCGCAACCGCCGAGCATGCTGCCTGCGAGCAGCAGGGAAACCGCGAGGGAAAGGGAACTGCGATTCATGGGAGGCTCCCGGTGTGAGGGGCCGGGCGGGTTCGCCCGGGCTGCGCGAGCTTAGCGCGCACGAACCGCGGCCCGAAATCGCGTCGCGTGGAATGGTGTGTGTGCGCGCATTGCCGTCATCCCGGCGAAAGCCGGGACCCAGGCCGACAGCCTCCAGATACCACGCACTGGTCCCGGCTTTCGCCGGATGACGGTCACGGACTTCCTCCAGTGCGAACACTGCCGTTCCATTCCCAATCTCACACCCTGAGACGCCGCTCGCCTACAACGCCCTGCCCTTCCGCAAAACGATCCCGCATGAACCAGCCGGCGCGCAGCCCGACCGACCTCTCCGTCTTTCCCGAGGTCGCGCGCCCGCGGCCGGCCGCCGATGGACGCGCGCTCGCGCAGCGGCTGGAGAACAAGTACCTCTCGCGCATCACCGGCGTGCACACCGTCCCGGGCCGGCCGGAGCGCAGCGTGCCGATGCCCGACGACGTCCCCGCCGGTGTCGTGCAGGCGTTGGCCGCGCGCGGCATCGATCGCCTCTATTCGCACCAGGCCGAGGCATGGCACGCGGTGCGTCGCGGCGAGGACGTGGTGATCGCCACTGCCACCGCGTCGGGCAAGAGCCTGTGCTACCTGCTGCCCGTGCTCGCGGCCGCCTCGACGCAGCGTTCGAAGGCCTTGTTCCTGTTCCCGACCAAGGCGCTGGCGCAGGACCAGGTCGCCGAACTGCTCGAACTCAACTCCGCCGGCAACCTGGGCGTGCGCACCTTCACCTTCGACGGCGACACGCCCGGCGACGCGCGACAGGCGATCCGCCTGCACGGCGACATCGTGGTGAGCAATCCCGACATGCTCCACCAGGGCATCCTGCCGCACCACACCAAGTGGGCGCAGTTCTTCGAGAACCTGCGCTACGTGGTGATCGACGAAGTGCACAGCTACCGCGGCGTGTTCGGCTCGCACGTGGCGAACGTGATCCGCCGCCTGCAGCGCATCTGCGCGTTCTATGGCTCGAAGCCGCAGTTCATCCTGTGCTCGGCAACCATCGGCAATCCGAAGGCGCACGCCGAAGCGCTGACCGAGCGCGACGTCACCGCCGTTACCGAATCCGGCGCGCCCAGCGGCGACAAGCACGTGCTGTTGTGGAATCCACCGGTGATCAATCCCGACCTCGGCCTGCGCGCGTCGGCGCGTTCGCAGAGCAACCTCATCGCGCGACTGACCATCAAGGCCGGCTTGAAGACGCTGGTGTTCGCGCAGTCGCGGCTGATGGTGGAAGTGCTGACGAAGTACCTCAAGGACGTGTTCGACAGCGATCCGCGCAAACCGGCGCGCATCCGCAGTTATCGCGGAGGATACCTGCCGACGGAGCGCCGCGAGACCGAACGCGCCATGCGCGCCGGCACCATCGACGGCATCGTGTCCACGTCCGCGCTGGAACTGGGCGTGGATATCGGCGCGCTCGACGCCGTGGTGCTCAATGGTTATCCGGGTTCGATCGCCGCGACGTGGCAGCGCTTCGGCCGTGCGGGACGGCGCCAGCAGGCCTCGGTCGGCGTGCTGGTCGCCAGTTCCGATCCGCTGGACCAGTACGTGATCCGGCATCCGGAGTTCTTCGCCAATGCGTCGCCGGAGCATGCGCGCATCCATGCCGACCAGCCGGTGATCCTGCTCGACCACATCCGCTGCGCGGCGTTCGAGCTCCCGTTCCAGGCGCGCGAGCTATTCGGCCCGGTCGATCCGCAGGTGTACCTGCAACTGCTCGCCGAAGACGGCGTGGTGCACAACGAGAACGAACGCTGGGAGTGGATCGCCGACAGCTATCCCGCCAATGCGGTGAGCCTGCGTTCGGTGGCCGACGGCAACTTCGTCGTGGTCGACCGCACGCAGGGCCGGCAGACGATCATCGCTGAAGTCGATTTCTCCAGCGCGCCGCTGACGCTGTACGAAGGCGCGATCTACATGGTGCAGGCCACGCCGTACCAGGTGGAGAAACTCGACTGGGACGGCCGCAAGGCCTTCGTCACGCGCACGCACGTGGACTACTACACCGACGCGATCGACTACACGAAGCTGAACGTGCTCGAACGTTTCGACGGCTCGCCCGCGGGCCGCGGCACGTGTCATCACGGCGAAGTGCACGTGGTGCGTCGCGTCGCCGGCTACAAGAAGATCCGCTACTACACGCACGAGAACATCGGCTACGGTCCGGTCACGCTGCCCGACCAGGAACTGCATACGACCAGCGTGTGGTGGCAGTTGCCGCCGGCGGTGCTCGAATCGGAATTCGCCTCGCGGCAGGAAGCGCTCGACGGGTTCCTCGGTGCCGGCTACGCGCTGCACGTCGTCGCCAAGCTCGCGGTGATGGCCGAAGGCGTCGATCTGCAGAAGGCCGTCGGCGACGGCAACGGCGCGTGGTTCGCCAGCGCGGACGGGCGCGGACGCGGGCAGTTGCGCGGCGCGGGCGAAGACGCGGCGTCGCTGGAAGACGGCGAGCGTTTCGTACCGACCGTCTACCTCTACGACAACTATCCCGGCGGCGTCGGCCTGAGCGAGCCGCTGCACTTCCGCCAGCGCGAACTCGTGCAGCGCGCGGTGGAACTGGTCGAACGATGCGACTGCAAGGCCGGTTGCCCGGCGTGCGTGGGCCCGGTGCTCGCGATCGACGAAGATGCCAGCGTCGCGCCGCGTGCGCTTGCATTGCGCGTACTCAAGGCCTTGGCGCCCGCATGAGCCTGACCCTCGCGCGTCTGCAACAACTCAAGCGGCAGGCCGGCGCCGCAACGCCTTCGAAACCCGTCGAGCCCGCGCGCACGCCGAGCATCGACGACCTGCGCCGGCACCTGCGACGTCGCGCGCCCGAGCCGGTGTCGCGCATCGCATCGAACGATCGCCACGTGCCCGGCGTGGAGATCGCACCCGGCCTGCGTCTGGTCGAAGCACGGTTGCCGTTCGCCCCGCCGCAGGCCTGGATCGACGGTCGCTTCGATCGTCGCGATGCGCTGGATGCGCAACGGCTCATGTTCTTCGATACGGAAACCACGGGACTGGCCGGTGGCAGCGGCACGCGCGCCTTCATGATCGGCGCTGCCGACTGGTTCGAGGGCGCGCTGCGCGTGCGGCAGTTGCTGATCACCGCGATGTCCGGCGAAGCGGCGATGCTCGAGGCCTTCCGCCAATGGCTGCGGCCCGACACGATGCTGGTGAGCTACAACGGCAAGTGCTTTGATGCGCCGCTGCTCGCCACGCGCTTCCGCCTCAACCGCATGGGCACCCCACTGGCGGAGCTGGCGCACGTGGACCTGCTGTATCCCACGCGGCGGCGCTATCGCGGGCGGTGGGAGAACTGCCGGCTCGCGACGATTGAGCGCCGCGCATTGAACGTGGTGCGCGAGGACGATCTCCCCGGATCCGAAGCGCCCGCGGCGTGGTTGTCGTACCTGCGTGGCGGCTCGGCGTTCAACCTGCGACGCGTACTCGCGCACAACGATCGCGACGTCGCGACCCTGGCCGAACTGCTGCTGCACCTGTCGCAGCTGAGCGCCGCGGAGATGGATGCCGCGCTGGAAACGCCGCTTCCCTCGGTCGAAGCCTGGTAGCCGCACCGCGGCGCGTGAAGGTTTCGCGCGAAACCAGTTGGGTCTTAGCGGAAATCGCGGGAAATCCGCTGTTTCCGCACGTATGCAAGGCCCGCCCCCGGGTGCCGGGTCGATCCATAAGGCCGGGAGACCGCCTATTAAGTCTGGTTATTTGTCAAGTGCCGTTTTCTGGACTATGTTCGGTCCAGACCGACCGATCCGTCACGTTTCGTGCCGGTCACACGCAGCCCGCCTTGGGCTGTTTCGTTGCATGGGGTGTAACGATCACAGGGGGTTAGTCGTGAACACGACGGCATGGCGTATGTCGGCCCTGCTCGTGCTCGCCGGGAGCATGGCGAGCGCGCACGCGCAGGAATCCAACGACGGGGGCAATTGCCCGCAGCTGCCCGCGAACGCGGGATTGACGTGGGAATACAAGGCATCGGGCGATTCCGATTTCTGCCGCGCACTGCGTGCGGACGGTTCGGAAGCGTTCGGCCTGTACATCTCGCGCAAGGCGAACTTCGAGCCCAAGCGCGGCAACCGCGCGGAAGAAGCGGTGATCGACGGGCAGACCATCTACTGGTACAAGGGCGAACTGGCGACCAAGCCGGACGTCCAGGTCCGCGAGACGCTGGTCCAGCTGCCGGACGGACGCGTCGCGCATATCTGGCTGCAGGCCGCCGCACCGGAACTGTCTCCGGCGCTGAACCAGGTGCAGTCGATCCGCTTCCCCGCCACGCGCCTGAGCAGCAACTGACGCGTCCGGGCACGCCGGACGGCCCATCCGCCCGCGACACCGGGCGGAGAGCCGTCAATCGGCTTGCGCGTGCAATCAGCTTCTTTCGCAGTTACCGTCGCTCCTGCCACTCCTAAGATCCGAGCCCGTTTTGCCTGCCGGACGCGCAGCGCAAGCGGAATCCCTCAATCCCTGGGCAGGAGAAGTGCAACATGATCAGGAAGCTTGCGGCCGAATTCATCGGCACGTTCTGGTTGGTGCTTGGCGGCTGCGGTAGCGCGGTCCTCGCAGCCAAGTTCGGCGGCGACGGCAATCCCCTCGGCATCGGCCTGCTCGGCGTGTCGCTGGCATTCGGCCTGACCGTGCTGACCGGCGCCTACGCGCTCGGCCACATTTCCGGCGGCCATTTCAATCCGGCGGTGAGTTTCGGCCTGTGGGCCGGCGGCCGCTTCCCGGCGCGCGAACTGGTGCCGTACATCATCGCCCAGGTGCTCGGCGGCATCTTCGCCGGCTTCATCCTGTTCCACATCGCCAGCGGCACGCCGGGCTTCGCGATCGATCCGAACGCGGCCGGCGCCTTCGCCAGCAACGGCTACGGCTCGCATTCGCCCGGCGGCTACGGGATCAATGCGGCGTTCCTGACGGAAATCGTGATGACCGCGATGTTCCTGATCGTGATCCTCGGCGCCACGCATGCACGGGCGCCGGTCGGTTTCGCGCCGATCGCGATCGGCCTGGCGCTGACGCTGATCCACCTGATCAGCATCCCGGTGACCAACACCTCGGTGAACCCGGCGCGTTCCACGGGCGTGGCGCTGTTCGCAGGCCAGGTCGCGATGTCGCAGCTGTGGCTGTTCTGGGTCGCGCCGATCGCCGGCGGCCTGCTCGGCGGCGTGATCTACCGCTGGCTCGGGCAGTACGGCCCGGATGTGAAGGGCGTGCCGCGCTGATCGCACGCTGCTTCGGCGAAAAAACGAAAAGGCCACGCGCGAGCGTGGCCTTTTCCTTGGGACCTTTCCGGACGTCGGGCTTTTGCGGCCCGGGTAAGACCGCAGGTCGCACCCGGGTTCACAAGAGCTTGCTTACGCGACGGACTTCGAACGCGCCGCGTTCTCCGCCTTCAACTGCCGGATGAAATCGCCGATCGGCGCCTTCAGCTGCTGCAGCAGCGGGTCGTCGCGATGGCGCAGCACCGCCTCGCTCAACAGCTTCAGGCCGATGGCGAACGCCGCCGCTTCGTCCTCGCTGCCGAACCGCCCGCTGCCGCGCTGCAGTTCGACGATGCGGAACAGGTCGTCGTGGTTGCCGTCCTCGAAGGTCAGCGTGCCGCGCAGCGGCTGGTCCTCGCGCGGGGTGGCGAGGTGTTCGACGGTGATGCGGTAGCGGTGTTCACGAACGGCCATCGGTGCCTTCTCCTACAACAAAGCTCAAAACCGGCCTTCCTGGAAATCGACGAAGGCCTGCATGATCTGCTCCTTCGTGTTCATCACGAACGGGCCATAACGCGCGACCGGTTCACGCAGCGGCCGCCCGGCGACGAGGATCGTGCGAAGCCCGCCCTCGCCCGCGCGGAACCGCACCGTGCGGCCACCGACCAGCACCGCGATTTCCTGCGACGCGATCGCGCGCGCCGCCTCGCCCTCGCCGATGGAACCCGCGCCTTCGAACGCATACGCGAAGGCGTTGTGGCCTTCGGGCAGGTCGACGTCCCACGCGGCGTTCGCTGCGAGTTCGATGTCGAGGTAGACCGGATCGGTCGCCGGCTGGCGAATCGGGCCGGCGACGTCGCCAACGCGGCCGGCGATCACCTTCACGCGCACGCCGTCGGCCGGCTGCAACTGCGGGATGCGGTCCGGCGCGAATTCCTGGTACTGCGGCTCACTCATCTTCTGCGCGGACGGCAGGTTCACCCACAGCTGGAAGCCGCGCATGCGGCCTTCCTGCTGCTCGGGCATTTCCGAATGCACCAGGCCGCGTCCAGCGGTCATCCACTGCACGCTGCCGGGCACGAGCACGCCCTCGTTGCCGTGGTTGTCCTTGTGGCGCATGCGGCCGTCGAGCATGTAGGTGACGGTCTCGAAGCCGCGATGCGGATGGTCCGGGAAGCCGGCGAGGTAGTCCTCGGGCTGGTCGGTGCCGAACTCGTCCAGCATCAGGAACGGGTCAAGCATCTCCAGCTGGGGCGTGCCGATCACGCGCGTCAGGCGAACGCCGGCGCCGTCGGACGCGGGCATGCCGCGCAGGGTGCGGCCGATGTGGGCGAAGTCGGTGCTGTTCATGGGAACCTCCGGTAACTGCTCGCGACAATGTCGTGCCGCCGGCGCCCCACGGCCAGTGCCGTGGGTGGAACGGTCCATGTTCGACGTGCCGCGTCCGGCCGGTGCCCGGCTACCGCCGCGTCAGGCGCCAGCAGCGATGGATGCGCGCGTCGCGCTCGAAATCCGGCGGGATCGTGCGGGCGTTGATGTCCTCGACCTTCGCGAACTCCCCGACGGCGGCTTCGTCCAGACGGAAGCGCCGGAAGTTGTTCGAGAAGTACAGCACGCCGTCGTCCGCCAACCGCGAGACGGCCGCGCGCAGCAGGCGTACGTGCTGCGCCTGCACGTCGAAGTCCTGCGCGCGCTTGGAGTTGGAGAACGTCGGCGGATCGCAGAAGATCAGGTCGTACTGGTGCGTGTCGGCTTCCAGCCACGTCAACGCGTCGGCCTGCACGAGGCGGTGGCGCGTGCCGCCGACGTCGTTCTCGCGCAGGTTGTCGGCGCACCATTCCAGGTACGTGGCCGACAGGTCGACCGTCGTCGTCAGGCGCGCGCCGCCGACGGCCGCGTGCACGGTCGCCGCGCCGGTGTAGCCGAACAGGTTGAGGAACCGCGTGTCGTGCGCTTCCTCCGCGATGCGCAGGCGCATCGGGCGATGGTCGAGGAACAGGCCGGTGTCGAGGTAATCGAACAGGTTCACGCGCAGCAGCACGTCGCCTTCGCGCACGGTGACGAACTCGCCGCGCGAATCCATCGTCCCGTACTTGCTGCCGCCCTTGCCGCGCGAGCGCGTCTTCAGCGCAACGTTCTCGCGCGGGACGTTGAAGACGTCGCGCGCGGCGGCCAGCAGTTCGTTCAGGCGGCGGCGCTGGAGGTTCTCGGGGATCGCCTGCGGCGCGGCGTATTCCTGCACGTGCAGGAACGTGCGCGGCGTCGCTTCGTGCGTGGTGTAGACATCGATGGCGGCGGCGTATTCCGGGATGTCCGCGTCGTACGCGCGATAACACGTCACGCCTTCCCGCTCGCGCCAGCGCTTGAGCTTGTGCAGGTTCTTGCGCAGGCGATTGGCGACCATCTGCGCGCCTTCCGACAGCGTCGGCGCGATCTCCGCGCCGGCCTCGTCGGTGCGACGACGCTGCACCGGGGCGATGGGATCGCACACGATCAGCGTGCATTCGATCGCGCCGTTGAACAGCTGGTATTTCTTCTGCGCGCGCAGGCCGGTGGCGAAGGCGAGTTCCGCATCGCCGCACAGCAGGCTCGCGCGCCACTGCGGCGTCGCGCGTTTCAGCGAGTCGCCCAGCGCGCGGTACAGCGCGGGATCGGCGGCGAGGCGCGCGTCGTACGGCGGGTTGCAGACGACCAGGCCGCCCGGCGCTTCGTCGTTCGCCGCGCCCGGTGCGTGATCCAGCGAACGGATGTCGCCGACATGGAAATCGATGAGCCCGGCGAGACCGGCCAGCACCGCGTTGTCCTGCGCCGCGCGGATCGCGTGCGGATCGGTATCGCGGCCGAAGAACGCCGAACGCAGCGCGTTCATGCCGGCCGCTTCGCGCTTGCGCGCGTCGTCGAGCAACGCCTTCCACGCCGCCGCATCGAACCCGCGCCACCCCGTGGGCGCTTCATGCCCGTGGCGCTGCAGGCCCGGCGCGACGTCGCCCGCCATCAGCGCGCCTTCGATGAGCAGCGTGCCGCTGCCGCACATCGGGTCGAGCAGCGAGCCGCCGTCGGCGTACACCTTCGTCCATTGCCCGCGCATCAGCACGGCGGCGGCGAGGTTCTCCTTCAGCGGCGCCTCGCCCTGCTTCGTGCGCCAACCGCGGCGGTGCATCGGCCCGCCGGACAGGTCGATGGACACGATCGCGCGCCCCTTGCGCAGCACGAGGTTCACGCGCAGGTCGGGCGATTCGACATCGACATCGGGCCGCGTGCCGGTCGTGGCGCGCATCACGTCGACGATGCCGTCCTTCACGCGCTGCGCGGCGTAACGCGCATGCGTGATGGCTTCGCCCGACACGTGCGCGTCGACGGCCACGGTGTGGCTGCGTTCGAGATGCTGCGACCAGTCGATCGCGGCGACGCCGTTGTAGAGCGCGTGTTCGTCGGGGCAGTCGAATTCGGCGATCGGCCACAACACGCGGCTGGCCAGGCGCGACCACAGCACGGCGCGCTGCGCGTCGATCAGCGAGCCTTCGACGTTCACGCCCGCCATGGCGGCGGTCGCGCGCGTGCAGCCCAGCGCGGCCAGCTCGTCGGCGAGCAGGTATTCCAGGCCTTTGCCGCAGCTGGCGAAGAACTTCATCGGTGTCTACTCAAAGCGAGGCGAGCAGCGAGGCGAAAGCCTCCGCGCTCGCGTCGACGTGTTTGGAAAGGCGGTGGCTGTCGTCCACCAGCAGCAGGCGCGCACTGCGCGCGTAGGCCCAGGCGACGACTTCGGCCGGCGCGATGAGTTCGTCGTTCCAGCCGTGGATGATCGAGGTCGGCACGTTCGCGGCGGTGAGGCGCGGCGCTTCGCCCATGCGCACCGGTGGCGCCATCAGGAACAGGCCGACGGTGTCCACCTTCTGCGACACCAGGCCGGAGATGTACGCCCCCAGGCTCGAACCGGCGAGTACCACCGGACCGCGCGCGGCGGCGGCCTGCGCGAGCGCGAGCAGGCGATCGACGCGTGCGTACACGTCGCCGACTTCGCTCACCTCGCGCTTCGCGTCGAGGTCGGTGTAGTCGGGGCGCTCGTGGGTCCAGCCCAGGCGCTGCGCGACGTCGGCCAGCGCGGCGACCTTGGTGGCCTCCGGGCCGCTCTCGAAGCCGTGGGAAAGGATGCAGTGTCCGCGAGTGCTCATGCGTTGGAGTCTGGTTCGGTGAGGGCGACGACCGCGTCGCCGCGGCGGATCGTGCCGCCCTGCAGGATGCGTGCGCACAGGCCGCCGTGGCCGCGCATCGCGTTGAAACCGCCGGGGCCCAGCAGGGCTTCCATGAGCGAACACGGATCGCACGGACCGGTGCCTTCCAGCACGACCTCGCCGACGCGGAAACGCCGTCCCTTCAGCGCCACCAGCGGGATGCCGGACACGATGAGGTTGCGGCGAAGCGTCGCCGGTTCGACCGCCGCGTGGCCGGACAACGCGGCGATCACCGGCAGGTGTTCGGCCTGCACCAGCGTGATGCCGCGCTTGCCGCTGCCGCCCTTGTAGCGGTCGCCGGTCAGGCCGGCGCCGGTCACGGCCACCACCTCGTCGACTTCGGACATGGGCGCACCGCGCGCGGGGCGCAGGCCGATCCAGTCCACGGTGCCGGTTTGCGGCAACGTGGCCATCAGCTTGCCGAGCTCGGAGTCGGGCGGCGGGAGTTTCATGGGCGGTTCCGTCCGGGGGTCGGACCGCGACGGGCGCGGGCGGGAAGTTGCCCAGCAGGGCTGGGGCGCCGCGCGTGGCGCGCGGGAGGCGAATGGTAGCATCCGGCCCCATGTCGACCGCCCCGCCGGCCCCGCTAATCGCCTTCGATCCGCTGCCCTACCAGGAGCGGCTGGACGCACGCGCGCTCGACACGATCGACCTGGTCGTCATCCACTGCACCGAGCTGCCCGACCTCGCGATGGCGCGCCGTTTCGGCGAGGAAGTGCTGTACGAGACCTCGCTCACCGGCAATAGCGGCCACTTCTACATCGACCGCGACGGCAGCGTGCACCAGTACGTCGCGCTGGACCGCATCGCCCACCACGTGCGCGGCCACAACACGCGCGCGGTGGGCATCGAACTGGTGAACCGCGGGCGTTATCCGGACTGGCTCGCCGCATCGCACCAGGCGATGGACGAGGCGTACACCCACGCGCAGATCGATGCGTTGATCGCGTTGCTGCGCTGGCTGGAGGGCGAGCTGCCGTCGCTTCGCGCGATCGCCGGCCATGAGGATCTCGACACGACCGAAGTCCGCGCCACCGACGATCCGGACGTGCTCGTGCGGCGCAAGCGTGATCCGGGGCCGTTGTTTCCGTGGGAGCGGGTGATGCAGGCGGTGGGGTTGGTGCGGGTGCCGTAGTCCAGCCACTGCATCTGGCATTGGGCACCTTCTCCCGTCATCCCGGCGAAAGCCGGGACCCAGGCCCGCCCTGTTCGGGCACGCCCGCACAGCAAACGGGTATTCCCGTCTGCGGGTTCCCGGGTGCGCTTCGCTTACCCGGGCTACAACCGCTGGCCTTGAGCCGTCATTCCAGCGAAAGCTGGAACCCATTCTGCTTCTCGGTGAGCGAAGACCCGAACGACACATCGCGAGCACGGGCGCGCCCTCATGTCCCTCCCTCACCCCAACCCCTCTCCCGACGGGAGAGGGGCTTTGCACCCCCCGGGTATACTTCCGTCCCGCCCTCGAAGAGCCTGCGCATGACCTCGCCCGCCAACGAGCAAGTCGTTCACGAACTGGTCGAACTGCTCTCGCTGGAGCGGCTGGAGGACAACCTCTTCCGTGGGCAAAGCCGCGACATCGGCACCAAGTACGTGTTCGGCGGGCAGGTGCTCGGGCAGGCGCTGTCGGCCGCGCAGGCGACGATGAAGGCGCCGCGCGGCGCGCACTCGCTGCACGCGTATTTCCTGCGCGCCGGCGACATCGCCGCGCCGATCGTCTACCAGATCGACCGCACGCGCGACGGCGGCAGCTTCTCCGTGCGACGCGTCACCGCGATCCAGCACGGTGAGGTGATCTTCTTCATGGCCGCCTCGTTCCAGCAGGACGAGGACGGCGGCGAGCACCAGCTGTCGATGCCCGAAGTCCCCAAGCCGGAGGACATCGACCCCGCGCCGGCAGTGCCCGAGCACGTGATGGCGACGCTGCCGATCAAGATCCAGCGCTGGCTGTCGCGCAAGGGGCCGTTCGAGTTCCGCCACATCTACCCGCGCGACGAGCTCAACCCGCCCAAGCGCCCGCCGTACCAGCAGTTCTGGTTCCGCCTGACCGAACGCGTCGGCGACGCGCCGGAACTGCATCGCGCCCTGCTCGCCTACGCGTCCGATTTCCACCTGCTCGGCACCGCGACCTTCCCGCACGGCATCAGCTATTACCAGCCGAACGTGCAGATGGCCTCGCTCGACCACGCGCTGTGGTTCCACCGCCCGTTCCGCGCCGACGACTGGCTGCTGTATTCGATCGACAGCCCCAGCGTGCAGAGCGCGCGCGGCCTCGCGCGCGGCCAGATCTTCGACCGCGCCGGGCATCTGGTGGCAAGCACCGCGCAGGAAGGCCTCATCCGCGTGGTGAAGGACGCCGCCGCGGCCGGACTCGTGCCGGCGAGAGAATGAAGCCGGCAATGGGGAATCGGGAGTTGGCAATCGGAGGACTACCCTGCGTGTTATCGACTTCCTCTTCCTGTGAAGCGTCAGTGGCTCTTTGCTCGTCGATTCCCGGTTCCCAATTCCCGATTCCCTTGGTGTCATGAGACAAGTCTTCTCCAGCCAGCGCCTGGAAAACGTCGAGACCGTCGCGCAGATGCTGCGCGATGCCGACATCGAGGTGCGCATCACCAACGGGCGCTCGTACAAGGGCGGACGCCGCGGCACGTTCAGTTACAGCGACAGCGAATCCGGCGGGCCGAAGCCGGCGGTGTGGGTCGTGCGCTCGGACGACACGGTCAAGGCGCGGCAGATCCTGCGCGAAGCCGGCTTGCTGGAATCCACGCGCGAGAGCTTCGCCGGCCCGAGTTTCCGCCTGAATTCCGAAGGCACGCCGGCGCAGGCGAAATCCCAATCGCGTGCGTTGCGCTTCAAGCTGGTGCTGATCGCCGGCATCGTGATCGTCGGCGCGCTGGCAATCCGGCACGCGGTGAAGCTCGACATCGCCGGCGAGGCGCTGAAGACGCATCCGCTCGACGGCTCCACCGCGCAGATCCCGCAGCCGCTGGCGGCGGCGGTGTTCACGCAGGAGCTGCCATCGGCGCGCATCGACGTGGTGTGCCTGTCGATCGACGGCAAGGACGCGTCGCCGGAGATGATCCAGGCGATGCAGCCGCTGCTGGAGAAACCGCGGCGCCGCGAACTGGTCCCGGCCTCGCAATGCGTGCGCACCGCGGACGATGAAGTCGGCAGTTCGCAGCGCGGCACCGGCAAGCCGGCGGTGATCGTGGACGTGCACGGCTTCCGCCCGAAAACGCGCGACGACGAAGGCCGCGTGACCGGCACGCTGGAAATCAGCGCGTACCACCATCGCCTGTCGGGCTCGTACAAGACGCTGGAAGTGAAGCAGACCGAAAGCGGCTGGCAGGTCGGGCGCACGTTGAAGCACGTGGCGATGTGATGTTCGGCGAACGCGGGACTTCGGTCTGCGCACTTGTAGCCTTTGTAGCCTGGGTAAGCGAAGCGCACCCGGGTTGAGCGTGACAAACCCCGGGTGCGCTTCGCTTACCCGGGCTACAACGGCAAGAGCGCGTGCGAGCGTGATCGCACGCCCCAACCCTCACCCCAACCCCTCTCCCGGTGGGAGAGGGGCTAAAGGCGCATCGCCGGAGATGTTCACGTCGCTCGCGCCGCCTGCAACAACAACGACTCAGCGCTTGCGCGGCGCCAAGTCCGCGCGCGTCAGGAAGCCGTCGCGGTCCTCGTCCATGAAGGCGAACGCCTTCTCCAGGCGCGGCATCTTCTCGCTGACTTCCACGCGGCTGAGCTTGCCGTCCTTGTTGAGGTCGGCGGCGACGAAGCGTTCCTCGGCACGCTTGGCGCGTTCGGCTTCGTGCTGCGGGCGCATGCGCTCGTGGTACTTCGTGAGTTCGCTGCGAACGATGTAGCCGTCGCGATTCGCATCGATGTCGGCGAACTTGTCGCCGATGAAGCGCAGCGAGCCCGCCTCGGTGCGGCTGATGCGGCCGTCGCCGTCGGCATCGGCCTTCACGATGCCTTCGTAACCGCCGCCGTGGCCGCCATGACGGCCGCCGTGGCCCTTGCGGTGCGGGCGCTCGGACGCGTCGAGCTTGCCGTCGCGGTTCTTGTCGAGCTGGTCGAAGGACGACGCCAGGCGCGGATGCGCGGCGGCTTCGGTGCGGTCGATGACGCCGTCCTGGTTGACATCGATCTTCGGGCGCGCGGCGCCGTCCTGCGGCGCGGCGATGGCGGCGCCGGCGACGGTCGCGGCGACGGCGGTGGCGAGCAGGACGGAGAGGGTCGTGCGAGTCATGGAATGGCTCCTGGGGGCGGCACCGGATGGCGCCGATGATCCAGTCAACGCGTGCCGCATCGGCCGGTTGACGTCGCGCCGGCCGCGTTCAGTCGCGCGACAGCGTTGTCCTCACGCGCGGCGGCGCTATGCTGCGTGCATGGGCACCGAACCGCAGGACAGCGACGACCTGCGCCTGTTCCACACGGGCGAGCACGCATGCGGCTACTGGCCGGAGCGTGCAGCGCGCGACCTGGTGCTCGACCCGCGCGATCCCCGCCTGCGCCACTGGTATCCGCACGCGCTGGGGTGGGGTTTCCGCCGCTCCGGCGACATCGTCTACCGGCCGCATTGCGCCGGTTGTCGCGCGTGCGTGGCGGTGCGCATCCCGGTGGACCGCTTCGTGCCCGACCGCAGCCAGCGCCGCTGCCTGGCGCGCAACGCCAACGTCGAAATGCGCGTGCTGCCCGCGCATCGCACCGCCGAGCAACTCGCGCTGTATCGCCGCTACCTCGCCTCGCGCCACGCCGGCGGCGGCATGGATGGGCACGGTGCCTCGGAGTTCGACCAGTTCCTGATCGGCAGCTGGAGCGAAGGCCGCTTCCTCGAACTGCGCGAACCCTCGCCGCAAGGCCCGGGCAAGCTGCTAGCCGTCGCCGTCACCGATTGCACGGACGTCTCGCTGTCGGCCGTGTACACGTTCTACGAACCCGACCTGGCCGACCGCGGCCTCGGCACGCTCGCGATCCTGCGGCAGATCGAATGGGCCCGGCGCGAACGCCGTCGCCATGTCTACCTGGGCTACTGGATCGACGGCCACCCGAAGATGGACTACAAGCGGCGATTCCGCCCGCTGGAAGCCTTCGACGGCCGTCAATGGCACGATCTCCCCTGACGGCCGCCGCCGTTCGCCTTCGATCGCCACGCACTGTCATCCGGCGTGCGCGGCCGCGTGACAGAATCGCGCGATGTCCAGACTCCCTCTTCTCCTCGCGCCCGCCCTGGCGGCGCTGCTTTCCGCCTGCACGCAGGTCAACGTCAAGGGCGATCCCGAAGCGTGGGCGCGTGCGATGAGCGGCGACACCACCTTGCGCGTGGCGACCTACAACACCTCGCTCTACGACGACGACACCGGCGGGTTGATCCGTCGCCTGGAATCCGGCGACGGCGGCGCGCGCAAGATCGCCGCGGTCCTGCAGCGCGTGCGTCCCGACCTCGTGCTGCTCAACGAATTCGACTTCGATGACGCCGGCCGCGCGGCCGACCTCTTCCAGCAGCACTACCTCGCGATCGCGCAGCCCGGCGGCGGCGATCCGCTGCGCTATCCGTACCGCTACCTCGCGCCGGTGAACACCGGCGTGCCGAGCGGGCTGGACCTGGATCGCAACGGCACCGCAGGCGGCGAAGGCCGCAATCGCGGCAACGACGCGTGGGGCTACGGCCTGCATCCCGGCCAGTACGGCATGCTGGTGCTGTCGAAGTATCCGATCGACGCCGAGCAGGTGCGCACGTTCCAGAAGCTCAAGTGGAGCGCGCTGCCTGGCGCACGCCGGCCGGTGGATCCGACGACGAACGCGCCCTGGTATCCGGCGGAGATCTGGTCGCAGCTGCGGCTGTCGTCGAAATCGCACTGGGACGTGCCGGTGCGCACGCCGTCGGGCGTGGTGCATTTTCTCGTATCGCACCCGACGCCGCCGGTGTTCGACGGCCCCGAGGATCGCAACGGCGCACGCAACGCGGACGAGATCCGGCTGTGGTCGGAATACCTGTCGGGCGGCGACAAGCCGTGGCTTTGCGACGATCGCGGTGGGTGCGGCGGGCTCGCGGCGGATGCGCGATTCGTGATCGCGGGCGATCTCAACAACGACCCGGTCGATGGCGACGGACGCCACGAGGCGATCGTCGAACTGCTCGAACACCCACGCGTCCTTCGTTACGCGACGCCGCGCAGCGAAGGCGCGGTGGAGAAGACCGCGCACTACACGGCGACCGGGATCGTGCATCGCGGTGCGCCCGCGCACGCGACGGGCGACTTCGGCCCGAAGGCCGGCACGATGCGGCTGGATTACGTGCTGCCGTCGACGGGCTTCGCGTTGAAGGACAGCGGCGTGTTCTGGCCGGCGTCGACGTCGGCGGACGCGGCGATCGCCGATGGCAGCGATCACCATCTGGTGTGGGTGGATGTGGACGCGACGCCTGCGGCGGAGTGACCGCACGGGCGTTTCGCCTGGTTTTTGTAGCCCGGGTAAGCGAAGCGCATCCGGGGGTTTGGACGTGAGGGTCCCCGGGTGCGCTTCGCTTACCCGGGCTACAAGAGCGCGGCGCGCTGGCGTTGCTGTTGCTGTTGCTGTTGCTGTTGCCGTTGCCGTTGCCGTTGCTGTTGCTGTTGAACAGCCAAACAGGTCCCTAGCCCCAACGGGCGCCGCACAGGATGTGCGGCGGTGAGCGCTGAGCCATGGATGGCGAATCGCGAACGCGCCGTTTCGGCTTCCGGTCGTGGGATTGGTTTGTCGGGGGACTGCCCTTTCTTTTGGTTACTTTTCTTTGGGCAAGCAAAGAAAAGTGACCCGGGCGCCGCCAGGCGATCGGAAGCTTGGCTGGTGATTCTTCTGCTGAAGGGCACACGAGACAGCGTGGAAAGTCCCTGGATCCGTGCCTTCGCGGCATGACGATCGAGCGCGGGAGCGGAGCGGCACGGGCGAGAGCAACAGCAACATGGGTTCCAGCTTTCGCTGGAATGACGGTGGGTGGTTCGTCGCCATGGGAGAGCCCGTGCGTTACGGGCCTGGGTCCCGGCCTTCGCCGGGATGACGATCAAGGGCGAGAGCGAAGCGGCAAGAGCAAGAGCAACGGCAACCGCAACTGCAACTGCAACCGCAACCGCGAGAACAACATCAGCATCAACATCAACAGCAACAGCACATGGGTTCCGGCTTTCGCTGGAACGACGGTGAGGCTGTTCGACGAGAAGAGAGTGCCCCTGCGTTACGGGCCTGGGTCCCGGCCTTCGCCGGGATGACGATCGATAGCGAGGAGCGCAGAGCGAAACGCCCTCACCCTTCCGGCGGCAATTTCCCATCCGGCGTGGCCGCCTTCGGATCGATCGACGCCGGCGTTCCCGGCACCTGCACACCACGCTCCAGGTCAGGCGCCGCGAAGCCCACCGCCGGCGATGCCGGTTGCGCCGACGCCAGCGCGGTCGGCGGCAGCACCGAGGCACCCGGTTCCGGCGCGTAGACGCGCGGACCGAAGCCGAACGCCGCATCGCTGCGCGCCGACACGATCATGCGCACCATGCCGGTCGGGATCATCAGTTCGATCTCGACCTCGTGCCCGTCCTCGCTGCGGCCGTGCAGGGTCATGTCGATCAGCGCGCCGCCGGTGTCGATGGCGGTGCACATCACGTGCGGGCCGTGCGGGCCGTCCAGCAGGTACGGGCGGATGGCCTCGCCGAGGATCTCCAGCGCCTGCGGATAGAGGAACACCGCATAGCCCTGGAAACGATCGCGGTTCTTGTCGTCGGCCATGGTCGCCTCAGCGCAGTTCGAAGGTCAGGGCGGCGGCGGCATCGCGCGCACGCTCGCGCGCGGCCTCGATGTCTTCGCCCAGCGCGAGGGTCACCGCGACGCGGCGGTGCCCTTCCACGCGCGGCTTGCCGAACAGGCGCAGCTGCGTGTCGGCCTGTTCCAGCGCTTTGTCGACCCCTTCGAACACCGGCACGCCATGCCCATGCGCGAGCACCGCGCACGAGGCGGCGGCGCCGTACTGGCGGATCGACGGAATCGGCAGCCCCAGGATGGCGCGCGCATGCAGCGCGAATTCGCTCAGGTCCTGCGAGATCAGCGTCACCAGCCCGGTGTCGTGCGGGCGCGGCGAGACTTCGCTGAACCACACCTCGTCGCCCTTCACGAACAGTTCGACGCCGAACACGCCCCAGCCGCCGAGGTCGTCGGTGATCGCACGCGCGATCTCCTGCGAACGCTCCAGCGCGCGCGGCGACATCGCCTGCGGCTGCCAGCTTTCGCGGTAATCGCCGTCGCGCTGCAGGTGGCCGATCGGCGCGCAGAAGGTGGTGCCGCCGGCGTGGCGCACGGTGAGCAGGGTGATCTCGTAGTCGAAATCGACGAAGCCTTCGACGATCACGCGCCCGGCGCCGGCGCGACCGCCGGTCTGCCCGTACTCCCAGGCCTTGTCGACATCGCCCTCGCTGCGCACCAGGCTCTGGCCCTTGCCGGACGAGGACATCACCGGTTTGACCACGCACGGCACGCCGATGTCGGCGACCGCCGCGCGGTAATCCTCCAGCGTGTCGACGAAACGGTACGGCGAGGTCGGCAGGCCGAGGGTTTCCGCGGCGAGGCGGCGAATGCCTTCGCGATCCATCGTCAGCCGTGCGGCGCGGGCCGTCGGGATCACGCGCACGTCGCTGCCGCGCGCCTCGAACTCGCGCTCCAGCTCGACCAGCGTCTGCGTGTGGATGGCCTCGATCTCCGGCACGATCAGGTGCGGGCGTTCCAGCGCGATCAGCGCGCGCACCGCGGCGCCGTCGAGCATGTCCAGCACGTGGCCGCGATGCGCCACCTGCATGGCCGGCGCGTCGGCGTAACGGTCGGCGGCGATGACTTCCACGCCGAAGCGCTGCAGCTCGATCGCCACTTCCTTGCCCAGTTCGCCCGAGCCGAGCAGGAGCACGCGGAAGCCGTGCGGGGACAGGGGCGTGCCGATCGTGACCATGCGCAATCCGTGGGGCGGAGGGAAGACGGCCAGTGTACCGGGCGCGACCGGACGACGATCCGCCGGGCCCGGCACGACATCGATGCGGACACGCGCGGGCTGTCGGCCTGACGCATCCGCATGCGATCCTTGCTCCCGATGCCCGGCCCCCACCCGCGCAACTGGATCCGATGGATGGTCGTCGCGCTCGCGATGGCCGTTTCGGCGTGTTCGCGCGAAGCGCAGCCGCCGCGCACGCCGGAGCACGGCACGCGCCTGGCAGGCGTGCTGCTGGATCCGCAGATGGACGAGATCAGCGGCCTGGCCGCCTCGCGTCGCCACCGCGACGTGCTGTGGATGCACGACGACGGCGGCAACCCCGAACGCCTGTTCGCGGTCAGCACGAACGGTACGCGCCTGGCGACGCTGCGCGTGGAAGGCGTCACCAAGACCGACTGGGAAGACATCGCCTCCTTCGAACTGGACGGCAAGGCGTACCTGCTGATCGCCGACACCGGCGACAACGGCGGGCTTCGCCGCAGCCTGCAGCTGCACGTGATCGAAGAACCGGCGAAGCTGGAGAACGCGCGCCTGCGCCCGGCGTGGTCGATCGCGTTCCGCTGGCCCGATGGCGCGCGCGACTGCGAAGCCGTCGCGGTCGACGCCGAACGCGAGCAGGTGCTGTTGATCTCGAAGAAGCGCCAGCCGCCGGAACTGTTCTCGCTGCCCTTGCGGCCGTCGACCGGCACGGCGTTGCAGACCGCGCAGAAGCTCGGGCCACTGGCGGGCGTGCCGCAGCCCTCCGCCGAGGCGCTGAGCCGCAGCCCGCAGCGCGCGCGCCTGGACAGCCAGGTCACCGCGGCCGACATCTCGCCGGACCATCGCACGCTCGCGGTCATGACCTATCGCTGGTTGCTGCTGTACCCACGCCTCGGCGACGAAGGCTGGGGCGATGCGGTCGCACGCACGCCCCGCTTCCAGCCCCTGCCCTGGCTGCCGCAGGCCGAAGCCCTGGGCTGGAGCGCCGACGGCCGCGCGCTCTATGCCACCGGCGAATTCATCCCGGCACCGCTGTACCGGATCGTGCCCTGAGGCAGGGCGCGGGAACCGGTTGTTCCCGCCCTGCGTCTCCTCCGTTCCTTCGCGGCCGGCCGCTCGTCGGCAGCGCACCCACACCTATTGCTGGTTTGATATCACTCTGATATCAATAATCCATCGACGAATGGAGATCGCCCCGTGAAAGAGAACCCGATCCGCTCCCTGCCCGGCATCCCGCTGCTGCTCGTGCAGCTTGCCCTCCTCGCGATCGCCGGCTGGATGCTGCTGTCCGGGCTGGGGGTCGCCGGCGACGACCCGTCCGGCGTGCGCGTGGCCTGGGCCCTGCTCCTGGGGCTGGTGACGTTCATCGCGATGTTCGGCCTGTACATGGTCGAGCCGAACAAGGCCGCGGTGCTGAGCCTGTTCGGCAAGTACATCGGCACGGTCAAGGAAAACGGCCTGCGCTGGAACAACCCCTTCTACGGCAAGAAGAAGGTGAGCCAGCGCGTGCGCAATTTCGAAAGCGGCAAGCTGAAGGTCAACGAGCTCGACGGCAGCCCGATCGAGATCGCCGCGGTGATCGTCTGGCAGGTCGTGGACAGCGCCGAGGCGGTCTACAACGTGGACGATTACGAGAGCTTCGTGCACATCCAGTCCGAATCGGCGCTGCGCGCGATGGCCACCAGCTACCCCTACGACCAGCACGAGGAAGGCCAGCTCGCGCTGCGCAGCCATGCGGCGGAAATCAGCCAGCACCTGCAGGACGAACTCGCCGAACGCCTGGCCGACGCCGGCGTGCGCGTGATCGACGCGCGCATCAGCCACCTCGCCTACGCGCCGGAAATCGCCCAGGCGATGCTCCAGCGCCAGCAGGCCAACGCGATCATCGCCGCGCGCACGCGGATCGTCGCCGGCGCGGTCGGCATGGTCGAAATGGCGCTGGCGGAACTGCAGAAGAACGGCGTCGTGCAGCTGGACGAGGAGCGCAAGGCGCACATGGTCAGCAACCTGCTCGTCGTACTGTGCGGCGAGCGCGGCACGCAGCCGATCGTCAACACCGGCACGCTGTACTGAGCACGCCATGGAGACGAGCCTGGGCGATTACCTCATCCCCGCGATCCTGGCCGTCAGCAGCCTGCCGGCGTTCGTCGCGGCGCGGCTGATGTCGCGCGGCCGGCCACGCGGCGCGCCGGTGCCTCCCCTGGCGCTGCTGATGCGGCTGGTGGGCGTGGCGATCCTCGCCGGCGCGCTCGGCCTGTTGTGGGCAGGCGAGGACGGCACGCGGCGGCTGGCGGTGATCGTCGCGATGGTCGTCGCGGTCAACGGGCTCGGGCTGGTGCTGCTGTTCAAGCTCGGCCGCGGCCGCTCGGGGCCCCGCTGACGTGGGCGAAAAGAAGGCCTTCCCGCTGCGCATCAGCGCCGACGTCCTCATCGCCGCGCAGCGCTGGGCGGACGACGAACTGCGCAGCGTCAACGCGCAGATCGAGTACGTGCTGCGCGATGCGCTGCGCAAGGCGGGGCGGCTGCCGGGGCATACTTCGCCCACGGAGTCCGAAATCGAACCCGACCCCGCATCCGACGAGGAATCGACGTGAACCAGTGGACGTACCAGGTAGTGGAAATCGTGCCGCGCATGCTTGGCCCGGCCGTCAGCGAACGACTGCAGGAAGAACTCAACCGCCTCGGCCAGGACGGCTGGGAACTGGTCAGCGTGATGCCGGTGACGCCGTTCGACCACCTGCGCGCCGTGCTCAAGCGCCCGGCCTGACGGCCTTGCGGGTGCATCGCCGCACCCGCCCCGCTACCCTGTCCGCATGCGTGGCCCCGTCCCCCTGAAGACCGCCCTGGTCAACACGTCCCGGATCGAGATCTGGCCGGGTGGACTGTTGCGCGCCCGCAGCAATTTCGATGCACGCGCCCTGTCGCGCGCGCATCACGTGCTCCGTCGCAAGCGCGACGGGCAGTACCTCGCCGTGGACCTTCCCGAAGGCCTGCTCGCGCTGGTGCCGCGGCTTCGCGCCGAACCCGGGCTGGACGAAGCGCTCGACCTGCTCGACGCCGCGCCCGCGCACCGTCGCGGCGGCCTGGAACACGTGCACGAGCTGCCGCTGGACCGCCTCGAGGAACGACTGGAACCGCTCGGTCTGGACCACGCCTACGCCGAGCGCACCGGACTGGAACTCGTCGCCGAACCCGACTGGCTCGCCTTCGCCGGCTTCGACCGCTATCGCCGTCCGCTGTGGCTGCACGTCGATGCCGCGCGCGCCTGGACGCACCTGCGCGAAGCCGCGCTGCGCGACGACGTGGTGCTCGAAGCGATTTCCGGTTATCGCAGCCACGACTACCAGCTCGGCATCTTCGAACGGAAGCTCGCTCGCGGCTTGAGTGTCGATCAGATCCTCACCGTCAACGCGGCGCCGGGCTACAGCGAACACCATTCCGGCCTCGCGCTCGACATCGGCGCGCCGGACGAGCCGCCGGCAGAAGAATCCTTCGAGACCACCCGCGCCTTCGCCTGGCTGCGCGACAACGCCGGCGGCTACGGCTTCGTCATGACCTACCCGCGCGACAACCCGCACGGCATCGTCTATGAACCGTGGCATTGGGCGTACCGGCCCGCACAAGCGGCTGCATCTACTCCCGATCCAGCGTGATGCGCACGCCGGCGACGGTCTTCTGGGTGATGGTCAGGTCGAAATCGGCGGCACCGTAGCGCTTCTTCAACAGCACGTCCTCGCCGTCGTCGACCTCGATCTTGTAGCGGTCGCCGAGCTTCGCGCGCAGCGTGTCGCGAATGAGCCGCGCGATGTGGTTCTCGCCCGCGTCCTTGGGCACCTGCACGGTGATGTCGACGGGCGCCGAGTCGGTCGGCGCGACGCGCAGGACCACGACGCCGTCGCTGTCGGCGTCGCTGCTCACCTGGATGCGCCACTTGTTCGAGGGCGCGGCCAGCGCGAGCGCGGGGCACGCGAGAAGCATGGCGGCAAGCGACAGGGCATGGATGAAGCCGGAGCGTTGGAGCGATCGCATGACGAACCTCCCGGAGGTGACGGCGCGGCCGGCCGTCCACGTCGCGAATCTAGGCACGGGCCGCGTCACGCCGGCGTCGCGGTCGCGGCGGGCGACGAGGCGAAGCGACCGCCTCAGTCCTGCGAACGCTTCGTGGGCTCCTTCGCGGCCGCCGCGAAGTCCGCGATCCGCCACAGGTACAGGCTCGCGTAGGTGCGATACGGGCCCCAGCGCTCTCCCGCTTCGGCCAGCGCCTTCGGGGTGGGCATGTCCTCCAGCCCGTCCACGCGCTGCGCACCCTTGCGGATGCCGAGGTCGTCGGTGGGCAGCACGTCGGGGCGGCCGAGGCGGAACATCAGCATCATCTCGACCGTCCACCGCCCGATGCCGCGCACCGGCACCAGCGCCTGGACGATGGCGTCGTTGTCCATGACGCTCATGCGGCGCAGGTCGGGGATCTCGCCCCGCGCCTCACGCGCGGCGAGGTCGCGCAGCGCGAGCGTCTTGTTGCCGGACACGCCGCACGCGCGCAGGCCCGCGTCGTCGATGCGCGCGAGCGTGTCGGCGTGGAAGCGCGTGGCGCCGATCGCGGTCTCCACGCGCCCGACGATCGTCGCCGCGGCCTTGCCGCTCAGCTGCTGGTAGAGGATCGCGCGCGCCAGCGCATCGACCGGGTCGAACGGCTTGCGCCAGCGCGGATCGGGTTCGATGGGACCGATCTTCTTCATCCAGCGCGCGAGCTTGCGGTCGCGTTTGACCAGGTGCGCGTGCGCGGCGTCGGTGTCGAATCCTCGCGAAAAGCGCGGCATGTCAGCGCCTCAGCGCCTCAGCGCATCGACGGCGTAGAGCACCCACGCCAGGATCATCATGCTGCCGCCGATGGGCGCGAAGCGCGTCGTCATGCCGGCGAACGCCGCGCCGGCGAGGCTGCCGGAAAACACGATCGTGCCCAGCAACAACAACACCAACGCGAGCGTGCGGAACATGCGCGGCCGGCGCGGCACGAGTGCGGCCAGCGCGATGCCGTGGCCGAAGGCGAACAAGGCGGCGCTGTGCAGTCGCTGCACGTCGGGCGCCTGCGCGGCGTGCGCGGCGTAGGCCGACAACGCGACCGCGGCGGCGGCGAGCAGCGCGCCCGCGGCAGCGAGCAGTCGCGCCGGTAGCGGCAGATGGTGCGTGCTCGGGTAAAGGCCCATGCGGATCGTCCGGATCGCGAAGTCCGCCACCATAGCGCTTCGATGCGGAGCCCGCCAAACCGCCGGTCGAGGCGCTCGTTCGTGGATCGCAACCGACCGCACCTGCAGGTTGCGTTTCGCGCCATCGACAGCCGGTTGGAATGGCGCGCAAAAAAAAACGCGCCGCGGAATCCGCGGCGCGTTCGATGAAGCCTTGGCGTATGCCGGACGTCTTACTTGACGGCCCAGAACACGTCGTAGGTGCCTTCCTCGGTGAAGCCGGCCTGCACGCCGCCGGTCCACGCTTCGTACGGACGGTCGACCGACTCGTAGCCGTGCGTCATCGCCCAGCCACGCAGCGCGTCGCGGACCTTCGGCAGGTTGGCCATGTGGCCCTTGAAGCCCGGCACCATCGCGACGCGGGCCGGCTCGTTGAACACGGCCGTGACCGGGCCTTCGACCTTGATGTCCAGCTTCTGCGTGCCGTCGGCGGCGCCGATCTTCTTGACCGGCTGGGCGACGTCGAAGGAGTACATCTCCGAACCGAATTCGTTGGTCACGATGCGAACCGGACCGGCCGGCTCCAGGCCGTTGGCGGCCATGACCTTCTTGATCCACTCCATGTTGGAGTTGATCTGGCCCATGACCTTGTCGTTCGTGCGCTCCACCGCGGCGGTGACGACCAGCAGGTTCTCGGCCGGACGCTCGACGATCTTCGGCGCCTTGGCCGGGTCGGCCTTGCTCAGCTCGGCGTAGTCGTAGTTCGGCACGGCGGCGAGCATGTTGGTCAGACGGGTCAGGCCCATCTTCATGTCTTCGCCGACGTTGCTGCTGACATACAGGCCGGCGTAACGGCCGATCAGGTTCCAGCCGTAGTCGACGTCATAGGTCTGCGTGATCTGCACGTTGCGACCACCGCGGCCGGTCGGCTGCAGGGTGAATTCGGTGCGCTTGTTGCGACCCGGCTCGATGTCGGTCAGCGCATAGGCGACGCGCTTGCCCGGATCGCTGGCGGTGATCTCCCAGCTGCCCTGGCGCAGGCCCTTTTCCTTGGAGTCGTAGTCAAGGCGGGCACCGACGCCGGATTCCGGACCGGAGAGCTTCAGCTGGATCTTCGGATCGCGCAGGACGAGCGGGTTCCAGTCCTTGAAACGCTTCAGGCTGTTGAGGCTGTCGTACACGATGGTGAGCTTGCGGTTGGTCTCAACCGAATGCTCCAGGTGACGGCTCGACGGCAGCGCGATGCCTACGATGAGGAACAGCGCGGCCACGATGGCCAGGGAAATCAAAATCTCGATCAGACGGGTCATTCAGGTTTCTCCGAGGGCCGGTACCCGGTGGACCGGGACACAGACCCGCAATCGTATCAAGGAAGCTGCGGACGGGGCAGCTGTCAGGGCAAGAAAAGTAAGGTCGAAGACGCCGGCCGGCGCGTCGTCCGCCAGCGGCTGCAGGGCCGCCCGGTGCGGCGGCGGGCCGACCCGACAGGGTCGGCAATGTCGATGGGCGATGTGCGGGACTGTCGTTCGTGGCCTCTACCGGATCGGGGCCCGTCCCGTCCTCGGGAGCAGGCCCGCTGGAGTGCGGGAGCGGCGCAGGCGTACGGCCGGCTCAGACCAGCTGCAGTTCGAACGCCTTCAGCACCGCGCGTGTGCGATCGCGCACACCCAGCTTGGACAAGATATTCGACACATGGTTCTTGATCGTGCCCTCGGCGACGCCCAGCGAATTGGCGATTTCCTTGTTGGAGAAGCCGCCGGCCATCAGGCGCAGGATTTCCGTTTCGCGTTCGGTCAGCGGATCGGGGCGATCCAGGCTGACGAAGTCGTTGCGCATGTGCTCCAGGCCCGACAGCAGCCGCTGCGTGACCGCCGGCTGCACCAGCGACCCGCCATCGGCCACGGCCTGGATCGCGCTCACCAGTTGCTCGAGCGAGACGTCCTTGAGCAGGTAGCCCTTCGCGCCCGCCTTCAGGCCGGCCAGCACCAGCTGGTCGTCATCGAAGGTGGTCAGGATGATCGTCGGCGGCAGCGTGTTGCTGCGGGCCATCGACTGCAGCGCCTCCAGGCCCGACATCACCGGCATGCGCATGTCCATCAGCACCACGTCGGGCTTGAGCTGCGGGACCAGTTCCACCGCCTGGCGGCCGTCGCCGGCTTCGCCAATTACCTCGATGCCTTCGGCCAGCGCCAGCAGGGAACGAACGCCCTGCCGGACCAGCGTCTGGTCGTCGACTATCAACACACGGATCATGCGATGGCTCCTTCGCAGGCGGCGGCCGCGGCCGCCGAGGCCGGCAACGTCAGGTGCAGGCAGAAGCCCGCCCCCAGCCGGGTTTCGATCTTCAAGTCCCCGCCGTGCGCCTGGAGGCGCTCGCGCATGCCGCGCAGGCCGTTGCCGGCGACGAGGTTGTCACTTCCGTTGCCGTCGTCGCGCGCGCTCATGACGATGCAGTCCGCGCGACGGCCGGCGTTGATCCACAGGTTGCGTGCGCCGGCGTGGCGCACGGCGTTGGTGATGATTTCCTGCGTGCAGCGCAGCAGCACGTGCGCGCGCTCGGGATCGTCCAGCGTCAGCGGCGCCTGGATGTCCATGTGGATCTCCAGCGCCGGCACGTTCTCGGCCAGCGGCAGCAAGGCGGCGGACAAGTCGATCGCCCCGCCTTCGCGCAGCTGGCTCACGGCTTCGCGCACGTCGGTCAGCAGCAGGCGCGCGAGCGTGTGCGCCTGCTGCACGTGTTCCTTGACGCGGCCTTCCGACAGATGCCCGGCGACTTCCAGGTTGAGGCTCAGCGCGGTGAGGTGATGGCCGAGCAGGTCGTGCAGTTCGCGCGAGATGCGCGTGCGTTCGTTCACGCGCACGCTCTCGCCCAGCAGCGCGCGGGTGGCGCGCAGTTCGGCGTTGAGGCGACGCTGCTCCTCGCGGGCTTCGGCCTGCTGGCGCGCGACCAGCGCGGTGACGAAGACCAGGCTGGAGAAGCCCATGTAGGTCACCGACTGGAGCACCGCGACCATCGGCGGGAAATCCAGCGCCTCGACGAACAACGGGATGATCGCGACGTTGCCGCCGACCAGCAGCGCCAGGCCCCAGCGCACCGGCATAAGCCACGGCAGCAGGCCGGCGACCACCATCAGCAGGATCGAGCCCAGGCCGGTGCGCGAGAAGTAGCCCACGCCGATCGCGCAGCCGGTCAGCACCAGCAGCAGGACCTTGTCGAGCGCGCCGCTCGGGCGTCCGAGCTGGCGGCTGATCCACCAGTAGATCAGCCCGAACGCGAGATAAACCACCAGCCAGCGCAGGATCTGCAGCGCGGGCGGGCCTTCGGTGTCGGGGCTGAGGATGGTCGGATCGAACCAGACGCTGAGCAGCCAGAGGCCGACCGCGCCCCAGGTGAACAGGCCCGCGTAGCGCAGTAATCGGGTGTGGTTGAGGCGGGCCAGCATGGCGGCATGCTAAACGCATCAAGGGCCTGGGGAGCCGTCCGAAAGTCATGTCTGAGCGGCGGCCCGCATCTTCCCATGGCCTCGCCGGCGGCCTCGTGACGGGTCGCCGGGGGGAGTCGGCCATGCGATAATCGCGACGCCGGCCGCGCTTTGCGCCCGGTCCGAAGCACAGCTGGAGCCTGGAATGTCGATCGTCGTCCGCGACGTGCGTGAGCACGAGCTGGATTCCGTCCTTGCCCTCAACAACGCCGCCGGCCCTGCGATCCTGCCGCTGGATGCGGCGAGACTGCGTCACTTCTTCGATACCGCCGAATACTTCCGCGTCGCCGAGCGCGACGGGGCCATCGCCGGCTTCCTGATCGGCGTGGGCAGCCATACGAACCACGACAGCAGCAACTTCCGCTGGTTCTGCGAGCGTTACCCGGATTTCTTCTACATCGACCGCATCGTGGTCGCCAGCCGCCGTCGCGGCGGCGGCGTGGGCCGTGCGTTCTATGCCGACGCCCAGAGCTACGCCGAGCTGCGCTACCCGCAGATGGCGTGCGAGGTCTTCCTGGAAGGCACCAACGACCCCGCCCTGCTCTTCCACGGAAGCTTCGGCTTCCACGAGGTCGGGCAGCACGTGATGGAGGAAGCGGACGTGCGCGCCGCGATGCTCATGAAGCCCCTGTGCAGCTACGCCTGGGTCCGCGAGACCTACGGCGACGCGCTGCCGCAGGCGCCGTGGATCACCCGTCCGCGCAATGCCGTCGCCGCACAACGCCTGACCGGAACCGCCCTGTGAGCGCCGCCATGGACTTCGAACTGGCCGGTGAACTGAAGATCGGCCAGGTCGGCATCGCGAACCTGCGCATCCGCACCCTCGACGTCGCCAAGCTCACCGAGGAAATGCGCGGCCGCGTGCAGCGCGCGCCGAAGCTGTTCGCGCGCGCCGCAGTGGTGATCGACTTCGGCGGCCTCACGCGCACGCCCGACGAGGCCACCGCGCGTGCCCTGATCGCAGGACTGCGCGACGCCGGCGTGCTGCCGGTCGCGCTGGCCTACGGCACGACCGAGATCGAGCGCCTGTCCGAAGCGCTCGGCCTGCCGCTGCTCGCGAAGTTCCGCGCCTCCTACGAGCGCGACGAACAGGCGGCATCGCAGCCTGCGCCCGCACCGACCATCCGCGAACCCGAACCCGCGCCGCCGCCGAAGGCGCCCCGGAGCGCGCCCGCTCCCGCCACGCCGGCAGCGGCGAACGTCGCCCCTGGCATGATCCAGTCGGCGCCGGTGCGCTCGGGGCAGCAGATCTACGCCGAAAACCGCGACCTGACCGTTCTTACAACGGTGGGGGCCGGCGCGGAGGTCATCTCCGACGGCTCGGTGCATATTTACGGACCGTTGCGCGGTCGCGCCCTTGCCGGCGCGAAAGGCAACGAACAGGCCCGCATCTTCTGCCGCGAGTTCCACGCCGAGCTCGTCGCCATCGCGGGCCATTACAAAGTGATGGAAGAGATTCCCAAGGAGCTGCGCGGCAAGGCCGTGCAGATCTGGCTTGAAGACCAACAACTGAAAATCGCGGCTCTTGACTGAGACCGCATTACCGGAGGATTCGTTAGTGGCCGAAATCATCGTAGTCACCTCGGGCAAGGGCGGCGTCGGAAAGACCACGACCAGCGCCAGCCTTGCATGCGGTCTCGCCCGCCGTGGCCACAAGGTCGCCGTCATCGACTTCGACGTCGGCCTGCGCAACCTCGACCTGATCATGGGCTGCGAGCGTCGCGTCGTGTACGACTTCGTCAACGTCGTCAACGGCGAGGCGAACCTGAAGCAGGCGCTGATCAAGGACAAGCGCTTCGAGAACCTCTACGTGCTGGCCGCTTCGCAGACGCGCGACAAGGACGCGCTGACGAAGGAAGGCGTGCAGAAGGTGCTCGACGACCTGGCCGCCGACGGTTTCGACTACATCGTGTGCGATTCCCCGGCCGGCATCGAGAAGGGGGCCTACCTCGCCATGTACTTCGCCGACCAGGCGCTGGTGGTGGTGAACCCGGAAGTCTCCTCCGTGCGCGACTCCGACCGCATCCTGGGCCTGCTGTCGTCCAAGACGCGCCGCGCCGAGAACGGCGAGCGCATCAAGGAGCACCTGCTGCTCACCCGCTACAGCCCCAATCGCGTGGAAACGGGCGAGATGCTGTCGGTCGGCGACGTCGAGGAAATCCTCGGCCTCAAGACCATCGGCGTGATCCCCGAATCGCCCGACGTGCTCAACGCGTCCAACAAGGGCGAACCGGTCATCCTGGAAACCGAATCCAACGCGGCCCAGGCTTATGACGACGCCGTCGCGCGCCTGCTGGGCGACACCCGGCCGATGCGTTTCATCACTGCAGAGAAGAAGGGTTTCTTCAGCAAGATCTTCGGAGGTTGAGGATGGGCTTGTTCGATTTCCTGCTCGCCAAGAAGCAGACCGCCACGATCGCCAAGGATCGCCTGCGCATCATCGTCGCGCACGAGCGCGCCGGCCGCGGCAGCAATAGCCCGGATTACCTGCCGATGCTCCAGCGCGAGCTGCTGGAAGTCATCCGCAAGTACATCAACGTCGACGCCGAGTCGGTGAAGGTGGACCTGATCGGCGAAGGCGACAGCAAGGTACTCGACATCTCCGTCGCGCTGCCGGAGAACCCGGCGCAGGCGTGATCGCCTGATCCCTTCTCCCGCCCGCGGGAGAAGGTGGCCGAAGGCCGGATGAGGGCAGCCCAGGGCTGCCGCTCCGTTCGCCCTCACCCTGCCCTCTCCCGCAAGCTGGAGAGGGGACGAAGCCCGCAATGCTCACCCTCGCCGACATCGACTTCGACGCCACCGCCACGCTGCTCGCGCGGTACGGACTGACGCTGCATCGCGTCGCCGATGGCGAGGCGATTCCCGGCAGCTATTGGGGCGAATGCGAAGCGGGGCTGATCGGCCACAACGTCTACGCACGCGGCGACACGCCGGTGCATTCGCTGCTGCACGAAGCCGCGCACCTGATCGTCCTGCCGCCCGAACGTCGCGCGCAGGTGCATACCGACGCCACCGATTCCATCGAGGAAGAAGACGCCGTGTGCGTGCTGCAGGCGCTGCTCGGCGACGCGTTGCCGGGCGTCGGACGCGAGCGCGTGCTGGCCGACATGGACGGTTGGGGCTACACGTTCCGGCTGGGATCGGCGAAGGCGTATTTCGAACGGGATTCGGACAGCGCGTGGCAATGGCTGCAGGTGCGCGGATTGGCGGATGCGGGTGCGCGTTCGTTGACGCTGCCGGATTTCGCCCCGGTGTCGTAACCCGGGCAAGCGAAGCGCGGCTAGGCCCCGTTGCGCCTGACCCGGGTGCGCTCCGCTTACCCGGGCTACAAAAGCCGGCACGGCAACGCGCGAGAACGCTGCACCGCACCAATCTTCCTTCCCTTGCGCGCATCCCGCGCCGCCTCTAGCCTTCCGGGGCCGCCCTCCATGGCGGGCAGTTCCACTCCGGAGAGAGCCATCATGAAACCCGTACGCGCGTTGCTCGCGCTCAGCATCACCGCGGCCGCGCTCGGCCTGGGCGGTTGCAAGAAGGAACCGACCCCGACGACCACGCCCGAGGGCGGCACCGCGGCCACCGCGCCGGCCGGCGAGACCGCCGACCAGTTCATCGCCCGGGTGAACGACGAATACCGGAAGATGTATCCGGAGATGACCGCCGCGCAGTGGCTGTCGTCCACCTTCATCAACGACGACAGCCAGCTGCTGTCGGCCAAGGCGAACGAGCGCTACCTCGCCCAGCTCAACAGCTGGATCGACCAGGCCAAGCGCTTCGAAGGCCAGCAGATGTCGCCGGAAACCGCGCGCGCCATCCAGCTGCTCAAGCTCGGCACCTCGATGCCGCCGCCGAAGGATCCGGCCAAGCTCGAGGAACTGACGAAGATCGCCACGCGCCTGGAAGGCATGTACGGCTCCGGCACGCACTGCACCGGCGAAGGCGACGCGAAGCAGTGCCGCCAGCTGGGCGACCTGGAAGACGTGCTGCGTACCAGCCGCGACTACGACGAACAGCTTCAGGCGTGGCAGGGCTGGCACACCATCTCCAAGCCGATGCGCCCGGACTACACGCGCTTCGTCGAACTGGTGAATCAGGGCGCGCGCGACATGGGCTTCGCCGACACCGGCGAGATGTGGCGCTCCGGCTACGACATGACGCCGGCCGAGATGGCGACCGAAACCGATCGCCTCTGGGGCCAGGTCAAGCCGCTGTACGAACAGCTGCACTGCTACGCGCGCACGCGCCTTGAAGCGAAGTACGGCGCCGATCGCGGCCACGTCGCCGGCAACATGCTGCCCGCGCACCTGATGGGCAACATGTGGCAGCAGGACTGGGGCAATCTGTGGGACATCCTGGCGCCGTATCCGAACGCCAGCGTTCCGGAAATCACCACCGCGCTGGAATCGCAGTACCGCGCCACGCACGACGCGATCCTCGCCAAGAACCCGGGCAAGCGCGCGCCGGCGGACCTCGCGCAGATCGAGCAGGATGCCCGCCTCGCCTCGGCCAAGCTGATGAGTGAACGCGCGCAGGATTTCTACACCTCGCTGGGCATGCAGAAGCTGCCGGAGAGCTACTGGACGCACACGCAGTTCATCAAGCCGCGCGACCGCGACGTGGTCTGCCACGCCAGCGCGTGGGACATGAACATGACCGGCGACGTGCGCATCAAGATGTGCATCAAGCCGAACGAGGAAGATTTCACGACGATCTACCACGAGCTCGGCCACGTCTATTACTACCTGGCGTACAACAAGCTGTCGCCGCTGTTCCAGCAGGGCGCGCACGACGGCTTCCATGAAGCCATCGGCGACACGATCGTGCTGTCGATGACGCCGAAGTACCTGCAGTCCATTGGCCTTGCAGGCGAGCAGCAGGTCAGCGACGAAGCCGTGGTCAACGCGCAGATGCGCATGGCGCTGGCGAAGGTGGCGTTCCTGCCGTTCGGTTTGATGATCGACCGCTGGCGCTGGGGCGTGTTCGACGGCTCGATCAAGCCGGCCGACTACAACAAGGCGTGGTGGGAACTGAAGGCGAAATACCAGGGCGTCGCGCCGTCCACCGCGCGCGGCGAGGAATTCTTCGATCCGGGCGCGAAGTACCACGTTCCGGGCAACACGCCGTACACGCGTTACTTCTTCGCGCACGTGCTGCAGTTCCAGTTCTACAAGGCGCTGTGCGATGCGTCGGGCTACAAGGGCCCGCTGCACGAGTGCAGCTTCTACGGCAACAAGGAAGCCGGCGCGCGCTTCCAGGCGATGCTGAGCAAGGGCGCGAGCCAGCCCTGGCAGAAGACGCTCAAGGAACTCACCGGCGGCGAGCAGATGGACGCCTCGGCGGTGCTGGAGTACTTCGCCCCGCTGCAGACCTGGCTGAAGCAGCAGAACGAAGGCAAGACCTGCGGCTGGCAGGCCGATGCCACCGCCGCTGCCGCGCCGACGGCACCGGCCGCACCGGCCGCCACGCCGGCTCCGCAGGAACCGCCGAAGCAGGGCTGATCCCGCTCGCACCACCCGCGAAACGGCCGGCATCCGCCGGCCGTTTTTCGTTTCTGCGACGCGCGCACGGTGCTTTCGCCAGCTTGCGTGCCGTTCCCGCGACGCCCGCGCGCGTATGGTGGCGGGATGAAAAAACGCCTGCTTTCCGCCGTCCTCGCCGCTTCGCTGCCCCTCGCATTCAGCGCGAACGCCGCCGAACGCGTCGACCTGCTCATCCGCGACGCGACCATCGTCGACGTCGAATCTGGCACGCTGCAGCCGCATCGCACCATCGCCGTTCGCGACGGCCGCATCCTCGCCATCGCCGATGCGAAGCACGCGAAGGAGTACGACGCGCCGAACGTGCTCGATGCGCGCGGCAAGTTCGCCATTCCCGGCCTGTGGGACATGCACGTGCATTTCGGCGGCGGCGACGCGCTGATCGAGGAGAACCGCAACCTGCTGCCGCTCTACCTCGCGCACGGCATCACGGCGGTGCGCGATTGCGCGGGCGACCTCAGCCCCAGCGTGCTGCAGTGGCGCGATGCGGTCGCCAAAGGCGAACTCGCTGGCCCACGCATCTTCACTTCGGGGCCGAAGATCGAGGGCTACAAGTCGATCTGGCCGGGCGACATCGAGATCGGCAACACCGCCGAACTGGATGCCGCGCTCGACCAGTTGCAGGGCTGGAAGGTCGACTTCGTCAAGATCACCGACAACACGCTGTCGCCGGAACTGTTCCTCGCGGCGGTGAAGGAAGCCGATCGTCGCGGCCTGAAAACCTCCGCGCACGTGCCCTACTCCCTGACGCTGGAGGAAGTGAGCGCCGCCGGCCTGGATTCGATCGAACACTTCGACTACGCGTACAAGGCCGGCTCGCCGCTGGAGAAATCCCTCGGCGAGAAAATCGCCAAAGGCGAGATCAACAGCCGCGACGCATGGACACAATGGAACGCGACATTCGATCCCGCGCGCGCGATGGCCGCGTACCGCAACCTCGCCGCGCACGGCACCGCGATCACGCCGACGATCAACGGCAGCCGCGTGGTCACCTACCTCGACCAGGACGACCACCAGGACGACGCGTACCTGAAGTACATCGGCCCCGGCCTGCAGGCGACGTATGCGTGGCGCGTGGAGCGCGCGGCGAAGGACGACGCGCAGGCGATCGCGCGCCGCCACGAACGTTTCGAAACCAGCGCGAGCGTGTTGCCAATGATGCGCAAGGCCGGCATGACCATCCTCGCAGGCACCGACGCCGGCTTCCTCAACTCGTACAACTACCCCGGCATCGGCCTGCACCAGGAACTGGGCTGGCTGGTGCATTACGGCCTGACGCCGCCGCAGGCGTTGCAGGCCGCGACCATCAACGGCGCGCGATTCCTCGGCCACGCGAACGAATACGGCACGCTGGCGAGCGGCAAGGTCGCAGACGTCGTGCTGCTCGACGCAGATCCGCTGCGCGACATCACCGCGACGAAGCGCATCCATGCCGTCGTGCAGCGCGGGCAGGTGCACGATCGCGCGGATCTCGACGCGATGCTCGCCGACGTGGCGCGACGCGTGGCGCAGGAGCGGGACGCGGCGCCGCGCTGACGGCGCTGTTGACGTTACAGATGAGAAAAGGCCGGCGAATGCCGGCCTTTTCCGTGGTGCCTGGTCGCGCGACGCATGCGTCACGCTTCGGAACGTACCAGCGTTCAGCGCTTCAGGCGGACATTCCCCTCGGTGTTGAGCGCGCCCGGCGGCAAGGTGATCACCGGCGCCACGAGACGGCCCGTAAGCGTGGTCTGCGGCGCGTTCACCACGATGGCCTTTCCTGCCTGGATATTGCCCACGCTCGCCGAGTCGGTATCCACCGTGACAGTGCCTGCGGCGCGCGTCTGGGCGGCGGCGTTCTGGAGCAGGCTTCCGCTACCCGCGATGCTGGTGAATCCCGGCCACTTCACGGTCGTATATCCCTTGAAGGCCACATCTCCGCCGACGCTCGTCACGTTCGCGTTCTGCGTGATCTTGCCCTCCCGGAACTCCATGGTGCACATCTCATCGCAGACGCGATTGTCCACCGTCGTGATGGCGACATCGCCATCCGCGCGCACGTTGCCGTCGAGCACGATGTCGTAACCGGTGATCTTCACGGTCTTGCCTTGCAGCGCTGCCGTGCGGACGGCACCCTTCCCTTCCAGCGAAACGTAATCGCCCGCACGCGTCACGGCGCCCTTGGCCTGCTCGATCCTGGGCGCGCGGATCAGCACATGGGCGGCGTCCGCGACGATGCTGCCTTTTGCACCATGCTCCCGCTCGCGGAGACGTTGACGCTGCTCGTCCCGTGCACCGTGCCCCCGACGGTTGTGTTTTCGCCACCCAACCCGATGCTGCCGGAATCGACGCGTCCTGCGATCGCAAGATCGTTCTGTGCGTCGAGGTTTACCGCGTGCGTCGCGGTGATCCGCGCATTGGGCTCGACGCGGGGACGGGGCGGTGACGCGATCGGGCGGAACTGCTCGAGCGATGAGTGATCTGAAGCTTCCTTGTTTTCGGGGGAATGCGTGCCTCGCCGCGGCGACACACGCGGGCGCCACGGGCATCCATGGCCCGGCAAGGCTAATGTTTCAGATGAAACCAATTGCGGGAAAAGTTCGTGCTGCGGGTGCTTTTCCGGCTCACGCAGGCGCCTTGCGATAGCGGTTCACGCGGACTGAGCGCCTGCCGGGGCAGCATCGCGAACCGGTCATGCCCCCCGACACCCGCAAGGAGCACTCCCATGCGTGTCCATGTGCAGTTCGGCCTTATCGTCTTCGCCCTCGCCGCATCCGCCGGCTGCAGTCGCCAGCCCTCCACCCCGACGTCCTCTACCCCGACCGACACCACGCCTGCCGCCACCGCGCCGGCATCGGCAGAAACACCCGCCGCTTCCGCCACCGCGCCGCCTGCGCCATCGCAGCCGCTGCCCGTCGCAGGCGCGATCCCCGTCACGCCCGACAACTTCATCCGCGCCGAATCCGACACCTACATGGCGGGCCTGGCGAAGGACGCCGGCGGCATCGGGAAACTGCAGCATCGCCGCGTCCCGGCGTCGATCGACAACCAGACCGTCATCCGCATCAACCGGGACACGCTCTACAGCTCGGGCGTGTATGACCTGGAGGCCGGGCCGGTCACCGTGACGCTGCCCGACGCCGGTTCGCGCTTCCAGTCGGTGATGTTCATCAACCAGGACCACGCCGCCTGGACCGAGTACGGCGCCGGCCCGCACACCGTCACGCGCGACAAGGCCGGCACGCGCTACGTGGTCGTCGGCATCCGCACGCTGGTCGATCCGGCCGACGCGAAGGACGTGGACGAAGTGCATCGGCTGCAGGACGCGATCTCCGTGTCGCAGAAGGCGCCGGGCACGCTGTCGCTGCCGAGCTGGGACCCGGTGAGCCAGAAGAAGGTGCGCGACGCGCTGATCGCCCTCAACGCGACGATGCCCGACTTCAGACACGCGTTCGGCATGCGCGGCCAGGTCGATCCGGTGCGGCACCTGATCGCCACCGCCGCCGCGTGGGGCGGCAACCCGGACAAGGACGCGACGTACCTCAACATCACGCCCGAACGCAACGACGGGAAGGTCGTCTACACGCTCGACGTACGCGACGTGCCGGTCGACGCGTTCTGGTCGGTGAGCGTCTACAACGCCGACGGGTATTTCCAGAAGAACCCGTACGACGCCTATTCGCTCAACAACCTCACGGCGAAGAAGGAAGCCGACGGGACGATCCGCATCCGGTTCGGCGGCTGCGATGGCAAGATCGCGAACTGCCTCCCGACCTCGCCGGGCTGGAACTACACGGTGCGGCTGTATCGACCGCGCCAGGCGATCCTCGACGGCAGCTGGACCTTCCCGGCGCCGCAGCCGGTGGGTTGACGGCACATTGCGGACGGGTGGCCGCGGTGCCGCCCGTTCGACGCGCGCATCCGGGTTTCTGCCGCACTGCGGGGTCGGGGCATACTGCGCGAATGAATCGCATGGACACCGACCTCGCCTCGCAGCCGCTCGATCGCGCGAGGGCCCTGCACGCCCGCTATTACGTGGACCCGGCGATGCCGTCGCTGGACCGGCGCGCCATCTTCGATGCCGGCTGGCAGCTGCTCGCGCACGTTTGCCAGTTGCGCGACGCGGGCGATCACGTCGTCGGCGACTTCGCCGGGCTGCCGGTGATCGCGGTCCGCGGCGCCGATGGCGACATCCGCGTCTTCCACAACGTGTGCCGCCATCGCGCCGGGCCGATCGCCAGTTGCGACGGCCTCGCCGCGAAATCGCTGCGCTGCCGCTACCACGGCTGGACCTACACGCTCGACGGCGTGCTGCGCTCCGCGCCGGAGATGGGCACCGCGCCGGATTTCGTGCCGGGCGACATCCGCCTTCCGCAGCTCGCGGTGCGCGTGTGGCAGGGCATGGTGTTCGCCGCGGTCGATGAAGCGCGCGCGCCGGATTTCGACGCGTTCGTCGAAGGCATCGATGCGCGGCTCGGCGCGAACCGCCACCTGGAACGCTACGGCCACCATCGTCGCGTGGGCTACGACGTCGCGTGCAACTGGAAGGTGTACGTCGACAATTACCTCGAGGGCTACCACGTCCCGCACATCCATCCGGGCCTGAACAAGCTTCTGGACTACCGCAGCTACATCACCGAAACCGCGCGGTGGTACTCGTACCAGTTCAGCCCGCTGGAAAGCGGCGATGGCCTCTACGGCGACGGCGACGCGCTCTACTACTGGCTGTGGCCGAACACGATGCTCAACATCCTGCCCGGCCGCCTGCAGACCAACCGCGTGGTGCCGCGCGGCGTGGATCGCTGCCGCGTCGAGTTCGATTTCTACTACGCGATGGACGACAGCGACCAGGCGCAACAGCGCCGCGAGGCCGACCGCGATTTCAGCGACGAAGTGCAGCTGGAAGACCTGACCATCTGCGAGGACGTGCAGCGCGGGTTGTCGTCGGGCTCGTACGAGCCGGGCCGCCTGAATCCGCTGCGCGAGAACGCGGTGCATCATTTCCATGAGCTGCTGCGCGCGGTGTATCGGGCGGATGGGCACTAACGCGGTCATCACCATCACGCCACTTCAGACATTTATTTCCCGCGTTTTCTGCCGTCATTCCCGCGAAGGCGGGAATCCAGCCGTGAATGCATCACGCTCTCCGGAAGACGGAGGTGCGTCGGACAGTTGGATCCCCGCCTTCGCGGGGATGACGGCATAGGCGTTTCGTTCCTCGAAGCTTTCGGACCCGTTCACACATGACCCACAACCGCCCCCTCGGCTTCTGGTCCGCCACCGCGCTCGTCATCGGCAGCATGATCGGCTCCGGCGCGTTCCTGCTGCCGGCGGCGCTCGCGCCGTTCGGTGCGGCGAGCCTGCTCGGCTGGGGCATCACGCTGGCCGGCGCGATGCTGCTGGCGATCACCTTCGCGCGCCTTGCGATGCGCTGGCCGCAGACCGGCGGCCCGTACGTGTTCGCGCGCAATGCGTTCGGCGAACTGCCCGGCTTCGTCATCGCGTGGAGCTACTGGATCTCGATCTGGTGCGCCACGGCCGCGATCGCCGTCGCCTTCGCCGGCAGTGTCGGGGCGATCTTCCCCGCGCTCACCGCCACGCCGCTGCGTGCGGCGATGTGCGCGCTGGGCGCGTTGTGGCTGTGCAGCGGCGTGAACCTCATCGGCCTGCGCGAAGCCGGCGGCCTGCAGCTGGTGACGACGATCCTGAAGCTGCTGCCACTGCTGCTCTTCGGACTGATCGCGCTGTGGTTCGTCGATGCGAAGCACTACACGCCGTTCAATCCGACGACGCAGCCCCTGCCGCACGTCGCCAACGCCGCCGTCGCGCTGACGCTGTGGGCGATGCTCGGGCTGGAGGCCGCCACGGTGCCGGCCGGTTCGACCGAGAACGCGCAGTCCACCGTGCCGCGCGCGACGGTGTTCGGCACGCTGCTCGCCGGCGTGGCGACGATCCTCGCCTGCACCGCCGTGCTCGGCCTGCTGCCGCGCGAGGTGCTCGCGCAATCGCAGGCGCCGATGGCCGACGCCGCGCGTTCGCTGTGGGGCCCGGCCGCAGGCGTGACGCTCGCCGTGGTCATGGCGATCTCGTGCTTCGGTGCGCTCAACGGCTGGATCCTGCTGTCGGCGCAGCTGCCGTTCGCCGCCGCGCGCGATGGCCTGTTCCCCAAGCCCTTCACGAAACTCGACCAGGGCGGCACGCCGGTGGTCGGCGTGATCGTGAGCAGCGTGCTCGCCAGCGCGCTGGTGGCGGCGAACTACAGCCGCTCGCTCGTGCAGGTGTTCACCTTCTCCATCCTGCTGTCGACTGCCGCGACGCTGCTGCCGTACGTGGTGAGCAGCGCCGCGTGGCTGGTGCGCGGCACGGGCGCGGTCAGCCGCACGCTCGCGGGCCTGGCGCTGGTCTACAGCCTGTACGCGATGTTCGGCATCGGCACCGAAGCGCTGGCCTGGGGCGCGGTGCTGATCCTCGCCGGCTTCCCGCTGTACGCGTGGATGCGCCGGCGACGCGTCGCGCCGGCTTCCTGACCTACAGCGATTCGCCCGGCACCGACGGCGCCGCCTCGTTGCCGGCGCGCATGCGCGACACGCGCGCCTCCCAGCGCCAGAACCCGAAGCCGATCGTCAAAAACGCGATGGCCGTGGCGATCAGCCACAACGCGTGGTCGCTGATCAGCGGCGACAACACGCCGGCGATCGCCGCGTTGAGCACCAGCCCGGTGAACGCCTGCAGCGACGACGCCGAGCCGCGCTGGCGCGGGTACATGTCGAGGATGGCGAGCGTCACGATCGGGAACACCAGGGCGATGCCGAAGGCGTTGAGCATCATCGGCAGCACCGCCCACGGCACCTTCGGCGCGTCGGTCGCGAGGTTGTAGCCCAGGTTCAACGCCATCGCCACGGCCGAGCACGCGAAGCCGATCGACACCAGCTTCGCGCCGCTGACCTTGCCCGCGCTGCGCCCGGAGACGAACGCGCCCAGGATCATGCCGCTGATCATCGGCACGAAGAACCAGCCGAACTGGCGTTCGTTGAGCTTGAGGATGTCCAGCACGAACGCCGGCGCCGACGCGATGTACACCCACAGCGCGGCGAAGTTGAACGCCGCGGCGGCCGACAGCCGCTGGAAACGCGGGTTCACCACGATGGCTACGTAGTCGCGCAGCAGGCGCTTGGGCGCGAGCGGCAGGCGCGCCTGCGTCGGATGGGTTTCCGGCAGCGCGCGCCAGGTCGCAACGATCAGCACGATGGAGAACGCCACCAGGAACCAGAAGATCGCCGGCCAGTGCGCGACGCCGAGGATCCAGCCGCCGATCACCGGCGCCAGCGCGGGCGCGACGCCGAAGATCATCGACACCTGGCTCATCAACCGCTGCGCGTCGTCGCCGTGCAGCACGTCGCGGATCACCGCGCGGCCGACGATGAGGCCCACGCCGGACGACAGTCCCTGCAGCGCGCGGAACGCGAGCAGCGTCGGCAGGTCCTTCGCCAGCGCGCAACCGGCCGAGGCGATGGCGAACACCACCAGCCCGCCGAGGATCACGCGCTTGCGCCCGATCGCATCCGACAGCGGCCCGTGCACGATGCTCATCGCCGCGTACGCGACCAGGTACACGCTGATGGTCTGCTGCATCGCCAGCTTGTCGGCGCCGAACTGCGCGCCGATCGCCGGGAACGCCGGGAAGATGGTGTCGATCGAGAACGGTCCGAACATCGCCAGCCCGCCGAGCAGCAGCGCGAGCGTGCGGATGGGGACGGACAGCGAGGCGGGTTGCTTGGGCATGTGCGACCGATGCGGATGGGATGGACGGGCGCCGCGCGCTCAGGCGTGCGGCGGCCCTTTCAGTTCGACCACGTTGCCTTCCGGGTCGTACAGGTATTGCGACGGCCCCTCGCCGTCGGCGCCGTAGCGCGAACCGAATTCGCCGATGCGCACGCCATGCGCCCGCAGGTGCGCGACGATCGCATCGACATCGAACGGCTCCACGCGCAGGCAGAAGTGATCGACGTTGCGACCCTCTTCGCCCGGTGCGGCGCCGCCCATGCGGCCGAGCTTCCCGTCGATGCCGACCAGGTCGATGAGCGAGTCGCCGGCCCGCAGTTGCGTGAGGCCGATCGCGTCCTGGCGCCGCTCGACGGTGCAACCGAGCACGTCGCAGTAGAAGGCGACCATCGCCTCGACGTCGCGTACGCGCAGCACGAGGTGGTCGAGCCGTTGCAGCTGGAATGGAATCACGGGCCACGCCCTCCCTGACGTGGGCGACAGGATACTCCCGGACGGCCTTGCCGAACCGGGCCGGCGGGCCGGAAAAAGCGATGCCGCGGCGAGGTCGTCGCCGCGGCATCGGATGTCGCACTTGCATACCGCACTCTCAGGTTCGTTGGCCCGGCATTACCAGCCGATGCCCACCGCCGCGCCGACCGAGCGGTCGTCGCTGGTGAACGCACCGCCCAGCGAGACGTTGGCGCGGTCGCTGATCGCACGCTGGTAGCCGACCGACAGCGCCTTCTGGCCGTTGACGAAGCCGGTGCCGACCGCGGCGCGGTTCTGCGTGTGCAGGCCGCCCAGGCTGGCCGTCATCATCGACATCGCCGAACCCATGGCGCCCATGCGGTCGATGCGCTCGTCCTGCAGGTTGAAACGGTCGTCCATCTCGCCGTGGAGTTCTTCCACGCGCTTGTCGGTGTAGGCGCGCGACTGGTTGATGACTTCCGTGCCGGTCTTCTGCAGCTTCTCGTTGAGGCTGGCGACGTTGGTCTCCACCGAGCTCACGCGGCCGTCCAGGCCGTTGACGCCCTGGCGAAGCTCGGACACATCGCCTTCGGTCTTGCCCTGGCGCTGGTCGAGCGAGGCGATGTCGCCTTCGTTCTTCGCGGTGCGGCTGTCGAGCGAGGCGATGTCGCCTTCGTTCTTCGTCGTGCGGTTGTCGAGGTTCACGATGCTGCCCTCGTTGGCGGCGACGCGCTCGTTGGTCGCGTTGAGCTGCGAACCGTTCACGGCCTGGTTGCTGGTCGCGGAGATCTCGCCCGCGGCCACGCCGCTGAGCTTGCGATCGCCCGCCGAGCCGGCGATGTTCACCTCGCTGCCGTCCTTGTCGGCGGCGACCGTGACGACCTTGCTCGTCGCATCCTGCTTCACCAGGCCCACTTCGCCGTCGTTCATCTGCTGCGTCAGGTTGGTGACGCTGCCTTCGACGTTGGTCACGCGGCCGTCGAGGTTGGAGATGCTGGACTCGGCGCTGCCCATGCGGGTGTCGAGCGCGGAGATATCGCCGGTGTTCTTCGCGATGTCGGCGGTGTTCTGCGCGACGGCGGCGTCGGTCGCATCGGCACGGTCCTTCAAGGTCGAGATGTCGCTGGTGTTGGCGGCCACGGCGGCATCGGTCGTGTCTGCGCGGGTCTGCAGGGCGCTGATGTCGCTCGTGTTCTTCGCGATGTCGGTGGTGTTCTTCGCGATGTCGCTCGTGTTTTTCGCGATGTCCGTGGTGTTCTTCGCGATGTCGGTCGTGTTCTTCGCGACGGCGGCATCGGTCGCATCGGCGCGGGTCTTCAGGCCGGCGATATCGGTTTCAGCCGTGCCGACGCGCGTATCGAGCGCGCCGATGGCGCTGGTGTTCGCCGCGACCTTCTGCTCGGTGGCGTACAGCTGCGAACCGTTGACGGCTTCCTTGCTGGTGGCCGAGACCGCGCCTTCGGAGACGCCGACGAGCTTGCGGGTGCCGGCGGTGCCGGTGAAGTCGACGGACGCGCCGTCGGTGTTCTTGCCGACCGTCAGCGCGGCACCGGCCGAAGCCTGCTGCACGAGCGCGCTGGTCGCCATGTTGTTCACCGTGGACTGGAGCGTGGTGATGCTGTTGGCGTTGTTGGTCACGCGGGTGTCGAGCGCGCCGAGGGCGCCGTCGACCTTGACGAAGGCCGAGCCGACGTCGGTTGCCGCGCCGCTGGTGCCGCCGATGGCGTTGGCCTTCGTCAGCGCGTAGCTCGGCGCGGTGACGAAACCGTTCGAGTCGACCGTTGAGCCGCCGCCGAAGGCTGCCGCCAGCGCCCTGTTGCTGTCGAACAGCTGGTCGCCATTGACCGCCTCCAGGCTGTTGTCGGCGATGCTGCCGCCGGCCAGGCCGATGATCTTGTGGTTCGCCAGATCCGTCACGCCGTCCAGCACGATGCTGCCCGGCGCGTGGAGCTTGATGCTCTGCGCGGCCGTACCGCCCGTCCAGCCCGAGCTCGTGGACGACGCGCTATTGACCGAGATGTACGTCGTGGTCGTGTCGGCATAGGCGTCGTGCGGCGCGGTACTCGGCGCGCCACCCATGTAGATGACATCCGAGCCGGTCGTGCAGCCCATGCTGTAGGGACCCACGCCATTGCCGGACATGCCGTAGGTGGTGTTGTCTTCGCTGCATACGGTGATGCCGTTGGCGAACGCGGCCGGGGAAAGCATGCCCGCCGCCGTACCGCCCATGAGAACCAAGCCGGCCAGAGCGCGCGAAGAAGCCTTCGTGCGCCCCTTGGCCATTTCGGAGGCCACGACATAGCGGCCGGTCGAAGCGTTGAAAACGATGCGGAAAATCTTGTTCACGAGATCACCTGAAGAGTTCTGGGAGAGAGAGCGTTTTGAGAAGAGCGTTGGAAGCGTTGTGCGTCGCAACGGAGGTGATGCTCGTGTCCAGAGAATTTTTCGCACATCAGAGTTTTCGCCGTACTTGTTCGATCGTGTCGTAAGCCCTTGTTTCTGCTGCACCCAAAATTGCGCTTTTCGGACGATTCCTATGCGCTAATTTGGTTTTGGCCTTCGCGAAACACGGCGGTTGCGCGGACGAAATCCGCTACCGCGTTTCGATGCCGCCTCGGCTGTTCGCCGCACAAACAAAAAGACGGAGCGGTTTCCCGCCCCGTCTTTCGTTCTGCCATCGGACGAATCCGAATTTTTCTGCTTACAGCTTGTGCGCGAAGCCCATGCCGATCGACTGGTCGTTGCCGCTGAACGCCGCGCCGAAGCTGATCTGGCTCTTGCGGCCGACGGGCTTGGCGTAACCGGCCGACAGCGCGCCTTGGCCCTGCTCCATGCCTACACCGACCGACCACGCGCCGTTCGGGTTGCCCACCGCCGCCGCGGCGGCACCAGATGCCATCTGCGAGGAGGCCATCGACATCGCGCCCTGCGAGCTGATGCGGCGATCCTGCTGCACCACCTCGCGCGCCACCTTGTCCATGCTGCCCCACACGTCGTTGATGCGGGAATCGGTGTAGCTGTTGGCTTCCGTGACGATTTCCGTCGCCTTCGACTCCAGACGCTGGTTGAGCTGGCTCACGTTCACCGCGTCGTGGTCGGCCATGCCGTCGGCGACGTTGTGGATCGCCACCGGCTGGCTCGCGCCGCTGCCACCGAGCGTGATGCTCGACTGATCGCCGCCGTCGTAGGCGATGACCGAGCGCGCCTGGCCGTCGGCTGCGATCACGCCCGCCTTCTTCAGCTGGCCGACGTTGACCGCATCGTTGTCGGCCGAACCCGCGGCGACGCCGGAAATCGTGCGATCGCCATCGGTGCCGGCGACGTTCATCGACGTACCGCCGACGGCCTTCGCCACCGACACTTCCTTCGTCGTCGCGTCCTGCTTCACCAGGCCGACGCCACCGTTGTTGAGCTGCGTGGTGATGTTGGTCACGGAGCCTTCGATGTTGCTCACGCGGCTGGCACACCACCAGGCCGCCGCTGGTCACGGACTGTGCGGATGCGCCGCCAGCCCAGATGAGCGTCGCACCCATGACGCTGGCCATCACGGCCTTCTGGTTCGGCGACGTGCGCGACTGCTTCTTCCGGCCCTTCGCTACTTCCGACGCCACGACCCATTGGCCGAGCTCGGCATTCCACACAACGCGATAGATCTTGTTCAAAGGATCACCTGTCTCTTTTGAGAATTTCGCTTGATTGGTTGAGATAACTCTTTGAGAAAACTCTCAACGCGGCGCGATCCTATGAACGGGGGTCTGTCGTCAAATCAGATTCGTCTGAAATTCGTTGAACTTTTACGTTCGCGAAAAAATGCACGAACGCGCGACACGATCAGTCAATGCATCGCGCACGACATGGCATCGGATTCGTCCATCGGAACGCGCGGTTGCGACCGATCGTCGCCATCCGGCCGGATGGACGCCGATGTCGTGCGGCAGTGCTGAAGGGTTTTGACTCGTGACGCAAAGCTGCGCGACGTGAAGCGCGTGAGGTTTCAGCTCGCGATTGCGATGGAGTGACTGCTGAGCGCGTCCAGCTTCCCTGCGGTGACGTGGGCGGTTCACCGTTGTAGTGACCGAACGTTGCGGGCCTGGGTCCCGGCCTTCGCCGGGATGACGGTTCAACGGCTTCCAGCGTGACGGCGCAGGCCGACGACTCACGCCCGCTCGTGCGGGTCCCCTGCCCCGTCCACCTGCTCGTATCGCGCCTCGAGCGCGGCGACCACCGCCTGCCGGCGAGCGCCGCGAACCATCCCGCCGAGCCAGTCCTGCAGCAGGTCGGCCCATGCCCGCTTCGCGTCGGGATGCGACAGCTCGTGATCGGCGCCCGCGATGGTGCGCGTCGTGATCGACGATGCGCGCACCAGGGCGCCGCGGAAGCTTTCGGCCACCGGCTTGGGCAGCACCTGGTCGTTCTGCGAGGACACCAGCAGCACGTCGCCGCGGAACTCCGCCAGCGCGGCGAGCGCACGATTGCCGTCGGGCGGTTGCACCTCGCGCCGGTACGCGTCGAGTTCGACGCGGTCCTCCAGCTCGTGTTTCGGCACGCCCCAGCCTTCGTCGGGATACAGCGCGGGCGAACGCAGCGCGAGCCACTGCACGCGCCGCTGCGCGGTAAGCAGCGTGGCGAGGTAACCGCCATAGCTGAAGCCGACCACCGCGATCGCCCGCTCGTCCACGTCGTCCCGCGCGACCAGGCAGTCGTACGCGGCGAGCAGGTCACGCAGGTTGTCCTCGCGCGTGACCCGTTCGTGGCGCGGGTCGTCGCGATCGTGCCCGCGAAGATCCACCGCCAGCGCCACGCATCCCAGCGCCACCGCGTCGCGCACGTGGCCGAGGTCGAATTCCTGCGTGCCGTTCCATCCGTGCACGAAGATCACGCCCGGCAGCGCGGGCGTCGGCGAGGCGAGCGTCGCGCAGAAGTGGTCGTTGCCCACGGCGATGCGCCGCGATTCCACGCGCGCCTCGACCGGCGCGCGATGCGCATTGCGGCGTGAAGCGTTCTCGTGCGGCGGCGCTTCGTGGCCCGGCGAATCCTGCATGCGGCGATCCTCACGCCGCGCCGGTGAAACCGCCGTCGTTAATGTTCATGCGGGCCGCGCGCGCATCACGCGGCCTTGAAGAACGCTGCCATATGGTCGTGCCTTAAGCCAGCACACGCAGGTCGAGGGGCCGCCCATTCATGCAGGCCCCGGCCGGCGATGGCGTCCCTGATGAAACCACTCGCATGAAGATCGCGCAGATTTCACCGCTGTACGAGGCCGTGCCGCCGAAGCTGTATGGGGGAACCGAACGCGTCGTCGCGCATCTATCCGATGCGCTGGTCCAGGCGGGACACGACGTCACGCTGTTCGCCGCCGCCGACGCGCAGACCAGCGCGACGCTCGCGCCGATGCGCGACCAGGCGATCCGCCTGGATCCCGCGCCGCTGAAGAGCGATCTCGCCGCGCACCTGGCGATGCTCGACGAAGTGCGCCAGCGCGCCGATGAGTTCGACATCATCCATTTCCACATCGACCTGCTGCATTTCCCGTTCTTCCAGGACATGCCGTGGCGCACGCTGACCACGCTGCATGGCCGGCTCGACCTGAAGGACCTGCCGCAGGCGTACGCGTGCTGGCCGCAGTTCCCGCTGGCGTCGATCTCCGACCACCAGCGCCGTCCGCTGCCCACCGCGAACTGGGCCGGCACCGTGTACCACGGCATGCCGCAGGACCAGTACGAGTTCAGCCCGACGCCGCGCGGCGGGTACCTCGCGTTCCTCGGGCGCATCTCGCCGGAGAAGCGCGTCGATCGCGCGATCGAGATCGCGCGTCGTGCCGGCCTGCCGCTCAAGATCGCCGCGAAGGTCGATGCGGTCGATCGCGCCTACTTCCACGACGAGATCGAGCCGCTGCTGAAGGGGCCGGGCGTGGAGTACATCGGCGAGATCAACGACGAGCAGAAGAGCGCGTTCCTCGGCGGCGCGGTGGCGCTGCTGTTCCCGATCGACTGGCCCGAACCGTTCGGGCTGGTGATGATCGAGGCGATGGCCTGCGGCACGCCGGTGATCGCATGGAACTGCGGCTCGGTGCCGGAAGTGCTCGACCACGGCGTCACCGGCCTCATCGTCGACGACATCGACCACGCGGTGCAGGCCGTGCAATCGGTCGCGCGCTACGACCGCGGTCGCGTCCGCGCGCGCTTCGAACAACGCTTTTCCGCATCGGCCATGGCGCGTCGCTACGTCGAACTGTACTGGCGCGTGCTGGAACAGGGCGGCACGCGCGTCCGCCTTACCGCCTGAGCACGTTGGACGAGGTCCAGCGTCACATCGCGCCAGGGACGGCGCCGCCGGAAGCGAACGCGACGTGCGTTCGCCGCACGACCACATTCCCTCCATCGACGGGCTGACCCATGGATCCCGCCGCTGCCGCGACGTTGTTCTCCAGTTACGTCCTCAAGGACGGCGACACCTTCCTCATCGCCAATGGTTCCGGCGATGTCGTCGGCGAAGGCGACGGCCAGTTCCACAACGACACGCGCATCCTCTCGCGCTTCCGCCTGACCCTGGGCGACACCGCGCCGGCGCTGCTGAGTTCGATGGTGTCGCGCGACAACGTGTTCTTCGTCGCGCACCTCACCAACCGTGCACTGCCGCCGCTCGGCGGCGACGCGACGCCGCACGGGCTGGTGCATATCAAGCGCACGCGCTTCCTGTGCGCGGACCGGTTGTTCGAGCGCGTGGCGCTGACCAACTACGGCACCGACGCGGTGCGCATGAGCCTCGTGTTCGACTGCGATGCGGACTTCCGCGACATGTTCGAAGTGCGCGGCACGCATCGCGCCGCACGCGGCCAGCAGCTGCCGCCCCATCCGCGCGAGGACGGCCTGACGTTCGGCTACGTCGGGCTCGATGGCGCGCCGTGCCGCGCGTCGATCGTGTTTTCTCGCGCACCGCGACGCATGGACGACGGGCGTCTTGCGTTCGACATCTCGCTCCCGCCGCGCGGTCGCGACGAACTGCACCTGGAAGTCAGCGCCGACGACGATCCGCCGCCGGCCACGCGTTCGCGGTATCGCGCCGCAGCGAGCGTGGCGCGCACGCGCATGCGTCGCAGGCAACGACGGCTATCGCGCGTGCGCAGCGAAGCGCCGCTGTTCAATTCGTGGATGGAACGTTCGCGCGCGGATCTCGCGCTGCTCACCAGCGAACTCGACACCGGGCCGTATCCGTATGCGGGGATCCCGTGGTTCTCCACGCCGTTCGGCCGCGATGCGGTGATCACGGCGTTGCAGACGCTGTGGCTGGATCCGCAGCTTGCGCGCGGCGTGCTCGCGTTCCTGGCCAAGAACCAGGCGAAGGAAGAGTCGTCCTTCATGGACGCCTCGCCCGGCAAGATCATGCACGAGACGCGCAAGGGCGAGATGGCGCGCCTGCGCGAGCTTCCGTTCGGCCTGTACTACGGTGGCGTGGACACCACGCCGCTGTTCCTGGTGCTGGCCTCCGAGTACGCGCGGCGCACGGGCGATGTCGCGTTCGTGCGCAGTATCTGGAACGAGCTGAAAGCCGCGGCGGCGTGGATCGAACGCGTATGCGATGCGAACCCGCTCGGCCTGCTCGACTATGCGCGCGGCGAAGCGACGGGACTGGCGAACCAGGGCTGGAAGGACAGTTTCGATTCGGTCTTCCATGCCGATGGCCGTTCGCCGGAGGGCCCGATCGCGCTCGTCGAGGTGCAGGGCTACGTGTTCGCGGCGATGCGCGGCATGTCGCGCCTCGCGCTGGCACTGGGCGAGGACGATTCGTCGAAGCAATGGCTGTGGCGTTCCGAACGCATCGCCGAGGCGGTGGAGCAGCATTTCTGGATGGAGTCGGGTTTCTACGGCATCGCCGTGGATGGCGAGAACGCGCTGTGCGCGGTGCGCGCGAGCAACCCCGGGCATCTGCTCTACATGGGATTGCCCAAGCACGCGCGTGCGCAGGCCGTGTCGGCACAGCTGATGTCGCAGGATTTCTTCAGCGGCTGGGGCATCCGCACGCTGGCGGTCGGCGAAGCGCGCTACAACCCCATGTCGTACCACAACGGCTCGGTGTGGCCGCACGACAGCGCGCTGTGCGCGGCGGGTCTTGCGCGTTACGGGCAGCGCGAGGCCTCGGTGCGCCTGTTGCGTGCGGCATTCGAGGCGGCGGTCGGCTTCGACATGCGCCTGCCGGAACTGTTCTGCGGCTTCCCGCGCGTGCCCGGCGGCGCGCCGGTGGCGTATCCCGTCGCGTGCCTGCCGCAGGCGTGGGCGGCGGGCTCGGCGTTCATGTCGTTGCAGGCGTGCCTGGGCATCGATATCGACGGGCCCTCGGCGGAGATCGTGCTCGACCATCCGCGTCTGCCTGCAGGCGTGGAGGAGCTGTCGATCCGCAACCTGACGCTCGGCGAACGTCGCGCGCACCTGGTGCTCAAGCGCGTGGGCGATCGGGTGGCGGTATTCGTGGAAGGGCCGGATGCGGCCGGGGTGGTGGCGCGGGTTCGGGGGTGAGACAGGCTGCTTACGCGGCACTGCCGCGTAGCCTGTCGAACGCCCGGCCAAGGATGGCCGGGCGGGGCTATCCGGAGGTGGTTGTGTTCCGCCAGGGATGGCCCTCGCCGGGATGACGAGCAAAAGAGAAGTGCAAACGCGACGAGCAAAGCGACGACGCGACGAGCAAAGCGACCAGCAAAAGCGACGAACGAAAGCGACGAGCAGAGGCAACGCCCTGCGCCAACACGTTCGTCCCGGCGCAAACTCCGTCTTCTACACCAACTCCTTCGCCCCCAACGCCTGCTCCACCGCCCGGAACACCGCGCTCATCTGCAGCGGTTTGCTCAACACGGCGGCGACCGCGTCGGACGGCAGCGCGTCGTGGCGCAGCGGGTCGGCCGGGTCGCCCAGGGTGATCACCGGGCCGTTGAAGCCGGCGTCGCGCAGCGCGAGCAGCAGGCTCACGGCGGAGAGCATCAGGATGTCGCTGTCGATGATCGCCAGCGCCGGCATGCCCTCGCGTGCGAGCAGGCGCAGCGCCGCGGCGCCGTCGACGGCGATCAGCGGCTCGTAGCCCTGGCTGTCGAGGACGTTCGCCAGCAGCGACAAGCGCGTGCCGTCGCCGTCCACCAGCAGGATGCGCTGGCCGTTGCCGACCGCGAACCGCTCGCCCGCCGCGTCGCCACCCTCGACGACGCCACGCAGCGGCAGGTGCAGTTCGAACGTCGTGCCCTGCCCCACTTCGCTTTCGACCACGATGCGCCCCTGCAGCGCATCGACGAAACGCCGGCACGACAGCAGGCCCAGACCGGTGCCCTCGGGCTTGGTGGTGAAGAACGGCGTGAACAGCTGCGAACGCGTGTGCGCATCCATGCCGCAGCCGGTGTCGGAAACGCGGATGCACAACCGCTCGCCGCCATCGAGCACCGCACGCCGCGCCGACAGGCGCAGTTCGCCGCCGCGTTCCTTCATCGCCTGCACGCCGTTGAGCGCGAGGTTCACCAGGCACTGCTGGAACTCGACGTAGTTGCAGTGGACGAAAACGTCCTCCTCCAACGGCTCGCACACCAGCGTGACGTTGCGCGGCAAGGTGCCCTGCAGCAGCAGCTGCACCGCCTGGAACAGCTGCGCGACGGACACGTCCTCGCTCGCGCGACGCGTACCGCGCACGAAGGCGAGCATCGACTCGGCCATCTCGTGGCCACGCCGCCCGCTTTCGGCGATCAGCGTGGACAGCCGGTGGATGTTCGGATCGTCGCTGTACGAATTCAGCAGGTCCGGCACGATCAGCAGCGGCTGCAGCACGTTGCGCAGGTCGTGGCTCAATCCCGCCGCGAGCATCGCCAGGCAGTCCAGGCGCTGCGACCGCATCAGCTCCTTTTCGGCGCGCTCGCGCTCGCGCGCGTTGCGGGCCTCGCGCACCGCGCGCGCCACCGCATTGGGCAGGCGCGCGGGGTTCTGCTTGAGCACGTAGTCGTTCGCGCCGCGATGCAGCGCGTCCACCGCGGTTTCCTCTCCGATCGTGCCGGAGACGAAGATGAAGGGCAGCTCCGCATCGTGCTCGCGCAGGATGCGCAGCGCCTCCATGCCGGAGAACCCCGGCAGCGAGAGATCAGAGAGCACCACGTCGAAGCGCTCGCGCATCAGCGCCTCGCGCAGCGCGCGTTCGCTGTCCACGCGATGGAACCTCGCCTGCAATCCGGACTCCAGCAACTGCTCGCCGAGCAGTTCGGCGTCCTCGCTGCAATCCTCGACCATGAGGACGTTCAGCGGTCCCAGCGGTGGCGCGCCATTGGCCTGCATTCGTACGCTCTTAATTGGCGTTTTCCGGCGCCTGGTTGATCACCGCCCAGAACGTGCCGAGCGTTTTCACCGCCTGGAAGAACTGGTCGACGTCCACGGGCTTGACGACATACGCGTTCACGCCCATGTCCCAGCTGCGCGCCAGGTCGCTTTCCTCGCGCGAGGACGACAGGATCACCACCGGCAGGCAACGCAGGTGGTCGTGCTCGCGGATCGCCTGCAGCACTTCCAGCCCGTCCATGCGCGGCATCTTGATATCCAGCAGCAGCACCGCCGGCATGCCTTCGGCGCGCCCTTCGAACTTGCCGCGACGCAGCAGGTAATCCAGCGCTTCCACGCCGTCCTCGACGTGCACGATGGGGTTGATGAGGTTGGCCTCGCGCAGCGCGTCGATGGCCATTTCGGCGTCTGCCTGGCTGTCTTCGGCCAGCAGGATGGTGCGGTAGTCGGTCATGCGCTGATTCGCTCGTAGGTGGGCGCATCCAGCGCCGCGGGAAGGGTGAAATGGAAAGTGGAGCCGACCTCGGGCGTGGATTCGGCCCAGATGCGGCCGCCATGGCGCGACAGCACGCGGCGCACGCTCGCCAGGCCAATGCCGGTGCCGGGGAAATCGGTCGCCTTGTGCATGCGCTGGAACACGCCGAACAGCTTGCTGGCGTAGGTCATGTCGAAACCGGCGCCGTTGTCGCGCACGCTGAATTCGTGCGAGCCGTCGTCGAGCATGCGGTGGGTGACCTCGACGATGGCGACCTCGCGCCGCGAGGAATACTTCACCGCGTTGCCGAGCAGGTTGGTCCACAGCTGGCGCATCATGTTTTCGTCGGCGACGAGGATGGGTAATGGCGCGATGCGCCACTCCACGCGCGGCGCGCGCGCTTCGGCACCGGCATCGAGCATCGCGCGCGTTTCGGCGACCACCGACTGCATGTCCACCGCCTGCAGGCGCAGCGCGCTGCGGCCCAGTCGCGAGTACACCAGCAGGTCGTCGATCAGCTGCGACATGCGCCGCGCGGAATTGCCGATGACGTCGAGGTAGTGGCGCGTCTTCTCGTCGGCGTCCTCGTCGAGGTGGCGCGCGAGCTTGTCGGAGAAACCGGCGACGTGGCGCAGCGGCGCGCGCAGGTCGTGCGATACCGAATAGCTGAACGCCTCCAGCTCGCGGTTCACTTCCGACACCTGCTCGACCTTGCCCTCCAGCTGGCGGTTGAGTTCGGCGATCTTCTGGTTGGTGGCCTTCTGCGCCGAGACGTCGGAAATCGTCATCAGCACGACGTGGTCCTCCGCGTCCGGCAGCGGCATGCTGCGCGCGTTGAGCAGCACGGTGCGGGTCGGGCCTTCGGGCAGCGCCTGTTCCAGCTCGAAATCCCACAGCTCGCGGCCGCGAAGCAGCACGTCGCGCAGGCGCTGGCGCAGCACGGGGTCGTTCCACGCGCCGTGGCCGATGTCCGGCAGCGTCTTCGGCAGCCCGTCGCCCGGGACGTCGTACATCTCGGCGAACGCGGCGTTGTGCATGACGATGCGCTGCTCCTCGTCGAACAGCACGATCGGCTCGCGCACCGTCTGCAGCACGGCCATCGCGCGGGCGCTGGCCTGCGTGGAGCGTTTCTCGGCGTTGATGCGGCTGGCGATCTGCCGGCCGAGCAGCAGCATCACGATGCCCATCAGCAGCAGCTGCGCGGTCATCGCGGCCCAGCTGAGCCACGTAGCCTGGCGGCGCTGGCGCTCGGCGTCGAAGTTGCGGCGCGCGAGCAGCTCGCGTTCGTTGTTGCGCATCTCCTCCAGCGCGGGACGGATCGCGAAACGGTCCACCAGCGGCGCGAGGATCTGCGTGCTGCGCGCGATATCGCCACGGCCGCCCTCGCGCATCAGGTCGTCCATCACGTCCATGCGGTTGTCGACCAGCTCGCGCAGGCGGCCGATCAGGACCTGCTGCTCGGGGTTGTCGGCGGTGAGCACGGTGAGCCGGTCCAGGTTCGGGCCGATGGCGGCTTTGCTTTCGGCATAGCGCTGGCGCGAGAGCGGACGGTCCAGGCCGAGCGCGATGCCCATCGCCGCCGATTCGGCATCGCGCACGCTGAGCGCGACCGACGCCACGGCGGCCTCGACCTCGTGCGTGTGCGACACGGCGTCGGCCGCGTCCAGGTTCTGCTGCGACAGGCGCTGCAGCAGCAGGAAGGGCGCGACCATGATCAGGACGATGCCGGCCGCCAACAGCGGCAGCCTCCACCATCCCCACTGGATGCGAGTCGTGACTGGTTCCATCGTTCCCCGGATGCCGGCGTCGGACGCCGGCAAGGCGTGCTCGTGACGACGCGCTGGCAAAAAACGCGGGCGATGCTAACGGATGAGCCTGCCTGCGTCAGGTGAAGACGACCTCGCCTGTTTTGCCTTGTTTGCCATGTCGGGCCGCAGCCCATGCGGCCTGGGGCGCATGGGCCAGGCTTCACTTGCCGTGGCCGCGCCGTGTGGTCACCTTTGCCCCTGGGAACCACCGTGGACGCACGCCGTGAGCAAACTCCATCGCGACCAGCAGGGGCTGGACGAGGCCGACACCCGCAAGGGCGAACTGCGCAAACCCGACGATCGTGACGACCAGCCGGGTCAGGGCGCCAACCTGACTCCGCCCCTGCGCAACACGGCGCTGGACGCCGACGCCGACCTCCCCGACAACGGCACGCCCTCGCTACCCGAGCGGTAACGCCCTGCCCGTTGCACGGAAATTTAACGTTTGCACCACTAGGCTTTCGTCCTGAAAGGGGGACGTGACATTGGTAGACGCAATTCCCACGCCGCGGGATCCGCGCGTGGTCCCGGGTGATCCTTCCGGCCGTGGCCTCGACGACGAGGTCCGGCAGTTCGCGTTGCTCATCGGCAGCGTGACGGATTACGCCATCTACATGCTCGACCCCAACGGCTACATCCGCAGCTGGAACCCCGGCGGGGAACGCATCAAGGGGTACACCGACCGCGAGATCGTCGGCCAGCACTTCTCCCGCTTCTACACGCCCGAGGACGTGGTCCGCGGCGAGCCCCAGCGCGGTCTGGAATGCGCGCGCACGCAGGGCAAGTTCGAGTCCGAAGGCTGGCGCCTGCGCAAGGACGGCACGCGCTTTCGCGCGAGCGTGGTGATCGACCCGATCTGGCAGGAAGGCGAACTGATCGGTTTCGCCAAGGTCACCCGCGATGTCACCGAGCGCTACGAGGCGCAGATGCGCCTGCAGGCCGCGCAGAAGGCGCTGGCGCAGTCGCAGAAGCTGGAGGCGATCGGCAAGCTCACGCTCGGGCTGGCGCACGACTTCAACAACCTGCTGACGGTGATCGTCAACAGCCTGGACCTGATCGGCCTGAAGAACACCGACGATCCGCGCACGCTGGAATGGATCGAAGCCGCGCAGCGCGCCGCCGATCGCGGCACGCTGCTCACGCGCCAGCTGCTCGCCTTCGCGCGCGGGCAGAACCTGTCGCTGGAACCGCACGACATCAACGACCTGCTCGCGCGTTCGGCCGAGCTGTACCGCCGTGCCTGCGGCGCGTCGATCCAGTTCGATTTCGACCTCAGCGACGAGGCGCCTCTGCTGGAGGTGGACGCCACGCAGTTCGAGGCGGCCGTGCTCAACCTGGTCGTCAACAGCCGCGATGCGATGCTGCCCGGTGGCGGCGCCATCACCGTGCGCACGCGGCAGACGACGTGCCCGCGCCCCGAAGCGCCGGACGAAGGCGACCGCCAGTACGTGGTCGTCGAGGTCGTCGACACCGGTTCGGGCATGAGCGCGGAGGTCATCGAACGCGCCGCCGAGCCGTTCTTCACCACCAAGGAAGTCGGCAAGGGCAGCGGCCTGGGCCTGAGCCAGGTGTTCGGTTTCGCCGCGCAGTCGGGCGGTTTCGTGCTGTTGAACAGCGAGCCCGGCCGGGGAACCCAGGTCGGCATCCACCTTCCCGCGCAGCCGGCACCGGCCGCGCGCACCGCGAACGGAGAACGCGGCGATGTCTGAAGTACGCGTCCTGCTGGTCGAGGATGAGGACGATCTGCGCATGCTGATCGGCGAAGCGCTGCGCATGACCGGTTACCGCGTCAGCACGGCGTCCGATGGCCCCGAGGCCGTGACGGCGATGGAGCGCGAGCGCTTCGATGTCGTGGTCAGCGACGTGAGCATGCCCAACGGCATGTCGGGGATCGAGCTGTCCGACCATGCCGCGCGCCTGCAGCCGAAGGCGCGGGTGATCCTCGCGTCGGGTTTCGCCCGCGCGCAGCTGCCCGCCCTGCCCGGCAACGTGATCTTCCTGCCCAAGCCCTATCGCATCCCGCAACTGCTGGCGCTGCTTCCCGAGCGCGCCGCACCCGGCGAGGAAGCATTGCCGGCGTGAGGACTGAAGTTGCGCGCGTCGCCGCCGATATCCGAAGGGATGTGCCGACGATCGCCGCGTGCGTGCGCTTCATGCGCTCACAACGTTGTCACCGTCGGACGCACTGAATAGGACCGACCCCGGAACGCCGCCGGAGAGCAAGACGCGACGCGATGCCCCAAGCCGAACGCTCCCGTCCCGCCAGTCGTCGAACGCAATCGGCCGCCGCCGTGCTCGGCTTCGGGCTCGCGGTGGCGGTGGTGCTCGCCGCGACGCTGTTCGCGGTCGCGGCAGCAGATCGCAGCAACCGCCTGCAAGCGGCCGAACAGCAGAACCTCGCGCTGGCCTCCGGCGCCGAGCGGCTGGTGTGGCTGCAACTTCGCAACCTCGAACGCGCGATGCGCGGCGTCTCCAACGACGTGCAGCGCGTCGCGGTCGCCGCGCCCGACGACCTGCCCAGGCTGATCGCCCCGTTCTTCGCCGGCGTGTCGCAGCGGCAGCAGGAACTGGAGAGCCTGGAACTCACCGACGCGAACGGCGCCCCGCTCAGCGGCGGGCGCGGCCAACCGGGGCTTTCGGACTGGCCGGACCGCAAAGTCGCGCAGCCGTACTCGTATTCGATGTATGTCGGCCCGCTCACGCGCCATCGCGGGCAATGGCTGCTGCCGCTCGCGCTGCGCATGGACGATGGCAACTGGATCGTCGCGCGCCTTCGCACGAGCGAGCTGCAGAAGCTGGTGATGCACCTGGATGCGGACCGCGTGCGCCTGATCCAGCTGGCCGGCAACGACGGCCTGCTCGTCGCCGACACGCGCGGCGCGCAGTACGTCGGCCAGTTCGACGACTCCCTCGTGCCCACCTCCGTCGAACCGCGGCTGATGGAGGCCGACGACGACGACGCCCGCGACGGCGTCGAGCGCATCACCGTGAGCGGCGCGGTGCCCGACTACCCGCTGCACGTGGACGTCGCCATCGCGCGCGACCGCGTACTCGCGCCGTGGTGGCGGCTCGTCGCGGCGGGTGTCGCGCTGTACCTGCTGTACCTCGCCGGCCTGGTCTACCTGGTGCGCACGGTGCGTCGCAATGCGCGCGCGAACGCGCAGATGGTCGAACGCCTGACCGAAGCGGCGGACAACCTGCGCCGCGCACAGCAACTGGGCCGCACCGGCACGTGGATCGCCGACCGCAACGGCACCGTGTGCTGGTCCGAACCGGTGAGCGACCTGCTCGGCCTGCCGGAAGGCCAGTCGGCGGCGAACATCGGCGAGTTCTATTCCATCGTGCATCCCGACGATCGCGAGCGGTTGTCCGAGCATTTCGGCCAGGCCTGGCGCAGCGGCGATCCGTATTCGCTGGATTACCGCATCGTGCGGCGCGACGACGGCCAGGTGCGCTGGATGTCCGCGCGCGGCGCGGCCACACGCGATGCCGACGGCACGGTGGAAATGGCCGGCACCGTGGTCGACGTCACCGACCGCATGGAAGTGCAGCTGGCGCTGGAGGAAACCGAGCGCCAGTTCCGCATGCTGTTCGAGCGCAACCCGCTGCCGTTCTGGGTGTTCGACGTGCAGACGCTGCGCTTCGTCGAGGTGAACCAGGCGGCGATTGAGCAGTACGGGTACACGCGCGAGGAATTCCTCGCGATGACCATCTACGACATCCGCCCCGAGGAACACCGCAACGAGGTCGCCACCGACCTGGCGAACCATCGCCCCGGCGAACGCGACGAGGTGAAGCTGTGGGTGCATCGCCGCAAGGACGGCCGCCTGCTGGAAGTGCGCATCCACGCGACCGACATCGACTTCCGCGGCCGGCCTTCGCGCCTGGTGCTGGCCGAGGACGTCACCGACCGCATGGCGCAGCAGCGCGAACTGGCCTATCGCGCCAGCCACGACATGACCAGCGGCCTGCTCAACGCCGACGCGCTGGCTAGTCGCGTGGATGCGATGGACGCCGATTCGTGCCGCATCGCGTGCGTGCAGCTGCGCGGGCTGGAACTGATCGAGGACAGCCTGGGCCGCGAAGCCGGCCACGACACGCTGCGCGTGATGGCCACGCGCATCGCGCGGCTGGGCGAGCGTTTCGGCGCGGCGGGCCACGTGCGTAGCGACGAGTTCGCGCTGGCGGTGTGCCCGGCGGATGCGTGGGACCAGGCGCTGGAATGCCTGCAACTGGAACTGGAGCGGCCGATCCCCGGCGAGGACACGCTGCATCGGCTGGAATCGTGGATCGGCGTGGCCGAACTTCGCCCGGGCGACGGCAAGGCGACGCAGGCGATCGCCAACGCCGGCCTCGCCGCGCACGTCGCGCGCACCGAACATCGCCCGGTCGCCGTGTTCGAAGCGGGCATGGCGCGCCATGCGAGCGATCGCCTGCGGCTGGCCGGACGCATCCATCGCGCGATCGACGCGGACGAATTCGAACTGCATTTCCAGATCCTGTGGGATGTCGCGTACTCGCGGCCGGCCGGCCTGGAAACGTTGCTGCGCTGGCCGCAGCGCAACGGCGGTTACCTGCCGCCGTCGGAATTCATCGGCCTGTGCGAGGACACCGGCCTGATCGTCCCGCTGGGCCGCTGGGCCCTGCGCGAAGCGGCCGCGGCGCAGCGCCTGCTCGACCGCGCCGGATTCCCGGGTTTGCCGGTGGCGGTGAACGTCTCGCTGATGCAGTTTCTCGATGGCGACATCGCGCACGACATCGAGAGCGTACTGCGCGAGTACGAACTGCCGCGCGGCGCGCTGCACATCGAACTGACCGAAAGCGTGCTGATGACGCGCCCGGAACAGGCGCTGGAGACGCTGCGCCGCCTGCAGTCCAATGGCGTGTGCCTGTCGCTGGACGACTTCGGCACGGGGTTTTCGAGCATGTCGTACCTCAAGCAGCTGCCGCTGGACGCGATCAAGATTGACCAGTCCTTCGTGCGCGACGTGCATCGCGACGAACGCAGCGCGTCGATCTGCCAGGCGCTGCTCGCCCTCGGCCACGGCCTGGGCCTGAAGGTCGTGGGCGAAGGCGTCGAAACGCAGGCGCAGTACGAATGGCTCGCCATGCATGGGTGCAACCAGGTCCAGGGCTTCGGCATCCACCGCCCGGCGCCGCTCGCGCAGGCCATCGAAACCCTGCGCGAGATGCGCGAATGGGTGGACGGGCCGTGGCAGGCGTTCGCGACGGAGCGGTGATGGGTCGAAGCGGCCACGATGCTTTCAACCCCTCTCCTGCGGGAGAGGGGTTGGGGTGAAGTGGGGACGTGCGGCGACGTTGCTTTGAGCCCCTCTCCCCGCGGGAGAGGGGTTGGGGTGAGGGTCGGGACGTGCGGCCACGCAGGCGCTCGCGGCGCTTCTTGCTCGTGTAGCCCCGGGTAAGCGAAGCGCACCCGGGAACGCGGTCGCTTCTCCGACCCCGGGTGCGCTTCGCTTACCCGGGCTACAAAAGCGGAGTGCTTTGCGGTTGCTCTTGTTCTTGCTCTTTCTAAACGTCCCTGCATTCCCGCGTTCGCGGGATGACGATCAAAAGCAAGAGCCAGATCAAAATGGGTTCCAGCTTTCGCTGGAATGACGGCGGGATGGTGCGCTGACATGAGAGTGTCCGCGCGATACGGGCGCGGAGCCCCGCCTTCGCACCCGCCTTCGCCGGATGACTCACCGCAACGCCTTCGCGGCATGACTTACCGCGACGCCGTCGCCCGCGACAGATCCGGCTGGATCGAGACCGCCTGCCCGGCTTCGATCCGCTCGCCGCCGCGCACGATCAGCCGGTCGCCCGGCTTCACCGCGCCCTGCACTTCCACCAGTCCGCCGACTTCCGTGCCGGTCTTCACCGGCAGGCGTTCGGCCGTGTCGTTCGACGCCACGCGCAGCACGTAATCGCCTTCGCGACGCAGGATGACCGCGTCGCGCGGCACCGCGACCACCGAACGCTTGCGTGCGCCCGGCATGCCGACATCGACCGCCGTGCCGACCGGCAACTCGCCGGTGTCCATGGCGATGCGCAGTTCGAGCTGGCGCGATGCTTCGTCGCCCACCGGCACCAGCGCGCTCACCGGATGGGTGCGGTACTTCGCGTTCGATGCATTGGCCGTATCGCGACGGCCCACGCTCACCTGCACCGGCATGCCGACCGCGAGGTGCTCGGCCAGGTCCACCGGCGCGCGCACGCGCACTTCCTGCGCGCCGGTGTCGACCAGCCGCGCCACCGGCGCGCCGGTATCCACGTATTCGCCCAGCTGCACGGAGCGTTCGGCGACCACGCCGTCGAACGGCGCGCGCACCACCATCTGCGTGCGGCGATGGCGCGTCTGCGCGAGCAGCGCCTGCGCCCGCGCGCGATCCTGCGCGAGCATGTCGCGATCGGCGCGCAGCTGTTCGTACTGCGCACGCGCGATGTTCTGCTGCGCGGCGAGCTGCGCGTAACGCTGTTCCTGCCGCGCGGCCATGTCGAGCTGCGCCTGGATGCGCGCCAGGTCCGCCTCGCCCTGCCGCTCCTGCAACGCGAGCGCGGTGTCGTCGAGCACCGCCAGCGGTTCGCCGGCGCGCACCTTCTGCCCGACTTCGACCACGCGCACGACGCGGCCTTCCTGCTCGCTGGCAACCTTCGCGTCGCGCCGGCTGATGACGCTGCCAGGTGCCCAGTGCACCGGCGCGAGTTCCGTCGTCACCGCGTTCGCCACGCCGACCACCGCCGGCGGCGCATCGGGCTTCTTCGGCGGCGTTGCCTCGGCGTCCCACTTGATCAGCGGCACGAGCAGCACGGGTACCAGCGCGAGCAACAGGATGATGCGTCCGGGAAGACGGGACGGGGTTTTCATTTCAGCCTCCGGGGGAAGGAAGGGGAGCAAGCGTGCGCGCTTCGTCGACGGCGCTCGCGCGACGCGACTCGCACAAACGCAGCAACGCCGGCACCAGCACGACGATGAACACCAGGCTCAGCGCGACCCCGCCGACGGACACCGCCGCCAGGCCGCGATAGATCACCGCGCCGGGGCCGGGATTGATCGCCATCGGCAGCGCGCCGAGCACGCCGGTGAGCGCGCCGATGAGGATCGGGCGAAGCCGCTGGTCGAGCGCCTGCTTCAGCGCGTCCTCGAGCGTCGCGCCCGCCGCCTGCCCTTCGCGCGCCTGCGCGACGAGCAGGATCGCGTTGTTGATCACCATGCCCAGCAGCATGATGAAACCGATCATCGACAGCAGATCGAGCGTCTGCCCGGCGACCAGGTCGAGCACGCGCAGGCCGATCACGCCGCCGAGCACCGCCATCGGCAGCGTCGCCATCACGTACGCGCTGTCGCGCAGCGACTTGAACATCGCCGCCATCAGCAGGAACAGCACCACCAGCGCCATCGCGAAGTTGGTGCCCATGCTGCGCACGACTTCGCCGAGGCGGTCGGCGCTGCCCGATACGCGGATCGCCGCGTCGTCGGGCAACGCATCGCGCAGCACCGGCACGACGTCGTCCTCGACGATGCCGAGCGCTTCCTCCAGCGACATCGCCGGCGGCGGATCGACGGTCAGCGTGACGGTGCGGCGACGATCGACGCGACGCATCTGGTTCGGCGCGAGCACCGTGTCGACCTGCGCGAGTTCGGCCAGGCTCATCACGCCGCCGCCCGGCGTGGCGAGCGGCGCGGCGCCTAGGCGCTCCACGTCGTCCTCGCGATCGCTGCGCAGGATGATCGCCAGGCGCCGATCGCCGTCGAAGTATTCGCCCAGCCACTGGCCGTCGCCGAGCGCGCGCACCGCCGTGGCGAGATCCGGCCGACGCCAGCCGACTTCCGCCAGGCGCCGGTCGTCCGGATTGATGCGCAGCTCCGGCGTGCCGGCGTCGGCGTTGGGCCACGCCTGCACGTTCGCGCCGGCGAACTTCTCCGACAGCAGCTTGCGTCCGGTTTCGGCCGCACGCGTGAGCGCGTCGCCGTCGGCGTGTTGGAGATGGATCGCGATGGCGCGCGCGGAACCCCCGAAGCTGCCGAACAACTCGCCCTCGCTCGCGAACGCGCGCGTGTCGGGGAAGCCGACGGTCACTTCGTCGCGCACGATGCGTTCGAGCTCACCGATGTCCTCCGGATCGACCACGCGTGCACCGAGCGTGCCGCCGCCCGGCCACAGGTTGAGGTACCAGTTGCTCAGTTGCGGGCCCTTCTCGCCGTCCATGTAGGGCTTCATGCGCGCGAGCAGCGTCGGCGCCATTTCCGCGTTCACGCGTTCGGGGCTCATGCCGGGCGGGAAGTTGAAGAACGCGTCCACCGCCGCGCGCTTCACCGGCGGCAGGTAGTCGATCTTCGGCATCAGCACCAGGGTCAGCAGGATCGGCGCGACGACCAGCCCGCCGACCCAGGCCAGCTGGTTGCGGCGACCGGTGGTCACGCGCATCGCCCACGCGCTGACGCCGACCCAGAAGCGATGCTGTTGCTGCTCGTGCGCGTCCTCGCGCTTGCGCAACCACGAACTCGCCGCCGCCGGCAGCACGGTGACGGCGATCAGCAGCGAGATGCCGACGGCGATGGAGATCGTCAGTGCGAGGTCGGCGAAGAGCTGTCCTTCGACGTCGTCCATGAAGATCACCGGCAAAAACACCGCGATGGTCGTGAGCGTGGAGGCGACCAGCGCGCCGCCCACCTGCCGCGAGCCTTCCAGCGCGGCCTGCGTGGCGGGCATGCCCTCCTCGCGCAACCGCACGATGTTTTCCGCGACGACGACGGCCGCGTCCATCACCATGCCGACCGCGAACGCCAGCCCCGCGAGCGAGATCACGTTGAGGCTGCGGCCTGTGAGCTGCAGCACGATGAACGTGGCGAGCAGCGAGATCGGAATGGCGCAGGCGATCAGCGCGGTGGCGCGCACGTCGCGCAGGAACCACCACAGGCAGCCGACCGCGAGCAGCACGCCGGCGCCGAGGCTGCCCGACAACAGGCCGATCGCGCGATTGATGAACACCGACGCGTCGAAGCTCTGGCGGATGTCGAGCCCCTGCGGTTGCAGCTCCTTCACGCGGATCTCTTCGACGACCGCTTTCACCCGGTCGAGCGTGTCGAGCACGTTCGCCCCGCTCTCGCGCAGGATGCGCAGGCCGATCGCGGGATTGCCGTTCTGGTAGGCGAAGAAGCGCTGTTCCGGTCGCTTCACTTCGACCGTGGCGACGTCACCCAGCCGCACCGGCCGGCCGTCGCGCCATGCGAGGATGAGGTCGCCGAGCGCTTCGGGGGAATAGCGCCCGGCGAACCTCAGAACGTATTCGCGACGGCCGGCCTCGACCACGCCGCCGGAGACATCCGTCGCGCGCGCGGCGACGTCGGCGACCTGCGGAATCTGGATGCCCAGCGCGGCCGCGCGCTCCAGGTTCATGGTGATGGTGAGTTCTTCCGGCGCGCCGCCGTTGATCTCCACGCCGGCGACGCCTTCCACCGCCGACAGGCGCGGCACGATGCGGTCCTCGATCATCTGCCGGCGATCGAGGATGTCGCCCGGCGTGTCCGGCAGCTTCTGCACGAAGAAATACGTGAGCGAGTTGTTGGCGTTGTCAGCGCCGGCCTGGACGACCGGCGGCGTGGCGTCGCGCGGCAGCGGCTGCAGGCGGTTCATGCGCGAGAGCACTTCGACCAGCATCGCGTCCATGTCGCTGCCGACGGCGAAGGTGAGGTTGATGAAACTGTTGCCGGCGTTGATGTTGGATTCGATTTCCTCAAGACCCGGCAGGCCCTGCATCACCGCTTCGATGGGCTCGACGATTTCCGATTCCATCTCCTGCGGCGACGCGGCGCGCCAGCCGGTCTGGATCGACATCTGCGGGCGCTCGATGTCGGGAAACAGCTGCAGCGGCAGCTTGAGCAGGCTCAGCACGCCGAACGCGCAGACCATCACCACGGCCACGGCGACCGCGGCGGGATTGCGGAGCGACGCTTGCGTGATTTTCATCGTGCTGCTCCGCGGGGGACGAGTGCGGTGCGCACGATGCGCCGGCCCGGCTTTGCACGAATGGTCCGGAAGTCACGCGCGGTGGCGCTTTGCGATCAGTGGTTGAATGGTCGCGGTGAAGCGTTGCGGTGGCGTGATGCGGTGGCGTGATGCGGTGCGTGATGCGGGGGCGTGACGCGGCAGCGTGACGGCACCGTGTTTCATTGATGCAACGAGAGTGCACGTTGCACCCGACGAATGGCAGGGGGACTTTCGGCATGGCAGGCCGTAGCACTCGGCACGCCCATCGCGGCAAACCACTCCACCGTCATTCCAGCGAAAGCTGGAACCCATTTGCTCTTGCTCTCCCGCTGCACCTACTTTTGATCGTCATCCCCGCGAAGGCGGGGATCCAGGCCAGTAGCGTCAGGACACGCCCATGGCGGCGAACCACTTCACCGTCATTCCAGCGAAAGCTGGAACCCACTTGCTCTTGCTCTTGATGCTGCTGCTCTTGCTCTGCTTAAGCCTCGCTCTTCGCTCTTGATCGTCATCCCCGCGAAGTCGGGGATTCACGCAAGCGGATCAAAAGAAGAATCACCCGCCAAGCTTCCGAGGGCCTGCGGCGCCCGGGTCACTTTTCTTTGCTTGCCCAAAGAAAAGTAACCAAAAGAAAGGGCAGTCCCCCGACAAATCAATCCCACGACCGGACAGAGCAAGGGCGCGTTCGCGACTCGCTAGGCCCGCGCTTGCGGCGCGGGCGTTCGGGCGATGCGCGAACCAGTGGTTCGCAAGCACGCATCACCCTCACTCCATGGCTCGGCGCTCACCGCCGCACGTCCTGTGCGGCGCCCGTTGGGGCCAGCAACGAATAAGGCTGTTCAACAGCAGCAGCAGCACGCCGCGCTCTTGTAGCCCGGGTAAGCGAAGCGCACCCGGGGTTCGGGCACTGCCGCAGCAAGGGAACGGCAAATGGGTTCCAGCTTCCGCTGGAATGACGGTGGGTGGTTTGCCGCTGTGAGTGTCTATGCGCTGCGGGCCTGGATCCCCGCCTTCGCGGGGATGACGATCAAGAGCCAGCGACGGGCAAACGGCGACCGCGACAGCAACAGCAGCAGCAGCAGCAGCAGCAGCAGCACGCTGCGCTCTTGTAGCCCGGGTAAGCGAAGCGCACCCGGGGTTCGGGCACTGCCGCAGCAAGGGCGAGAGCAACGTCGGATGGGTTCCAGCTTTCGCTGGAATGACGGTGAGGTGGTTTGCCGCTGCGGGCTTGTCCGTGCGCTACGGGCCTGGGTCCCGGCTTTCGCCGGGATGACGATAGAGCTGGAGCTGGATCTAGACCCAAACCTCAAAGCAACAACGCCAGCTTGTCCCGATGCGTGCGCGACAGCTTCAGCTCCTGGCCGCAATCCAGTCGCAGGAAACCTTCCCCGTTGGTATGCGGCCGCAATTCCACCACGCGGCGCGCGTTCACTATCGTGGAACGGTGGATGCGCGGGAAACGCTGCGGGTCCAGCTGTTTTTCGAGGTCGCGCATCGTCGCGCGCAATACCAGCGTCTCGCCCTGCGGCGCGGCGCGATCGACCGGGCCGTCCGTGTGGATGCACATGTAATCGCCGGCGGCGTCGATCCAGCGGATGCTCGCAAGGTCCACGCGCACGGTGCGGCCGCCATCGCGCACGGCGAGTTTGTCGTCGCGGCGCAACTGCTCCAGCGCATCGGGTTTCAGCGCTTCGTCCAGGTCCAGCAGCGGCCGGCCGCTCAGTTCGCCGAGCAGTCCGAGCAGGTGCGCGCAATGCCCGCTCGCCTCACGCTGCGAACGCGCCAGCTGCACGCGCGCGAGCGCCTGCGCCAGGCGCGTCTCTTCCACAGGCTTGAGCAGGTAATCAGTTGCCGATGCCTCGAACGCACGGATCGCGTAGTGGTCGTACGCGGTGACGAACACGACCAGCGGCATCTCGTGCGCGGGGATGCTGCGCAGCGTTTCGAAGCCGTCCATGCCGGGCATCTGCACGTCGAGGAACACCAGGTCCGGACGGTGCTCGCGCAATCCCGCGATGGCCGACAGACCATCGCCGTATTCGCCGACGATCTCGACATCGGGATGCGCTTCCAGCCTGATTTCCAGGCCGCGACGCGCCAGCGGTTCGTCGTCGACGATCAGCGCGCGCAGGCGCCCGTGCGTGGCGGAGTCGGACAGGCGTTCGCGTTCGACGACTTTGTCCATCTCACTCTCCGCCCAGCTGTTTGGTTTCGAACGGCAGGCGCAGTTCGACTTCGATGCCGCGCTCGCGATTGCGCACGGCGAAGCTGCTTTCCTCGCCGTACAGCACGTTCAAACGTTCTCGCGTGTTGCGCAGGCCGACGCCCTTGCCGGGCGGCAACTGGCTGCCTTCCAGGCTCGAACAGCCCGGGCCGTCGTCGATCACGCGCAGCACGAGCTGGTCGCCGTCGCGTTCGGCCTCGATGCGCAGCAGGCCGCCGGCGACCTGTTTCGCCACGGCGTATTTGATGGCGTTCTCGACCAGCGGTTGCATCAGCAGGCTCGGAAGCAGCGCGCGCCAGCAGTCCTCGTCGATGTCGGTTTCGATGCGCAGGCGCTCGGCGAAGCGGATCTTCTCGATGTCCAGGTACAGCGTGAGCGCGTCGAGTTCCTGGCGCAGCGTGACGCGCTGCATGGGATCGTTGTCCAGCGAATGCCGCAGGAACGACGACAGCCCCTGCACCATGCGGTTGGCGGTGGCGTTGTCGCGATCGAGCACCAGCGTGGAGATGGCGTTGAGCGTGTTGAACAGGAAATGCGGATTGAGCTGGTAACGCAGCATCTTCAGCTGCGCCTGGTGCGCCATGGTGCGCGCGGCGAGCGCGCGTTGCGTTTCGTCCTGCAGCTGGCGGTAGTACTTGATGCCCAGGTACAGGCCCACCCACGCCAGCACCACGTAGATGTAGGTCAGCGAGTAGGCGATGTACGCCATGCGGCTGGTCGGCGCGCAGGTGTCGCAGAAGCGCACGAGCATCGTGCGCGTGGTGAGGTCCATCACCGCGGAGCTGGCGAGGATCGGCAGGATCATCGTCATCAGCAGCTTGCGCGGCGACAGTCCCCAGCACGCGCGCAGCAGGTAGCGCAGTCCGAGCGTGACGACGAAGCCGGTGCAGGCGGCGGTGAACGGGACGATCCAGTAGCCCGACGGCTTGCCGTAGGCGATCGCCGCCAGCCAGCTCTGGCCGAAATAGCCCAGCCAGCCGGCGCTGTGGAATATCCAGAACAGGTGCTGGCGGGGCAGGTCCAGCGGGTGGGTCGCGGTAATGGCCATCGAAAGCCGCAGGAGCGAGGACGCGGTGGACCGATGCTAGCCCGTTGGCGGGGCGGCGCGGCAACGGCTCGTCGGGCGGGGGGAACGGTTTGGCGCGGGGGCGCTGAGGGGTGGCTCGGGGGCCGGTCTAGCTGGCGCCGCGCCTTGACCCTCTCCCCACGGGAGAGGGGTTGGGGTGAGGGTCGGGACGCGCGGCCACGCTGGCGCTTCTATGTCACAGGCCTGGGTCCCGGCTTTCGCCGGGATGACGGTGAAAATGAGGACGGTGAAGATGAAATGGGTTAGGTGCTAACGCAGTGCCCGCGCGTTACGGGCCTGAATCACCGCTTTCGCCCGCATGACGGCGCACGGCGTCGTCCCGCTGCGATTTATCGCCATCACGTCCATCGCCCGCCGACGTCTTCCGCTTCTTCCGCCGCTCATCGATCACCGCCGTGATCAGCGCGCCGATGAACACGATCAGCGCCGCGTAGTACATCCACACCAGCGCCAATACGAGCGCGCCCATCGAGCCGTATGCCGAACCGGGATTGGAGCGGTGCAGGTACCAGCCGATCAGCCAGCGGCCGAACACGAACAGCACCGCGGTGATGGCGCCGCCGCCCAGCGCGCGTTTCCAGCCCACCGAACGGTCCGGCAGGTAGTGGTACATCAGCGCGAAGCTGATCGCGTACACGGCCCACGTCGCCACGTTCATGACGATCGGCAGCGCCCATTCCACGCGCGAGAACGCCAGCTGCACCAGCGTGGAGACCGTCATCGACACCAGCAGCAGGAAGCCCATCGCCAGTACCAGGCCCATCGAGAACACGCGCTTGCGCAGCCACGCCATCGCGCCGGCCAGGCGCGTGGCGTCGGTGCGGAAGATCTTGTTGAGCACGTCCTGCAACTGCGCGAACACCGCCGTCGCGCCGACGAACAGCAGCGCCACGCTCCACCATCCGGCGATCGAGCCGGTATCGGGACGATCGCGCGCGTTGTCCACGACGGTGCGCGCCACGCGCTCCGCCTCGCCGCCGGCGAGCAGGCCGATCTGCTGCATCAGCGAGTCCTGCGCGCCGGGCAGCAGCGCGCTGGTCAGCCACACCAGGATGAGCAGCAGCGGCGCGAGCGAGAGCATCGCGTACAGCGCGAGCGCGGCCGCCTGCGCCATCAGTTCGGTGTCGACGAAGCGCCGCAGCAGGGCGGCGGGAAGGCTTCCCTGCGCGCGCCGCACCAGCGCCTGCATCGCCGGTCGACGAAACGAGCTGCCGCGGTCGGGCTCGCTCCGGCGCGGCGCCGTGGGGTCGAGCTTCTCTGCGGTTTTCTCGACGGGGGTTTTCGCGGTGTCGTCTGCCATCGCGGGAAGACATAGCGCGACGGGCGTGAAGTCCGTATGCCGAACGGCGGCTCGGGCTTGTCGTCCAGGCAAGCGAAGTGGGCTGGTACGTGGCCCGGGTGCGCCTCCGTCCCTACCCGGGCGACAGACGCCCGCCACGATCAGGCGGCGACGCGGCGCTGGGTACGATGCCGCCATGCCCATCAGACCCCTGCCCCGCCGCTTCTACGCCCACGATTCACGCGAAGTCGCACCGCTGCTGCTGAACAAGGTGATCGTCACCGCCGACGGGCGCGTGGGGCGCATCGTCGAGGTGGAGGCGTATCGCGGCGGCGAGGACCCGGCCGCGCATTCGTTCCGCGGTCCGACCAGACGCACGCAGGTGATGTTCGGTCCGCCCGGGCATCTGTACGTGTATTTCATCTACGGCATGCACTGGGCGATCAACGCCGTGTGCGGCGGTCCGGCCGGGCATGCGGTGCTGATCCGCGCGTTGTCTCCGCTGGACGGCATCGACCGCATGCGACGCGCGCGCGGCATGGACGATGTGCGCCTGCTCGCGAGCGGACCCGGCCGGCTCGCGCAGGCGATGGGCCTGAGCGGCATCCACAACGGCGTGGACATCACCGATCGCGCATCGCCGGTGTGGTTCGGCGACGACGGCACCCCGCCGCCGGAGTCGCCCGTCGCATCGCCGCGCATCGGCATCAGCAAGGCGGTCGACGTGCATTGGCGATGGCACGTGGAGGCCGATCCGCACGTGTCGAAGGGCGGCAAGGCGAAGGTGCGGAAGAAGCCGTAGCGCCGCCTTCGCGCGAACGACGTCTAAAGCCCGCCTTCGCGGAACGATGACGAAGATCGTGGCGAGCCTTCGCGAGACCGACGAAAAAAGAAGCCCCGCGTCGCGGGGCTTCTTCGTGACCAAAGGCGGCGCGCGTCAGCTCGACGCGCGACATCCCTGCACGAACACCTTGTTGTCGGTTTCCACGCCCCAGCGGCCGTCCATTTCGCGGCAGCCGGCGGTCCAGGAACCGACCAGCACGCCCTCGTCGTCGTAATACAGCCACGTGCCCTGCCAGCTCGCGGATGCGGTGAACGAGGTGATGCCGACCAGTGCGGCCAACGCGAAGATCCTGAAACGACGCATGCTCATCTCCTTTGATGTCGCGGCAAGGTTCCGCCCGCGCACCGTAGGCGATGACGCGGGCCGGTTTTGTTAACCAGCCCGCATTCCGCGCGTGAACGTTTCTTCACGCGGCGCCACGGTTCAGTCGTACTGCGCGGTCTTCACCAGCATGTGCTTGGCGAGCAGCGCGTGCAGGTAGCCCACGCCGCGCGCGATGTGCAGCGTGACGAACAGCAGCAGCGCGCCGACCAGCATCGCGATGGGCCACATCCACGGCTCGCCGCTGACGAACATGTCCCAGTCGCCGAACGACAGGTTCCCGCCCAGGCCCAGCACCAGCATCACCGGCACCGCGATCAACGACAGCGACACGCTCAGGCACGTCACCACCACGGTGAAGTACACGATGCCCAGCGGCAGCATGAACAGGAAATACAGCTGCGTCGCCCAGATGCGCGGGTCGGTGAACAGCTCGCCGATGCGCTTGAGCAGCGGCTGCCCACGACTGCTGTAGAGCGGACGTCGCGGCATGCGTTCGCCGAGCATCGTTTCCACGATGCGGCCTTCCACCAGCGACAGCACGCGGATCGATCCGAAGTACAGGATCACGAACGGCACGCCGATGATCAGCACCGCCAGGCCCAGCGAGAGCGACAGCCCCGTCACCACCCAGGTGAAGTAGAAGATGCCGGTGGCGAGCGAGAGCAGCATGTAGAACAGCGCGCCGTACGTGCGCGGTTCGGCGATCACGCCGAAGAACTGGCCCATCCACGAGCGGCGCGGCGTCGGCGCCGGCGGACGCAGCGCGGTCTGCACCTTCACTTCGGTGTCGCGGTAGATGTCTGCCACTTCGTCCGGCGCGCCGTAACTGCCGGCGACGGCGACGATGACGTCGGCCTCGCTCCGGCCCGGGTTTTCCGCCAGCTCCGAACGCAGGTATTCCTCGGCGTCGTACAGCGCGTCCTGCACCAGCGCGGGATCCGCGCCCGCGAGCGAGCGGCGCAGGTGTTCGAGGTATTCGGGAATGGTGGTCGGCAGTCCGCCGGGGCGGGCGCTGCGGCTGGATTCGAAGGCATTCATGGCTCAAGTCCCCCCAGGACGGAATCGACACTGTCGCGGGTCGCGCGCCACGCGGCGGCCCATTCGTGCAGCACCGTGCGGCCGGCATCGGTGATGCGGTAATAGCGCCGCGGCGGGCCGGTCATCGACGGCTCGACATGGCTTTCGAGCAACCCCGCCCCTTCGAGGTTGCGCAGCACCGGATACAGCGCGCTCTGCTTGCCGGCGAGCACGCCGCCGCCGATGCGTTCGAGCTGCTTGGCGATCTGGTAGCCGTACAGCGGGTCCGGCGCGGACCCCAGCACCGCGAGCAGCGCCAGCGACACGGTGCCGGCGCTGAGCTCCTTCTGGAATTTCCGCAGCTGGGTGTCGAGTTCGATCATGGCGGTCGGTGGCCCGGTAGGCTGGACTCAACACTACTGTGAAGTTCCATATACCGAACCTGCCATTAGTCACGCGCCTTGCCGAATCCTCCACCGGGCGGCTGCTATGACCGACCCGACGCCGCCCATTGCCCCGCGGCGAGGAGGTTCGAGATGCCCAGAGGCGACAAATCCGCGTACACCGAGAAGCAGCAGCGACAGGCCGAACACATCGAGGAAAGCGAGCGCGATCAGGGCCGCTCCGAGGAGGCCGCCGAGCGCATCGCGTGGGCGACGGTCAACAAGCAGGACGGCGGCGGCAAGCGCAGCGGCTCGGGTCGCAAGAAGACGGCGAAGAAGTCAGCCAGGAAGGCGACCAAGAAGGCCGCCAGGAAGTCGGCAGCCAAGAAGGGCGCTCGCAAGAGCACCGCGAAGAAGGCGACGAAGAAGGCGGCCAAAAAGGCGACGAAGAAGGCGGCCAAAAAGGCGACGAAGAAGGCGGCGAAGAAGACCGGCGCCCGCAAGACGGCGAAGAAGACGGCGAAGAAAGCCGCGAAGAAGACCGGTGCGCGCAAGGCCACGCAGAAGACGGCGAGCAAGGCCACGAAGAAATCGACCGGCCGCAAGACCGCGAGCAAGGCGACGAAGAAGGCCGCCAAGAAGACGGCAAAGAAATCGGGCCGCACCTCCGCCTCGCGCAGCGCGGCCGCGAAGAAGGCCGCCCGGACGCGCGCCCGGAAGCGCAGCGGCAACGGCGCCTCGCCCTGATGCACCGCCACGATCCGCCTTCGGGCGGGTCATGGTGTCCGGTCGCGCAACGGCCATCACGTTCCCACGGCATGGGGCTGGCCGCGTCGACATGCCGTGGGCCAGAATCCGCGTGTTCAGCGATCCGGATCAAGGGGAGTTCCGTCGTGCGCAAAGTCCATCCGTCGACACCGTGGGCGTCGAAACCATCCACCTCGAAGCCGGGCGCACGGCGCTGGCGTAACGTCCTGCTGTGCGCGCTGCTCGCCGCCCTGCCCCTTGCGCCGGCGTCCGCCGAGGACGCGGTGCCGGGCAAGCCGCGCTCGATGCAGGAAATCCTCGACGCCTCGCAGCCGTCGGACTGGCGCACGCCGGACAACAAGAACCTGCTGTACCTGGACCTGGACAGCGGCCGCATGCTGATCGAACTGGCGCCGTCCTTCGCGCCCGCGCACGTGGCCAACATCCGCGCCTTGGCGAAGAACGGTTACTGGAACGGCATGAGCATCAACCGTTCGCAGGACAACTTCGTCGTGCAGTGGGGCGACCCGGCACAGGACGAGAAGGACCGCAAGCCGCTCGGCCGCGGCGCCAAGGCGAAACTGCCGGCGGAATTCGCGCGCAAGACCAAGGGCCTGGCGTTCGACCGCCTGCCTGATCTGGACGGCTGGGCGCCGGAAGTCGGGTTTTCCAACGGCTTCCCGGCCGGGCGCGATGCCGAAGCCGACGCCGCGTGGATGGCGCACTGCTACGGCACCGTCGGCGCGGGTCGCGACATGGCCGCCGACTCCAGCAACGGCACCGAGCTGTACGTCGTGATCGGCCAGTCGCCGCGCCAGCTCGACCGCAACATCACCGTCGTCGGCCGCGTCCTGCAGGGCATGGAACTGTTGTCCGTCCTGCCGCGTGGCACCGGCCCGCTGGGCTTCTACGAGCAGCCGTCGCAGCGCACGCCGATCAGGGCGATCCGCCTTGCATCGGAAGTGCCGAAGAAGGAGCGCGTCGGCATCGAAGTGCTGCGCACCGACACGCCGCTGTTCGCCGAACTCGTCGAAGCGCGCCGTAACCGTCGCGACGAGTGGTACAAGCACATGGCCGGCCACATCGACCTGTGCAACGTCCCGCTCCCCACCCGCGCGCCGCCGCCGAAGCCGGTGGTCGAAAAAACCAAGCCCAAGCCGCGCGCGAAGAAGCCAAGGCAGGCGCGTGCTAAGTGAAGCGCATCCGGGGGCTTCGTTGCGTTGGCCCTTTGTTTTGATCGTCATTCCCGCGCCGGCGGGAATCCAGGGACTTCCACGCTTCAACTAACGCGCGTCGGCTCTTGTAGCCCGGGTAAGCGAAGCGCACCCGGGGGCTTCGTCGCCCTTTTGATCGTCATTCGCGCGTAGCCGAAATCCAGTGACTTTCCTCGTTTCAACTAACGCGCGTCAGCTCTTGTAGCCCGCGTAAGCGCAGCGCACCCGGGGCTTCGTTGCGCTTTTGATCGTCATTCCCGCGTAAGCGGGAATCCAGGCATTTCCACGCTTCAACTAACGCGCGTCAGCTCTTGTAGCCCGGGTAAGCGAAGCGCACCCGGGGACGCGGTCGCTTCGCCGATCCCGGGTGCGCTTCGCTTACCCGGGCTACAAAAGCGCAGCGCTTTGCCTGCTGCTGTTGCTGCTGTTGCTGTTGCTGTTGCTGTTGCTGTTGCTGTTGAACAGCCAAATGATTTGTCAGGGCGCTGCGCTTTCTCTGGTTAGCGAGAGCCGCTCCAATCACGGCGGCGCCGTCCGCTCCTCCACGCCCACCCGCGCCCCACCCTCGACATCCGCATCCCGCAGCGCCTCGCGCTGGAACAGGCACATCCGCACCACGTCGTGGTAGCGGCCATCGCTGAAGAACTCGTCGATCAACACGCCTTCCCGGCGGAACCCCGCATCCTCGTAGATGCGGATCGCGCGCGTGTTGTCCACGTCGACCAGCAGGTACAGCTTGTAGAGATTGAGCACGCGGAACGCGTAGTTGATCGCCAGCCGCGTCGCCGCGCGCGCGTACCCGCGGCGCTGCTGCTCGGGCGAGATCATGATCAGGAATTCCGCACGCCGGTGCAGATGGTCGATCTCCACCAGTTCCACCAGCCCCACGCGTTCGTGCGCCGCGTCCTCGACGATGAAGCGCCGCTCGGACTGGTCGTGTATGTGCTTGCGATACAGCTCTTCCAGCTCGACGAACGACTCGTACGGTTCCTCGAACCAGTAGCCCATCACGCTGCGGTTGTTGTTGAGCACGTGCACGAAGTGCAGGTCGCCGCGTTCGAGCGGACGAAGGGTCACGCCGGCGACCGGTGGTTTCGCATTCATGCTCGCCACCCTACTCCACGCGCATGACACGCGCACGCGGCGCGCCATCACACGGCCTTGCCCGGGCGCTCAATAGCCTGCCCGCAGAGTCCTACCGATGAAGGTTCCACCCATGCCCCTGATGCGCCTGCGCGTGACCGGCAGCGACGACGACGTCCGCGCCATCGCCAACCTGCTCACCAGCCTCGACGGCGTGGAGCACATCGAGGAAGTCGACGACCTGATGCCGCACATGGACGACGACGATTCCAGCTCCGCCGGCCTGCCCGACGACCAGGGCCCGGGCCAGCACGCGCTCGAGATCGAAGCGCCGAACCTGTCCACCGCCAACCGCATCCGCGATGCGGTCGAAGCGCTCGCCTTCGACCTCGACGTGCTGGTGGAATTCGACAACGACGAAGGCTGAGGCGCCGCGTTCGGCGCGATGACGACGCGCGGCGTCAGCGCAACGCGACCGGGCTTAGTCGCCGGATCGTGAAGCACACGCGCCATCGGCCCTGGTCGATGGCGACGTAATACGACGAGAAACGCCGTGCGCGCCGCAGCAGCCACTGGTGCGTGGGCCACGTGAAGCTGCGCAGGACCGATTGCGGCGCGCCGTGCTCGCCCACCAGGTCGGCGATCGTGCGCGAGGTCAGTTCGATGCCGCCGATCATGGTGCCGTTGCCCACGATCAGGAACACCTGCCCTTCCATCGCGTCGCGATCGTCCTCGGGCAATGCGTCGATGCCGATCAGGCCATCGAACTCGCCGTCCTCGTCGAACTCGCCATCGGACACGTTCTCGTAGCGATAGCCGCAGTCGGTGCACTGGTGGTGCCGGACCAGGTCGTCGGCCAGTTGCAGGCTGCGGACCCGGGCGTTGCAGCGCGGGCAGTATTCGCGTTCTGGGGTGTCTCGCATGCGGCCGTCGTCCCTGTCGAACAAACGGCCATGGTCGGCAGGCGCGGCATGCGCTTGAATCGGACGGGTCTGAATTACGCGTCCGGTGGGCGTTACTCGCGGTGGTTCACGGAATCGCCTGCAACGCCGCGACGACGCCCGGGAGCACCGTACGCGTGCGTTTGTCGCTGGAACGGTCGGCCTCGACGTACACCGCCTGCAGGAACGCCACCAGGTCGTGGCGACGCGCCAGCCACTGCGCGTCCTTCCAGGCCAGCGACGGATCGCCCAGGCGCGGTACCAGCGCGGTGAACCAGTCCTTCCAGCCGGCCTCGTCGCGCACGCCGCGCTGCGCGGCAAGCACGATCGGAGCCGCCAGCCGCTGTGGTTCCCCGAACACGTACGCCACGCCCGCCGTCGGCACGGCCTGGGTCGCGATGGCGTCGACGATGCGGTGCAGTTGCGGGGCATCCAGCGCCGGATTCAGCGTGAGCTGCATGAGCCAGTCCGCGCCATGCGCGACGCCGTGTCGCCAGCCCTCGCCGGGTTCGAAGCCGCGGTAATCGCGCACCGATTCCAGATAGGTGACCGCACGCAGCACCATCGCCGTGCGTTCGGCGGGCGTCATCCACGGCGACGTCCGGTCGGTACGCGCCACTTCCGCCAGCGCCAGCGCCGCGAACGGCCATGCCACGGCGTCCGGATCGGGTTCGCCAAGCATCGCGTAGAAGCGGTCGCGTAGCGCGCGCAGGGTGTCAGGCGCGAGCTCGCCCTTGCGCATCCAGTTCGACAACGCGTCGTACGCTAGCTCGTCGCGCAGGTGCGAGTCCGGCGAGGCGAGGCAGTTCGCCAGCGCGTAGGCGAGCGTCGCGCGCTCGCCGGCGTCGGGCACGACGAACCCGCCCTGCCGCAGCGCATCGAGCCGTTCGACCGGCCAACCCTCCGGCGGGCAGCCCGGCGCCGCGAAAGCGGGCGTGGCCACTCCGAGGGCGGCGAGCAGCGTCAGACAATGCAGTGGCGATAGGCGCATGTGATGGGTTCCGGGCCAAGGACGGTGTCCGCGAGGGCGGCCGCATCGATGCGACGTCATCGCCGCGGCGCGCGCACGGGCCTATGATGCCCTGATGCGGCCGCCGGCCGCATTGCGCCATCCAGCTGCAACATCGCGATGTCCGAAAAGAAATCCATCGAACTCTACGTGAAGCCCGCCGGCGGCTGGGACGCGCTGCGCAGTTCCTGGCAGGCGCTGCGCGACCAGCAGGTCGTGATGAAGGGCGCCGGCACGCTGCTGCGCGCCAACCAGCCGCGCGGTTTCGATTGCCCCGGCTGCGCATGGCCCGACCGCAACGCGCATTCGACCTTCGAATTCTGCGAGAACGGCGTCAAGGCCGTGGCGAACGAAGCCACGTCGCGGCGCGTCACGCCGGAATTCTTCGCCGAACACACCGTGGCGTCGCTGGAGGAACGCGACGACCATTTCCTCGAAGCGCAGGGCCGGCTGACCGAGCCGATGGCCTATGACGCGACGACCGACCGGTATCGCCCCATCGCCTGGGACGACGCATTCGCCACGATAGCGCAGGCGCTCAATGCACTGGCCTCGCCGGACGAGGCGATCTTCTACACCTCCGGGCGCACGTCGAACGAAGCGGCGTTCCTCTACCAGTTGTTCGTGCGCGAGTACGGCACCAACAACCTGCCCGACTGTTCGAACATGTGCCACGAGGCATCGGGCGTGGCGCTCACCGAACAGCTCGGCAGCGGCAAGGGCTCGGTGACGCTGGCCGATTTCGAGCACGCGCAGGCGATCTTCATCTTCGGCCAGAACCCGGGCACCAACCACCCGCGCATGCTCGGCGAACTGCGCACCGCGGCCCGGCGCGGCTGCCGCATCGTCGCGTTCAATCCCCTGCGCGAACGCGGACTGGAGCGTTTCGCCAATCCGCAGTCGCCGACCGAGATGCTCGGCGGCGGCAGCACGCAGCTGGCCTCGGAGTACTACCAGCCGCGCATCGGCGGCGATCTCGCCGTCGCGACGGCGCTGTGCAAGGTGGTGATCGAGTCCGGCGCGGTCGACCACGCGTTCGTCGCCGCGCACACGCACGGCTACGACGACTTCGCCGCGACCGTGCGCGCGACGCAATGGGCCGCGCTGGAACGCGAATCGGGCCTGTCGCGCGCCGACCTCGAACAGGCCGGCCGCACTTACCTCGCCAGCGACGCCACCATCGTCTGCTGGGGCATGGGCATCACCCAGCATCCGCGCAGCGTCGCGACCATCCAGATGCTCGGCAACCTGCTGCTGTTGCGCGGCAACATCGGCAAGGCCGGCGCGGGGCCGTGCCCGGTGCGCGGGCACTCCAACGTGCAGGGCGATCGCACGATGGGCATCTACGAGCAGCCATCGCCCGCATTCCTCGACCGGCTCGGCGCGGCGTTCGACTTCACGCCGCCGCGCGCGCACGGCTACGACACCATCGCGGCGATCCAGGCCATGCACGACGGCCGCGCGAAGGTGTTCTTCGCGATGGGCGGCAACTTCGCCGCGGCCACGCCGGACACCGCGCACACGCACGAAGCGCTGCGGCGTTGCGACCTCACGGCGCACGTCAGCACCAAGCTCAACCGCTCGCACCTGGTGCACGGGCGCAATGCGCTGATTCTTCCGTGCCTGGGCCGGACCGAGATCGACCTGCAGGCCGAAGGCCCGCAGGCGGTGACGGTGGAGGATTCGATGAGCATGGTGCACCTGTCCTCGGGCATGAACCCGCCGGCGTCGACGCAGTTGATGTCCGAACCGGCGATCGTCGCGCATCTGGCCGCGGCGACGCTACCGAACAGCCGCACGCCGTGGCGCTGGCTGGTCGAGGACTACGACCGCATCCGCGACCGCATCGCGCAGGTGGTCGATGGCTTCGCCGGCTTCAACGCGCGCGTGCGCACCGACGGCGGCTTCCACCTGCACCATCCGGCGCGCGAGCGCATGTTCCCGACGAAGAGTGGCAAGGCGGGTTTCTATGCGCATGCGCTGGACACGCACGATGCGCAGTCCGACGTGCTGCAGCTGATGACCGTGCGTTCGCACGATCAGTACAACACCACCGTGTACGGCAAGGACGACCGCTATCGCGGCGTGCACGGCCTGCGCCGCGTGGTGTTCATCTCGCGCGCGGACCTGCAACGCCTGCAGCTTCGCGATGGCGAGCACGTCGACATCGGCACCGTGTGGCACGACGGCACCGATCGCGTCGTTCGCGATTTCCGCCTGGTCGAGTACGACATCCCGCCGGGCTGCCTCGCGGCGTATTTCCCCGAAACCAATCCGCTGGTGCCGCTGGACCACCACGCCGAACGCGCGCGCACGCCGGCTTCCAAGTCGATCCCCGTGCGGCTGCGCCGGAGTGCGGCATGAGCGAGGAACCCGCGCTGGCGTTGCTGCGCCTGTTGCGCGAGGAGGACGGCCAGTCGATCCACCGCGTCGCCAAGCGCCTGCAGCTGGGCCTGAGCGAACTGCAGCGCGTGCTCGCCGCGCTGGGCGACGACCCGCGTTTCGACGGGCTGGACCTGGTCGAACGCCGCCAGGATGGCGAGCGCACGTTGCTGTGGCTCACCGACAAAGGCCGCCGCCTCGTGGAAGGCGCATGAACGAGCCGCTGCAACCGGTGCAGGCGCTGCGCCTGCGCGCCGACGATCGCGAACCGCACGCCGATCGCGTGATCGTCGAGACGCCCGTCGCGCTGCTCTACAACGGCGAGTCGTTCGCCGTGATGATGGCGACGCCCGAATCGCTGGAGGATTTCGCGCTCGGCTTCGCGCTGAGCGAGGGCGTGGTCGGCGATGCGTCGGAATTCCGGCTGGTCGACATCGTGCGCCACGAGGGAGGCATCGCGTTGCACGCGGCGATTCCGCAGGCGCGCTTCGATGCATTGGCCGAACGACGCCGTGGCATGGAGGGCCGCAGCGGCTGCGGCCTGTGCGGCGTGGAAAGCCTGCAGGCGGCGCTGCGCCCGGTGCCGCACGTGGCCTCGCCCGTTCGCGTGGACGTGGCGACGATCCGCGCCGCACTCGACGCGCTGGCCGCGCAGCAACCGTTGAACGCGCTCAGCGGCGGTGTGCACGCGGCCGGCTTCGCGCACGCAGGCGGATTGCTGGTGCGCGAGGACGTCGGGCGCCACAACGCGCTGGACAAGCTGGTGGGCGCGATGTCGCACGCAGCGATCGCACCGGACGCCGGCTTCGTGGTGATCACCTCGCGCGCGTCCTACGAGATCGTGCACAAGGCCGCGACCGCCGGCATCGGCGTGGTCGTGGCGATTTCCGCCCCGACCGACCTCGCGATCCGCACCGCGGAAGCGGCCGGCGTGACGCTGGCCGCCTTCGCGCGCGGCGACTCACTCAACCTTTACAGCCACCCCGCCCGCATCGCCGCTGCCGGCTGAGCGCACCGGCGCCAGGTTGCGATCGAGGAACCGCAGCACGTTGTCGTAGTACTTCAGGCGCGACTTGTCGTCGTAGAAGCCGTGCGTTTCGTCCGAGGGAAAATAGCCCTCGTACTTCACGCCCGCCTGGTCAAGCGAACGGCGCATCGCGTGCAGGTGTTCGGGCGACACGCGGTAGTCGCGCATGCCCTGCACCAGCATGACCTGCGCGCGGATCTTGTCGGCATGGGCGGTGGGCGAATCCTCGCGCAGCCGCGCCATGTCGTCGCCGAGCGCCCGGGTGAGATAGGTTCGGCCCCACTTGGAGCGATGCGTGTCGCCCCAGCGGAACATCGTCGGCAGGTCGTACGGACCGGCCATGCCGACCACGCAGCGATACAGCGCCGGTTCGCGCACCGCGCCCATCAGCGCTGCGTAGCCGCCGTAACTCTCGCCCCAGATGCAGATGCGCGAGGCATCCACGCCGGCGTGTTCGATCGCCCAGCGCGTCGCGTCGGTGAGGTCGTCCTGCATCGCGCGGCCCCACTGGCGATGGCCGGCTTCGACGAAATCGCGCCCTCGCCCGCCGGAGCCGCGGAAGTTCAGGCGCAGCACCGCGTAGCCGCGCGTGGCGAGCATCTGCACGTCGTCGGCGAAGGCCCAGCTGTCGCTGATCTCGAACGGCCCGCCGTGCGGCATCACCACCAGCGGATGCGGGCCGTTGCCCGCGGGCACGTTGAGCCAGCCGTGCAGCGTGAGGCCGTCGCGCGCCTTGAACTCGAACGCCTGCACCGGTCGCATCGCGCGTTTCGACAGCCACGGCCGGCTGCGCGCCAGCAGTTTCAGGTCGCCGCTCACCGTGTCGAGCAGGTAGAACCGCGGCGGTTCGACCGGGCTGGTCACCGTGACCACGGCGCGCCGTCCGTCGCGGCTGGCGCTGGTCACGCGCGCGAATTCGCCGGGGAAGTTCGCGATGAGGTCGCGCGCCAGCGCCGCGTGCGGATGCTTCTCGTCGAAGAAACGCACCTGCGGCTGCACGCCGCCGTACACCGCGCCGATCGGCTCATGGCCGTCGAACGACCACACCAGCGCCTGCGGGCTCGCGTTGGCGTCGCTGGCCACCACGGTGCGTTCGGCCGTCGCCAAGTCGATGCGCTCGATGACGTCCGGGCCCTGTTTGCGCTCGCTGCGCAGGAAGCCGAACCGGCGGTCGAAGCTGGTGCCGATCGGCGTGATCTCCACGCCGCTCACGTTCTCGTCGTTGATCGACTCCCACTTGCCGTCGCGCAGCAGGAACACCTGCTGGCGATCGTCGTTGTCGCTCGCCCACGAGAAGCGGATCGTGCCGATGCGATCGGCGAGGAACGAGGCGTCCGGCACCGGGGCATCGACGAGGTCCTCGCGCTTGCCCACGCCGGTCTTGCGCATCTTGCGCGCTCGGATCCAGCACTCGTTCTTGAGCACCTTGTAGCAATAGGCGGTGAGCACGAAGTCCGGATCGTCCGGCAGCGGATCGATCAGGTACGCGCCGAACGCCGCACCGCTGGTGCCGTCGACGTCCAGCGGGTGCAGGTTTGGCAGCTGGTAGGGCTGCGCCATCGTGCCGAACTTCATCGACGCCGACGCGAGCACGCGCGTGCTGGAGATCCACTGCTCCGAATCGATGAAGCCGTCGCGGCCCGGATCGAGCTTCGCGGTGACCTTCATGTCGCTCACGCGCAGGATCGTCAGCAGCGTGCGGTCCTCGAAGGGAATCCGCGCGGCGAGGTAATCCCCGCCCGGCGAAAGCGTCATCGACTCGAATTCCGGCTTGCGGAGGAACTCCTCCAGCGTCGGCGCCTGCTGCGCACTGGCCGACCACGCCGCGAGCGCGAGCGTCGCGGCGACTACGAAACCTTTCATGCGTCCCCCATTCATCATCCCTGCGCCGTCCCCACGGCAAACGCACGATATGCCAAGCACCTGCGCGCACGCCAGATCCGGCAAGGCGGCGGCGACCATCGGCCCATGCGACGGCGGGGGCGCAGGCGATATCCTCGGCCGACCGCGGCCCCGCCGCCTGATCCGAGCCCAAGAGACGTCCATGCCCTCGTTGCGTCCCCATTTGCTTGCCGCCGCCGTGCTGAGCGTCGGCCTCGCCGCCTGCCAGCCGCAGACCGCGCCTGCGCCCGCCGATTCGAAGGCCACCGCCGCCGCCCCGGCGTCCGATGCCGCCGCCGACGCGCGCCTGGCCGAAATCTCCCAGCAGTGGCTCGACGGCTGGCTGCGTTTGAATCCGGTCTCGGCCACGCAGATCGGCAAGCACGATTACGACAGCGAGGTCGACGACCTCAGCGCCGCCGGCCGGCAGGCGCAGGTGGATTTCGCGAAGAAGATCCTCGGCGAACTCGATGGCCTGGACACCGCGAAGCTCTCGCGCGAGAACCAGATCGATGCGTCGATCCTGCGCAACCAGGTGCGCGGCGACATCTGGAACATCGACACGCTGCAGAGCTGGGCGTGGGATCCGCAGGTGTACAGCGGCCTGGCCGGCGGCGCGATCTACAACCTGATGGCGCGCGAATTCGCGCCGATGCCGCAGCGCCTGAAGTCGGCGACCGCGCGCATGCAGAAGATCCCGAACATCTACGCGCAGATGCGCGAGAACCTGGATCCGGCGCGCGTGCCGAAGATCCACGCCGAGACCGTCGCCAAGCAGAACGCCGGCATCCTCAGCCTGATCGATACCTTCATCACGCCCAACGCCGGCCAGCTGCAGGGCGAGGATCGCAAGGCGCTCGACGACGCCGTCGCCAACCTGCGCCGCGCGGTGGCCGAACAGCAGACCTGGCTCGACAAGACGCTGGTGCCGAATGCGAAGGGCGAGTTCCGCATCGGCCAGAAGCTGTACGACGAGAAGCTGCAGTTCTCGCTGAATTCCTCGCTGTCGCGCGCGGAGATCAAGCAGCGCGCCGAGGGCGAACTCAAGCGCGTGCGCGGCGAGATGTACGCCATCGCGCAGACCGTGCTGAAGGACAAGCCGAACGCGCCGGACATGCCGGCCAACCCGTCGCCGGAACAGCAACAGGCAGCGATCGAAGCAGCGCTCGAACTGGCCTACGCCGAGAAGCCCGCGCGCGATCAGGTCGTCGATTTCGCGAAGCAGACGCTCGCCTCGGCGACCGACTTCACGCGCAAGCACGACCTGGTCACCGTGCCCAACGATCCGGTGAAGATCATCCTGATGCCGGAATTCCAGCGCGGCGTCGCGGTGGCCTATTGCGATTCGCCGGGTCCGCTCGACAAGGGCCTGGACACGTACTACGCGATTTCGCCGATTCCGGACGAGTGGGACGCCGAGCAGGCCGATTCGTTCCTGCGTGAATACAACAACCGGATGATCCACCTGCTGTCGATCCACGAGGCGATGCCGGGTCATTACCTGGAAGGCGCGCACTCGGTGAAGTCGCATTCCACGCTGCGGTCGGTATTGCGTTCCGGCCTGTTCGCCGAAGGTTGGGCGGTCTACACCGAAGACATGATGGCCGACGCGGGTTATCTGGATAACGACCCGCTGTTCCGCCTGGTGCAGCTGAAGTTCTACCTGCGCACGATCGCCAACGCGATCCTCGACCAGGGCGTGCACGTGGACAACTGGAGCAAGGAACAGGCGATGGAGCTGATGACGAAGCAGGCGTTCCAGCAGGAGCGCGAAGCCGCCGGCAAGTGGGTGCGCGCGCAGCTGACCAGCGCGCAGCTGCCGACGTACTTCGTCGGCGCGCAGGAGCACTTCGACATGCGCAAGGCGGTGGAAGCCAAGCTGGGCGACAAGTTCAACGCCAAGGCCTACCACGACCAGGTGCTGAGCTACGGCGCCCCGCCGGTGCGTTTCGTGCGCGAGATGATGCTGGACGAGCCGATCCAGTGACGGTCCGGCGCGTGGCCGCGCTCGCGGCCACGCCTTCGCCGGACCGTCATCCCCGCGAAGGCGGGGATCCAACCGTCCGACGTCATCGTGTTCAAGGCCGCGGCTGCTTGCAGTCGCGGCTCTTTATTCCGTCATCCCGGCGAAAGCCGGCACCCGCATGCCGCTCTTGTAGCCCGGGTAAGGCGAAGCCGCACCCGGGTGTTCGCCACGACTAAGCGATGCGTTGACGCTCCGTGTTCCCCGGGTGCGCTGCGCTTACCCGGGCTACAAACGCCGGCTTCGATCAGCGCGCCCGCCCGTCAAACTGCACCACCTTCAGCGACGCCGGCTCCACGCCTTCCAGGCAACGGGCGTTGATCGCGACCATCGGCGTGCCGTCGGGCATCTGGCCTTCGGTAAACGGCGAGATGCCGCACTCCGGGCAGAAGTGGTGCTGCAGCTTGTGCGTGTTGAAGGTGTAGGTGCGGTAGTTCGACGCCGGCGTCTTCAGGTCGAACGCGGTGGCCGGCACGAACCACAGCAATCCGCCGCGCTTGGCGCACAGCGAACAATTGCAGTCCAGGACCTGGTCGATCTCGCCGTCGACTTCATAGGCGATGCCGCCGCAATGACAACCTCCGCTGTAATGCGCCATGTCGCGATCCTCCGTGCAGGTGTGGGGAAAGTGGCGATTGTGCCCCAGCACGGCGACGCCGGAATGTGCCCAAGCCGACATCGGCTTAACCCGCCCGCGCTATCCTGCGGCCCCGTCTCCGCCAGGGAAGTCGCCATGCCCACCTCACGCCGCGGCAGCACCGTCGTCCCCACCCTCAGCTACCGCGACGCGCCGGCGATGATCGACTGGCTCGTGCGCGCCTTCGGCTTCCAGAAACAGGCCGTGTACATGGACGGCGACGTCGTGCTGCACGCGCAGCTCACCTTCGGCGACACCGGCATGATCATGCTCGGCTCGGCGAACAAGGACGGCGACTGGGCGAAACTGATGGCGCAGCCGGACGAGATCGGCGGCCGTTCCACCCACGGCGTGTGCGTCGTCGTCGACGATGCCGACGCGCTCTACGCCCGCGCGAAAGACGCCGGCGCCGGGATCGTCATCGACATCGCCGACCAGCACTACGGCGGACGCGGCTTTGCCGCGCGCGATCCGGAAGGGTACGTGTGGTGGTTCGGCAGCTACGATCCGTGGTCCGAAGGCGAAAACGAAACCGGGAACACCTGAGCATGGAACTGTTCGAAGAACATCCGCGGCCGATCGACGGCATCCGCGTCGGCATCGGCGGCTGGACGTTCGCGCCGTGGCGCGACAACTTTTACCCCAAGGGCCTCGTGCAGCGGCGCGAGCTGGAATACGCCAGCCGCCGCCTCACCGCGATCGAGGTCAACGGCACCTACTACGGCGCGCAGAAACCGGCGACCTACGCCAAATGGGCAGCGGAAACGCCGGAAGGTTTCGTGTTCTCGGCGAAGGCGCCGATGCGCATCATGCAGTCGCGCGCGCTTGCGAAGACCGGCCCGCAGATCGAGGATTTCCTCGGCGGCATCGCCTCGCTCGGCGATCGCCTGGGCCCGATCGTGTGGCAGTTCGACGCGAACCAGAAGATCCAGCGCGAGCCGTTCGCGCAATTCCTGTCGATGCTTCCCACGCAGGTCGAAGGCCGGCCCCTGCGCCACGTGCTGGACGTGCGCGATCCCAAGTTCGTCGACGCCGATTACATCGCGCTCGCCCGCAGCCACCGCATGGCGACGGTGTTCACCGACTCCGACGAGCACCCGTCTTTCAGCGATGTCACCGCCGATTTCGTCTACGCGCGGCTGATGCGCTCACGCAGCGACATCCCCACCGGCTACACCGACGCGGAACTCGCCACGTGGGCCAAGCGCGCGCATGAATGGGCGACGGGCGCGCAGCCGCCCGGACTGCCGACGCTGGCGAAGGACGCCGCGCCGAAGCAGACACGCGACGTGTACGTGTTCTTCATCAGCGCCGCGAAAGAGCGCAACCCGGCCGCGGCGATGGCGTTGATCGAGCGGTTGTAGGGGTTGGGAATTGGGAATTGGGATCGTGATTCGTGATTCATGATTTGTGATTTGTGATTTGTGATTTGTGATTTGTGATTTGTGATTTGTGATTTGTGATTTGTGATTTGTGATTTGTGATTTGTGATTTGTGAATCGGGAATCGGGAATCGGGAATCGTCGTAGCTTCCCCACTCCGTCATCCCGGCGAAAGCCGGGACCCAGGCCCGGCGCGGATCCGCCACTGTGACGTCGAAGGACGTGCCGGCTCCGACGCTCCCATCCCGCATCCGCCTCCAACGCCTCGGCCCACATTTCCGGCATTTCGCCGCATGGACCGTGCCGAACGGCACTCCCCTGCGCGCGGCCGCGACACTATCAACGGCACTATCGGCTTTCCCGCCGCCGTGAAGAGAGTGATCGCCATGACCAGCCGTCGCGAATTCATCTCCACCGCCACCCTGGCCGCCGCGGGCGTCGCTCTCGCGCCGCTCGCCGCCTGCAGCCAGGAACGCCCACCCGCCGCGGCCGCTTCGAACGCTGTGCCCGCCAAGCCGTTCAGCGGCAAGCTCATCACGCGCACCATCCCGTCCAGCGGCCAGAAGATCCCGGTGATCGGCATGGGCACCTCGGGCAGTTTCGAAACCGGCGCCGACGCCGGCGAACGCGCGCCGCTGCGTGAAGTACTGGAGGCCTTCGTCGCCGCCGGCGGCACGCTCATCGACACCGCACCCACCTACTCCACCGCCGAGGACGTGCTGGGCGATCTCATCGCGCAGACGAAGACGCGCGACAAGCTGTTCCTGGCGACGAAGCTCTCCGGCGTGACCGGCCGCGACGAAGGCCTGAAGCAGTTCAACGATTCGCTGCGCCGGCTGCGCACCGACAAGGTCGAGCTGCTGCAGGTGCACAACCTGCGCGACACCGCGGCGCAGATTGCGCTCGCGCGCGAACTCAAGCAGCAGGGCAAGACGAAATACACCGGCCTCACGCACTACCGCGAGGACGGCCAGGCGCAGCTCGCCGACGAGATGCGCAAGTACAAGCCCGACTTCATCCAGATCAACTACTCGCCCGTGTCGCGCGGCGCGGAGCAGACGATCTTCCCGCTCGCGCAGGAACTGGGCTGCGCGGTGATGATCAACCGTGCGTTCGAGGACGGACGCCTCATCACGCAGGTGCGCGACAAGCCGCTGCCGCCGTGGGCGAAAGACGTCGGCGCGGATTCGTGGGCGCAGCTGTTCCTGAAGTTCGTGCTGAGCCATCCGGCGGTGACGGTGGTGATTCCGGCAACGTCGAAGGTGAAGCACCAGGTCGACAACCTGCGCGCGGGCACCGGCACGCTGCTGGATGCGAAGCAGCGCGACGCGCTGATCGCGGCGCTGGCCTGAGCACGGACGCCGCATGAGCCTGCGCACGCGCATCGCCCGCACCTTCGGCGTGGCCGAAGGCGAAGAACGTCCGGTCCTCACCGGCGCCCTGCTCTTCTTCGTGATGTTCGCCGGCTATTTCATGCTGCGGCCGGTGCGCGAAACCATGGGCGTCGCCGGCGGCGTGGACAACCTGCAATGGCTGTTCACCGGCACGTTCCTGGCGACGCTCGCGGCGATGCCGCTGTTCGGCTGGATCGCTTCGAAGGTGCCGCGCCGGCGCATCCTGCCGTGGACGTTCGGCTTCTTCGCGGTGAACCTGGCTCTCTTCGCGCTGGGTTTCCAGCGCGATCCGGAGAACGTGTGGATCGCCCGCACGTTCTACATCTGGATCTCGGTGTTCAACCTGATCGCGATCTCGGTGATCTGGAGCGTGTGCGTCGACCTGTTCCCCAGCGCGCAGGCCAAGCGGCTGTTCGCGTTGATGGCCGCCGGCGCGAGCCTGGGCGGACTGGTCGGGCCGCTGCTCGGCATCGCGCTGGTCGGCCCGATCGGCCACGCGGGATTGCTGTGGCTCGCCGCGGCGCTGCTGCTGGTCGGCATCGGCATCGCGCGGCACCTGCAGCACTGGCGCGATGCGCAGCCGGTGCGCGACGAACTGACCGCGCAGGCGCGTGCGCGTCCGCTGGGCGGCCATCCGTTCGCCGGCATCACGACGGTGCTGCGCTCGCCGTACCTGCTGGGCATCTCGCTGTTCGTGCTGCTGCTGGCGAGCGTGAGCACGTTCCTGTACTTCGAACAGGCCCGACTGGTGGAGATGAAGTTCCCCAATCGCGACGACCAGACGCGCGTGTTCGGCACCATCGACGCGATCGTGCAGAGCCTGACGATCCTCTCGCAGCTGTTCATCACCGGGCGTCTGGTGCAGCGCCTGGGCATGGCGGCGCTGCTGGTCGCGGTGCCGGTGGTGACGATGCTGGGTTTCGTGTGGCTCGCGTTCGCGCCGACGTTCGCGGTGCTCGCGGTGGTGATGGTCGTGCGTCGCGCGGGCGAGTACGCCTTCGTGCGACCGGGCCGCGAAATGCTGTTCACCGTCGTGCCGACGGAAGCCAAGTACAAGGCGAAGAACTTCATCGACTCGGTCGTGTACCGCGGCGCCGACGCGGTCAGCGGCTGGGCGAAGGCGCTGGTCGACATGCTCGCGCAGCAGCCGGCGATCGCCGCGCTGCTCGGCGCGGCCATTGCACTGGCGTGGGCATTGACCGGCGCCGGCCTGGCACGTGCGCAGGCGCGCGTGATCGAGAAGGACGCGTTGCCGGAAGGGTTGGATGTCGCGGGTGAGGGGTTGCGGCGGTAGGGAGGTCTTGCGTGGGTGCGTTGGCGCGGCTTCCCTTCAAACCATCCCGGCGAAGGAAGGGAGTCAGGTCGGTCGCGTTCCCCGGGTGCGCTTCGCTTACCCGGGCTACAAAAGCGTACGACACCGTCATCCTGGCGGAGGCCGGGATCCAGGCCCGCGGCGAGAGCAGAGCGGGAGAACGCCACATCAAGATGGGTTCCAGCTTTCGCTGGAATGACGGCGGGTGGTTGGCCGATGAGGGAGTGCCCGCGCGTTACGGGCATGGTCCATCACCCTCACCCCCGCAACTTCCCCATCGCCCGCACCGGAAACGTCCCCATGCCCCGCACCTTTGGCGGCATCGCGCTGAACTCGAATCCCTCATCCGGGAGCGCGGCCAGATTGCACAGGTGCTCGACGATCAGGATGTCTGCGCCCAGCAGCACCGAATGCACCGGCCGCGATTTTCCGCTGGTGTCGTCGATGTTCATCGAGTCGATGCCCACCAGCTTGACGCCGCAATCGCGCAGGTACTCCGCCGCGTCCTGCGTCAGGAACGGGTGCTCCACCGCGTAGGACGCCTCGCGCCAGTACGCATCCCAACCGGTGTGCACCAGCACGGCGCGGCCGCGCAGCTCGCGGTCGCGGAACCACGAGGCGTCGATCGCGCGCACGTCGCGGTGATCGGCGCGGATCACGATCGCGTCGAGGTCGCAGAACGCTTCCGGTTCGATCTGCGACAGATCGTGGCCGTGTTCGTAACGGTGGGACGGACAGTCGAGGTAAGTGCCGGTGTTGGCCACCATGTCGATGCGGCCGATCTGGAACTCGGTGCCGGCCTCGTACACCTCGCGCGACCGCTCGCGGCTGAGGTAATCGCAGATGCGCGCGGCCGGCAGGCCGGGATACGTGACCAGGCCGTCCTCGATGACGTGGCTCAGCTCGATGTAGAGGCGGCGCTCGTCCGATGCATCGCGCGTCTTGCGCTTGTGCGCCTCGACGATGATCTTCTTGTTGAGGATGCGCGCGGGCCCGACCATGAGCAGGCGCAGGTCGCGCACGATGTAATCGACGAGCGCGGCATCGTCGATGTCGTCGCCTTCGATGTCGAGGCGGAAGTCCTGCCCCTGGATGCCGCCGCCGTTGGTGAACTGCAGATCGAAATCGAAGACGACGCGTTTCTGGGTCATGGGCTCGTTCCGTGAAGACAAGGGCACACTCCCCTGCGTGCAGAGGAGGCTTGGGGAAGGGTGAGGTACGCAGCGCCCGGGAAGCGAGGGAAAAGGGCACGGAGGCGCATCGTTGCATCGCACGCCCCGCCCCTCACCCAACCCCTCTCCCGCTGGGAGAGGGGCTTAAAGGCGCGTCATTTCGCGGCGCGCTGGCTGAAGGCCACGCTGCCCAGGATCATCGCGCCGGCGATGCCCATCTTGATCGTCAGCGGTTCGTCCAGCAGCAGCCACGCCCACGCGACGCCGAACACCGGGATCAGGTAGGTCACCGTAGATGCGCGGCTCGCGCCGATGCGCGCGATCAAGCGGTAGTACATGACGAACGCCAGGCCCGTGCAGACGACGCCGAGCATCGCGACGGAGAACCACGACTTCGCCGGGATCGCATGCGTCGGCCATGTCGCCAGTGCGAACGGGAGCGTCAGCACCGCCGACACGCCCAGCGTCGCCGACGCCACCGCGGCCGGCGGCAAGCCGGTGAGGTGGCGACGCACCAGGTTGATGCCGATGCCGTACAGGAACGACGCCGTCGCGCCCGCCGCCACCGCCCAGCCGACCTGGTCGCCGCCGGCGGTCTTGTCGCCGGCCAGGACGACCACGCCGGCGAAACCGACGACCAGCGCGATTGCGCGGCGTGCGCCGATCTTCTCGTGGAAGAACAGCGCGCCGACCATCGCGGTGAACAGCACGGTCATCGCATTGGAGATCGCGCCGATGCCCGCGGGCGCACGCTGCGCGGCCCACGCGAACAGCATGAACGGCAGCGCGGAATTCACCGCGCCGATGATCGCCAGCTTCGGCCACAGCTTCAGCGGGAACTGGGCGCGTGAGCGCAACAGGAACGGCAGCAGCACCAGCGAACCGAGCGCCAGGCGCAGTTCCACCAGCGGCATGGCGCCGAAATCCTTCGCCGCCACGCGCATGAAAAGGAACGAGGCGCCCCAGATCGCGCCGAGCAGCGCGAGTTCGAGCGGGGTCAGCCAGCCGCGTTCGCGCGCGTCGGGCACTACGGGAGCGGTCACAGCGGTGTTCATCGCAAACCTCGTGGGGGGAGGATGTGAAAGCAGGTCAGCCCTGCGTGGGGTGGTAGCAGTGCGTGATGGATTCCGGGCTGCCGCCGGCGGCGAGGAACGCCGAATACCCGAGGTTCATGCCGATGAGCCGCACGCCAGTGTCGGTGCGCGGGCGATGGCGGCTGTCGGGCGCGAAGTAGACATAGGTACCAGGGCCGAAGCGCGCCGCGCCCTCGATCACCTCGCCTTCGATGACGTAGTACGACTCGCCGGTTTCGTGGTGGTCCAGCACCGGCCACTGCGCGCCCGGCGCCATGTCGACCACCCACACGCGCACGCCCGGGCCCGCGGGCAGGTCGCGCCGCGTGCAGCCTTCGCCGATGTGCAGCGCGGGCACCTCGTCGAGGTGCCAGGCCCGCATCGCGGCGGGCGCCGGGGTGTCGAAGTCGGCGTCGTTGGAGGCGACCTCGTGCGGCGTGGTGTCGTTGGAACGGTCCATGTGCGGCTCCTGCGTCGCCCGCCCGGGCGGCGGCGCGACGACGATCGAGAAATACGGCTCAACCCGAACCGCCATTGTCGTTCTGGCGCAGGACCTTACAAGCGCATACTTTCGCAGACAGACACAAAAATAATTTGAGGCTCACATGGCCCTGCGCGCGGACTGGCTGCCTGCCCTCACGGCGTTCGAATCGGCGGCACGCCACCAGAACTTCGCCCACGCCGCGGAGGAACTGCACCTCACGGCGAGCGCCGTCAGCCACCACGTCCGCAAGCTCGAATCCCGCCTGGGCGTGCCGCTGTTCCAGCGCCATGCGCGCGGTGTCTCGCTGACGGCGCAGGGCCGCCAGCTCGCCGATGCGGCCGGCACCGCGCTGGCCGACGTGGACGGCGTGCTGCGCAGCCTGCGCGGTTCGCGCGAGGACGAGGGCCGCGTGCGCATCACGACGCTGCACTCGCTGGCCTACACGTGGCTGCTGCCGCGGCTGCCCGACTTCACCCGGGCGCACCCGGGCCTGAGCCTCAACGTCGATACCGAGATCGCCCTGACGCGGTTCGACGAGGGCGGCCCCGACCTCGGCATCCGCCACGGGCCGGGCCACTGGCCGGGGCTGACGGCGCATTTCCTGATGGATGAGTCGCTGTTCCCGGTGACCTCGCCCGACTACGCGGCGACGGCCGGCATCGCGTCGGCGCCCGACCTCGCCCGCCATCCGCTCATCGCCGACCACGCGCGCCAGGGGTGGCACGACTGGTTCCGCGCCACGCACGTGCACGGGGCGAAGTTCGAGGAGCGCTACACCTTCAGCGATACCACCGACGCGATGAAGGCCGCCGCGGCGGGACTCGGCATCGCCTTGGCGCGCTCGCGCATCGCGGTGCCCTACCTGGAGCGTGGCGAACTCGTCCGCCTGCCCGTGCCGTCGATGCCGGCGCGATGGGGGTATTACGCGGTGTATCCCGCGCACCGCCGCCTGCGACCGGCGGCGCAGGCGTTCCTGGACTGGTTGGTCGAACACCGGGAGCGGTAGGCACTGGCGCTCTTGTAGCCCGGGTAAGGCGAAGCCGCACCCGGGGAACGAAGCGCGACCAGCCCCAGGGTGCACTTCGCTTACCCGGGCTACCACCGCAGCGGAAAACTTTTTTCGAGGCCGTGTCGATTTCCCCCACGCCCCTTCGTCGTCTCCACAAGAGCGCGCAAAACCGCGCGCCGATACGGAGACACGACAATGAAATTCATGGTGATCGTCCACGCCACGCCGGAAAGCGAAACCGGTGCGCCGCCCAGCGCGGAGCTGGTCGAACAGATGGGCCGCTACAACGAGGAACTCGCCAAGGCCGGCGTGCTGCTGGACGCGGCCGGGTTGTACGCGAGCTCGCACGGCGCGCGGGTGCGTTTCGATGGCGATCGCCGCAGCGTGATCGACGGGCCGTTCGCCGAATCCAAGGAACTCATCGCCGGCTTCTGGCTGTTCCAGACGGCGTCGCTGCAGGAGGCGATCGAATGGGTGAAGCGCTGCCCCAACCCCGGCTGCGGCCCGAGCCAGATCGAGATCCGGCGAGTCTACGAAGGCCACGCCTGCGGCGGTGAAGTCACGCCGGAACTGAAAGCGCAGGGCGAACGCATCCGCGCGCACATCGACGCGCGCGCGCAGTAACGGTCCACACAAGGAGCACCGCGCATGAAGATCAACGCCTACCTGTCCTTCGACGACCAGTGCGAAGCCGCCTTCCGCTTCTACCACCAGTGCCTGGGCGGCACGCTGGAAGCGCTCAACCGTTTCGGCGACACGCCCGCGTGCGACCACGTGCCCGCTTCGCACCGCGACCGGATCATGCACGCGCGGCTGGTCATCGACGACCAGGCGATCATGGGGTCCGATTCCGTCCCCGAGCATCCGTTCGAGGGCATCAAGGGCATCTCGCTCGCACTCAACGTCGACACGGCGAGCGAAGCCGAGCGCGTGTTCGCCGCATTGAGCGAAGGCGGCCACGTGATCATGCCGCTGGGCCCCACGTTCTGGGCCGCGCGCTTTGGCATGTTCGTCGACCGCTTCAGCGTGTCGTGGATGGTCAATTGCGAGAAGGAATGAGCGCGCCACGCGTTCCGGTCACATCCGCCCCCACCCCTCAAACAGGAATCCCCATGTCCACGCAGATCTTCGTCAACCTTCCCGTCCACGACCTCCCGAAGTCCAAGACGTTCTTCGAATCGCTCGGCTATGCGTTCAACCCGCAGTTCACCGACGACAAGGGCGCCTGCATGGTCGTGGACGACAGCATCTACGTGATGCTGCTCACGCGCGAGTTCTTCGGCACGTTCGTAAAGAAGCCCGTTGCAGACACGCGGCAGGTCGTCGGCGCGATCACCTGCATGTCGCTGGACAGCCGCGAGGCGGTCGACGAGATCCACGCCAAGGCGTTGAAGGCGGGCGCGACCTCCGGCGGCGATCCGCAGGATTACGGCTTCATGTACTCGCGCGCGTTCCAGGACATCGACGGCAACCACTGGGAATTCGTGCACATGAGCGGCACCCCCGACGCCGCGTGACGCGCGCGTTCCTTCCTGCAGGAGACACGACCATGCGCTTCATGATGCTGATGATCCCCAAGGGCTACGAGGACGCCGCGCCCGGCACGCTGCCGCCGACGGACCGCGTCGCCGAGATGATGAAATACAACCAATCGCTCCAGAAGGCAGGGGTACTGCTCGCGCTCGACGGGCTGCATCCGCCGTCGATGGGCGCGCGCGTGAGCTTCGAGGGCGGCCGCCCGCACGTCACCGACGGCCCGTTCTCCGAAGCCAAGGAAGTGCTCGGCGGCTACTGGATGCTCCAGGTGAAGTCGCGCGAGGAAGCCATCGCGTGGGCGTCGCGTTGCCCGGCCTCGGAGAACGAAACCATCGAGATCCGCCAGGTGATGGAGTTCGACGATTTCCCCGAGGACCTGCAGCAGGCGAGTTCCGGGTACGAGCAGATGCAGCAATCCAGTGCGCACGCACGAAAGGACTGAGGACGCCAATATGTGGAAGATCATCGCAGCGACGTTGCTGGTGGCCATCGTGGCCGTGCTCGTGGTCGCGGCCACGCGGCCGGACACGTTCCGCGTCGAGCGCAGCATCGTGGTGCACGCGCCGCCGGAGCGCGTGTTCGAACAGGTAAACGACTTCAACCGCTGGCGCGCGTGGTCGCCGTTCGAAACGCTGGATCCGGCGATGAAACGCGAAATCGCCGGCACGCCGTGCGGCGTCGGCGCGGTGTACACGTGGGATGGCAATTCGAAGGCCGGCGCGGGGCGCATGGAAATCGTCGACTCCGTGCCGGGCGAAGCGGTGCGCATCAAGCTGGATTTCACCCGCCCGATGGAAGCGCACAACACGGCCGAGTTCCTCATCGTCCCCGAAGGCAACGGCGCCAGCCGCGTCACCTGGGCGATGCACGGGCCGCAGCCTTACATCGGCAAGCTGATCTCGCTCGTATTCAGCATGGATCGGATGGTCGGGCAGGACTTCGAACGCGGGCTGGTGGGTTTGAAGAACGTCGCCGAGCGCAAGGGCACCTGAGGGCGGTTGCAGCCCGGGTAAGCGCAGCGCACCCGGGGCTGCGCGGAAACCACTCGAACCCGGGTGCGCTGCGCTTACCCGGGCTACAAAAGCCGGCGCCCTTCGACGGACCGTGCGGCCGACGTCGTAATGCAGTCGATCGCACCTGCCGGCGCCTGCGGCGCAAAACGTACTTCGCGCACTTGCACCCACCGCCCCGCGATGCTCTCATCCGTCGCCATGACGGCGACCGATATCCATCGCACCATCGATGCCGTATGGCGCATCGAATCCGCGCGGCTCATCGCCTCGCTCGCGCGCATGCTGCGCGACGTGGGACTGGCCGAGGAACTGGCGCAGGACGCGCTCGTGGCGGCGCTGGAAAAATGGCCGGAATCCGGCGTGCCGGACCAGCCCGGCGCGTGGCTCATGGCCACCGCGAAACATCGTGCGATCGACCGCCTGCGACGCAGCAAGCTGCAGCAGCGCAAGCACGAGGAAATCGCGCGCGAACTCGAAGACGAGCAGGCGCATGCCGACGACGCGCACCTGGACGCGCTCGACAATCCGTTCAACGACGACCTGCTGCGCCTGGTGTTCACCGCGTGCCATCCGGTGCTGCCCACGCATGCGCAGGTCGCCTTGACGCTGCGCCTGCTCGGCGGCCTGACGACGGACGAGATCGCGCGCGCCTTCCTCGTGCCCGAGCCCACCATCGCCCAGCGCATCGTGCGCGCCAAGCGCACGCTCGCCGAGAAGCAGGTGCCCTACGAAATGCCGCGCGGCGAGGAACTCAACGAGCGCCTGTCGTCCGTGCTCGCGGTGATCTACCTGATCTTCAACGAGGGCTATGCCGCCACCGCCGGCGACGACTGGATGCGTCCGGGGCTATGCGAGGACGCGCTGCGCCTGGGCCGCATGCTCGCCGAACTGATGCCCGCCGAGCCGGAAGTGCACGGACTGGTCGCGCTGATGGAAATCCAGGCATCGCGATCGGCCGCGCGCATCGGGCCTGACGGCGACCCGGTGCTGCTGCTCGAACAGAACCGTGCGCGCTGGGACCAGTTGCTGATCCATCGCGGGCTGAGTGCGCTCGATCGCGCGCAGAAAGGCAGCATCGCGCGCGGCACCGCGCCGGGCGGCCCGTACACGTTGCAGGCGGCGATCGCCGCGTGCCATGCGCGCGCACTGACGCCGGAGGAAACCGACTGGGCCGCGATCGCCGGCCTGTACGGTGCACTGGCGCGCATCACGCCGTCGCCGGTGATCGAGCTCAATCGCGCCGTGGCGCTGTCGATGCTGTTCGGCCCGGAATCGGGCCTGGCGGTCGTCGATGCGCTGACCGGCGAGCCGGCGCTGAAGGACTACCACCTGCTGCCGGCGGTGCGCGGCGATCTGTTGAAGAAGCTCGAACGCTGGCGCGAGGCGCAGGGCGAGTTCGAACGCGCCGCGCAGATGACGCGCAACGCGCGCGAACAGGCGCTGCTGCGCCGGCGCGCCGCCGAATGCGCGGCGGCGGCCGGCGCGGACGACGCCGTTACTCGGCCATCATCGAAACGATCGGCTTGAAACCGCCCCAGAACATGCGGCGGCCATCGAACGGCAGCATCTTGGGATCCATCCCGGCCAGGCGCGGATCCTTCATCACCTGCGCGTTGATCCGGTCGCGCGCTTTGCGCGACTTGTAGACGATCCACGAAAACACCACGACCTCGTCGGGCTTGAGCTTCACCGCCTGCGGGAACGACGTGGTCTTGCCGGGTTGCACGTCGTCGGCGAGGCACTCGTGGTACTCCAGCGCGCCGTACTCGAGCCACACCTTGCCCGCCGTGCGCGCAAGCTTCCTGTACGCGTCCACGTTGTCGCGCGGGACGGGAAGGACGAATCCATCTACGTAGAAGGCCATCGGTTCACTCCTGTGTTTGGCGGCGGGAGGCCGCAGGATGGTGGAAGCGGTGTTAGCGGAAGGAAAAATCAGGGCTTGCGCGTGGCTTCCACCTGGATGCGCAGCGATACGGTCATGTCGAAGCCGTAGTCCTTGCCGGCGTCGATGCCGAACGCATCGCGCTGGAAATCGCCGTACGCATCGGCGCCGCACAGCTCGCGCTTGTTCAGCGGATGCGGAATGCACTTGAAGCGCCGGATCGTGAGGTCCACCGGCCTGGTGACGCCATGGAGCGTCAGCTCGCCCTTCACGCGCGTCGGCGCGCCGTCGCGGAAGTCGGCCAGCGTGCCCTTGTAGGTCGCCTGCGGGAACTTCGCTGTATCCAGCAGCGTGTCGTTGCGCGCGTGCTCGTTCATCTCGTCCAGGCCGTAATCGATGCTCGTGGTGTCGATGACGACGTTCACGCTGCCGGTCTGCGCCTGGCGATCGAGCGTGATCTGCCCGCTGCTGCGGTTGAACTTGCCGCGCCAGACCGAAATGCCCATGTGGTCGGCTTCGAAACTGGGAAACGTGTGCGCCGGATCGATCTCGTACACGGCCGGCGCGGCGACGGCCGTGGCGGCGCAGAACGATAACGCGGCGGCGAGCAGCGCGCGGGCGAGCGGAAGGCGGGTGGACATGCGGTTTTCCTCGTCGGCTGTGGCCGCGATTGCGCGGCTTTCAGGTAGTCGACGAATGGGGATGGGGGAAATCGACATGGGTGGGGGCACGGCGTTGCATCGATGGGCGGCCTCATGCTTACCCGCTTTTGTAGCCCGGGTAAGCGAAGCGCACCCGGGGACGCAGGCGAGCCTGTCGGCCGCGAAACGTCGTCACCGTCACGTTCGGGGAAAAGGACATCCACGCTGTCGGCTCGGAGGCGCAAACCCGGGTGCGCTTCGCTTACCCGGGCTACAAAGGCTGTTGCTCTTGCTGTCGAACAGCCCATCAGGTCTCTAGCCCCAACGGGCGCCGCACAGGATGTGCGGCGGTGAGCGCTGAGCCATGGATGGCGAATCGCGAACGCACCTACTACGCGTCCGGTCGTGGGATTGATTTGTCGGGGAGCTGCCCTTTCTTTTGGTTACTTTTTGACCGAAGGGAATCCAGTCGGACTTGGGCAAGCAAAGAAAAGTGACCCGAGCGCCGCCAGGCGATCGGAAGCTTGGCGTGTGATTCTTCTTCTGAAGGGCTCACGGGACAGCGTGGAAAGTCCCTGGATCCCCGCCTTCGCGGGGATGACGATCAAAAGCGAAAGCGCTGAGTGCGGGTTGTTCGCCGGTGCGGGAGTGCCCGCGCGGTATGGGCCTGGGTCCCGGCCTTCGCCGGGATGACGAGCGGAAGCCGCAACAGCAAAACCAAGCGCCTACCGCCCCCGCGCCTACCGCCCCCGCCCCTTCCTCCGAGCCGCCGCCCACGCCAGCTCCGCCCACGGCCGCATCGCGTCCGGCGATTCCAGTGCGATGTCCGGCACGGACCAGTAGCTCATCGTGATCGGTTCGGCCTGGCCCAGGTAGACGTAGGGCTCGCAGCCGGCGGCTTCGAAATGCAGGCGGGTTTCGGCGTCGACCTTCAGGTACAACGCTTCCTCCATCACCACGCCGATCAGTTCGCCGTCCAGGTACACGCCGTGGCCGCCGAACATGGCACGCGTGGACACCTCGCCCGCGGGATCGAGCAGGTCGTGCAGATGCGCGAGGAATGCGTCGGTCATGCCGGCACCGTTTGCATCGATGGCGACGAAAGGGGTGCGAGGGGCGGCCTGCCTTCGCCCGTCCCCCTCCCGCGAGCGGGAGAGGGGTTCCAGCGTCCGGAATGTTCGCTCCGGCCTGTCGGAAAAACGTCGTGGTTCAGAACTTGTGCCACAGGCGCACGTACCACGCGGCGCCGTTCAGGCCGAACTGCACGCTCTCGTAGATGTGGCCGTTGTCCGTCTCGTCCGGGTTCTGCCGGGTCGGGAAGGTGTCGAACACGTTCGAACCGCCGACGGTGAGCTTGGTGTTCTCGGCGAAGGCATACGTGAGGCTCACGTCCGCCGAGGCCTTGCTCGCGTAGTGCTGGTTCGGCACGCCCGCTTCGGTGCCGGAGAACGTGCCCAGTTCCTGCTCGCCGAAGTAGATGCCCTTCGCGCTCGCCGACCACGAACCGCGCGTCCAGTCCACGCCGAGCACGGCCTTGCTGCGCGGCGCGCCGTTCTCGATGAAGAGGCGGTCGCGTTCGGGCAGCAGCGTGTCCTCGCGGCCGGCCAGCGCCGGCGGCGTGTTCACGCGGGTGACCTCGGTCTTGTTCCAGTTCGCGCCCAGGTACGTGCTCCACTTCGAATCGGCCCAGTCGAAGTCGTAGGTGACGGTGAGGTCGGCGCCTTCGGTCCTGGTGTCGACGGCGTTGAAGAAGAAACGCGCGAGGCCGACGTCCATCGCCTCCAGGATCGGCCCAATCGCCGGATCGCTGGTGTCGAAGTCGCCGCTGAGCACGACGCGATCGTCGATGTCGATGCGGTACAGGTCCAACGTCAGCGATACGTTCTCGCGCGGCGTCCAGGTCAGGCCCAGCGTGGCGCTCTGCGAAGTCTCCTCGGTGAGGTTCGGCACGCCGGCCAGGCGCGCGAGCTCGCTGTCGTTGGAGGCGATCACCACGTCCACCGGCTCGCCGCTGATGAAGTCGGTGATGGTGGAGGAGAAGTACTTCTGCTGCAGCGACGGCGCGCGGAAACCGGTGCTCACCGAACCGCGCAGCATCACCGTGTCGGTCGCGCGGAAGCCGGCGGCGATCTTGCCGTCGAGCGTGCTGCCGAAGTCGCTGTAGTCCTCGTAACGCACCGCGTAATCCATCATGAAACGGTCGGTGAAGTTCACCTCCACGTCGACGTACCCGGCGGTGCTGTCGCGCGATTTGTCGGTGACGTCGCCGGGCTGGAAACCGGGGAAACCCTGGCTGCCCGGATTGCCGCCCTCGCCCGCGCCGTCGTAGTCCAGGTACGAGCCTTCCTCGCCTTCGCGGATGCGGTAGCGCTCCTCGCGCTGCTCCAGGCCGAAGGCGACGTTGACGCCGGCCAGCGCGCTGTCGAAATAGCGCGAGACGTCGAAGTTGGTGGTGTTCTGCTGGAACGAGAAGCCGCCCGCGTCGAAGCTCGCCGGGCTGATGCCGGCGCCGCCGGTGAGCAGGTCAAGGTTCGCCAGCGACGCGTTCAAGGTGTTGTTGATCGTGTAGCGCAGCTCGTTGTAGCCGTAGGTGTGCGACAGGTCCCAATGCCACTGCGCGGCGTCGCCGCGCAGGCCGAGGATGCCGTAGCGGTCTTCGAGCACACCGTCGATGAAGGGCACGAAGCCGTCGGGATACATCGCGGCCGAGTTGCGCGACGGAATGTCTTCCGAGCCGATGCCCTCGCGCGCGAACGCCGCAGACGACGCGTCGCGCGACTGCATGCCGGCGGTGAAGTACACCTCGGCCGGCGCATCGCCGAGCGGCGAATCGCCGTTGAGGTAGACGGTGCGGTTGGTGACTTCCGAATCGCCGATGATGCGCGGGCTGCCCTTGGGCACCGAGCGGTCGGAGCGACCGCGGTCCTGCCATTCGCCGGTGACGGTGAACATGCCGCCGGTGGCGAGTTCGGCACCGCAGTACGCCGTGGCGAGCCAGTTCTCGCCGTCGCCGCGGGTGTATTCGCCATAGCCGGCGACGGCCTCGCAGCCCTTGTCGCGCTTGAGCGAGATGTTCATGACGCCGGCGATCGCGTCGGAGCCGTACTGCGCCGCCGCGCCGTCGCGCAAAACTTCGACCGCGTCGATCGCCATCAGCGGGATCGAGTTGAGGTCGGTACCGGTGTTGCCGCGGTTGCGCGCGCCGTAGATGTTGACCAGCGACACCGTGTGGCGGCGCTTGCCGTTCACCAGCACCAGGGTCTGGTCGGAGCCCAGGCCGCGCAGCGCCGCGCCGTCGATGAGGTCCGCGCCGTCGGCACCGGTCTGGCGGGTCGAGGTGAACGAGGGCGAGGCGTACTGCAGGGTCTGCGCGAGGTCGAACTGCGCGCCTTCCTCGGCCGCCTGGTCCATCGGCAGGACGTCCACCGGCGACATCGAGGCCGTGTCGGACGAGCGCTGGATGCGGCGCGAACCCAGCACGGACACGGTGTCGAGCGTCTTCGCGCGGGTCTCTTCGGCGCGCGCCTCGGCGACGGTCTGCGGCTCGCCGGTCACCGGCGGCGCCTGCTGGGCCGAAGCCGCGGCGCTGACCAGCAGGCCGCCCCCCAGCCACAGCGCGGCGTTCATGGCACGAAACAGCGGGGCACGGAACAGACGACGGCGGTGCTGGCTCATGGGCACTCCTTCCATTGGCGTAGCCCGAGCCTATAACGAAATGTTAAGAATTTGCCAATTTTGTTTGCTGATTTTGGCGGGAGCTCGTGCGCCGTTTGAGCGAGTCGGAGTGATAACGACGCCGCCCGACGTCTCCCCAGACGCCTCCCCTCACAGACGTCTCCCCTCACGGCCGCTACCCCCGTCATCCCGGCGAAAGCCGGGACCCAGGCTGGGAGGCCCGAAGGAAGGCTCTGGATGTGGAACCGCCTCGTCACCCCCGTACGCGACAAGTGCCGGCGGCGACACGGGCCTGGGTCCCGGCCTTCGCCGGGATGACGGCAGGAGGGGATGACGGTAGTGAATGGATGACGGCAGTGTGGGGATGGCGGTAGTGAAGGGATGACGGCGGCGGAGCGATGGCGGTGTTGGGGGATCGCGGTGTTGGGACCGCGTTGGCGAACGAGCCGGCCCGCAACGCACCGCCGCTCGGCGACGGGAAGGCATGACGCAGCGTCGAAGCTGCGACAATTCCGCACCCGTCACCGCCCGCATCACCCGCATGACCCCGACCCGCAAGGCGCAACTGCAAATCCATTTCTGCGTGCTGCTGTGGGGGTTCACGGCGATCCTCGGCAAGCTCATCACCCTGCCGGCGCTGCCGCTGGTGTGGTGGCGCATGTTGCTGGTCGTCGCGGCGCTCGCGCTGGTGCCGCGCGTGTGGCGCGGACTGCGGGCGATGTCGGGCCGGACCATGCTCGCCTACGCCGGCATCGGCTCGCTGGTCGCGCTGCACTGGCTCACCTTCTACGGCGCGATCAAGCTGTCGAACGCCTCGGTCGGCGCGACCTGCATGGCGCTGGGCACGGTGTTCGTGGCGATGATCGAACCGTGGCTGACGCGCACGCGCTTCTCCAAACGCGAACTCGCGCTGGGGCTGATGGTGCTGCCCGGCGTGGTGCTGGTCGTCGGCGGCGTGCCGGCGGGCATGCGCGCGGGCATCGCGGTCGGCGCGGTGTCGGCGCTGCTGGTGGCGGTGTTCGGTTCGCTCAACAAGCGCATGGTCGAGCACGGCGATCCGCTGACGGTGACCGCGCTGGAACTCGGCGCCGGTGTGCTCACGCTGAGCCTGCTGGCGCCGCTCATGCCGCTGGTGTTCCCCGCCTTCGCCGGACCGCTGCTCGTCGCGCCGTCCGCGCACGATGCCGCGCTGCTGCTCGGCCTGGCGCTGGCATGCACGCTGCTCCCGTTCAGTCTGTCGCTGGTGGCGCTGCGCCACATGAGCGCCTTCGCGCAGCAGCTCGCGGTGAACCTGGAACCGGTCTACGCCATCGTGCTGGCCGCGCTGCTGCTGGGCGAACAACGCGAGCTGACGACGCTGTTCTACGTCGGCGTGGTCATCATCCTGGCCGCCGTGTTCATCCACCCGCTGCTGGGCCGTCCGCATCGGGTCGATCCGGAACTGCTGGGCACGGCCGAGGCGAAGAGCTAGGAGCGGGCGAATTCCGCGCCGCCCGTTTCTCGCTTACCCTGCCCTCAACCTCGCCGTCAGCCCGTCGCCCATGTACCTCGAGCACTACGGCCTGATCGAGCCGCCGTTCTCGATCACGCCGGACCCGCGCTTCGTCTTCCTCAGCGAACGCCACCGCGACGCGCTGGCGCACCTGCTGTTCGGGATCACGCAGGGCGGCGGCGGCGGGTTCGTGCAGCTCACCGGCGAAGTGGGCACCGGCAAGACCACGCTGTGTCGCCTGCTGCTCGAACAGGTTCCTGAGAACACCCGCGTCGCACTCGTGCTGAATCCGCGCGTGACGCCGATCGAACTGCTCGAATCGGTGTGCGAGGAACTGCACATCGACCTCGACGGCCGGCGCGGCAGCACCAAGGCGCTGGTCGACGCACTCAACGCGTACCTGCTCGATGCCTACGCGCAGGGCCTGCGCGTGGTGCTGGTGATCGACGAGGCGCAGAACCTGTCGGTCGAAGCGCTCGAGCAGGTGCGCCTGCTCACCAACCTGGAAACGCCGACGCAGAAGCTGCTGCAGATCGTGCTGCTCGCGCAGCCGGAACTGCGCCGCATGCTCGCGCGCGAGGACCTGCGCCAGCTCGCTCAGCGCATCACCGCGCGGTTCCACCTCACGCCGCTGGATGGCGCGGAAACCGGCGACTACCTGCGCCACCGTTACCGCGTCGCAGGCGGCACGCGGTTTGCGTTCGATGCGTCGGCGGTGAAGCGCATCCATGCGCATTCCGGTGGCGTGCCGCGCCTGATCAACGTGATCGCCGAACGCACGCTGCTCGCCGGCTTCGCGCACGACGTGCCGTTGCTGGACGCGCGATGGGTCGATCGCGCCGCGGCCGAAGTGCTTCCCGCCAAAACGCGCGGCACGCGGCGCTGGGTCATCGCGCTGCCGGTGGCGGCCCTGCTGCTCGCGTCGATGGGCGTGGCGGCGTGGTGGTGGCCGCGCGGCGCGCCGGTGGAAGCCAATGCCGTAGTGGCCCCCGCACCGGTCGCGAAGCCGGTCGTCGTCGAACCCGTGGCCACGCCCCCGGCACCCGAACCATCGCGTCTGGATGCCGAAGCCTTCGCCGCCGCGTTGCGCGATGCGCCGCTGAAGGCCGGCGCGAGCGGCATCGTGGTCGACTGGATCGCGCGACGCCTGCAGCCGGCGTACCTGCCGCAGACGGATGCACCGGCGGTGTTCGACGCACCGCTGCAGGACGCCGTGCGGCGTTTCCAGCACGATGCGGGCCTTGCCGCCGATGGCGTCGTCGGCCCCGCCACGTTGATGGCGCTGGCGGCACACGAGGACCAGGCGCCACAGGACGCCGCGCCGCCGCGACCCGTCACGCTCCAGTCCGACACGGGAGCGCAGTGACGCGATGTCGTTGATCCTCGACGCCCTCCGCAAGTCCGAAGCACAGCGCCGCCGCGGCGAGATGCCCGACCTTCGCGCCGAACTCCCGCCGACCACCCGCAGCGTCGAGCCGCGTCGCCGCTGGCCGTTCTGGTTCGCGGGAATCGCTGCGGTAATCGCGATCCTCGCGCTGGCCTGGGGCGTGTGGGATCGAACGCCTGCGCCGGTGCCTCCGTCCGTGGCAAACGTGGCGACGACGCAGGACAGCGTCGAGCTCGTGCCTGCGCCGGTAGACAGCGCGGCCGCGCCCGTCGTCGAATCGACGCCGCCGCCCGTCGCGCCCGCCCCGTTGCCACGCACGAAGCCGCTCGCGGGCAGCGAACCCGAACCCACGCAGCCGGTCGCCGACGACGTCTACGCCGCCGCTTCCGCCGCGTACCCGCCGCCGACCGCGCAGGAACCCACGGCACCGCCGCCGACGACCGAGGCGCCCGCGCGCACCGGCGACCGGTATGCGCCGGCGATCGCCGCAGCGACCACGCCCGCGCAGCGCTCACCCGCGGCGACGCCGGCACCCGTCGCGCCGCTTCCCCTTCCGCCGCCGGCCAGCGGCGCGCCCGTGCGCCTGGCCGATCTTTCGCCCGGCGAACGCGAACAGCTGCCCGCGCTGAAGATCAGCATGCACATGTTCGGCCCGACGCCCGCGCAGCGTTTCGCGATCATCGACGGCACGCGCGTCGGCCAGGGCGACCGCGTCGGCGAGGCGGTGGTGGAGGAAATCGCCGCCGACGGCGTGGTGCTCAACTGGCACGGCCGCCGCGTCGCCCTGCCCCTGCGCTGACGGTTGCGCCCGACGCGGCGTCGGCGGAGGATCGCCTTGTTCGACGCATGCACGACCGACGCACGTCCTGCCTCACGCAAGCCTGTCCTACGCACGCCTCTCCACTACCGGGGGTATCGCCATGAACAGCAGCACCCAGCAAGACATCGGCAAGCTGATTCTCCGCATCGCGCTCGGCGTACTGGTTTTCCTGCATGGATTGAGCAAGCTCGAAGGTGGCCTGGACGGCATCGTCAAGCTCGTGGAAACGCAGGGTTTCCCCGGCGTTTTCGCCTATGGCGTGATCGTCGGCGAGGTGATCGCGCCGTTGCTGGTCATCACCGGCTTCTTCGCGCGCATCGGCGGCATCCTGATCGTCGTCAACATGCTCTTCGCGCTGTACCTGGTGCACCTGGGCGACATCGGCCACCTCAACCAGCAGGGCGGCTGGGCGATCGAACTGCAGGTAATGTTCCTGGTGGCAGGCGCGGCGGTCGCACTGCTCGGCCCGGGACGGTGGGCGTTCAATCAGCGGTGAGCTTCGCTGCGGAGGCGCGGGAACAAGTGTTTTCGTGCGCGTGAACTGCGTGGCGATTTGATTCGTGTTGCAGTGACTGTGGCGTTGGCCGTTGCTGTGGCTGTGGATGTGGCTGTGGCTGCGTGGATGCGGTTCGGTTGCTGTTGCGGTTGCGGTTGCGGTTGCTGTTGCTGTTGATCGTCATCCCCGCGAAGGCGGGGATCCAGGGACGTTTCACGCTTTCCCGTCAACACAGAAGTCCTTCGACCCAGCCTTCGCGGATGACGAGCAACAGCGAAAGCAGGCATCCACCTTCGGACTCGAAGGTGTGAGCGCCTCAGCTCCCCGGGTGCGCTTCGCTTACCCGGGCTACAAAAGCGCGGCGCTTACCGTTGCTGTTGCTGTTGCTGTTGCTGTTGCTGTTGCTGTTGTTGCTGTTGCTGTTGTTGTCGAACAGCCGATTGGTCACTAGCCCCAACGGGCGCCGCACAGGATGTGCGGCGGTGAGCGCTGAGCCATGGAGTGAGGGCGATGCGTGCTTGCGAACCACTGGTTCGCGCATCGCCCGAACGCCCGCGCCGCAAGCGCGGGCCTAGCGAATCGCGAACGCGCCCTTCCTCCGTCCGGTCGTGGGATTGATTTGTCGGGGGATTGCCCTTTCTTTTGGTTACTTTTCTTTGGGCAAGCAAAGAAAAGTGACCCGGGCGCCGCCAGGCGATCGGAAGCTTGGCTTGTGATTCTTCTTCTAATCTGAAAGGCCCACGGGACAGCGTGGAAAGTCCCTGGATCCCCGCCTTCGCGGGGATGACGATCAAGAGCGGGAGCGAAGCAACAACGCCAACGGCAACAACTAGAGCAGCAGCAAGAACAACAAGAGCAACAAGAGCAACAAGAGCAACAAGAACAACATCAAAAATGGGTTCCAGCTTTCGCTGGAATGACGGTGAGGTTCTTCCGGTGCGGGGGATGCCCGTGCGTCGCGGGCCTGGGTTCCAGCTTTCGCTGGAATGACGGTGAGGTTCTTCCACGATGCGGGAGTGCCCGTGCGTCGCGGGCCTGGGTTCCAGCTTTCGCTGGAATGACGGTGAGGTTCTTCCACGATGCGGGAGTGCCCGTGCGTCGCGGGCCTGGGTTCCAGCTTTCGCTGGAATGACGGTGAGGTTCTTCCCCGATGCGGGGAGTGCCTATACGTCACCGGCCCGGGTTCCAGCTTTCGCTGGAATGACGGTGAGGTACGCCGGGGATGACGGCAACGACGGGGCCGCCGACGGCCGTCCACCTCACATCCGATTGACGCGGAACTTCCGCCCCTTGATCTTCCCCTCGCGCAAGCGCGACAACGCCTGCGTCGCCTGCCCGCGCGCCACCGCCACGTACGAGCGGGTCGGGAACACGTCGATCTTGCCGACGGCGTCGGCCTTCAGTCCCGCGTCGCCGGTCAGCGCACCGAGGATGTCGCCCGGGCGCAGCTTGTCGGTACGGCCGGCATCGATGCGCAGCGTCACCATCGCCGCGGGCGGCACGCTCGGCGGCTTGCCCGACAGCGGCGTCCCCTTGAACCACGTCAGCGGCGCGCCCTGCTGTTCCTCGATCGCGGACACGCGGCCCTGCTCGCGCGGGCCGACGAGCGTCAGCGCGAGGCCGTCGCGACCGGCGCGGCCCGTGCGGCCGATGCGGTGCACGTAGGTGTCCGCGTCGCTGGGAACGTCGAAGTTCACCACCATCGCCAGTTCCTTCACGTCGAGCCCGCGAGCGGCGACGTCGCTGGCGACCAGAACGTTGCAACTGCGGTTGGCGAAGCGCACGAACACCTCGTCGCGATCGCGCTGTTCCATGTCGCCATGCAGCGCCAGCGCGGTGAAGCCGTAGTGCGACAGCGAGCCCGCCACTTCGTCCACGTCGCGGCGCATGTTGCAGAACACCACGCACGATTCGGGTTTTTCCTGCAGCAGCAACGCGGCGAGCAGCTGCGTCTTGCGCGCGGGGTCGATCTCGTAGAAACGCTGTTCGATCGCGGCGTGGGTTTCGCCGCCTTCGACGGTGACTTCCGCCGGATCGCGCAGCATCGCGCGGCTGATCTCGCGAACGGAGTCGGGAAACGTCGCCGAGAACAGCAGGCCCTGCCGCGACGACGGCGTTGCGCGGACGATCTCGCGGATCGGTTCCTCGAAGCCCATGTCGAGCATGCGGTCGGCCTCGTCGAACACCAGCGTGCGCACCTGCTTGAGGTCGAGCGCGCGCTTGCGCAGCAGTTCCTGCAGGCGGCCCGGCGTGCCCACGACGATCTGCGGCGCGTGCTGCGCCAGCGAATCCAGTTGCGGCTGCAGCGGCATGCCGCCGCACAGGATCGACAGCTTCAGGTTCGGGATCGCGAAGGCGAGCTTGCGCAGCTGGCGGCCCACCTGGTCGGCGAGTTCGCGCGTCGGGCACAGCACCAGCGCCTGCGTCGCGCCGGACGCGGGATCGAGCCGGTGCAGCAGGCCGAGGCCGAACGCAGCGGTCTTGCCGCTGCCGGTGGGCGCCTGCGCGATGAGGTCGCGGCCGTCGAGGATCGCCGGCAACGCCTGCGCCTGCACCGGAGTCATCTGCGTGTAGCCCAGCGCCTGCACGCCCTGCAGCAGCGCGGGCGTGAGCGGGAGGCGGTCGAAGGCGGCACCGGCGGTCGCCGGGGCCGGGGAGCGGGGGGAATCGGTCATGCCGCCATGATCGCAGCTGCCGGCGTGAATGCGCCACGCCGCGGCGATGTCTATGCTCGCGCCATCGCCTCACGCCAGCCCGGGTGCGCCATGGACACGACCGCCGTCGCCAGCGATCCGCAGTTCGCGCACATCCGCATCGTGCTCGGCATCGTGCTGGGCCTGGCGCTCACCACGCTGCTGAAGGGCCTGGCGAAGTTCGTCCAGCATCCGGGGCGCGAGCGCATCTACGGCGTGCACCTGGGCTGGGCGCTGTCGATGTTCATCCTGCTGGTGCACTTCTGGTGGTGGGAATTCGGCCTGCTGCGCGTGCACCCGTGGACGTTCACCTCCTACGCGTTCCTCGTGCTCTACGTGGTCGTGCTGTTCCTGCTGTGCACGCTGCTGTTTCCAGACGATCTGGCCGATTACAGCGGCTGGCGCGATTACTTCCAGTCACGGCGAAGCTGGTTCTTCGGGATCATGGCGTCGCTGTACGTGATCGACTTCGTCGACACGCTGATCAAGGGCAAGCCCTATTACGAGCACTTCGGCATCGAGTACCCGATCCGCAACGGGCTGCTCGTGGTGCTGTGCCTGGTCGCGATGAAGGTGTCGAGCGAGCGCTTCCACCGGGCGTTCGTGGCGTTCGCGATCGTCTACGAGCTGTCGTGGATCTACCGGCTGTACGATTACCTGCCATGACCTCCGCCGCCGACATCGCCGCGCCCTGGTTCGTCTACCTGCTGGAATGCCGCGACGGCAGCCTGTACACGGGCATCACCACCGACGTCGCGCGCCGCTACGCGCAGCACGTGGCCGGAAAAGGCGCGCGCTACACGCGCTCGCGACCGCCGGTGCGGTTGCTGGGGCAGTTCCCGCATCCGGACCGTGCCTCGGCCAGCCGCGCCGAACACGCGATCAAGCAGCTCAGGCCCGAACAGAAGCGTGCGCTGTGCGCGGGCACGTGAGCGTCGTATCCTTCAGCCCCCTCGCCCGCCGGCCCCGACATGCAGCACATCGATTTCGAACTCGACCGCGACCACGTCGAACTGAACCAGCTGCTCAAGCTGGTCGGCCTGTGCGACAGCGGCGGCGCCGGCAAGGCGATCGTCGCCAGCGGCGCGGTGACGGTCGACGGTGAAGTCGAGCTGCGCAAGACCTGCAAGATCCGCGCGGGCCAGGTGGTGGTCCTGGACGACGTCGAGATCCGCGTACGCGCCGTCTGAGGCCGCGCCTCACACGAGCATCGAAAACAGCTTCTGCACCAGCTGGTCCAGCGGCATGACCAGCAGCAGCAACGGCAACAGCGGGAGCACGGTCGCGCCGATGAACTGCAGCAGGATCCAGCGCTGCACCGGCACGGTGCCCATGCGGCTGGCCGTCGCGTAGACGGCGGTGAGATCGGCCAGCGCGGACGGATCGCCACCGTCGAGGATGGGCGCGGCATCGCGCCGGGAACGGCCGAGCCAGCGGCTCTCGAACTCCTCCGATGCATCGGTGCCGAGCGCGCCGTACGCGAGCAGGCTGTTGCGCTTGAGCGCGGCGAGTTTCGGCGTGAGCAGCAGCAAGGGCGCGAGCATGACCGCGAGCACGAGCACCGCGTAGCCGCCCAGCACCAGACGAAGGCTGTCGAGCCGCACGCCGAGGTGTTCGACTTCCACCGCGCAGCTGCCGGCGACGAGCAGGCCGGTCACGATGGGCATCACCAGGAACGACGCATGCGCGTAGCCGAGGAAGCCGACGCCGCCGCAGCCGTCGGGGTGCGCCGCATGCAGCGCGAGGTCCAGTCGCGAGAAGCGCGCGAGCAGGCATACCCACAGCACGAAGCGCCACAGCCACAGCAGCGCCAGGAACCGGAACACCGGGAAGCCGACCCACGACAGCCACAGCCCCGCCGGCGTGAGCTGCGTGCCGTCGTTGCGCCACGTGGCGCCCTGCTCGTACAGCGGAAGCGTCGGCGCCGCGAAGATGCCCGCGATGGCGATCGCGAAGAGGATCAGTTCCGGCCAGACCGAATCGCGCCATCGACGCAGCTTCGTGAGCGCGCGTTCGAAGTTCGCGTGATCGTCCGCCTGCACGAGGTTGCGCAGATGCCCCAGCGAACGCCACATGCGCTCGTCGGCGAGCGGCGCGGCGAGGATCAGCGCGGGCATCGCGATGGCGAACCGCGCCCACACGGTGTAGTCGTGCAGCAGGGGCACCCCGACGCCGCCGAGCAGGCGGCGGTCGATCGCGGCGAACACGACGACCGGCACCAGCACGACCATCAGCAGCGCGAAGGCGATCCACGGCGCGTGGGCGCGCTCGGTCCATGCCGCGCCACCGGCGTGCGTGAGCCGGTACAGCAGCCCGCCACGCATCAACGAATAACGCTCGTCCATTCGCGCTCCACGTTACGTGAGTGGATTGCGGCGAACCTTAGCAGGCGCGGGTTGAGGCGGAGTGAGAGCCGCCCGGCCTCGTCAGAACGGCTTGGCGAGCACCAGGAAGACGATCGCGACCAGCAGCAGCACGGGCAGTTCGTTGAACCAGCGCAGCGCTTTCGAGGAAGGCAGCGTGCGTCCGGCATCCACGCCCTTCAGCCAGCGGCCCGCGACGGTGAAGTGGATGAGCATCAGCACCACCAGCGCGAGCTTCGCGTGCAGCCAGCCCGCGCCGGGGCCGACCATCGTCGGGAAATCCGGGATCACCTTGTAGCCCAGCCACAGCACCAGCCCGAACGCGAACGCGAGGCCGAACATCATGTGCCCGAAGCGGTACAGGCGCCGTCCCATGAGCACCAGTCGCGCGCGCACGGCGGGCTCGTTCCCGGCTTCGGCGATGTTCACCAGGATCCGCGGCAGGTAGAACACCCCGCCCATCCAGGCCATTACGAACACGAGGTGGGCGGTCTTGATCCAGAAATAGGCCATGGGGTCCTCGGCATGGGAGCGCGTGCGCGGCGCATAGGATTGCACATGGTGCAATGAGCCCGCGCTCTTGTAGCCCGGGTAAGCGCAGCGCACCCGGGTTCGACATTGCCGCTGCGTTGGCCCCGGGTGCGCTGCGCTTACCCGGGCTACAAAGGGATGCGGTGTGATCGCCCCGTACAATCTCACCATGACCAAACACTACGACCAGGCCTACTTCGAACGCTGGTACCGCGATCCGGCGAAGAAGGACCATGCCGTCGGCAGCGCCGCGCGACTCACGCGCAAGGTGGCGCTCGCCGTGGCCACGGCCGAATACCACCTCGAACGCCCGATCCGTACCGTGCTCGACATCGGCTGCGGCGAAGGCGCGTGGCGCGCACCGCTGTTGAAGTTTCGGCCGAAAGCCGCCTACCTCGGGTTCGACAGCAGCGAGTACGCCGTGCAGCGCTTCGGCGCGCGGCGCAACGTGCACTTCGCGCGCTTCGCCGACTTCGCGCAGCTGCGTCCGTGCCCGCCGGTCGACCTGCTGGTCTGCAGCGACGTCATGCATTACCTCGACACGCGCGAACTCGACCGCGGCCTGCCCGGGCTGGCCGAGCTGTGCGGCGGCGTCGCGTTCCTGGAGACCTTCACCGGCGAGGACGAAACCGACGGCGACGACGTCGGCTTCCATCCGCGGCCCGCGCGCTTCTACCGGCAGCGATTCGCGAAGGCCGGCTTCGTTCCGCTGGGCTCGCATCTATGGCTCTCGCCGGCCCTTTCGGACCGCCTGGTTGCCCTGGAACGCCCCGCCTGAACCACCCCGCCCCGCATTAACGTGGCGCGCGGGCGGTTCCAGTATGCTGCGACGCAGCATGCGGCCCGCCCCGGGCCCGCCACCGGATTCGAACCGATGCTCTATCAGATGCACGAGCTGGGCCGCGCGTGGATGGCCCCGATGACGTACTGGGCCGAAGCCTGCGCCAAGATGTTCGGACAGCAGGGCGGCTGGCTGGCATCGCTGCCGGGCGCCGCGCAGACCGCGGCCGGCTGCGAGCTGATGTACCGCATCGGCAAGGATTACGAGAAGCCGGAGTTCGGCATCCACTCCATCGACATCGACGGCACCGTGTACCCGGTGATCGAGCGCGAGATGGCGCGCAAGCCGTTCTGTCGCCTGCTGCGCTTCAAGCGTTATGCCGACGATGCCGGCAACCTGCGCGACCTCAAGGAACAGCCGCCGGTGCTCGTCGTCGCGCCGTTGTCGGGGCACCACGCGACGCTGCTGCGCGACACCGTGCGCACGCTGCTGCGCGACCACAAGGTCTACATCACCGACTGGGTCGACGCGCGCATGGTGCCGCTGGCAGACGGCGAATTCTCGCTCGACGATTACATCGGGTACGTGCAGGACTTCATCCGCCAGATCGGCGCCGACACGCTGCACGTGGTCAGCGTCTGCCAGCCGACGGTGCCGGTGCTGGCGGCGATCTCGCTGATGGCCGCGCGTGGCGAAACCACGCCGCGTTCGATGGTGATGATGGGCGGCCCGATCGACACCCGCCAGAACCCGACGAAGGTCAACGACCTGGCCACGCACGAGCCGCTGTCGTGGTTCGAGGACAACCTGATCCAGCACGTGCCGGCGAACTACCCCGGCCACGGGCGCCGCGTGTACCCGGGTTTCCTGCAGCACGGTGGATTCGTCGCGATGAATCCCGAGCGGCATTTCCAGTCGCACTGGGACTTCTACATGCACCTGGTGAAGGGCGACCTCGACGATGCCGCCGCGCATCGCCGTTTCTACGACGAGTACAACGCGGTGCTCGACATGCCCGCCGAGTACTACCTGCAGACGGTGCGCATCGTGTTCCAGGACCACCTGCTGCCGCGCGGCGAGTGGGACGTGCGCGGCGAACGGGTGGATCCGTCGAAGATCCGGACCACCGCGCTGCTCACCATCGAAGGCGAGCTGGACGACATCTCCGGCCAGGGCCAGACGCGCGCGGCGCACACGCTGTGCACGGGCATCGCCGAGGACGACCGCGAACACCTCACCGTCGAGGGCGCCGGCCATTACGGCATCTTCAGCGGCCGCCGCTGGCGCACGCAGGTGTATCCGCAGGTGCGCGATTTCATTGCGCGCCATGCTGAACGGCCCGTTCCGGAAGCGACTTGACTCATCCGCTCCACGCCCTGAAAACAGGGGTTCCCCCGACGCGAGGAACCCCGCATGGATTGTCCCGTCTGCCGTGACGTGAAACTGGCGATGACCGATCGCCAGGGCATCGAAATCGACTACTGCCCGCAATGCCGCGGCGTCTGGCTGGATCGCGGTGAACTCGACAAGCTGATCGAGCGGGCTTCGGCGGATGTCGCTCCGCAACCCACGCGCGCGGCTCCGCCGCCTCCGCCTTCGGCGCACGACCCGCGCGGCCACGATCGCGACGATCGCTACAAGGGCGAGTACAAGTCGGACTACAAGTACCGCAAGAAGAAGAATCTTCTGGGCGAGTTGTTTGATTTCTGATTGGTCGTGGGCGGTATTTCGAATGCGCGTGTCGTAGCCGCGCACCTGTCGTTATAGCCCGGGTAAGCGAAGCGCACCCGGGTTCGGAGAAGTGGTCGCGCCCCGGGTGCGCTTCGCTTACCCGGGCTACAAAAGCAGCGAGCCCCGAACGCCCATGAATTCCCGTCGTCGCGGGGATGACGATCAAGCGCAGCGCGCGCCATCACCTGCGCAGCTGCAAAAACTCGTCCACCGTCACCGGATGCCCCAGCCAATAGCCTTGCGCGAAATCGCATCCGCGCTCGCGCAGGATCGCGTACTGCCCTTCCTTTTCCACGCCTTCGGCGACGACGAGGATGCCGAGCGAATGCGCCATCGCGATGATCGCCGTCGTCAGCGCCAGGTCGTCCGGGTCGCGCAGCACGTCGGCGACGAAGCTGCGGTCGATCTTCACGCCGTCCACCGGCACGCGGCGCAGGTGGCTCAGGCCCGAGAAACCCGTGCCGAAATCGTCCAGCCACACGCGCACGCCCATGCCGCGCAGTTCCGACAGCAGCGCACTGGCGTGAAGTTCGTCGCCGATCACCGCCGTCTCGGTGAGCTCCAGGTGCAGCAGGTCGGCGGCGAGCCCGGTGTCGCGCAAACACGCGGACACCACGTTCGGCAGGTCGCCGTTGCGCAGCTGGCGCGGCGAGACGTTCACCGCGACGAACAGCGGCTCCGGATCCTTGCGCACCTTCTGCCACGCCACCGCATCCGAACACGCCGCGTGCAGTACCTGCGGGCCGAGCACTTCGATCAGGCCGCTCTGTTCGGCGACGTCGATGAACACCGACGGCGCGACGAAGCCCAGCTCCGGATGACGCCAGCGCAGCAGCGCCTCGGCGCCGATCATCGCGCCGTCGACGAGGCGGAACACCGGCTGGTACACCAGGCTCAGTTCGCCGCGATCCCATGCGCCGCGCAGCTCCTGCTCCAGGTGCACGCGGCGTTCCACCGCCTGGTTCATCGCGCGGCTGTAGAAGCGGAAGCAGTTCTTGCCGGCGACCTTCGCCTGGTACATCGCGATGTCGCCGTTCTTCATCAGCGTGGTGCCGCTGGCGGCGTCCTCGGGGAACAGCGTGATGCCGATCGACGTGCCGAGGAACACCTGACGTCCCTGCACTTCCACCGGTGCGCCCAGATCTACCACGAGCGCTTCGGCGAGCTTGGTGGCGAGCGTGCGCACGTCGTCGTGCGGATCGTCGGTGCCCTGCACGAGGATCACGAACTCATCGCCGCCGAAGCGCGCCAGCAGCGCGTCCTCGCCGCCCACGCGCGCGACCGCGCTTTCGATGCGGTGCGCGCATTCCAGCAGCACGTCGTCGCCGGCGTCATGGCCGAGCGTGTCGTTGACGCGCTTGAAATCGTCGATGTCGGCGAACAGCAGCGCGAGCTGACGTGTGTCGCTCTGGGCCAGGCGTTCGTCGAGCGATTCGCGGAACGCCAGCCGGTTGGCGAGCCCGGTCAGCGCGTCGGTGTAGGCCATGCGGCGGATTTCGCGATCGTGCCGCGCGAGGCTGCGGCTCATGCGATCGAAGGCGCGCATCAGGTCGCCGACTTCGTCGTTGCGCCCATCGGCCGTAGTCGTGGTGTCGAAATGGCCGGCCTCGATTTCCTGCGCGGATTCGGCGAGACGGCGGATCGGCCGCACCAGCAGTCGCTGGATCAACCACAGCGACAGCGCGCCGAATACCAGCAGGCCCGCGCCGAGCAGCCCGATCCAGATCACGTGGCGCTGGCCGAGCGTGTCCAGCCGCGAACGCAGCTTGTCGACGGATTGCTCCTGCAGCCGCCGCATCGCCTGCATGTCGTAGCCGATGCGCACGCCGCCGACGCGCTGCTGGCCGATCATGATCGGCATCGAGACGTCCATGACGCGGTCGTCGAACTGCGTGTGCAGCGCGGTCGCAGCGATGACGTCCTTCGCCATCGCATCGTCCATGTGGCGGCCGTAATGCGCGATGTCCTCGCTACCGTCGTGGACGACTTTGCCGTCCTCGTCGAAGACGATGACGTAGCGCACGTCCGGCGCGGCCTGCGCGGAGCGCGCGAGCGCACCGACCGCATCGAGGTCGGAGTAATACAGCGGGTTGGTCAGCCCGGCGGCGAGCTGCGTCACCGCGACTTCGCCCTGACGGCGCAGGCTCTGCCCGATCATCGTGCGCATGGCCTGGCGGCTGACGCCCTCGACCTCGCGGCGCATCTGTTCCTGCCGGTTGAGCAACAGCGCGACCAGCGCGAGCACCACCAGCATCGCCACGCCCATCAGGACGAGGAAGCGCGCCTGCAACCCCATGCGCAGCTTCATTCGACCTCCGCGCGCACGCGGGCCACGCCCTCGGAGATGCGGTCGAGCGCCTCCTGCGATTCCGGATCCACCGGCATGAAGCGCGTGGTGTTGAAGAAGCGCAGCAGCGCATCGCCGGCTTCCGGGTCGCCGGCGGCGTCGATCAGCACCTCGCGCAGTCGCGCCTCGACGCGCGGATCCAGGCCGGCGCGGACCATTTCCACCGCGCGCGGGTAGTCGTTGGTTTCGCCGATCACCGTCAGGTCGTTGCGGAACGACGGCGGCATGCGATGCGGGTTGGTCCAGTCGAGGTTGCTCATCACCCCGACGTCGGCCAGGCCCTTGTGCACCCAGGTCGAGATGTTGAGTTCCGACCAGGCGAACAGGTAGCCGACCTCGTCGCGCTCGATGCGGTCTTCCGGCGAGAGGAGGATTTCCAGCGAGAACCCGCGGCGCAGCAGTTCGGCCGCCGGCACGAAGTACGCGCTGGTCGAATTGGGACGCTGGAAGGCGATGCTGTGGCCGCGCAGGTCGTCCAGCGACGTGAGCCCGCTGTCGCGCCGCGCGAAGAAGATGCTGTGGTAATGGCTCACGCCATCGCGTTCGGTGAGGAGCAGCGTTGTCGCCCGCGCGCGTTCGCGCAGCAGCATCGCGGTGCCGGTGGTTTCGGTGACCCAGTCGACGCGGCCGCGGCGAAGGTAGCTCGCCATCTGCTGCGTGTCCTTGGCCATCAGGATGCGGCCTTCGTGGATGCCGACGTCGGCCAGGCGCGGGATGACGTAATCGAGCAGCGGCTTGAGTTGCTCGTAGTGTTTCTTGGGGTTGTCGCTGATGCGCCCGAGCACGAGCACGCCCGAGTCGTTACCCGCCACCGCCAGCAACGGAGCGGCGGCCAAGGCCAGCGAGCACAGGGTCAGCAGGGCGGTACGACGCAGGCTGGCGATCAAGAACGACGACCCATCGGGATGCCGTCCGGCAGCGTAATCGAAAGGCGTCCGGCCCGAAACGGCAAACCGCCCGGCGTTTCGCAGATCAGCGTTTTGATCCTGCGAGCATCGCCATGCGCTGGGCGTCGGCGAGGATGCCGCGCAGGATACGCACCTCGCGCACGTCCAGGCCGGCGCGCAGGTACAGCCGGCGCAGCTTGCGCATGGCCGATTCGGGCGCGCGCCCCTTGTGGAAGTCGATGGCGTCCAGCGTGTCGGCCAGCTGCGCGAAGAAGCCTTCCAGTTCGGCGTGCGACGCCGGGAGCTCGCGGGGGTCTTCCTGGGCCGCGGCGGCATCGGCGTCGGCGTTGCCCTCGCCGGAGGCGGCGTCCAGCAGCGCCAGGCGCAGCTCGTAGCTGAGCACCTGGACGGCGGCGGCAAGGTTCAGCGAACTGTAGTCCGGATTGGCCGGGATATGCACCGATGCGTGGCACAGCTGCAGCTCGTCGTTCGTGAGGCCCGTGCGTTCGCGGCCGAACACCAGCGCGACCTCGGCCCCGGCGCCGGCCTGCGCCACGGCGCGCGCGGCGGCCTCGCGGGGCATCAGCTCCTCCAGCTGGACGCGGCGGCTGCGCGCCGTGCAGCCCAGGACCATGCGGCAATCTGCCACGGCCTCGGCCAGCGTCTGGCAGATCACGGCGTCGCCCAGGACGTCGTCGGCGCCGGCCGCCAAGGCGTAGGACTCCTCGTTGGGGCGCTTTTCCGGGGCGACCAGGACCAGGCGGGCCAGCCCCATGGTCTTCATGGCGCGGGCGGCCGAGCCCATGTTCCCGGGATGCTGGGTGCCGACGAGGACGATGCGCAGGCGCTGCGCGGCGGGATGGGAAGGATTCACGGATTTCGATTCGGAACTCATGGCGCGCAATGGTAAACTCCGCGCCCCGGCCGCAGCGCCGGTGCCGCTCTTTCACCCCCGCCAGTCCATCCTCTCCCCGTCCCCCGAACGAGGCGCCGTCCCCATGCAGAAACCCGCCGTCACCCTCATGGTCAAGGCCGCCCGCTCCGCCGGCAACGTCCTGCTGCGCCACATGAACAAGCTCGACGCGCTGAACGTGGTCGAAAAGGACCGGATGGACTACGCCAGCGAAGTCGACGGCCTGGCGGAAAAGGAAATCATCAAGGAATTCCGCCGCTCCACGCCGGACTACGCGATCCTGGGCGAGGAAACCGGCTCGATCGGCCACAACCGTTTCACCTGGGTGATCGACCCGCTGGACGGCACCAGCAACTACCTGCACGGCATCCCGCATTTCTGCGTGTCCATCGCGCTGGTGGAAAACGGCGAGCCGATCCACGCGGTGATCTTCGATCCGCTGCGCAACGACCTGTTCACCGCCAGCCGCGGCAGCGGCGCGACGCTCAACGAGCGCCGCATCCGCGTGACCGAGCGCAAGGACCTGAACGGCGCGATGGTCCTGACCGGCTTCCCGCCGCGCGAGCGCGAGCGCGTCTCCGCGCAGCTCAAGACCATCGACAACCTGCTGCTGGAAGCCGAGGACATCCGCCGCACCGGTTCGGCCGCGCTGGACCTGGCATACGTCGCCTGCGGCCGCGCCGATGCGTACTTCGAAGCGGGCGTGAAGCCGTGGGACATCGCCGCCGGCGTGCTGCTGGTGCGCGAGGCCGGCGGCAAGGTCAGCGACTTCCGCGGCCGCACGACCGGCCCGATGGACAACCGGGGCCTCGCCACGCGCCAGCTCGTCGCGGGCAACCTGAAGGTCGCCGACCTGCTGCAGCAGAAGATCGTCAACACCGGGTATGCGGCGGCGTTCGACTGATCGCCTCGCGGTGCGGGATTGACTACGCAAGAGCCGCGCGTTGCGCGGCTTTTTTGTGTTTGCGCAGGTGCAGGGTGGTGGCGTCTGGCCCTCGATGGACGAGGGCCAGGGCAACCGCAATCGCAGCTCTTGTAGCCCGGGTAAGCGAAGCGCACCCGGGGTGGAGATGTGGTCGCGTCCCGGGTGCGCTTCGCTTACCCGGGCTACAAACGCGTGGCGGTTCTCTTTTGCTGTTGCCGTTGCTGTTGCCGTTGCTGTTGCCGTTGCTGTTGCCGTTGCTGTTGCTGTTGAACAGCGCATTTGCTGCTAGCCCCAACGGGCGCCGCACATGGATGTGCGGCGGTGAGGGCTGAGCCATGGATGGCGAATCGCGAACGCGCCCTTGCTCCGTCCGGTCGTGGGATTGATTTGTCGGGGAACGGCCCTTTCTTTTGGTTACTTTTCTTTGGGCAAGCAAAGAAAAGTGACCCGGGCGCCGCCAGGCGTTCGAAGCTTGGCTTGTGATTCTTCTTCCGGGGCACATGGGACAGCGTGGAAAGTCCCTGGATCCCCGCCTTCGCGGGGATGACGATCAAGAGCGGGAGCGAAGCGGCAAGGGCCAAGGCAAACGCAATCGCAGCTCTTGTAGCCCGGGTAAGCGAAGCGCACCCGGGTTGGAGAAGTGGTCGCGTCCCGGGTGCGCTTCGCTTACCCGGGCTACAAAACCGCAACCGCAACAGCAAAATGGGTTCCAGCTTTCGCTGGAATGACGGTGATGGGGTTCGCCGCTATGCGAGGGCCCAAGCGGTATGGGCCTGGGTCCCGGCCTTCGCCGGGATGACGATGACGGGTGGTTTGCCGCTATGGGAGTGCCCAGCGTTACGGGCGTGGGTCCCGGCTTTCACCGGGGTGACGATGCACCACGACGCTGCCGAAGGCGCCTATGCGTCACGCCACCAACGCCCCGCGCGCGTCAGGAATGGCCGCCGAACCACTCTCCCATCGGCAGCAACACCTGCGGCTCGCGCGGGCGCTGCAGCACCGGCTCGATGGCCGGCCGCCTGTGAATCCGGCGCGGCTTCACCCGTCCGGGCCGGGAGAACACGCGAAACCCGCACCGCGAGCGCGCCTTCGCTCCCCAACGAAGGCGCGCTCGAGCGATGCGTGCCCGAAGGCTCCGTGCTGTCCGTTCGCGACCATCAGGCGGCCGCGCGCGTGACGACCTGCGTGTCCGCCAGGACGAACTGGCGTACCGCGCCGGCAAGCGCCCTGGCCTGCTCTTCCATGCTGTGCGCCGACGCGGACGCTTCCTCGACCAGCGCTGCGTTCTGCTGCGTGCCCTCTTCCATGCTGGCGATGGCGCTGCTGACCAGCTCGATGCCCGCGCTCTGTTCCTGCGACGCGGTGGAGATGTCGGCCATGATGTCGGTGACGCGGCGCACGGACGCGGTGATGTCGTTCATCGTCGTGCCGGCGCGATTCACCAGCGCCGAGCCGTCGTTGACCTTTGCCACCGAGTCGTCGATGAGCGACTTGATCTCCTTCGCGGCATTGGCCGAACGCTGCGCCAGCGCGCGCACTTCCGAGGCGACCACCGCGAAACCGCGCCCGCTTTCGCCGGCGCGCGCGGCTTCCACCGCCGCGTTCAGCGCGAGGATGTTGGTCTGGAACGCGATGCCGTCGATGGTGCCGATGATCTCGGCGATGCGGTGCGAGGAAGTTTCGATCTCGCGCATCGTCTCCACCGCCTGCCCCACCACCGCGCTGCCCTGCGAGGCGACGTTGGCCGCGTCGATGGCGAGCTGGTTCGCCTGACGCGCCGATTCGGCGTTCTGGCGCACGGTCGAAGTCAGTTCCTCCATCGACGCCGCGGTTTCCTCCAGGCTTGCCGCCTGCTGTTCGGTGCGGCGCGACAGGTCGGCGTTACCGGCCGCGATTTCCGCCGCCGCGCCGTCGATCGCATCGGAGGCGTGCTGGATGCGGCCGACGATGCCCGTCAGCTGCGCGACGGTCGCGTCGGCGTCGTCGCGCATGCGGGCGAACACGCCGTGGAACGCGCCGTGCATGCGTTCGGTGAGGTCGCCCCGCGCGATCGCACGCAGCAGGCGCGAGACCTGGTCGAGGTTCGCATCGCTCACCGACATCATCGCGTTGAGGCCGTCGACCATCGCGCGGAAGTCGTGCTCGAAGCGTGCGGCATCGCCACGCACGCCGAATTCGCCGGCAGCGGCGGCGCCGGCGAGGCGCTTGATCTCCTGGTTGATCGCCGACAGGTTGGCCTTGACCGTATCCATCGTCTGCGTGAGCACGGCCTTCTCGCCGGGCAGGCGCGCCATGTCGACGGACAGGTCGCCCACCGCGTAACGCTGCATCACCTCGATCAGCTGCATCTTCACCGCGATGTGCGCGGCGACCAGCGCGTTGGTGTCGCGCACCATGTCGCCGTACTGGCCGGGGAACGCGTCGGCGTCCATGCGGAAGCTGATCTCGCCCACGTCGTGGCGCTGCGACATCTCGCGCTGCGCGCCGATGACCGACTGCACCTGCTCGCGCATGCGGCCCATCGACTGCTGCAGGCGCCCGAGTTCGTCCTCGCGCCGCGGCGGCATCGCGCCGTCGAAACGGCCCTGCGCGACGTCGTCGGCGAGGCGCGCGACCTGCTCCAGCGGCTGGGTCACGATGCGGCGCACGCACCACCACGACACGCCGAGGATCACCAGCAGCGTGACCAGCGCGGCCGCTGCGATCATCGCCACCAGCGCGCGCGTGGACGCGGTGATCTGCGATACCGGCTCGGCGGCGATGACGGCCCAGTTCCAGTCGGGGAAGGTTTCGACCGCGGCCAGCGTGGGTTCGGCGGCGGCCTTCGGGCGTGCGGCCAGGCCGAGGTACGCGGTGCCGCCGCCGGCGGCGATGGTCTGGCGCAGCGACGCCAATCCTTCGGCATCGACGAGGTCCGCCAGCGCGGCGCCTTCGGCGGTGGGATGGATCGCCAGCGTTTCGCCGTCCTTCGAGGATTCGACCACGAGGAAATGCCCGTGCTCGCCGATGCGCATGGCGCGCGTGCGCTCCTTCAATGCGGCGAGTTCGGCGCCGTATTCCTTGCCGACGAACAGCACGCCGACGGTCGTGCCGGCGCCATCCAGCAGCGGGCGGTAATGGACCATGTAGTCGCGGCCGAACAGTCGCGTCTTGCCGGTGTAGGCCTGGTTCTTCGCGATGGGCGCGTAGGCCGGCGAGTCGTGCGCGAGCTTCGTGCCGATCACGCGCTCGCCCTTCTCGTTGCGCACGGAGGTCGAGACGCGGACGTAGTCGTCGCCGCTGCGCGCGAAGATCGTCACCACCGCACCGGTGTCCTGGGTGAAGCGGTCGACGGGGGCGTAGGTCTCGTCGACTTTCTGGCCCTGCAGCGAAAGCACGGGCGCGCCGTCGTCGGCGGTGGCGAGTTCGACCGTGCCGCCGAGCAGCGCGGCCTGCAGCGCGCCGCCGAGGGTTTCGGTCGCGTCGGTCAGGCTCTGCTCGTAGGTGGCGATGTTGTCGCGCAGGATCGACGTGGCCGAGCGCAGGTCCTCGCGCGCGCGCGTCTCGACGGCCTGGGCGGCGTAGTGGCTCACCATGATGGTGAGGCCGGCCATCATGAGCACCATCGTGGCGACCAGCGGCAGGCCGATCTGCCGGTCCAGCGAGCCGCGCAGCCAGTGGCTGCCGCGGGCGGGTCTTCGGGACGAGAGGGCAGGTGCGGCGCGGCGTGCGTCGGACAGGGTCATCGGAGCGGTTCGGTGTGGAATCGCCTCGATAACGGCGGCGCGGGATGTGACTTGAGTCTCAATTTCCGCCGCTTTGACCGATCCCGCCATCGACGAGCGCCGGATCGGTCAGCTCAATAGCCTTGCAGGGTGGAGTGACGCGGGGATGACACCCGGCCGTGTTTCCACCGGGACGGAAAAGAAAAGGGCCGCGCGAGGCGGCCCTTTCCGGTGCGTGCTGGAACTGGCGCTTACGGGCGACGCGCGAGCGCGGCCTCGTCCTTCGCCTTGGGCAGCAGGTCCTGCTTGCTGACCTTGAACGGCCCGATCGCGAGCATCGGCACGGCGACGAAGATCGTCGAGACGACCACGACCGCCGCGCCGATCATGTGCGTCAGCGCCAGGCCTTCCATCGACGAACCGCCGTACAGGTACAGCGCGTAGGCCGACAGGAAGAACATCACCGCCGTGATCACCGTTCGCGACAGCGTCTGGTTGATCGAGCGGTTCAGCACTTCGATCGAATCCACGCGCAGGGTGCGGAAGTTCTCTCGCACGCGGTCGAAGACCACGATGATGTCGTTGATCGCGAAGCCCATCACCGACAGCAGGCCCGCCAGCACGGTGAGGTCGAACTCCCGGCCCGTGCCGTAGATGTAGGCCGCGGTGACGATGAGGTCGAAGAACGCCGTGATGCTCGCCACCATCGCGAACTTCAGCTCGAAGCGGAACGCGATGTAGATCAGGAAGCCGATGAGCATGAACAGTGTGGCGTAGATGCCGTCGCGCACGAGGTCGGCACCGACCTGCGGGCCGACGAATTCGCTGCGCACCACGCGCGCCGGGTTCTCCGGCGTGGACACCGCCTTGACCACCTGGTTGGCGATCGACTGGCTGCCGGTGGCGTTGTTGCTCTCGCCGTGCGGCTGCAGGCGGATCATCAGGCCGTTGCCGCCGCCGAAGGCCTGCACCTGGGCGTTGTCGAAGCCGGCCTTCGCCAGCTCCTCGCGCACTTGGTCGACGTCGGCCGGCTTCTCGAACGTGGTTTCCACCAGCGTGCCGCCGGTGAATTCCAGCGCGTAGGCCTCCTTGCGGAAGCCGAACGTGCCGATGATCACCAGCGAGGCCACGAACAGCAGCACCGTGATCGTCATCGACACGTAGCGCGTACGCAGGAAGTCGATCTTGGTGTCGTTGGGGATGAGATGAAGCGGGAAAAGTTTCATTGGTTCGTTCTCACCCGGTCAGATGGCCACGGACTTGAGCTTCTTGCGGTAGCCGTAGATCAGCTGCGCCAGCGCGCGCGACACGGTGATCGCGGTGAACATCGAGGCGAAGATGCCGATGATCATGGTCAGCGCGAAGCCCTTCAGCGGGCCGGTGCCGAACACGTACAGCGCCACGCCCACGATCAGGCCGGTCAGGTTGGCGTCCATGATGGTGCCGCCCGCCTTCTCGTAGCCGGCCGCGATCGCCGCCTTCGGCGGGACGCCGTGGCGCAGCTCTTCGCGGATACGCTCGTTGATCAGCACGTTCGCGTCGACCGACAGGCCGACCGACAGCGCGAGGCCGGCGAAGCCCGGCAGCGTCATGGTCGCGCCGAACATCGACATCACCGCCACCACGATCAGCAGGTTCATCAGCAGCGCCACCGAGGTGATCACGCCGAACATGCGGTAGTAGATGGTGAAGAAGGCCAGCGTGAACACGAAGGCATAGAGCACTGCGGTGATGCCGCGCTCGACGTTCTCCGCGCCCAGGCTCGGGCCGATGATGCGTTCCTCGACGAAGTCCATGGGCGCGGCGAGCGAGCCGGCGCTGAGCAGCTTGGCGAGCGTCTCGGCCTCGGTCTTCTCCAGGCCCGTGGTCTGGAAGTTCTTGCCGAACACGCCGGCGATGCGCGTGGGCGACAGGGCTTCTTCCTTCACGCGCACGCTGCGCACTTCCTGCCCGTTGACCATGGTCACGGTGGGGATGCGCTCGATGTACACCACCGACATCAGCTTGCCGACGTTCTCGCTGGTGAAGTCGAACATGCGCTGGCCGGCGATGCTGTTGAGCGTGATGTCCACCGCCGGCAGGCCGTTCTGGTCGCGGCCGACCTTCGCGCCGACCATCTGGTCGCCGGAGGCCAGCACGCGCTTGCTCAGCAGCACGGGCTGCTCGGTGTCGCGGATCGTGTAGAGCCGCGCGCCCGGAGGCAGCACGCCGGTGCGCTTGGCTTCCATCGCGTCGCCATCGACGACGGCGCGGAATTCCAGCGTCGCGGTGGCGCCGATCAGGCGCTTGGCTTCGGCCGTGTCCTGCACGCCCGGAAGCTGCACGACGATGCGGTCCTCGCCCTGGCGCTGGATGATCGGCTCGGCGACGCCCAGCTGGTTGACGCGGTTGCGCAGCGTGGTGACGTTCTGCTCGATCGCGCCGGCGGCGATCGCGCGCAGCTCGGCTTCGGGCACGGTGACGTTCACGTTGCTGCCGGCGACGTCGAAGTTGAGCATCGGCATCAGGCGCGTCAGCTCGTTGCGCGCGCGCTCGGCGTCCTGGCCCGGGGCGAGCATCGCCAGGATGCTGTTGTCCGGGCGGCGTTCGACCGAGGTGTAGTTGATCTTGGCGTCGCGCAGGCTCACGCGGATGTCTTCGGCGTAGGCGTCGACACGCTTTTCCAGCGCGGCGCGCTGGTCGACCTGCATGACGAAATGCACGCCGCCCTGGAGGTCCAGGCCCAGCACCATCGGCTTGCCGCCGAGATTGGCCAGCCAGTCCGGGACGGTCGAGGCAAGGTTGAGCGCGACGGTGTAGTTCTCGCCCAGCGTGGTGCGCAGGGCGTTGTTCGCCTTGCTCTGCGCATCCAGCGAACCCAGGCGCACCATCAGGTTGTCGCCTTCGATCTCCACCGAGCGCGGCGTGACGCCGGCCTTGGCGAGTTCGGCCTTGACGCGCGTGCGCAGGGCTTCGTCGAGCTGGCCGCTACGGTTGGCCGTGATCTGTACGGAAGGATCCTTCTGGAAGGCGTTGGGCAGCGCGTAGAGCACGCCCAGGCCGAGCACCAGCAGGATCAGGAAATATTTCCACTTAGGAAATTCAAGCATCGCGGCATTCCGCGCGCGCCCTCAAGGGCGCACGCTCAGGTGGGATCGGGAAAGCGGCTTACGCCGACTTCAGGGTGCCCTTGGGCAGCACGTTGGCGATGGCGCCCTTCTGCACGCGGATGCGCACGTTGTCGGCGATTTCCACGGTGATGAAGTTCTCGCCGATGTCGCCCACCACGCCGGCGATGCCGCCGTTGGTGATCACTTCATCGCCCTTGGAGAGCTTCACCAGCATCGCGCGGTGTTCCTTCTGGCGCTTCATCTGCGGGCGGATCATGAGGAAGTACATGACCGCGATCAGCAGGATGGGGAACAGCAGCGACATGCCGAAACCGCCGGCGCCGGCTTGCGGGGCCGCCTGCGCGTAGGCGGGGGAAATCACGAGGTCGAGCAGATTCATGACGGTCGTCCTGATCGAAAAATAGCGGGGGATTATGCCACGGGGCGGCAGGCCGGCCCGGGCCGGACGGAAGATCCGTCCCGCCCCTGCTCCGGGCTGCTCCCCCCCTCCCCCGGGCGGGTGTCGCGGCGGGAAGCCCGCGCGGATCGCTAATCGGCGGCCCGCGCGGCGTAGAAGGACTCGCGGAAGGCGGCGAAGGTTCCCTGCCCGATCGCCTCGCGCATCTGCGCCATCAGGCGCTGGTAGTAGCGCAGATTGTGCAAGGTGCCCAGGATCGGGCCCAGCATTTCGTTGCAGCGGTCCAGGTGGCGCAGGTAACTGCGGGTGAACCCGTTGCGGCAGGTGTAGCAGTCGCAGCCTTCCTCGATCGGCCGCAGGTCGCGCTCGTACTTCGCGTTGCGCACGCGCACCGTGCCGAAGGAGGTGAAGTAATGCCCGTTGCGCGCGTTGCGGGTGGGCATCACGCAATCGAACATGTCGATGCCGCGCGCGACGCCTTCGACCAGGTCCTCCGGCCGGCCCACGCCCATCAGGTAGCGCGGCTGGTCGGCCGGCAACTGCGGGCAGGTGTGCTCGAGCATGTGGTTGCGTTCGGCCTCCGGCTCGCCCACGGCGAGGCCGCCGATCGCGTAACCGTCGAAGCCGATGTCCATCAGTGCCGCGGCCGAGCGCGTGCGCAGCGCCTCGTGGACGCCGCCCTGCACGATCCCGAACAGCGCCGCGTCATTGCCCTCGTGCGCGCGTTTGCTGCGTTCTGCCCAGCGCAGGCTCAGCTCCATCGAACGCTTCGCGACGTCCTCGGTCGCCGGGTACGGCGTGCATTCGTCGAAGATCATGACGACGTCCGAATCGAGCACCTTCTGGATCCGCATGCTTTCTTCCGGCCCGAGGAACACCTTGCTGCCGTCGGTCGGCGCGGCGAAGGTCACGCCCTGCTCGGTGATCTTGCGCTTGTGCGCGAGCGAGAAGACCTGGAAGCCACCCGAGTCGGTGAGGATCGGCCCGTTCCAGCCGGTGAAGCGGTGCAGCCCGCCGTGGTCGCCGATGACGTCCAGGCCCGGGCGCAGGTACAGGTGGAAGGTGTTGCCCAGGATCATTTCCGCGCCGAGTTCGCGGACCTGCTCGGGCAGCACGCCCTTCACCGAGCCGTAGGTGCCCACCGGCATGAAGGTCGGCGTTTCCACCGTGCCGCGCGGGAAGGTGAGGCGGCCGCGGCGCGCGCCGCCGTCGGTGCGCAGCAGTTCGAACGACAGCCGGCTCATGCCGCGGCCTCCCCGTCCGCCGGGAACAGCAGCATCGCGTCGCCGTAGGAGAAGAAGCGGTAGCGCTCCGCGATGGCGTGGTCGTAGGCGGCGAACACGCGCGCCTTGCCGGCGAAGGCGGAAACAAGCATCAGCAGGGTGCTCTCGGGCAGGTGGAAGTTGGTGATCAGCGCGTCGACCGAACGGATGCGGTAGCCGGGCAGGATGAACAGGCGCGTTTCGCCGGCGTAGGGCTGGAGTTCGCCCTGGCCGGCATCGTCGCGGCGCATCGCGCTTTCCAGTGCGCGCACGACGGTGGTGCCGACCGCGATCACGCGCCCGCCGGCCGCGCGCGTGCGGCGGATCTGTTCGATCAGCGCCGCGCCGACGTTCAACCACTCGCTGTGCATGACGTGCTGGTCGAGCTCGTCCACGCGCACCGGCTGGAACGTGCCCGCGCCGACGTGCAGCGTGACGTGGCCGAACTCCACGCCGCGCGCCTTCAACGCCTCCAGCAGCGCTTCGTCGAAATGCAGGCCCGCGGTGGGCGCGGCAACGGCGCCGACCTCGCGCGCGAACACCGTCTGGTAGCGCGTGTCGTCGTCCGCGCCGGCATCGCGCTGGATATACGGCGGCAGCGGCAGCCGGCCGGCGTGCAGCAAGTAATTCTCCAGCGATTCGCCGACGTGGAAGCGCAGGCGGTAGAACTCGCCGTCGCGGCCGAGCACTTCGGCCTCGCCGCCGGCGTCGAGCACGATGCGTCCGCCTTCCTTCGGCGACTTGCTCACGCCCAGCTGCGCGCGCGCCTCGAAGCCGCCGAGCAGGCGCTCGATCAGGATTTCCACGCGCCCGCCGGTGGTCTTCTGCCCGAACAGGCGCGCCGGGATCACGCGCGTGTCGTTGAACACGAGCAGGTCGCCGGGCTGCAGCAGGTCGGGCAGCTCGCGGAAGACGCGGTCCTCGAAACCGCGGTCATGGGCGCCGTCCTGCGCGGGCGGCACCACCAGCAGGCGGCTGGCCGAGCGCTCCGGCAGCGGCGCCTGAGCGATCAGCTCCGGCGGCAGGTCGTAGTGGAAGTCGGATTTCTTCAAGGCGTGGGGCCGGCGAGACAGGCCGGTCGGGGTGCGGGTGGGATCGCACATTGTAAGAGGTTCGGACGAGGGGCCTTCCGGACCGCTTTTGTAGCCCGGGTAAGCGAAGCGCACCCGGGGGCTGACACGCTTACTGCGGGGGTGTTGCTTGCGCGGCGATAGGAGCGGACATCGCGAGCGCGAGCATGTCCGCGCGGCCCGACCCTCACCCCAACCCCTCTCCCGGGGGGAGAGGGGCTCGACAACGCACGCCCCAAAGGGCGGCGCGGCGGGCTTCGATCTCACCGCTCGAACTTCGCCGAAAGCACGATCGCCGAGGTCGTGCGCTCCACGCCGTCGATCGCGCCGATGCGGTCGGTCAACTCGTCCATCGCCTCCACCGACGGCGCCACCCCCAGCGCGACAAGGTCGAATGGGCCGCTCACCGAATGCAGCGCGCGCACCTCGGGCATCGCGTGCAACGCGGCGGCGACGGACGGCGCACGCTTGGGCAGCACGGTGATCATGATGTGGGCGCGGATATGGCCGCGCTCGGCGGCGTCGTGCACGCGCACCGTGTAGCCCTGGATCACGCCCTCGCGCTCCAGGCGCTCGATCCGGCTGTGGACGGTGGTGCGCGAGAGCTTCAACCGTCGCGCGATGTCCGCCGTCGAGGCCCGGGCGTTTTCGCGCAGGACGGAGAGCACCTGCTGGTCGGCGTCGGTGATCTTCACGCTTTGCTCCCGGATTTCGTCGAAACGACGAAATTATCCATAATTTCGTACAAATCCGTACTGTCGATCGACGATTTAATCCAGATAATGGAAAGCTTGTCGCCTGATTCGACCCCGGAGGACCCCATGGCCGTCATCGACCGTCTCGCCCCCCTGCGCGCCCATGGTGGCCGCCGCCGCACCCATGGCCTGGACGACGCGACCATCGCGCGCTTCGCCCACACGCATGCCGAGCTGATCGAGGCCATCGAGGCCGGCGAGCAGGAATACCAGCGCGTGAAGGACGAGATCGCCGACCTGCTCGACCTCGACGAGGACGCCCAGGTCCAGGCCGTCCAGGGCGGCTACGTCAACTTCTATCCGGACGATGCGGTGAACCCGTACGTCGCCCTCGTCGCGCGCGGCCCGTGGGTCGTCACGCTGAAGGGCGCGGTGCTCCACGATTCCGGCGGCTACGGCATGCTCGGCTTCGGCCATGCGCCCAAGCACGTGCTGGCCGCGATGGCCCGGCCGCAGGCGATGGCGAACATCATGACGCCGTCGCTCTCGCAGCTTCGCTTCGACCGTGCGCTGCGCGGGGCGATCGGCGCGGCGCGCGGCGGCTGCCCGTACGAGAAGTTCTTCTGCCTCAATTCCGGTTCCGAATCGGTCTCGCTCGCCGCGCGCATCGCCGATGCGAACACCAAGCTGATGACCGACACCGGTGGCCGCCACGCCGGCCGCACCATCAAGCGCGTCGTGGTGAAGGGCAGTTTCCACGGTCGCACCGAGCGTCCGGCGCTGTATTCGGACTCCTCGCGCAAAACCTACCTGCAGCACCTGGCGAGCTTCCGCGGCGAGGACACCGTGCTCACCGTCGAGCCCTACGACATCGACGCGCTGAAGAAGGTATTCGCTGATGCCGACGCGAATGGCTGGTTCATCGAGGCGATGTTCCTGGAGCCGGTGATGGGCGAAGGCGATCCGGGCCGCGGCGTGCCGCCGGCGTTCTACGCGGCCGCGCGCGAGCTGACGCATTCGCATGGCGCGCTGCTGCTGGTGGACTCGATCCAGGCCGGCCTGCGCGCGCACGGCGTGCTGTCGATCATCGACTACCCCGGCTTCGAGCAGCTCGATCCGCCGGACATGGAAACCTATTCGAAGGCGCTCAACGCCGGCCAGTACCCGCTGTCGGTGCTCGCCGTCGGCGCGCAGGCCGCGCAGCTCTACAAGAAGGGCCTGTACGGCAACACGATGACGACCAACCCGCGCGCGCTCGACGTCGCGTGTGCGGTGATGTCGCAGGTCACCCCGCAGCTTCGCGAGAACATCCGCGCACGCGGCGCCGAGTCGCTGCAGAAGCTGGAAAAGCTCAAGGCCGAGCTCGGCGGCCTCATCACCAAGGTGCAGGGCACGGGCCTGTTGTTCTCGTGCGAACTGTCGCCGGAGTTCAAGTGCTACGGCGCCGGTTCCACCGAGGAATGGCTGCGCGAGCACGGCATCGGCGTGATCCACGGCGGCGTGAACTCGCTGCGCTTCACGCCCACCTTCACCATCACCAGCGAGGAAATCGACCTGCTGGTCGCGATGGTCGGTCGTGCGCTGCGGGAAGGCCCGCGCGCGCAGCAGGCAGCGGCGGCCTGACCTCCCCCGGATGCCGCCGCGAAGGCGGCGGGTGCCCCCACACCCGCCGTCTTCGCCTGCTTTACCGCTTCACTCCCCGTCGATCTGCTTTCCCGTCGCGCACCCCGCGTTTGTAGCCCGGGTAAGACCGTAGGCCGCACCCGGGGCAGCCTCGTCGCTTACGCGCTCCCCGGGTGCGCTTCGCTTACCCGGGCTACAAGAACCTCGCGCCGCATGCGCACGGCTGCGCAATGCGATGGCCGCAATGAGTTGCCGCACACGCGGCGAAATCACTCCGTCTTGCACGCCGGTAGCGACAGCGCACGCGCGATGTCCTGCCAGTCGAATGCCGCGACAGCCTGGTCGTCGTCCACCGCATAGAACACGCCCTGCGGGAAGCGTTTGTCGGCCGACTGGTCCAGCCACACGCCATCGGTGTTGGCCGTCTTGTTGCCGGCGAACGCGCCAAGATGCTTCAGCGTCACGCGATCGATCACGTGGAAGAGGCTGCGATCCTTGAACTGGTCTGTGGCGATCCAGTACCCCGCGCCGCCCTCGCAGCGATACAGCGCCATGCCCTCGGCCTGCGCCTTGAACAGGCCGGCGCCGATGTCGCGCCCGCGATACGTCCCGTCCAGCCCGTACTCGCGAAGGCGCGTGCCCGTGGCGACGTCCTCTTCGGCCAGCAGCAGGCGATCGTGCTCGATGTCGCCGAACACCGACTCGGCGATACGGATCGCACCCGCCTCGCCCGTGTCGCCGAAGGTTTCCATCAACCGCGCCTGCCAGCCGCCGGGCACGCGACGCAGCTGGTATCGCTTGAAGCGCCGGTCGAGTTCGGCCAGCGGCGGCGGCACGTCCTCGTTCTGCGGCGACATGTAATTGTCGCTGACGATCACCTCGTAGCTGTCGCGCTGCGCGCGCACCCACAGGCCGTACGGCTGCTTCAGATCCTGCGCGCCGAACACGAGCAGCGGCTTGAAATCGGGCAGCTGGAACATCTGCACGCGATGGTTGTCGCGTTCGACCACGAACACGAAATCGCCGGACACGCTGATGCCGTTGGGCCGCTGCAACTGGCCGGGCGCCGTGCCCGGACCGCCGACGGTGCGCAGCGTCGCGCCGGTGGCGCCGTCGTACACGATCAGCCGGTCGCTCGCCTTGCCCGTCGCGATCAGCCAGCGCTTGCCGTCCGGCGCGCGCCAGCTCGCCGGCGAATCGACGTTCTCGTCCGGCGTGGACGCGGTGAGGAACGCTTCGGCGATGACTTCATGCGCGATGCCCGACTGCGCCAGCAGCGGATCGACTTCCATCGCTTCGTCGGGCTCGCGATCGTGCTGCGCGAGCGGCGCATTCCCCGTCGTCGCACACGCGGTCAAGCAGCACGCGAAGGCCAGCGCGGCCCAGCGCATCGTCATCGAGTCGGACATGCATTCCCCTGAGTGATACGTAACAAACCGCGAATTTCTACGCGGCGATTGTGACGGCGCGGTGTCATCGGCCGCGCGCATCGCTGTCATGTTTCCGCCATGCCGCGCGGCTACAAAACCCGGCTTGGGCAGCCGCAGGGGGCGCGCTGCCCCTCGCCTTCCATTACCTGGGGATGTCCTGACGATGAAACGTAACGTGCTGGCCGCGGCGATGTCGCGTGCGCTGGTGTGCGCGCTGGTCGCGCCGATGAGCTTCGCGGCCGCCTTCAACACGGCGTACGCCGCGGACGCGCCGGCCGATGCCTCGCCCGATCCGAAGCAACTGGATTCGGTGGTCGTGCAGGCCGACATCGCATACCGCAACCGCACCGACGCCGTGGCGCCCGTGCTGTCGTACGACCTGGAATACTTCCAGCGCTTCGAACCGCTTACCGTCGGCGACATGCTCAAGCGCGTGCCGAGCGTGGCGTTCGTGTCGGACGTGCTCGAATACGACGGCGCGCAGCTGCGCGGCCTGGATCCGGGTTACACGCAGATCCTCATCAACGGCAAGAAGGTGCCGGGCGCGAGCAACGACCGCTCGTTTTTCGTCGACCGCATCCCGGCCGAGCTGGTCGAGCGCATCGAGATCATCCGCAGCACCAGCGCGAACCGCTCGGGCGATGCGGTCGCCGGCGCGCTCAACATCGTGCTGCGCGACGCCTACGAGTTCGACGGCAAGTACGTGCGCCTGGGCGCGCTGCGCTTCGACGATGGCGAGATCAAGCCGACCTACGGCGCCGTCGCGAGCGGCGAAGTGGGTGGCGGCCGCCTGCTTGGCGGTTTCAACGTGCAGGGCCGCTACAACCCGAAGTTCAAGCGCAGCGATCGCTTCGAGGAACCCGACGGGGATTTCACCGACCGCGAGGACCAGGACGACACGCGCGACGGCGACGACTATTCGGCCAACCTGTCGTACACGCGCGACATCGGCACGGGGCGCCTGTCGGTCGATGGCTTCTACGTGCGCACCGACCGCACCGAGACCGAGCATTCGGTCGAGTACAACGACCCGACCAGCACCCGCCGCGACAACCTGCTGTCGATCAACGACCAGGTCGAGAAGATCGAGCAGGACAACTGGTCGCTCGGCGTGGAGTACGTGTTCGACATGGCCGGCGGTCGTACCGAGTTCGACCTGGATTACGCGCGCTTCGACGACGATACGCGATCGACCGAGGAAGAAAGCGGCTTCGACGACGAGGACACGCCGCCGTCGTTCGACGAACGCGAGGGCACGCGCACGCTGACCGACACGCGCGACAGCGAAGGCACGTTCAAGCTCGCGCACAAGCGCGGCGTGGGCGGCGCGATGATGGAATTCGGCGTGGATTTCCAGGACAAGCGCCGCGAGACCACGCTGCAGGTGAGCGAGGTGGACACCGACGAGGAAGGCGCCGCGCTGCCGCCGTACGATGCGTTCGACCGCAACGACAGCCGCATCGACGAGACGCGAGTCGATCCGTACCTGATGTTCACCGGCAGCGCGGGCGCGCTGGCATGGGAAGCGGGCCTGCGCTACGAGACGACCGACGTGGACGTCGCCTTCGACGACGAGAGCGCCAGCAACGAATACAACACGCTGCTGCCGTCGGCGCACCTGAAGTGGGATTTCACCGGCGCCGACCGTCTGCTGTTCTCCGTCGGCCGCACGGTGCGTCGTCCGAACTTCGATCAGATCCTGCCGCTGACGCTGGAAGAGGAATTCGGCGACAACGACTTCACCGGCAATCCGACGCTCGATCCCGAGCGCGCGTGGGGCGTGGACGTCGGCTACGAGCGCCGCCTCGGCACGCGCGGGGTGTTCGGCGTGAACGTGTTCTATCGCGACGTGAAGGACCTGATCGAGATCGTCAACACGGGCGAGCCGAGTTCGACCGCGCTGGGCGATTACGAGGACGAGGTGGAGGACTTCCTCGACGAGAATCCCGGCGCGACGCCGACGACACCGGGTTACCCGGAGTTCGATCCGGACAGCTTCGTCTATACCGCGCGCAACGTCGGCGACGGCAGCGTGTATGGCATCGAGTTCGACCTGTCGACGCCGCTCACCGCGCTCGGCCTGCCGGACACGGGCCTGTTCGTGAACTACTCGTGGCTGGACAGCGACGTGACCGACGACTTCGGCGAGCGCCGCTTCAACAACCAGGCCAAATACGTCTACAACGTGGGTTTCATCCACGACGTGCGCGCCTGGGGCATGTCGTTCGGCGCGAGCTACCGCCGCCAGGGCAACGCGTTCGCGCGCCTGCTCGCCGAGGAAGTGACTACGCGTTACGACGGCGACCTGGAGGTGTTCGTCGAGAAGCGTTTCGGCGACAACCTGTCGCTGCGCCTGACCGGCTCGAACCTGCTCGACGCGCACAAGGACGAGGCGTTCCACAAATTCGACAACGCACAAGACCAGTTCAACCGCGACTACGACGAGTTCGAGCTGGAAACCGAGTCGTCCGGCCCGGTGTACCAGCTGATCATGCGCTACTCGTTCTGACGGGCGCGATGCAGCCCCTTCCATGCGGAAGGGGCTGCGGCGATCACGGTGCGTAAGGCACACTGGCGGCCCCCGTGCCCAGGGTTCGCCCATGAAAGTCGTCGAAGTCCGCCATCCGCTCGTGCAGCACAAACTCGGCCTGATGCGCGTGGGCGACATCAGCACGAAGGAGTTCCGCGAACTCGCCTCCGAGGTCGCGACGCTGCTCACCTACGAAGCCACGGCGGACCTGGAAACCGAGGAAGCCGTCGTCCAGGGCTGGTCCGGGCCGGTCGCCACGCGTCGCATCAAGGGCGCGAAGGTCACGCTGGTGCCGATCCTGCGCGCCGGCCTCGGCATGCTGCCGGGCGTGCTGGAACTGATCCCGGCCGCGAAGGTCGGCGTGGTCGGCCTGCAGCGCGACGAGCGCACGCTGCAGCCCGTCGGCTACTACGAGAAGCTCACCGGACGCATGGACGAACGCACGGCGCTGATCCTCGACCCGATGCTCGCCACCGGGGGCACGCTGGTCGCGACCGTGGACATGCTCAAGGCCGCCGGCTGCAAGCGCATCAAGGGCCTGTTCCTCGTCGCCGCGCCGGAGGGCCTGCGCGTGCTGGAAGCCAAGCATCCGGATGTCGAGGTCTATACGGCCTCCGTCGATGAGCGCCTCAACGACGTGGGCTACATCCTCCCCGGCCTGGGCGACGCGGGCGACAAGATTTTCGGCACGCGGCACGGGTGAGGTGCGGCGGGGCTGGCGCTGGTTGCCTGGGCCCGCGCTGAGCGTCTTTGCGAACGCCGGCCTCATCGACGCGACGGTCGCGCGCGCCCCTCGCCTTCCGTCATCCCGGCGAAAGCCGGGACCCAGGCCGTGATCGCATCCGTCACGATGAGGTCATCCCCGCGCAGGCCGTGCTCCAACTGCCCGACGTCGCCACGCGTTCCGTCGAGCGTGCAGGCACGCACGCATGGATTCCCGCCTTCGCGGGAATGACGATTCGGGATCGGAAACGGCGGCTCGAATTCGGAATGACCGTTCGAAATCGGTAAAGACGGTGTGAGATCGGCAATGACGGTTGAAATCGGCAATGACGATCCGAATCCGGAACCGCTTACCAGTTGTTCCGCCCGTCCAGCTTCTCGACGCTGATCGTCGACCAGTCCAGATCGTCGATCAGGCGCAGGTTCACGGCGAAGGTGCGCTGCTCGGGGACAGTGCCGGGGGTGAAGCCTTCCTTCGGACTGCCGTCGTTGTTGTACGCGGACGACCAGTCCGGCGAATCGCCCCAAGTGTGGATGCCGCAGCGGCCGCAGAAGCGGTGCTGGTTCATTCCGCGGGCGGAGTACGTGCGCTCGTCATCGTTCGACAGGACGTTGAGTTCACCCGGCCCATAGTGGGCCCAGATGCCGCCGACGCGGGCGCAGAAGGTGCAGTTGCACTCGGTCGCCTTCGTGGGGACGTCGGGAAGCTCGATCTTCGTGGCGCCGCAGTGGCAGGACGCGATCATCGACATGGCACGGCTCCTTTCCTTCGGAGCCGCGATCATGGCACGGGCTGCTGACAGGGGCTGGCAGCAGGGTTGGGCCGTGGCAGCTCCCCGGGTGCGGCCTGCGGCCTTACCCGGGCTACAAAAGCGGGGGACCGTTGTAGCCCGGGCAAGCGCAGCGCACCCGGGGTTCCCGCGCTCCTACTTCGACGACTCGGCCAACGGAGTGAACAACAGGTCCTGGTAGTCGTAACTGAAATCCGCGATCGGCGAGGCGGCCTTCATCGTGATGCGATCGACCTTCCCTTCCGCGCCCAGGCCGAAGGTCACGAACGCCGGCTCGATCGTCGCGTCGTCCCACACGGTGCGGAAGGTGTCGTGGTGCACGTGCTCCAGGCGGCCGGCCATTCCCGGTGTCTGCGTGAAATCGATGCGCAACCCGCCCTTCGCGTTCGTGATGCCGATCGGGCCGTACCACGCATCGCGATACCGCCCGGCGTACCGCGCAAGCGGCAGCGACGGCTTGCCGGCGGTCACCGGCTTGGCTTTGGCGGCGGCGTCCAGCGCCTTCAGGCCGCCGTCGATGCGCAGGTCCATGAACTCGTCGAACGCCGCCACCCAGTCGGTCTTGGGCGCGCCGAGGGCGTGGTCGATGATCTCCAGCGCGACGCCGCGCATCGCCTGCGTGTCTTCGGAATTCATCAGCACGGCGATGCCGAAATCGCGGTCCGGGATCATCGCGACGTACGCCTGCACGCCGAACACCGCGCCGCCATGGTCGAGCATCTTCTCGCCACGGTAATCGCGCACGTTCCAGCCCAGCGCATACGAGGAGAACTTCGGCGCGGCGGTCGCCAGCTTGCCCGGCCACGTCGGCGTCGGCGTGAGCACGGCCGGCGTCCACATCTGCTTGGATTGCGCCTCGCTGAACACCTTCACCGGCTTCCCATCGTCGCCCGTCCACGTGCCCTTGCCGAGCTGCACCTGAAGCCAGTGCGCCATGTCGTTCGCGCTGGACGACAGCCCGCCCGCGGGCGCGCCGTTGTCGCCCAGCGTCTTGCGTTCGTCGAGCACCGCCTGCGGGCCCATGCCGCGCATCACGCCACTGGTGCGCGCGTGCGGCCACGCGCGGTTCGGGTTCGCGAAACGCGCCGCCTGTTCGGTCACCGAATCGGCCATGCCGGCCGGCTTGAGTACGCGTTCGCGCGTGAAGACTTCCCACGTCTGCCCGCTGACTTCCTCGATCAGTTGCCCGGCGACCGCGTACAGCAGGTTGTCGTACGCGTAGCCGCTGCGGAAACTCGTCGCCGGCTTAATGTAACGCAGCGCGCGCACGGTGTCGGCGCGGCTGCGCGAGGACGACGGCACGAACATCAGATCGCCCGCGCCCAGGCCGAGGCCGCTGCGATGCACCAGCAGGTCGCGCACGGTCATCTCGCTGGTCACCCACGGGTCGTACATGCGGAACCACGGCATGTGGTCGATGACCTTGTCGTCCCAGCGCAGCTTGCCGTCGTCCACCAGCACGGCGAGCGCCGCCGCGGTGATCGCCTTTCCGGTGGAACCGGTCGGGAAGATCGTGTCGGCGTCCACGCGCTCGGGCGAACCGAGCCGGCGCACGCCGTAGCCCTTCGCCAGCACGGGCTTGCCGTCCTCGACGATGGCGATGGCCAGCCCCGGGACGCCGTGTTCGCGCATCGCGGCTTCCACGCGCGCGTCCAGGTCGGGCGGCGGCGCGGCGAACGCCGGCAACGTGCACAGCGCGGCGGCGAGCGCCGCCAGTCGAACCGGTGCGAACAGACTCATGGGATGTCTCCGGAAAAGGTTCACGACAGGCACGCGTCGACCAGCGCGTCGAAGGTTTCGCCGCCCCGCACGGGATCGGCGACCGGCAGGCCGAGGCGCTGCGATTCGTGCGCGATCACACGCTGCGCGGCAGCGTCGTCGAGTCGCGCGGTGTTGAGGCTCACGCCGGCGCAGCGGATGTCGGGATTCGTACGCGATCCGAGCCGCAGCGCGAGGTCGATGGTGTCCTGGATCGAAGGCAGCGCGTAGCCGGGATGGCCGAGCACGCGCTCGCGCCCGGGCTCGTGGCACACGACGATCACGTCGGGCTGGCTGCCATGCAGCAGCGCGAGCGAAACACCCGCGTACGCCGGATGGAACAGCGAGCCCTGCCCTTCGATCACGTCCCAATGATCCTGCGCCGCATCGGGCGAGAGCATTTCAGCGGCGCCCGCGGCGAAATCCGCGACCACCGCGTCCATCGGAATACCGCCCCCGGCGATGAGGATGCCGGTCTGGCCGGTCGCGCGGAACGTCGCGTCGACGCCGCGCGAGTGGAACGCGCGCGTCAGCGCGAGCGCGGTGTACTTCTTGCCGAGCGCGCAATCGGTGCCGAGCGTCAGCAGCCGCTTGCCGCTGCGGCGCTTGCCGGTGGCGATGGGAATGTTCGACGGCGGTTCGCGCACGTCGATCAGGCGTCGCCCGAGGCGTTGCGCCGCGTCGCGCAGCACGTCGATCTCGCGAAGGCGCGCATGCATGCCGCTGACGATGTCGAGCCCGGCGTCCATCGCGCGCACCAGCGCCGGCCACCACGTCGGCGGAATGAAACCGCCGGAGTTGGCGACGCCGATCACCAGCGCCTTCGCGCCACGCGCCGCGGCTTCCTCCGGCGTAAGCGGGGCGAGGCCGGTGCTGACGGTCGCACCGTCGATGACGTACTCGCCGACGCATCGCTCGCCGGCCCAGTCGCGCAGGCCGAAGGCGGTTTTCGCGTAGCCGGGCTCGGTCGTGTCGCCGAGGAACAACAGATAGGGTTGCGGTAACGCGACTTCGGACTTCAAGTGATTCACCCCAATGGAAGCGCGCGAGGGCGCGCCGCAACGCGCGGGCGACCGTTGCGGCCGCCCGCGTCCCACAGGCTTCAGAAGCGGTAATCGACTTCCACGCCGAACGTGCGCGGCTGGATCGGCGAGGCCGCCGTGTGGTGCGTCTCGTCCGTCACCTGGTTGATAATGTCGTTCATCGTCGAGTACGCACGCTCGTCGGTGGCGTTCTTCAGGTACGCGCGCACGGTCCAGTTGTCGTTGGAGAACGCGGCGTACAGGTCGACGGCCGTGTAGCTGTCGATGACCAGCGGCTCGGTGATCGTTTCGTCCAGCACCGTCGGCGGGTCGAGCAGGCGCACGACCTGGCGTTCGGTCGTGGCGTTGGTGCGGTCGTCGACCCAGCGCACGCCGCCGCCGAAGTTCGCGCTCCAGTTGCCGCCCAGAGGGACGTACCAGTCGGCCGTGAGCGACCAGGTCAGGTCGGGCACGTACGGCATCCGGTCGTCCTTCAGGCCGGTGTTGACCTCGACCTGCGCCGGGCCGGCGGGCACGACGATCGTCGGGAAATCCTCGTCCAGGCTCGCATCGTTGTACGCGGCGTTGAGGCCGAGCGTCAGGCCGTCGATGGGACGGAACACAGCCGAGGCCTCGATGCCGCGGCTCGTCGCTTCGCCACCGTTGACCAGGCCGCTGACCCCGTTGACCTGCGAGGCGACCTGGATGTCTTCCCAGTCGATCTGGTACGCGGTGAGGTCCAGCACGACGCGGTTGTCGGCGAAGGCGGACTTCATGCCGATCTCGTAGCTGGTGAGCATCGAGGAATCGACCACCGGCGGCAGGCCGGGGGCGAGCACGTTCGGGCCACCGGGCTGGTAGCCGGTCGCGGCCTTCGCGTAGACCATCACGTCCTCGTTGACCTGGAACTGCGGCGTGATGCTCCAGGTGAAAACGTCCTCGCTGGAGGAGTTCACGTTGGTGCCGATCGGCAGCAGGATGCCGTCGGTGACGATCTGCGCGAAGTCCTGCTCGTTGCGCGAGAAGCGCACGCCGGCGCCGAGCTTGAACACGTCGTTGAACTTGTACGAACCGTTGGCGAAGACCGCCGTCTCCTCGTACGTGCTCGGGATCGACAGGTCGCCCAGCGTCGACAGCCCCGGGATCGGCGAGCCGTCGGCCTGCAGGATCGGCACGGTCTGGAAGTTGTCGCCGTCCTCGTCGGAGTAGAACGTGCCGACGAGCCACTCGAACGGCTGCCCGGACTTCGACGTCAGGCGGAACTCCTGCGTGATCTGTTTCAGGTCCAGCGTGTAGTTGAGCGACGCACGGCCCGGCGGCAGCTCCAGCAGCGCGGTGAACGGTCCGTAGGTCAGCGTCTGGTCGGTGGTGATCGAGGTATGCGTGTCCGAATAGCTGGTGGCCGATACGAAGTCCGCGAAGCCCAGGTCCCAGTCGACGGTCAGCGAGTAGTGGTCGAGGTCCTTGATGAAGGGCTCGTCCTCGTAGATGTAGTTGCTCAGGCCGGCGATGGGCTCGTGCGTGACCGGATCGAGCGCGATGGTGCCGTTGTTCTCGCTGTCGATCTTCTGCTGCATGACCGCGAACTGCACGTCGACGACATCGCTTTCCCACGCGAGCGCGGCGCGGGCACTGGTCTGGTCGCCTTCGTTGATGTCGCGGCGCCCGTCGACGAGGTTGTCGACGTAGCCTGCGATGTCGTTGCGCGCGTAGCTCACGCGCAGCGCCAGGCTGTCCTGCACCAGCGGCAGGTTCATGCCGACGCGGTAGTTCGTGCCGATCTCGCCCGCGCCTTCTGTGTCGGACACGCCGCCGCCGATGCGGAACTCGGTCTGCGAGGGGTCCGGCTTGCGCGTCATGTACTTGAGCAGGCCGCCCATCGCGCCGGCGCCGTACAGCGTGCCCTGCGGGCCGCGCAGCACTTCGATGCGCTCGATGTCGTACGGGAACAGGTCCAGCGAGAACAGCGTCGCCTGCTGGTACAGGCTGTTGGAGCCGACCGGCGTTTCGTCGAGGTACGTGCCGATCGTCGACCCGGGCGACAACGCCGCGATGCCGCGCATCGACACCTGCGTCTGGCCGGGCGTACCGCTGGACTGCAGCTGCAGGCCGGGCACGTAACTGGCGTAGTCGGACATCTGCGTGGCGTTGAGATTCTCCAGCTGTTGCCCGCCGAGCACGGTGATGGCGGCGGCGACCTCGCGGATGTTCTCCTCGCGCTTGTTCGCGGTGACCGTCATGTTGTCGAGCGTGGTGATCGACGGCTGAGCGGCGACGTCGTCCGCGGGCGCCCGCGTCGCGCTCTCCTGCGCCATCGCCGGCGCGGCGAACGCGACGGCCAGCGTCACCGCCAGCGATCGCGTGATCGCCTTCGCCAGCGGGCGGCGCCGCATCGCCGTGTCGCGCTTGTGGTGCATGTGCATTCCCCTCTCCCCAGAGTTCGCCGGTTGGAACCGGTCTGTCAGCCCAAGACGTCGCGATGCGGAAGGCCCTGGCCTTCCGTCACGGATGCGAAGTCGACGTAGGAATGGCCGCGGGCAGGAGCCCGGGCCGGATCGATCGTGTGCTGCGAAGGCGCGGCGCTTCCCGCGTCCGGCTTTCCGTCGTGCTTGGCGGCAGGCCGCTGCGCAAACGCGCCGGTGCCCATGACCTCGGGCCGTTGCCGCCTGTCGCTGAAGGGAAACGCGGTCGCCATGTTGCGCTCCTTAACTCCCTCTCAGGATATAAACATCCTGATTGGAAACATGTCAATCCGATTAGGCCTGTTCAGTAGATGACTGCGGGGCCGGGGCATTCCCCGCCTCCGCCCGGCCTACCGCGCCATCGAGCAGCCGCAGCAACGTGCCCGCCGTCGCCGCGACGAGCGCCATCGCACCGAAGAACGCCGCGTGGCCCATCACGCTCCAGAGCGTGCCGAGCGCACCGGCCAGCAGGTTTCCCCCGAAGGAGGCGAAGTACCAGGCGGCGATCGTGGTTGCGGCGTGCCCCGCCGGCGCCAGCCGTGCGAACAGGCCCAGGCCGATCGGCAGGATGAACAGCTCGCCGAGGGTGAACAGCAGGAAGAAGCCTGCGAGCCAGCTCCAGTGCGCGCCTCCCTGCGCGCTCGCATCGACGCACGCGAGCATCACGAACGCGGCGGCGACGACGAAGGCGCCTAGCGCCATCTTCTTCGCCGGCGACGGTTCGCGGCCGCCGGCTGCCTGCTTCGTCCACCGCATGACGAGCATCGGCGTGAGGAAGATCACCAGCAGCGGGTTGAGCGCCTGGAACCAGGTCATCGGGATCGTGAAGGCCCCGGCCGCGCGATCCAGGCCAACGTCGGCCCACAGCGCGATCGTGTTGCCCGACTGCTCGTACGCACCCCGGAACACCATGACGCACAGCCCCACCGCAAGCAGCGCGAGGATGCGCTTGCGCATCGCCTCGCGCGGCATGCGCTGCGCGGGCGGCACGTCGCGCGGCTTCGGGCGCTCCGCCGGCAACCAGCGCGCACCCAGCGTGTAGATCGCCAGACCCAGCAGCATGCCCACGCCCGCCGCACCGAAGCCCCAGTGCCAGCCGTAGAGTTCGCCGAGCGTGCCGCAGACCAGCGGCGCGAGCAGGCCGCCGACGTTGATGCCCACGTAATAGAAGTTGTACGCCGAGCCGCGGCGCGGATCGTCCTTCGCGTACAGGTCGTCGATCTGGCTCGGCAGGCTGGGCAGGAACAGGCCGTTCCCAAGCGCGATCGCCGCAAGCGCGAAATAGAGCAGCGACTCCGATGCCATCAGGAAGTGGCCGAAGGACATGATCGCCGCGCCGATGATCACCGCGCGTTTCCGCCCCAGCCAGCGATCGGTGACGACGCCGCCGACGATCGGCGTGAAGTAGAACGTCGCGACGTACACGCCGTAGATGAGCGACGCATGCTGCTGGTCGAACAACAACTGCTTCGTCATGTAGTAGACGAGCAGCGTGCGCATTCCGTAGTAGGAGAAGATCTCCCACATCTGCGTGAGGAACAGGATCGCCAGCCCCGGCGGCTGGTTGAACCACCGCGCTCCCGCGGTGGCGCGCGGCGCGGTGGCGATGCTCACGCGATCACCGCGTCCGGCGTGCCCCATACGTTCGCGGGGCAATCGACGTGTCCGTCGGCGTACACCACGCCCGGCTCGCGGTCGTGGTCCAGGAACAGCGGGCCGTCCAAATCGACGATGTCGCAGAACTGGCCGAGCAGGAACGCCGGCGCCATTGCCAGGCTCGTCCCGACCATGTTGCCGACCATCACGCGCTTGCGCAGCTCGCGCGCGCGGCGGGCCATCATCAGCCCTTCGGTCAGGCCGCCGCACTTATCGAGCTTGATGTTCACCACATCGAACCAGTGCGCGCGCTCTTCCAGTTCGTCCAGGTCGAGGATGCTTTCATCGGCCGCGATGGGCACGGTGCGGTCGACGCCTTCCAGCTCGCCCTCGAACCCGCGGCGACACGGTTGTTCCAGCAGCGACACGCCTTCGTCGACGAGCACCGGGAGCAGCTGCGCCAGCGTGTCGGGCATGTAGCCCTGGTTCGCGTCCACGCCGATCCATGCGTCCGGGCGAGCGGCGCGCACCGCTCGCAGGCGCTCGATGTCGAGATCGGCCTCGCCGGTGAGCTTGAGCTTGATCGCACGCGCATGCGTGTAGGCGCGGGCGCGTTCGGCCATCACCGCGGGATCGTCCGCACCGACGGTGAATGTCGTGAGCAGCGGCCTGGGCGCATCCATGTTCGCCAGCCGCCATACCGGGACGCCGGCGAGCGCCGCTTCCAGTTCCCACAGCGCGCAGTCCACGGCGTTGCGCGCGCCGCCGGACGGCAACAGCGCGCGCAGCTCGTGCCGGCTGATGCCGTCTTCCAGCACGTCGCGCAGGCGCTCGATCGTCGTCAGCATCAGCTCAGGCGTATCGCGCGTGTAGTACACGCCGGCGGCTTCGCCGCGCCCGATGCGCGTGCCGCTGCGCAGCGTGACCAGCGTGACGGGCGAGACTTCGAAGACATGGCCGGAGATGCGGAACGGAGCGGACAGGCGCAAGTCCTCGTTCCGCAGTCCAAGCTGGACGCGGTCGGTGTTGATCACGGCAGTTACTCCCTGGCGTGCGCGGCGGCGTGCACCGCCGCGCATCGGTTCGTCAGTAGTTGGCGCTGAAGCCGATGAGGTGCGTCGCGAAGCCGATCCACAGCAGCGACAGGCAGGCTGCGGCGAGCACGATGCTCCACAGCTTCGCCCACCACGAGCGCCGGCTGCGCAGCACGACCCAGGCATTCCACAGCGCGATCAGCGCACCCAGCGGCAGGATGATCGTGAGCAGCACGCGCAGCGCGATGACATACACGTCGCTGGACGGCGACATCATCGACAGGTCGGACATCATCGCGAAGACCATGCCGATCATCGCGCCCATCGATACCAGCACGGCGAGCGAGGCGATGCGGACCCAGCGATGCGCACGCGCGTCATCGCCGGTCAGGGCGTAGCGCGCACCGTAGTGGCGGCGCACCATCGCCGACACCGGCCATGCGAGCACGGTGAACAGCAGCGCGGCGAGGCTGCCGAAGAGCATCGTCAGGAACACGCCCGGCGTCTGCCACCACGCGGCACGCTGGAAGACCATGATCGAGGCGATGGGCTCGGCGCTGAAACGCACCACGCGGCCATCGACGACTTCCGCCGCGAGGCGGTCGCCGCTGCCGGTGTCCTGCCACAGGAACGGGGCGATCTCGCGCCACTTCTTCGGCGCGCCGCTGTAGCCGGCGAGCATCGGCACGCTGATGGTGCCGTCTTCGTTCGCGGTCACCTTGGTCTGGCCGAGCATGTAGACCAGGTTCATGAAATTGGAATCTGCGCGGCGGCTGCTGTTGTAGGCGCCCGCGATCATCTGCGCGTGTTCCTTCGCGGTCGCCTCGTCGATGCCCTTGGCGATATTCGACGGACCCGGCAGGTAGCGGTTGACGAAACCGGTGACCAGGCCGTCGCGGATCAGGCGCGCGCTGCCGTCCTTGCCGGCGCTGTTGGCCGACACGTAGATCCCGATGCCGTCGTCCGGGAACAGCTGCAGGTCGCTGTGGAACCACTGCGTGTCGCCGCCGTGGGCGATCGCGCGATGGCCGTTGATCGTGGTCTCGTAGAAACCCAGCATCATGCGGTTGAGCGGCTTGATCGAATCCTGGCCGGTCTCGTGCATCTGGCGCGCGGTGGCTTCGGAGAGAATGCGCGCATCGCCGAAGGCACCATTGTTGAGGTGCGCGATCATGAAGTTGCCCATGTCCGCGCCAGTCGATGCCAAGCTGCCTGCGGGCGCGAGGTTGATGTACTCGTAGGGCTGCGGCTTGCCGTCCGATGCGGTCTTGTAGCCCTTCGACACCATCGGCTGCAGGTGCTTCTCCAGCGGCTGCGAGAAGCTGGAATGCTGCATCTGCAGCGGCTTGAAGATGTGGTTGGCGACGTACTGTTCGAACGGTTCGCCCGACGCGCGCTGCACGATGTAACCGGCCAGCGCGGTGGCGTAGTTGGAATACGCCGGCGTGCTGCCGGGCGCGTAGATGCGCGCGGGGATCCAGTGCTTGAGCGTGGCCTCCAGCGGCGCGATCTCGCCCTCGTCGTTGGCGATGAGGCCGCGGATCGCTTCCTCCATGCCGGAGGTGTGCGTCATCACGTTGCGCAGCGTTACCGGCTTGCCGTCGTACGGCGGGATCTTGAAATCGAGGTAGGTGTTGATGTCCTTGTCGAGATCGAGCTTGCCCTGCTCCACCAGCTGCATCACGGCCGTCCACGTGAACAGCTTGGACACCGAGCCGGGACGGAACAGCGTCTGCGCCGGATCGACCGGCTTGCGCGTGGCGAGGTCGGAGTAGCCGTAGCCCTTCTGGAACAGCACCTTGCCGTCCTTCACCACGACGACCACGGAGCCGGCGACGTCGGTCTGCTCCAGCGCGTACGGCATGAAGCCGTCGACCCAGGCTTCCAGGTCGGCCGCGTTCAGGCGTTCATTGCTGGCCGGGACCGGCACCGCGACGGCAGTCGCGTCGGTCGGCGGCGCCGGCAGCGCGGGCTCGGCCTTCGGCGGCGTCGGCGCCTGGCCGACCGGCCCGGCCGCCAGCGCGGACATCGACATGGCCAGCGTCAGCAGCGCCGCAGGCACCCCGAACCGCGTGATCGGACTCTTCATCAAGCACCACTCCCCACCCAGTGAATACAGCCCCGTGCGACAGGCACGGCCTGACAACAACTGACCCCGTTGGAGATAATGAGCCTGATTGGAAAATTGTCAACCGACTCCGGACGTCACCTAGAATTACCGTACGCGCGGCCCCATGCCGTGCGGTCGCCGGTGACGCCGGCCCAGCAGGAGCGTTCATCGGCATGACCCAGCAACACCCGACCATCGGCAGCCTCCTGCGGGCGCTGCGCGCGCGCAACGACTGGACGCTCAAGGAGATGAGCCAGCGCTGTGGCATTCCGCTGTCGACGCTGTCGAAGGTCGAGAACGACCGGCTCACGCTCACCTACGACAAGCTCCAGCAGATCAGCCAGCGCCTCAACATCCGCATGTCGGAGCTGTTCGCCGAGGACGACAGCACGCCCGAGCCGCCGGTCACGGCGCGTCGCAGCATCGGCAGGATCGAGGACTCGGTGCGCGTCACCACGCCGAACTACGATTACTTCTATCTGTGCCCGGAACTGCGCCGCAAGCGCATGATTCCGGTGATCACGCGCGTCCGCGCGAAGAGCATCGAGGAGTTCGGCGAGCTCGTGCACCACTCCGGCGAGGAGTACATCCACGTGCTGGAAGGCCGCGCCGAGGTGCACACCGAGTTCTACGACCCGATCGTGCTGGAAGCCGGGCAATCGGTGTACATCGATTCGAACATGGGCCACGCGTACATCGCCGCCGACGGCTGCGAGGAAGTGGTGCTGCTGGGCGTGTGCTCCAGCGCCGACGAGCAGTTGATGGAATCGCTGATGCACCTGCACGGCGACGTGCCGCGCACGGGGACGCGCTGAGCGCCGGGATGCGCTGAGGCATCCGGCGTGCCCCGGGTGCGCTTCGCTTACCCGGGCTACAACGGCCGGGCAGCCGAGCGTTTGTAGCCCGGGTAAGGCCAAAGGCCGCACCCGGAGAATCGTCAAGCGAAACGCTATTCGTACGCCGACCCGGGTGCGCTTCGCTTACCCGGGCTACAAGAGCGCGCTGATCAGCGAGCCGCCTCGCGACGCCGACGCACGCGGCGCCATACCAGGCCGACGACGACCACCACCGTCGCGCCGCCCAGCAGCCACGGCAGCAGCGCGCGATCCTGGTCGGCCGGCAGTTCCACCGCATTCGCCGTGCTCGCCGCACTGAGCGCCGCCTGCGCCGCGCTCGACGACAACCGCCAGCGCCCATCGCGCAATTCGACCTTGCCTTCCAGCGGCGGCAACTGAAGCTCGCGCCACAGGATGCGCAGGTCGCCCACGCGCGGTTCCAGCGGATTTTCCGCGCTGCCCAGCCCATCGCCCTCCGGCTGGAACGAGGCCGCCAGGTTCGCCGGCAGGCGCGAGAAGTTGGGGCGGAACACGCGCCACGTGCCCAGGGCCTGCAACACGCTCTGGTCAATCGGATGACCGTCGAGCGTGGCGTCCTGCGCCCACCAGCGACGGCTCTCGATCGGCAGCTTGGGCGGGTTCTGGCGGTCGGGCGCAAAGCCGCGCGAATCGATCGGCGCCGCGTTCCACACCTGCGTGTAACCGTCGCCGCTGGCGCGCCACTGGTACATCTCGACCTGGCGATCCAGGCCGAACTGGTGCGACACCACGCCGAAATCGCGATCGCGCAATCCCTTGCCGGATTGCGGAAGGCCCATCGGTTCGTCGCCCGCGTCCGCTCGCGCATCGGTCTGCCCGAATGCAGCAGCGCCGATGGCCAGCGCGCACGACAACGACAGCGCGAACGCCGCCCGCAGGAACCTCATGCCGCCAGCGCCCTCGCGTGCAGCGCCGGCACTTCATGCGCGGTGCCGAACTTGCCCTTCTCGTCGCGCACGACCTGCGCGAGCGCGCACTGCGGATCGTGGGTGAAGAACAGATGCACGTTGCGGCGCAGCTTGTCGGCGAGGAACGCCTTCTTCTCGTCGATGAGCAGTTCGGCGTTGCGGTCGTAGCCCATCGTGATCGGCACGTGCACCCACGGGCGACCGGGGATGAGATCGGCGCAGAACACCACGCCGCCATGCGTTTCGCCATCCACGCGGTCCGGGCCGACGATTTCCGCCAGCATCAGGCCCGGCGTGTGGCCATCGCTGTAATGGAAGCGCACGGTGACGCCGAGCGTCTTCGAGTAATCGCCATCGACCAGCTCCAGCCGGCCGGTGCCCTCGAGCAGCGCGGGCAATTCGGGAATGAAGCTGGCGCGATCGCGCGCATGCGGCTCCAGCGCGCGCTCGTAGTGGCGACGGCCGACGACGTAGGTCGCGTTCGGGAACAACAGCGTCGGCGACGCGCCTTCGCGCCACGGCGCAAGCAATCCGCCGGCATGGTCGAAATGCAGGTGCGACAGCACGACGACGTCGATGTCCTCGGGCTTGAAACCGGCGGCGGCGAGCGAATCGACCAGCACGTGGCGGTCTTCGACCACGCCGTAGCGTTCGCGCAATTTGGGTTCGAAGAACGCGCCGATGCCCGTTTCGAACAGCACCGTCTTGCCGTTCAGCGGCGATGCGAGCAGCGCGCGGCAGGCCAGGTCGATGCGGTTCTCGTCATCGGGCGAGGCCCACTTCGCCCACATCGCCCGCGGCGCGTTGCCGAACATCGCACCCCCGTCGAGCTTCTGGCTGTTGCCGAGGATGGACCAGAGTTTCATGGCGTCACCGTTGCGTCAGACGGGTCGATTTTAGCGCTGCGGGCGGGCAAATCGAATGGCACTTTGGACGTGGTTGGCGGGTGCTGCCTCGCTGCGGCCACACTTTTGTCCGTCATCCCGGCGAAGGCCGGGATCCAGGCCGGGAGATCGTCAGCTAGCGATGCTTTCGCTTCCAGTCGTTCCAGCGGAAGCTGGAATCGCCTTGATCACGACAGACAAACGGAAACGCTGCGGGCCTGGATCCCGGCTTTCGCCGGGATGACGTTCCGCCAAAGGCGGGGCCGCTGTGCGCAAGCGTGGATCCCGGCTTTCGCCCGGATGACGATCCGGCAAAGCCGCGTCCGCATTGCGGACGCGGGCCAGAACGTCACTTCACCAGGACATCCGCCTTGCCTACCGGATTGCGCGGGTCCGTACCGCCCTGCAGCGTGTTGGTGCGCTTGTCCCACGACACCGTCTGCAGGTTGCCCCAGGGCTTTTCGCCGGCGTTGACCTTGTGGCCCATCGCCTCCAGCGCCTTCACCGTTTCCGGCGACAGCGCGCCCTGCTCGGCGGTGATCACGTCGGGCATCCACTGGTGATGGATGCGCGGTTTCGCCGCGACCTGCTGCGCGTTCAAACCATCGTCGTAACCCAGGATGCCCAGCAGCACCTCGGTGATGATGCGGCTTCCGCCCGGCGCGCCGAGGACGGCGAGCTCATCCTTCGATTCGATGAAGCTCGGCGTCATCGAACTGAGCATGCGCTTGCCCGGCGCCGGCGCATTGGCTTCGAAGCCCATCACGCCGAACGCGTTCGGCGTGCCCGGACGCAGTGCGAAATCGTCCATTTCATCGTTCAGCAGCACGCCGGTGCCGGGCGCGACCAGGCCCGATCCGTACAGCAGGTTCACCGTCTGCGTCGTCGATACGCGATTGCCGTCGGCGTCGATGATCGAGAAATGCGTGGTTTCGTCGTCTTCCAGCGGCGCCGGCTGGCCGGGCAGCAGATCGCTCGGCGTGGCCTTCGACGGATGGATGCTGGCGCGCTGTCCGGCCGCGTATTCCGGGCTGACCAGTCGCGCGAGCGGCATCTTCACGAAATCCGGATCGCCCAGATAAATCGTGCGATCGCGGAACGCGCGGCGCATCGACTCGACGATGAGGTGCGTGCGCGTGGCTTCATCGAGCGTGGCGAGGTCCCAGCCGGACAACATCTGCAGCATCTGCGCGATCGCCACGCCGCCCGAGGACGGCGGCGGCGCGGTGGTGATGCGCCAGTCGCGATACTGGAAATGCAGCGGCTCGCGTTCCTTCACGCGGTAGCCGCTGAGTTCCTCGGCGCGCCAGTGGCCGCCCTCTTCCTTCACCGCGGCGAGCAGCCTGTTCGCCACCTCGCCCTTGTAGAAACCGTCGAAGCCCTTGTCCGCGAGCAGCTGCAGCGTGTTCGCGAGATCAGGTTGCTTGAGGATCTCGCCCGCCTTCGGCGGCGTGCCGTCGGCGAGGAACACCTCGCGCGTGCCGCGATAACGCTCCATCACGGCGCGTCGGCTCGCGTAGCCGCGTTCCAGGCGCGGATAGATCTCGAAGCCTTCGCGCGCGACGCGGATCGCCGGGGCCAACGCGGTCTTCAGCGGCAGTCGGCCGTACTTCTGCGAAACGTGCACGAGCGCGGCAGGCAGACCCGGAATGCCCGCCGACCACGGGCCGTTGGTCGCGCGATCGTTGTCGAGCTGGCCGTCCGGCGTGAGGAACGCCTGCGGGGTGGCGGATTCGGGCGAAGTCTCGCGCGCGTCGACGAAGACGTCCTTGCCGCTCTTCGCGTCGTGCAGCAGGAAGAAACCGCCGCCGCCGATGCCGGAGCTGATCGGCTCGACCACCGACAGCATCGCCGACACCGCGACCGCCGCGTCGAACGCGTTGCCGCCCTCGCGGATCATCTGCATGCCGGCGTCGGTGGCGAGCGCGTGCGCGCTGGCGATGGCGGCGCCAGGCGGGTGCGCTGCCGTTTTCGCAGCCGCGGCGGTTTTTGGAGCGGCCTCGAGCGGAGACGTCGTCGCGAGGAACAACAGGCTTGCGGTCAGGAAACTTTGGCTGGCCAGCACGCGCAACGTCTTTCGCATCAGGGGGTCTCCAGTCGCAGTCCGGCCAGCTTGGCCAGCAATTGCGTTTCGGTTTCAGGATGGTCCGGGTCGGGATCGATGCATTCCACCGGGCAGACGACCACGCATTGCGGTTCGTCGAAGTGGCCGACGCATTCGGTGCAGCGCGCCGGATCGATCACGTAGATCGTCTCGCCCTGCGTGATCGCCTGATTGGGACAGGCCGGTTCGCAGACGTCGCAATTGACGCAGAGCTCGTTGATCTTCAGGGACATGCGGACATTGTCTCACGCCCGGCACGCCCGCCGGTCACGGGGGCCCGATGCCCAGCCCGGCGACGGCCTTCAGGTTGCCGAACACTTCGATCTGCCCCACGTGCACCGAGCGCACCCACGGGCAGCCCCAGACGCCGCCGCCGTACGCGCGGACCAGATCGCAGAAATAGAAGTCCTCGCCGATGACGACGCCGTTCTCGCTGACGTGCCGGAAGAAGTGGTACATGCGCCCACCCTGGATCGCCGGCTCCTCCGAGCACGAGATCTGACCGGAATCCACCAGCCGCATCAGGCACGCGCGGCTGATCATCATCAGGCCCGTGCCGGCGCGGTCGACGCGGACCGGCTCGTCGGCGGTCCAGTCCACGTCCTGCGGCTGGAACATGCCGCTGAAATCGCCGCCGACGTGGTGCAGCAGGGCCGGATCGACGTCGGGCCGGTTGAGCACGGCCTGCCTCACCTGCCCCATGTCGATGCGCTTGCGCGGATACAGGGCGGCGACCACGTCGCGATCGCCGTAATCGAACATGCGCACCAGGTCGTCGGCGACGGCGCCCATGTCGTCGTCCCAGAACAGCATGTGCGACGCGCTGGAGTTGAACAGGAACCAGTTGGCCAGCGCGTTGCGCGCGGCCTCGATGGCGCTGATGCCCTGCGCGACGCGCAGCTCGAAGTCGATGCCGCGACGCAGGCAGTGGTTCTGCACGTCGACGATGCCTAGGACGTAGGGCTTGCAGAACGAACCCCTCAGGGAAGGCGTGGCGACAAAGAGGGAGAAGCGGTTCTGGCCTGCGTGGGACGGCATCGGACTGGCACCTTCGAACGTCGCACCGATGCGACGTCCGGAATTGTGCCGGGTGGGCGCGATTCGTCCGCGGTGGATTTTTCGCTCCTGGGTGGCTGGTGGGAAAGGCGTGGCCGCTGCGCGGCCGCATGAAGTTCAAAAAGCACGGGCCCGCTTTCGCGGGCCCGCCTGGATCCCGGCTTTCGCCGGGATGACGATTCCACAAAGGCGACGCCGCTACGCGGCGGCATGACGTCCCAAAAAGCACGGGCCCGCTTTCGCGGGCCCGCCTGGATCCCGGCTTTCGCCGGGATGACGTTCCGGCAAAGCCGCGTCCGCGAAGCGGACGCGGGCCGGAACGTCACTTCGCTTCGACGAACTCGAACTTTGCGCCCGACGGTTCGACGGCAGCCTTGACGCGGTCGGCGTCGGCCTGGGCGCCGATGAACATCACGCGCACGCCCTTCATCGTGCCCGGCTGGGCCTGGGCGAACGAGGCGATGGCGAGGTCGGCCGACTTGGCCGAGTTCTGCGAGCCGAACGCCAGCAGCGTGCCTTCCACGCCGCCGCGGGCGACGTCACCCTGCGCCTTCTCCAGCTGGCGGTCGTACTCGCCCTGGAAGTCGGCGCCGGCCGGATCCGGCAGCGTGTACAGGTAGACGTTGGTCGCGCCTTCGATCTTCTGCGTGACCACCTTCGTCAGGTACGTGTCCCACGCCGCGCTGTCGTTGGTGGTCGGCGCGGCCAGCGGGGCCTCGGCGACGGCGGCGGTCTTCTCTTCCTGCTTGTTGCAGGCGGCCAGCAGCGGCATCGACAGGCAGGCGATCAACAGCAAACGGGTGGTGGTCTTCATCGGGTTCCCCTCGGTTTGTTCCGGGTGTTGGTGGTGATGAGGCATCTGGTCCGGCGGCGCCGGATCAGCGTGGAGCGCGTTGCCACTGCGCCTGCAGCGCGGCGTCGACCGCCGGCGGCACGAAGCCGGAGACGTCGCCGCCGAGGCGGGAAATCTCGCGCACAAGCGAAGAGGAAATGAAGCCGTACTGTTCCGCGGGGGTGAGGAACAGCGTCTCCACGTCCGGGATCAGATGGCGGTTCATGCTGGCCAGCTGGAATTCGTACTCGAAGTCCGACACCGCGCGCAGGCCGCGCAGCAGGACGCCGGCGCCGACCTGCGCGACGAAATGCGCCAGCAGGCTGTCGAAGCCGCGCACTTCCACGTTGTCGTGGTGCGCGACGGCCTTGCGGGCGAGTTCGACGCGAAGCGCCAGCGGCAGCGCGGGGCCTTTCGCGGGACTTTCGGCGACGCCGATGATCAGGCGTTCGAACAACGGGGCGGCGCGGTCGACCAGGTCGATATGACCGTTGGTGATCGGGTCGAAGGTGCCGGGGTAGACGGCGATTCGGTTACGGGCCGCGGTCATTCGAAGGTCAGGCATGGGCGCCGGAATCCGGGCTGGCCGGCGCGGCCGGCAGTGTAGCAGTGGCGGAACCGGCCGCGGGCGGGGCCGCCGGGGCGTCCGCCGGCACACGCCGATAGAGCGCGTAACGCACCTCGCGGGTGCGGCCTTCGCGATGCGGGCGCCAGTCGGCCGGCAGCGCGAAGGCGGCCTCGTGCGGGGCTTCGACGTAGAGCCAGCCATCCGGTTTGACGACCCGGGCCAGTGCCGGCAGCAGGGCATCCCATAACCCCGCGGCGAAGGGCGGGTCGAGGAACGCCAGGTCGAAGGCTCCCTCCGCCTGCGAGGCGAGCCACGCCTGCGCGTCGGCCTGCGCGATGGTCGCCACCTCCCCGCCCGGCAATCGTGCGGCGGTGGCGCGCAATGCAGCGGCCAGCGCCGGGTCGCGTTCGACCAGCACCGCACTTCCGGCCCCGCGCGACAGCGCTTCGAACCCGAGCGCACCGCTGCCGGCGAACAGGTCCAGCACGCGCGCGCCGGGCAGCATCGGCATGAGCCAGTTGAAGAGGGTTTCGCGCACGCGGTCGGACGTGGGGCGAAGGCCGGCGATGTCCGGCACGCTCAGCCGCGTGCCGCGCCAGCGGCCGCCGATGATGCGGACCTTGCCGGCATTGGCCGACGTGGTGACCGGCCCGGGCGGGCGTCGGGGCGCTTTGTTCATCGGGGGCTCGCTGAGGCCGGTGCTAGCATGTGCGCATTCTCGCGCATTCCCCCACGCCGCCTCGATGTTCGACTTTTTCCGTCGCAAGAAAGACCAGCCTCCGACCGATGCCGCGAAGCCCGAGGGCGCGACGGAGCGCTACAGCATCGAGGAACTGGCCGCGGCGTTTCCCTCGCGCCAGCCCGAGGTCGAGGCCGTCGAACACGAAGCTGCTCGCGAAGCCGTCGAGCCGTCCGACGTCGTTCCGGTAGAACAGGCCGCACCGGCAGTCGAACCGGCCCGCGCGAGCGAACCCGAGCCCGTTCCCGCCGAAGTGATCGCCGCCGCGCTCGACATCGAGCCGGTCGCCGCGCCCATCGCCCCCGCGCCGCCCGTTGCCGACCATCCCGTCGCCGAACCGGCCGCACCGGGCAAGCCGGGCTGGCGCGAGCGCCTGCGCGGGTCGGCGTTCGCGCGCAGCTTCAACGGCTTGTTCTCGCGCCATCCACGCCTGGACGACGACCTGCTCGACGAGATCGAAACCGCGTTGATCACGGCCGACGTCGGCGTCAGCGCGACGACGCAACTGGTCGAATCGCTGCGCAAGCGCATGAAGTCGCGTGAGTTCGCCGACGCCAACGCACTGCTCGCCGCGCTGCGCGCCGACCTGGTCGCGATGCTCAAGCCCGTCGCGCAGCCGCTGCAGATCGACACGAACGCGAAGCCTTTCGTGCTGCTTACCGTCGGCGTGAACGGCGTCGGCAAGACCACGACCATCGGCAAGCTCGCCAAGCGCTTCAAGGACGAGAACCGTCCGCTGATGCTCGCCGCCGGCGACACCTTCCGCGCCGCCGCCGTCGCCCAGCTGCAGGCATGGGGCGACCGCAACGGCGTGCCGGTCGTCGCGCAGGGGCAGAACGCCGATGCGGCATCCGTCGCCTTCGACGCATTGCAGGCTGCGAAGGCGCGTGGCACGCAGGTGCTGATCGCCGACACCGCCGGCCGACTGCACACGCAGCAGGGCCTGATGGCCGAGCTGGGCAAGATCAAGCGCGTGCTGCAGAAACTCGACACGTCCGCGCCGCACGAGGTGCTGATGGTGATCGACGGCACCACCGGCCAGAACGCCTTGTCGCAGCTGCGCCAGTTCCATGCGGCCGTCGGCGTGACGGGCCTGGTGGTGACCAAGCTGGACGGCACGGCGAAGGGCGGCGTGGTGTTCGCACTGGCGCGCGAATTCGGCATCCCGATCCGTTTCGCCGGCATCGGCGAGCGACCGGAAGACCTGCGCGTGTTCGACGCGGAAGCCTTCGTCGACGCGCTGCTGCCTGAATCCCTCGGCGCCTGAGGCCGCGCCGGCACCGCATGGCCGCGCCGGAGCCTGAAACCCCACCGCCCCGCCGGCGCCGCATCGGGCTGCTGGCGCTGTTGATCGCACTGGCCGTGCTCGCGTTCGCCCTGCATTGGGTGTCGCGGCCCGAACGCGTCGCGCGGTTGATCCTCGCGCAGGTCGGCAGCGCGCTCCGGCTGGAAATCACCTCGAGCGGCGCGAGCGAATACCGTCTGCGTGGCACGCCCATGCTCACCATCCGCGACGTCGTCGCGCGCAAGCCGGGCGATGCGACGCCGCTGTTGCGCGCCGATCGCATCCGCCTCGAACTGCCGTGGTCGACGATCCGCGCACGCGGTGCGGACCTCACCGTGCGCCGCATCGAACTGGATGCGCCGCAACTCGACCTGCCCGCGCTCCAGCGCTGGATGGCAACGCGCCCGCCTTCGAAGCAGGCGCGCCTGCCGACGCTCACCGACGGCCTGCGCATCGTCCGCGGCCGCGTGGCGGGCGACGGCTGGCACGTGGAAGCGATCGAGGCCGACATTCCCTCGTTCCATCCCGACCGCATGGTGCGCGCACGACTGCTCGCGCGTTTCACGACGGGCGAATTGCGCGTGCCGTTCGATGTCCGCGCCGCGATGACGCGTCCCGCGGCGGGCGCTGGACTGGGCGTCGTCGGAAACGTCACCGTGCTCTCGCCGCCATGGACGATGCCGATGCGGGCGCGGCTTTCCGGCCGCCTGCACAACGGCGCGGACGGCATCGGACTGGACGCGATGCGCCTGGGCGCCGACGCGACGTATCGCAATGGCGACACCGATCTTGCGTTCACGTACGGCATCGCCGGACCGCTGCGGGTGTTCGACGGCACGCTGCGCGTCGCACCGCTCGGCGCGGTGGTGTACGGCTCCGGCGCGGTACCGAACCTCCAGGGCACGGGTGCGCTGGCGTTCGGCGATTCGCTGTCGTTGCAGCTCGACGGCACGTTGTCGTCGTGGCCGCGCGCCTGGCCGGCACTACCTTCCCCGCTCGGCGAATCCACCTCGCCCCTGCCCTTCGCGCTCGACTATCGCGGCCGCGCCGATCTGTCGGCGACCACGGCGTTGCGCCTGCGCCGCGACACGACGCGTTTCGACGGATCGTTCAAGCTCCCGTCGATCCTGCGCTGGCTCGACGCGTTCGACAGCGCCTCGCCGCTGCCACCGTTGAATGGTCGACTGAGCAGCCCGAAACTCGACATCGCCGGCGCGACGCTGGAAGGCGTGGAAGTCGAATTCGGCGAAGACCAGGCCCCATGACCGCACGCGTTCCGCCCGATTTTTCCGCCCGCCTCCTCGCCTGGTTCGACGTAAGCGGTCGCCACGATCTGCCATGGCAGCATCCACGCACGCCGTATCGCGTGTGGCTGTCGGAAATCATGCTGCAGCAGACGCAGGTGAAAACCGCCGCGCCATATTTCCAGCGCTTCGTCGATGCATTGCCGACGTTGCGCGACCTCGCCGCTGCGCCGCTCGACGACGTGCTCGCGCTGTGGTCGGGATTGGGCTACTACGCCCGCGCACGCAACCTGCACGCTGCGGCGAAACAATGCGTCGAACGGCATGGCGGCGAGTTGCCGCGCGATCTGGAGGCGCTCACCGCGTTGCCTGGCGTTGGGCGCAGCACGGCCGCGGCGATCGCATCGCAGGCGTGGAACGACCGGCACGCGATCCTCGACGGCAATGTCAAGCGCGTGATGACGCGGTATCACGGCGTCGAAGGCTATCCCGGCCTTCCCGCCGTCGAACGGAAACTGTGGGCGCTGGTCGACGAGCACGTCGCGAGTTCTCAGCTGCCCGAGCACCGGTTGGCCGACTACACGCAGGCGCAGATGGACCTCGGCGCGACGCTGTGCACGCGCAGCGACCCGGCGTGCGTGTTGTGCCCGCTGCAGGACGACTGCGTCGCGCGTCGCGAAGGCCGCATCGCCGAACTGCCGACGCCCAAACCCGGCAAGACACCACCGCAGAAGTACGCGCACGTGTTGTGGGCCGAAGACGCACAGGGCCGCATCCTGATGCTGCGCCGTCCGCCTACCGGCATTTGGGCATCGCTATGGACACTGCCACAAGCGGACGACGCGGAAGCCGCGCGCGGCTGGTTCGACGAACACCTGTCCGGCGACTACGCCGGCGCGCTGGCGCTGCCGCCGATCGACCACGCCTTCAGCCACTACAAGCTGCAACTGCAACCGTTGCGCGTGCGTGCCGAGGCGCGCGGAAAGATCGGCGACAATGACGACCTGCGCTGGGTCGCGCGCGAGGAACTGGCATCGCTCGGCATTCCCGCGCCCATCCGCAAACTGCTCACGAACCAAGGCGCCTGACATGCCCCGCACCGTCTACTGCGAATACGAGAAGCGCGAAACCGAAGGCCTGGACTTCGTCCCCTGGCCCGGCGATCTGGGCAAGCGCGTTTTCGCCCACATCGGCAAGGCCGCGTGGGCGGCATGGCTCGCGCACCAGACGATGCTGATCAACGAGAACCGCCTGTCGCCGATGAACCCGCAACATCGCGCCTTCCTCGAAGGCGAGATGGAGAAGTTCCTCTTCGGCCGCGACGCCGCCAAGCCCGCAGGCTATGTACCGGAAGGCAACGGCTAGGACGTCTGCTCGCGCTCGGCCGTCTGCGCCTGGCGCTTTTCCTGTTCGGCGGCCTTCAGCGCCTTGACGTCGATCGGGCGCATTTCCTTGATCCAGCATGGGATCTGGTTGGGCCCGCGGCCCAGCACGATGACCTTGTCGAAATTGGAATACACGCGTCCGGACTGGTTGGTCACGGTGATCGCGTTGGCGAAATCCAGGTCCTGGCACGTGCCCTTGAGTTCGATCAGGTACGCGGTGTTCGGCTTGGTCCACACGGCAAGCGCGGAATCGCCCAGCGGCGTCCAGCCATCGAGCCGGCCGAAGTACTGGAAGTTCTGGACCGGTTGCCCCGCATTGGCGCGATAGAGCGCGAGGCGGTCGGCATCGCTGATGCGCGCATCGGCCGCGCACGCGGTAAAGGCCAGGGTGGAAAGAACGGCGAAAACCAGCGCTTTCATGGGGTTTCCTTGCAGCCGTTGCGGCTGCGGCGTGGACCGTCGCCTCATCATGCACCCGCCCGCCGCGTCCGCCAGATCCCCTGCCCCGACCCGTTCAGCACACATCCGGCTTGCGCAGTCTCGCGGCCATCCGTATCATTCCGCTTCTCGCACGGCCAGCCCGTTGCGGAATGGCCGGGTAGCTCAGTTGGTAGAGCAGGGGATTGAAAATCCCCGTGTCGGGGGTTCGATTCCCTCCCCGGCCACCATTCAAAATCTCAAGCCCAGTTAGGCCCTCAGGCCCTACTGGGCTTTTTGTTTTGGGCCATCGGCCAAGCCCGGGGGAGCACCGGGGGAGCGCGAGGAGCGTCAGTGACTTTCGTACAGCGCGCTGGATCGGAATGCAGACGCCATACGGTCCATGCGCCACTCGCCATCAGCGCGACTGCAATGGCGAACAGGCCGATTGGCACCCACGCGAACATCTCAAAGATCGGGCGCACTGAGGCGGCTCTCCAGAAGCGGGTTACCAAGAAGTCTCAAGAGATCATCCGGGTCGCGAACAACCGAATCGCGGCGGAACGCCTCAAGGCCGACAAGCTTCAGCGCACCGAGCCTGCGGAAGACGATGACCGTATCTGGCCCGGCGACTACACGCTGGTCATGGTCGTCGAGGATGGCCGCAAGGTCGTCAAGCCGATGCGCTACCAGTGCCGCCTGCCCGGCTGGACAGTCGCCGACGAGAAGGCCAAGCCCGGCACCTATAACGCCCGCAGGGACAGCCTGCGGAGCGTCTGGAAGCGCCTCTATGGCTACAACCACGGGATCATGGTCGCGACGCACTTCTACGAGAGTGTGGCTCGCCACGACTACGAGCAGCGCGCACTGACCGATGGGGAGCGTCCGAAGAGCATGGAGCTGGAGTTCACCCCGCAGACGGGCGAGCCGCTCTACATTCCGGTGCTCTGGTACGCGTGGACGGACGGCGTCGAGGAGCTACTGTCTTGCGCTGCGATCACGGACAATCCAGAGCCTGAGGTCGCGATGACGGGCCATGATCGGACCATCATCAACATCAAGCCGGAGCATGTGGATGCCTGGCTCAGCTCCGACCCGAAGAATCTCGCCGTTATGGACGAGATCCTTGAGGACAAGCAGCATCCCTACTACGAACATCGCTCGACCGGCTGATCGAGTGTCGTATGCGCGGAAAATGTGATTGCCTGCGCGCACCGATGGCACTGACGCCCATTCCTCCTTGACTCGGATCCTTGCCGCTACGAGGCTGGCGATGCGCGAATGCGCGCACCTTCCGTTGTACTAACAAGAGGAATGACATGGATGCTACCCGTAGAGGTTTGCTGCTCGGAGGATCGGTCGCTGGTGCTGCCCTGATAGGGTTGTCTCATCAAGCGAACGCCTCGATTTCGTCAAGCAGCACAGTGTCTTACAGCTTCGACGTAGTAGAACAGGGCGCAGACCCGAGTGGGGTCAATGACAGCACTCAGGCCTTCAAAGCAGCGATTGCACTTGCTGCGGGCACCGGAACTGGCGGAGGCGTTGTCTTAATACCTTCTGGCCGGTACTTAATCGCAGAAACTCTAATCCTCCCTAGCTACATCACGTTGCGAGGGCCTGGAACTCCGCACTCGGCGACATTGGATTTCGCAGGACAACAGACAGGTCCAGGCCTGCGCCTAACCGGCTATGGCCATATTGGCGTAGAAGGCCTATGCGTCGCGAACACGGCAAGCAACGGTGTAGAGATCGACGATAGCGGCTCGATCGCCTACAGGAATTTTTGTCACTTGCGGGACGTATTGGTAGTGAACGCAGGCGGCAGCGGATTCGTCGCAAAGAACAGCTACATGTGCTCATTCGAACGCTGCTGGGCGCGAGAAGCGCGCGACTTCGGGTTCAGATTCCTAGGTTTCCACACTTCGCTGAAGCTCGACACGTGCTGGGCTGATTCGTGCGGTCAGACGGGCTTCTCGCTCAATAGCGTGGTGTACTCGACGATCAATAACTGCGGCGCCGACTCCAACAATGGGTACGGGTATTTTCTGTCCAACTGCCAAGGTGTAGCGCTTACCGGCTGCGGTGCCGAGAGCAACTTCTACTCATCAGTGGGCATGGCAGCTAGTGCGGCCTGGGCTGCGACCGCAGTGGCTTCAGAGCCACACCTGAAAGGCATCACGATTACAAGCTTCTTTTCCCTGCTCGGAAATACAGGTGGCGGCCCAGCCTACGGCACCTTCCTGAGCATCTTTGCCCAAGACGGGAAGAAGATTGAAGGGTCAAGTCTGAATCATCACACCTTCAGCGACATAAGAGGGATTGCTGAGGTCAAGAAGTCAGGGGCGGCAAGCGACCTGGATTTCCCTGTATATCAAGGCTCACGTTTGGTTGGCTGATTCGCCTACTGCACTGATCGGTGAGGGGAGCATTCTCATCGATCAGTGTTGCCGATGCTCTCTCGGCACATATCCGTGATCCCGACATCTGGGAACCGCGCCTTCAGGTCGTCCGCGCAGAGTCGGAGCTGATGGAGGCAGAGCTCGATCTCTGGCCACGGGAATTTGGTCGTCATCTGTGGCTCCTGGTCAGCGACGCGAGCGGCGCCTGCGGGGATGGGTGGTGGAGATCGTCTGCCCCCTGCTCACCATCAGGTGGGCGAACGGATCTCCTATGTCCCTGACGGTCTCGCGAATGCGCGCCTCCCACTTCACTGCCCAGCTGCCGCGGCGAGCCCGTATCTGACGCAGACAACTGGTTCGAAGACTTCGACCTAGCGATCATCCGCTGAGCTACGCCGCCCAATCGTAATTTGGTAGCCATCCTGTGTCGCGGATGGCGCCCTCCGAATTGATACTGGTCATTGCCGGGGCCAGCACCGGTAGCGTTTGGCCGGGGGGGGGGGGGGGCGAAGTGCTCCCTATATAGGACAGCGGGAAGGTGGCAATCCGTCCCGCTTTCCGAGCAGCCTGGCGCTGTCTAGTTAGTTTCGGAAAGTACGCCTAGTGCTTGATGCCGCTGCACTTCCCGTCAGCCTTCCGGGCATTGAAGACACCGAGCACAAGCTCCCTAGTCAGAAGGAGCGTTCTACGGGCCTATGGAAGGCGCAAGTCATTCGATGAAACAACTCCGGTTTCGAGGCGCGAACGGTCGCGTCGGGGCTTTTCTAAGTCCCTATCGCAGATTGTAGCCTCGCGAATCCTTGAGCACCGCCTAATCAACACTCCTCGCGATGAATTGCACATCTGAACCAAGTGGGATGCAGGACACAGCTTTGATCTGGCCAATCTCATGGGCAACGGGGACCTCACTCTCAACCCTCCACATCCAGTCATCATCTTCAAGATCATCTCCCGACAACTTGAGGACTATCGACGATCTCCCAACATGCACAGTGCATGTTCCATCGGACTGCAGCGTGACACCTTCGACTGTCAGACCAATAAGCTCATAGAGTTCGGCCAGCAGAGTAGCCCTCGCCGACGGGGGCACGTCACATGCAGCCGCTGAGTTGGCTCGAACACCCGTTGCTACGCTTGCATCACATGTGAACTCAATATCGACATAGCTAGCCGCACCAGAAATGAGTTTGTCGGTTAAGAACCTCAGTCTGGCCTCAATGCTGAATGCGCTAAGCTGATCGAGGGATGCGCCGACCAACATTTGGCTCAACGCGGATTCCGCGACGGTGGAAGGTAGCGAGATGGCTTTCGAATTAGCTCCATCACTTTTTCTCTCGGAAGTAGATGTGGCTTCCCGCGCGTTGCTGGGCTTTCGGGATGTTACCGAAGTTCTTTCCGTCCGCAGGATTGACCGGTTGCTTGGTGCCCTGTCTGTTCGTCACAAGGGATGGTGCGGCCCGCCGTCCATGACGCGAACATCCATCTTCTTATCCGCAACATTATGCAAGCCCCCCCCTCAGTTCCTGCTTCATTACTGATCTTCGTCCCGGGGAAGCCCGCCTTTTCAAGATTCTCACGAGCTTCTGCAGGCGATCGACCTACTGGCACACCGGCGACACTGCACGCCCAATGCGTAACGCTACGCGTACCGCAAGCGCGACGACGCCAGTCCTGGAGCGTGCGCGGACAGATGCCAAGGCGGGCCGCTGCCTCGCGTTCCGACAGAGGGCGAGCGGGATTGTTCGTGCGCGAGTCCATGCGCTCCACGGTAGCCAGGGCTTGGCCCGAACCTGCCCCGTAACCGACGCGGATATCGGCTCGGTTGGCGGTCAAACCGAGATTGAGGACGGAGGCGGTCACTTACCACCCCCTTCCAGCCCGGCCAGTTTCCCGGGTAGCGCGCCAAAGCTGTCCACCAGGAGTAGCGCTTCGCACCGATTTTGAACGTCTCAAGGTGACCACTGGCCACCAGTTCATACGCCACAGACCGGCTGATGCCGTGCTTGGCGCACTCTTCAACAAGGGGCCCGAGGGCCGGTTCCGATCGCGTTACCACTGGGTCTTTCCTCCGGCGTCCACGCGTAACCGCCGCGTTCCTGATTTGACGAGCACGCCGGAAACACCATCCCCACGAACGCGACCACAAGCCCTCGATGTCCGCACCAGGCGCCGAGGCAGGGAGGCTGATTCCCGCTCGCGTTTCACTTCACGGGGCACATTCGTTTCGTGATTGAAGTCACTCCCACGCGCCACGTTGGTCGGCACTGTGGCCATGGGGAGCACGCTCTATTGTTGACGCACGGGCGCTCGGTGCCGCGTGCCCTCGTTCTTCGTAGACAAGGATTCACAACGGAGGTGAACCACTACACGCTGATTCGCGCCAAGGGAACTTTTGACCGCAGTTGTCAAACCATAAGGACATCCAATGCGTTACAGAATCGCTCTTCTGCTACTCGCGTCGCTCTTCAGCCTACCTGCGGCGGCACTGCCGAAGTACTTCGGCTACTTTGCCAACAACACTATTCCGCCGGACATGTCGTTCCAGCCGGAAAACCAGGATCATACAAACGTCACGGTGGTCTATACCGGTGGCGACGGCATCGATTGGGATCCAATCATTCTCAGGGAAGTTGGCCTAGCCAAATCGTATGGCAACAAGGCGGTGGTAATGGTCACATCGCATTTGTTTACCACCGGCAATCCGCATGGGGCGGACCCCAATGCAGCAGCAAACTTCGGCGCGCTCGTCGACAAGCTGGTCGCGGCCGGATATCTGGTTCCTGGGAACCCGGAAGCAAGCGCAGTTGCGGCGTTCTATCCGGTTGATGAGCCCGAATACCAAAAGGGTCTGGTCGATATCGGGGGCGCGCCGCATCCGGCCCTTGCCAATGCCGTCAATGTCATCAAATCAAATCCGGCAACCTGGAACTTCCCTGTCGCCGTAGTCGTCAGTCAACACTACGATCCCGTGATACAGGGCATGCGGTTGTTCGACTGGGCCGGTATGGACGACTACAAGAGCTGCAGTTTCCCTACCATGTTTTGCCCATACTCGTACGCTGGAACGTTCGCGGCGTTTTCTGCGAAGCTCCGCCCCGAGCAGCGAACAATCCTTGTTCCGCAGGCTGCAACGGGTGGCGATCTGGATGAGGTCGAGCACGATCCGTACCAGACCTACGAAATGGCGATAGCGGACTCCCGCGTCATCATGCTGATGCCGTTCCTGTGGGCCGGCAATCCGGCCTCGGGGATGACGGGGGTGCGCGATACGCCCGCACTGCGCTCTGCGTACCGACCGATTGGCTTCCAGATCAAGTATGGCCTGTACTCGCAGTACCTTGGCGCCTCCTTAGACGGTGCAATGGTTGCCGGCCAGTACTACAACGTGGTGGCGTGGTTCCGGAATATCAGCGAGAAAACCTGGCGCGCTGGCACCAACATCAGCTTGGGATCGCAAAACCCTGGCGACAACATGACGTGGGGCCTGCACCGGGTTCCGTTGCCGCATGACGTCGGTCCCGGACAGGACGTTGGATTCAACTTCACGGTGCGCGCACCGTCGGCGTCCGGTACGTACAAGATGCAGTGGCAGATGGTTGCCGACGGCATGTCGTGGTTTGGCGCAAAGACGCCGGATTGGTCGATCGCCGTCGTACCGCCGGCAACCGGATCGATCAGCGCGAACCGCAATCCCTGCACGATTCCTTACGGCGGCAGCACCTGCACCACGACGCTGAGCTGGAACTCCAATCGTGCCGATGCCGAGGTATGGGCATCGAACCTCGACGGCAGTAGCCCGGTGTTGTTCGCGCGTGCACAGAACGGATCCCAGTCGGCGACATGGATTAATACCAACGGCACACGCTTCACGCTCAAATCCGGCGGCGCGGCGATCACGGCCATCAACGTTTCCGGCGTACAGACGACCCAGCCGCCGGAAGAGCCGCCGCCGCATTGCTCCACGCCAAAATGTATCGAGCCGTAACCTAACGGACTCAAGAGGCATGACCGAGGCCGGGCGGCGTTCCGCCCGGCCTCGTAACAAGGCGTCATGGGGCATTGACCTCTGTCGACCCTCGGGCATGGGGTTGGCCGCGTGCGCTACGTGCGGAAGGAGACCTGGTCCGCCTACGTAAGGTTCGAAGTGGAAGCCGTCAGGAGGCGTGGCGCCATCTTACCGGCGCTCCTCGCACGGACTCAGACCGCTGGCCACCGGACCGTCTGGCGTCCCGTGATCAACTAGTAAGAGTCGTTACCGAGCCTACCTTCGCGCGAAGTGGCCAGCATTAGCTGGTAGCCGCACGCTCCTCGTCGGCATGTTCTTCTGCAATTGCACGGATGTAGCTCTCAAGACTGATCTTGCCGCGGATCGGGTCCGTGCCTTGATCGAAACCGCCATCCATCGATACCTCTGTCATACGAGCGTAAGAATCAGCGGCCGGTTTGGAAAAGCCCATTGACTGGAACGCCTCCTTCCACTGAGCACGCGGCGTAACCATGAGCTCGACTGGACGATTCAGTGCTTTCGCAAACGCCTCTGCCACCTCGTTAGAGCTGTAGGCACGCGGGCCTTCCACATACCGAACGCCGACGTCATCAACGCCGGACATCAATCTATCGGCGGCGGCCCGCCCGAGATCGACCGGCGCAACCATTGGGATCGGCAAATCGGCGGGAAACATGGTCGAAAGCCTGCCCGTCGCACGGACACTGCTTAGTTGACTGTCCCAATTACTCATGTAGTACGCGCCACGGTTGATGGCAGCTGGGATCGATTGGCGACGCAGTCCTTCTTCAAGTTCCCACAGCACGTTCAAATCACCGATCCGATCGCCCGGCTGTGCCCCACCGGTAGAGATGGCCACCACCTTTTCGAGGGCGATGCCGCGCAGTGCTTCCAGAATTCGCTGCACCGTCAGCCTTTCGACAACATCGGTGTCGGCGCGAATGTCAGCGGGCGGGTTGAGCAACAAAGCACGCTTGCCTCGCTCCAATGCAGCGCGCAACGAGGGCACATCATTGACATCCGCCTCCATGACTTCGGCGCCCTTCGACTGGAACGCTCGTGCGTGGCTAGCGTTCCTTGTCACGACGAGAACCCGCTCGCCTTCAGCAAGCAAGGCCTCTGCTGTAGCGGAACCAACGTGTCCGGTACCTCCCAAAATCACGTGCATTTTGTTCTCCCTAACCATGCCGGACCGGTAGGGCACACATGATGCATAGCGAGCATGGCCGCCCCGTGAAGTCGAGCATCAGGCTGTGTCTGCCGGCCGAACAATTGCTATCGGCCATGAGCGGGCGTCAGTCTCACACTGTGAGACGGCGAGTTCTTAGCGTCCCACTCTTTCTCAAGGAGGACGCTGCTTTGAAGACGCAGTACTACACGTCGTCCAGCCTCGATGGCTTTCTGGCCACTGAAGACGATTCACTGGAATGGTTGTTTCCGCTTGGCGACATCAGCCAGACCAGCTATCCGTCCTTCATCGAGCGCGTCGGCGCGATCGCGATGGGATCGTCGACCTACGAATGGATTCTGCGCAATGCAGCCACCGTCGCCGAACAGACCGGAACGGCGTGGCCATATACTCAACCGACCTGGGTGTTCACCAGTCGCAAGTTGCCCACAATCGAGGGCGCCGACGTAACGTTCGCCAACGGCGACGTGCGCGCGGCTTACTTTCAGATGCTCGCGGCTGCCAACGGCAAGAATGTGTGGATCATGGGCGGCGGCGGCCTCGCCGCGCAGTTCCATGACGCCGGATTGCTGGACGAGATCACGGTGCAAATCGGCTCCGCTACGCTTGGATCCGGGAAGCCGCTGTTCCCGCGACGGCTCCTCAGCCCCGGCCTTGCCCTGATCTCGGCAACGCGGTTCGGCTCCGGGTTTGCAGAGCTGACCTACAACGTTATGAAGGATAGCCACTAACCTGATTCGCGAATGCGGGGAACGAGACCCATCGCCAGCAGCTAGTCCAATGGGGTCTGGTTGGCGCTGGTTGGCTCTTCGAGATCGCGCTGCCGTTGCCCTCCCCCGCCTTCGCGATCGAGCCCATGGCCGCTACAAGCCTCTGGCTTGCGCGGGAAGCCCTCAGTTGTAGAAGGCTACGAGGACTGCGTCTTCGACCTGCCGGGCGTTGTCGGTCCGTCTCCGCTGCACGGGTCTGCTGGCCCCATCAATCAGAAGAAGTCGCATGCCGACGCCCGACACCGCGACTTCGGATTCCGCCGCTCTCCCGGCGCCCCATCACGCAACCTTCTCTTCCGGAAGGGAAAATGCGCTTCAGGTGGGTACTCCGCCCAAAGCGGCTTGTAGGAATTTTCTTACCCCGCGAAGCGAAGTCGCCCGATGGCGTCACGGCCGGTTCAGACGGATTCTGTGGTCCGCCCCGGCAGCCCGGTCAATGCGCAAGCAAGGATGCTGCTCAGCAATGGAATCAGGCCGTCACCGTGAGCGGGTGAGCTTGCTGGGCCGGGGCGCTTCTTCTCTTCCGCACGACATCGGACACGTGTCCAAGGGGCCCACGGTGGAAACGACTTACGCCAGCGGTTCCTCGCGGAACGCCTACGCTGACGGCGCGGTCGATCCCAACGCCTCCGATTCGCACCGGGAGTACCGCCGCAAGCGCGCGCGTCGCGCCGCGCTGCGGTACGTCGTGGTCTGGAGCACCGTGGCGGCGCTGGCGCTCATCGCGCAGGTGATTGCGCCGGCCGCGGCGACCTGATTCATCTTCTTCTTGCGACGTGACTGCCCCGATGCCGGCTTCGCCGGTACGACGGCATCGTGGCTCGCGATCTGATTCCGCTCACCTGACGGCCTGATCCCCCAGCTCCGGCGTCGCCGGAATGAAGTCGTCACCGGGCTGTCGGTCCGTTTCGCCCTGTTCCCAACCGCCCCGACTTCGGGCTGGCGGACCGTACCGTGCGCCGTAGTATGCTCGCCGTCCCATCATTCGGAGCGGCGGCATGAAGGCGATGCACTGGACACGTTGGACCGCATTGGCGTTGCTGGCGCTGCTGCTGGCCGGATGTTCCAGCGGGCCCGTCCGCCGCGTTTCCGAACCTTCCGCACGCATCCAGCAATTGACCGTCCGCGCCGACGGCAGCTGGTCGGCGGAGGTGCGCATCGAGAACTTCAGCAGCATCCCGATGCGGTTCGAGAACATCGACCTGGCCGTCAAGGTCGCCGATGCCGAAACCGGTCGCCTTCGCGCGCAACCCGGCCTGTCGATCGGACCGGAATCGGCCGACGTCATCACCGTCAACATGACGCCGGACGCTGCGGGCAAATTCGCCGCGGCCAATGCATTGGCCTCCGGCCGCAGCCTCGCCTATTCGCTCAGCGGACGCATCGATGCGACGCCGGACGAAGGCAAGCAGCGCAGCTTCGACCTCGACCGCAACGGCGTGCTCAGCCCGGCACCGGGCCTGCCCGGCGTGCTGCGCTGATCGCCCTTCCCTTTCTTTTCGACCGCCACGACGCGCGTCCCGCACGGAATCCTTCATGAGCAGTTACAAAGCCCCTCTCGCCGACATGCGTTTCGCGCTGTTCGACGTCCTTGGCGCCGAAGCGCAGTTCCAGCGCCTGGGTTTCACCGATGCCACGCGCGACGTGCTCGACGCCGTGCTCGAGGAAGCCGGCCGCTTCACCGAAACGGTGCTGGCGCCGCTCAATCCCGTCGGCGATCGCGAAGGCTGCAAGCTCGACCTCGCTACCGGCGCGGTCAGCACGCCTGGCGGATTCAAGCAGGCGTATGCGCAGTTCGTCGACGGCGGTTGGGCCGGATTGACCTCGCCGGTGGAATTCGGCGGGCAGGGCCTGCCGCAGCTGGTGGGCGTTCCGCTCAAGGAAATGATCGACGCGGCGAACCTCGCGTGGGGCAACTTCCCGCTGCTCTCGCACGGCGCCATCGAAGCCTTGCTGCACCACGGCGAAAGCTGGCAGCAGGAAGCCTTCCTGAAGCCGCTGGTCGAAGGCCGCTGGACCGGCACGATGTGCCTGACCGAGCCGCATTGCGGCAGCGACCTCGGCCTGCTCAAGACACGCGCCGAACCCAACGCCGACGGCAGCTATTCGATCACCGGCACGAAGATCTTCATCACCGCCGGCGAGCACGATTTCACCGACAACATCGTGCACCTGGTGCTGGCGCGACTTCCCGATGCGCCTGCCGGCAGCAAGGGCATTTCGCTGTTCGTCGTGCCGCGCGAGCGCGTGGCCCAGGACGGTTCGACCGGCGAGCGCAACGCGGTGCGTTGCGGCAGCCTGGAACACAAGATGGGCATCCACGGTTCGGCCACGTGCGTGATGAACTTCGACGGCGCGCAGGGTTACCTGGTCGGCGCGCCGCACAAGGGGCTCATGGGGATGTTCACCATGATGAACTCCGCGCGCCTCGGCGTCGGCCTGCAGGGCCTCGGGCTGTCGGAACGTGCGCTGCAGAACGCACTGCGTTACTCGCGCGAGCGCCTGCAGATGCGCGCGCTGTCCGGCGCGAAGTTCCCGGACAAGCCGGCCGATCCGATCATCGTGCACCCCGACGTGCGCCGCATGCTGCTGACGTGCAAGGCGTTGATCGAAGGCGGCCGCCTGATGGGCTACGACGCCGCGATGCAGGGCGACATCGCCGCCAGTTCCAACGATGCGGCCGAGCGCGAACTCGCAGACGCGCAGGCCGGCTTCCTCACGCCGATCGTCAAGGCGTGCCTCACCGAGTGGGGCGTGGAGTGCACGTACAACGCGCTGCAGTGCTTCGGCGGCCACGGCTACATCGCCGAGCACGGCATGGAGCAGCTCGCGCGCGATGCACGCATCACCACGCTGTACGAAGGCACGACCGGCATCCAGGCGCTGGACCTGCTGGGTCGCAAGATCATCGCGATGAGGGGCGCGGGGCTGAAGGCGTTCCTCACGCGCGTGCAGGCGTTCTGCGAGGAGAACGCGGACAACGCGTCGCTCGCCGAATTCGTCGGCCCGCTGCGCGAGACCGCAACGCGCTGGCAGCAGCTGACGATGGGAATCGGCCAGCGCGCGGCCGCAAACGCCGACGAGATCGGCGCGGCTTCGTTCGACTACCTGATGTATTCCGGCTATGCGGTGCTCGCCTACTGGTGGGCACGCAGCGTGGCGGCGGCCGATGCCTCGTCGCACCCGCAGGCGTTCAAGGATGACAAGCGCGCGACGGCCCGCTTCTATTTCGCGCGCATCCTGCCGCGCACGCTCACGCATTCGGCGGCGATCGAAAGCGGTGTGGCCGGCCTCCCGGAACTGGCCGTCGAGGCGGTTTGAGCCCATTGCGACCTGCGCGATAACAAACCGCGCAGGTCGCAAGTACACAAAACGTAAACAATGGCGTATAAGCTGGTGTCCCGATGGAGACCGATAGAGCGAAGCTACGCCTGGTCCGAACCGGAACCGACATGGATCCGGCGTCGCCTCCCTTCGTGCCTCGCGGCGCGATCGACCGACTGAATTCGGTCCGCCTGCTCTCACTGGACGCGCATGGTCGCGTCCTCGACTGGATGAGCTGGCAGGACGCCACCTGCCTTTACGTGCGCGGTGCGGTCGCCTGGACGCTCGGCGATCCCTGCCTGCAGGTGCACGGCGGCATCAGCCGCTACACCGGCGAGCAGAGCGTGATCGAACTGCACCCGATCGTCGCCGCACGCAGCCATGCGCGCGCGCACGCGCTCGATCCCACGCCGGCGCTGACCAATGCGGCGCTGTTCGCCCGCGACGGTTACCTGTGCATGTATTGCGGGCACGATTTCAGCCGCCCCCACCTCACGCGCGACCATGTCGTGCCGGTGTCCAAGGGCGGCCGCGACCTCTGGGAGAACGTGGTCGCAGCCTGCTTCCACTGCAATTCGCGCAAGGGCAACCGCACGCCGCAACAGGCGGGCATGCCGCTGCTGGCCGTGCCGTACCGGCCCAGCTGGGTCGAGCACCTGATCCTGTCGAACCGCAACATCCTCGCCGACCAGATGGCCTTCCTTCGCAGCCACCTGCCGAAGAACGCGCGCATGCAAGCGTAAGGCCCGTGTGCGTGATGCGGTTGGCGATTTGACCCGGTCCCGCTTCCGGCGACGGGCCAGCTGACATAAAACGTTCAGATGCGACGCATTGCGCGCGTTGACGACCGTCAGGGCGTCCGCAACACTCGCCATCCATTGCAAATTCACGACGGATTCACGATGCGCCTTACCCTCGGCCTGACCGGCATGGACCCGACGACGGAGTCCGCCCTTCAGGCGGCGATCCAGGCTGCCAACAGCCGCATGGGCAATGCGTGGAGCCTCGTGCCCGACGCCGACGCCGACTACGTCATCGTCGACATGGACAGCATGTATGGCCCGATGAGCTGGCTGCGCCTGCATGCCGCCGGCAAGAGCGTGGTCGCGCTGACCGCCGCGCAGCGCACGCAGGCGGATTTCCGCCTGGGCCAGCCGTTCGATGCGAACAGCGTGGGCAACCTGCTGCGCGAGATCGCCACGCAGGCCGGCGTCGCCGTCGAAGCGCCGGCCGCTCCGGAGCCCAAGCCGGCACCTGCCCCGGTGGCCGCTGCACCGGTCGCGCCTGCGCCGGTCTCCGCGCCGGCGCCTGTCGTCGAACCGAAGGTCGAGCCGGCGCCTGTACCCGTTCCGCCGCCGGCTGCCACCGCACCGGCGCCCGTGGTCGAGACGCCCGCGGTCGAGAAGCCCGTCGCGCAAACGACCGCCCCCGCGGCACCCGCCGCTGCCGAACCGGCACCGGTCGCCCCGCGTTCGTCCTCGATCGTCGAAGGCTCGCTGCTCGACTGGATCGTCAACGATCGCCTCAAGGGTCGCGCGCGCCTGCGCAGCGCGACCGACGGCCTGCTGATCGATCTGGACCAGCGCGTGTACCACGGCCCGGCGGCACTCAAGCCGCTGGCCGCGCATTTCGAAGGCAAGCTCGATTCCGGCGAATTCGTGCCGGTCGATGCCGCCACCTGGGCGAGCGAAAGCGCGCGCCTCGGTGCCGCGATGCCGCTCTCGCGCCTGGTGTGGTTCGGCAACCTGCTCGCCGGCAAGGGTGCGCTGGCCGCCGAACATGACCCGTCGCGCCGCTATCTGATGGTCAAGTGGCCGCAGACCGAGCGCGAATACCCCAAGCACTTCCGCATCGCCACGGTGATGATGAAGGGCCCGGCGCTGCTGCCGGAAATCGCCGAGGCCAGCGGCGTGACGCAGGCCGAAGTGGCCGACTTCATCAACGCCAACCTCGCCACCGGTTTCGCCGAACCCGAGCGCGAACCCGAGCCGGTCGATCCGGGCAAGAGCGGCAGCGGCCTGTTTGGCCGCCTGCGCGGCCGCTGATCCCGCATCACGGCGTCGTTCGCGGCGCCGACTGAACAGGGCGTCGTGAAGCGGACGGGTTCGATCCTTGCCCGCTCCGGACGACGGCGGGACAATGGCGAACTTGCCGTCTGACACCGTCGTGATGATCGATCCGCACCGTTATCCGCGCCTGTCCCGAATCCAGGTCCCCGCCGACCTGCGCCAGTTCCCCGAAGAGGAACTGCCCGCGATCGCGGACGAGCTGCGCGCCTACCTGATCGAACAGGTCGCCCTCGTCGGCGGCCACTTCGGTGCGGGCCTGGGCGTGATCGAACTCACCGTCGCGCTGCACTGGCTCTACGAGACGCCGGTGGACCGCCTGGTGTGGGACGTCGGCCACCAGACCTACCCGCACAAGATCCTCACCGGCCGCCGCGACGACATCCATACCGTCAAGCAGGCCGGCGGCGTCGCGCCGTTCCCCAAGCGCGAGGAAAGCGAATACGACACCTTCGGCGTGGGGCATTCGTCCACCTCGATTTCCGCCGCGCTGGGCATGGCGATCGCGCTGCAGCAGCAGGGCGACGACCGCAAGGTCGTGGCGGTGATCGGCGACGGCGCGATGACCGCCGGCATGGCGTTCGAAGCGCTGAACCACGGCGGCGGCATGGATCCGGAGCCGAACCTGCTGGTGATCCTCAACGACAACCAGATGTCGATTTCCGAGAACGTCGGCGGCCTCACGCAGATGCTCGGGCGCCTCACCGGCAGCCGCACGCTCAACGCGATCCGCGAAGGCGGAAAGCGCCTGCTCGGCGACAAGAACAAGCCGGCGGCGAAGTTCGTCAAGCGCTGGGAAGAACACTGGAAGGGCATGTTCGTGCCGTCCACGCTGTTCGAGGAAATGGGCTTCCACTACACCGGCCCGATCGACGGCCACGACCTGCCCGCCCTGCTCTCGGCGCTGAAGACGCTCAAGGGGCTCAAGGGTCCGCAGCTGCTGCACATCATCACGACCAAGGGCAAGGGCTACGAGCTCGCCGAGGGCGACCAGATCGGCTATCACGCGGTCGGTCCGTTCGATCCCGAGAAGGGCCTGATCAGCAAGCCGGGCGCGAAGAAGCCGACCTACACCGACGTCTTCGGCGACTGGCTGTGCGACATGGCTGCCGCCGAACCGCGCCTGCAGGGCATCACGCCGGCGATGCGCGAAGGGTCGGGGCTGGTGCGTTTCAGCCGCGAATTCCCGCAGCGTTACTTCGACGTCGCCATCGCCGAGCAGCACGCCGTGACGCTCGCCGCCGGCATGGCCTGCGAAGGGGCGAAGCCGGTCGTCGCGATCTATTCGACTTTCCTGCAGCGCGGCTACGACCAGCTCGTGCACGACGTCGCCATCCAGAACCTCGACGTGCTGTTCGCGATCGATCGCGGCGGCGTGGTCGGGCCCGACGGTGCGACGCACGGCGGCAACCTCGACCTGAGCTACCTGCGCTGCGTGCCGAACATGGTCGTGATGGCGCCGTGTGATGAGAACGAATGCCGGCAGATGCTCAGCACCGGCTACCGCTACGAAGGTCCGGCGGCGGTGCGTTATCCGCGCGGCACGGGCCCGGGCGTCCCGGTGCAGCCGACGCTCGACACGCTGCCGATCGGCAAGGCCGACGTGCGTCGCAACGGTTCCGCGCTGGCGTTGCTCGCGTTCGGCGCCGTGACCGCGGCGGCCGAAGCGGTGGGCGCGGAGCTGGGCCTCACCGTCGTCAACATGCGTTTCGTGAAGCCGCTGGATCGTGCGCTGATCCTCGAGCTTGCACGTACGCATGCGGGCTTCGTGACGATCGAGGACAACGTCGTCGCCGGCGGTGCGGGCTCGGGCGTCGCCGAGCTGCTCAACGCAGAAGGCATCACGCTGCCGACGCTCCACCTGGGCCTGCCGGATGCATTCCAGCACCACGCCAGCCGCGAGCAGCTGCTGTCGGAAGCCGGGCTCGACGTCGCCGGCATCCGCGCCGCGGTGCTGAAGCGCTGGCCGGAACTGGGGCGACCGAATGTGGCGGTGAGCGCGGCGGGTTGAGCGAGCATTTGCCGCACTTTGCAAGTGCTGCCATCGCCCCTGGGGTCTATATGCGTCTGCCTGCGCCAGGGGGCGTGGTTGGTGGTCTCTCGCATCCCCACGGCCCTGAAGCTGCCTATAACGCGCCCGGGAACTGAGAATTTTCCGCTAGAATTGCGTGCCGAGCCCCGTCGTCCAACGGGGCCCGCTAGCTATCAGTGTGTCGTGCGGACCGACATGGGAAAGGCCGCAGCGCAGCTTCTCACTCCAGCTTTTCAGGGCACGCCTCAGCATCATGACGCCAAACGCCAGCTTCGAGGCGGTCCTCGCCAACCGCAAGATCCTCGTCACGGGCCACACCGGGTTCACCGGTGGGTGGGCCTGCATGTGGCTGAACACCATCGGCGCGAAGCTCGCGGGATTCTCTTTGCCGCCCGAGACCGCCCCTGCACTTTTTGATGCGCTCGGTCTCGGCAGCAAGATCGCAACGACCTTCGGGGACATCTGCGACGAAGATGCCTTTCAACGGGCGGTCGACGACTTCCAACCCGAGCTGATCCTGCATCTGGCTGCACAACCGTTGGTCAGGCGCTCTTATCGCGAACCGGTGCGCACATTCGCGGTCAACGCCCAAGGCACGGCAAACGTGCTGGAAGCCGCCAGGAAGGTAAAGAGCGTCAAGGGCGTTCTATGCATCACGACGGACAAGGTCTACAAGAACAACGAATGGGCTTGGCCCTATCGCGAGAACGACCCGCTGGGCGGCAAGGATCCGTATAGCGCCTCCAAGGCAGCCGCGGAGATGGTGATCCAGAGTTACGCGGCCTCCTATCCCTGGACAAAGGGCGAAGGTCCCGCCATCGCGGTAGCGCGCGGTGGCAACATCGTCGGTGGTGGCGACTGGTCGGAAGATCGCCTTATCCCCGATTTCGCGCGGGCTGTCACCCAGAAGGAGAGTCTCGTCTTGCGTTATCCCGACGCGACTCGTCCCTGGCAACACGTGCTGGCTCTGGTGCACGGGTACTTGGTCCTGCTCGCCGGTTTGGTGGGAGACGAGCCTGCGCGATTCGCGAAGGCTTGGAACCTAGGGCCCCAGGATTTCAGGCACTACTCGGTACGCGACGTCCTCGAACTGATGTCGCAATTCTGGGAACGCCCTGACCTGCGTTATATGGACAATCCGCTCCCGGAAGCGCGGGCGCTGGCGCTCGATAGCACGATGGCTCGCAACGAACTCGGATGGGCTCCGGTGTGGGGCACCGAGAAGATGATCGAGGAGACCGCCAAGTGGTATCGCGATTTCTACCGAGGCCCCGCAGCGGCGCATGACATCACCCTCGCCCAGATTCAGGCCTGGCGACAGGGCATCGAATGATCGTCGTCGTTGGGGGGCGCGGGCGCCTGGGCCAGGCGATCGCACGCGCGCATGCACATGAGGACGTGCACGTTCTGGACCGTTCCGTCTACGAGCCCTGGTCCGCGCCGGGTTCGGAAGAACTCGTGCGGCGTCATTTCGCCAGCGGAGTCGCGCCCAAAATCGTTTACGTGGCGTCCGGACTGCTGGATCCAAGACTTCCGCGCATGCAGCTCGATGCAGTGAACCGCTGGCTGCCTCGCAACATCATAGATGCCGGCACGTACCTGGGCTTTCACACCGTGACCTTCGGAACGGTGATGGAACGGCTGATACCCGATGCGAACGCATACGTGGCCAGCAAGGCCGCGTTTGCTGCAGACCTCAAGGATCGCGATTCCGGCGCAGCCGCCGTCACGCACCTGCGCATCCATACACTCTTCGGTGGGGGCGCGCCCAATGCCTTCATGTTCCTTGGCCAGATGCTGAGCGCGCTGCGCAGCCAGACGCGGTTCGCGATGACCTCAGGCCGTCAGTTGCGCGAGTACCACCACATCGACGATGAAGTGGCTGCGGTTCGGCGCATCGTCGACGCCGGCGTCACAGGATCCCTTGACCTAAGCCACGGCGCGCCGGTGAGTCTGCGCGACATCGCCGAGCATGTGTTCGCCAGTTGCGGCAAATCGCATCTGCTGGCGGTAGGCGCCTTGCCGGAGCCGGCCGAGGAGAATTACGGGCACGTTTTCCAGCGGCCCGCTGCCCTCGACGGCGCCGGCTTCAGGCCGACGCTGCCGGCGATCGCCAGCTACCTGCAAGATGAACTTGCACGCCAGGACGGAACCGAAAGGGCTGGAACTACGAATGGACAACTCTGAAAAACCGCTGGTCTCGATTTCCATTCCCGTCCTCAACGAATCGGGCAATATCGCGCGTCTCTACGAGCGCCTGTCTGCCCTCGCTGATCGCATGAGCGACCGCTGTCGCCTCGAATTCGTGTTCAGCGACAACCACTCCGACGACGACACCTGGGCGCAGCTGAGCTCGCTGGCCGACCGCGACGAACGCGTCAGGGCAATCCGCTTTTCGCGCAATTACGGATTCCAGCGCTCCATCCTCGCCAATTACATGCACACGCGCGGCGACGCGGTCATGCAGATCGACGCGGACCTCCAGGACCCTCCGGAACTGCTCGAGGCGTTCTTCGAACGTTGGCGGCAAGGGTTCCACGTTGTCTACGGCATCCGAAGGAAGCGTCCGGAGTCCTGGCTTCTGAACGCCTTCCGCAGGTTCGGCTACTGGGCCATCGACAAGGTCAGCGAACATCCCATTCCACGGGACGTTGGCGACTTCCGGCTCATCGATCGCCGGGTGGTGAACGCGCTGCTCAAGATCCGCACGCCCAATCCGTATCTTCGCGGGATGATCGCAGGCCTGGGCTTCGGGCAGACCGGGATCGCCTACGACCGCGATGCACGCGTAGCGGGCGAGAGCAAGTTCGATGTGTCACGACTGATCCGACTCGGGCTCACGGCGGTGTTCAACCACTCCACCGTTCCGTTGCGCGCGGCGTCCTTCGTGGGCGGAGTGATGCTCGCGATCAGCGCACTGGGTGCGCTGTATTACGCCGTGTTGCGCGTGCTCCACCCCGAACTGCCCCAAGGCATGGCGAGCATCCACATTCTTGTGCTGTTCGGCATTGGCCTCAACGCGTTCCTCTTGGGGCTGATCGGCGAGTATCTGCTTCGCATCTACCTTGTCCTGCGCGCAGAGCCGCTGGCGATCGTGGAGCAGACGCTGAATTTTGACAGTTCGGAACTAAAACTCTAGGAAGAGAACAATGAAGGCAGTCATCCTGGCCGGCGGCCTCGGCACCCGCATCGCCGAAGAATCCGACACCAAGCCCAAGCCGATGGTCGAAATCGGGGGCAAGCCCCTGCTGTGGCACATCATGAAGGCCTACGCCCGTCACGGCATCAAGGACTTCGTCATCTGCCTTGGTTACAAGGGCTACGTGATCAAGGAATTCTTCTTCAACTATTACCGACACATGTCGGACATGTCGATCGACCTGAAAACCGGCGAGCACCGCATTCTCAGCAACAACGCCGAGGACTGGCGGATCACGCTGGTCGACACCGGCCCGGAGACGATGACTGGCGGACGGCTGAAACGCGTTGCCCCTTTCCTTGGAGACGAAACGTTCTGCCTGACCTATGGCGACGGCCTGTCGGATATCGACATCGGAGCGGAGCTGGAGTTCCATCGCCGTCATGGTCGTCTCGCGACCGTCGCCGCGGTGCAGCCGCCTGGCCGCTTCGGCGTCCTCAACATCGACGACACGAACGCAGTGACGAGCTTCGAAGAGAAGCCGAGCGACGAAATCGGCTGGATCAACGGCGGGTTCTTTGTCCTCGAACCGCGAGCCATCGACTACATCGAAGGCGACAGCACGTCTTGGGAGCGCGCGCCGCTCGCGAACCTCGCTCGAGACGGTCAGCTCGCCGCATTCCACCATCAGGGTTTCTGGCAGCCTTGCGACACACTGCGCGACAAGCGCGAACTCGAGGCGCTGTGGGCGGCGGGCGACGCACCGTGGTGCACCTGGGCCCGCGAATGAACGATGCAACAAAGGACGGGCGGATAAGCTGGGGCCGACATCTTGTCGGCCTTGTGGCGACGCTCGGATGCCTGTACCTGCTTTCCCGCCAGGTGAAATTGCAGGACGTGCTGGACGCGGTTCGACACTTCCACTGGCCCTATCTGGTCCTGGGGATTTCGTCACTGGCAGCCGGGTACGTGTTGCGAATCTGGCGTTGGCGCATGCTGCTGCGCGCTGCCGGCGCACGTGCGTCGTTCCGTGAGTGCACGGCGCCGTTCCTGGGCTCCATCGCGCTCAACAATGTGCTGCCGCTTCGACTCGGCGACGTTCTTCGTGCCCTGGTGTTTCCTACCGCGATGGGTCTTACCCGTACGCTTGCGACAAGCAGCCTCGTGATGGAACGCCTGGTGGACCTCATGACACTGCTGGCCAGCCTGACCATCGGATTGTTCGCCATCCGGACGGTCGTGGTGCCGGAAGGGCTTCAGCAAACTGCCGTCAGTCTCGCCATCGTGGGCGGTTTGGCTCTCGTGCTTGGCCTTGGGTTGAGCGCGCGCCTCGGTACGCTTTTCAACTCCATGGCCAACCGTCGCGCGCACCCGACGGACAAACTGTCGCGCCTCTATCGCACTGTCGGTGAGCTGTTGCATGGATTCGCCGCAATGGCGCGCCCGGGCATCCTCGCGCAGCTCGTCCTGATATCGATGGCCATCTGGGCGTTCGAGTCGGGCCTGTTCTACTTCATCCTCGTCGGCCTTTCGATCCCAGCGACGCCCACGGTGGCGCTCCTGGTGATGTCGATCGCCACGTTGGCGACGCTGGCACCATCCTCACCGGGGTACGTCGGCCCGTTCCACCTTGCGGCATTCGCCGCCGTTTCGCTGGTGGGCGGGTCTGCCGCGCAGGCCGGGAGTTATGCGGTCATCGTACACCTGGCCCTCTGGTTGCCCTCCACGATCGCAGGCGCGATCGCCCTCTCGTTGCGTCCGGAGCTGTTCCGCTCGGCCCGGCAGAAAGAACTCACTGCGAAGAACCAACATGAACAAGTATGACGTCGTCATTGTGGGAGCCGGTTTTACCGGACTGACCGCCGCCTACGTGCTCGCCAAGCAGGGCAAGCGCGTGCATGTGATCGAGGCAGACCACACGCCCGGCGGACTGGCCGGCGTATTCGAGTTCGACGACGGCGTGAAGGTCGAGAAGTTCTATCACCACTGGTTCAACAATGACGTTTTCGTACCTGAGCTGGTGAAGGAGCTCGGGCTGGAAGGCGACGTCATTCTGCTGCCTACCCGGACCGGCATGTACTACAACGGCCGCATCTGGAAACTCTCGACGCCGCTCGACCTCCTTCGCTTCAAAGCGCTGTCGCTCATCGATCGCATCCGCCTGGGCCTGCTCGTGTTCCAGGTGCGCCGGATCAAGGACTGGAAGACGATCGAGCACCTGAGCATCCGCGAGTGGCTCGAGCCGCTCTGCGGGAAGTCCGTCTACAAGATCGTCTGGGAGCCGCTGATCGATGCGAAGTTCTCGGTGTTCGCTGAAACGGTGAACGCGGTCTGGATGTGGAAGAAGCTCGTCCTGCGTGGCGGTACGCGCAACGACAAGGGCGGCGAGGAACTTGCGTACTTCAAGGGTGGCTTCGGTCGTCTGGCCGAGGCGCTCGTCGATGCAATACGTGCGCTGGGGAGCGAGGTCAGCTTCGGCGTGCGCGCGCAGGGCATCGAATCGGACGGCGCCCGGGTGACTGCGTTGAGGACAGATCACGGCGAGGTATACGGCGATCGTTTCCTGCTCACGCCGGCGTTCCCGCAGATCGCCGACATCTTGGAGGAGCGGGCCGATCCGACTGCGATCGCCCAGCTTCGCCGCGTGCGCTACCTGGGAAACATGTGCTTGGTACTGCGCCTGCGCCAGAGCCTGTCGGAAACCTACTGGTTGAACGTGAATGACCCCGGCTTCCCGTTCGTTGGCGTCATCGAACACACCAACTTCGACACCCCCGAACACTACAAGGGAACGCACATCGCGTACCTCTCGCGCTATCTCGCCGTGGAAGATCCGGTCTGGAAGTTCACTGACGAGCAGTACTTCGAATTCGCGCTTGAGCATCTGGAACGCATGTTCCCGAAGCTGGAGCGCTCGTGGGTGGTGGACTACAAGGTCTGGCGCTCCGAGTACGCCCAGCCGGTGACGGAACGCAACTATTCGCAGTACGTGCCTGGTAGCCAGACGCAGTTCGAAAACCTGCAGATTTCCACGATGGCGCAGATCTATCCGGAGGATCGCGGGACCAACTACGCCATCCGGGAAGGTCGCCGTATCGCCAAAGTGCTGTCAGCGGAAGGATGATCGGAAAGGACAGTGGGCGGACACCTTCCCAAGCGACCGATGTCTTACGCCATTCTCCACTTGCACTCGTGGAGAACCTGGCTGCTTCTAGGTGCGCTCATCGCGATTCTTCTGGTTAACCGCGAATTTGCCGTCGCCGACAACGGCGACTACACGCGATACAACCAACCTTACGTTACCCACCCGACCGATCTCGAAACAAACTGGCCAGAGGCGGGTACGGCCGACCATGCCTACCGGTTCTTCAACCAGCCCCTGTTTTACTGGCATGCAGCGAAGGAGCAGGGCGCCTCCTGGTTCACGTCGGCCACCATTTTTTGGTGGGTCGGCAATCAGCTCAATCGGCTTCTATATAGCACCGAAGTCGTCAACCTCCGCTACATCGGCCTGCCATTCTTCCTTCTGCAAGCCGTAGTGCTGCTCATCGCGGCACGGAAGATCCGTACCGGGCTTGTTGGTGCGATCGCCACAATCGCCACGACCCTCGTCTTTACTGATGGTCGGCTGTCCGCCTATTACAACTCCTTTTTTGCCGAGGGCGTACCGATACTGGCTTTGCTGGTGACGTTCGCGTTCCTTACGTCTCGGGCGCTGGGTGAACAAGAGCAGTCGCGACGCTGGGGTACCTGGCTGGGATGGTGCTCCGTAGTGCTTTTATGCCTGGCCGTGCTGGCAAAAAGGCAATATCTCTACTTCTGTGTGCCGGCGACATTGGCGGCGTACTTCCTCCTGATCGGCCCGTCCGCCAGGCCTCTCAGGCAGCGCTTGCTCGCGTTTGGGGCAATCGCGCTAACGGTGACCAGCCTTCTTGGTCTGGCGAGTTTCGCGCTCCGTGCAGGCGATGCGAGCGAGGGGAACGCAGCACGCATTACCAGCTATAACGCCTTGTATTACGGTTTGCTTCCGCACTCCACAAATCCGGCGGACCTGATTGCCAAACTCGGCCTGCCCCCGACGTCGGTCGAACACGTAGGCAAGCCGGTTTGGCGTCCTGAGGCATTACAGTTCGTCGAAAACGAAGCAAGCGTCAACGTACGGACTTTCCTGCGCGCAATTGCTCTGGAGCCGGCAGCTTTTGCGAAGTCCGCTTTCACCAACGCCCGTGAAATCGGAAATCTGGACGTCCCGCTTGGAAACGTGCATGGTCAGTCGCTGGGCGCGCCGCCAGTACTGGTCACGCTGCCGAGCCGGCTTTCCACGTGGCTATCTGGTCGCCTGTTCTTTGTCGTCGCCCTCGGTTTAGGGATCGTACTGGCGCTATGGCGCACTGCCCTCCCTTATCAGCAGAGGCTGGCTCACCAACTGCTCGCCTTGATGCTGTTGGCCGTGCTCTGCGCGGACCTTCTGGTTTCGACTTTCGACGGCCAACAGGAGGCGCGCAAGCATCTGCTACTCGGGAGCATCGCGGCAATGCTCCTTTACGTACAGGCTCTTTGGACCCTGGTAGCGGCGGCCCAGAATCGCCAGGCGGGCAGGCTGGAACGGCGACGCCCCTGGGCATGGGGCAAGATGTACGGACCTTCCACGCTTGAAAACTCGGAGCGCCTGACCCGATTGTTATGGGCTGTAGCCGTTGCTGGTGCCCTGGCCCGCATCGCGACCGTCGCTTTCGTTCCCTTAGAACCGATATCGGACTTCAAGCGATATTTCGATGTTGCCGCCGGGTTCGCACAGAACGGGGCGCTCGCCTATCACCAGTGGCCTTTCGTATCCCAGGGGCCCACCTACCCACTGTTCCTGGGTGCTGTCTTCAAGCTGTTCGGTACCGGGGTATGGCAGGGAAAAATCGCTAATCTAATACTTTCTCTAGCGACGCTGGGGTTGTTCACTCGTTACTGCGCCCAATCCAACTGGAGGCCCGTCACGCGGCTTACTCTGGTTACGGCTTTTGCCCTCCATCCAGGATTAGTGACCTATTCCGTCGTTTTGGGGACCGAGACCATTGCAGTCTTCCTTGTCGTTTGTGCATTCGCGCTAATCCGCATTCCTTCGCGTGCACATTGGCTGGCTGCTGGGGTGGTGCTCGGCGTTTTCGTCCTGGCCCGGCCCCAATTTCTTCCCGCCGTTGCGCTTTTCATCACCATTGCCTTCCTGCGCTCGCCAGACCGGCGACTTCTCGTGTCGAGCTGCGCTATTGCGCTCGCACTGACGATGACTCCATGGCTGTTGCGGAACCACGCCTTGTTCGATCGATGGATTCCGGTCAGCGCCAGCTCTGGATATATCCTGCTTGCAAACAACAATTCCGCTAACGACCAAGGCGGATGGATGCCCCTGTCTTCAGTGGAGATATCACCGGAGACCCGACAGGAGTTCACCCGTGCGAATCGAGCCTGGCTTTTCGAGGAAGGCGACGAGAATGCGAAAGTCCTGAAGTGGACACCAGACGATGACGCCCTTGCTCGATCGGAAGCGATAAGGTGGATCGTTGAACATCCCGTCGCCTTCACGCGGCTGGGAGTCCAGCGTCTCCGTAACGTGTTCCTTCGATCCAGTACGACAATGCTTTACTGGCCCCTGGGTGAAGTCGGAGTGCCACGATGGTTGGCACGGGCCACCAACATAATCACCACCTTGAGCTATGCAACAGCGATCCTCGCGATCGTCTTCGGTTGGCGCGGCTTTTGGGCGCGGCAGAATGACTGGTTCGTCCTTGCTGCCGGACTCGTCGTCGCGGGCTTGGGAGCAATATTCGTGTTTGAAGGCCAAGGTCGTTACGCGCTGCCGATGTTGCCTGCTGCACTAATTCTTTGCGCGGTGACATTGGATTGGGCCAGCAATAAGCTCAGAACGTCGCGCACACGTGAGGCGTCATCAACGCCCGCTGCGAGCGAAAGCTAGATCGACGAATGACTACGGCTCTTCGACCACATACCCCTTCGCCTTCAACCTCGCGACGAAGCCATCCGGCCGCGTGAGTTCGCGCATCGGCAGCACGGCGAACGTCGTCATGTTCTTCGACAGCGCCGCCTCGGCCGCGCCGAGCCATCGCGCGGCGACCTGCCCTTCGATGTCGCGAGTGCGCTTGCGCAGCACGTCCGACTCGGCGGCCGCGCGCAGGCAGGCTTCGTTCTGGTCGGTGTAAGGCAGCGCTTTCAGCGATTCGAGATCGCCGACCGCCCAGGCATTGGCGCGTTCGCGCATCGTGCCGAGGTCCGACTCCAGCCGGTCCAGCGTCTTGGCGAAGCAGTCGAGGTCCTGCAGGCGCGCGCTGCGGAACTCCTTCAGCGCGACCTTCGGGTCCTGGATCATCACCGTCACCATGGTTTGCGTGCGCGGCACCTTGTGGCGCTTGGCGAGCTTCTCCACCACCGGCCACACGACGCCACCCTGCTTCAGCCCGACGTCCTGAATCGCCTCCTGGTACAGCTCCATCGCGGCGAGGATCGGCCGGTAGCTTTCCACGCCACGATCGCTGCCGATGTACTTGCGCTTGAGCACCGCCCAGCGCGCGTACATATCAGGCGGCACGACCTCCTGCAGCGTCTGGCCATCGGGATTCTTGCGCGCACTGAACGCCTTGGGCGCGAGCGCGAGCGTGCCGAAGAAGCCAAGGTCCGTGTCGATGCGAACGGCCGGCGGTTCGATCAGTTCCTGCGATTGCGCGATGGCCTGCTCGACCTCGCGCGATTCCCACTCCATGCGTCGCGGCAGCGGCGACACGGTGCCAAGGATCCACAGCGTGTGTTCGCCCTTGCGCACCTTCCACAGTCCCGGGCCGGGCTGGATGCCGCTGACCACCATCGTTTCGAGATCGCGGATCGGCGGAAGCGGCACCTCGGGCGCGGGCTGCGCCGATGCGGTCCCGATCGCGAAAGCGGCGAGCACTCCGGAAAACCACCTGACGTTTCGACTACGCATCTGCATTCCCTTGTCGGATGGAGCGGCTGCGCGACTTGCTGAACGACGCAGGAGACGCTCCGTTCGGACCGCCCGATCGGCCGCGAGTTCCGTTCAGCCTGGCAGCCACGCACCCGCACGACGCAGTGCCTGCGCCGGGATCCACCGCGCCATCGTAGCCGCGCCGCCGCCGTGCACACGAGTAGTGGATACTTGGCGCGCTGCACCCAGGGAGCCCGACGCGTGTCCATCCAGTTCGACCGCCTTTTCCAGCACTCGCCGAACGCGTACATGGTGCTGGACCGGCAGATGCGCTTCGTCGAGGTGAACCAGGCCTACGAACTGCTCACCGGCCTGCCGCGTGCGCGGCTGCTCGGTCGCGCGCTGTTCGAGGTGTTCCCCGGTGCGACCAACGACGACGGCAGCCCGCAGGCCGATGTGCTTCGCACGTCGCTCGAACGCGCCTTTTCTACCGGCGAGCGCGACGTGCTCGCGCTGATTCCCTACACGATAGAATCCGAAACGCCCAACGGCCCCGTCCTCGACGTCCGCTACTGGAGCGCCACCCACACGCCGCTGCGCAACGACGACGGCGACGTGATTGCGGTGATGCAGCACACCACCGACGTCACCGAAGTCCATCGCCTTCGCGAGGAAGTGCGCCGCGCGCGCGAAGCCACCGGCGTCACCGCCGAGCAGGCGTCCGAAGGCGTGCTGTCGCGTGCGGCCGCGGTGCAGCGCGACAACGTGCGGCTGTCGGCGCGCCAGGCGTTCCTCACCGACCTGTTCGAACAGGCGCCCGGCTTCATGGCCGTGCTGCGCGGGCCGGACAACGTGTTCGACCTGGCGAACGAAGCGTACGAACGCCTGATCGGCCGTCGCGATTTCATCGGCGTGCCGCTGCGCGAAGTGCTCCCCGAACTCACCGACCAGGGCTTCTTCGAGCTGCTCGCCCAGGTGCGCGAAACCGGCAATCCGTTCGTGGGTCGCGGCATGCCGGTGACGTTGCGGCAGGACGACGCGGAAGACCGCACGATCTTCGTCGACTTCATCTACCAGCCGATCCGCGATTCGCACGGCCACGTCGAAGGCATCTTCGTGCAGGGCGCGGACGTCACCGGGCGCGAGGCCGCGTTGTCGGCACTGCGCGAGAGCGAGGGACGTTTCCGCACCATCGCCAACCTCGTGCCGCAGATGGTGTGGTCGGCGCGCTCCAACGGCGAGCTCGATTACTGCAACCAGCGCTGGTACGACTTCACCGGACTGCCCGATGGCGCCACGCGCGGGCACGACTGGGAGGAATCGCTGCACCCGGACGATCGCGACCGCGCGCGGGCGCTGTGGCGACGCAGCCTTGCGACGGGAGAGCCGTACGACATCGAATACCGCCTGCGTTTCCACACCGGCGAGTACCGCTGGGTGCTCGGCCGCGCGCTGCCGATGCGCGATGCGACGGGCCTGATCGTCCGCTGGATGGGCACGTGCACCGACATCCAGGACCAGAAGCGCGTGCAGGAAATGCTGGAGCGCAGCCAGGAAGCATTGCGCACCGCCGATCGCCAGAAGGACCATTTCCTCGCGATGCTCGCGCATGAGTTGCGCAACCCGCTCGCGCCCATCGCCACCGCGGCGCAGTTGCTGAAGATGGCCCCGGACAGCGTGCAGAACGTGCTGCAGGCAAGCGAGATCATCGACCGCCAGGCCATCCACATGGGCAACCTCGTCGAGGACCTGATGGACGTCTCGCGCGTGACGCGCGGCCTGACGGCACTGAAGCGCCGGCGCGTGCGGTTGTCGGACATCGTCGATGCAGCGGTGGAACAGACGATGCCGCTCATGACGCGGCGCGGCCATCGCTTCACGCTGGCCGATCGCAGCGTCGGCGTGGAGCTGTGGGCCGACCCTTCGCGCCTCACGCAGATCCTGTCGAACCTGCTGAACAACGCAGCCAAGTACACGCCGCCCAACGGGACGGTCGCGCTGGAGATCGAAGCGGTCGGCCCCGACGTACTGCTGCGCGTGCGCGACAACGGGATCGGCATCGAGGCGGACATGCTGTCGCGCGTGTTCGAGCTGTTCGCGCAGGGCGCATCGACGCCGGAGCGTCACGAAGGCGGCCTGGGCATCGGCCTGGCCCTCGCCCGCAGCCTCACGCGTCTGCATGGCGGCACCCTCACCGCCTACAGCGCCGGCCCCGGCGAAGGGTCGACGTTCGAACTGCGCCTGCCGCGCGACATGCCGCCGGTGCTCGACGAGGACCTGCCGGAATAAGGCAGACGTCCGCCGCAAGCATGCGCAGACATGCCGGCGCGTGCGTCGCGCAGGCCATCCTGTATGAGGCTCCGGCGTGATCGCCGCGCGGAGGCCGAGGACTTCACTGCCTCCTCACCATCCATCACGGAGATTCCGCACCTCAACCGATTGAGGGGCAGGAGATGGAGAAGTCGGCAGAACGACATGCGTTTTGGCAGGAGCACGTGGCCGTCGGCTTCGACGTCGTCAGTCGCGAGGGCATCCTGCAGGGCTACGCCTGCAACGCGCCGTTCGTGATTGGAGCCTTCGCCGACGAGCCGGCTCGGGAAAGCGCCTTCGCTGGGAGAGAGGCGCTGGCGCTTTCCTGAGCGGCGTTTCCTCCTCGCCTGCGCAGCGGCGCTCGCAGGCGATGCTATCCTCCGGCGCGACCCCCGCAGACCGGGACGACGGCTCGCCCATCGTCCCGACGTTCGACAGGACGCGATCGGATGCCCGGTACCACGACTCCCAGGAAGACGGCGCGCACCGCGACCCGTTCGGCCGCCGCGAAGCAGCCTGGCAAGGCCACGCCCCGCCCCGCCGCGAAAACACCGGCGAAGAAGACCGCGGCCCGCAAGGCGGCGGGCGCGAAGCCCGATGCGCCCCGGCTGCTTTCCGGCGGTAATCCGCAGATTCCCAAAGGCCATGGCGATGCGCCCGTGCAGGCGTACATCGCGGCGATGCCCGGCTGGAAGCGCGACGTGTGGCGTCGCCTCGACGCGCTGATCGAAGACACGATTCCCAACGTGCGCAAAGCGGTCAAGTGGAACTCGCCGCTGTATGGCGCACATGGGGACGACGGCTGGTTCCTCGGCGTGCACTGCTTCACGCGCTACATCAAGGTGTCGTTCTTCCGCGGTGCGTCGCTCAAGCCGATGCCGCCGGGCGAATCGAAGATGGCGCACGTGCGCTATCTCGATATCCGTGAAGACGAGCCGGTCGACGAGGCGCAATTCGCGAAGTGGCTCAAACAGGCCAGCAAGCTGCCCGGCGAGAAGATGTAACGCCGTCCCTCATGCAACCAGGCGATCGACCATGAAGAAGTCCAACGGAAACGGCAGCACGGATGCGGGCAACGATGACGCCTCGCACCTCATCGACGAACGCATCGCGCAGCTGGGCGACTGGCGCGGCAAGACGCTCGCGCGCGTGCGCAAGCTGATCCACCAGGCCGATCCCGACGTCGTCGAGGAAGTGAAGTGGCGCGGCGTGCCGGTGTGGTCGCACGACGGCATCGTGTGCACCGGTGAGACCTACAAGAACCACGTGAAGATGACCTTTGCGAAAGGCGCATCCCTGGAGGACCCGGCGGGCCTGTTCAATTCAAGCCTGGACGGCAACACGCGACGCGCCATCGACCTGCACGAAGGCGACGAGATCGACGAGGCCGCGTTGAAGGCGTTGATCCGCGCGGCGGTCGCGCTGAACGCGTCGAAGAAGGCGAAGAAGAAGACGACCGCCGCGGCGAAGTGACGCGCGCATAAAAAATCCGCCGCGGTACGGGACCGCGGCGGATCAAGTTCGAGCCGGTTCTTTGCGCCGACGCGACGAGCTGGTTTACATCGCGTACTGGTTGGTCGTCACGCGGATGTTGGTCGCGGTGCTCGACTTCTGCACGTGCGGATCGTTGCCCTTCGGCATCGTGCCGGCGAGGATGCCGGTCATCGTGACCAGCGGCTTGTCGAGCGTGTTGACGCCGAAGATCTTCGTGTAGTTGTTGCGGAAGACGTTGCCGCTAGCCTGGTAGTTGTCGGTCGTCGAGCTGAACATCAGGCCGCACAGCGTGTTGCGCAGGAAGCGGTTCTGCGCGATGTAGCCGGAGGCCGCGCCGACCGTGAGCAGGCCGTAGCCGCCGTTGTATTCCATCGTGCACGACTTCACGGTGACGCCGGTGACGCGCTTGTACACCAGGATGCCGTTGCCCTTGTTGTTGCGGATCAGGCAGTTCTGGATGTGGACGGTGTCGGTCGTGCGCAGGTCGTTGACGTCGGGCTCGATGTCGATGCCGCACTGCGGCGCGATGCCGTTGGAGTTGCTGAACTCGCTGTCGTACACTTTCACGTTGCGCGAGCAGCCGATGGTCAGGCCCTGGCGGCGGTTGTTGGTCGACACGATGTTGGAAATCGCGACGTCGGTGCACGGCACCACGGCGCCGGACGCCTGCGCGGCGCCGCCGATGGAGATGCCGTCGCCCCAGCCGTTGGAGATGTGCATGTCGCGCACCGTCACGCGGTTGGAGCCGCGGATCATGATGCCGTGGCCCCACTCGCCCGTCGTGCCCAGGTGCGTGTCGCGATCGCCGACGATGCGACCGCCGGAAATCTCGACGTCGTTGACCTGCATCGCCATCAGCACGTACGCGCGCTCGGCGGCGTTCGGCTTGGCCTTCAGCACCGCGCTCGGATCCAGCTGCAGGTGCATGCTGCTGCGAAGGCGCACGTTCACCGTCGGATCGATGAGATAGGTGCCCGCGGGAACCTGCACGGTGCCGCCGGTAGAAGGAAGCGCATTGATCGCGGCTTGGAACGACGCGGTGTCGTCGCGGACGCCATCGCCCACCGCGCCGTAGTTCTTCACGCTCACCACGGCGGTACCCCGTGCGCGAGCCGGCGGCGTCCACGTGAGACCGGTGGTCGCGCCAGCGGCGAGGGCCTTGCCGATGCCAGTGATGCCGAGGATCGGCGGAACCGAGAGGATCAGGGTCTTCTGGATGAATTCGCGGCGCGGCATCGCCGTCGCGCTGAAAGCACGGTTATCGTTCACGTTCGTTTCCGGAGTAAGGGCAGCGTTTGCTGAACAGCGCGGAGACGAAGCGAAGGACATGCGTTTCACACCACCTTCGCTCAGTCATCACGTCACGATCATGTCCGTGACTGGCGTGAACCTTAGCTCACACAATCGTGATGATGCTGAACGAGTGCGGGGGACTTTGCGTATTTGTGGTTTGGCTCAAGAAATGCCGCGAAAATGACACCGCGCGCCGCGGCGTTCAATATCCTGACTGCGGTTTTCGCGGTGTGATGATCGCTTGCGCCGTGCACGCGTGACGCCCTCTGCGCGAGTGGCGCGCGAAGACAAGCGGGCTCAGCAGGCCGTTGGCGTTGGCTGAATGCGGGCGGCGTGGTGACACGGGCGCGCTCACCTTCACGCGGCCGTGTGAAGTGAAAACGCGCGGCAATGTGGGCTGGATTGCCGAATGAAGGCCGCGGGGTCTGCTCGATGCCCCGATCAAGGCTTCGCGCCAGGAACCGCTCGCCAACCCAAGCGGACGCGACGGGAACATCGTCCGCCGCTTCACGAATAGCAGCGCAACCGCGCGCCACACTGGCGTTCCTTCGCGCGGAGTACGTAAGTGTCCGAAACTCATCCGGCGACGGACCACATCGTGCAGGACATGCTCTGGACGTTCGCGAACGTCTCCAGCGAATACGCGGTACTGCTGCTGGACGCCGACGGCACGATCAACTGGGCCAACATCGGGGCGGAAACCATCCTCGGCGAAACGCGAAGCGGGCTGATGCAGGGGAACATCTCGCACTACTTCACCCGCGAGGACGTGCGCAAGGGCATTCCCGAGCACGAGATCGAAGAAGCGCGGCAACGCGGGCGATCGGGCAACGACCGCTGGATGGCGCGCGCCGACCGCTCGCGGTTCTGGGCATCGGGCCAGACCATCTGCCTGAGCGCGCATGCCGGCGACCGGAACTTCCTCAAGATCTTCCGCGACCTCACCGACGGGAAGATGCAGCTGGAAGCGGCCATGAAGCGTTGCCACGCCGTCACGCAGACCAACGAAGGCCTTACCGCCGCGATCGCGCTGCTCGCGCACGAGCTGCGCAATCCGCTGTCCGGCATCAGCCTCTCGGCGACGCTGCTTTCGGCGCAATCGCGCGACCCGTCCCTCAAGCCGCAGGTCGAGAGCATCGCGCGCAACGTCTCGATGGCCGCGCGCCTGATCGACGACCTGATGCAGCACAGCAAGGTCACCTCGAAAGGCTTCAGCCTGGACCGCACCGATTGCAGCCTTCGCGAGTTGCTGGAGTCGTCCACGCGCATCGCGCAGCGGCAGATGGAGCAGGAATCGCGCGAGATCCCGGTGCTGGTGCCCTCCGGCGACATCGAGATGCACATCGACTGCATGCGCATGCAGCAGGTGTTCGTGAACCTCATCGCGAACGCGATCCGCTACACGCCCGCGCCGCGCAAGATCTGGGTGACGGGAACCTTCATCGGCAACGACGTCGTCGTGCGCGTGTCGGACGAAGGCATCGGCATCGAAGCCGATCGCCTGGAGCGCATCTTCGAACTGTTCACGTTGCCGCACCTGCAGGGCTCGAAGCTCGGCCTCGGCCTCGGCCTGGCGCTGGTGAAGAAGATCGTGGAACTGCACTCGGGCAGCGTGCAGGCCCGGAGCGAAGGCGTCGACAAGGGCAGTCAGTTCATCGTGCGCTTCCCGGCGCGCGAATAGCCGCGACGCATCGCGCGCGGTGCGCTGCGATCAGTTCTCGTCGACGAGCTCGCGCAGCGCTTCGATGCGTGCGCGGACGCGTCGCTCCTCGACTTTCCCGGTGAATATCGGATCGGCATTCAAGGACGTGTCCTAAGCGCGGTTCTTGAGTATCGGCGTGCGAATGCGCGACGGGCGTGACGGCTCGACGCAGCCGGGCTCGACCGCGCAGGGTTGCCCCGGCGATCACACGCGGGTTCGTACAGTGGCGCTTCCCACCGAGGAGCCCGGTCATGACGGACAACACGAAGACGCGCACTGGCGCCGATCGCGCCCGGATCAACGTCAACCAGGAGCACGAGGTCCGCTACTGGACGCAGGCACTGGATGTCACGGAAGAGGAACTGCGCGCCGCGGTCGATGCCGTCGGCCCGGTCGCGGACAAGGTGCGGGAGTATTTTCAGCGGGGGTGAGGTGCGCGGTGATCGAGCGCTGACGCGCCGCGTTTTGCGGCCTCAATCACCTGATGAAGTGGGTGTTGACGGTGACGCGTGGACTCAGCGTCACCTACATGCGAATAGATGGTCGGGACGGCCGGATTCGAACCGACGACCCTCTGCCCCCCAGGCAGATGCGCTACCAGGCTGCGCTACGCCCCGACGTGTTGCATGTGCCGCCCTTGCGAGCGGGCGGCAAGTATAACGGTTGAAACCTCGCCGCGGCCACCGCGATCGCTTCCTTGCGGAGGCGTCGACTTCAGCGCCGCATCCGGAGATGCGGAATCAGCGCCTCAGCAGCTGCAGGACTTCTTCCAGCTCCATCCGCACCTGGCGGATGATCTGCGAACTCAGCGCGGATTCGTCCTTCGCCGTCTCGCCTTCCAGGCGCAGGCGCGCGCCGCCGATGGTGTAGCCCTGCTCGTACAGCAGGCCGCGGATCTGGCGCACCATCAGCACCTCGTGGCGCTGGTAGTAGCGGCGGTTGCCGCGGCGCTTGACCGGGTTGAGCATCGGGAACTCGGTCTCCCAGTAGCGCAGCACGTGCGGCTTGACGTCGCACAGCTCGCTGACTTCACCGATGGTGAAGTAGCGTTTGGCCGGGATCGGCGGGAGTTCGCGATTGCTGCCAGGGTCAAGCATGTTCCGCTCCGGAATAGGCTTCGACGCGTTCCTTCAGTTTCTGGCCGGGGCGGAAGGTCACCACGGTGCGGGCGGAGATCGGAATCTCCTCGCCGGTTTTGGGGTTACGGCCCGGACGCTGGTTCTTGCGGCGCAGGTCGAAGTTGCCGAACCCGGAAAGCTTCACCTGGCGACCGTGCTCCAGGGCCTCGCGCAACGCGTCGAAGAACGCGTCCACGAATTCCTTCGCCTCTCGCTTGTTCAGCCCGACTTCGTCGAACAGGCGTTCGGCCATCTCGGCCTTGGTCAATGCCATCGTCTGCTTTCCTCAACCTCAGCCGCGGATCGTTGCCCCGTACTCCCGCTGCAGCGCGTCGGTCACGCAAGCCACTGCGGAATCGACGTCACGGTCAGTCAGGGTGCGTGATTCATCCTGCAGAATCAAGCCCATAGCAAGACTTTTGAAACCGGGTTCAACGCCCTTGCCCTGGTAGCGGTCGAACAGCACCAGATCGCGCAGGAACGGGCCCGCGGCGGCCTTCACGGCCTGTCCGATGGCGGCCCATTCGACGTTCTCCGGGACGACGAACGCGAGATCCCGGCGGACGGACGGGTACTTCGACAAGGCCCTGGCGCGGGGCACGGCGCGGCTGAACATGGGCGCCAGGTCGAGTTCGAACGCGACCACATCCACGTCCAGTTCCAGCGCGCGTTGCAGGCGCGGATGCAGTTGCCCGATCCAGCCGAGCTTCACGCCGTCGCGGTACACGTCCGCCGAGCGACCCGGATGCGCCCACGCGGGCTGCGAGGCACGGTACTCGAGCGTGGCGCCGGCGACGGCGGCCAGGCTGTCGAGGTCGCCCTTGAGGTCGTGGAAGCCGATCGTGCGTGCCGCCACGCCCCACTGCTCCGCATGCACGTCGCCGCACGCGGCGGCGGCGATGCGGCCGGTTTCGATGGGCGCGTCGCCGGCGTTGGCGCGGAACACGTTGCCCAGCTCGAACAGGCGCACACGCGGCTGCTGGCGCGCGGCGTTGCGCGCAAGCGCGGCGACCAGGCCCGGCAGCAGCGCGGTGCGCATGACGCCCAGCTCGCCGCTGAGCGGATTGGCCAGCGGCACGTTGCCGTCGGTGAGGCTCCACTTCGACAGGAGGTCAGCGTCGACGAACGCGTAGTTCACCGCTTCCAGGAAGTCGCGCGAGGCCAGGTGACGACGCGCGGTCGACTCGTCCACGCGCGTCTCGCTCGGCGCGACCAGGCGCGCGGCGCCGGCGGGCAGCGTCGTCGGGATCGCGTCGTAGCCGTGTATGCGCGCGATTTCCTCGATCAGGTCTTCCTCGATCTCCAGATCGAAGCGACGGGTCGGCGGCACCACGCGCCAACCGTCGGTCAGGGCTTCAACCTGCAGACCGAGGGCGCGCAGGATGCGTTCGACTTCGCCATCGGCGACCGTAAGCCCGAGCACGCGAGCCAAGCGTGCACGGCGCAGCACGATCGGCTGCGGCTTGCGCAGGTGTTCGGCGAGCGTCACGTCGAGCGTCGGACCCGGCACGCCGCCGGCTATGTCGACGATCAGCTTCGTCGCGTATTCCACCGCGATGCGCGGCAGTTCCGGATCGACGCCGCGCTCGAACCGGTGGCCGGCGTCGGTATGCAGGCCGAGCTTGCGGCTGCGGCCGATGATGGCCGACGGAATCCAGTGCGCCGCTTCGAGGAACACGTTGCGCGTGGCGTCGGTCACGCGCGTATCGAAGCCGCCCATGATGCCGCCCAGCGCGACCGCACGCGCGCCGTGGCCGCCGCGGCTGTCGGAGACGACGAGGAAATCGTCGTCGAGTTCCACGGTGCGACCGTCGAGCAGCTTGAGCGCTTCACCGGCACGCGCCGGGCGCACGACGACATCGCCTTCCAGCGTGTCCTTGTCGAAGGCGTGCATCGGCTGGCCGAGTTCAAGCATCACGTACTGCGTGACGTCCACGAGGAAGCTGATCGGACGCACGCCGCTGCGGCGCAGGCGCTCGGCCATCCATGCCGGCGTGGACACGTTGGCGTCCACGTTGTCGATCACGCGGCCGGCGAAGCGCGGCACGCGCGGGCCGGCGTCGAGCTCGACGCGAATCGTCGCATCGCTCTGCGCGGGAACGTCGGCCGCGTCGAGCGGCTTCACTTCACCCCCGAGCGCGGCCGCCACGTCGTAGGCGATGCCGCGCACGCTGAAGCAGTCGGCGCGATTGGGCGTCAGCTTGATCTCGATACTGGCATCCGGCAGGCCGAGATACTGCGCCAACGGCGTGCCGACCGGCGCGTCGTCGGGCAGTTCGAGCAGGCCGGAAGCATCCGGATCCACGCCCAATTCCTTCGCCGAGCACAGCATGCCGAACGATTCCACGCCGCGCAGTTTCGCGGCCTTGATCGCGACACCACCCGGCAGGTTCGCGCCGACGGTGGCGAGCGGCGCGATCAGACCCGCGCGCGCATTGGGCGCGCCGCAGACGATCTGCACGGTGCCGTTGCCGGTGTCGACTTCGCACACCTGCAGGCGGTCGGCTTCCGGATGACGCGTCGCGCTTACGATGCGCGCGACGACGACGCCGTCCAGCGATTCGCCCAGCGGCGTGACCTCTTCGACTTCCAGGCCGATGGCGGTCAGCGTCGCGGCGAGCTGCTCGCGCGAGGCGTTGGTCGGGACGTGGTGGCGCAGCCAGTTTTCGGAGAATTTCATGGTGAAAGCCGGGAATCGGGAATGGTGAATCGGGACTTGGAATGCGGTGACGGGTTTCGCTTATACGATCCCCATTCCCCCATTCCCGGTTCCCGCTTCAGGCGAACTGCTTCAAAAAACGCCCGTCGTTGTCGAAGAAGCTGCGCAGGTCGTCGACGCCATAACGCAGCATCGCGAAGCGCTCCACGCCCAGCCCGAATGCGTAGCCGGTGTACTTCTCCGGATCGATGCCGACGTTACGCAGCACGTTCGGATGCACCATGCCGCAGCCGAGCACTTCCAGCCAGCGCGTGGAGCCGTCAGGCTGCTGCCAGGCGATGTCCACTTCGGCCGAGGGTTCGGTGAAGGGGAAGTAGCTCGGACGAAAGCGCATCTCGAAATCGCGTTCGAAGAACGCGCGGACGAACTCGGCGAGCGTGCCCTTCAGGTCGGCGAAGCTCGCGTGCTCGTCGACGAGCAGGCCTTCGCACTGGTGGAACATCGGCGTGTGCGTCTGGTCGCTGTCGCTGCGGTACACCTTGCCCAGCGCGATCATGCGCAGCGGCGGCTGGTGCTCCTGCATGTAGCGCACCTGCACGCCGGAGGTGTGTGTGCGCAGCAGGCGACCGTCGCCGAAGTAGAACGTGTCGTGCATCGCGCGCGCCGGATGGTGCGGCGGGAAGTTCAGCGCTTCGAAGTTGTGCCAGTCGTCCTCGATCTCCGGACCGTTGCTGAGCTCGAAGCCCAGGCGCCCGAAGATGTCGGCGATGCGCTCCATCGTACGGCTCACCGGATGCAGGCCGCCGCGCTCGGCATCGATGCCGGGCAGCGTCACGTCGATGCTTTCCGACGCCAGTCGCGCGTCGAGCGCGGCGTCGTCGAGCACGGTGCGGCGCTGCGTCAGCGCGGTCGTGAGCTCGTCGCGCGCCTTGTTGATCGCCTCGCCGGCGGTCTTGCGCTGGTCGGCGGGCAGCGCGCCCAGCTGCTTGAGCTGCGCGGTCACGCTGCCGTTCTTGCCGAGCAGCGACACGCGCAGGGCTTCGATCGCGTCCGGCGTTTGTGCCGCTGCGATGTCGGCCAGCGCCTGCTGGGTGAGGGATTCGATTCCGGTCATGTGCTGCCGAACCTTTTCGATCGTTGTGTTGCGTTGAAGCCCGCAGTTCGCCGCTACCGGCCGCGTGCGCGGCCCTGGCGACGACGGCGCACAGTGCATGTTGCGGGCGCCCAAAACGAAACATGGGGAAGGACTTGCGCCCTTCCCCATGCGTGTATTGCGTTGTGCATTCGACCGGCGCCGACCGTGGCCGGCGCGCGGCGAAGCGAGCAACTTACGCTGCGAGCGCGCTCTTCGCCTTCTCTGCCAGCGCCGCAAAACCCTGCGCGTCGTGCACGGCGATGTCCGCCAGCACCTTGCGGTCGAGGGTGATGCCGGCCTTCATCAGGCCGTTGATGAAGCGGCTGTAGCTCAGGCCGTTGATGCGGGCCGCCGCGTTGATACGCGTGATCCACAGCGAACGGAAGTTGCGCTTCTTCTGCTTACGACCGATGTAGGCGTACTGCAGGGCCTTCGTGACCGCCTGCTTGGCGACGCGGAAAACCTTGCGACGGGCGTGGTAGTAGCCCTTGGCCTGCTTCAGGATCTTCTTGTGACGGCGGCGCGCCTGCACGCCACGCTTGACTCGTGCCATTGTTCAGCCCTCCTCAGAGATACGGCAGCATGCGATCGAGACGGCCTGCGTCCTCGGCACGAACGTGGTTCGTCTGCCGCAGGTTGCGCTTCCGCTTGGTCGCCTTCTTGGTGAGGATGTGGCTCTTGTTGGCGTGGCCGCACTTGTACTTGCCGGAAGCGGTCTTCCGGAAGCGCTTGGCCGCCGCCCGATTGGTCTTGATCTTGGGCATTGCGATGTCCTTTCGGATTTCGATGACTGGCCTGGGCGGTGGCCTGCGCGTCCCATGGAGACGCAACCACTCTTTCCGTCCTGCCCTTGCCGGCTTGTAAGTCGTTGATCCGTAAAGGATCACGACAGGTTCCTGATACAACGAACTGCAAATCCCGGCGAGCCGGGCCGGCCATTATGCAGACAACCGGAAACCTTTGCAATTCAGGGCTTTAGTGCGGCGGCGGATGACCCTCTCGCCCCTCCCGCAAACGAAAACGGGCCGCACCAGGCGGCCCGTTCCTGCCGATCCGGACGATCAGCTCTTCTTCTTCGGCGCGATCATCATGACCATCTGGCGGCCTTCCAAGCGCGGGCGCGACTCGATGACGATGTCCTCGCCCAGGTCCGCCTCGATGCGTGCTGCCATCTCCCGGCCCAGTTCCTGGTGGCTCATCTCGCGGCCACGGAAGCGGATGTTCACCTTGACCTTGTCGCCCTCTTCCAGGAAGCGGCGCATGTTGCGCAGCTTGATCTGGTAGTCGCCCTCGTCGGTCACGGGACGGAACTTGAGTTCCTTGATCTCGACCTGCTTCTGCTTCTTCTTGGCCTCGTTGGCCTTCTTCTGCTGCTCGAAGCGGAACTTGCCGAAGTCCATGATCTTGCAGACCGGCGGATCGGCGTTCGGCTGGATCTCCACAAGATCCAGGCCCTCGTCCTCGGCCATGCGCAGCGCTTCGTCGCGCGTGAGCACGCCGATCATTTCGCCATCGCTGCCGATCACGCGCACGCGCGGGACGCGGATTTCCTGGTTCTTGCGATTCGGCTTCTCGGGGGTACTGATGTTGCAATCTCCGGTATGGAACGTGCCGGCCGCCGTGGCGGCCGGGGTCAGGTCAGGCTGCAGGCGTTACTGTACGCCCTCACTGCGCAAACGCGAGGCGAAATCGGCGACGGTCATCGTCCCCAGGTCCTCGCCTCCGCGCGTGCGGACGGCGATCTGGCCGTTTTCCTTCTCACGGTCGCCGATCACCAGCAGGTAGGGCACGCGCTGCAGCGTGTGCTCGCGGATCTTATAGCCGATCTTCTCGTTGCGCAAATCGGAATGGACCCGGAAGCCTTGATTTGCAAGGGATTTCCGGATCTCCTCGACGTAATCGGCCTGGGCGTCGGTGATGTTCATGACCACGGCCTGGACCGGGGCCAGCCAGGCCGGGAACTGGCCGGCGTGGTGCTCGATCAGGATGCCGATGAAGCGCTCCATCGAGCCCACGATGGCCCGGTGCAGCATCACCGGATGGCGGCGCTGGCTGTGTTCGTCGACGTACTCGGCGCCCAGGCGGCCCGGCATCATGAAGTCGACCTGCATCGTGCCCAGCTGCCACGTGCGGCCGATGGCGTCCTGCAGGTGGTATTCGATCTTCGGGCCGTAGAAGGCGCCCTCGCCCGGCAGCTCCTGCCATTCCACGCCGGCGGCACTCAGCGCCGAACGCAGCGCGTTCTCGGCCTTGTCCCACGTGGCGTCGTCGCCCAGGCGCGAGTCCGGGCGCAGCGCGATCTTGATCTGGATGTCGGTGAAGCCGAAATCGCCGTAGACCTTCAGCGCCTGCTCGTGGAAGGCGCGCACTTCGGACTCGATCTGGTCCTCGGTGCAGAAGATGTGGCCGTCGTCCTGGGTGAAGCCGCGCACGCGCAGGATGCCGTGCAGCGCGCCGGAGGGCTCGTTGCGATGGCACGCGCCGAACTCGCCGTAGCGGATCGGCAGGTCGCGGTAGCTGTGCAGGCCCTGGTTGAACACCTGCACGTGGCCCGGGCAGTTCATGGGCTTCAGCGCGTAGGTCCGCTTCTCGGACTCGGTGAAGAACATGTTGTCCTTGTAGTTGTCCCAGTGGCCGGATTTCTGCCACAGCGACACGTCGAGGATCTGCGGGCAACGCACCTCGCCGTAGCCCGTTTCGCGATACACGCGGCGCATGTACTGCTCGACGACCTGCCAGATCGACCAGCCCTTCGGATGCCAGAAGATCAGGCCCGGGCCCTCTTCCTGCAGGTGGAACAGGTCCTGCGCCTTGGCGATCTTGCGGTGGTCGCGCTTCTCGGCTTCCTCGAGCTGCGTCAGATAAGCCTTGAGGTCCTTGTCGTTGAGCCACGAGGTGCCGTAGATGCGGCTGAGCATCTGGTTGTTGGAATCGCCACGCCAGTAGGCGCCGGCGACCTTCATCAGCTTGAACGCGCGCAGCTTGTCCGTCGACGGCACGTGCGGGCCGCGGCACAGGTCGGTGAACTCGCCCTGGCTGTAGAGCGAGAGGTCTTCGTTCGCCGGAATCGACTCGATGATCTCGGCCTTGTAGGCCTCGCCCAGGCCGCGGAAGAACGCCACCGCGTCGTCTCGCGACTTCACGCTGCGCGCGACGGGCAGCGACTCCTTGACGATCTTCTGCATCTCGGCCTCGATCGCAGGCAGGTCTTCCGGCGTGAACGGGCGCTCGTAGGCGAAATCGTAGTAGAAGCCGTTGTCGATCACCGGACCGATGGTGACCTGCGCGCCCGGGTACAGGCGCTGCACGGCCTGCGCGAGCAGGTGCGCGGTGGAGTGGCGCAGGACGTCGAGCGCGTCGGGGTGCTTGTCGGTGACGATCTCGAGCGAGGCGTCGTTGGCGATGCGGTAGCTGGTGTCGACCAGCTTGCCGTCGACCTTGCCGGCCAGCGCGGCCTTGGCGAGGCCGGCGCCGATGGAGGCGGCCACTTCGGCGACGGAGACGGGTTGTTCGAATTCGCGGCGGCTGCCGTCGGGGAGCGTGATGGCGATCATGGGGTCCGGGCGCGCGATGCGCGGCTGGCTGGGTGGAATGTCGGCGCTGCCGGGGGCGGCGCATGGCCTGAAGACGGGAAGCCGGAAACGAAAAACGGCGCCGCGGCGCCGTCTTGGAGGGGCGTCGTGGGCGCTCAGCAGTGGGCGATGGTAGTGCTCATGTCGCACGCTCGGCCGGCGGTTTGCCGCGGGCCACCTTCGTTTCGTGTTTCGGGCGAATCGCCCGGGAATGCGGGAAGTGTTGGGGCTGCTGGCGGCCAAGTCAACGCCGGCGGTCGCACGCGGCGGCGACGCAAAGAAAAACGGCGCAACCCGTGAGGATCGCGCCGTTCGAAACCACTGTGTAGTGGTGGGCGGTACAGGGTTCGAACCTGTGACCCCTACCATGTCAAGGTAGTGCTCTACCGCTGAGCTAACCGCCCGAATTCGCTCCGGATGCATCCGGATTCCCGTCGCCGCGAACCGCTCGTCGAGGGGCGCGCAGTGTAAACCGTCGGCCCGGCGGCGGCAACAGGTCCGTGCGAATCGACCTGCCGCCGCGCCGGTTCAGGCAGCGAAACCGGCGTCCTTGATCTGGCGCAACTGGTCGCGCACCGCCGCGGCTTCCTCGAACTCCAGGTTCTTGGCGTGCTCGTACATCTGCTGTTCGAGCGCCTTGATGCGCGCGGCGAATTGCGCCGGCGTCAGCTTGGCGTAGTCGGCCAGGCTTTCGCCGGTCTTCTTGCCCTTGCCGCGACCCTTCGTGGCTTCGCCCGGCTCGGCGCGCGCGCCTTCCATGATGTCGACGATCGGCTTGGCGACCGAGCGCGGCGTGATGCCGTGTTCGAGGTTGTGTTCGACCTGGCGCTGGCGACGGCGTTCGGTTTCGTCCAGCGCCGCCTGCATCGACCTGGTGACGCGGTCGGCGTAGAGGATCGCCTTGCCACGCACGTTTCGCGCCGCGCGGCCAATGGTCTGGATCAGCGAACCGGCCGAACGCAGGAAGCCTTCCTTGTCCGCATCGAGGATCGCCACCAGCGAGACCTCCGGCATGTCCAGGCCTTCGCGCAGCAGGTTGATGCCGACCAGCACGTCGAACTTGCCCAGGCGCAGGTCGCGGATGATCTCCACGCGCTCCACCGTGTCCACGTCCGAATGCAGGTAACGCACGCGGATGCCGTGTTCGCCGAGGTATTCGGTGAGGTTTTCCGCCATGCGCTTGGTGAGCGTGGTGATCAGCACGCGATCGCCCATCTTCACCCGTTCGTTGATCTCGCCGAGCACGTCGTCGACCTGCGTCGCGACCGGGCGGATTTCGACTTCCGGATCGATCAGGCCCGTCGGTCGCACGACGAGTTCGACGATCTGGTCCTCGGACTTGTTCAACTCGTACGGACCGGGCGTCGCGGAGACGTAGATCGCGCGCGGCGAACGGCCTTCCCATTCCTCGAAGCGCAGCGGCCGGTTGTCCAGCGCGGACGGCAGGCGGAAGCCGAATTCCACCAGCGTTTCCTTGCGCGAGCGGTCGCCCTTGAACATCGCGCCGATCTGCGGAACCGTCACGTGCGATTCGTCGACCACCAGCAGCGCGTCCGGCGGCAGGTAATCGAACAGGCACGGCGGCGGCTCGCCGGGCATGTGGCCGGTGAGGTGGCGGCTGTAGTTCTCCACGCCGTTGCAGTAGCCCACCTCGGCCAGCATTTCCAGATCGAACTGCGTGCGCTGCGCCAGGCGCTGCGCTTCGACGAGCTTGTTCTGCGCATAGAGCTGCTCCAGGCGCTCGCGCAGCTCCTCCTTGATGGTGTCGATCGCGTCGAGCACGGTGCGGCGCGTGGTCACGTAGTGCGAACCGGGGTAGATCGTGTAGCGCGGCACCTGGCGCAGCGTTTCGCCGGTGAGCGGATCGAACAGCGTCAGGCGTTCGATCTCGCCATCGAACAGTTCGATGCGCAGCGCTTCGGCGTCGCTTTCGGCCGGGTGTACGTCCACCACTTCGCCGCGCACGCGGTACGTGGCGCGACGCAGTTCGGTGTCGTTGCGGGTGTACTGCATCTCGGTGAGGCGGCGGATCAGCTCGCGCTGGTCGATGCGCTCACCGCGCACCATGTGCAGCACCATGCGGAAGTATTCGTTCGGATCGCCCAGTCCGTAGATCGCCGAGACGGTGCAGACGATCAGCGCGTCGCGGCGCTCGAGCAACGCCTTGGTCGCCGACAGGCGCATCTGCTCGATGTGCTCGTTCACCGAGCTGTCCTTCTCGATGAAGGTGTCCGACGAGGGGACGTAGGCTTCGGGCTGGTAGTAGTCGTAATAGCTGACGAAATACTCCACCGCGTTATGCGGGAAGAACGACTTGAACTCGCCGTATAGCTGCGCGGCGAGCGTCTTGTTCGGCGCCATCACGATGGTCGGCTTCTGCACCTGCTGGACGACGTTGGCCACGGTGAACGTCTTGCCCGAGCCCGTCACGCCGAGCACCGTCTGCGCCGCCAGGCCGTTCTCGAAGCCCGCGACCAGCCGCTCGATCGCCTGTGGCTGGTCGCCGGCGGGCTGGTAGGACGAGACGAGCTGGAATCCGGCGGGATGGAGGCTGTCGTTCATCGGCATGGCTCCGGAAAATTCCTCAGTGTAGACCGCCACATGGATGGGGGCGGAAGCGGCGTTTCCCTACCCTGCCCGACGGCGCGTGGCGATGCCGCGATCCGGCGCGAATGGCGACGCTGTGGCCTCCTCCACGCTGTTTCCGACGCCATGGACCGGGCCCGCGGCCTTACGCTTCCTGAACTGATCATCACCCTGGCCGTGCTGGGAACCTGCGCGGCGCTCGCGCTTCCGCAGTTCAACTCGCTGGTGATGCGAACCAAGGGCACCACGGCCCTGCACCTGCTGGGCTCGTCGCTGGCTGGCGCCCGCATGGCGTCGGTATCGCGGCGAATCCCGGTCACCGTGTGCCCCAGCGCCGACGGTCGGCAATGCCGCAAGGACGCGGTCTGGGAAGACGGGTGGATCCTGTACCGCGATCGGTACAGTCGCGACCAGCCCGAGAAGCCGTCGGATGTGCTGCAGCGCTTTGCCATCGACCCTGACGCATTCACGCTCCGCAGCAGCATCGCCCGACAGCGCGTGCGTTACATGCCGAGCGGCTACACGGCCACCAGCAACCTCACGATCCTGCTGTGCGAGCGCGATGCGCAGCGCGAGGTGGGCCGCGTCGTGGTGAGCCGCCCAGGGCGGATCCGCACCGAGCGCCCGCGCGGTGCCGATCCCGGCTGCGCCCTCTGAGCGATCATGTCTTGACCTTGTCGCTCGAGGCATTACAATGCCGGTCCCCGCCCGAATAGCTCAGCCGGTTAGAGCACTTGACTGTTAATCAGGGGGTCGTTGGTTCGAGTCCAACTTCGGGCGCCAAGCATTGCAAGGGCTGCGAGAGATCGCGGCCCTTTTCTTTTGTCCAAAATTCGGCACTCTGTCCAAAATCAGACCTGATGGAGCGATAGAGAGCCGCATGGAAGCGATTCAAGCAAGGCTGCTAGACCTTGAGTGGTGGTTTACGGTCGTCATCGTCGGCCTCGTCGTGAGTGTCGTTGCCTCGTACGCGAGGGACGGGCTGTCGCGCGGACTTTCCGCTGTTTCACAGACCTACGGCCGTCATGCTGACGCTCGCCGCGCGCGGCAAGCCGAACTGCTGCGTGACTTTCGCGCGAGCCCAGCTTTGCTCGTGATCGAATACATGCGCACCTTCTTTGGCCTCGGCATATCTCTCGCGCTGATAAGTGGCTCTTTCCTCCTGCCGGCTTGGAACACGCTTCGCAAAGCCTTCCCGGAGGTTGACCTGGCAGTTTCCGTGCTCGGCTTGGCGCCGAGTACGAACGAGGTGTTTGGCGTTGGCGCCGCGATACTTGCGCTCTTTGGCGGCATGTACTTCTGGGCACGGTTTCAGGGAAAGCTTCGCTTCTGCGAACGGGCTCGTAAGGAACTCCGCGATTCGCTGCGACGCCATCGTACGTAGGGCGGCTCACCAGGCGCGAAGTGACCTTGGACGGCAGCATGGACATCGACCATCTTGCAGCGCTCGTTCGAGAGTGGGCTTCAAGAAAGCCCAACGTTTCCCGCGCACACCTATTTGGCAGCCGCGTGCGAGGCGAGGAGAGAGGCGACAACCATCCCGACGGACCAAGCGACTTGGATATCGCTCTTGAGGTCGACAATGTGCCCGAGGACCCCCACGGGGCCTATGTCGCGTGGATGTTCGACACTGAGGGCTGGGAGGATGAGCTCACCACTCTGACCGGGGTAAAGGTCGATCTTCGCCAATACAGAGGGCCGAGCACGCCGATAGTTCATCAGGGCATTGAGCGATCGAGCATCTTGGTTTACGAGCGGCGACCGTCCTAACGAACTCCTACGCTCACTGCGGCCGCTATCAAGGCCTAATGCACTGTGGGCAGGCCACCACGCATCGAATAGGCCCCTACCATGTCAAGGTCAGGGAAGATCAATGGCGACAAGGACTAAGCTGGTCGCTGGTGACGTTTCCCGATCTTGTGGAATCAGGCGCTTAGCAGGGCCGTGGGGTCAGTTTGGGGTCACCGATCACCGGCCACAGGCGCTCAGATCTTATCGACCTTCTTCGCCTCGTCGCGCTTTTCCCGCAGCATCGCAGCATGGGTGAAGCGGTGAAGCTCGATGATCTGCACCGGAATGAGCAGACTCCTAACGATCGAGACGAAGAAAAGCCCGAACGCGAGGACGGCGCAGACGGCGCCAGCATTTGCGGATCGCTCGGCCACGGACGGCGTCAGGAGCATCAGGGGCATGCACACAAGGTGATTCGCCAGCGTCGCCACCTGGTACAGCAGGAGGTAATTGGACTTCGCCGCGACATCGCGCAATTCAGACAAGGACAAGCTCTTTGCCGCCTCAATCTTCCCCGTGAACACCATCGTGGCGACCATGAAGCCGCTCAGGATGGAGATTGCCGTCAGCCCGGAGCGCCAGAAGTCCTTTTGATCCGCAGAAAGAACTCCTATCGCCATCAGGGCGGCGGCTAAGCAGCAGCCCCCGACAAGCAACAGGACATACCCGGCAACGCGGGCACGCCGGGCGGCTTTCGTGGGAATCGCCTCCGTCCGTGCCGCCCGCAGCGTTTCCTTCGCGGCTTGAAACTCCGGAGGTAGCTGGGGGGCGAAGAGGGCCATGGTCATGTAAACATCCCGGTCTGGGTGATCAACTGGAAGTTGTCTTCATCTGGCGTCGCCAGTGCCCTGAGATAGTCGACCATCGCCGTCTCAATTTCGGTGACGACCGGCACCCCCGGGCGGACCTGCTGAACCTGAATGGGGAGCTTCTCCCGGTAGCTGCTGAGTTCGCCCAGCGAGGCCCCGTCCCGAAAGCGGATTGTGATGCCGGAAAGGCCAGTTCCGCTTTCGCTTTCGTCCAGCATCTCTTCGACCCTGGTGGGGTCGAGCTGATCGTTCTCCGACGCTTCGATGGTTGTTGTGACCTTCGCCCTCTCAAAGCCCTTTCTGGCGACGATTGCCTCCATGGCGTCACCGAACGTATTGGGTTCCGCAGTAAACCCCACGTGGAGGCGCGCGGTGACGCTAGCGACCCCGCGGTGAAGGCGGGCCATGCGTTGGAAATCTAGGCTCGGCGCGTCCTCGAGCTTCATGTTGGGATGTCGCGGTGCATCATGGCGACGAATCAAATCTCGCATTGCGGCCAGCGCGAGGTGTGCGCTTCCGGATACTCGCGCGGACTCGATGATCATCGTTTCCCCGAGCACGATTATGGCGAAGCGCTCGACGATCTCCTTGTGGGTCCCATGCTCGTCCACGATCGGATCAGCGGACACACGCGCCCGAACGTCGTCAATGACCGCTTGGTCAGGGGTATGCCGGGCGAGGTAGGCATAGGCGTTGAAGAGCACGGCGGTGCCGCGCCGCTCCACGCGCTCGAAGAAGACGCAACGCCGTCCAGGCGTGGCCTGCTCCCGTTTCGGGTAATGGCGGTCCCAGACAGAGTTCGCGGCTTCGAAAACTCGATCCATCGACTCGTGCAAAGCAAGTGCTTCGATCGCCGGGAAGCGGATCCCGTCTACCTGAACAACGCGCTTGAGCAGCAACGTCCTGTTGATCGTCGGCACTTCGTCCCCCTGGACGCTCCATATGACGGCCGGAGCATACATCGTGACCGCAGTCACAGGCTAACCAGATAAGCACCAGAGGTATATTCGCTCAATCTCCGCCTACGGCCTCGCCATGTGCTATTCCGCCCAGGTCTGGGCCAACTACCGCAAGTACGTTCGCGAGTTCGGCGCCACCATCTCCGTCGAGGAGTTCGCGATCCTCTATTTCCACGACAAGGGGAAGACCAGGCCCAAGACGCCCAAGGCCATGGACGACGCCTTCGCCGCCGGCGAGACCACAGAGGAACGGGACATCTGGCGGCAGATCCAGCTGTGGAACGCCGAGGCCGCCTCGAAGGCCGAGCAGGAGCTGTTCACCCAGACCACGCGGCTCAACACTGCGCAGCGGGCACTGCAGACCAAGGTGACGAAGAAGGCGCAGGAGGACGTGCGCATCGCCACCAACAAGATCGAGGCAGCCAAGCAGAAACTGGCGGACCTGCGGCGCACCGATGATGCCCTGCCCCGCGACTCGCGCGTGTTCCCCGGTGTGTACGCGCCCGTGATGATCTGGGAGGACGGCCGGCGCGTGATCAAGCCGATGCGGTACTTCTGCCGCCTGCCGGGCTGGACCGAGGCAGTCGAGCGCAAGTTCCCTGGCACCTACAATGCCCGGCGCGACAAGCTCGAGTCCTCGTGGAAGGACCTGTTCGGGTACCAGCACGGCATCATGGTCGCCGACGTGTTTTACGAGAACGTCGAAGGGCCGAACGGCGAGAACCAAGTGCTGGCGTTCACGCCCAAGACGGCGGAGCCCATGCTGATCGCCTGTCTGTGGAACCGGTCACCGGGCTACAAGGGCGCGCCTGATCTCTACTCGTTCGCGGCGATCACCGACGAGCCGGAGCCCGAGGTCGCGGCCGCAGGGCACGATCGTACGATCATCAACATCAAGCCCGAGCACATCGACGCGTGGCTGCGACCGGATGCCGGCAATCTCGCCGCGCTGTACGCCATCTTCGACGACAAGCGGCATCCCTACTATGAGCATCGGTTGGCGGCGTGATGCCATGACCAAGCTCCGGCAGCCAACCGCCGCCTGCACGAATTGTCGCGCGCCGGCGTGCATCGAGCTCGCAAACCAGCCTTGCCCGCGTACTTATGGGAAGCGTCGATGCAAGGGCGTTATCCAAAGCGCCATTCAGGTCGGCGACTGGGAGGAATGCCCGAGTTGTGAGGCTAGCGGTTACGAAAACGGCGAACGGTGCAGCCAATGCAACGCCGCTGGCTGGATATTCATTCGCGGCCTGCCCTTTTAGTGCTGCCGGTGCTCAGCCGGCACGTAGCCCAAATCGATCAGCATGTCGGTGATGCGCACGCTCGCGTCGTCGTAGCAGGCATCGTTAGCGGCCTCGAGGATGTCGTCGGCCAGGTCGGCAAACCGCGGCATGAAGTCGGCCTCATCGGGAAACCGTTCCTTCAGCTCGTCGGCGGAGAGGCGGAGCTGGCGAAGGCGGGGCTCAATTTCGGCCCAAGCGAGCTTTTCAGTCATGGTGGATACCAGTGGGGGATGCCCGAAGCCTGCAGGCGGAGCATCTCACGAGGTGAGACCTAGGCGCCCCGGCCCGCCACTTCATTTCGAGGGGCGACCTAGCAGGAACCTGTAGGCCGCCGCCTCGCTCGCCTTACGCCGCAGGAACTCTGCTGAAGGCTGGTACGGCTTTCGCTTCTCGTGCGGGCCGCCGCGAGCTTTGATCCACCGCTCGACTCCTCGGCGCCCCATGCGAAGGCTTCCGTCCGTGCCGCGGACCTTAGTGTTCCCCCAGCTGATCTCGATCTCGACCAGGCCCGGGGCCCTCCGCTTGACGGTGGCCACCGACCCGTAGCGGAGGAACAGGACGCACATGTCCTCCGAATCGCTCCACTTGAAGGCCGGGCCCAGCATGCCGGCATCGTACGCCCGGGCGTCTCCCGGGCTGCGACGCGCTACGTGAAGTGCAGCCAGATCGCCCCGGCGCCGCCGTTCGCAGCCGTCGCGCCGGCGACACTCGCGATGCCCGGCACGCCGACGCCGAGCCCTGCAGTCGATTCGCCATTGATGGTCGCCGGTACCTGGGCGGGTCGCGTGTTGTTGACGCCTCCGTACGTGTTGCCTGTGACACCGACGCCGAGGAAGCCGGAACCGCCACCGCCGCTTCGGCCGTCACCGCTCACGGCACCGCCGCCGAAGTAGCCGCCACCGCCGCCGCCGCCGTCGTTGCTGGTGAAGACGGTGCGGTTCCCGTTGTCGGCGTTGCCGCCCTGCAAGGCGCTGCCTGGCCAGGTGCCGGTTCCGCCGGCTGACTGCGAACCGCCGCCAGCGCCGTTGCCCGCGCCGCCGGTAGCTCCACCGCCCGACCCTGCCGCATTGCTGAAGCCGCTACCTCCGCCGCCGCCGCCCGCGATAACGAGCGCCGCGCCGGCATTGCGGAAGACGCCGGAATAGCCGCCACCACCACCGCCGAACGTGTCGCCGAACGAACCGCTACCACCGCCCGGATAACCGCCGACCCCGCCGTAATGCGCGGTGCCGACGTCACGGTGACCGCCCTGCCCGCCCGCTCCTGCGCGGATCCTCAGCGTCTCGCCGGGCGTCACTGAGAACGTGCCCTCGCTGTAACCGCCCGCGCCGGAGTTGCCGCCGTTCAACGCGTACACGCCGCCGCCACCAGCACCGCCGATCGCGTACGCGGTGCAGTTGGTGAACCCGGGCGGCACGACGAACGTCTGCTCTGCGCCGGTAGGATTGAAGCGCTGCCATGCCGCGACCGTGGCGGCCGGCTTCGCTGCGCCGAGCCCTGCGGGTAGCGCGAACATCAGGCGGTGTCCCCGGCGAGCACGTACGCCGCGGCCGCGCCGCCCGCGTTGCTGTCCACGTACAGCGAACCCATGGCCCACTGCCCCGCGCTGCCGTCGTGGCCAAGGCGGTTCTGCAGCGTCGCGCCGCTCGCCGCGGCGAAAGCGATTGCGCCGGCACCCTTCTGCACCCACGTGCAGCACCAGCCCGCCGGCAGGTTGTTCGGCAGCGTGACCGTGACCGCCGCTCCGTTGGCGAACGTGAGCACCTTGCCGCTGTCCGAGGCCTGCGCGGTGTACGTGGTGCCCGTCTGCGCATTGATGTTGCCGCGATAGCCGCTGATCTCGTCGGCGTCGCTCACGACCACGCCGGAGGCTTGCAGCGCATCGCCGCCGGTGCCGTTCCAGCGCGGCAACGTGTTGTCGACGCTCGACACCGGTCCGGCAATACCGCCGGCCGCCGCGGCGATCTCGTCGAGCGCGGCCTGGACGTTGGTCGCGGTAAGTCCCGACGTCGCCGGGTTGTAACTCACCGAAATGGCGGCGACGGAGCCGGAAGCGATCGGTGCAACCCATGCCGAACCGTTCCAGGCATACAGCGCGCCGTCGGCTTGGTTGAGCACGAGGAACACGTTCGTGCCGGCAGGGTAGAACTGCCACAGGGCACCCACCGCGACGTAGCGAGCGAGCGCGTTGTCGTGCCCAGCCCACGCGCCCGTCGCACCGGCAGCGACGATGTGCAGGTCGCCATCGCTCGGGGTCGCCGGCGGCGCGGTCCGGTTCATGTCGATCGGCGCCGTCTGCAGCAGCGCGTCGATGACGTTGAGCGAGAGATTGAGCCCCGCCGCAGGATCCAACGTGTTTTCCGGGACGTACGGAATCCCGGTGTTCGGAGTAGCCATCAGATCGTGACCTCGATATACGGGCCGAGCCCGGTCAGTTGATTGCGCTGTTGCACCCGCGCGGTGACGGGGCCGTCGAAGGCAACGAGCGAGCCGGTGTAGCTCGTCGCAGCCGTGTCGACCTCGCGCGTCGTGGTGCCGTCGGTGAGCGTGAGGCGATAGCCGGCGAAGTACGCACCCATCGCGACCCTCGCGCCGCCACCAAGCCGCCCCACCCCTTGCCAGCTCACCACCGCATCGAGACCGTCACGACGCGCCTGCAGATATGCCGGATGGCGTTCTACCTGCGACTGACCAGTGAAGACGACCGAGACAATCGTGGCTTCCTCAACGGGGCGGCCGAACGTCATCGCGCGGAAGGTCAGGGTGCGGTTGAGCCACGACATGTCGGCGGGGATGAACATCGCTGTGTCGAGCAGCACGAAGCGCTCACCCACCGAATGCGCAACCGGCGCCGTGTCCTTTCGCCCGCGCAACCAGTGCGACAGATCCCACACGCCAGGCGCGAACTCGTCGGCGTCGGCGAAGTTCACCATCTCGTTGCCGATCACCGCGCGGTTCGTGCGGTTCAACATGCCGGCAAGGTCGGTGTTCTCCAGCAGCGCGTTCGGCGTATCGATTTGCACACGGCAGGTGTTCGTGGCGTCTGGATACTCTCGCGGGTGTGCGCCGAGCGCCGTGGTGAGCTTTCCAACGACGCTCGCGTTTCGCGTACTCTGCTCGTCGACGAAGGTAGCGCCACCGTCGAGCGACAACTCCACCAGCGCGCCCGGCCACGCGGGGAAGATGCCCGAGACCGCCACATAGAACCCGAGCTGGTCGTGCGTATCCCGGAGGATTGGGATGTCGAGGATCTCGACGGTGGTTGGCCCAGCCACAGAAGATGGCGGCCGCGTGACGGGCGCAGCTGGAATTCCCTGCACCTGCGTTCGGTACAGGCTCTGGCGATCGCGAATTCCCTTGTACCGCTGTTCGCCGTCGTCGGTCTCGACGCGCGTCAGGATCGCCCGGACCATCTTGTTCTTAAGCTGGAGGAACACCGGATCGGCCTCGGTGAGACGAAGCCAGCTGTCCGGAAGCGCGAACGTCAGCTCGCCCTTCTGCTGCTCGACCATCATCCCGTGTGTGATCGCAACCACCGATGCGGCTTCGTCTGCCGACAACACGACGGGTGTCTGAAGCGATTGCTCGCCGTCGGCGCGCGCTCCTTCGGGGCGCTCGCTGCGTTGCTTGTCGGTGTTCAGCCCCCCGTCGACGTCGTAGTAGTTCAGGTGCAGCACACGCGGGATGCCAATGCTGTCCTGACGCCGCGTGTCTTCGACCTCCGCGTCTTCGCCGTCGTCGATGAGATCGTCGTCGATGATGGTGGCCACCGCGTCGCGGCCGCGCGGCACAAATGCGACCTTGCCGTTCGCGTTCGAGGGGTCGAAGAAGAAGATCGAGGACAAGGTCTGAAGAATGCCCGCTCCCGCGTATGCCGAGCCAATCGTGTAACCGCGGATGACCTTCTCCCAGTCCATCATCACGAGGTTGATCAGGTGCTCAGGAAGGTTCGCACGCCGGCACACGTCCTCGATCACCTGCGGGAGCCGCCAGTCCTCCGTTCCGGCGTCTTCGAGTTCGAACTGGAAGCGCAGCTGCGAGTTCATACCGATGCGCACCAGCCCGCCGGCGACACCGGACTGCAGGAGATGCTCCGTCGCGTAACGCTCGCGCTGGAGCCGGAAGTACATTGACCCCGCGCGCACGTAGGCGATGATGATGTCAGCCTGGCTCTGGAACTGAGAGCGCGTGTCGTCCATCGCGCAGCGCGGCGTGATCGTGCCCGCCGGTAGGCTGGTATGCGTGTAGCCCTCGACCGTGGGGTCGTACCAGAAGAACTTCGCCTGGCTGCCCTGTACATACGCGATCAGCGGCCGCATGTTCTGGTCGAACGCGAGGTCGATTTCCTTGATGCCCGCCGCGGTGAACAACAGCGTGACGGGCGACCCAGGCGCAGTGAGGCTCACCGATTCCGCCACCTGATCGTAGGTCGCCGTCCAGATCTTCACCTCCAACCCTTGCGAGGCGTCGCTGATGTTCACGCCACCGGGATGGCGCGCCTCCAAGGGATAGCCCGGGCGCTTGCCGGGCCACACGAAAGGCGCCGCGACGGCCTGCGTCGACAGTCGGCCCTCGGGAATCATCAGTGGCGGCCCCAGGTCTGCAGCACGTTCAGCACCAGCGTCTGGCTGCTGGTCTTGGGGATCGGCGGCGACACCGAGAACTGCCACGAACTCCAGTTAGTGATCACTGAGACCACGTCGATCCCGCCCGCCAGATTTCCCTGCGAGACCGGCCATGTGAGCGAGCCGGCGCGCTGATTCGTTCCGCCGACATATGCGGACATGGTGGCGTTCGCTCCGCTGCGGTTGCCCGTCGGATTTGCCGCGTTCTCGGCGGCGAGCGCACCGTCCCACGCCGCGCTTCCGATTTGGAAGCCGGTCCCGCCGCCGGTATCCCCGTTCAGACCGCACTGCGTCATCGAGCCCGGCGCATTGGTCAGACCCCACCCGAGCGACAAACCACCTGGTGAATTCACTTGGCCATTGCGCATCGGCCGGCGAACGAACGTGTAGTCGACGCCCGCGAGGTTCAGGACGAAGGGCGCCGAGTCGCCCGTCGGGATGTAGATGCGCGTTTCGAGATAAACATCGAGGATCTCGTCCGATAGCACGGTGATCGTCGTCGGGTTGCCGGCACCATCTCGAATGAGCGCGCGGTTCCAGAGGCTGCCATTTGTCGCCCAGCCGAAACCGACTTCCGCGAGCGTGCCGGTCGCAACGCCCGCAGCGAAGCGCCGACCGGACACGTTCGACGAGTACCGCGGTGGGCCGGCTACGATCTGCTGGGTCGTCCCGCCGCTGATCTCGGTGTTAGATCCGGCGATGCGATTCGCCAACGAGTTGTCGCCAAATGACGGCGCCGCGGTGCCGGTTCCGACCTGGCAATACGCGGCCGCGCCATTATTGTTGCCGATGCGATCAAGTCCACCAGTGGTGATCAGGTTCGGAAACTGTGCCGCAACGCGCGAGTGCACGATCTGGCCGTGCGCATCGACCTTATGGCACACCATCTTGATGATCTGCTCGACGTCATGCTGAAACCCGATCGCTGCATCTCGCTTCGGCACGATCAGGTTCTTGTTCGGAATCAGGAAATTGGTCACGACAGGGTGCCTCCGGTGATGTTCGCGGACGTGTCGAGTTCGTCGGGCGGATTGTTGGAATAGGTGATCAGCGTGTTGACGAGCGTCCCGCCGGTGAGCGTTGCCGAGGTGTCCAGTTCATCAGGCGGGTTGCTCCTGTAATCGACCAGAGCAAGCCGGAGTTGGCCGCCGGTGAGTGTCGCGAACGTGTCGAGTTCGTCGGGCGGATTGTTTTCGTATTCCTGGAGCGCTTCGCGCAGATCGCCGCCGGTGAGCGTAGCTGCGTGATCGAGGTCGTCGATGAACGCATCGAGAGACGCGATCCCTGCGACCACCGCAGGCGCATCCATGCTTTCGATGCTTAGCACTGGATACAGCGGAGAGGTGACGTGCTTGGCGGCACCACGGAAGACGCGCACCTGCCACTGCGACCACGCGCCGCGCTGATCGGTGACGTCCTCATTCGCGAGCACCAGGTACGACGTGCCACGGAAGAACGGCGTGTTGCCGGCGCCGAGAATCGCCTGCAGGTCAGGATCCGGCATCTGGTCGAAGCTGCCGGTGTGCCATGTTGCGTACTCAAGGAACTTCGCGTTGGCGGCCGTCAACGCCGGATCCTCGGCGTCATACACGAGGATGCCGTTTCGCCACGCCTGTAGAAGCGTCGTCTCGCCCTCGCAGAACCCAATCGCATACGTGCGATATGCGTACTCTGTTTCCACTTTCGGACCGCCTTTTCCTTGGCGCTCCTTCTTCTTGACGATCACCGGCTCGCTATCGGCGATGACGTTGCCCATGATCGGGTTCGATCGACCGAAGACGATCCCGCGAAACCCGCCTTCCTGCGACGTCTGTTTTTGCAGATCGCCAATCTTCGGCCCGGGGATAACCTGTTGCGACGCGCTGTACACGCTGCCCAGTGTCGAGCCGATGGCCCAGCCCCACGATGCACCCGCAGGGCCGCCCACGAACCACCCAACAACGGCGCCGACGGCGCCTAATACAGGACCTGCGTAATCGCTCACGCGTCACCCCAGTTCGGCCGATAGGCCTCGATGACGGCGTCCCGGATGCGACCGGCAAGCGCGGTCTCGATGACGCCCTGCCGCGTGCTGGCATGGATGATGGAGAGACCGCCGTGAACGTAGTCGGCCAGCAGCCCCACGTGCGTAGGTTCGCCTGCGCCCCAGCGCGCGAGCGCGACATCGCACGGCTCGCACGTCCCGGTGACAGGCTCCCCGAAGTGCACACGCAACCCGCGGCGAAGGCGGTCATCCCACGGTTCGCGGCCGTAGCGCGCCGGCGCGTCGACGGTCCGCGACCAGCCACCCGCTCGCAGCGACAGGATGACCAGGCCGAGACAGTCCACCGCCCAAGGCTTGCGTCCTTGATGGCGCCACGGGACACCGATCATCGATCGCGCGTGCGCGATCGCCAGAGCGGCGCCGCTCACTCCAGCACCTGCGGACCGACTTCGCCCGTCCATCCGCCGCCGCCGGGGAGCTTGCCGCCCGGAACGCTACCGGCGACGCCGTCGCCAACGGGGATCGTCCACTCACCCTTGAAGTTCGGCCAGTTGTTGTAGCTGTCGCATCCCAACGGTCCATCCTTCAGCTTCGTGCAGTCGGGGCGGTGCCGATAGCTATGGCCATTCTCGATTGCGTACGGCGTTGTCTCGGCGAGGGTGATCGTGCTCCCGACGACCTTCTCGATCGCATAGCGGCGTCCGGCATTGGGCCCGCTGGTGAACTCAAGCCGCCCAGGGAAGAAGCCCGCAAAGCTGCCGGTGAAGGTGCGATCGCTCTCGGCCCCGACGCTGGCCACGGCGCCGCCTTGCCACAATGCTTCAGCGTCAACGCCGCAGCCGGTCTGCGAGTTCGCGGGGCTGCCGAAGATGCAGCGCCCTGAGCGCTGCCAGACGGTGCCGATGAACTGGCGCAACCGCATCGCGTAGGACAGCAGTTCAGGGATCACCACCATGCCGCGTTCGGAACGGACCTCACCCAGGTCGCCCGCGTCGAGCAGCAACGCGCTGCCGGTCGCGGGATCACGCTGGTCGAGCACAAAGCAATCCCACTCTCCGTCGTCCAGCGCGCCGGATTCGACCATCTCGATGGTCAGCCCCTGCAGCGTCGTGGATACGAGAATCTTCCCCTCGGCGTTCGCCACCGAGTAGTTCACATCGGACGCGATCATCGACGGGTCGATGCCCTGCGATGCCGAGTACACCGTCGGCCCAAGGCCGTCGCCGTGGTCGTACGTGATATCGCGATCCCACATGGCGAAGCCGAACACCTGTCCGCTCTTCAAGCGGAACCGCACGCACCGGGTGAACACGCCGACGTGTCGATCGAGCTTTGGTTGCAGTGAAACGGGGATGATTCGGCTCATCCGTACCGTTCCTCCTGCAGCTCGATCATCAGCTCGTTGATGCGGCCCGCCACGCTGGTCAGCGGGTTGTAGTCGTTCGCGAAGCGCACGCAGACATCGAACGTGCCGGTCCACTCCAGCAGCGCGCCGGCAGGCCACACAGTCGTAGGAAGCACCAGACCGCCGATCGGCTGCACCACGAAACCGGTGAACGGAACGCCGTCCGCCGTCATTGCGACGTCGACGGGCAGCGTGATGTCCCGGCTCTTCGTCTTCGGCCCGCGCGTGTAGTGCTTCACCAGCTGGATAGGCGAACTGGTGCCATCACCGTAGCCCAGCACCTGATTGCTGACGCGCCAGTCGTTGAAGTCGCGAAAACGGAAGGTATACGCCTTGCCCTCAGCGACCCAGATTGCGTCCAGCAACGCCGCGCGCTCGTCCTCGTTGAACGTTGCCAGTTCGGCGCGGTAACGGTGCAGCGGCATGTCCATCAGCGGGCGACGGCGGGTGACGCCGCTTCGAAGTCGCTTCTCCAGCGTCGCGAAGTTCGGGCCGCCCACGAAACCATAGCGGTAGTTCGTGTTGAAGCGGAAATCGATGAAGCTGTCTTCGTCGAAGGCCATCAGCCAAACCTCGCGGCGCGCCGCTGCTCACGGGACACGTTGCTCGCGATCTGCAAACGCGTCGACGCGTCCACTCGCCCGATCACAGGCACGTTCACCACATACGTGTCGCCGCCTCCGCCGCCGCTCATTACCGGGACCTGGCCACCGTTGAGCCGATCGAGGAACGACCGGCCGAGCGTTCGCGTCGCCTCCGCGTTGATCACGTACTCGCCGCGGTGGACCACGCCCGCCGGCTCGAACTTGCCGCCGGCGCCGGTGTAGCCGCCGGATGCGAAGCCCCACCCGCTACTCGACCAGAGGTCGAAGATCGTCCCCATCGTCTCGCCGGAGAAGTCGCCGCCAGACTGCCGGCCGCCGACGAAGAGCTGCCCGATCCACTTCGAGAGTTGCTGCTTCACCACGAAGGCGGTGATGTCGGCCGCCAAGCTGTTGAGGAAGCCGGCGAAATCGCCCTTGCCGGTGGTGATGAACTCGGTGATCACGTCCGACAGGCCGGAGAACGCCCCGCTCCAGATGTCGTACATCTGGCCGGCGATGTCGGCCGAGTCGGCCACGAAGTCCTGCACCGCGGTGGTCGCGCCGTTGCGCCAGTCGCCCATCGCTGCGGCGCGCTCGCGCTGGTAGCGCTCCTCCTCCACGATCATGCGGTCGCGGCTATCGCGCAGCGCCTGCTCTTCTTCGGCGAGCACCTCACGCTGCTGGGATGCTGCGCGCTTGTGCAGGTCTTCGACTTCCTTCGCGTACTGGCGCTCGATGTCCAGGCGCCGCAGCGCTTGGTCGGCAGCGTCGCTGCCCATGCCGTAGCGCGCGAGATCGAGATTGTTCTGCTCGCGCTGGATGCCCTCGCGAGCGGTGATCTCGTCCTGCAGCTTCGCCAGCTCGCGCTTGGCCAGCACTTCCTTCTTGTGCGCTTCGGCCAGTTCGCCGCTCACGCGCAGTTGTTCGAGCGCCGCATCGATCTCGGCCCGACGCCCAGCCGACACCTTGCCTCCGATGCGTTCCAGCTCCTCGAGCACTTGGATGCGGATGCGCTCGCTGGCGGTCAGCGTTTCGGTGCTAAGGGCCTGCTCCTGATTGAGCGCGGTCTGGTCCTGTACTCTCTTCAGCAGCGTCGCGGTCGGATCGTTCTTCGAACCCTTCCGCTGCGATCGCGCCTCGGCTTCGGCGAAGCGCGCCCTCGCGTCGTTGACCGCCTTGTCGATCTCGGCCTGGCTCTTCCCGGCCTTGGCGCCCTTCTCCTTCAGGTCCGTGATCTCGCGCTCCAGCTTCGCCTTCTTGTCGAGGTTTGACAGCGCAGCGCGATCGAACTCCTTTTCTGCTTCCATGCGCGCGCGCTCGGTGGCGCTGTCGACGGTCGCCTGCGGCGTGGTCTTCGCGGCGTCCTCGGCGAGCTGCTTATTGAGGCGCTTGATCTCGTCGTAGCGCTCGCTGATGCCCTTCTTGATGTAGGCCGCCATGTCCGACGACGGATCGAAGCGCTGCAGCTCGTTGAAGGCGACCGAGTTGGCGCGGGTGAGATCCGCGATCTGCTGCTGCACGGGCGCTGCGCGACCGACGCTGAGAAGCCCGTCCACCGCCTCGCGGGTGAGGTTCTTGATCCCGCGCCACGCCTTCTCGATGTAGCCGAGGTTCTCGACGATCTGCGGCGTGCGCTCGCCGATCACGCCGGCATACGTCCGCATCGCCTCGGCCACGGCTTCCTGCTCGCGCCCCTCCTCCTTCAGCGTCTCGATGCGGTCGAGCTGCGTCTGCGTGAGGAAGTGGTATTTGTCGTTCAGCTCGAGAATCGCCTTGACCGGGTCCTTCCGCAGGCCTTCGAACTCCTCGATGGTCTCCTCGATGGCCTTGCCGGTCGCCGCGCGCATCTGCTCCGCGGCCGTGGCCACCAGCTCGAGCTGCTCTCCGGTGAAGCGGCCAGTACCCGCCACGGCGGCAATCGCGGCCGCCGCGCTTCCAGTGGTGACGCCGTCGAGCCCGTCCAACTGGCTTGCCAGCGTCGCCAGTTGGTCGGCCGTCTTGCCAGCGTAGTTGCCCGTGAGGATCAGGGCTTCGTTGAAACGCGTGCCCTCTTCGGAGCCCTTGTGCCAGGCCAACGCAAGCGCCGCCGCCGCACCCGCCGCAAGGGTGAAAGGATTGATCAGGCCCACCACCGCGCCGCCGAGCGCGCGCGCCGCCGGCGCCACGCCGCCGAACATGTCGCGCAACTGGCCGCCCTGTTGGAACAGCACGGTGAGCGGATTCTGACCGCCTTGCAGCGAGGTGATGATGTCGGTGAGCTGCGCGGGAACGCCGCGGAGCGCCGCCTGCGCCTGCTTCGCGGACTGCCCGTACTGGTTGAGCGCGCTCGCGCCGGAACGCGTTGCCGCTTCGGCCGCGCGAATGCGGCCGATCACTTCGTCCTGCAACGCGCCGGACGTGCGCAGCGTGGCGTTGTAGGCGACCTGTTGCGCGCGGGTAAGGCCGAGCGTGTCGGCCTGGCGGATCAGCGCGTCCGCGCGCCGGCGCTCCGCCGCACCGAGCTTCTGATACTCGGCCTGGGCCGCCTGCGACATCCCGGTCACGCCGCGCTTCGCGCGCTCGATCGCGGGCTCCAGGTCCTCGGTGTTCACCACGATATCGAGGCGCGCGGTGCCGATGACTTCAGTCATTGCCGTCCCAGTAAGGAAAAGGCCCGCGCGAGGCGGGCCGTGGTCAGTTCGATTTCGTGATCGCCTTCAAGGCGAATTCTTCAACGACGCGCAACGCCGCCAGCATTTCGTCGTAGGCCTCTCGGTCGAGGCCTTGCCGGTCCAACTCGTGGAAGATGACGTTGTAGTCCAGGCCGTACGGCCCAGCCATGCCGACGCGCCACTGGGTCTGCAGCTGGATGTAGAGCTGGAGCGGCGGCCAGTTCTCCTCCCAGAGATCGAAGAACCAATCCTTCGCGTCGACGTCGTAGTAGACCGAAGTGCGTTGCTGCTCGGGCGACGCATAGTCCTCGGGATCGAAGCCGCCGAGGTCTTCCGTCGTCGGCTTCTTCCAGTAGAGCGCCTGTGCGCCGCCGATCAGTTTCCCTTGCGTGCGACCGCCAGCGCGCTCTGGTAGCCCATGAGGATCGCCCAGCACGCGCCCGGCTGCTGCTCGTCCAGCTGCACCAGCGTGTCGCGGCTCAGCTCCGCGTCCGCTTCCCACGACTCAACGACTTCGAGGACGGCGTCCTCGACGGTCTTCTCGCCTTTGGCTACGGCCTGCAGGAGATCGGCGTACTCGGTGCGGATGCGATGGCGGAACACGAGCGCCAGCTTCTGCTCGCGGCCTTGGCCGATGATTGTGATGGTGGCCGGGAACGTCGGTTCGCTCTTGATCTTGAACATCGGGGGCTCTCAGAACTGCGGGGCAGGCATCCCTGCCCCGCGGTGGGGGATCAGGCCGCGTAGCGGACCGGCTCGTTGAGGTGCGACAGCGTCGCCTGGCACGCCATCACCGCGTTGACGTCCATGCTCGGCGTCTTGTCGATCGTGATGTACGACAGGTACAGGATCTTGCTGCCCTTCGCCGTGGTGACGCGCACCGCGCGCTCCACGCGGTCGTCGTTCGCCTTGCTGGCGAGGATGTAGCCGGGCAGCGTCGGATCGTCCGCCACGTTGATCGTCAGGCCGCCACCGGACTTCGTGGTGGGCAAGCGGACTTCGCGATCGCCTTCGAGGAACTGGTACGTCGCGAACTGCTGCTCGCCGCCCTGCGACTGCGTTTGCAGGACCTGCTGCAGCTGCGTCCACCCGGAGACCTTCTTCACCGAGCCGATGCCACCGCCGGCGGGGTAGATGTTGACGTCGCTGGTGTCGGCGCCTTCCAGTTCGAACGTGTTGGTCGTGGAGCCGGCGACGCGGAAAACCTTGTCGGTCAGGCGCGACCAGCCGGAAGTCAGGATGACGAAGTCGCCATTCGCCAACCCGTGGCCCGCCGCCGTGCACACGGCCTGGACGACGTTGGAGATGGCGGTGACGTTGATGGCCGACCCGGTGCCGCTGGCGATGTGGATCGTGGAGCCATTGGGGAGCGAGACGCTCATGGTGCTTTCCTTCTGTGGGTTTGGCGGGGTGACTGGTCCCGCCAAACGGCGGGCACAAAAAAGCCGCCTCGTGGGCGGCTCGGTTGCTCATGGGTCCGGTGTGTACCAGATCCCGTAATCGGTTCGGTTGCCGTAGATCTTCAGCATGTCCTCGTGCAGCGAAATCGGCGCACCGTAGGTGCTGCCCTTCATCGCGCCCTCGACGATCGCGACGCGCACCTGGCGCGCAATCTGCGTCGCCTGCAGCCGCGTCTTCGCCCACACGTGCACACGCATGCGCGCGTGGTCCTTGTCGGCGACCTTGCCCTCGACGAACTCCACGACATCGCCGCCGACCTGCTGGTACACGATCAGCGGGTACTTCGGATCTTCCGGCGTCACGTCCGGATACACGCGATTGCTCACCAGCGGCCCGAGGAGCGCTTTCAGTTCTGCTTCCAGACTCATTCGGCCACCTCGGGTGCTACGCCGGCGAGCAGCTCGGGCAAACGCTGCTGACCGCGCGTGATCATTGCCTGCAGGGAGCGCTGCGCCCCGTTGTGGTACGCGGGTGTCAGGAACGGCTTACCCGGCACCCACTTCCGATTTTTCAACTTGCCCGGAGGCACGTGATCCTCGGGCCCTTTGCCCTTCTTCAGGCCCGGGCGCAGGCTCTTCTGTGGCCGGCCGTTCACGATTTTGTTGTAGCGCCAGTGCCCCATTTCCACGTTGTGGCCGTGCGGGGCGATCTTGGCGTTCCACGTCACCGAATAGACGACCTGCGCGTCGTTCGAGCGCTGATCTTTGAACGCGAGATAGATTGCCGAGCGCAGCACACCGTCCTTGACCGGCGCCTGCAGCTTCGCCTCGTCGCGGAGCACCTTGCCGCCGGCGACAGCCATCGAACGCGCCAGGCTTTCGCGCAGCTTCGGGTCCGCCAGCTTGGCCAAGCCGGTGAGCCATTCGCTCGCGTCGAAGGACGAGCCCTTAGCCATCGTTGCCGCCCTGCTCGCAGACCAGGTCGGTCCATTCGCGGCCCGCGTAGTCCATGCGCACCTGCTTGATGTCGAACGGCACGCCGCTGAGCACCACGCGCATGCCGTCGTCGATGCCTTCGCGATAGCGGATGCGGATGCTGTAGCTGTTCACCGACGCGGCGACGTTGTCCTGCGGACTGGTCTGCCGGATCGAAGCCATGCCGGTGGCACCCTTCACGTTCGCCCAGACCTCAGCGACCGGCGTCGGATCCCAAGCCTCTTGTGGCTGGCCAGCAGCGTCCTCGCCTTCGAGCCTGCGCTCGATGCGGATGCGGCGGTTCAGGGCTCCGGCTTGCATCGTCATCCCCAGATGCGAAGTGGGTCCAGCAGCGCGTCGGCGAAGTCCATGGGCACTTTCACCTTCTCGCTCGAGCGCTCGCGGTTCGCGTACAGGTCGCCCACCGCCAGCAGGATCCAGTCCTTCGCCGCGCTGGGGACGGCGTCGGGTGATTCACCGTACCCTGCTGTAAACACCACACGGACTGCTGCCTGCACTGATGCGGTTGCTGGCCATCCGCCGACGGGCTCAACACGCGCCGGATCGCTCGACAGGTCGACGCGATATGCGCTGGGCGCAAGTGTCTGCTCGGCGCCGCTCGTGTCCGTGTACTTGAGCGAGGTGATCGAAATCGCCGGCGGCATCGGCAACTCGGCGAGCTGCGCAAAGCAATCGAGCGTCAGCGTCCACCCGCTCGTGATGAGGGTGCGCCCGATGCGGAATTCGCAATCGGTGCGCGCCGTCTTGATGAGGCCCACGATCTTCGCGTCCTCTGCATCGCTGTCGACGCGGAGGTGCAGCTTCGCCTCGGCCAGCGTTACCGGCTCGACGCCGGGCTCAGTTGTCCGGCGCAGGCCCATGGCTTACTTGTTCTCGGGCGCGTTGCCGTTCGACTTGTCTTCCGGCGCGCCGCCGTCATCCTTGCCCGCTGGCTTGGCCCAGCCCTCGGCCTTCGCGACGCGGATGAGATCGGCGTCGTCCGTTTCGATGACCTGGCCCGCTTCGAAATGCTCAATCTCGACGCCGCGGTGCGCCCAGGAGAAATTCTTCGTTGCCTTCAGCTTCATGGTGCTCTCCAAAGCGAAGGGCCCCGGTATGGGGCCCTTCTGTGGGGGGTGGCTTCCGCGCTGCGCGATCAGGTCGCCGCGATCTTCAGCAGCTTGATCGCCTGCGTGTTGCGCAGCTTGCCGCCGGTGCGCTTGCGCACGTAGAACTTCACGAAGCCCGGGGTGGTGATCTCGTCGCGGGTCATGCGCATGCCCACGCGATCGGCGATCAGGTAACCCTCCTTGAAGTCGCCGAAGGCGAGCGGGAACGCGTTCGCGGCGACCGCCGGCATGTCTTCCGCCTCGGTGACCGCGTACCCCAGGAAGGTCGCCGGGGTGCCCACCTGCAACGACGGCTGCCACAGGTACTGGTTCTGGCTGTCCTTGTACTTGCGCAGGGCCGACAGGACCAGCTTCGAGGTCAGCCAGCGGGCGTTGTTGCGATAGCGCGCGCGCAGCGAGTAGACCATGTCGAGGAAGATGTCCGCACTGGTGGGCATCGCCGCAGCCTGGCCGGACGCGATGTACTGCAACGTGCCGAAGGCCCGCGCGGCGTCCGCGGTGGTGACCGGCGCCGGGCCCGCCAGGATGCCGGTCGGCTTATTGGTGCCATCACCGCTGATGTACGCCAGACCCTCGCCCGCCGCGATCGCTTCGGAGGCCGAGGACACGAGCCAGCCTTCGACGTCGAAGAACAGGTCGTCCAGCGACTCCTCCGAGGCCTGCGGCTTGGCCGAAGCCATGCCGAAGGTCGGCGCCACTTCCGCGAGGTTCGGAGTGTTGGTCTGGGAGCGCGCTCCGGTTTCGCCCACCCACTCGAACGCGGCGCCGTTGATGTCGAACAGCTCCTTGTAGTCCGGGCTGCCGACAGTGCGCACCGTGGCGATCTGGCGGATCGGCGAAATGTCCACCGACAGGCGCGCGATCGCACGCTCGATCACTTCGGGCAGCGCGAAGCCACCGGCCGAGCCGGTGGAGGTGACGGTCTGCGTTGCGCGGGTTTCGAAGCCGTCGTCATCGCCGAACGCCTTGGCCTCGATGGCACGCAGTGCCTTGGCGCGCTGCTGCAGCGCCGTGCGACGCTCCGGATCGTGGGGATTGCGGACCCACGAAAGAAACGCCGACTTGTAGGCATCGGCTTCCGGGCTCTGCTTCTCGCTGCGGTCCCCGCCCTGCGAACCGGGGCGTGCGAGCTTGGTTTCGACTTTCTCCAGGCGCGACTTCGCCTCGTTCAGCGCGTCGATGTGGCTGTCCATCTTGGCCAGCTTCGCGTCCAGGTCGGTGGTCGACTGACCCTTCTTGATCGCGTCGATGCGCTCGTCGTTGGTCTTCTTGTACTCGTCGAACGCGGTGGCGATCTTGTCCAGCGCATCGGCGACCGACTTGATGGTCGGCTCTTCGCGCTTCTCGTAGAGACCCACGGCAACCGCCTGCGCGAGGCGTGCGCGGAACGCCGCGAAGTCACGGGTCATGCCGTCGGCCGGTACTGCGACGACGCACGCGGCCAGCATCAGCGGATCGGCCGAGGCATGGCCGACGGTGAGAACGAGCGCGATCACTACTGCGATCGCGAGGATCTGGGAAATCTTCATGGGGTGTTCCTTGCTTGGGATTGGAGGGTGTCGAGCAGCCGCTGGGCTGCCCTCATTGCCTGGGCGGTCGAATCTGCGGACTCACTCCGCTCTTCTCCCATCCGCATGACGCGCGACACGAATGCCGTTGCGTCGGCCTTGCTGAATCCGGCATCACGCAGGATTCGCTCAGCATCTTTCGGGGCTGCCATGCCGTCGGCAGCCTTCACGTTCGTCACCCGCGCCTTCTCGTTCGCTGGGAACGTCACCAGCGAGACCTCCCAGAGATCGATCTCGGTGAGCGTGCGAACGTCGGTTTCGCGATCGTAGGTCCACTGCTTCGATACGAAGCCGATGGACAGGCCGTTGAGCGCGCCCAGCTTCAGCAGCGCGTGCGCCTCTTTGCCTCGGCTGGTGTCGAGTGCGAGCTTGCCCTTGATGCGAAGACCCTTCGAGTCCTCGACCATTTCAGTCCAGACGCCGATCGGCTCGTCTGGGTTGTGCTGCCACAGCATCGCCGGCATCGTCCCCTCGGCTTTGTGCTCGGACAGCGAGGCAGCGAAAGCGCCTGGAGCGATGACGTCGTCGTAGTTGTCGCGTACGCCGAAAACGGAGCCGTAGCCCTCGATGCTGCCGTCATCGCCGGTCGCGCGAAGCTCCAGAACGTAGGAGCGCACCTCGCGGCCACCGCGAGCTTCGCGCAGCTCGAGCATCGGTCGGTTATTCATCGTCATCCCCTGTCGGCTTGCTGCCGGACATGTTCAAAGGCGTCAGCGGGTCGTCGAGGCCAGGCAGCGGGTCTTTGCCTTCCTCGTCGCGGATTTCATTGCGGGTGTAGATGCCCATTTCGGCCATCGTGCGCGCCCACATCGCGCGGTCCTTCATGGAACCCGCCATCAGGTAGCGCGTGTCGAACTCTGTGAACAACGGGCCCGAACCATCGAGCAGCGTCTCGTCAAGTCGCTGCGTCCAGGCACGGTGCCAAGGCGCCAGCGTGTGCTTCGTGTGTGCGCCGAAGAACGCTTCGGAGCTTGCAAACGTCGCCGACTTATCGGAGTGGCCGACCATGATCGGGAACACGCCATAGCCACGGCAGATCTCCTCGATCTGCAGGCGCCGCGTCTCCACGTGCTGTGCATCCACGCCCGTCATCGCAGTGCTGAACCATTTCGCAGCCCGGTCGAGTACCAGCGGAATGCCGTTGTTCTCTGCGCCGGCGGACTTCTTCAGCCATGCGGTCAAACGCGCATGCTGTTCCGTCGACAGGTTGCCCTCGACGGAGTACGTACCGCTCGGCCGAAGGCCGTTCGCGTGCATCGCCTCCTGGCTCCGCTCTGTGGCCATGGCGAGGCCGATTGCATGACGAGCGAGCACGACAGCGTTGAGGCTGTTCATCCAATCCCACTGCACGCCGTTCAGAACGAAGACCTCGTCGGGCGTGAATTCACCGATGAGGCCGAACTCATCCCAGCATCGGTAGCGCACTTCGTAACGCGCCACCTTACGCACGTCCCAGCGCCCCGGCATCACGGGGATCAGCTCACGCACGCGACGGTTATCCCCGCGAACCTTCAGAGACAGCCCGGTACCGGTCAGTGCGGCATGCAAGGTCATCTGCCGGCGCCATTCGAACGACGTCTGCCACTCATTCGGGCGACGGCTGAGAAGCCGGTATTCGGGGATGTTGGTCGCCTTCTCGCGCGTGCCATCCGCCTTCTCGCGGTACACGTGCAGGTCAGGCGTCGCGCATCCGTCAGCGATCGCCTTGACGCAAGCGAGCACCGTCGTGACCTGCAGCGCGGTCTTGTCGGTGACGGCAAAGCCGGCCACGCGGCCGCCGCCAGTCCCGTCGATCAGATCTGCGACCTGGTCGTAGGTGAGCTGTGCGGCTTTTCGGCCCAGCAGTCGGTCGAGAATCTTCAAGTCTATTCGTCCCAGAATGAGCCGCCCTGCGCGGCCGGGTTAAGTCCCATGAGCGACACCGCGTTGAATGTCGCCATCAGCGGGTCGATCTTTGCGGAACCGCTCGCCTGCTTCGTGATCGTGATCGCGTTGCCCTTCGGCTCTACCTTTGCGTTACCGACGCACCACGCCATCAGAGGCTGCGCGCCGTGCACCAGCTCGCCGCCGGCGACTACTCGCTCAGTCGACTTGATCGCACCGTTGAGCTTGTAGCCCTGCGAAATCGCAACGATCTGCCCGCCGGGGCCCGCGGTGAATCCGCGTTCCTCGGTGGTGAGTTCGTCCACGATGTCGTTGATGCCTGCGGCATCTACGCCGATCGCGTTCTCGTCTGGCACCAGGTCCGCTTCCCGTAAGCGCGACACGATGTCGGCAACTTGCAGCACGTCCTGCCCGGGGAGTTCGACTATGGTCAGGTCGCCGACCTTTTCCAGGTCGAGCAGCTTCGGCGCGATGTCCTTCCGCCGCTCGAGAACGATTCGATGGGCCCACGCATGGGCCCAGTGAAGCCACCGGCGCGTATCGCGCTCCCGGCCGACCACCACGAGACCGAGCAAGTCGTCCAGGCCACCGCCGTCGATTCCGACGGTCACGACCTCGCTTCGCTCGATCAGCGAGTCGAGCGTCAGGGTCGAATCACCCTGCGCTTCCCAGAAATCCGCGCCCGCCCAACGGTCCGACCGAAGAGCCAGCCCGATCTCGACGTTCAAGTGCTTTGCGAGGAAGCCGCGCACCGATTCCTCGCCGGCGGTCTGAGCCTTCCGCAGCTCCCGCTCGAGGAATTCCCTGTCCACGGAGTACCCGAGGTTCGGGTTCACCATCCCGAAGTTTTCCGGATCGAGATGCCCCTTCTTGGCGATCACGTCGGCCGGGAACTCGTAGATGATCGGGACGAAGCGCTTGTCCACGATCTTCCCGTCGCGCACGTCGCGCGCGTACTGCAGCTTCTGCCGGAAGACGCCGGCGGGCGGATCATCCGACTGCGTGGTCAGGTAGATCACGAACCCTTCCGGGCGTGATGCGAGGCCACCGATCGCTTCGCGCAGCATGTTCTCGGCATCGGCCTGCTTGCCGAACAGCCAGAGCTCATCGACCAGCGTACCGACTGACTTCTTGCCGCCGACGGTGTTGTTGTCGGCCGCGACCACCTTCAGGCTCGCGCCGCTCTCGCGGTGCGTGATCGTCTTCACGTGGTTTTGCGGGTGCATCAGCGTCGCGAGGTCTTCGTCAACGCGCTCCTGGCACATGTCGCGTGCCGGAGCGAAGCTGTTGTTCGCGATTTCGATCGTGGGCGCGAGGATCGCGAACTCGGCGGACTGCCGCCAGTTCAAGATCAGCGCCGTCATCATGATCCCGGCGGCGACCGTGGACTTCGAGTTCTTCTTCGGCAACAGCACGAACCATTCCGTGATCAGCCGGCGACCCGTCGAGGCGTCGTAGGCGCCGAAGATCGACGCGACGAGATCGAAGACCCACTGATCGCATGCCTCCCCGAAGGTCGGGCTGCCAGGCGCATCGACGATCCGCAGCTCCTTGAAGACCCGCAGCGCGATCGCCGCCTGGTCCGGGAAGATCGGCGGCGGGATGATGGGCTGATGCGCCCGCAGCCGGTCTTCCCAGTCAGGGCACGCGGTCGACCATTCCATGGATCAGTTCGCCCGTGTCCGCGGAGGCGGCGCCGTTGGAGCGAAGCGACCGCCGGCAACAGCGCCTGCCGCTGCCTTCTTCTCTTCCTTCTTCCCACCCTCGCCCTTCTTCGCATGGGTGTACTGCACCGCCGCGATGGCCGCCTTTACCTGCAGGCCGGTGGCATCGACCACGCCGAGGGCGACGTCCTGCAAGAGCTGGAGCATGTCTCGACCTTCGATCGGCACCGGCGTCGACTTGGTCCGCTTCAGCGCGCCGCCATGCGGCTGCCCTTCGAGCGCAGTTTTCACCGCCGTTGGCGGCTTGCCATTTGCTGATTTCCGCGCCGCTGCATTTGCTGATTTCGGAGCCTTCGCGGGGACTCGCGCCTTGGGCTTGCGGCCCGCTCCGGGCCTTGCGCCGCCTGCGTTTTTGCGCGGCCCGCCGCTTAGTCCCTTAACGCCTGCCATTTGCTGATTACCGAGAGAGTTCGTAGGGGGAAAAAAATCTCTGCATGGGAGGACAGGCGGTTTACGCGGCGAGCGACGGCGAAGATTTGACGCCCCCCTCCCCCTCGTTGGCCGCCGGCCAGTTGCGCCCTCGAATGAGGCGAGGGATATAGCTAGGGTGGACATGGAACTCATTGGCGAGACATCTGCTCGGCTCGCCCGCCGCCGCCCTTAGTCGGATGTCCAGCACCTGGGCCGCACTCAGCCTGCGATGTCGCGCCTTCATGCTATGACCCAGCGTGCCGTGTCGGATTGCATCAGCCGCATTCTCAGCGTGCGTTCCCCACTGCAGGTTGGCCGGACGGTTGTTCGCCTTGTCACCGTCCATGTGGCGGCACACGCTGCCCGGTTTCGGAAGCCCAGCGAACGCAAGCAGTACGAGACGATGGACAGGCTGCCTGTCCCTTCCGGTGCTTCCTTTCAGTGTTACCCGCTGGTACCCGTGCTTGTCGGGCTGCGATGAGAGGAGGTTCAGCGAACCACTCCGAGCGGAGTAGATGAGTCCTTCTTCGCTTGCCCAGTACCCCTCAAAGCCAGGTATCTCCTTCATCACCGGCTCCGTCGCTGCCCGAGGTCGGCTCTGGTCTTCGCCTCGTGGCATCCATCGGTGCCGATACACAGCACTTGGCAGTTCGCGTCCACGTCCAAGCCTCCCTGCGACAGGGCAACAACGTGATCGAGCTCGAAGCCATGCGGATACGCCACGAGCCGACCGCACTTCGCGCAGTGCGGGTCCTTCGACCAGATGCGCAGCCTGCGGTTCTGCAGCGTGCGCCCGGTGATACGGCGGTCGCTGGCGGTGGGCACGTTCTGCACCCTGCTGCGCAGCGTGGCCACTTTGGGACGGAGCGTGGTGAGCTTCACCGCTTGCTCCGCACCACGCCACATGCGTTATCGGTGCTGATCAGTTCAGCTTGGAGCCACTGGATCCAGGCGTCGGCCGCATCGGCTCCTGCAACAAGGTCCGCCGCGCCTGTTGCCCGAAGGTCGGCGTAGCCATCTTGTCGTGTGGGATCGGCGGCAGCGTCACGGTCGGAGGGTCCGGGCGCACCACAGGACCACCACGGGTGCAGGCTGACAGCGCCACCGCGCAGGCCAGCAACGAGATCAGCACGGGCACGCTTCGCATCGGACTTCGCCTCCTGGTAACGGGCGTCGGCCGCGGCGCGGTCGACCTTGGCCTGCTCGCTGGCGGCCTTTGCGTTGTCGGCTGCAACGCGGGTCTTCTCGGCCAGGTCGCCGAGGATCTGCGCGTAGTAGCCCTTGGTGACGGCATGGTCGCGGCGCTCCTGATCCAGCGCGGCCGCGCCCTTGTCGTAGCCGCACTTCACGAGGCCACCCGCGAGCAGCGCGAGCAGGACCAGCGCCGCACCCCAGCGCATCAGGGTCGGATACGGGTTCAATGGCGCGGCTCCTTCGTGACGAACGTGTCGCCGACGTTCCCGGCCATGTAGAGCCCGAGGAGCCACTTCGTGTACTCGAGCAGCTGGTCGCTGGTGATCTGGCCGAACGCGAACGCGGTGGCGGCCATGAAGATCAGCACGCAGGTGAGGATGAACTTGCGGCTGGCGAAGCGCGTGTCCATCAGATGCGGCCCTCGCACAGCCGGCGCTCGTCTGCACGGCGCCTCTCAAGCCCAAGGAGCCTGCGACCGCCGGCACGCGTCCAGTTCGACAGTTCCGCACAGGCGCCAACCCAATCGCCCGCGTTGGCCTTAATGCGAATCCGAGGCTGGTTGCCGCTCTTCAGCCAGCACAGGCCGTCGCGCACGCCGGGATGGCCCGGGCCGACGTTGTACGCGAACGAGATCAGCGCGGCCTCCTGGTGCGGCAGCATCGGCGCCTTCACGCATGCATGCACCACCTCGCGCGCCTCTTCGAGATCACGTGCGAGGAACGATTCGCACTCCGCGCGGCTGTACTGGCGGCGCTGGACGTCCGTGGTTGTGCCGTAGCAGACGGTGAGCACGCCGACAGCGTCGATGTATGGATCGGCCTTGTAGCCCTCCCACTTCATCACGACGCCAGCTGCGAGCGCGAGCGCGCCAGCAGCGATACCGGCGACGACAGAACCCTTATTCATGCCCGTTCCTCAGATTCGCCATCCGAAGCTCGTGCTCCTCCGCATGGCGCTTGTCGGCCTTGCGCTTGTAGTACGCCTGCACCAGCAGGCCTATGACCGCGACGAGCAAGCCTCCGAAAGCAGCGAACTCGTTTGCGGTCAGGCCGCCAAACACGGCGGTGCCGGCGCCAGCTTGGGTTGCCTTGCTCGCAATGGCGGCGGCCGTCGCTTCTGCGGCTTCACTCTTCAAGGACGTTCCCCAGCATTGCTTACATGGAATCCGGCCAGCGCCGCGCGCGCCGACTCCCCCGAATCGACGGGCAGCGCTGACCGGAAGTGGTGCCCGGCGACCCCGCGAGCGGAGCGCAACGACGGCGACGAGGAGCCGCGGCCGGGCGTGGATGACGGAAACGAAAAAGCCCCCGGCTTTCGCCGAGGGCTTCTATCGCATCGTGTCTGAAATGGTAGGTGTTCTGTCCGGACTGTCAACGGGATTTCAGAGAACAGGGCTACTCGATGATGTGCCCCACGAAGCGAACTCCTAGACCCTCGAGGTACGTCTTGCGCTCTCGCAGGTAATTTCGGAAGGCATCGATCGCGGGGGACAGCTGCGCATGGAGCTGCGCCTCGTCCAAACGGGCCATGCGCGCGGTCTGGGCAAGGCAGAAGTTTGTGATGGCCACAGCATTGATCGTCGCTTGCGTGCATACGCGCCATGGCACCGCGCAACCAATCTGACGCGAAGAATTCGAGTACATAACGCGCACGGAGCGGCCACCATGGACCATCCCACAGAGCGGGTCCCATGCCATTGCGACCATGCTGGCGAGCTTCGGCGACTCCCACTCCACTCCATCTGCCTCGATCATCTTGGCCTGTACCTCCGCAGCCAGATCGACAGTGGAAATCGCGGCCCACTTCTCCTTGGCAGTCTTTCTCCGAGGGCCTTTGTCAACAACGAGAAAGTCCTCCAACTCGTCGGGTGACGCGATGTCGCACACGAACACGGCTCGCAGGAACTGCTCGATCTGGGACCGGTGCAGCGCCAACGCAGATCCTGCGAGGTCGAGTGGGTTATTGGCCAACAAGTACGTCAAGGCTCGAGCGTGATCGCAGGATGCGCGTAGGAGCTGCAGTGTCACGAACTCACGCTCATCGCGAGCCGGCGCGCATACCTCTGAGCAGGCCTTCATCGCAACTTCTACGTAAACAAGCGCGAGGCGACCATCCGTAGCCAGTTGGTCGGCTGTCATGGATGTCGGCGGCTGCCTCCGGGCCCAGTCCAAGGCAGCGCGAATGGAGTCAGTCAGCTCTTCGCTCATCCATTGATTCTGCCAGACCACTGACCAAGCGATGCTCATGCCGCCCGAGAGATGCCCATGAGAACCCCCCGGACCTCAGCGAACCCGAGGTCGTGCTCATTGTAGTAACGGGAGCGCGGGATCCGCGGAATACCGTGCCCCATGGCCAGCTCATTTGCGGTCTCAAACCGCTCCACGCCCCTGCGCCCTCGGCCACAGTAGTACGCGCGGAGCACTACGGCCCGCGCGAGGTTGTATCGCGCGATGTCGCACACGATGTCCTCAATTTGCTGGGGCATCGGCGGGATCTCCAACGGCTTGAAGCCGACCACCTTGGGCGGCATCTCCCCGCGATGTTCGACCAGCACTTGCAGCATGTCCTTGGATCGGTGCCCGAGGTACTCGCAATCGCGATGCAGCGCGAACTCACGCCCCCACTCCTCGAGGCGGTCCCGCACGTACACGCCAAACGTGTCCACCTGATGTGCCATGCCCGCTCCTATGCCACCTTCTTGAATTGCTTCGTGTACTGATCGTTCACGTGGAACACGTCGGCGCGGAGGTGCTCCAGCGTGATGCTCCGGTCATAGGTGCCGACCTCCATTAGGTGGCTCGCGCGCACGTCGTTGCTCGACCAGACGACACGGCGGGCGGTGGTCAAGTACAGGGTGCGGCGCCGGCGCGGCGGCATCTTCAGCAGCATGTCCCACGCCTTCTCAATCTGAACTTCCAGTGTTTCGCTCACGCTGCCTTCCTCCAGTTCTGCACCAACACGTCAACCTCTTCGGGCGTGCTCACCGCGTACATCTGTCCGCCCCGCCACCGCTGCGCGAATTCGCGCTGGTTCGAGCTGAGACCGGCGCGACCGTATGCCGTCTCGGGGTTCTTGAATTCGACAAGGTGGTTTCGGCCGATGCAGCCCACCACCACGTCAGGCCACCCTGCTACTCCCACGTGCGACAGGTCCTGCACCGTGCAGCCGAGGTCCTCAAATCGCTTCGCGAGCGCCGCATGGTTCGCGTCACGCCTGCTATGCCCCCGCTTCATGCGGCCACCGCCATCGCGATCGCCTGATTCTGGAAGTCGAGCAGCAGATCGTCTGCGCCGAACTCCTCTCGGAAGCGGCGCGGCTCCAGCGCGTACGACGGTCCCAGACCTGCCGCCAGCTGCGCGCCGATGTACGGCAGCACGCCGCGGTGGTGCCATTGGCACAGGCCGATGGTGCAGTCGTGGCCTCGCCGCTTCTGCCCGTGCTTGCCGCCGATCGTCAGGTGATGGATCTCTGCCGGCACGTTCGGCACGCCCTTGATCCAGCAGCAGATGCAGCCGATCTCCTTGATGAGTGCGAATCGGTGCGCCTGCGCGATGGTGGGAGCACTCGTGGAGCGTCCTGTCTTCATCGGCTGGCCGCGTCCTTTCCGCGTGCGACCGACCTGCGCCGCGGGATCTCAACGTCGTCGAACCCGTCGTTGCTCGCCAGCGCGGACTTGGCCTTCCCGTAGTACGGCTTCGATCCGACGTGGTCGTAGAACCGAAAGCAGGACAGCTCGTGCCGCAGGTACGCCGTATCGGTCGGGCCGCTGCGCTGCTTGCCTACGATGAACTCGGTGATGCCAGGCGCGTTCGACTGGTCCTTCGTGTAGTAGTCGTCGCGGTACAGGAAAGCGACGACGTCCGCATCCTGCTCCAGCGCCCCGGACTCACGCAGATCGGCCATGGTCGGGCGCTTGTCGCTTCGCGCCTCGAGCGAGCGGTTCAACTGCGACAGGCCGATCACCGGGCAGTGCAGTTCCTTCGCCAGCAGCTTCAGGCCGCGCGAGATCTCCGACAACTCCTCGTGGCGCTTGTCACCCCGTCCGGTGCCATTCATCAACTGGATGTAGTCGACCACGATCAGGCCGAGGCCCTTCTCGCCGTCGGCCTTCAGCCGCGCGTCCATTCGCCGTGCGCGCGCCGACAGCGCGGCGATGTTCATGGCGGCTTGGTCGTCGATCGCGATCGGGAGTTCCTTCAGGTCTCGCATCGCATCGGTGAGGGCCGTCCAGTCCTCATCCTCCAGCCCGTCCTTCCGGCGCAACTTCCCGTTGTCGATACCGGAGCGGTTGCTGATCAGGCGCAGGGTCATCTGCCGGCGCGACATCTCCAGCGAGAACAGCGCGACGTGCCGGCCAGCGCGCGCCGCGGCGTCACAGAACTCCAGCGCGGCAGCCGTCTTGCCCATGCCTGGGCGCGCCGCGAGGATCATCAGGTCCGTGTCTTCGAGACCCGGAAGGATCGCCGCGACGTTCGACCACGGCGGGACCAGCGCCGGCGCGGACTCGCCGCGATAGCGCGCCACGATGTCGTCAAAGGCGTTGCTGAGCTCTGTGCGTACGTACCGCGGGCCTTCGCTCGCTCGCGCCACGCCGATCTCGCTCAGCCGGGAAGCCGCTTCGGCGATCAGCTCGTGCGATTCCCGCCCATCGGGCTGGAAACCGCTGTTGACCATGCCGGTACCGATCTCGATGTACTGCCGCAGCAGCGCCTTGTCCGCGACGATCTCGGCATACGCACGGATGTTTGCCGCTGACGGCGTCGTGTTCGCGAGCTCGATCAGGTACGCGCCGCCGGCGACGTGCTCGCTTAGGCCCTTTGCCTCGAACCAATCGCCCAGCACGACTGCATCGAATCCGCGGCCCTTCTGCTTTGCCGCGAGGATCGCGCTGTAGATCAGCCGGTGGTCGCGCCGATAGAACATCTCGGGGTGCAGGATGTCCGCTACTTCGTCGAGCGCCTCGGCAACGAGCATCAGCCCACCTAGGACCGCCTGCTCAGCCTCGATCGATTGCGGCGGCACCCGTAGGCGCCCTGCCTCGTGGTCGAGTGCGGTCATGCGGCCTGGTCCTCCACTTCCTGCTGCGCCTTACGTTCGGCCTCCGCGTCGCGCTCGCGCTTCAGCTGCACGCCGACGGTGGTGAGCTCGCACGTGCCATCCGGCCGGCAGAACCAGACGTTCGCCCAGTTGCCGCGTACGGCGCTCCGGAAGTGCGCGCGCCAATCCTTCTGGCGACGGTCGGTGTCGCGGTACTTGTGCGCGAAGGCGCGCCAGGCGAGCTGCACGAACTCCACCGGGATACCCATGTCAGTCGCATGGACGAACACCGGGTCCGTCGGTGGGATGAGCTTCTCGCCCGCGGCGCGGCACTCGTCAGCGAAGGCACGGAAGGTGATCTTCGGGCTACGTCCCTTTCCCGGGGATCGCCCCCCGCTTGCGGGGGGTATGGGGGGAAGTTGTTCTTTCCCTTCCTCTTCCTCTTCCCTTTCCTCTTCCCTTCCCTTCCCTTCCTGCAATCCCGAACGCTTCCCCGTCGCTTCCCCATCGCTTCCCGACTTTTCCCCGTCCACGGGCGATGCTTCACCATCCATTCCCGGGTACTTCGGTTTCTCCTGCGCTTCCTTCCCGCCGATGCGCTGGTGCGTGGTGAACGAGGGGACGACCCCGTAATCCTTCCCGTCGACGGTGTAGCGCTCCAACAGCCCAGCGCGCGCCAGCAGCGCCAGCGTCGCGGCCATGTCGAAGGGCAGGAACGGCAGGATGTCGAGCTTCAGCGAGCGCGGCTTCCATTCGAAGCGGCCGGCCTTGTCGCAGTGGCCCCACAGTGCCGCGAATACGAGCATCACGTAGCTGCCCGGGTTCTCCGCTTCCAGGTCCTGCAGCGCCTCGTGACGGAAGAACTCCGGTTTGATCGTGCGAATTCGGGCCATCAGGCGGCCCTCTGTAGCGGCAGCTCCGGCGCGATTGCCTCAGGGTTTCGGCGCAGCTCGGCGCGGTGCATTTCGAAAGCCTTCGAAATCTCGAACTCGCGCTCCTCGTCGGCCGTCATCGTGCCGCGCGCGAGCATCTCGCGTTCCCTGCGCATCACTTCCTCGCAGTGGGCTCGGCTGGGCATCTCACGCCCTCCCCTGCTCGACGATCTCGCACAGCTTCCGCATCAGCGCCATCTGCGCCGAAGCCTGGGCCATGTTCTTCGCCAGCACCCGCTTTAGCTCGTTCTGCGTCAGGCGGCCATCGGCCAGCGCGTCGTTGAGCTCTTTGTCGAGGTCGCCTTCCGCCGCGTTCGCACGCAGCAGCAGCTGGAAGACGGTGCCTTCGGCCGCGTCCTCCGCCTTCTGGAGCACGAACCCATGTTCGGCGCTCAGGGCGTGCAGCATCCGATAGTCCTTCGTGAACGCCATGATCATGTTGGCTTCGCGAACGGTCAGATGGTGCGTGTCGTTGTTCGGGTTGACCTTGTTGCGCAGCACGGCGGGCGACATGCCGATGCGCGGTGCGAGCGACTCGGAGCCACCGGGGTAGTCGTGGACCGTCTGATACGCGGCGTCGATGATGTTCATCGGGGGATTACCTGAACGTGGTTGTCGCAGCGGATGCGACGCACGATGGCGTCATGAACAGGCAGCGACGAATTGATCGGAGAAATGCCCGGCAGTGGTGCCGGGCGAGCGCGCGTGGCGCGTTTGTTGTCGGTGAGCGTTGCCAGGCCATCGACCGCCTCCCCCTGTCGGCCGTTGCTCATGGGCGTCGCCTTGGCGCCGTCCAAAGGCGCGCGATCGCTCTTTCGAGCGCGGCGGCTTGCGGGTATAGGTCGGTGGACTTCATGGCGGTCGCCCCCTCAGGCCGCCCTAGGTCGGTGCGATGGGGATTCCTCCTCATCGTTCGCCGCGTGGCGGCCGTTGGAGTCACTCCCGAGCGGAACGTGGTAGCCGGTGATCTGCCCCGCCTGGTCTCGCGTCCAAACGATGTCCGGGCGGAGGTGCTCGCACCGGATGCCGCTGAGCTCTTCGAGCTTCGGGCAATGCTCGGGCGGCAGCGGCCGCTTACCGTTAACCCATTGCCAGACCATGCCGGCGGTGAGGTGCAACGCCTTCGCCGTCGCGGCTTGGCCGCCAATGGCCTTCACTGCCTGCTCAAGGGGTGTCGGTTTGCTCATAGGCCGGGATACTAGCCATGCTATTGACGTCTTTCAATAGCTCGGCTCGTTGTCCCGACAGACGGCTATCCGTAGCTTCGCTACGCATGAGCCGCCCCCGCCTCCTAACTGACCCAGACGACGTCGCGGCTTCTGACGAGTTCAAGCGCTGCCTGATCGCCTCGAAGAAGACGCAGGAGCAGGTCGCAGCCGAGATCGGGTCCGGCGTCAGCCAAGGCACCGTTTGGCAGTGGGCCAATCGCAGACTCGCGATCCCGGCGAACAGAGCGGCCGACGCAGCCAGGGCTGTCGGCACAACGCCCGACAAGATCAGCACGGAGCATCGCCGGTTCTGGGCGAAGGCGAGCGCTTGGATCGATGAGGCTCCGCATCACTACCGCGGCCCCATGCCCACGTCCGGGTATGAACCAGCGCCGGACCTCGGCCCGTCTCAGCATGTGGGAATCGCGCTCTCTACAGTCGCCGACGCGATGATCGTCATCCGGGCTTACCTGGAGGACAAAGGGGAACCTGTCGAAAACCTCCCAGATCCGGTGCTGGTGAAAGCCGCATTAGACCTGGTGGTGGAGCGCGCCGAACCCCTCACGCTCACGAACGTCATCGCATTCAAACGACAGCTCGCGACGAGGTTGAAGGAAACCGATAATGGGGATGAACGAAGGGAAGCTGCGGGAGCTGGTTGATCTGCTGGATCAGCGCGTTGTCCGGGTCCAGTCTCCGCGTCCCGAACTGAAGGTTGTGCCTTTCATGCCGCCGCCGGAGCCCGGCATGGACAGCGTTACGCGCGAGGCAATGACGCAGCGCATCCGCGACCTACAGCGCATGTATCAGCTGGGCTGGCTGGTGCGGCAAGAAACCTTCCACGTGCCCGGCATCGAGCTGCTCGAGGATGGCGAGCTGAGCGCCCTGCTTCAGGACATGGAGCGCGCGCGCGAATGCATCGTCGAAGGAGTCAGCTTCGACGATGCTGGTCTCGTGCGTTCTCGCGCGTGATCAGAAGCCCTTGGGCTTCCACTTCATCCCGCCGTTGGGAGGCTGAGTTACTGCAGGCACTGCTCCGAGTGCAGGTGCCGTAGCGCTCGCCGACTTGAGTGCCGCGACGCGATCGACGATTTCCTTAGCGTGCTTTTCGACAAGGCCCGACGAGGTACCCAATGCGGTGGCGTTGTAGGACTCGACCTCGAAATGCCCCATCTGCTGGCCATCAGCGCGCAGCACTTTGACCGTGCTACGGATGTTGTCGCGTCCAGCCATGATGCCTACGAGGAAGCGCGCGGCGCCGTTGCGCATGTAGTAGTTGTTGATCCGGACGTCGACTTTGAGTGCCTCCGGGTCGCCGTTGACTGCGAGTAGCCGGCGATCGCTCAGCTGCTGGTCGAGGCTGTCACGCAGAAGCGCCAGGCCCGCGACGCTCATCTCGCTTGTGTTCGTGATTTCGTAAGAGAACGTTTGCGCTTCCGCAACGCGGTAGCCCGCGTGCATGACGCTGGTGGTCGAGCACGCCGAAAGTGCCGCCAGCGCGATCGCGGCGACGGTTACACGAATTCCCTTCATCTCCCCTCTCCAAGAGCCCACCCCTGGGCAGACCCATTAGAGCGCTACCGTTCGTCGGAGCCTAATAGCTGGGCTATTGACCGGAAGACTAGCCATGCTATTTTCATGCCGTCGCCCCACTGCCGGGGCTAGTCCGAAGGACGACGGGCCATGTGTAAGCCGCTCATCCCCCATTTTGTGACCCTGCCCACCGGGCGCTCCGTCACGATCGAGGCCGACTCCGAAGAGAACGCCCGCGCCGCCGCGGCGCTGGAGTTCCGCCTGTACCGCTTGCCGCCGGGCACCACGGTCGTCACCGGCCCAGCAGCGCAGGCCCGCGCTTTCCTCAAGGACCTGCGTGTCGCCGACTACGAGATCGTGCGCCTCCAGCAGGCCGCCGAGGACGCCGGACTGCACGACTGCGCCCAGCGCCTCCGGGAAGCCGATGCTCAGCTGATCTGCGCCGCCTCGCTCCTCCACGAGTCCCGCACCGACACCGACCTCTCGCGCGCCCTCGGCACCTTCACCGAGAGGCAGGTCGCGTGAACCAGCTCGACGCCGCCAATGACGATCCCGTGGCGCTGCTCGCTCAGGCGCGCGAGGCGTACCGCATCAAGCGGAACGCCGACGGTGAGCTGTCCCGCTTGCGCAAGTACCGCGGCGCGAACGACGGCATGAAGGCTGACCGTGCGCGGCATGAGCGCCGCCGCGCGGACGCCGAAGCCATCCTCGATCGCATCTTGGGAGCAGTCGCATGAGCGCCTGCCCGATCTTCTCCCGCCTCGCCGCCGACATGGCGCGACTGGGCCTCTCCGACGACGAACAGCGCGCCGGCGAAACCCTCCCCTCACACCAGCCGCAGGCGACCACGTCGGCGCGCGAGGCCTCTCCCATTCCCCACCTGCCCAACCGCGCAGGAAAGGAGCTCTGAACATGTCGAACGTGATCCAACTGCGCATCGCGCCGGCGATCGCGCCCGTGCAGGTCATCGCCAGTGCCTGCAACGTCGTGAACCTCTTCCAGGCAGCATGCCGCTCTCCTGCAGCGAAGGCCGACGGCGTGTTCGCTCAGGTCAACATCGCCGCGCGCCGCATGGGAGTGAAGCCGCACATCGCGCTCAGGTATGCGAAGGAAGCGAAGCAGGACTACCTCAACGGCACCCGCAGCCCGGCGCGTGTCGTTGCGGACTGGAAGGCCGCGCTGCGCCTCATCACCGAACGGGTCCAGGCATGAACGCGGTGGACGTCATCTTCGTCGTGGCCATCGTCGTGCTGCTGATCGTCGACGGCGCGTGCGCGTGCTCGTGGGCCGAGCGCGCTGACGGGAGGGCCGAGTGATGGCCCGGAAGACTGCCATGCGCCTCGTGCGCACCGATGACGCGCAGCAGGAGCTTTGGAACCGCCCGCGCGATCCCGTGGTGCTCAAACCCATCGAATGGGGCACTCGCGACCCGGTGCTCGGCCGTGGTGTGTGCCAGCACGTCGAAGACGCGACGCCGCCCGTGGTCGTGACCTTCAACCCCTTCACCCACAACCGCGTCCGTCGCGTCCTCCGCTCCCTCGGAGTCGTGCACTGATTCCCCAGGCGTGCTGCGGCGCCCCTGCGCTCCCCTCGCAGGAACTACCCCGCCCCGCCCGTCCGCAGCCGGGCGCCACTTTGCCAATCACCTTCTCCGATTACCGCCGAATTAACGATGACAGCGTCAGTTATCAATCTCGCCACACGCAAAACGGAAGCCAGCGTCGATGGCTTGCTGCGCGGTATCGAAGTTCTCGGGCACTGGGTCTTTGTACGTCCCCATGCCGTCGATTATCACCTCGCTCACTCGCGCTTCGCCGGGGCGGTTAACCCAGACGATGACGGTGAAGTTTCGCCCGTACCAGGTGCCCTGCTTTGTGTAATGCCGCACGTCTTCCATAACCGATCCCAGTCGTCAGGTGAACAAGAGCCTGCGTCGTCCGCCCCGCATTTTCAAGACGGCTCGGAGACCCGAGCATGAAGTACGACGATACCCAACTGGACCTGATTCGCCACAGCGACGCCGGCCTGGCCGAAGCATTCCGTAAAGCCGCCGACGCCGCGCGCCGTAGCCCATTCGAAACGCCGGACCGCTGCGAAGAGCGTGCGCGCTACTACGAAGAGCAGGCGGAAAAGCATGCTGCGCGCGCAGGTGGCCAGGCATGACCTCGCGCTACCAGATGATCAGGCAATGGCTTGGCACGCAGGACGGACCACGCACGCCTGGCGAAATCGCCGCAGGCATTGGAGCCAAGAGCTCGCGCGCGTTCACTGTCGTGCTCGGCAACATGCTGCGCGATGGATGGCTGGTGCGAAAGCGCGACGGCGTGCGTCGACTCTACAGCCTCACCGAGAAGGCGCCGCCTCGCAAAGCCACCGCGGCACAGCTGGCCGAACGCGCTCGACAGCGACAGCGAGAGCGCTATCGCGCCAAGGGCGGTAGGACCCGTGCGCAGTGGCTTGAGGAACGCCGCCGGGCCGCTGCCGAGCGGCGGGCGCAGTACGAACGCGACGTCGCCCTTCGGCGAGAGCAGCGCGCTGCGGAGCGCGCGAAAAGAGCCGGTGCGCGTGCCGCTGTTGCGAAGCCCCTGCACGACCGCAAGGCGAAGCCGCACGTCGTCGTCAGGCTCGCGCCGCCGGCGGCGCCCAAGAAGGAGGTTCCGCGGGAGTCGGTCGAGCAATGGATGGCGCGCACCGGCAAGACGCCGCAGGTGCTGCCCATCGGCGCCGTCTCAAAGCCTCTGGGCTTCATCAATTTCAACAACAGCGCGAGGAAGGCGGCATGACCCAGCACCTCTTCCCTCGCCCGCCGCGACGAATGAAGCAGCCGCGCAAAGACCAGCTGCGAAACCAACTCCGCGATGCCGCCGAAACGATCGAGCGGCAAGCGCGGGAAATCGAACACCTCCGGCGCCCGTGGTGGCGCCGCCTACTCCGGAGAGCCGCATGAACCAGATCGACCCGTACGCAACCCTCCGCGCGGCGCACGCCTCTGGCGCGCGCATCCAGGTGTGGCGCCTGCGCGGCTACACCGACAGCTCCGCCGATGGCCACTGGGTAGATATCACCCCGAAGGGTAAAGCGCCGGCGTTCACCTGCCCGGCCCATCTGTACCGCGTGCACCCCGAGGACGCAGCCAATGGGTGACAGCTCGCACGGCTACTCCGGCGGATCGATTTGCATCAGCACGATTTCCGCGTTCTCGCCGATGTTCTTGAGCCGATTCCGGCGCCCGCACTGCGGGCAAATGAAGCACACGCCGAAGTCGTCGATCACTGGCAGGGAGTCGTCGGGCGTGACTTCCGCCTTGCAGCGAATGCAGATCCACATGGCAACCTCCGACAGGTGCCGCGCATGAATGAGCGCGAGTTCCAGATCCACGTTGCGAGGGTACACCTCGCCGAGTGCGCGCGCCGGCGCCGTCACTGGCCCAGCCGCGACTTGTACTGGTCGCTATTCGCATGGGCGCAGAACGCGCGTCGGTGCGCCGCGGCGATGGCGCGTGAGCCGAAACAAAGAGGACTGTTCGCGTGATGTTCCCGGTTGCCACCTTCGACAGCATCACCCTCGCGAGGGCGCAAGCTCTTCTGATCGCGTGGGGCCATCGAATGGGCCCACTGGAGCGCGGGAATAGCGCGGCGTTGCATTGCCATGCGCTCTTTGTGCACGGTGAGCCGGTTGCGTTGGCCACCAGTAGCAGTCTGATTCGTGAGCATGTGGGCGGGGGCTTGGACTTCCTGACGCGCGCGAACACCATCGAGCTGAGCAGGCTGTGCGCACGGGAGCCGTGGGCGTGCCGCGTCGCGCTGCGGCTGTGGCGCGAGGCCGTGTTCCCCGGCACCGGCTACGACGTGGCGATCAGCTATCAGGACGCGGGCCTGCACACGGGCAACACGTACCGCTTCGACGGCTGGAAGCGCGTTGCGTTCAGCAGTTCCGGAACGGATAGCCGCACCGGTCGCCGCGGCCGCCGGAAATGGATCTGGGCATGGACCCGCGATCAATCGATCTGGAATGAGCAGCCCCGGAGGGCAGCATGAAGTCGCCGGCGTTCCGCTACCACGGCGGCAAGTTCCGGCTGGCGCCATGGGTGCTGAGCCACCTTCCGCCCCATCAGACCTACGTCGAGCCGTTCGGCGGCGCTGCCGGCGTGCTGCTCCAGAAGGCGCGTAGCTATGCCGAGGTCTACAACGACCTCGACGGTGACGTGGTCAATCTGTTCCGCGTGCTCCAGTCCGAGTTCCAGCTCGAGCAACTCGTTCGGCGATGCACCCTCACCCCGTATGCGCGCGCGGAGTTCGACCTAGCGTGGGAGCCGACTGACGAACCCGTGGAACGAGCTCGTCGCCTCCTGATTCGCGCCCAGATGGGTTTCGGCAGCGCCGGGGCAACGAAGGGCAAGACCGGGTTCCGCATCGACAGCAAGCGCGCGTACGGCACCGCGCAGCACCTCTGGGCGGAGTTCCCTCCGGGCCTTGCTCAAGTGGCCGAGCGCTTCGTCGGCGTGCTAGTCGAGAACCGGCCGGCAATCGACGTAATGCGCCAGCACGACGGTCCGGACACGCTGCACTACGTGGATCCGCCGTACGTGCACAGCACCCGCGTGCTCGACGCCGGGAAAGCGGGCTACTACCGGCACGAGATGGACGAGGCTGCGCACGCCGAACTGCTCGACTGCTTGCTCGAGCTGGAAGGCATGGTCGTCCTCTCCGGCTACCGGACGCCGATGTACGACGAGCGCTTGGCGGGCTGGGCAACGCACGAGAAGCGCGCCCGGATCAGCGCCGGTCGCGGCACGGCGATGCGCACCGAATGCCTGTGGATCAACCCGGCGGCCCAAGGGCTGGCCAGCCAGCCGCGTCTATCACTCGCGGCAACGGAGGCAGCATGAGCGATACCTGGCTCTCCCCCGACGAGGTCGGTGAACTGACCGGCCTGCGCCCGAACAGCTGGAAGGCTCAGTGCCGCAAGCTCGCGGCGATGGGCGTGCCGTTCCGCCCGAATGGCGCCGGCCGGCCGCTGGTTGAGCGCGCGGCCGTTCTCAACAGCACGAAGGCGCCGGCCAAGGGCAACACGCGCGGGCCGAACTGGGAAGGATTGAATGGGAAGGCCGCGTAAGCACAACAAGCACCTTCCGCGCGGCATGCTGCAGCGCCGCGGCACCTACTTCTACGTGCGCGGCGACCAGCCGTGGATCAACCTCGGCAAGGAATACGGGCCGGCGCTCATCAAGTACGCCGCGATCGTCGGTGAGCGGCCGACGGTGAAGACCGTCGCCGAAGCGGTGACGCACTACCTCGAATCTTCGGCGAAGCGGCTCAAGCCGGCGACGCTGGAGGGCTATCGCCACAGCGCGAAGAACCTCGCCGAGGTCTTCGGCCACATGGCGCTGAACGCCGTCGAGCCGCACCACGTGTTCGAGTACCTCACGCGCAAGGGCAACGTCCAAGCGAACCGCGACAAGGCGCTGCTGTCGGCGACCTACTCGCACGCCAGGCGCATCGGCGCATTCAAGGGCGAGGATCCGGCGAAGGGTCTGCAGTTCCGCAACGAGGAGAAGCCGCGCCAGCGCTACGTCACCGACGACGAGCTGGACAAGCTGATCGCGGAGGCGTCGCCGAAGCTGGCCTGCATCCTGCGCTTCTCGTACCTGACCGGCATGCGCCAGGGCGACGTGCTGCGCGTGCGCCTGGTCGACCTCGACGATGAGGGCATCCACTACACCAGCGGCAAGACCGGTGCGCGCGTCGTCATCGAGTGGTCCGACGATCTGCGCGCCGTGGTCGACGAGGCGAAGCGCTTGTGGCGTCGATTCGGGCGCGAGTACCTGTTCGAGAGCAGGCCGCGCGGGAAGAACGCGAAGCGCGGGCCGGGCCCCTACACCACCAGCGGCCTGCGCGCGCTCTGGCGACCCGTACGCATGCGCTCAGGGGTAGCGGACGTGCGGCTGCACGACCTGCGCCGGAAGGCCGGCAGCGACGTCGAGGAGGCCGAGGCGACGCGCCTGCTCGCGCACGGCGACGCGAAGGTCACCCGGAAGCACTATCGGGCGAAGCCGGAGCGCGTGAAGCCTGTCCGATAGCCATGTGCCAGTACGGCCTGCCTCCCAGGTGCTAATGTCCGCTTTCGACCCGAAGCGGACATCCGATGCAACTGGGCGGCAGTTGGGGGGGGCTATGCACGGACTGAGGGCTTCTGCGCTGGTAGTGCTCATGACGAGCATCGCGGCGTGCAATCATTCGGTGGAACCGCAGCGCGTCGACATCGGGGCTGTCATTGCCGACGGCCGATCATTCAACGGGCAACAGGTCGTCCTTCGGGGCTGCCTTGATGCAAACCAACACGGTCTGACCCTGGCGTCCTGCGAATCCGGAAGCCAGAGGTTGGTGGTGTTCCAGTCGGATTCGCTCAAGGCAAGCCAACGATCATTGCTTTACTCCGCGGCGTTGAAGTCGAACGTTCAGCATCGTCAATCAGTTGCCGTGACCGTTTGCGGTACTTACCGGCAAACACCCGATGGGCGGGATCGCTGGCTAGACGTTGATGCCTTCGAGATCGAGGGTGATCGAAAAAGTTCTGGTGCGTGCAGGCGCTGATACGCGGGCGTCCGCTCTTGGCCTATAGCGGACATCGGGGACGGGCGGGCGCTCAGACTGATGCTAATGTCCGCTTTCGACCCAAAGCGGTCATCGACTAGGCCGTCTAACTCGCCCGGCTGGGGCCCAGTTGCACAAGCCAGTTTGTTGGCCGGCCCCAGATTTCCGCAATCTCGCGCCAGATCAGGGGATGAGCCACATTCGGGGCGGGTGTGGCGCCAGATGTATATCCGGACCAACGGGTCCGCTATCAGGAAGTTTGCCCCTATGGATAGAGATCGTCGGCGTCAGCTAAAAGCACTGGGGAAAGCTGAGGTCGCTAGGGAGTCCGCAACTCTGCATGCATCGCTCCGCCAGGCAAATCCGGCCAAACCCGGTGACGACCAATGGGCCGATCACTATCGCTTGGGCATTAAGAGAGAGCGGTGGCTGCGCCACAAACTCCCCCTGCTCCGAGCAGAAGAACTAAATTCCTTGTTCGTTGTGCACCCCTGGGGTGCAAACACTTGGTCCGCCCACCTTGGCGGGTACGTTCTTTGTAGCGGTTGCGGCACCGCATCCCCATCCGCGATCCCCCGCAGGCTCATCTACTGGACGTCCTGCGGTTGTGGAAACATTCGCTGGCGCTGCTTCTTTGGCTGGCAGCGCTGCACCGTCAAAGATCCGAGTCTGCTCTCCCCGGTCAAGTTGATCGGCAAGGGCTAACGATTAATTTAAGCCGAAGCCGCTTCGCGGCTCGGTTTCATTCAGGTGTTGGCGAACGTCCGCTTCTGGCCGATAGCGGACATTGAGGTCGCTGGGGCGGTCGAGGCGATGCTAATGTCCGCTTCCGACCGTATGCGGACATGGGCGCAGCCACGAATGGACCTTCTTCTGGAGATTGAGGATCGTTTCGCTCTCGCGGGTCAGGGCTTGGCACTGACTCCTGATCTTTCGCGACCCCACTCGGAAGATGGGGAGAGCTATTCCGTACTTGTCGAGCGTCCCGACGGTTCGTCGCTTACTGCCAAAGCCCGCGTTCGCCTCGTCCACTTCCGACTCGTTGGCTACAAGTTGGTCTTGTTTCTGGCCGAGAGCCACGAGGATGAAATCCCGGTAGGCAGCAAAGTCTGGAAGCTGTAGGTAAGCAGAGCATCCGCTCCTGGCCGATAGCGGACGTTCGGGTGATCCGATAAATGGGCAGTCGAAAGCGTCCAAAACTGAAGGGACGGATGCTTAAAAACAGCCATCTGATGCGACCCGGGCTGCGCGAATATTGGACGGCGCTCTAACCGTCTAGCCCTTATTTCGCAGGGCGCGCAGCCATTAGGCAACCTGAGACTGTTAATCAGGGGGTCGTTGGTTCGAGTCCAACTTCGGGCGCCAGATTCAAGAAAGGGCTGCGAGAAATCGCAGCCCTTTTTCTTTGCGTGCGCCTTGCGCTTCCTGCGCCCGTTCTGCGTTGTGTTGCAGAAGCATCCGGCCTTTCTGTCCTGGCCCCATGGCGCCGGAAATGCGAAGGGCCGCGTTCTCACGCGGCCCTTCCGGTTCACCAGCAGCTGATCGGATCGCTGCCTGTCGAACTTTTCTTGCCGGTCGCGTCGATCGTCAGCGTCTTGCACTTGTCCTTGTCCTGGCCCTGTCCCGCGACAGGCTGCGCTTCGAGGACCAGCGTATCGACCGTGTGCGTGGTCGCCTTGACGACGTAGTACTGCGTGCCGGTGCGCGGCGACTTGCCCCACGCGTCCGCCAGCGTGCCGTCGCCACCGGGCTTGCCGAAATCCTTGTAGGTGCCGTTGACCGAGCGATAGCGCTCGGCCAGCTGCGTCAGTTCGATCAGGTCCGCCTTCGCCTGGCCGCGGCGACTCTTTCGAATCGCGTCGTTGTACATCGGGTACGCGATGCCCGCGAGGATGGCGACCACGGCCACCACGATCATCAACTCGATCAGGGTGAAACCGCGCATCTTCTTGCCATTACGGCCGGGTGCAACCTTGCTCATCGGATCTGTCTCCAGGATTGACGACCGCAGGGTCGCACACGGTACAGCGGCTGCGAACCGGCGACGGACACGATGGCCATGCAGTACTGGTCGCCCTGGGCGTCGTACTTGGCGATCGCGGCGTCGTCCGGATTACCGGTCAGGCCGCCCTGCTTGCCGGTGGTGAACACGCTCACGTCCTTCACCGGTGCCGAACCGTCGGTCGCCAGCGTCAGGCGGCCGGTGCCTTCGCCCAGGCCGGTCGCAGTGGGCGAACCCACCTTCACGATGCCGAGTGCGCCGCCGCCGCTGAGGGTCGACAGACCGTACAGGTAGTTCGAGCCGCCGCCGGTGCAGGCATCGCCGGCACTGGGCGCGTAGGTCGTGAAGTACAGGATGCCGCCTTCGATCTTCGGATAGCCGACCATGCGCTCGCCGGCCTTGTCCAACGTGCCGTCGGTCTTGGTGACGCCGAGGTCCAGGTACCAGCCGCGCTGCGTGTAGTAGTTCACGTCGGTGGAGGTGATGACGAACTTGTCGTTCATCGTCTGCGCCTGCAGGTTGGTGCGGGTGAGCGGACGGCTGATCGTCTCGTTCGGCATGTCCAGCACGCCGTACATGGTCTGCACATCGGTGTTGAGCTTGTCGGAGTTGAACGAGAAGCTGCCGGTGCCGAACAGCACCATCACGCCGCCGCGCGGACCGACCGCCGCTTCGAAGCCGCCGGTGATCGCCTGTCGCGTCGTGCCGTTGGTCGCGCGGAACAGCGGCTTGCCGCCCAGGCCCACGGTGTTGGAGGTCAGCTCGAAACGCCACACGTTGCCCTGCAGGTCGCCGCCGTACACGGTGTCGACCATGCCGTCGGAACCCAGCACGTAGCCCTTCGCGGTGCTGTTGTACTGGTAGCGGTCGATCGCCACGATGTTGCCCAGGCCGTTGGCGAGGTTGTAGTTGCTTTCCTTCGCGTCGATGTAATCGACGCTGCCGGTGGCCATGTCGACCACGAACAGCGTCACGGTGCCGCGCGTGCCGTCGGCAGCGGTACCGGCGTCGTTGAGCTTGTTGCCGTAGCCGCCGCCGAAGATCGCCTTCCACACCGGCCTGCCGTCGGTGCCGCGGACGGGGACGATGACCGGCTTGCCCAGCACGTAGCCGATGCGGTTGCCGATGTCGCCCGGGATCTTGTCGTTGACTTCCCACAGCACGTTGCTGGCCGAGAAGCCCGACGGGTTGGTCACATCGAGGCCGAACACGCTGCGCGCGCCCGCGCCTGCGGTGCCGACGAGGACGGTCTTCCACGTCGTGCCCAGGCGGGCGTCCGACACGACGACCGGACCATCGACGTAGTAACGGTGCTCGAAGTTCGGGCTCGACGGGAACAGCAGGTTGCCCATGTAGCCGACCGCTGCCGACGGGATGTAGCCGAACAGCTCCACGCCGGTGTCGCCATGGAATGCGTGCAGCATGCCGTCGTTGGCGCCGACGAACACCGTGCGCTTGCGCGTCTTCTTGGCGTCCAGGTACTTCGTGTAGGCGTACGGGTCGTACTCGAAGCTGCCATCGTCCTTGCGGATCAGCGCGTAACCGTAATCGTCGGTCGGCGCCGCCACGATCGGCGTGGAGTTGATGATGTCGCCGATAACCGTTGTGCGATCGCGAAGCTTGGTGCCTTCCAGCGAGTCGTCGCCGGCGAGGTACTGCACCGCCTGCGTGGCGGTCACGCCCAGTGCGTTGATGTCGGCGCCGCCCAGCGGACCGCAGGTGCCGCTGGCGTAGTTCGCGCACAGCGCCGCGAGCGTGCTCGGGCCGGCGGTGTAGAAGTTCGCGACGGCCGGGGTGCTGTCGTCGGTGGTGGTGCCGTAGTACAGCGTGCGGTTCGCCGCCGCCGGCACCTTCTGGCTCGCGCTCCAGGTCGTGGTGTAGGTGAAGGTCACCTTGCCATCGGCATCGGTCGAACTGGCGGGCTTGGACGCGACGACGTCGCCGTACCAGTCCACGCCGTTGCGATTGAAGCGCGGCGTGACCGACAGCGAGCTGTCGCCCAGTCGCGAGCCGGTGATCGCCAGGCTGCCCGAGACGCCGCCGCCCACGCCCACCGACGCAAGCACGTTGCGCATCGCGTTGGTGATGTCGGCCGGCGTCTGCGCATTGATGTACTGGCCGCGCGCGTTCATGGTCGCGTGCCAGATCTCGTCGACGGTGTTCTCGTTGTCGTCGGTGCGCTGCTCCCACGCCGGGGACGAGGCCAGCGCCATCGCCTGGGTGGTGGCCAGCGCGCCGTTGTTGCTGCCGTCGGCCCGCACGCCGTAGGTCACGCCGAACAGCTTGCCCTTGGCGCCCAGCGTGATGCCGTAGAAGTTCATGTGCAGGTTGGTGTTGCAGTCGAGCATCCGCTTGTCGCCCGTGCCTTCGCACAGGGTCGGATTCGACGTGGGCACCTTGCCGGCTGCGAGCGAGCTCGCGCGCAGGCGCGTGTTGTAGAAGTACGCGGTGATGTCGGCCATCGTGTTGCTGTGGCCGTCGTTGAAGGGCGTACCCATCCCGTTGTCGGCATTGCCGTACGCATCGCCGTCCTTGCCGTCGGGAAGCAGGGCATTGGTCGGGCCGCCCTGGTTGCTGTAGCCGTCTGTGAACAGCATGCCGGCATTCTTCTGGCACGCGTTCTGGATGATGTTGGGATTGTTGTTGAACTGGTTGCCGATGTGCGCGACCGCCTTGCGGTTGGGCGTGCTGCCATTGGCATCGAGCTTGATCACCTCTCCGTACAACGCCTGCTTGTCAGCGACCACGTCCATGTCGCGCATGGTCAGGTCCTTGAGCGTGGAGTTGATCGTGAAGTAGCCCACGCGCAGCTTTTCGGTGTCCTTCAGCGAACGCGTCAGGCCGGCGACCATAGCGCGGTTGCGGTTGCCGTAGAAGCTGAACCAGTTCGCGAAGTTCTGCTTGGCCTCGGTCGATACGGGGGTGTACTTGTACAGCGAGCAGTCCTTGCCGCACGCGTCCTTGACCTCCAACGCCGCGCTGTAGCCGGCGATGGTGCGGCTTTCCTTGAGGTACACCACGGCCGGCGTGTGTTCGATGGCGATCGGCTGCGCGCCCTTGTTCCAGGTGTAGGCGCCGCCCTTCACTTCCTCGCTCTTGTCGACGCCGCCGTTCCAGCGGTTGCACCGGCCGTTGTTGTCCCAGCGGTCGCACTTGAACGTCGTGTACTTGGTGCCGTCCGGCAGCACCATGCCGTCCTGCATGAAGAAGCTCTCGCCGACGACCTTCTCGTAGCGCGCCGCGAACAGCTTCACCTTGGTCGTCTTGCGCGGATCGATCAGCGTTTCATCGACGCCCGCGTTGGCGTACGGCACCAGCGTCTGCTGGATCCACGGCTCGTACGTGACGTCGGGGTTGAAGTAGGTCGGGTTGTACGCCGGCGATCGCGCGAAACCGTAGATGTCGAACGGCGGGATGCCGTAGTAATCGTTGATGCGCGGGCCGGGCAGCACGTAGAGGTAGTCGCAGGTGCCGCTCTTGCGCAGCGCGGTGCCGTCGAAGAAGCTCTTCGCGCTCGTGCTCCAGCAGCCTTCGCCGTCCTTGCCGGGGAACATCGTCTGGAACGTCATCGAGCCGGAATCGTCGATGGCCATGATGAAGTTCGGCGACACCGTGGCACCCAGGTGCATCGGCTCCTGCGAGAGCGTGCCGTCGCCCTGGCGCGTGGCGTTGGCATCCACGTAGCCCAGGGCCAGCAGGCCCGCGGTGCCCGCGAGACAGGCGGAAACGATCAGCAATCGTTCGAGTTTCATGGAGTGCAGCCCTTAAGGCATGAAGACGGTTTCGACCGCGGCATCGGACGTCGGGGACGCCGCCTGGTCGGTCGAGAATGAGGAGACTTGCCAGATCATCGGTTTCTCGTTCACCGGCGAGGTGCCCTGCGCGATGGAGTAACCGGGGGTGCATTCGTTCAGGCGCGTGGCGACGAGCGCGGTATCCGGATCGTCGTCGTTGGAACGCAGCACGGCCCACGCGCTGCCGCGCACGGGGGACGGGTCGTCGCAACGACGCTCCTCGTCGCGTTCGCCGGGGCGCGGAGTGAAACGGCTGTCGGCGTTGACCTGCACCTCGACGGTGCGCGCGAGCCCTTCGGCGCGCTGGAAGGCGAGGTTCACCGCGCGGTAGTTGGATGCCATGCGCTCCTGCAGCGCCGCCACCTGCATGCCGACAATGCCCAGCAGCGACAGCAGCACGAGGAAGATCAGCGCGACATACAGCACGGCACCGCGCTGCTGGCGTGGGGAACGGTAAGGAACACGATGCATGGGGGCGGCCTCAGTTGCCGAACAGGCGGTTGCGCATCACCACCGTCGTCTCGTAGACGGAGCGGTAGTGGCCATCGGAGCGGGAATCGTTGGCGCCGCGCTGCATCTTCACGCCGAGCAGGATCGGGGTGACGGCGGCCTGCTCGGACGCGGAGCGGTCCGAGCTGCGCATCAGCAGGCCGATCTGGACCGTGCCGACGCGACGCCATTCGTCCGCCTGCGCGTTGGTCGGATTGTTGGTGGGCGCCGTGTTGACCGCGGCGGCGGTGCGCACGCGTTCGATGTTGCCGCGCGGCAGCGCGACCGGCAGGTTCTCGTCCATGCCGTAGAGCAGCTGCAGCGAATCGACGCCTTCGACCAGCTCTTCCTTCTCGAACTTGACCGCGCCGGCGGTCGCGATGGCACGCGCGCGCCACAGCGACGGGGGCTTGGTGCCGTCCACGTTCGTGCCCTCGCCGACGCCGACGAAATAGACGACCGTTTCGGCGCGGTAGAGCACGGGCTTGTTCTGCGTGCTCTCGAAGCTCCACTCGTCGCCGACCAGGCCGCTCTTGTTGAGGCCCGTGTTGGAAACGGTGATGACGCCGGCGGCGCTGATCGCGTCGGCGGCGAAGATGCTGACCTGCTGGCAATCGGCCAGCGCGAACAGGCCGGTCGAGTCGGTGGTCGACACACTGGTGCCGTAAGCCTCGGGCGTGACGGTGTAGTTGGTCGCCGAGGTGGACGCCAGCGTCGCCGGCACGCCATCGCGCGAGAGGAAGCGGATCACCACGATGTCGCTGCCCGGGACCGGCTTGAGGTCGGCGATCGCCGTGGGCAGGGCCGGCACCCACTGGTTGGCGTTGCCCGCCACCGGCGTGCCATCGGTCAGGGTGACCGTGTCCTGCGGGCTGGTGCCCTGCGCCTCGAAGCCCTGCACGCCCATGTCGAAACGCAACGGGTAGCTGGTGCCGCTCAGCGCGGTGAAGGTGCGCGCGTCGCGCTGGGCCTTGGTCAGGAACCACAGGTTCATGCCCTGGCGGCTCGCATCGGTGGAGCCGGGGCTTTCGGGCGCCATGTGCGACTGGTCGTTGACGCAGCCCATGTGGCCGGCCATGCGCAGGTCGCGCTGCAGGAAATCCACCGCGAAGCGGGCGTTTTCCTGCGTGCGCGCGACGCCGGTGGAAAGCTGGTAGGCGGCGCGCGAGGCGCTCATCACCTGCACCAGGCCCATCAGCAGGATCAGGCCGATGACCATCGCGATCATCAGCTCGATGAGCGAAAGGCCGGCGGCCTTGCGCGCGATCGAAGGGTGCAGGGTCTTCATAGCGTGGTCACCACTCGGAAACTGGCGGTCTTGCCGCGCACGGCGTCGGCGTTGTCCTTCGCGCCCACGTCGTCGGTCCATTCCAGGTCGACCGTGGCGGTGTAGCCGACGGCATCGTTGCCGGCCACGACCACGTTGCCGACGCCGCCGGGCAGCTGCGTCACCACGTCGCAGCGCCAGCGCGCCACGTTGTTCTGCGCGGTCGCCTCGCTGTCGCCCGCCTTGCTGCAGCCGGTGGCCGGCACGGCGACGTTCGCGAAGGAGGCCTTGTCCAGGCGGTTGTAGACGACGAGATGGCGCGGGTTCGAGCGCATCATGTCGACGACTTCCGACGCCAGGTTCGTCGCCATCGTGCGGTGCTCGGCGCTGCTCGTGTAACGCACGTTCAACACCTGGAGGAAGGCCAGGCCAAGCAGGCCGAGCGCGAGCACCAGCAGCGCGATGAGCACTTCGATGAGCGAGAAGCCGCCTTGTGCGCGGCGGGATGCGGGGCGCCTGGTCATGCGCAGGTATCCTTTTTCATCCGGGTCTGGCCGGCAGGGCCGAGTTCGATCACGCGCACGTACTCCTGCCCGGTCTTGCAGGTGGCGGCCTTGACGGTGAGCTGCGCGCGCGTCTTCGGTCGACCGGTGCGGTCGAAGGGGATGACCTCCACCGTCGTGCCCGCGGCGCCCAGCGGCACGGCGGAAAACGCCAGCGCGTCGTTGGGCTCGAAGAAGCGGATCACCTTGTCGCCCGGCGACCACGTGCCGCCACCGTCCTGGTCGGTGAAGGCGATGAAGCCCTTGTTCCAGTCGGTGCCCTCGCAGGCGAGGCCGTCCGCCGACGGGCAGACGCCGCCGCCGCGGTTGCTGCGGATCGCTTCGCTGCGCGCGAGATTGAACGCCGCGATGACGTTGTTGGTCGACGTCGCGACGCGGTTGGACTTGATCACGTTCGAGAACGACGGATACGCCAGCGCACTGCCGATGGCGAGCACGGCGATCGTGGTCATGAGCTCGATGAGGGTGAACCCCCGGCTCGCGGAACTGGTCATGAGTTGGAAATCCCCTTACACCCCGGGGGCATGGTTCCCTGACCGCCGCTCCCGGACAAGCGCACCGGGGACGAGCGGTCGGATCGGCCGATGGGCGTGGCGGGCGCTGTGACGCGCATCCCGCATGGCCTTCCCCCCGCGGCCTGCCGGCTATGGCCCCCGCCACGGGCCGGCAGGCAATATGGTGGCCCGGCGGCCGCTCCAGTGCAGTGCTCCAATGCCCAGTTCGCAACCCGCACACAGTCCGCTGGACGCCTTGTGGCAGCCCACGGCGATCGTCTGGACGATGCTGTCCGGCGAGGCGCTGGCGCTGCTGCTCGCGCTCGCGCCCGGACTGGACGAGCAGCGCCTGCGCTATTTCGGGCTGATGTCGGTGGCGATCCAGTGGGTGCTGCTGTGGAGCATCGCCTCGCTGTACCTGGTGCGCCGGCCCCTGCGCTCGCTGCCACCGCATCGCATCGCGTACGTCGTGCTGGCGATGCTGCTGGTGAGCACGTGGGTGATCACCGCCGCCATCGGCTTCTTCTTCCGCGAAGGCTGGGGCATGGACCTGGGCGACTGGCATTGGACGCAGTGGCGCCTGATCGGCATGGTCATGACGATCGGCGCGCTCGGCATCGCGGTGTTCCAGAGCCAGTGGCGCGCGCGGCAGCTCGCGTTGCGCGCCAAGCAACTGGAGCTGGAAGCCCTGCAGGCCCGCATCCGGCCGCACTTCCTGTTCAACACGCTCAACACCGGCGCGGCGCTCGTGCATCGCCGCCCGGAGGAAGTGGAGCGTTTGCTGCTCGATCTGGCCGACCTGTTCCGCGCCGCTCTCGCCGGCCCGCGCGACATCACGCTGGAAGACGAGCTGGCGCTCGCGCGTCGTTACCTCGAAATCGAATCGCTGCGCTTCGGCGAACGCCTGCGCATCGAATGGAAACTGCCGCGCGACATCCCGCGCGTCATGGTGCCGTCGCTGTCGATCCAGCCGCTGGTGGAAAACGCGATCCGCCACGGCATCGAACGCCGCCCCGAAGGCGGCGAGCTCGAGATCGCGGTATCGACGATGCCGGACACCGTCGTGGTGCGGATCATCAACCCGCTCGCGACCGGCGGCGAGAACCGCCCCGGCCATCAGGTCGGGCTGAACGCCTCGCAGGTGCGTATCGAAGCGTTGACCGGCGGTCGTGGCAGCGTGCTGACGCAGCAGGAAGGCCGGCGTTTCATCGCGACGGTGCGCCTGCCGACGAATGCCTGATCACCGGCGGGCCTGACCACCGCCGCCCGGCGAAAGCCGGCGCGAATCGCACCGGCCTTCGATGACGCCTTACGCCACCACGCGATAGCAGGGCTTGTACTCGCCCGCGATCTTCATGCGGCGCTGTTCGACGAACGCGCGCAGCAGGGCGTCGAGCGACTGCATCATGTCCGCATCGCCGTGGATCTCGAACGGGCCGAATTCCTCGATGCGGCGCATGCCGTCTTCCTTCACGTTGCCGGCGACGATGCCCGAGAACGCGCGGCGCAGGTCGGCGGCGAGTTCGTGCGGCTTGCGGCCGTGGTGCAGGTCGAGCACGGCCATCGCCTCGTGCGTCGGCACGAACGGACGCTGGAACGTCAGCGGGATGTCGATCGACCAGTTGAAGAAGAACGAGTCCTTCTGCGCGATGCGATGCTCGCGTACCTTGCGGATGCCGGCGGACATGCGCTTGGCGACCTGGTCCGGGTCGCCGACGATGATCTCGTAGCGCTTGGTGGCGTCATCGCCGAGCGTGAGGCGGATGAACTTGTCGATCTGCTCGAAGTACGGCGCCGCCGAGGCCGGGCCGGTGAAGATCAGCGGGAACGGCAGGTTCGCGTTCTCCTCGCGCAGCAGGATGCCCAGCAGGTAGAGGATTTCCTCCGCCGTGCCCACGCCGCCGGGGAAGACGATGATGCCGTGGCCCATGCGGACGAAGGCCTCCAGGCGCTTCTCGATGTCCGGCATGATCACCAGGTGGTTGACGATCGGGTTGGGCGATTCGGCCGCGATGATGCCCGGCTCGGTGATGCCGATGTAGCGCGTCTTGAAGCGGCGCTGCTTGGCATGCGCGATCGTCGCGCCCTTCATCGGTCCCTTCATTGCGCCAGGGCCGCATCCCGTGCAGATGTCGAGGCCGCGCAGGCCCAGTTCGTACCCGACCTGCTTGGTGTAGACGTACTCGTCGCGCGAAATGGAATGGCCGCCCCAGCACACGACCAGGTTCGGATCGGTCGGATGCAGGATGCGCGCGTTGCGCAGCAGGCCGAACACGGCGTCGGTGATGCCGTCGGTGGTGTCCAGGTCGCGCGGCGAATCCGGGCCGAGGTCCATCGCGGTGTACGCAAGATCGCGCACCACGGCGAACAGCAGTTCGGCCACGCCGCGGATGATCTCGCCATCGACGAACGCCATCGCCGGCGCGTTGTGCAGGTCGATGCGCATGCCGCGATCCTGCTGGTGCACCTCGATGTCGAACTCGGGATACAGCTCGCGCGCGGCGCGCGGGTCGTCGGACGCGCTGCCGCTGGTCAGCACGGCCAGCGCGCAGCGGCGCAGCAGGTCGTGCATGCCGGTGGAGACATCGCGCAGGCGGGCGACTTCGTTGTGCGACAGGACGTCCAGCCCGCCCTTCGGGTAGATGCGGGCGTTGACGGTGGGAAGCGTGGTTTCAAGGGGGATGGCGGTGCTCATGTGGTTCTTCATTCGTTCTCGTTCTTCAGCCCTGCGACTCTAGCCCCCTGCCCCATAAAAAGAAAACGGCCGGGTTTCCCCGGCCGTTTTCGGTACCGCTTTGGCGATGACGCTTAGAACTTGTAGCGGAAGCCGACCTGCAGCGACCACTGCGACACGCCCTGGTTGAAGCCGTCGGCGTCCGCGTTGGCGACGGCAGGCGCTTCGACCGCGCTCGGCGAGAAGTTGTAGATGTACTTCCCGGTCGCCGGGTCGATGCCGTTGACGCGCAGCACCGTCTGGTCGGCGAAGAAGCCGTAGTCGTAGATGTGGCCCCAATCCTTGTTGATCAGGTTGCCGACATTGATGATGTCGAGCCAGATTTCAGACTTGTGGCCTTCGAAGAAGCCCGGCAGTTCCTGGCTGATGCGGATGTCGAAGGTGTTCACCCAATCCGCACGGCCAGCGTTGGCCGGAGTGACCTGGCCGGCGTAGCGGGCCAGTTCCGGGTTCTGCGCGAGCCAGTCGAAGAACTGGGCTTCCATCGCTGCGCCGCCGCTGAAGATCACGTCGCCCGGGCCATTGGGCACGTAGAACAGATCGTTGGTGCGGCTGTCGCCGTTCATGTCGTTGGTGAAGACGTAGCTGAACGGACGACCGCTGCGGCCTTCGTAGAACAGGCCGATGTTGGTGTTGTTGTCGCCGAAGAACTTGTGCTTCCAGTTCAACTGGCCCGAGATGCGGTCCTTGATCTCGTAACGCGCGGTCGAGGCGACTTCCTCGTTGGCCTGGAACACGTAGTTGTAGTTCCAGCCCGAGGTCGCGGTCGAGCTGGTCAGGCCGCTGACTTCGGTCGCATTGGTGTACGTGTAGGCCAGCGACCAGGACCAGTCGCTCGACTCGGTCCACGGCTTGCTCAGGCTGACCGTGAACTGCTGGCTCTCGCCCTTGTCGGTGGTATCGAGCAGCAGCACGTCACCGAAACGCGGATCGCGGTTGCCGCGGGCCGTCGCGAAGGTGTTCGAGTTGCCCCAATACAGCGCACGGCCATCCTGACCGGTGGTCGGGCCGACGTCGGCAGCATCGTTCGGGGCGCCAAGATCCAGGCGCTTGTAGAACAGGCCGGTCTTGACGCTCGTGAGCAGCAGCTCGGCCGAACCGACCATGCCATACCACGGCAGCTCGTGATCGAACGCGAGGTTGGCCTTCCACACCGACGGCGCTTCGAAGTCCGGCGAGATGAAGTTGACGTTCTGGCGCGGCGTGGCCGGCGTGACGCCCGGACGTGCGTACTCTTCGGTCTGCGTGTAGTTCAGGCCCGTGGTGTTGTAGGCATTGGACAGCCAGACCTGCGGGGAATCGCCCTGGAACAGGCCCAGGCCGCCACGCAGCTGCGTCGGGCGCTCGGTGTCGAAGGTGTAGTTGAAACCGAAGCGCGGCTGCCACAGCCACTCGTCGCCGCCGACATCGCTGTTGTCGTAGCCGTACACCTGCTGCGCCAGCGCGTTGTACTCCGGAATGTCGTCGATCTTGAAGCGGTCACCGCGCACGCCGAAGGTCAGCGTCAGGTTCGGGCTGACGTACCACTGGTCCTGCACGAAGACGCCCATCGCCTTGTACGTGTAGTCGGACGCCATGTTGTTGACGTCGCCGCCGACCGGGGTACGGAACTGGCGGTAGCTCCAGCGACCGGCACGGAAGTCGGCCATGCTGTTGTAGGTGTAGTAACCGTCGACGTACGGCGCGTAGAGATTGAAGATCTCGTTCGTCGAATAGTCGGCACCGAACTTGACGTCATGGTCGCCCAGGGTGAGCGTGCCGGCGCCGAAGTAGTTCCAGGTCTTCGTGAAGAGGTCGTTGTACTGCGAGTTCGTCTCGGTGCCGAGGTACAGCTGCGGACGCTGGCCCACGCCGTCGCGGTTCGGGGCGCCGTAGGTCAGTTCGATCGCCGGCGTGCCCTGCGTCGGAGTGTTGCGGATGGCCGAATAGTCGCGGTACGAGACCTTGAACTCGGTCGAGAAGACGTCGGTCCAGTCGCTGAAGAGCTGGGCGACGTAGTTTTCGATGGTCTTGTCGTGCTGGTACCAGTAGGAACTCAGCGAGGCGGCACCCGTGCTGCCGGTAAAGAAGCCGTTGAGGCGCAGCTTGCTCTGCTCGAGCTTGCTGTAACGGAAATCGGCGCGATGGTTGTCGCTGATGTTCCAGTCCAGCTTGATCGCGTATTCCTCGAGATCCGTGTCGCCATCGCTGGTCAGGTCGCCCGCATCGAACGGAGCGAAATTGCCGTTACCGGCCAGCGCGATATCGCGCGCCTCAGCCGGATCGTCGGACGGGATGATGCCCAGGCCGAGCGGGCTGTTCGCGATGTCCGCACCCGGTGCGGCCTGCTTGAACTTCTCGTAGTTGGCGAAGAAGAACAGCTTGTCCTTGAGCAGCGGACCGCCAAGGGTCAGGCCGTAGGTTTCTTCCTTCGTGAAGCCGTTGAACGGTGCACCGGTCGGGTCGTCGCCGAACCAGTCGCCGTCGCGGTAGTAGCCGTACACCGAGCCGTGGAACTCGTTGGTACCCGACTTGGTCACTGCGTCGACCACCGCGCCGGTGGCGCCGGTGATGGTGACGTCGTAGTTGGCCAGGTCGACGTTGATCGCTTCGATGGCTTCCATCGACACCGGCTGGCGGCGGGTCGGCATGTTGTTGCCTTCCAGGCCGAAGGTGTCGGAGGCCGACACGCCGTCGATGCGGATCGCGTTGTAGCGCGGATTCTGGCCGCCGGCGCTGATGCTGCCCGATGCGCGATCGACGAACGCCACGCGCGGGTCAAGGCGCATGTAGTCCTGGATGTTGCCGCCATTGCTCGGCAGCGCTTCGATGGTCTGGCGCGTGACGGCGGTACCGGCGCCCATCTTGGTGGCGCTGAAAACGTCCGAGCCGCCGACCGCTACGGCAGTCACCGAGTCCAGCGTCGTCACATCGCCGGTCAGCGCGGCGTTGATCGTGTTCGTCTTGTTGAGGTCGAGGTAGACGTTGTCTTCCGTCTTGGTGCCTTCGCCCGCCTTGGTGATGGTCACCGAGTACGGACCACCGACGCGCAGGCCGCGCGCGGTGTAACGACCGCTGGCGTCCGTCGTGGCGCGGCTCACCGTGCCCGACTCGACGTGGGTGATCGTGACTTCGGCGCCGGCGACGGGCTGGCCATTCGTGCTGGTCACCGTACCGCCGACACCGGCGGACGTGGACTGCGCGAACACAGGCGCGGTGGCGAGGGCGGCGAGCAGGCCAAGCGTGAGCTTGGACAGACGGACGCGGTTCGGATGGGTCATTACGATGGCCTCGAAACGTGGTTCACAAGAGGGAAGCCAGGCACGACCCCGGTCGTGCCTGTGCAGAAAGGTGTTTGGTTCCGCCCCCTGGGGCGCCGGGCCGGAGCCCGCCGGTTAACGTCAGTTTAACAGGCTAGAAGCCCTCTGTGACAGGGCCGTGACGGCGGTCACTAACGGCCACAAAGCGCCAACCGCGCCCAGGTCGGCTCCCGCCGCGGCGCGACGGCCCTGAACGCAAAACGCCCGACCCGGCAAAACCGGATCGGGCGTCGTCCTGCGCAGCGCGAGCCTTAAGGGGGCGCGATCTTGAGGTAGGTCCCCAGGCCGTCCAGGAACATCTGCACCGAGATCGCCACCAGCAACATGCCCATCAGGCGCTCGATGGCGGTCAGCGCGCGGCGGCCGAGCAGCTTGTAGAGCAGCGTCGCGGAGAACAGGATCGCCGCCGTTGCGCCCCAGGCGATGAGCAGCGCGAGGCTCCACTCGTTGAGGCGCTCGGGCTCGTTGCTGCCCATGAGCATCACCGCGGCCATGCCCGACGGGCCGGCGACCAGCGGGATGGCCATCGGCACGATGAATGGCTCGCCATCGGGAATCTCGCCCATCAGCCCTTCCGGCGGCGGAAAGATCATGCGGATGCCGATCAGGAACAGCACGATGCCGCCGGCGATCGACACCGACTCCTGGCGAAGGTGCATCAGCTCCAGCGCGTACTTGCCGCCCCACAGGAACATCATCAGCACGGCGAGCGCGATCAGCAGTTCGCGCGCGAGCACGACGCGCTGTCGTTGCGGCGGTAGGCCGCGCAGCAGGCTCAGGAAGACCGGCACGTTGCCGAGCGGGTCGAGGATCAAAAACAGCAGCAGCGCTGCGGACGCGATGGTCATGGATTCGTCATTGCAGCTGGGTCAGGCCGACGGCGGCGGGCGCCGGCGCCCACACCTGTCCGCGACGGGTCGCGCCGGCGGGCGAAAGTAGCGTCACGCAAGACGCGGCGTACGCGGTGGGGTCGAGTGCGGCGCGATCGTTCTCTTCCACGTACGCCTTGGCGCGAAGCGCGGTGCGCATCGGCCCCGGTCGCAGGCCCGCGACGCGCACGGTGGAATTGGACAGTTCGGCATGCAGCATGCGCACCAGGCCTTCAAGGCCCTGCTGCGCCAAGCCATAGCCGCCCCAGTACGCGTTGCCGACGCGCTCCGCATCGTCCACGACGAACACCACCGCGGCATCGTCCGATCTGGCGAGCAGCGGCAGGCACGCCTGCGTGAGCCACCACGGCGCGGTGAGGTTCACATGCAGCGCGCGCGCGAACACCGCCGGATCGGTCTGCGCCAGCGGAGTCAGGCCGGCGAAATCCGCGGCGCAATGCAGCACGCCGTCGAGGCGTCCGAGTTCGGCTTCGATGCGTTGCGCGAGCTCGGCGTAGTCGTCGGCGCTCGCGCCTTCCAGGTCGAGCGGATACAGCAGCGGCTCCGGCCCGACCTGTGCCAGCGCGTCGTACACGCGGTTCAACTTCGGCACCTTGCGGCCGAGCAACACGACCGTCGCGCCTGCGCGCGCGCACGCCTGCGCGGCTGCGGCGCCCAGGCCGCCGTGGGCGCCGGTGATCAGGACGACGCGTCCTTCGAGCGGACTCACTGGTTGTGCGTCTCGCTGATCATCCGCGCCAGTTCGCCCGACTCGAACAGCTCCAGCGTGATGTCGCAACCGCCGATCAGTTCACCGTGGATGAAAAGCTGCGGGAACGTCGGCCAGTTCGAATAGCGCGGCAGGTTCGCGCGGATCTCCGGATCCTCCAGCACGTTGACCGTGTGCAGCTGCGTCGCGCCGGCGGCCTTGAGGGCCTGTACCGCGCGGCTGGAAAAGCCGCACATCGGGAACTGCGCGGTGCCCTTCATGAAAAGGACGATGGGATGGCTTTCGACTTCGGCCTGGATCCGCTCCATCACGGACATGGCGACAACTCCTGCAATGGTGCGTTGCCCGCCGGTTGACGGCACGGCAACGGAACGTGGGGATAGAATGTCCAATTGTAAGCCTTCCGAAGCCGCGGACGCGCCGAGTTCACCGGTGGCCGCCCGGCACTCCCCTAGCCAGCCCCCAGGAGCCCGCAATGGCCATCGAACTGCCCCCCCTGCCCTACGACCGCACCGCGCTGGAGCCGCACATCTCCGCCGAGACGCTGGATTACCACCACGGCAAGCACCACAAGGCCTACGTGGACAACCTCAACAAGATGATCGAGGGCACCGAATTCGAGCAGCTGTCGCTGGTCGAGATCATCCGCAAGGCGCAGGGCGGCATGTTCAACAACGCCGCGCAGGTGTGGAACCACACCTTCTACTGGAACTGCCTCTCGCCCAAGGGCGGCGGCGAGCCGACCGGCAAGCTGGCCGAGCTGATCAACAAGGCGTTCGGCGACTTCGCCAAGTTCAAGGACGAGTTCTCCAAGCTCTCCATCGCCACCTTCGGTTCGGGCTGGGGCTGGCTGGTGCAGCGTCCGGACGGTTCGCTCGGCCTGGTGAGCACGTCCAACGCCAACACCCCGATCACCGGCGAGGACACCCCGCTGCTGACCTGCGACGTGTGGGAACACGCGTACTACATCGACTACCGCAACGCCCGTCCGAAGTACGTCGAGGCGTTCTGGAACCTGGTCAACTGGGACTTCGTGGCGTCGAACCTGAAGTAAGTTCGCGTTGCGTGTGCGATACGGAAACGGCCGGGGAGACCCGGCCGTTTTTTGTTTTCGCGCGGTGCCGGCCTTTGTAGCCCGGGTAAGCGCAGCGCACCCGGGATCGACGTGTATCGACGCTGGAACGTGCCCCGGGTGCGCTGCGCTTACCCGGGCTACAACAGCGGGCGATCGTCATCCGGCGATGGCGCGAATCAGGAGACGCCGCCGCCTCAGCGCAGCGCCGCGATCACCGGCGCCACCTGCGCCTCGCGCCCCAGGGCGGCACCCACGCGCTCCAGCGACATCGCGAGCGCACCCGCCTCGTCGGCGCGCAGCGTGGCGTGGCCGACCTTGCGGCCGGCGCGCGGCAGCTTGCCGTAGTCGTGCCAGTGGCCGCCGGGTTCGCGCAGCATCGGCAGCGCGTCGGGCATCTGCCCGATCCAGTTGAGCATGCACGCCAGCCCGACCATGCGCGTGTCGCCGAGCGGCAGGCCGAGCACTGCGCGCAGGTGGTTCTGGAACTGGCTCGTCTCGCTGCCTTCGATCGTCCAGTGGCCGGAGTTGTGCACGCGCGGCGCAAGCTCGTTGGCGAGCAGTTCGCCATCGCGGCAGAACAGTTCGAGCGCGAACACCCCGACGTAATCCATCGCGTCGGCCAGGCGGCGCGCGTAGTCGTAGGCGATCTCGCCGAGCGCGGTGTCCACGCGCGCCGGCGCAAGACTCGCCGAGAGCACGCCATCGACGTGCCAGTTCTCGGTGAGCGGCCATGCGCGGAATTCGCCGTCGCGGCCGCGCACGGCAACCACCGACAGCTCCCGCTGGAAGTGCACGAAGCCTTCCAGGATCAGCCCGACCTTCGGCGCCTGCGCACCGAGCGCGTCCCACGCGGCATCGGCATCGGCCAGCGTCTTGATGCGGAACTGGCCCTTGCCGTCGTAGCCCAGGCGGCGCGTCTTGAGGATGCACGGCGTGCCGATCTCGGCCAGCGCGGCGTCGAGCTGATCGCGCGTGTCGATCGGCGCGAACGGCGGCACCGGGATGCCCAGTTCGCGGAACAGCGTCTTCTCGGCCAGGCGATCCTGCGCGGTCGCCAGCGCGCCCGGGTTCGGGAACACCGGCACGCGCTCGCTCAGCCACTGCGCCGATTCGGCCGGCACGTTCTCGAAATCGAACGTCGCCACGTCCACGCGCGATGCGAACTCGGTGAGCGTGGCGTCATCGCGGTAGTCGCCCACGACCATCGGCGCGAACTGCCCCGCGCACGCGTCGGCGACGTTGTCCATCACCAGGAAGCGCAGGCCGAGCGGTGCGCCCGACAGCGCGAGCATGCGCGCGAGCTGGCCGCCGCCGAGGATGCCGACCGTCGTCATCGCCGCGGATCGTCGTTGGCCAGCACGTCGTCGGTCTGGCGGGTACGGAAGGCGTCGAGTGCGTCGCCGATCGCCGGCTGGTCGTTCGCCAGCAGCGCTGCGGCGAACAGCGCCGCGTTGGCCGCGCCGGCGTTGCCGATGGCGAACGTGGCAACGGGAATGCCCGCCGGCATCTGCACGATCGACAACAGCGAATCCATGCCGTTGAGTGCCTTGCTCTGCACCGGAACGCCGAGCACCGGAACCGCCGTCTTCGACGCGAGCATGCCCGGCAGGTGCGCCGCGCCGCCGGCGCCGGCGATGATAGCGCGCAGGCCGCGCGCCTTCGCCGTCGCGGCATAGTCGAACAGCACGTCCGGCGTGCGATGCGCCGAGACGACGCGGACCTCGTGCGGGACGCCCAGGGCCTCCAGCTTCGCCGCGGCATGCTGCATCGTCTCCCAGTCGGAGCGCGACCCCATCACGATGCCGACCAGCGGCGCTTGTTGTCCTGACATGGTCCTAAGGCCCTGTGCAAAGACGTATTCTAACCCCCTGTTCGATTCCCCCGGCACCGCATCCATGGACCGCAAGCTGCTCGACCTGCTCGTCTGCCCCACCACGCGCCAGCCGTTGCAACTCCTGGACGGCCGGGGCCTCACGGCGCTGAACGCCGCGATCGAGGGCGGCGGCCTGCAACGCGCCGACGGCAGCGCCCAGACCGACACGCTGCACGAGGCGCTCGTCACGCGGGATCGCAAGACCGTCTACCGCGTCGACGACGGCATCCCGGTGCTGCTGGCCGAAGAGGCCATCGCGACCGCGCAGATTCCGGCCTTCCCGGGGGCATGAGCACCCTCGCGCCGCCGCCGGCGGAAGTCGTCGAGCGCGACGTCGCGCTTGCACTGGCCGAAGACCTGGGCGATGGCGACGTCACCTCGGCGCTGCTGCCGGACGTCGCGGACGACGCCTACCTGCTGTGCAAGGAAGACGCGGTTGTCTGCGGCCGCCCGTGGTTCGACGCCTGCCATCGCGCGCTCGATCCGCAGGTGCAAATCGACTGGCGCGTGGCCGAAGGCGATCGGGTGAAGGCCGGCACGGTGCTGGTGACGCTGCACGGCCGGGCGCGTGCGCTGGTGAGCGCCGAGCGCGCATCGCTCAACTTCATGCAGACGCTGTCGGCGACGGCGACGACGACCGCTGCCTACGTCGATGCGGTGCGCGGCACGGCCGCGAAGATCCTCGACACGCGCAAGACCCTTCCCGGGCTGCGCCAGGCACAGAAGTACGCCGTGCGCGTCGGCGGTGGCGTCAATCACCGCATCGGCCTGTTCGACGCGGTGATGCTCAAGGAAAACCACGTGCGTGCCGCCGGCTCGATCACCGCCGCGATCCGCGCCGCGCGCACGATGCATCCGTCGCTGCCGCTGATCGTGGAAGTCGAATCGATCGCGCAACTGCGCGAAGCGCTGCAGGAAGGCTGCGATCGCATCCTCATCGACGACTTCGACGAGTCGATGCGCCGCGAAGCGGTGCGCATCGCGCACGAGTTGCCCGTCGAGCGGCGCATCCCGCTGGAAGTGTCCGGCGGGGTCGACATGCAGACGCTGCGGTCCATCGCCGAGGACGGCGTGGATTGCATTTCGATCGGCGGACTGACCAAGCACGTCCGCGCGATCGACCTGTCGCTGAAGCTCGGACCGCCGCCCGCCTGAGGCGGCGCATCCCGGCGCCGTTACGGCATCAACACGACCGCGGCGGCACCGGCCGCCGCCAGAACGAGCACCAGCGCGACCCACGGCCACGCCGAACGCTTGCGCTTGTCGGGGGCCTTGCGCATCGAGGTCGGCACGACCTGCACCGGTTCGGCGACCGACGTCCCGGCCACACGGAAACGCAGCACGTCGAAGGCGAGCTCGTCGCCGACCTTCGCCTCGCCGCGCAGGATGCGCTTGCCGTTGAGGAACGTGCCGTTGCTGGAACCCAGGTCTTCGACCTGGACGCCGTTGTCGGTGGGAATCAGCCGTGCATGCGCGCGCGACAGCCCCGGCGCATCGAAGCGCAGGTTGCAGTCCGGGCCGCGCCCGATGGTCAGCACGCCGACCAGCGCGTCGCTGCGGCTGCCCAGTTCCGCCGACACGCTGCGCAGGAAGAAGCGCGGCAACACCGGCCGCACGGCGGTGACGCCGGGGTCGTCGTTGGCGGACATGAGATCCGGCCCCGGCACAGACTGGCGCGCGACTACCGGCGGCGGACCAAGCGCGGCGAGCTTGGCCTGCACCTGATCGAAACCGACGCTGTCGCCCGGACGCAGGGCGATGAGGCCCTGCACCTGCCGGCCGTTCACGCTGACCGCCGTGCCGGCGGGGACGTCGAGCATCACGCCCTGCGCGGTGACGTGCAGCTGGCAGTGCTGCGGCAGCACGCCCGGGCGGTCGATGACGATGGTGGATTCGGGGTCGGAACCGACCCGGTTGACGCCGTGGCCAAGCAATACCTGTGGGTGTTCGCCACCCGGAAAGACGAGTTTCAAGCGGGATCTGCCCCCTGCAGCGGTTCCCTTCGTTCGATTGAGCCCGACGGGCCTTTTGACGGCGTCCCGACCTTGCGGGCAACACGGCGCGTCGCCACAGTAACGGCATGACTCTACTGATCTTGATGATCGTCGCTGCGATGGCGTTCGCATTCTGGAGCGCAAGCCGCGCCGCCGCCGAACGCGCCGAGGCCGTCGGACGCGATGCATGCCGCGCTGCCGGCGTGCAGTGGCTGGACCAGAGCGTGCACGCGATCGGCCTGCGCCCGTACCGCCAGGAGAGCGGCTGGCTCGGCTTCGAGCGCACGTTCCGCTTCGACTATTCGATCAACGGCGAAGACCGGCACGTCGGCAAGCTGGTGCTGCGCGGCGATCGGCTGGTGGCGTTTACCGGACCGGTGACACGGGAGCCGTCGGCGTTGCATTGAGCCGTCGTCGGCTCTTGTAGTCCGGGTCAGCGAAGCGCGCCGGGGTTGCGGGCGTCTATCCCGGGTGCGCTTCGCTTACCCGGGCTACAAACGCCCAACGGGCTGATGCGCGATCGACCTGGATCCGGGCCTGTGTCGGGGTGACGCATCGGCAAAGCGCTCGCTTCGCGAGCGCGAACAATCACCTGGATCCCGGCCTGCGCCTGGACGACGCATCGGTAAGGGCGCTCGCTTCGCGCGAGCGAACAATCACCTGGATCCCGGCCTGCGCCGGGATGACGCATCGGCAAGGCGCTCGCCTTGCGAGCGAACAATCACCTGGATCCCGGCCTGCGCCGGGATGACGCATCGGCAAAGGCGCTCGCTTCGCGAGCGCGCCGATGCGTCACTTCACGATGCGCAGGTGGGCGCCGCGGCGCGGCGTCGGCGTTTGCGGGCCCTGGTCGTCGCCGTCGGGCGACGGCTCGCTGGGCACGGCGCTCAGCGGACTGATGGGCGTCTCGTCGGCGAGTTCGACTTCCACTTCGCCTTCGTCCGCTGCGGCATGGATGTCCTCCGGCAACGCCATGCCCTGCCCGGTCTCGCGGGCGTAGATCGCCAGGACCGCCTGCACGGGCACGGTCACCGGGTAGCTCACGCCGCCGAAGCGGGCGCTGAAACGGATCGCGTCGTTGGCCATTTCCAGGCGCGACACGGCGCGCTCGGCGATGTTGAGCACGATCTTGCCGTCCTTCACCGCGTGGGTGGGGACCTGCACGCCATGGCGCGTGGCGTCGACCAGCAGATGCGGAGTCATGCCGTTGTCGGCGATCCACTCGTACAGCGCCCGCAGCAGGTACGGGCGATGGCTGGTCATCGGAGAATTGCTTTCCTGACTCATGGCCGGAGTGTAGCGCCGGGCGCTCGCCGACCGATACACGCAATGGTCAGGGCACACAGGCCGCCGGTCGCGAAAAAACGAACGGGCCCGAAGGCCCGTCGGTTCGCGCGGCACGTCGATGCGTTCAGGCCGGCATCTCGCGCAGCTTGCGTTCCTGGTCGGTCAGGCTGCGGGTGAAACCCGGGTTGCGGAAGATGCGGTTGCCGTAGTCCTCGATGGCCTTGCCGTCCTTCGGAAGCGGCACGCCCAGCGCGTCCAGGCGCCAGATGATCGGCGCCATCGCGCAGTCGGCCAGGCTCATTTCGGGATTCAGGAAGAACTTGCTCGCCTTGAACAGCGGGACCGACGCGGTCAGCAGTTCCTTCAGGCGTTTGCGGCCGGCTTCGGCCTGGGCCTTGTTGCCCAGCTGGATCGCCTGCACCTGCGGGACCCAGTCGTGTTCCAGGCGCAGCATCGCCAGGCGCAGGCGCGCGCGGGACAGCGGGTCGACCGGCATCAGCGGCGGGTGCGGATAGCGCTCGTCGAGGTACTCGCTGACCACGCTGGCCGCGTAGAGCACCAGGTCGCGCTCGACCAGGGTCGGCACCGAGTGGTACGGGTTGAGGTCGACGAGGTCTTCCGGCGGGTTCTGCGGGTCGACCGCGACCAGATCGTAGGTCACGCCTTTCGCGGCCAGCACCAGGCGCACGCGATGGCACAGCACGCAGTCGGTGGAAGAAAACAGCGTCAGGGCATTGCGCATACGTGGACTCGCCGCCATTCGACCTCTCCGGCCACCGGAATCCGCCGGTGGTTAGACGCCGCCCACCCCGTGTGGACAGTCGTCGCGGCCTCGATCAGCTGCACCCTCACTGCAAACCAAGGAGCCCGCACATTCCTGTACGGGCTCCAAAGGGATACAGCATGCGATCAGTGCTTGTCCACGTCCCGCCAGTATTCGTGCTTCAGCAGGTAGGCCAGCAGGGTGAACATCGCCAGGAACAGGATGACCCACACGCCGATGCTCTGGCGCTTGAGGGCCGCCGGCTCGCCGGCGTACTCGAGGAAAGCGGTGATGTCGCGCACCGACTGGTTGAACTCCTCGGCGTTCTGGTGACCCGGCTGGGTGACCTTCAGGCCGAGGACCGGGCGCTCGCCCGTCGCCTTGTCGGCGTCGCCGAATTCGGCGTGCTGCAGGCCCTGCAGCTCCCACAGCGGGTTGGGCATCGAGGCGTTCGGGAACAGCTTGTTGTTCCAGCCCAGCGGACGCGATTCGTCGAGGTAGAACGACTTGAGGTAGGTGTACACCCAGTCGCTGCCGCGGACGCGGGCGATCAGGCTCAGGTCCGGCGGCATCTTGCCGAACCACTGGTTGGCGTGGTCCGGGGTCAGGCTGACCTGGATCTGCTCGCCGAACTTGGCACCCGTGAAGTTGAGGTTGTTCATCACCTCGTCTTCGGTCAGGCCCAGGTCCTCGGCCATGCGCGAGTAGCGCAGGTACTTCAGCGAGTGGCAGCCGGAGCAGTAGTTCATGAACAGCTGGGCGCCGCGCTGCAGCGACGCGCGGTCGCCCAGGTCGGTGCCCGACTGCAGCAGGTGACCGCCCTCCGCGGCCGACGCACTGGTCGTCAGCGCGGCGAAGGACACCAGCAGGCCGGCGGCAAAGGTGGCGAACTTGTTCACGATGCGCATCTTCTGGACGGGGCGGTGGATGGCGCGAGCGGTCATCTCAGTCATGCATCGTCACCCGTTGCGGTACCGGCTTGGTTTTGTCGAGCTTGGTCCAGATCGGCATGGTGATGAAGAAGGCGAAGTACAGGAACGTCAGCACGCGACCGATGATCGTCTCCACCGGATCGGTACCCGGGCCCGCGCCGATCTTGCCCAGCCACAGGAAGCAGATGGCCAGGATGCCGAGCATCACCTTGGTGATCCAGCCGCGGTAGCGGTGCGACTTCACCGGCGAGCGGTCCAGCCACGGTACGAAGAACAGCACCGCGATCGCCGAGAACATCACCAGCACGCCGCTGAGCTTGTGCGGGATGACGCGCAACATCGCGTAGTACGGCGTGTAGTACCACACCGGCTTGATGTGCTCCGGCGTCACCAGGCGGTTGGCCTCGGTGAAGTTGTCGTGCTCCAGGAACCAGCCGCCGAAGGCCGGCGCGAAGAAGATCACGAACGCGCAGATGATCAGGAAGAAGCCGACGCCGAACAGGTCCTTCACCGTGTAATACGGATGGAACGGAATGCCGTCGGTCGGCTTGTTGGGATCCCAGCGGTTGCCCTTCGGACCCTTCTTGATCTCCACGCCGTCGGGGTTGTTCGAACCCACTTCGTGCAACGCGCCCAGGTGCAGCACGACCAGCAGCAGCAGGACGAGCGGCAGCGCGATGACGTGCAGCGCGAAGAAGCGGTTCAGCGTGGCGTCGCCGGGCAGGAAGTCGCCCATGATCCACTCGGTCAGGCCGTTGCCGATGACCGGGATCGCGCCGAACAGCGAGATGATCACCTTGGCGCCCCAGAACGACATCTGGCCCCACGGCAGCACGTAGCCCATGAAGGCCTCGGCCATCAGGACCAGGTAGATCAGCATGCCCAGGATCCACACCAGCTCGCGCGGCTTCTGGTACGAGCCGTACATCAGGCCGCGGAACATGTGCAGGTACACGACGATGAAGAACATCGACGCGCCCGTGGAATGCATGTAGCGGATCAGCCAGCCCCACTCCACGTCGCGCATGATGTATTCGACCGACGAGAACGCTTCGGCCGCGGACGGCTTGAAGTGCATCGTCAGGAAGATGCCGGTGACGATCTGGTTGACCAGCACCAGCAGCGCGAGCGAACCGAAGTAGTACCAGAAGTTGAAGTTCTTCGGCGCGTAGTACTCGGTCATGTGCTTGCGGTACGCCGGCATCATCGCCGGTGCCCGCTCGTTGACCCAGCCCATCACGCCGTTAGCGGTCTTGGTGAAGATGTTCGCCATGGCTTACGCCGCTCCCTTGCTGCTGGACGACGGATCGACACCGATGATGATGGTGGTGTCGTTCTCGTAATGGTGCGGCGGCACGAGCAGGTTGATCGGCGCCGGGACGCCCTGGAACACGCGACCGGCCATGTCGAAGCGCGACTTGTGGCAGGGGCAGAAGTAGCCGCCCTTCCACTCCGGATCGAACGGCTCCGGACGGATCTCGGCCTTCATCTCGGGCGAGCAGCCCAGGTGGGTGCACAGGCCCACCAGGACGGAGATCTCCGGCTTGATCGAACGCAGTTCGCCGGTGATGTACGCCGGCTGCTGGTCCTTGTTCTCGGACTTGGGATCGCGCAGTTGCGCGTCCAGCGTGGGCAGCGCGTCGAGGATCGCCTTGGAACGCTTGACGATCCAGATCGGCTGGCCGCGCCATTCCAGGATCAGGCGTTGGCCTTCTTCCAGCGCGCTGATGTCGGCGGTCACCGGCGCACCGGCGAGCTTCGCCCGCGTGCTCGGATTCCAGGACTTGATAAACGGAACCGCCACGAATCCGGCACCGACCGCGCCGACCACAGCAGTGGTCGCGGTCAGGAACCGACGGCGGCCCTGGTTGACAGGATCGTTGACCCCTTGGTTGGCCATCCGGCACTCCGCAAAGCTGGAACGAAGTTACGCCGCACCGCCGACGCCACTGGCGACAGCTCGCGGCACAAAAGACGGGGAAGTGTAACGGAACGATGAATGAACCGACAATCCGCTCCACGTTGCGCGAGTCGTCCGCTTGTTGGGCGAACGCGCGCACCACGCCCCGCCGGGCGCGGGACGGGAAAAAAGTCAGCGCATCATGGCGGTCGCGCCCCGATAGCGATCGGCCAGCTGGCCCACGCGCTGGACATAGCGCTGGGTTTCGCTGTAGGGCGGGACGCCGTTGTACTTGTCGACCGCGCCCTCGCCCGCGTTGTAGCCGGCGGCCGCGAGCGTCAGGTTGTTGTTGAAGCGCTTGAGCAGCCACGCCAGGTACTGCACGCCGCCCTGGATGTTCTGCCGCGCGTCGAACGCGTTGCTCACGCCGAACCGCCGCGCGGTCGCGGGCATCAACTGCATCAGGCCCTGCGCGCCGGCGCGCGAGAGTGCGTTGGGGTTGTAGGCCGATTCGGCGTGGATGATCGCGCGCACGATCGCCTCGTCGACGCCGTGCTGGCGCGCGGCGGCGGCGATCTCGTCGCGATAGGCATCGGTGTTGAGGCGAACCGTGCCGAAGTTGACGCCGGGCCGCATCGAGCACGCGTAGCAGGTCTCGATGTAGCTGTAGCGGATGGTGCGTAGCGCCGACGCGTTGGCCACGTTCTGCGGCTTGCGGCTGGTGTAATGGCGCACGCCGTCCTTGATGTAGGAATACACCTGCCCCTGCACCACGCGCGGCGCGCTGGTCGAGGGCGTGGGCATCGGCGTCGGCGCGATGGGCGCCGAGGTGGCGACGGTCGCGATCGTCGCAGGCACCGACGCGGGCGCGGAGACCGACGCACTGACCGATGAAGGCGATGACATCACCGCGCCGACGGCAGCGGCAGGCGCCGGCGGGATCGGAGTCGAAACGGCCGACCTGCGCGCCGGGCGGTCCGGCGTCTGGCTGACGATGGTGCACTTCGCGCCGGGCGTGCGCTTGCTGACGTAGCTGCGTGCGCCATCGGGCGAATCGCAACGGTACAGGGTGCCGGCAACGGACGGCGCCGTGGCCAGCAGGCAGACGATCCCCAGCAGCAGTGAGCCCCCCCTCATGGCGGCGAGTGTGTCCTGTCTCCTTCCCCTTCACAAGTCCTTGATTGCGCTGGCCGCGCGAAACGTGATCGCGCCCGCATCCCGCTCCGCGACCCCGCCGCGGAAGGCGCCGGCCGGATGCCCTCAGCGCCGCATGGCGGTGGCCGAGCGGTAGCGTTCGGCCAGGACGGACACCCGCTGCACGTAGCGCTGGGTCTCGTCGAAGGGCGGCACGCCCCGGTAGCGGTCCACGGCGCCCTCGCCGGCGTTGTACCCGGCCGCGGCCAGCACGAGGTTCCCGTCGAAGCGCTGCAGCAGCCACGCCAGGTACTGCACGCCGCCGCGGATGTTCTGGCGGATGTCGAACACGTTGACCACGCCGAAACGCCGCGCGGTGGCGGGCATCAGCTGCATCAGCCCCTGCGCGCCGACGCGCGAGATCGCGTTGGGGTTGTAGGCCGACTCGGCATGGATGATGGCCCGCACGACGGCCTCGTCGACCCCGAAGTCGCGCGAGGCCGCGGCGATCTCGGCCCGGAAGGCCTGCGTGTCCAGGCGGATGGTCGCGAAGTCCACGCCCGGCTGCAGCGCGCAGGCGTAGCAGGATTCCATGTAGGTGTAGGTGACCCGGGTGACGCGCCCGAGTCCCGCGCGCGGGCTCGGCCGCTGGCTGGCGTAATGGACGACGCCGGCTTCGGTGTAGGTGTAGACCTGCCCCGTGGCGACACGCATCGGCGGCCGGGCGCCTGCCTGGGCGTCGTCCTGCGTTTTCTGGATCGCGCCGGGCGCGTCGCCATCGGCACCGGCGGGGAATCCCAGCGACCGGACCGGCGCGGGCGGCCGGCTCGGTTGCCCGAGCGATTGCGCCCACGCGGGCGACGCCGCGATGAGCAGCCCGACCAACCCCAGCGATGCAAAGCCTGCCTTCGGGGACTTCACGAACGTTCGGGTCTGCCGGCGCGGCCCGCGCGCCCTCCTTCTGCCTCGCACCAGATAACGCGGTTTCCGTGCCCGGCCGGACTGGCGCAGGCCCGGCCTGTAGAATGGCGGCCCCTCCGGCGCGGAATAACCGCCGCCCCTCCCGGATCGAGCCAGATGAGCCAGACCAACACGCCCCCTGTCGCCGAGCGCGGCACCGATGCTGCCGTCGCCACCGCGCCGCGCAAGCTCTACATCCAGACCCACGGTTGCCAGATGAACGAGTACGACTCGGCCAAGATGGCCGACGTGCTCGCCGCCAGCGACGGCCTGGAGCTCACCGACAACGCCGAAGAGGCCGACGTCATCCTGATCAACACCTGCTCCATCCGCGAGAAGGCGCAGGAGAAGGTGTTCAGCCAGCTCGGCCGCTGGAAGTCGCTGAAGCAGGGAGACAAGCCGGTCGTCATTGGCGTCGGCGGCTGCGTGGCGTCGCAGGAAGGCGAGGCGATCGTGAAGCGCGCGCCGTTCGTGGACCTGGTTTTCGGGCCGCAGACGCTGCACCGCCTGCCCGAACTCATCCAGGCCCGTCGCGACACCGGCCTGCCGCAGGTCGACATCTCCTTCCCCGAGATCGAGAAGTTCGACCGCCTGCCCGAACCGCGCGCCGAAGGCCCCTCGGCGTTCGTCTCGATCATGGAAGGCTGCAGCAAGTACTGCTCGTTCTGCGTGGTGCCCTACACGCGCGGTGAGGAAATCAGCCGTCCGTTCGAGGACGTCCTGGTGGAAGTGGCCGACCTCGCCGCGCAGGGCGTGCGCGAGATCAACCTGCTCGGCCAGAACGTCAACGCGTATCGCGGGCCCATGCCGGGCGAAGATGGCGGTGACGGCGAAGTCGCCGACCTCGGCCTGCTGATCCGCGCGATCGCCGAAATTGAAGGCATCGGCCGCATCCGCTTCACCACCTCGCATCCGCTGGAGTTTTCCGACTCGCTGATCGAGGCGTATCGCGACGTACCCAAGCTCGCCAACTACCTGCATCTTCCGGTGCAGGCCGGCAGCGACCGCATTCTCTCGGCGATGAAGCGCGGTTACACGGCGCTTGAGTTCAAGCAGAAGATCCGCAAGCTGCGCGCCGTGCGTCCGGACATCTCGGTCAGCTCGGACTTCATCGTCGGCTTCCCCGGCGAATCCGAGGCCGACTTCGAGAAGACCATGAAGCTGATCGAGGACGTCGGCTTCGACCAGTCGTTCTCCTTCATCTATTCGCGCCGCCCAGGTACGCCGGCGGCCGACCTGGAAGACAATGTCACCAGCGACGAGAAGCACGCGCGCCTGTCGCGCCTGCAGGCGCACATCAACGCGCATGCGCGTTCGATCTCCGACGCGATGGTCGGAAGCGTGCAGACGGTGCTGGTCGAAGGCCCGTCGAAGAAGAATCCGAACGAGCTCACCGGCAAGACCGAGAACATGCGTTCGGTGAACTTCCCCGGCAACGCGCGGCTGATCGGCCAGTTCGTCGATGTCGTCATTACCGAGGCGATGAGCAACTCGCTGCGTGGCCGCGTGGCCATGGCGGAAACGAACGAAGCCTGATCGCGGCTTCGTCCGCTTCCATCGCCCCGCTTCCTGCCGGGGCGATCTACTTCAGGACCCGCTCGACGTCCACGATGTCCACGCCCTGCAGCTGGCCCAGCCAGCTGTCGAACCACGGCTTGTGCCCGCTCCCGACGATCGACAGCACGCGCGCGCCGGGCTTTTCGCGGAAGGTCTCGCGGATGTTGGCGACCATGCGCAGATTGCGGATTTCCCAACCGGCGACCCACACCTGCGGATAGCGTTCGGGGGACGACGACCCCATCGCCGCCACGATGTTGTGCCTGGCGCGGATCGCCAGCGATTCGGGGCGGTTCACCGCGCGATACAGCGACAGCATGTCGCCCGCCTCGACGAACGCCTTCTCGCGCTTCTCCACGGCGTCGAGCGCCGTGCGATCGGAATCCCATGCCGCCTGTATCGCCTTCCCGTACGCCTGCACGTCGGTGATGCGGGCGTTGTCGCCGGTGTGGTTGTCCACCGCGTGCACGCGCGGCAGGCCCAGTCGCGCGGCAAGTTGCGCGCCGAGCTGGTACCCCTCGTCGCGGCGCGTTTCCAGCTTGCGCAGCATCGCGACGAGCGCGTCGTCCAGGCCGTCGCCCGCGCGCCGTTCGGCTTCGGGCAGCTGCAGCCATTGCACGTACGCCGACGGACGATCGTTCGCTGCGAGGAAACGCGACGCCAGGTGCCTGCGTTGCGCGGGCGTGGGCTGCGCGGGCCAGGTCGCGAGCGTCTTCTCGACTTCCGCGATGGCCGCCGGAACGTCGAGGCCCGTCGCGTTTTTCGCCGCCTCCGTGCCCGCGCAATAGTTGGCGCCGTAGATCGCGACGTTGCGCGCGGCCGTGTCGCATTCCTCGCCCGGCAGCGTCTCGATGGTGACGATCCCGGGCTTGAACGCGGCAAGGCGGTCGATCACCGGCTCGAGCGATGCCGGCGTGATCGACCCCGGCTGCTCGCCGAAGTGCACGGTCCCGAGCACCAGCACCTGCGCGCGCGGCCCCGCCGTGTCGCGGTCGAGCGTCGTCAGGTCGACCTGCGCGTGCGCCATCGCCGGCGCCAGCAGCATCGCGCCCGTCCATCGGATCCATCGTCTGCTCATCACGACTCCTGTCGGTGTTTGGGTGCGGAGGATTCTTGCAGACGACGACGCTCCACACCCGTGACATCGGACACAGGCGCGTCATGCGTCGACGACGACGCGTTCGACGAGTCGGCCATGCTCGAGCGCGAGCCGGCGCGTGGGGGCAATCGCGTCGACGAACGCCGCATCGTGGCTGATCACCACCAGCGCGCCGCGATACGCACGCAACGCGCGTTCGAGTTCGCGCACGGCCCACAGGTCGAGGTTGTTGGTCGGCTCGTCCAGCACGAGCAATTGCGGCGCGGGCGTCGCGTGCAACGTGCACGCCAGGTGGATGCGCAGGCGCTCGCCGCCGGACAATGCAGCGACGGGCCGGTGCATCGCCGTTCCGCGGAACAGCCAGCGCGCCAGCAGGTTCGCGCGTTCGACGTCGTCGAGCGCCGGCGTACATGCCGCGAAACATCCCATCACCGTCTCGCCCGCATCGAACGACTCCAGCCGTTGCGATAGCCGCGCGACACGACCCTCGCCGCGCCGGACCGACCCCGCATCCGGCGCGAGCTCACCGCTGACCAGCCGCGCCAGCGTGGTCTTTCCCGCGCCGTTCCCACCGGCGATGACGATGCGCTCGGGGCCGCGGATGTCCAGGTCGATGCCGCCGGGTGCGAACAGCGCCGCGCCGTCATGCACGACCTGCAGCGCTTGCCCGGAAAACAGCCATTTCCCCGGCGGAACCTGCGTGTCCGGCAACTCGATGAGAAGGTCCGGCGCTTCGCGGATGGACCGCCGCGCGACCGCCAGGCGCTGCGCCGCGTCGGCCGCGCGGGCCGCATGCACGTCGTCCGAGCGAGCGGCCGACACCTGCGCCGAGCGCGCGCGGTTCCCGGCGACGATGCGCGGCAATCCGGCATCGTCTACGCCGCGACGCGCGTTGGACGCGCGACGTTCGCTGCGCTCGCGCGACTGCTGGCGTTCGCGGTGCTCCCGCCTGGCGGCCTGCCGGAGGTTGCGCACGTCCTGCTCCGCGGCGTCCGCCTGCGCCCGCACGGCCGCTTCGTAGAACGTGAAGTTGCCGCCGTACATGCGCAGCGATTCGCGATCGAGTTCGGCGATCTGGTCCATGCGCTCCAGCAGCGCGCGATCGTGGCTGGCGACGAGCAGGCAGCCCGGCCAGTCGTCGATGAAGCGATGAAGCCGCTGCCGCGCGGCCGCGTCGAGGTGGTTCGACGGCTCGTCCAGCAGGAGGACGTCCGGCTGCTTCAGCCATTGCGCCGCGAGCCCGAGCGCCATGACTTCGCCGCCGCTTAGCGACGCCAGCGCGCGGTCGAGCGCGAGATGGTCGAGCCCGAACCTCGCCAGGCTCGCGCGCGTGCGCTCTTCCAGGTCCCACGCGTCGCCGACCATGTCGAACAGCCCCTGCTCCATGCGCCCGGCCGCGATCGCGGCGAGTGCATCGAGCCGCTCGCGCACGCCCAGCACGTCGGCGACGCGCATCGCGTTGGGGAACACGAGGTCCTGCGGGAGCCAGGCCAGCGAGCCGGCGATCTCGACGTGCCCGGACGCGGGCGTCAGCGTGCCGGCGAGCAGGCGCAGCAACGTGCTCTTGCCGGCACCGTTGGGGGCGACGAGACCGGTGCGGCGCGCGTCGAGCGTGAAGGAAAGTCCATCGAAGACCGGCGTGCCATCCGGCCAGGCGAAACAAAGTTGCGAGACGCGTACGTGTGCGCGCATGGGGTGACTCCATCGGGCCGGCGCGAAGGCGCGGCGATCAGAACGGAACCTGCGTCGCGCGAGGCGATGGCAGGTCGGCGGCTCTGCGGAAGGAGTCGTGCGATCACATGTGCGGGGCGGTCTCCGGATATGCGCGCCAGAACGGCGCGCTGAGATTGGGCGTGGCGCGCATTATCGGCCGTGCGCCGCGCGATGTCGCGCGGGCACGGCCGGAACGTTCAGCAGCGTGAGGAGGCGCTCCTCACTTCGCCCGGTACACCGCCTTGCCGTCCACGTAGGTCGCCTGCACGGTGAGGTTGCGCAGGCCGTTGGGCGCGATCGCCAGCGGATCCTCGGTCAGCACCACGAAGTCGGCGCGCTTGCCGACCGCGAGGCTGCCGACCTGCGTCTCGGCGAAACCCGCATAGGCCGCATCGAGCGTGAAGCCGCGCAGCGCCTCGAACGCGGTGAGCTTTTCCTGCGGGAACCAGCCGCCGGCGGGCAGCCCCTGTGCATCCGCACGCGTGGTCGCCGAATACAGGCCGAAGCGCGGATCGACCGATTCCACCGGGAAATCCGAACCGAGCGCGAGGCGCGCGCCGCTGTCGCGCAACTGGCGCCATGCGTAAGCGCCGATGATGCGCTGCGGGCCGACGCGATCTTCGGCCCAGGGCATGTCGCTGGTCGCATGCGTGGGCTGCATCGAGGCGATCACGTGCATCTGCGCCAGGCGCGGCAGGTCGGTCGGCGACAGCACCTGCGCGTGTTCGATGCGCCAGCGGTGATCGGTCTTCGCCGCGTCGTTGCCCAGCGCCCGGGCGTAGCTTTCGAGCACGACGTGGTTGCCGCGGTCGCCGATGGCGTGCGTGGCGACCTGCACGCCGCAGCGCTTGGCCTTGTCCACCGCCACGGCGATCTGCTCGGGCGAGGTCACCATGATGCCGAGGTTGCCGTGATCGTCGCTGTAGTCCTTCAGCATCGCCGCGCCGCGGCTGCCCAGCGCGCCGTCGGCGTAGAGCTTGAGCGTGCGCATCTGCAGCCGGCCCGACGGATGCGTGTACAGGCCGTGCTGGCACAGCGATTCGAGCGCTTCGTTGTTGCCGTCGGCCATCGCCGTGATGCGCAGCGGCATCGCGCCGCGATCGGCCAGGCGCTGGTAGCGCTTGAGTTCGGCCAGGCTCACGCCCGCGTCGTGCACGCCGGTGAGGCCGTGCTCGACCGCCGACTGCATGCCGAGCGTCAGCGCGCGTTCGGCCGTGGCGTCATCCAGCGGCGGGCGGGCCTGCTCGACCAGCGCCGAGGCGGCGTCGACGAACACGCCGGTGGGCTGCCTGCGCGCATCGCGTTCGATGCGACCGCCGTCGGGCTGCCAGTCGCCGGACAGATCGCGTTTCACCGCGCGCATCGCCGCGGTGTTCGCCCAGCCGGCGTGGCCGTCGATGCGCTCGAGCCACACCGGGCGATCGGGGAAGGCGGCATCCAGATCGGCCGCGGTCGGGAAGGTCTTTTCCGGCCAGTCGTTCTGGTCCCAGCCGCGCCCGATCAGCCACGCGCCCGGCGGCAGTTGCTTTTCGAACGCCTGCAGCCGCTGCACGACCTCCTGCTTGCTCGCCGCATCGACCAGATCGGCACTAAGCATCGTCATGCCGAGGCCGGACACGTGCGCGTGCGCATCGATCAGGCCCGGGATCACCGTCGCCTGCCCCGCGTCGATGCGCTGCGCCTTCGGGTAGCGCTTGATCAGCTCGGCGGTCGCGCCCAGCGCGAGGATGCGGCCGGACTCGTCGAACGCCACCGCCTGCACCTTCGGCTGCGCGGTTTCCATCGTGTGGATGCGCGCGGCGGTGAGCACCGTGACCTGCGCGGCCATCGCATGGCCCGACATGGCGGCCAGCGCCATGAAAATTCCAGAAACCCGCTTGCGCATCCCCACTTCCCCGCATGTCCGAAAGTGTCCGGACTGTGCGCAATCGCGTGCGCGGTGGCAAGCCCCGGGGCCGTCAATCCAGCCGCTTGCGGAACCGCGAGATCGCCAGGGTCATCATCACCGCGATGAAGGCCAGCAGCGCCAGCACGTCGGGCCACAGCTCGGTCAGGCCCGCGCCGCGCAGCATGATGCCGCGGATCAGCCGCAGGAAATGCGTCAGCGGCAGGACCTCCGCCAGCCACTGCACCACGCGCGGCATGCCGGCGAAGGGGAACATGAAACCCGACAGCAGGATCGATGGCAGGAACACGAAGAACGTCATCTGCATCGCCTGGAACTGCGACTGCGCCTTGGTCGAGATCAGCAGCCCCAGCGTGAGGTTGGCGAGGATCAGCAGCACGGCAGCCAGGTACACGTCGAGCAGGCTGCCGCGGATCGGCACGTCGAAGAGCCAGACCCCGAGCACCAGGATCACGGTGGTCTGGACCAGGCCGATCGCCGCGTACGGCAGCACCTTGCCGATCATCAGTTCCGAACTCGACAGCGGCGTGGCGATCAGCAGTTCCATGTTGCCGCGCTCGCGCTCGCGCACGATGGCCACGCCGGTGAACAGCACCATGGTCATCGTCAGGATCACGCCGATCAGTCCCGGCACGATGTTGATCGCCGAACGTCGCTGCGGGTTGTAGAAGCTCACCACGCTCACCTGCCCCGCCGCCTGGCCCACGTTGCCGACGCGCAGGTTGGTAGTGGACTGCGTGTTCAACGGCAGTTGCGCCAGCTGCACCGCGGCGCTCTGCACGACGGTGTCGCTACCGTCGACCAGCACCTGCACCGCTTCGCGGCCTTCGAAACGACGCCGCTCGAAGTCCGGCGGAATCACCACGCCGATGCTGATCTCGCCACGCCGCAGGCCTTCCATCAGCGCCTGCGGCGAGGTCGCGCTGACCGTCGGCGTGATCACGCCGGTGGCGACCATGTCCATCACCAGCGCGCGCGAGGCCGCAGTGTTCGACTGGTCGGCGATGCCGGTTTCCAGTCCGCGCAGGTTGAGGTTGATCGCATAACCGAACAGCACCAGCTGCATCACCGGGATGCCGACGATCATCGCCAGCGTGATGCGGTCGCGGCGCATCTGCCGCAGTTCCTTCATCACGATGGCGAAGAGGCGGCGCGGGTTCATGCGGCTTTCTCCGCGCCTTCGTCGTCGCGACCGCGCGTGGACGAGACGAACACGTCCTCGAGGTTGGGATGCGATTGCGTGACCTCGGCGTCGAGCCCGGCGTCGGCCAGCGCTTTGTGCACGCGTGCGGCGGCGTCGCCGTTGGCATCGTTCAGCACGCGCAGCGCATTGCCTATCTGCGCGACGCTGAGCACGCCCGGCACGCCGAGCAGCGCCTTCTGCGCGCGGCGCGGCTGCTTGGCCATCACCTCCAGCGTGCGTCCGGCGAGTGCGTGCGTGAGTTCGTCCGGCGTGCCGTCGGCAACGAGCACGCCGCGGTCGAGGATCGCGATGCGATGGCACCGCTCGGCCTCGTCCATGTAGTGCGTGGAAACGAGGATGGTGGTGCCCGCATCGGCGAGGTCGAAGAGCTTCTCCCAGAAATCCCGTCGCGATTCCGGGTCCACCGCGCTGGTTGGTTCGTCGAGGAACAGCAGCTCGGGCTTCTGGATCACCGCGCCGGCCAGCGCGAGGCGCTGCTTCTGCCCGCCGCTCATCGTGCCGGCGAGCTGTTTCTGGCGGTCGGCGAAGTGGTACTGCTCGACGAGTTCGTCGATGCGTTTGGCCGCTTCGGCGCGCGGGATGTCCTGCACGGCGGCGAGGAATTCCAGGTTCTCGCGCACGGTGAGGTCCTCGAACAGCGAGAACTTCTGCGTCATGTAGCCGATGCGGCGGCGCAGCGCTTCGGCTTGTTCCGGAATGCGCAGGCCGAGCACCTCGACGTCGCCTTCGGTCGGCGTGAGCAGGCCGCAGAGCATGCGGATCGTCGTGGTCTTGCCCGAGCCGTTCGGGCCGAGGAAGCCGTACACGTTCGCACGCGGAACGCTCAGGTCGACGTGGTTCACGGCGATCAGTTGGCCGAACCGCTTGGTCAAACCCCGCGCGCGAATCGCCAGGTCCTGCGGCGCGATCGTGTCGCTTGGCGCGTTCATCGCGCGAATTCCACCCGCACCGGCACGCCCGCCGGAAGGTCGCCACCGGTGTCGCCGGTGATCTCCACTTCGGCCAGGTAGCTCAATCGCGCGGCGTCCTCGCCGATCAGGGCGTAGTACGGCGTGAAGCTGGGCTCGCTGCGTATCATGCGCACACGGCCGGCCAGCGCGGCATCGCGTCCGCTGAGGAACACGCGCGCGGCATCGCCCACCTTGACGCTCGCGCGGATCGGTTCGGGCACGTAGATGCGCGCGTACGGACGATCGCCGACCAGCATCACCGCCAGTGGCGCGCCAAGCGGCGCTTCATCGCCCAGCCGGTACGGCAGGCTGTCGACGACGCCGGCACGCGGCGCGGTGACGTCGAGCCGGCGCAGCGTCGCCGACTGGTTCGCGGCCTGCGCCTGCGCGGCGGCGACCGCCGAGCGGCCCTGCGCGATCTGCTCCACGCGCGTGCCGCGTTCGAGTTCGAGCAGCGCGGCCTGCGCGGCCCGTACCTGGCCGTCGGCATTGCCGGCCGCGGCGCGGGCACGGTCGACATCGGACGCGGCGACCAGTTGCTGTCGCCCAAGCGGCTGCAGGCGCGTGTAGTACGCGCGTGCATCGGCGGCCTGCGCCTGCGCTGCGGCGAGGTTCGCGCGGGCCTGCGCGATCTGCTCGCTGCGCGGGCCGTGTTCGAGTTCCTCCAGCGCCTCACCCGCCTGCTGCGCCTGCGCCTGCAACGCCTCCAGCTGCGCCTGCGTGCGCGTGACTTCCAGTTGCAGCAGCGGCGTGCCGGCCTTCACGTGCTGACCCTCGCGCACGTCGATGCGGACGATCTTTTCCGATGCGGGCGCGGGCAGCGCGATGCGGTCCCATTCCAGCGTGCCCAGTGCCTGCGGCGTGTCGTCGCGGCAGGCGACCAGCAGGAGCGTCAACGCGAGAAGACACAGACGGGCTTTCATGGCGTCACTCCAGTCCCAGGCCGCGGTCGAGCAGCGCAAGCGTGTGCCGGCGCAGGGCATCGAAATCGAGGTCGTCCGCCTGCAGCAGACGGCGCCAGATCGGCGCGCCGGCCGCGGGGAACAAGGTCAGCCCGACCAGCGACACCATCAGCAGCCGCGGGTCGAGGTCTTCGTTGATTTCACCGCGCGCCTGCGCCTGCGCGAAGCGCGCCGTCATCATCTGCGGCAGTTGCGGGCCGATGCGTTCGAAGAGCACGTCGCGCAGCGCCCCGCCTTCACACAGCACTTCGCGCACCCACAGCGGCGGCAGCCACGGATGCGCGGCGACCACGCGACCCACGCCGTTCACGAACGCCGCGATCAACCCGGCGACGTCATCGCCCGCGGCCGCGAGGGGTTCGCGCAACTGCTGGAAGGCCGGCAACACGCGCTCGGAGATCACGGCCTCCTGCAGCTGGACCTTGTCGCCGAAGTAGTAATGCAGGAGAGCGGGCGTGACGCCCGCTTCGGACGCGATGGTCCGCAGCGACGTGCCGGCGATGCCCTCGCGCACGAAGCAGGCGATGGCGGCATCGAGCAGGCGCTCGCGAAGGTCCGGGCCGTCGGCACCCGGGCGGCCGGGCGAGCGACCGGGCCGGCCAGCTCCGGGTCGGGCGTCTGCGGCGGGCGCCGCGGGGGCTGGTTTTGCCGGCTTGCGGCGGGGTTTGGCGGGTTGGTCCGGGCTCATGGTCAGCAATTTAATTGGGCGATTAATTATATTGCAACCACAGCCCGACGAACGGTCCCGCCCCCCGGGCAATCCGCGGCGTGAAGGCAACCGTCGGGGCCATGACAAGCGCCGCAGGCCGCGCGGGTCCATGATGGGGCCCGGTTCACCATGGGTCCCTCGCCATGACGCCGTCGACGTCCCTGCTCCATCGCTGCGCCTTGGGTCTGTGGTTCCTGGGGCTCGGCTTCCTCGGGCTGCTGCGCTGGTGGATGCGCTACTCGCGCGATGCGCAGGTGTTCGCCGATGCGGTGATGCACGCGTGGCTGTGGGGATCGCTGGGGCTCACCGCGATCGGCGCGATCTGGGTCGCGCGGGCGTTCGCGGCGCATCGACGCCATCGCGACGCACGCTAGCGTCTCTTTGAAAAATGACACCCACGGGCGCAAGCTTGTGGACTCCGGCGCGCGACGCGCGCACTCCCCCACGGAAGACGCCCCATCACGATGTCCCGAACCACGTCCGAATTCGTCCTCGAGCCGGCCGAAACCGAGCGCCTGGCCAACCTCAGCGGCCCCTTCGACGGTCACCTGCGCATGATCGAACTGCGCCTGGGCGTGGAGATCGCCAACCGCGGCAACATCTTCCGCATCGTCGGTCCGCAGGACGCGGTGGGCAAGGCCGAGCGCCTGCTGCGCGACCTGTGGCGCGACGCCGCCGAGGAAACGCTCACCGAGCCGGCGATCCACCTGCGCCTGACCGAGATCGACGCCGACCGCGTCGCCAACGACGACGTCGAGCCGCAGGAAGTGGCCATCCGCGTCAAGCGCGGCACCATCCGCGGCCGCGGCGCGAACCAGGCGAAATACCTGCACGCCATCGCCACCAACGACATCAACTTCGGCATCGGGCCGGCCGGCACGGGCAAGACGTTCCTCGCCGTCGCCAGCGCGGTGGAGGCGTTGAACGAAGCGCGCGTGCAACGCCTGGTCCTGGTGCGCCCGGCGGTCGAAGCCGGCGAGAAGCTGGGTTTCCTGCCGGGCGACCTCACGCAGAAGGTCGACCCGTACCTGCGCCCGCTCTACGACGCGCTGTACGAAATGCTCGGCGTGGAAAAGGTCGTCAAGCTGCTGGAGAAGAACGTCATCGAGATCGCGCCGCTGGCGTACATGCGCGGACGCACGCTTAACGACGCGTATGTGATCCTCGACGAGGCGCAGAACACGACCATCGAGCAGATGAAGATGTTCCTGACCCGCATCGGTTACGGCAGCACCGCCGTCGTCACCGGCGATCTGACGCAGATCGACCTTCCGCGCCACCAGAAGTCCGGCCTGAAGGACGCGCTCGACGTACTGCGCGACGTCAACGGCATCAGCTTCACCTTCTTCGAATCGCGCGACGTGGTCCGCCATCCGCTGGTGGCGCGAATCGTCAACGCCTACGACGCCCGCGACGCGCAGAACGCCGCGACCGGCCCGTCCGCCTGAGCGACGCCATGACCAAGGGCCCGATCCGTCTCGACGTCGTCATCAACTATGCGGTGCCGCGCGCAGGGGTGCCGTCCGCGGTGAGCTTCCGCAAGTGGGTGGCCGCGGCGCTCGACAGCCGCATCCGCGAGGCCGACCTCGCCATCCGCATCGTCGGCACGAAGGAAGGCCGCGCACTCAACCACCACTACCGTGGCAAGGACTACGCGACGAACGTGCTGAGCTTTCCGGCGGAGCTGCCCGACGGGCTCCCCGAAGGCGTGAAGATGCCGCTGCTCGGCGACCTGGTCATCTGCGCCCCCGTGGTGGCGCGCGAGGCGAAGGAACAGAAGAAGCCGCTGGCGGCGCACTACGCGCACCTGACCGTGCACGGCGTGCTGCACCTGCTCGGCTGGGACCACGAGGACGAAAAGGAAGCCGTCTGCATGGAGCAGCTGGAGCGCGAAATCCTCGCCGCGATGGGCATCGAGGATCCCTACCGGGAGTGAGCGCGCCGCCGCCGGGCCCCGCCAAGCGCCCGTCGCCCATCCGCGCTAGACTCCCACGGACGTCCCCATCCCCCCGGGGCGCCTGACTGAACGCAATGTCCGAGGACGACAGTAGTAGCTTCCATTCGCCCGAGAACCAGGAAAAGCGCGCCGACCGGCGCGGGCACGAAAAGCCCCGTTCCTGGCTCGAACGCATCAGCTCGGCGCTTTCCGGCGAACCGACCACCCGCGAAGACCTGGTCGAACTGCTGCGCGACGCGCAGGCCGACGGGCTGATCGCCGCCGACACGCTTCGCATGATGGAAGGCGCCATCGCGGTGTCCGACCTCACGGTGGGCGATGTGATGATCCCGCGCTCGCAGATGGTCTCGCTGCCGGCCGACGCCAAGTTCCTGGACCTGATGAAGCAGGTGGTCGAATCCGGCCATTCGCGCTTCCCGGTGCACGGCGAGGACAAGGACGAGATCCTCGGCGTGCTGCTCGCCAAGGACCTGCTGCGCGGCGTGGTCGCCGACAACGGCCCGGGCAGCATCCACGAGCTGCTGCGCCCGGCGGTGCTGATCCCCGAATCCAAGCGCCTGAACGTGCTGTTGCGCGAGTTCCGCCAGTCGCGCAACCACATGGCGATCGTGATCGACGAGCACGGCGGCGTCGCCGGCCTGGTCACCATCGAGGACGTGCTGGAACAGATCGTCGGCGAGATCGACGACGAGCACGACGATGCCGAGGATCCGAGCGCGCTGATCGCCGCGCAGGCCGATGGCCAGTTCGTGGTCGATGCGCTGACGCCGATTTCCGATTTCAACGAGCGCTTCGGTGCCGATTTCGATGACGACGAATACGACACCATCGGCGGCCTCGTCACGGCCGCGATCGGCCACCTGCCCGAGGCCGGTGAAGAACTCACGCTGGGACGCTTCGTGTTCCGCGTCTCCGGCGCCGACGCGCGCCGCGTGCACGCCTTCCACGTCGGGGTGCTGGGTGACGCGTAAGCCGGGCGCGATGCGCCGCGCGCTCGCGCTGGTCGTCTTCCTGCTGGCGCTCGTCGCCCTGCCGGCCTACGCCGCCGCGCCGCGCATCGGCGTGGCGACGATGCAGCCGGGCGAGATCTTCTTCGAACGCTTCGGTCACAACGCGATCGTGGTGGTCGATCCCGACACCGGCGACGCGATCTCCTACAACTTCGGTTTCTTCGATCCGACCGAGAAGGATTTCGTCAGCCGCTTCGTCAAGGGCGACATGCGCTATCGCCTCGCGGCGCTGCCGTTCGAGCAGGACCTGATGCAGTACCGCGAGGAAGGCCGCGGCGTCAGCGTGCAGTGGCTCGACCTGAGCGACGCGCAGGCGACGCGGATCGCCGCCGCGCTGGCCGAGAACGCGAAGCCCGAGAACGCGTTCTACAAGTACGAATACTTCGACGACAACTGCTCCACGCGCGTGCGCGACGCGCTCGACCGCGTGCTCGACGGCGGCCTGCGTCGACAGATCGAAGGGCGTTCGCACGGTTCCACTGCGCGTAGCGAAGCGGTGCGCCTGGCCTCGCCCGCGTGGTGGATGTGGCTGGGCTTCGACGTCGGCCTGGGCCCGTCGGCGGACCAGCCGATGCCGGTGTGGCGCGAATCCTACGTGCCGATGCGCCTGGCGGCCGCGCTGCGCGAGGTGAAGAACACCGACGGTCGCCCGCTCGTTCGGGAAGAACAGCAAATCCTCCCGCATCGCCTCCCGCCCGAACCGCAGGACGGCCCGGTGCGCTGGTGGCCGTGGGCGTTGGCCGGCATCGCGATCGGCATCGCCGCCGCGATGGCCGCACGCACACGCCCGCGCGTGGTGGCCGCGATAGCGCTGCCGTTCTGGTTGCTTGCAGGCGTGCTCGGGGCGCTGATGCTGTTCCTGTGGTTCGGCACGCAGCACACCTATGCGTGGGCAAATGCGAACCTGCTGCTGCTCAGCCCCTTGTGCTGGCTGCTGCTTCCCGGCGGCGTGCGCGTGCTGCGCGGACGCGATGCGGGGCGCTTCTTCCGCGGCGTGCTCGCGGTCATCGCGCTGGGCGCGGTGGCGTCGCTGTTCGTGTACTGGCTGCCGGTGACCCCGCAGCGCAACGTGCACTGGATCGCGCTGCTGCTGCCGATCCACCTGGGTCTCTTCCAGGCCTTTCGCGTGCGGCGTTGAGGCTTGCCGTGGCAGGCGTGCCGGCGCACGATTCGCGCATGAGCACGCCTGCCCCGATCCAGACCCACGCCGAGAGCCCACGATCCAATCCGCAATGCGTGGTCAACTGCGCCGCCTATGAGCGCGGCGGCAAGCGGCGCGAGATCACGCTGGACGAGATCAGCGAAGTCCTCGCGAAGGACGACGACACCTTCGTCTGGGTCGGCGTGTACGAGCCGGAAGACTTCATCCTCGACAAGCTGCAGGAAGAATTCTCCCTGCACGATCTGGCCATCGAGGACGCGCGCAACGCGCACCAGCGGCCGAAGATCGAAACCTACGGCAACTCGCTCTTCATCGTCGTGCACACCGCGCAGAGCGTGGACAGCCACATCCGTTTCGGCGAGACGCACATCTTCGTCGGCCCACGTTACCTGGTGACGGTACGCCACGGCGCGTCCACCAGTTATGCGCCGGCGCGAGCCCGCTACGAGCGCGACGCCGACGATCTCGCGCACGGTCCGGGCGCGGCGCTGTACACGGTGCTCGACCTCATCGTCGACAACTTCCAGCCGATCGTGCAGGAGTTCAGCCAGGACCTGAACGAGCTGGAGCAGGACATCTTCGCCGAGGAATTCCGCAGCGAGACGGTGAAGCACCTGTACGACCTCAAGCGCGAACTCACGCGACTGCGCATGGCGGTGTCGCCGCTGCAGGACATCCTCGGCCAGCTCACGCGTGCGCGCACCGGGCTCATCGACGAGGAAAGCCAGCTCTACTTCCGCGACGTGCTCGACCACGCCGTGCGCCTGAACGAGACCACCGACACCCTGCGCGAGATGCTCACCGCCGCGATGAGCGTGAACCTGTCGCTGGTCACGATCCACCAGGGCGAAGTCGTCAAGCGGCTGGCGGGCTGGGCCGCACTGCTGGCCGCCCCGACCCTCATCACCAGCTGGTACGGCATGAATTTCTCGCACATGCCCGAACTGGAGGGCCGCTGGAGTTATCCGGCGATGATCGTCCTCGTCGCCGTGGTCTGCGTTGTGCTGTATGTGTTGTTGCGGCGCGCAAAATGGCTCTGATGGCGTGAACGCGGGCCGCGCATAGACCAAAGTCGCAGGCGAGTTGACGCATTGCGCATTGACCGGGCGCCCGGCGCGGCGCGACCCTTCCTTGATCCTTCCGGAGGGGTGTCATGAAATCTCTGTCCTGGCTTGGCTGGGCCGTCCTGGCGGTACTGGCGGCTTTCTGCATCGGCACCATCGCCCTGCATCGCGGCGAAACCATCAACGCCATCTGGCTGGTGGTCGCGGCGGTGGCGACGTTCACCGTCGCGTTCCGCTTCTATGGGCTGTACATCGCGCGCAACGCGCTGATGATCGACGGCTCGCGCGCCACGCCCGCATGGCGACGCAACGACGGACTGGACTACGTCCCGACCGCCAAGAGCATCGTCTTCGGCCACCACTTCGCCGCGATCGCCGGCGCCGGCCCGCTGGTCGGCCCGGTGCTCGCCGCGCAGATGGGCTACCTGCCCGGCACGCTGTGGATCCTCTTCGGCGTGGTCCTCGCCGGCGCGGTGCAGGACATGCTGGTGCTGTTCTTCTCCACGCGCCGCGACGGCCGCTCGCTCGGCGAGATGATCCGCGCCGAGATGGGTCCGGCCGCCGGCGTGATCTCCATGATCGGCATCCTGATGATCATGGTGATCCTGCTCGCGGTGCTCGCGCTGGTCGTGGTGAAGGCGCTGGCCGAAAGCCCGTGGGGCACGTTCACCGTCGCGATGACCATTCCGATCGCGATCCTGATGGGCCTGTACCTGCGCTACTTCCGCCCCGGCCGCATCCTGGAAGTGTCGATCATCGGCTTCGTGCTGCTGATGCTGGCGATCTGGGGCGGCGGGCTGGTCGCCGCGCACCCGACGTGGGGCCCGGTGTTCCATCTCAAGGGCACGACGCTGGCGTGGCTGATGATCGGCTACGGCTTCATCGCCTCGGTGCTGCCGGTGTGGTTCCTGCTCGCGCCGCGCGATTACCTCTCCACGTTCCTCAAGATCGGCACCGTGCTGATCCTCGCGCTCGCCATCATCGTGGCGATGCCCGACCTGCAGATGCCGGCCATGACGAAGTTCGTCGACGGCACCGGCCCGGTGTTCTCGGGCAAGCTGTTCCCGTTCCTGTTCATCACCATCGCGTGCGGCGCGGTCTCGGGTTTCCACGCGCTGATCAGCTCCGGCACCACGCCGAAGATGATCTCCAACGAACGCGATATCCCGATCGTGGGCTACGGCGGCATGCTGATGGAAGCCTTCGTCGCGATCATGGCGCTCATCGCCGCGTGCGTGCTGCAGCCGGGCGTGTACTTCGCGATGAACTCGCCCGCCGCGCTGATCGGCACCACCGCCGAGTCCGCCGCCGCGGCGATCTCCAGCTGGGGCTTCGTGCTGACGCCCGACGTGCTGACCGCCACGGCGAAGGAAATCGGCGAACAGACGATCCTGTCGCGTACCGGCGGCGCGCCGACGCTCGCGGTGGGCATGGCGCAGATCCTGCACGGCCTGATCCCGGGTGAGGGGATGATGGCGTTCTGGTACCACTACGCGATCCTGTTCGAAGCGCTCTTCATCCTGACCACGGTCGATGCCGGCACGCGCGTGGCGCGCTTCATGATCCAGGAACTCGTGGGCCTGGCGTACGAGCCGTTCAAGCAGACCGAAAGCTGGGTGAGCAACGTGGTGTGCACGCTGCTGGCCGTGAGTCTGTGGGGCTACTTCCTGTACCAGGGCGTGGTCGATCCGCTGGGCGGCATCAACACGCTGTGGCCGCTGTTCGGCATCGCCAACCAGATGCTCGCGGGCATCGCGCTGGTGTTCTGCAGTGTGGTGATGGTGAAGATGAAGCGCGAGAAGTTCCTGTGGATTCCGCTGATCCCGACCGCGTGGCTGCTGATCTGCACGCTCACCGCGGGCTGGCAGAAGCTGTTCCACCCGGATCCGAAGATCGGCTTCATCGCCAACGCCCGCAAGTTCGCCGATGCCGCCGCGCGCGGCGAAGTGCTCGCGCCGGCGAAGTCGATGGACGACATGTCGCGGGTGATCTTCAACAACTACCTCGACGCCGCGCTGTGCGGGTTGTTCGTCGCGGTCGTGGTGGCGACGGTGCTGTTCGGCATCCGCGCCGCGCTCGCCGCACGACGCAGCAACGCACCGACGGCGAAGGAGTCCGACTATGTCGCGCTCGATGCCATCGCCCGCTGATCGCGCAGTCCGCGTCGCCCTCGAACTGCTCGCACGCTGGTGGCGTGCGAGCTGCCAGACGGCGCGGCTCGCCATCGGCATCCCCGATTACGACGTGTACGTGGCGCATGTGCGACGCACGCATCCCGACCGGGACCCGATGACGCGCGAGGAGTTCTTCCGCGAACGCATGGAAGCGCGATACGGGAAAGGACGAAGCCGCTGTTGTTGAGCGGTCTCAGGGAAAAAGGCGCCTTTAAGGCGCCTTTTTCTTTTGTAGCCCGGGTAGGCGAAGCGCAGCCGGGGCATCGTCGCGCCAAGCCCCGGGACGCGGCCTGCCGCATTGCCCGGCTACAAAGGCGCTGCCCCGCTACTCGACCGCTTCGGTTCCGGGCCAGCGCAAGGTGCGCAAGACCGCCTGCGAGGACTGCGCCGGGAACGTGATGCGCAGCGCGCGCGAGGACAACACGCCGCGCAGCTCGATGGCGAACAGGCACACGCGTCGCGTCCGTCCGAGCGCGCGCGAGTAGCGCACGCCGGCGACGCCATCGAGCGGATGGCAGCGTTCGACCCACCGGCCGCGACGTTTGCACCGCACCAGCAGCACGCCTTTCCACAGACGCACGTCGGGCGGCGTCCGCGAGCTGCGGATCGCGAGGAACACCATCGTCCCGACGATCGCGCCGGCGCAACACGCCGCGATCGCAACCCACCACGGCGGCGCATCGAACGCGGCGGGCCACGCCAGGGCGATGAGGTAACACGACACCACACTGCCGATCGCGAGCACCGTCGCCAGCGGGATCGCCATCAGCTCCGGACATCGTGCCCACCACGGCAGCGTGGACACCTCGCCGCCCAGGCGCGGCGCACGCTCGCGCACCGAGGTATCGGGCAGCCGTGCGAGCAGTTCGGCGAGCATCGGCGAGCGAAGCCGCGTGAATGCATTGCGATGCGCGAAGGCGAAGCTGCATCGCGCGTCGTCGGCGAGTCGCAGCGTCACCACTTCCAGCGGAAACACGTCGCGCACCTGAACGTCGCGGACCTGCACGAGTTCGATCGCGCGCTCGCCCTGTCCGCTCCCGATGCGTAGCGCTTCCGCTTCAATCCGCACGCGTTCCAGTCGCACGCCGATGCGGTTGCGCAACGCCGACACGATGCCGCCGGCGAACACGGCGACGGCCAGCGCAACGGCGCCCGCGGCGACCGGACGGTGCGCCGCGTGTCGCCAGCCGAAGCAGGCCAATGCGAGCGCGATCGCTCCCGCGCACGAAAGCGGAACGGCGGCCACGCGCCAGCGGGCCGCGGCATGGGAAACGGAAAGCGGGGAACGCATCGGGCGCCGCACCCATCAGGGGATTCGGCCTCCCATTCTCGGCACGCACCCACGCGGTTCGAATCAGACGCTTCCGAGTTCGCGCACGCGACCCCGCGAAACAGCTACCGCCGTGGCATCACTCCGCCAGCGATCGCAGCACCAGCCCCAGCGCGTACGCGAGCCCCGTGCCGGTCGCGTAGCCCAGCGTGCCGAGCAACGCGCCCACCGGCGCCAATGCCGGATGGAAGGCTGATGCAACGACCGGCGCCGAGGCCGGGCCGCCGATGTTGCTCTGCGAGCCGATCGCGAAATAGAAGAACGGCACCTTCAGCAGGCGGCCGACCAGCCACAGCAGGAGGATGTGGATCGCGAGCCACACCAGGCCCAGCAGATACAGCCACGGGCGGTCGAACAGCGCGAGGATGTCCATCTGCATGCCGATGGCGGCGATCAGGAAATACAGCAGCAGCGTGCCGATGTTCGACGCGCCGGCGCCTTCCAGCGTGCGCGCGCGGGTGAAGCTCAGGCCGAGCCCGACGAAGGTGGAGATCAGCACCACCCACACGAAGGGTTCGTGCAGGCTCACCGAACGCGCCCACGACACGTTCGCGCCGAACCACGCCGACAGCGGCGCCGCCAGCCAATGCGCCAAGCCCACGGTGCCGAAGGCGATGCCGACGATCACCATCAGGTCGGTCAGCGTCGGTACGCGGCTGTGCTGCGCCTTGAATGCGGCCAGCTTGTCCTTCAGCTCGTCGATGGCGCGGGTGTCCGCGCCGCTGCGCGCGTCGATCGCCGCCGAGCGCCCGGCGAGGAAGATGAGGATCGCCATCCACACGTAACCCACGCCGACGTCGACCACCGCGAACTGGCCGAACGTCGTCGCGTCGACCTGGAAGATTTCCTTCATCGCGAGCATGTTCGCGCCGCCGCCGGTCCAGCTGCCGGCGAGCGCGGTCATGCCGGCCCAGGTATCGCCTGCGACGGTTTCCGGGTGCACCGCCTTGAACAGCAGGAAGGCGAGGATGCCGCCTGCGACGACACTGAGCGAGGCGGTGACGTACATCGCCACCAGCTTCGGTCCCAGGCGCAGCACGGCCTTCAGGTCGATGGAGAGCGTCAGCAGCACCAGTGCGGCGGGCAGCAGCACGCGGCTGGCGACCGGGTTGTAGAGCTTGCTGTGTTCGCCGTCGATGACGCCGAAGGTGTTGAACAACCCCGGGATCAGGTAGCACAGCAGCAGCGCGGGGACGATCGAGTAGAACTTGCGGAACGATGCGAGCGACGAGGTCCAGAACACCGCGCCGAGCGTGGCGGCGATCAGCCCCAGTATCACGATGTCGTTGGTGATCAGCGCGGTACTCGGGGTGTCGTTGGGCATCGTGCGGGTTCCGGTGTCCTGTGGAGACGGTGAGGGTACGTTCCCTCACCCCGACCCTCTCCCGCGAGCGGGAGAGGGCGAATTGCTCGTGCTTACTTGGCGACGACGTCCTGGCCGATGTAACGCTTCAGCCACGCGTTGACCGTATCGTGCCACTGCACCGAGTTGGCCGGCTTGAGCACCCAGTGGTTCTCGTCCGGGAAGTACAGGAACTGCGACGCGATGCCCTGGCGCTGCAGCGCGGTGAACACGCCGATGCCCTGCTCCACCGGGATGCGGAAGTCCTGCTGCCCGTGCACGACGAGCATCGGCACGCGCCACTGCTTGACGTGGTTGACCGGGTTGAACTTCTCGTAGTTCGACGCCTTGTCGATGGCGTTGCCGCCCTGCTCCCAGTCGGTGAACCACTGTTCTTCCGTCGCGAAGCCCATCATGCGCTGGTCGAACACGCCGTCGTGGCTGACCAGGCACTTCCACGGCTGGTTCCAGTTGCCGGCAATCCAGTTGACCATGAAGCCACCGTAGCTCGCGCCCAGCGCGCAGGCCTTGTCGCCGTCGAGGAAGCCGTACTGCTTTTGCGCCGCGGCCCAGCCCTTCTGCAGGTCCTCCAGCGGACGGTCGCCCCAGTGCTGGCTGATCGCATCGGTGAACGCCTGGCCGTAACCGGTCGAGCCGTGGAAGTCGATCATCACCACCGCGTAGCCCTGGCCCGCGTACGTCTGCGGGTTCCAGCGGTAGCTCCAGCCGTTGCCGAAGCTGCCCTGCGGGCCGCCGTGGATGAGGAACGCGACCGGATACTTCTTGCCTTCCTGGTAGTTCCACGGCTTGACGATGTAGCCGTGCACGGTGTCGCCGTTCCAGCCCTTGAAGTCGAACTGTTCGAAATCGCCGAACGCGACGTCGGGCAGGCGCTCGCCGGTGGTCTGCGTGATCGCGCGCAGCGGCGCGGACGCATCGGCGCTCGTGGTGTAGAGCACGTCGCCGGTCTTGAGCGTGTTGCGCGTGAGCGCGAGCGTCGGACCGGCGAGATCGATGGACGAGATGCTGCCTTCGCCGACGAGCTTCTTCGCCTCGCCCGACGCGATGTCGACTGCGAACAGCGGGTGCTCGCCCATGTCGGTGGCGGTGGTGTAGATCGTCCTGCCGTCATTGGCGAGCGTGATGCCATCGGCGGAACGGTCCCACTTCGGCGCGATCTCGCGCGCCTTGCCCGTCGCGAGGTCCATCGCCATCAGGCCGAAGCGGTCGGCTTCGAAACCCGGACGCTTCATCGCGCGATAGAACAGCGTCTTGCCGTCGCTGCTGAAGGTCGCGCCGGTGTCCCATGCGGGATTCGACGCGGTGAGGTTCTTCGCCGTGCCGGTGCCGTCGGCGTTGACCTGGTACAGGTCGAAGTTGGTCGACGTCGGCTCCTTCGCGTCGGCGATGCGTGCGCTGAACACCAGCGACTTGCCGTCGGGCGACCAGGTGTATTCGGTGCTGTCTCCGAACGGGCGCGACGGCACGTCGCCGTTGACGCCGCCGCTGACGAGCGTCGCGTTGCTCGCCGGCTTGTCGCCGAGCGTGGCCACGAACAGGCGGTTCAGGCGGCCGTCGTTCCACGCGTCCCAGTGGCGGATGAACATGCGGTCGAACACGACGCCCGTGTTCTTCTGCGCGCCGCGCTCGTCGAGCTGCTTCTTCGAGCAGGCGAGATCGCCCTTGCAGTCCGGGAAGACTTCCAGGTTGATCGCCACGCGCTTGCCGTCGGGCGAGAGCTTGTAGCCGCCGACGTCGGTGTTCAGCGCCGTCACCTGCTTGGGCGTGCCGCCGGCGGCGGGAATCGAGTACAGCTGCATCGAGCCGCCCTTCGCGCTGAGGAAGTAGACGGTCTTGCCGTCGGGCGAGAAGCCCGGCGAATTGACGTTCCAGCCGTCCGGCGTGAGGCGCTTGGGCGGCGCGGCATCGCGCGCCATCAGGTCTTCGATGTAAAGCGCGGTCGAGGACTTGTTGGCTGCCATATCGACCACGCGCTTGGCGAACACCACGCGGCGGCCGTCGGGCGACAGCGTCGGCGAGGACACGCGCTCGAGCGAAGCGAGGTCGCGCACGTCGAAGCCGCGCGCGGCCAGTGCGTTGGTGGAACCGCAGGCGAGCAGTAGCGCGAGCGGGAGGATGGCGTGGCGTGGCGTCATGTGCGTCTCTCGATTGCATGCGGTCGCTGGAGCGAGCCGCGGGGTTTGATCGTCATCCCCGCGCAGGCGGGGATCCATGGACGTCATGCGCCTTGCCGCTGCGCGTCGTGGCGGATGAAGCAACGTCCATGGAGTCCGCCTTCGCGGGAATGACCGAATGTCTGGACCTCGTCAGGTCGTCTTCAGTGCCGGATCGCTGTCGCGCACGCTGGTGCGATACAGCAGCCACGCAACCACGGCCAGGACCGCGAGGCCGACCCACGGGCCCAGGTGCGTACCCAGCGAGAGCACGTCGGCGCGACCGGACACGACGATCGGAATCGCGATGGCGATGCCCGTCAGCGCTTCGCCGGTGATCAGGCCCGCGGCGAACAGCGTGCCCGGACGATGCGCGCGATCGCGCTCGGCTTCGTCGCTGTCGATCGACAGGCCGTGGCGACGCTCGACGATGTACGCGAGCAGGCCGCCGAGGAAAATCGGCACCATCAGTTCCAGCGGCAGGTAGATGCCGATGGCCGCGGCCAGCACCGGCACGCGGAAGTGCGACCTGCGCGACTTCAGCCATTCATCCAGCGCGATGACCAGCGCGCCGATGACGGCGCCGATGCCGATCATGTCCCACGGCAGCTTGCCGCCGAACAGGCCCTTGGCGACGGACGCCATCAGCGTGGCCTGCGGCGCGGACAGCGAGTTTGGATGCTGCGCGGTCGGCGGACCGATGCCGTAGGCCTGCGCGAGCAGGTTCAGCACCGGTGCCATGATCAGCGCGCACGAGAACGCGCCGATGCCGAGCATCAGCTGCTGCTTCCACGGCGTGGCGCCGACGATGTAGCCGGCCTTGAGATCCTGCAGGTTGTCGCCGCCGACCGCTGCCGCGCAGCACACCACGGCGCCGATCATGATCGCGGCAACCGGGCCGATGGACGAATCGCGGCCGAGCAGCAGCATCAGCACGAGCGAGGCGAACAGGATCGTCGCGATGGTGATGCCGGAAACGGGATTGTTCGAGGAACCCACCAGGCCGGCGAGGTACGCCGACACCGACACGAACAGGAAGCCGGCGACGATCATGATGATCGTCATCGTCAGGCTCACGCCCCAGGACTGCACGATCGCGTGGTAGAGCATCCACAGCGGGATCACGAACACGGCGAGCGCGACGAGCATCCACTTCATCGGAAGATCGCGTTCGGTTTCGGCAACGGCCAGGCCGCCGCCCTTGCGCGCCGCGGCCAGGCCGCTCTTGATGCCCGAAGCCAGCGAGTTGCGCAGCGAGAACAGCGTCCAGATGCCGCCGATCAGCATCGCGCCGACGCCGAGGTAGCGGATCTTCGCCGACCAGATCGCGCCGCCTGCATCAGCGGCGGACGCGCCGGCGATCTGCGCGGCCAGCGCCGGATCGGAGTTGAGGAAGAACGCGTGGTAGATCGGAATGGCGAACTGCCACGACAGGATCGAGCCGGACACCACCACGATGCCGATGTTCAGGCCGACGATGTAACCCACGCCCAGCAGCGCCGGCGACAGGTTGGTGCCCATGTAGCCCAGGTACTTGCCGATGAAGCCCGAGGCGACGGCGTTGTCGGGGATCAGGCGCAGGCCGCTTTCCGCGGCAAGCTTCACCAGCGCGCCGAGGCCACCGGCGACGCCGAGGATCTTCAGGCCCGGGCCGGGGTTCTCGCCGGCCTTGAGCACTTCGGCCGCGGCCTTGCCTTCGGGGAACGGCAGCGGTTCCTCGACGATCATCGAGCGGCGCAGCGGCACCGAGAACAGCACGCCGAGCAGGCCGCCGAGACCGGCGATGCCGACGACCCACCAGTATTTGAAGTCGGGCCAGACGCCCATGATGATCAGCGCGGGGATCGTGAAGATCACGCCGGCGGCGATCGACGAGCCCGCCGAAGCGCCGGTCTGGACGATGTTGTTTTCCAGGATGCTGCCGCCGCCCAGCAGGCGCAGCACGCCCATGGAGACGACCGCGGCGGGAATCGCGGTGGCGATGGTCAGGCCCGCGAACAGGCCCAGGTATGCGTTGGCGGCGGAGAGGATCACCGCCAGCACGACGGCCAGCAGGACAGCACGGAAGGTCAATTGCGGCGTCGCGGGCGAGGCCATCGGCAGCTCCAGGCGGAGTGAACGGGGAAAACGGGAAAACGGGAAAACGGTGACGCGAATCGGGCAAAGCGCCCGGATCATCGCATCCGGCAGGCGCGCCTGTAAAAACCCCGTCACGAATGGACAGGACGGGGCAAGCATGCGGCGGTGCAGCGATACGCGGTGGTATTGGTGGGATTCGGGCGCGCCCCGATTCCGTCGTCCCGGCGAAGGCCGGACTCAGGCCATCAAGACATCGGCCGTCCACACCGTCAACCCGGCGAAGGCCGGGACCCAGGCCTCACGCCATCCGCCCTTGCATCGTCATTCCAGCGAAAGCTGGAACCCATTTTTGCTTTCCGTCCTTCAAGCATGGGACGCAACATCAACATGGGTTCCAGCTTTCGCTGGAATGACGGTGAGAGAGCGTGGCCCAGAGCGAACGGGCTTACGGGCCGGCTGCCTTTTCTCGAACGAAGACGACGAGGACGCGGACAGCGTGACGGTCTGGGTCCCGGCCTTCGCCGGGACGACGGAGTAACGAGGCGCACACGCCAACGACGCCCGCGCACAATCCGCTCCACCCGCTACAAAAACGCACCCAAACGCCGCCCCACGCCTGCGCGCGAACCTTTCCAACCCTCGTCTCCACGGGGCGCCGCGCCCCGCTCCTATACTCCCCCGTCCCCTCGCGGAACCCATCGTGGCCACCCTCTACCTCCCCATCGCCCGCGATCCGCGCGACGAACTCTTCGGCCACCCCAAAGGCGTCTACGTCTGCTTCTTCACCGAGATGTGGGAACGTTTCTCCTTCTACGGGATGAAGGCGCTGCTGCTGCTCTACCTGCTGCAACACCATCGCTTCGGCGATGGGCCGGGGTTGGACGTCCTCGGCGCATACGGCGGGCTCGTGTACTGCCTGCCGGTGGTGGGCGGCCTGCTCGCCGATCGCTTCCTGGGCATGCGCAAGGCCATCGTCTTCGGCGGACTGCTGCTCGTCGCCGGGCACCTGGGCATGGCGGTGGAGGGCCACGCGGCGACCGTCAGTGGCGGTCATGTGATGCGCGACGAGGGCGCGCTGCGCGTGTTCTATTTTTCACTGGCGCTGATCATTGTCGGCGTCGGCTTCCTCAAGCCGAACATTTCCACCATCGTCGGGCGCCTGTATCCCGAGAACGATCCGCGCCGCGATTCGGGTTTCTCGCTGTTCTACGCCGGCATCAACCTCGGCGCGCTGTTCTCGGCGCTGGTGTGCGGCTACCTGGGGCAGACGCTCGGCTGGAAGTGGGGCTTCGGCGCGGCGGGCATCGGCATGCTGCTGGGACTGGCGCAGTTCCTCTGGGGCCAGAAATATCTGCACGGCCACGCCGAGCCGCCGGATCCCGCGCGCCTGCGCGAGCGCGTTGCCGGCATGCCGCGCGAATGGGCGATCTACCTGGGCTCGCTGCTCGCGCTGGTGCCGCTGGCGGCGCTGATGTGGGCCGTCGCGAACGGACGGTTCGCGCTCGGCGGCGAGGTCTCGCTCGCGTTGCTGCTCATGCTGCTGGTGATGCTCGCGGTGCTGGCGTGGTTCGCGTGGTTCCTGAAAACGCGCTGCACGCGCGAACAACGCCATCGCATGCTCGCGCTGATGGCGTTGATCTTCATGGCGCTGGTGTACTTCACGTTGTACGAGCAGACGTACGGTTCGTGGGTGACCTTCACCGATCGCCTGCTCACCAAGGATGTGTTCCCGTCGCTGGTGATCCGCGAAGGCACGCCGTGGCCGTGGTCGACGATCTCGCTGGTGCTCGCGCCCGCGGCGTTCGTCGCCGCGGCGGCGCTGTCGGACCGCCGGCCGGATTCGCCGATGCCGAAAGTGCTGTTCGCCGGCGCGATCGTGCTGATGCTCGTCTTCCTCCTGCGCGATTGCGTGGTGTTGCCGCAGACGGCCGGCTCGCTGACGTACCTCGGCGCGCTGTTCCTGGTGCTGCTCGCGCCGGTGTTCGCGCGCTTGTGGGATTCGCTCGACCGGCGCGGGCTGGATCCATCGAAGCCGGCAAAATCCGCGCTGGGCCTGCTCTTCGCCGGCCTGAGCTTCGTGCCCATGGCGTGCGCGGCGCAGCACGCGGGCGACACGGGACAACTCGCAAGCGTGTGGTGGCTGGTGCTGGCCTACCTGGTGCTGGAAATCGGCGAGATGTGCCTGGCGCCGGTCGGCCTCGCGGCGGTGACGCAGCTGTCGGTGAAGAGCGTCATGAGCCTGATGATGGGCACGTGGTTCCTCGCGACCGCGTTCTCCGAAACACTGGCCGCGCTGTTCGGCAAGCTCGCCGCGATCGACATGCCCGAAGGCGCCGCGCTCGACTTCCCCGCGGCCGGCACGAAATACGCGGACCTGTTCTGGCTGATGACCGCCATCGGCGTCGGCTGGGCGCTGCTCGCCTTCATCGCCGCGCCGATGCTGCGCCGGCTGATGCACGGCGTGAAGTGATCGCACGAAAACGAACGGCGCCCGCAGGCGCCGTTCGATCCGCTCATTGAAGCCAGCTACTTCGCGGCCTTGGCTTCGCCCGTGGCGGGGCTGGTTGTCGCGATCGAACCGCCGAGGCTGCGCGAGAGGAATGCGAGCAGGCGCGTGTAGAACTCCTGGCGGTGTTCCTGCGTGTAGAAGCCGTGCGCTTCGGTGTCGTAGTAGAGCGTCTCCACCGGCACGCCAGCCTTGCGCAACGAGGATTCCATCATCCGGCTGTGCTCGATCGGCGCCACGCGGTCCTTGCCGCCCGCCGCCAGGAACACCGGCACCTTGATGCGATCGGCGATGCGGTTCGGCGAAACGTCGCCCAGTTCGGCCGGATCGCCGACCCATTCGCGCAGCCAGTTGCCGGAACGGCGGCTTTCGCGCGTGTCGTCGGCGATCATTTTCGGCAGGTCGTACACACCGACGTAGCCCACCGCGCACTTGTACAGGCCCGGTTCCTTCGCCACGCCCATCAGCGACGCATAGCCGCCGTAGCTGGCGCCGTACATGCAGATGCGGCCCTTGTCGGCGACGCCTTCGGCGATGGCCCAGCGCGTGGCATCGGTGAGGTCGTCCTGCATGCGGCCGCCCCACTCGCGCGCGCCGGCGCCGATGTAGGACTTGCCGTAGCCGGCCGAGCCGCGATAGTTCAGCTGCAGCACGGCGTAACCGGCCGATGCGAGCAGCTGCGCGTCCGAATCGAAGCCCCAGGAATCCTGCACGTCGATGGGACCGCCGTGCGGCATCACCACCAGCGGCAGGTTCTTTCCGCTGCTGCCGCTGGGCGTGGTCAGGAACCCGTGCAGGGTCATGCCATCGCGCGCCTTGAGTTCGATCGGCCTGGAGGTGGCCTGCTTCTGCGGATCGAACCACTCGCGCTTGGCCAGCACGTGCGCGGGCTTCTTCGCCTGCGTGTCGAAGAGGTAGAAGTCGCCGGGGTTCTGGTCGCTGAACACCTGGACCAGTGCAAGCGACCCGTCGTTCGTCTGCGAGGTGACCACGACGCCCTGCCCCTGGAACGCGGCTTCCAGGCTCTTCTGCAGGCGCGCTTCAGGCGCTTGGCTGTCGAAGAACGCCGAGTGCGGACGGCCGTCGGCGAAGTACGCACCGATGGGCACGCGCGTGTTGTTGCGATAGATGATGCGCGCCGGATCGGCCTTGTCGTCGCGCAGCACCTGCGTGCGCTGGCGCGAGGCGAGGTTCATCGCGACGATCGCATCGGGACCGCGCGGCTGCTCGACCTGCAGGTAGACCGTCTGGTTGTCGGCGGAGAACCCGATCGGCACCTCGAACAGGCCGTCCTTCTCGATGGTCAGCAGGTCCCACTCCGCGCCATCGCCGGTGCGGTAGTACAGATGCCGGATGTTGTCGGAGTCCGAGCCCCACGTGAACCGCACCACGCCCGCGTTGTCGGCGGCGAAACGTGCGTTGCGAATCGGCGCGATCGCAACGCGCCGCATCCGGCCGCTGTAGGCGTCGAGGCGTTCGGCGGTGGAACGCGGGTCCTGCGAGTAGGGCTGCGCCGAGATCAGCGTCGTGCGACCGTCATCGGCGATCGGCGTCGGCACGAGGCGGGCCCAGACCCGGTCGTTGCCCTTCTTCGGCTTGATGGTCGTGCCAAGGCCGCCGTCCTGCGTGCGGTAGCCGATCAACATCTCGGCCTTGCTGCCGTCGGCGTTGATGGCGAACAGCTCGCCGGTGAGCACCGGCTCGTCGAGCGAACCGAACTTCTCCGCGGCGCTGAGCACCACGCGCTCCGGGTTGATCCACTCGAAGTCGGCGACGTAGTTGTCGCGCGGCATCTTGAAGGTGCCGGTGAGCTTGTTGGTCCCGCGCTCGATCACTGCCAGGACGCTGCGATCCTCCATGGGCACCGTCGCAGCCAGGTACTGTCCGCCTGGCGAGATCTTCAGATCGGTGAACTGGTCCTAGCGCGTGTAGGCCGACACGTCGACACCGTCGGCCGCTGCATTGAGCGACAGCGCCATGAGCGCGGCCGCGAGCAGAAGTTTCTTCATTGTCCCCTTCCCTAGTGTGCGCCGCCCGACTCCCCGTCGGCGGACCACGCCAGACTAGCGCGTGGCGTCGCGCGACACGAGAGGCACCGCCCGGAAGGCCTCAGTCCAGCGTTCGTGCCAACGCGTCGCGCCAATCCGGCAAATCCAGCGCGTATTCCTCGCGCAGGCGGGTGGTGTCCAGCACGGAGTACGCAGGCCGGACAGCGCGCGTGGGGTAATCGGCGGTCGCGATCGGGGTGACGACGGGGCGCCGCGCGATCAGGCCGCGCTGGCTCGCCGCGTCGAAGATCGCGTCGGCGAAGCCGTGCCACGTCGTCTGTCCGCTGGCGACCAGGTGACGGATACCCGATGCCGTGATGCCCTGGCGCAGGATGGCCGCCGTGGCATCGGCGATCAGCCACGCGGGCGTGGGGCAGCCGTGCTGGTCGGCGACCACGCGAAGTTCGTCGCGTTCGGCGCCCACGCGCAGCATCGTGCGCAGGAAATTGTGGCCGTGGAGCCCGTACACCCACGCGGTGCGCAGGATCAGGTGTCGTGCGCCGCTGCGTTCGATGGCCACTTCGCCATCGCGCTTGCTGTGTCCGTACACGCCGAGCGGGCTCGTCGGATCGTCTTCACGATACGGGCGCGAGCCGCCGCCATCGAAAACGTAATCGGTCGAGTAATGCACGAGCGGGACGCCGGCCTCGGCGCACGCAAGCGCGAGGCGCTCCGTGGCGCGTGCGTTGATGCGGAACGCGACCTCGGGTTCGTCCTCGGCACGATCCACGGCCGTGTATGCGGCCGCATTGACGACCACGTCGGGCCGCACGCGTTCGACGAACGGCGCGATGGCGTCCAGTTCCGCCAGATCAAGGGTTTCGCAGGCGACGTCGTCGTCCAGACGTCCGCTGCGCGTGGTCGCGACCACGTCGCCCAGTGGCGCCAGGCTGCGCCGCAACGCATGGCCGACCTGACCGTTCGCGCCAACCAGCAGCAGTCTCACGACGGCCTCACGGTGCGTAGACCGGCAGCCGGTCCTCGGGGATTTCGTCCAGGAACGGCGCGCGCGCGTCCTTGTCCGAAAGCGTGACGTCCGACATCGGCCAATCGACCGCGAGCGTGGCATCGTTCCAGCGGACGGCCGCATCGGCGGACGCATCGTAGGTCTGCGTGCACAGGTACGTGAACACCGCGCGCTCGCTGAGGGTGACGAACCCGTGCGCGAAGCCTTCCGGAATCCAGAAATGGCGCTTGTTCTCGGCGCTGAGCAGCACGCCCGTCCAGCGGCCGAAAGTAGGCGAACCGCGGCGGATGTCGACCGCCACGTCCCAGACCTCGCCTTCGATCACGGAGACGTACTTGCCCTGCGGCCGGGGCCACTGGTAATGGAGACCGCGCAACACGCCGCGTCGCGACGACGACACGTTGCCCTGCACGAACGTCGGCTTGATGCCGGCGTCGCCGAGTTTGTCGAGGTTGAACGATTCGAAGAAGAAGCCGCGATCGTCGCCGAAGACACGCGGCTCGATCACCACGCAACCCGGCAGGTCGGTTTCGATGATCTTCACGGTACCGGCCCCCGCTCGGCGAGGCTCAGCAGGTATTCGCCGTAGCCGTTCTTTGCCAGCGGACGGGCCAGTTCATTGAGTTGCGCCGCGGTGATCCAGCCGTTGTTCCAGGCGATCTCTTCCGGACAGCACACACGCAGGCCCTGGCGCGCTTCGATGGTTTCGATGTAGTTCGAAGCCTCGAGCAACGACTGGTGCGTGCCGGTGTCCAGCCACGCGTATCCGCGGCCGAGTTGCTCCAGGTGCAGCGAACCCTCTTCCAGGTACCGGCGATTGAGATCGGTGATCTCGAGCTCGCCGCGCGCGGAGGGCTGCAGCTGCGCCGCGAAATCGCTGGCACGCCCGTCGTAGAAGTACAGCCCGGTCACGGCGTAGTTCGAGCGCGGGACTGCGGGCTTTTCTTCCAGGCCGACGATCTTCCCGTCAGTGTCGAATTCGGCAACGCCATAACGCTCCGGATCGCGGACCCAATAACCGAACACGGTGGCGCCTGACGCCCGCGCGTCGGCGCGCTTCAACATCGAGGTCAGACCGGGACCGTGGAAGATGTTGTCGCCCAGCACGAGACAGCTCGGCCCACCCGCAAGGAATTCGCGTCCGATCAGAAACGCCTGCGCCAGGCCGTCGGGGCTGGGTTGCACGGCATACTCGATGCGCATGCCCCACTGGGAGCCATCTCCCAGCAGCGCCTTGAAGAGCGCCTGCTCGTGAGGCGTGTTGATCACCAGCACGTCCCGGATGCCCGCGAGCATCAGCACGCTCAGCGGGTAGTAGATCATCGGCTTGTCGTACACCGGCAGCAGCTGCTTGCTGACGCCCTTGGTGATCGGATAGAGCCGCGTGCCGGTCCCGCCTGCGAGGATGATGCCCTTGCGGTTCATTGGTTGTGCTCAACCCTGTCCGATGCGTTCTAGCCGATAACTGCCGTCAAGCACCCGCTGCACCCAGGCCTGGTTCCGGAGGTACCAGTCGACAGTGATCGCGATGCCTTCTTCGAACGTGACCGTCGGCGCCCACCCCAGCTCGCGCTTGAGCTTGGACGCATCGATCGCATAACGGCGATCGTGGCCGGGTCGATCGGCGACGAAGGTGATCAACGATTCGCGCGCGCGTCCGTCGACGAGCGGCTGACGCGCGTCGAGCAGGCGACAGATCGCCGTGACGACTTCCAGGTTCTGCCGTTCCGCATCGCCGCCGACGTTGTAGGTCTCGCCTACGCGTCCGGCTTCGAGCACGCGCCGGATCGCGGCGCAGTGATCGCCCACGTAGAGCCAGTCGCGCACGTTGCGTCCGTCGCCGTACACCGGCAGCGGCTCGCCAGCCAACGCTCGCGCGATGATCAGCGGGATCAGCTTTTCCGGGAACTGGTACTGCCCGTAATTGTTCGAGCAGTTGGTGGTCAGCACCGGGAGGCCGTACGTGTGGTGGAACGCACGGACGAGGTGGTCCGACGCCGCCTTGGAGGCCGAGTACGGCGAATTCGGCGCGTACGGAGTTTCCTCGGTGAACTTGCCGGTTTCGCCGAGCGTCCCGTAGACCTCGTCGGTGGACACATGGAGGAAGCGGAACGCATCGCGACCGGCGGCGTCCAGCGACTTCCAGTAGTCGCGCGTCTTTTCGAGCAGCGCCAGGGTGCCCACCACGTTCGTCTGGACGAATGCGGCCGGTCCATCGATCGACCGGTCCACGTGGCTTTCGGCCGCGAAATTGATCACCGCGTCGGGGCGGTGCTCGCGCAGAAGGCCTTCGACCAGGTCACCATCGCCGATGTCGCCATGGACGAAGACGTGTCTGGGGTCGTTCTCGAGCGACGCGAGCGTGTCGACGTTGCCCGCATACGTGAGCGCGTCGAGGTTGACGACCTTGATGTTGCGCTGGACCGCATCCAGCACGAAGTTGCCACCGATGAAACCGGCGCCTCCCGTGACAAGCCACGTCGCCACTGGAACTCCTTGTCGATTCTCGAAGCGCCGAAAGCCGGTATGGCTCAGAACGGAATATCGTCGTCCGCGAAATCGTCGTTGAAGCTGCTCGACTTGGCCGGAGGCGCCTCACGACGCGGTGCGGATTCCTGGCGCGCCGGCGCACGCGACGAACGCTCGCCGCCGCCACCGCCGCGGTATTCGCTGCGGCTGCCGCCGCCCTCGCCCGGACGGCCGCCGAGCATCTGCATCTCGTCGGCGATGATGTCGGTGGAGTAGCGCTCCACGCCGTCCTGGCCGGTGTACTTGTCGTAGCGGATCGAGCCTTCGACGTATACCTGGCTGCCCTTGCGCAGGTACTCGCCGGCGATCTCGCCAAGCTTGCCGAAGAAGGTCACTCGGTGCCACTCGGTGCGCTCCTGGGTGTTGCCGTCGCGGTCCTTGCGCACGCTCGTCGTCGCCAGGCGGGCCTTGGTCACGGCCATGCCGCCCTGGGTGTACTTGGTTTCGGGATCGTCGCCAAGATTGCCGACCAGGATCACCTTGTTGATGCCGCGTGCCATGGGAGTGCCTTCCCCTCTTATGTTGTTTCGTCTGGAGGCCGGGCGCGACGCGCGAGGCGGCCGCGCCGGCAGGGGAAGCATCATAACAGCCGCCCGTCGTCCGCCGCCGGGGGCGATCCGGCCGCGCGGGCGTCGGAAATCACATGCGCCGCAAGTCGCCCAAACGGCAAGCGAAGGCCAGGAACATGCTGGCGCGGATGTCGGATTCCGCCTGTCCCGTGCCTTGGGCGTACCGTCCGCAGGCGTGGCTGAACAGGTCGGCGAGGAGGATCCCGAAATCCGACGGCTCGCCCTCGATGCGCGAATACACGCTCATCTCCAGGCTGCGGTCGATCGCCCAGAGCCTGAGCAGTTCGAACGACGCCGGGTCCTCGTGCGCGCCCGGCGGCACGGCCAGCGCCTCGCCCACGAGGATGCGTTCCTTCGGCTTGCGCCGGACCGTACGACCGGCCATCAGGCGGCCGCTCCGTCGCTGGCCATCGCGCGTGCCGGCCCGAGGCGCCGGAGCACTTCGTCGAGCTCCGCGTCCAGGTCGAGGCAGGCGGTGCCAATACGCTGCGTCGTGCCGGCGAGGTAACGGTCGAGCGTCTGCGCCACCGCGTCGAGCAGCGCCTCGCGCCGCGAGCCGCCAAGCCGGCGAAGGTTGCGTTCGATCACGTCCACATGGCGCAAACCCGGGAATTGGGGGACGGCGACGGGCGATATCGCGGCGTCTGCGGCGGCGTTCTGTCGTGTACTCATGGGATGTTCCGGTGGGTGACTGCGATGCGGGAGTCGAAACCACAGGTTGGTGCGCACCACCGGGCGACGTACATCGGAACTGTCCGAAAAATCCGCGCCGCGGACGCGCCCTCGTATAATCCAGAGCCCTTCCTTCGCGGCTCGCCCATGCAACCCAGCCCGACGACGACCCCGGCCGTCCCCGACCTGGCCACCATCCAGGCCCTGGCCCGTCAGGACATGGCGGCGGTGGACGCGCTGATCCGGCGCCGGCTCGCATCGGACGTGGTGCTGATCAACCAGGTCGCCGAGTACATCGTCGGCGCCGGCGGCAAGCGTTTGCGGCCGATGTTGCTGCTGCTCGCCAACGGGGCGCTGGGCGGACGACAGGGCCGTGGCATCGGCGAGGACGCGCACCAGCTCGCCGCCGTCGTGGAGTTCATCCATACCGCGACGCTGCTGCACGACGACGTCGTCGATGAATCGGACCTGCGCCGCGGCCGCAAGACGGCCAACGCGGTATGGGGCAACGCGGCGAGCGTGCTGGTCGGCGACTTCCTGTATTCGCGCAGCTTCCAGCTGATGGTCGAACTGGAACGCATGGCGGTGATGCAGATCCTGGCCGACACGACCAACCGCATCGCCGAAGGCGAAGTGCTGCAGCTGCTGCACGTGCGCAACCCCGACACGGACGAGGCCGCCTACCTGCGGGTGATCGAGCGCAAGACCGCGGTGCTCTTCGCCGCCGCGACGCGCCTGGGCGCGCTGCTGGCCGACGCGGACGAGACCACGTGCGACGCGCTGCACGACTATGGCATGAACCTGGGTTACGCGTTCCAGATCGCCGACGACGTGCTCGATTACGCATCCGATGCGGCGACGCTGGGCAAGAACCTCGGCGACGACCTCGCCGAAGGCAAGGCGACGCTGCCGCTGATCCACGCCATCGCGCACAGCGACGCCGCCACGCGCGACGTACTACGCAACGCGGTGGAGCAAGGCGATACCGCTGCGATGCCGCAGGTGCTGGCCGCGATCCACGCCACCGGCGGCCTCGACTACAGCCGCCGCCGCGCGCAGGAATACGCACGCGAAGCCGAACGCGCGCTCGATGGCCTCGACGAGAACGACTACACGCTCGCGCTGCGTGGGCTGGCGCGCTATGCGGTGAGCCGCGATCACTGATCGCGATCCACCGACCCTCGGGAGTCAGGCGACGCCGAGTCCCGGAATCGTGCTGATCCTCTCCGGATCGAACCCCGCCAGCTCGGCGAAGTGGCGCCCGCGCGCCACGTAATCGCGATACAGGCCGAAGCTCGGCGCACCGGGCGACAGCAGCACCACGCCCTCCCCGCCCAATGCCGATTTCGCCTGCGCCATCGCATCGGCCAGATCGCTCGCCTCACCCAGTACGAAGCCCATCTGCGCGGCGAGCGGTTCGAGCAGCGCGTGGATGCGCGGCCCGTTCTGCCCCATCGTCACGATCGACCGCGGCGCACGTGTCCGCATCGCCTCGGCGAAGTCTTCCCACGGCAGGCCACGATCGTGTCCACCGATCAGGATCGCGACACGTCGCGAGGCGAAACACTCCAATGCCGCGAGGCTCGCGTGCGGCGTGGTGCTGATCGAATCGTTGACGTAGGTGATGCCGTCCCGCGTACCGATCGTCTGCAGCCGATGCGGCAGCGGGCGGAAGCTCGCGGCGTGCGGCGCAAGCGGCACCGCATCCAGCCCAAGTGCTTCGATCGCCGTCAGCACCGCGCACAGGTTGCCGCGGTTGTGGCGCCCCGGCAGCGGCAGCGCGCGCGTATCCATGACGAACGCATCGCCGCGGTACAGATCGTCCTCGCGCAGATGCCACCCGTCGGCGCGACCGAACCAGCGCACCTCGCTGCCGGTGAGCGAAGCGCCCAGTTGCGCCAGTCGCGGATCGTTCGCGTTGAGCACGGCAATGCGCGGCCGGGCCTGCGTGATCAGGCGGAGCTTGTCCGCGACGTAGCGCTCGTGCGAGCCGTGCCAGTCCAGGTGCTCGGGGAAGAGGTTCAGCGCGATCGCCACCTGCGGTCGTACACCGCTCTCCGCGACGTCGCCGGTCTGGTAGCTCGACAGCTCGATCGCCCAGAGCTCCGGCGCGATGTCCGGCTCCAGCGCTTCCAGCAGCGGCAACCCGATGTTGCCCGCGAGCGCGGTGACGTGGCCGCCAGCGCGTAGCAGGTGCGCGAGCAGCGCCGTCGTCGTGCTCTTTCCCTTCGTGCCGGTGACGCAGATCGTGTCCGCGGCGACGCCGTCGCGGCCCGCATGTTCGGCGAACCACAGCGTCGTGCCGCCGATGAAACGCGTGCCGGCCTGCGCGGCGGCAACGGCCTCGGGCTTGTACGGGCTGATGCCGGGCGATTTCACCACCACGTCGAACGCCGACAGGCGCGATGCGGAGGCGTCCGTTTCAGCGGACAGGTTCGCATCGCCGAGCGCCATCGCTTCCGCGGCTTCCGCCGTCGAGCAGAACAACGTCAACGCCAACTCCGGCAGTCGAGCGCGGATCGCGCGATACGCCGCTCGGCCTTCGCGGCCCCAGCCCCAGAGCGCGACCTTGCGGCCGTCGAGCGAGGCGATGTCAGGCGGCGAACTGCGCACGCAGGCGTTCCCACAAGGCGGCCGGGATGCGGTGATCGTCGTCGATGACGAGCAGCGGCTCGATCGCGAGTTCGCCAGCATCCAGCTGCGGACGGATCTCGTGCGCGAAGCGGTCAACCAGCGCGTCCTCGCGCCACTCCGGCCGATCGGCCAATGCGGACATCGCGGCGCGGGATTCGCGGCCTTCGCCGACGCATTCGAACGGCTTGTGGTTCTGGTATTCCAGCAGCGCGTCGAAGCCGGGGATCTGCGCCGGGTCGTCGAGCAGGTTGCGGCCGAAAATCCCCATCAGGCGCGGCTTCGGCATGAACGGCGCGAGCGCGAGGAACACGAAATGGCACTTCGGGCACACGCCGCACCAGCGGCTCGCCGGGCGCTCGCCGAGGATGTGGAAGTTGCGGTTGCAGCTGCTGAAGTGCGCGTCGTAGCGGTCGGTCTTCGCGAACTGGCGCGCGACCGCGAGTTCGCTCAGCGGACGCAACAGCGAGTAGTAATGCAGGTCCGCGGCGACCTCGCGCTGCACGTACTCGCCGAACGCGCGCTCGCACGCCCAGCCCTTCGACCACTGGTGGTTCACCTCGCCCGTGCCTTCGATCACGCTGCCGTAGCTGGCGGAGCGTTCGTTCGAGAACACCACCTGGTCCACGCCCAGCAGCACCGCGGCGAAGACCATGATCGCCGAGTTCAGCACCGTGACCGGAATGTGCCCGTTCCACGCGCCTTCGCGGTTGTAGTCGAACAGCTGCGGCGCGAGCGCGCGGCCGAGGTTCAGCGTCGGCAGGCCCGTGCGTTCGGCACAGGCGCGGATCAGCTGCGAGCCGCCGATCCACGTGACCGTCTGTTCGACGCCCAGCGCGCGCAGCGCTTCGATGCTGACCAGCGAATCCTTGCCGCCGCCGATGGCGACGAGCGCGTGTTCGCGCAGGCCGAGCTTCGGCGCCTTCGTGCCCGCCTGCTGCGTCACCGGGAAGTTGATCTTCCCGTGCAGGTTCAAGCCATTGCGATAGGCGAATTCGCCCAGGCCGTTGACGTAGATCAGCTCCATCAGCGCCGCGGTGTCCCCGTCGATCGCGTAGGAATCGATGCGGATTTCCGACGGCACCGCCGCCTTGTAATAGCTCACGCCGGCGATCAGGTGCAGCAGGCGCAGCGCGCGCTCGGCAGCCTGCGTGCGCTGCACGTCGAGCACGAACGGCGCACCCGGCACGGTGATCGTCTCGATCATCTCCGGGCCGTCGTCGAAGGCGTACACCAGCTGCGCGACGCCCGTGTCCGCGTCGAATCCGCAACGCACGAAACGGAACGCGCGGATCGCGTCGCGGTTGAATTTCCACTCACTCATTCGATTGCTTCCTCGGCCGGAAGGGCCCGCAGGTTGTAGGTGTTGGCCATCGCCATGCCGTAGGCGCCGGCGTCGGCAACGAGGATCACGTCGCCTTCGGCGGTGTCGGCGGGCAGCGTGCGACCGCGGCCGATCACGTCGCTGCTTTCGCAGACCGGACCGACCACTTCGAACACCGCCGTGCCGTTCGCCTCGTCGCGGCCCAGGTTGAAGATGCTGTGGTAGGCCTCGTACATCGCCGGACGCATCAGCGCGTTCATGCCGGCATCGCAGCCGACGCGGCGCACGCCGTCCTTTTCGACGACCTGCGTCGCCGTCAGCAGCAGCGCGCCGCTTTCGGCGACGAGGTAACGACCCGGCTCGATCACCAGACCGTAGCGCGGATACGCCGCCTTGATTTCCTCCAGCCCCGCGCGCCACAGCGGCAGGTCGAACTGCGGCGCTTCCGGCGTGTACGGGATCGGCAATCCGCCGCCGATGTCGATGGTCTCGATCGTGCCGATGCCGTCCGCCAGCCCGGCGAGGTGCGCGTACACGCCACGCCAGTGCTGCGGATCCTCGATGCCGCTGCCCAGGTGCGCGTGCAGGCCGCTGATGCGAATGCCAAGCTTGCGCGCCTCTTCGACGAACGCATCGAAGCGCGTCATCGGCAGGCCGAACTTCGCCGCGACGCCACCGGTCTTGACCTTCTCGTGATGGCCTTCGCCGTGGCCGAGGTCGATGCGCAGCCAGATCGTGCGGTTGCGGAACACCTCGGGCCAGCGCTGCAGCGCTTCGATGTTGTCGAGCGTGACGATGATGCCGCGCTCGAACGCCGCCTCGTATTCGCGACGCGGCGCGAAGCTCGGCGTGAACAGCACGCGGCTCGGCGCGATGTGCGGCAGCGTCGCGAAGACGTGGTCGAATTCGCCCTGCGACACGCATTCCAGCCCGAAGCCTTCGCCGACCAGCGTGCGCAGGATGTCCGCATTCGGATTGGCCTTGATCGCATAGAAGCAGCGATCCACCGCATTGGTCGCGCTGAGCGAACGCGCGCGATCGCGCACCGTCGCCAGGTCGTAGACGTAGCGCGGCGTGCCTTTGCCGGCGAGCGAAAGCAGTTCATCGCGACGACCGCGCCACCACGCCGGCGCGCGCTGCGGCGCGCCGAAGGCGATCTCGCGCCAGCTCGGCCCGAACACCGTCGCATCGCGCACCGGCATCGCGCGCGAACGGATGAGTTCGGCGTGCAGGTGCGGCAGCAGGCCTTCGGCATCGGCTTCGTCGATAACGAAGGTGAGGTTGAGGTCGTTGGACGATTGCGAGATCAGGTGCACGTGCTGGCGGCCGAACGTCGCCCAGATGTCGCTCAGGCGATGCAGCAGCGAACGCATGCCGCGCCCGACCAGCGTGATCGCCGCGCACGGCGCGATGACCTTCACGCGGCAGATTTCCGCGAGATCCGCGCTGAGCGCTTCCAGCACGTTGGTCGTGACCAGGTTCTCGCTGGGATCGAGCGAGACGGTGACGTTGGTTTCCGACGAACCGATCAGGTCGATCGACAACCCGTGGCGCTTGAAGCGTTCGAACACGTCGGCAAGGAAGCCGACCTGCTGCCACATGCCGATGCTTTCCATCGACACCAGCACGATGCCGTTGCGACGGCTGATCGCCTTCACGCCGGGCACCGTCGCGGCGGTCGCGTCGATGCGCGTGCCGGGCAGTTCCGCGCGTTCGGTGTCTAGGATCGCCATCGGCACGCCGGCATCGCGGCACGGCGCGATCGAACGCGGATGCAGCACCTTCGCGCCGGTGGTGGCGATTTCCTGCGCTTCGGCGTAATGCAGGCGCGTGAGCAGGCGCGCTTCGGGCACGTCGCGCGGATTGGCGCTGAACATGCCGGGCACATCGGTCCAGATTTCCACGCGCTGCGCCTTCAGCAACGCGCCGAAATACGCCGCCGAGGTGTCCGAACCGCCGCGGCCGAGGATCGCCGTGCCGCCGTCGCCGTGGCGCGAGATAAAGCCCTGCGTGATCAGCGCGCGGGTCGGCTGCGCGGAGAAGCGTTCGCCGAAACCGTCGCCGTCGAGCCTGCAATTCACCGACAACCGCTGCGACCACGCGCTGGCGTTGGGCAAGGACACGGCATCGAGCCAGTCGCGCGCATCGCACCAGCCGAAATCCAGCCCCTGCGAACGCAGGTACGCCGCACCGAGCGTGGACGACAGCAGTTCGCCCTGCGCGAGCACTTCGGCCTGCCACTCGAGCGGACGCTGCGCCGCGCGCGGGTCCGTACCCAGCGCCTGCAATGCCGCGAGGCGCTGGCCAAGCACGGTGTCCGGATCCAGGTCGAGTTCGCTGCAGAACGCGCGATGGCGTTCGACCAGCGCGGCGATGCGTGCGTCGACGTCATCGCCGTTGGAGATCGCCTGCAGCTCGTTGGTAACGCCCGACAGCGCCGAAACCACCACCAGCACGCGGACGCCCTCTTCGGACATGCGTTTTCCGGCGAGGCGTCCGATGGTGTCCCAACGGTTCCGGCGGGACACCGAGGTGCCGCCGAACTTGAGTACTACCCAGCGATTCGCTTCCGCCACTGCAACGGTTCCTTTGATGAGGTTCTGGAGTCTGGTGATGATCAGATGGAATGTGGTTGCCGCCGAAACCATGCCGGCGCGAGGCCGCCACGGAAACTAGAATGGCGCGCCCGCCCTGCCAGGGCGTGGGACGCGCCGTAAACTTCGCGATTCTAGTCGAATATTCCACTCGGACCCCCGCCGAATGACGCTTCGCCGCTACCTGCAACTGGATGTGTTCGCCGACCGGCCCGGCGCCGGCAACCCGCTCGCCGTCGTGCTGGACGCACAGGGCCTGGACGACGCCCGCATGCAGGCCATCGCCCGCTGGACGCGCCTGCCCGAAACCACCTTCGTCTTCCCGCCGACGCAACCCGGCGCGGCGTATCGCGTGCGCATGTTCAGCCCGCGGCGCGAGGTGCCGTTCGCCGGACATCCCAGCGTCGGCACCGCGCACGTCGTGCTGGATGCGGGGATGGCCGAACTCGTCGACGGGCAAATCGTGCAGGAAGGCGCCGCGGGTACGCTGCCGTTGTCCGTGGAGGGCGACGGCGCGACGCGCACCATCGCGGTGCGCACGCCGCGCGCGCGGGTGGTCGAGGTCGCCGAACCGGGCGATGCGCGTCTTGCCGCAGTGCTGGCAGCGCTGGAACCCGGCGCGCTCCCGCCGGCCCTGATGGACGGCGGCCGCCGCTGGTGGCTGGCCGAAGTCGCCAGCGAATCGGCGCTGCGCGGCGCGACGCCGGACTGGGACGCCATCGCGCAACTGGCGGAAACCACCGAAACGATGGGCTTGTGCGCGTTCGCCCGCGCCGATGCGGGCCGCGATTACGACCTGGTCGTGCGGGCTTTCGTTGGCGCGCCGGCGCGGTTCGAGGACGCCGCCTCCGGCGCCGCCAACGCCACGCTGGCCGCATGGCTCAGGCACAACGACGCGCTGCCGGGATCGGGCGGGCGCTATACCGTGAGCCAGGGGCGCGAAGTCGGTTTCGACGCGCGCCTGCAATTGCGCGTCGACGCCGACGGCGAAGTGTGGTCGGGCGGACAGGTGTGCAACGTGGTGCGCGGGACGATCGACTGGGCGTAAGTCTGTGCGTCGGACCCGGGCGCGCTGCGCTTGCCCGGGCTACAAGACGGCGATTACTCGGGCGTGACGTTGACCCGCACGCGGATGCGATCGCCCGGGTCGTAGTTCGTCCGCGTGGTGTAGGTGCGCCCGGCGTATTCGTACGTCACGTCGTAGGCGCCCGCATTGCGGCTGCCGTTGCGCGAGGAGTAGTAGCCGTCGCCTTCGTACACGGGGTCGCAGACGCGTACCGTGCCGACGCGTTCGCGCTGGTTCTGGCTCTGGTCGTAGATCTGACGGCCGGCCATGCCGCCCACGACCGAACCGATCGCCGAGGTCGCATAACGCGCACTGCCGCCGCCGATCTGGCTGCCGACCGCCGCACCGACGATGGTGCCGACGATGGTCGAGACCGTGCGCCCGGCTTGCGAACCACCCGTGGGATATCCGCTCCCGTACGAATCGCCGCCGTAGTAGCCGTCGTTCCGGTAACCGTCGTTGCGGTAGCCGTCGCCGCCGACGTAGGTCGGGCGCTCGTAGCACCGCTGCTGCGGGGCGGCGGTGTCGTAGCGGTCGAACACCGGATCGACGCGGACCACCCGCGCGTAATCGCTGCTGCTGGTCGATCCGTACTGCGGGTAGGACTGCGCATGCAACGGGCCGCTCGCGGCGGCGGCCAGCGCGAGGGAAGCGACGATCAGGCGAATCATGGGAAGGCTCCGACGCCGAAGGGCGTGGCCGCATCGTCCTGCCGCTGCGGGCAATGGGTGCTGAATCCCGGCCTTCACACGCCCCGTCCCCCCGACGCGATTTACCGTGCCTACAGCCGCGGGGTCAGCCAGAGCGCGGCCTGCGTCGCGACGGTCGCGGCATCGCGGCCGAGCAGCGGCCCCACGTGGCCCGGCGATGCGACCCGCACAAGGTCCGCGTCCCAGGCCCGCGCGAGTTCGACGGTGAGTTCCGGCGGGACATCCTCGTCCAGCGCCGAGGCGATGCAGAGCGTCGGGCATGCGGGCGCATCCAGCAGCAGGCCGGCGTGCGCCTGCCGGAGCACGGCGCCGGATTCGTCGCGCCATCGCCGGAACGCATACAGCGCGGTGGCGTCGTCCGAATCGGGCAGCGCGCGCCGGGTAGAGGCGAGTCGGGCGTCGTGCCGCCAGTGGACGAGGTCGGGCCAGTCGCGACGCGGCAGGCGGTCGGCCCACGGCGCGGGCGGTACGGGGTTCACCAGCACCAGCGCGTCGGCCGCGTCCGCGCAGGCCATCGCGAGCAGACCGCCGAGGCTCGCGCCGACCAGCGCGCAGGGATGCGGCGCGGCGTCCAGCGCAGCGCGCACCTGCGCCACGTAGTCGTCGAAACCGGTGGATTCCAGCCCGCCGCTGCCGGGCTCCAGGTCCAGCGCATCGACCTCGAACCCTTCGGCGGCGAGCACGCGCCGCCACACGTTCCATTCCCACCCGCCGCCGCCGGCGCCATGCACCAGCACGGCGTGGCGGTTCGGACCGGACGCCATGCCGCCCGATCAGCCCTGCAGCGTGGCCTGGAGCGTCACCGGCACCGACAGTGCGCGCGAGATCACGCAGCCGGCCTTGGCCGCTTCGGCGTGCTGCTTGAAGGTGGCCTCGTCCATGCCCGGGGCCTTGGCGGTGACCACCAGGTTCACGCCGGTGATCGTCGGGCCGGGGTCCATGCCCGGTTCCATCGTCACTTCGGCGCGGGTCTGGATGGTGTCCGGCGGGGTGCCGGCCTTGCTCATCACGGCCGACAGCGCCATCGAGAAGCAGCCCGCGTGCGCGGCGGCCAGCAGTTCCTCGGGATTGGTGCCCTTCTCGTCGCCGAACCGCGTCTTGAAGGAGTAGTTCTGGTCCGTGAACAAGCCGCTCTGCGGCGTGCTCAGGGCGCCCTTTCCGCCCTGCAGGTCGCCGTTCCAGACCGCTTCGGCAATGCGCTTGAACGCCATCTCGCTACTCCTTCGTGGGGTGAAAGAGCGTGCAGCCTAGCGTGACGGACGTTAGCCGCGCATGCGCGATGGCGGGGACGCACGGCGTGAAACCCGTAGAGGGTCCACAGTTCGCCGCGCGCCGGCTTGACCACCCCTCCCCCTTGCGCGAGGCTTTCGGTCCCGGCGCCCCGCCGGCACCCGCCATGACCGCCCGCCGAGCGCCCCTTCGCGCAGGCGCAGCGCCGGACAGCCATGACGGCCTTCCCACCCTCACGGGAGAAGTCCGCTCATGTCCTACAGCACACAATCCATCCGCAACGTGGCCCTGGCAGGCCACCCCGGCGCCGGCAAAACAACGCTCTTCGAAGCCCTGCTGCAGGCCGGCGGCGCACTCCAGACGGCAGGCACGATCGAACGCGGCAACACCGTGTCCGACTTCGATCCGATCGAGAAACAACGCGGGCATTCCATCGACGCCGGCGTCGCCAGCATCGACCACGCCGGCATGCACGTGAACCTCATCGACACCCCGGGCTATCCGGATTTCCGCGGGCCCGCGCTCTCGGCGCTGGGCGCGGTGGAAACCGTGGCCGTCGTCGTCGATGCCGCCACCGGCGTGGAATACGGCGCGCGCCGGATGATGGAGTACGCGCGCGGCCGCAACCTGTGCCGGGCCATCATCGTCAACAAGATCGACCATGAAGGCGCCGCGCTCGACGGCGTGCTGTCGGACCTGCGCGAGACCTTCGGCCCGGAATGCCTCCCCCTCAACCTGCCCGCCGAAGGCGGAAAGCGCGTGGTCGATTGCCTGCTCAACCCGCAGGGCGACAGCGACCTGGGGTCCGTGGCCGACTGGCACCAGAAGATCATCGACCAGATCGTCGAGATCAACGAAACGGTGATGGAGCACTACCTCGACGTGGGCGAAGAAGGGCTTTCGGGCGAGGAATTGCACGACGCATTCGAGCAATGCCTGCGCGAAGGCCACCTGGTGCCGGTGCTGTTCTGCTCCGCGCGCACGGGCGTCGGCATCGCCGAACTGCTGGACGTGGCCGAACGCTGGTTCCCCAATCCCGCCGAAGCCAACGCGCCGCCGTTCGAGAAGGGCCCCGAACGCACGCGCATCCAGGCCACGCCCGATCCGAAGGCGCACGTCATCGCCGACGTGTTCAAGATCGTCAACGATCCCTTCGTCGGCAAGCTCGGCGTGTTCCGCGTGCACCAGGGCACGGTGAAGAAGGACACGCAGCTGTTCGTCGACGACGGCAAGAAACCGTTCAAGGTCGGCCATCTGTTCAAGCTGCGCGGCAAGGACCACGTCGAAATCGAACAGGCGATTCCCGGCGACATCGCCGCGGTGGCCAAGGTTGAGGAGCTGCACTTCGACGCGGTGCTGCACGACAGTCACGACGAGGACCAGATCCGTCTCTCGCCGCTGGATTTCCCACGCCCGATGTTCGGCCTCGCGGTGGAAGCGGCGAGCAAGGGACAGGAACAGAAGCTCGCCACGGCGCTGCACAAACTGTCGGAAGAAGATCCATGCTTCGTCGTCGAACACGAGGCCGAAACCAACGAGACGGTGATCCGCGGCCTCTCCGACCTGCACCTGCGCATCAACCTGGAACGATTGAAGGAACGCTACGGCGTGGAAGTGACCTCGCGCCCGCCGCGCATCGCGTATCGCGAAACCGTCAGCGGCAAGGCCGAGGGCCACCACCGCCACAAGAAGCAGACCGGGGGCGCGGGCCAGTTCGGCGAGGTGTTCCTGCGCATCGAACCGCTGCCGCGCGGCACGGGGTTCGAATTCGTCGACGAGGTGAAGGGCGGCACGATCCCGGGCCAGTTCATGCCGGCGGTGGAGAAAGGCGTGCGCCAGGTGCTGCGCAGCGGCGCGCTGGCCGGATACCCGATCCAGGACGTACGCGTGATCGTCTACGACGGCAAGCATCATCCGGTGGACAGCAAGGAAGTCGCGTTCGTCGCCGCGGGCAAGAAGGCCTTCCTCGATGCGATCGGCAAGGCGCGCCCGCAGGTGCTGGAGCCCATCGTCGAGCTGGAAGTCAACGCGCCCGAGCAGCACATGGGCGACGTAAGCGGCGGCCTGGCCAGCAAACGCGCGCGCATCAGCGGCACCGACAGCGTGCGCGGCAACGAGATCGTCGTGAAGGCGCAGGTGCCGCTGTCGGAGCTGGAAGGCTACGCGGCGGAACTCAAGTCCGTCACCGCCGGCCGCGGCCGCTACTCGCTGGACTTCAGCCACTACGAGCCGGTGCCGACGAACGTGCAGCAGAAGCTGGTCGAGGCGTACAAGCCGCGGCACGAGGAGGATTGAGGTCGGCGGCCGGCACGCGTGCGACGCGATGCCGGCTTCACGCGCCTGTGGCCACTCTGTGCGCTCCGCCACGGACGAGCGCCCCCCATGCGATCGACACGAACCACGCTGCCGACCGTTGTGATGGTCGCCTTGGGCATGACGCTGGCGGTGTTCGCGAGCCTCCCGGCGTGGGCGCAGACGGCGCGCAGCGCCAGCCGCGCGATCCCGGCGTTTCCGCGGCCGGCCGGGTTCCCCGATCCGGCGCTGCGCGTGACCTACTCGCGTGCCGACGAAGCGCCGCCGATGATGGTGCGCGTGGGCGAGAACCGCTTCGAGCCGCTGTATCGCCGCACGCCCGACGGCGGTTATGCGCCGGCGCGAGCGGCGGGCTATCGCATCGCCATGAGTTCGTGTCCATCGATCACCACGCGCGGCGGCGATTACCGCTCGCGCATGATCGACCTCGCCGCCGCGGAATGGGCCTATTTCGGCCTTCCCATCCTCGACATGGCGGTGGAGCCGGCGGCGATCGTGCCGCGCGTGCTGCAGCCCTCGGGCGTGGTCGAGATCATCTCGCCGCAGCGCAACGCCTCCATCGGCGATCGCGTCCTGCGCCAGGCGCCGCGCCTGGGGCTGTCGGAAGACGACTACGAGGTGAGCGGCGCCATCGCCGGCTACTGGGCGGCGACCGGCAGCGAGGAAGCGATGCGCGTGCAGAGCATCGTCGACTATGGCTGGGAGGGCGCCGGCTGGGCGATGCCGTGGTCGGCGGCGTTCATATCGTGGCTGGCGTGCGAGGCGGGATTGTCGACCGAGCAGTTCCGACGCAGCGGCGGGCACATCGACTACGTGCGTGCCGCAGTGCGCGCGCGCGACGGCCAGGATCCGAGCCACGCCTTCGTCGCGTACGATCTGACCGAAGCGACGCCCGAAGCCGGCGACCTGCTGTGCACGTCGCGCGGCGACAGTTCGTTCGCCTCCATCGCCGATATCCGCTCCGGCAACAGCCCGTCGAACGCGCTGCATTGCGACCTGGTGGTGAAGACCGATGCCCAACACAACCGGCTGTATGCCATCGGCGGGAACGTGAACCACGCGGTGACCTTGTCGGTGGTCGCCACCGATACGAAGGGCCGGCCGCTGACGGACTCGGACATCATCGGCGCGCATCGCTGGTTCGCGGTGCTCAAGCCGCGCGTGGGCGGGAAGGTCGCGCACGACCTGGACGGTACGCCGACGGTGCAGATGCTCTATCGCGACTACGCGCGCTACGCCGGCGCCCGACGCGGACAACCGCCCGTGCCCGTCGAGGCGCGTGGGGCGAAGGCGAAGGCGAATGCGGCATCTCCTTGAATCGCGGCCGTTGCCGGGCGGTCGCTGATGCCCACGGCGGCTGGCGGATCGCAGGACCGACCCACTCGCCTGGCACGACAAACCGTTGCATCGCCGCATTCCCGCCTGCGACACGGCCCACGTAACCTGTGCTCCCGCCGCAGCCCCACGCTCCGCCATGCCCCTGTTCGACACCGCCACCCTGCTCGCCTACACCGCCGCGGCCGTCGTGCTGGTGCTGCTGCCGGGGCCCGGCACGGCATGGATCCTCGCGCAGAGTTTCGCCGGCGGCACGAAGCGCGGCATCCAGGCGGGCCTCGGCCTGGAAACCGCGACGCTGCTGCACGCGCTGGCCGCGGGCCTGGGGCTTTCGGCACTGCTGGCCACCTCGGCGATGGCGTTCGAGTTCGTCAAATACCTCGGCGCGGCGTATCTGGTCTGGCTCGGCATCAAGGCGTGGCGCAACGGCGACGCCGGGGCGACGCCTGCCGATGCGGACGCGCCGAAACCCCGCGCGTCCGGCCGCAGCGTCTACCTGCGCTCGGTGGTCACCGGCGTGCTCAATCCGAAGGTCGCGCTGTTCTTCCTCGCGTTCCTTCCGCAGTTCGTGCATCCCGAGCGCGGCTGGGTGTGGCTGCAGTTCTTCGTGCTGGGCGCGTTGCTGGCACTGATCGGGTTCTGCAACGACCTGTTCCTGAGCTTTGCCGCCGGACGCTTCGGTCGACGCTTCGCCGGCGGCAACGGGCGCTGGATGCAGCGCGTGACCGGCACGCTCTTCATCGGCCTCGGCCTGCGCCTGGCGATGCAGCAGCGCGGCTGACGTCCATCGGCGCGACGGAACCGCCGGTCGCATCGTCACCCCACGTGGACGCCGGATCGCTAGCATCGCCGCACGCCACCGCTGCGAGTGGTGTTGTTCATGCGGCGCGGGTATCGTCCGGTGCATCCCCGTGGAGCACGAGATGATCCCGCGCCGCACTCTTCGCATCGCCCATACCACCCTCTTCGCCATCGCGATGTTCGCGCTGCTGTCGGCCTGTTCGACGATGGGCGCGCTGCTCGGCGACGACGTCCGCTTCACGCCGATGCAGCTGCAGCATTCGCTGGATCGCAATTTCCCGAAGCATTACGACAAGCTCGGCGGACTCGTCTCGCTGACGCTGATGAACCCGCGCCTGTCGATCCCGCAGGACGGCAATCGCCTGCGACTGGATTTCGACGTCGGCCTGGGCGCGCTGGGCAGCGACAGCAGCAAGGCGTCGGGGCGATTCGCGCTCACCAGCGCGCTGCGTTTCGATCCGTCCACGCGCGGGCTGCACCTGCTCGATCCGCGCATCGAACAGGTCGACGTGCCCGCGCTCGGCGGCGTGATGAATGCCAGCTCGCGTGCGCTGCTCAACTCGTGGCTGTCCGAGTACGCGCGCGAGGAGCCGGTCTACCGGTTCGACAACAGCCTGCTCGACCGCCTGGGTTCACGCCGCATCGGCACGACCGCCATCGAGAATGGCAACGTGGTCGTCCACCTGGATCAATGACATGCCGCAGTTCCGACACGTCCTTCTGCTGGCCTGCGCCGTTGCGTTGTCCGCGTGCGGCGGCGACAAGTCGCGCGCGCCGGGCAGCACGTCCGAAGACGGCACCGAGGCGCTGCCCGCCCCCGCCGGCGCGCGCGGCAGCGTGACCGGCATGCCCGACGAACCCGGCCCGGGCCAGGTCGGCCCGCCGAAACCCGAAGACGCCGTGGCGCTCGACGCCGAAGGCAATCCCGTGCTGCCGACGGACGACCCGCTCGCGGGCACGACCGCGCCGGTCGATCCCAATGCGCCGCCCGTGTTGCCCACCGACATCGCGACCAACGAACCCTCGGTCGAAGACGCCGTCGCCGTCATCCGCGATTACTACGCCGCGATCAATCGCCGCGACTTCGCGCAGGCGTACGCGCTGTGGTCCGACGGCGGGCGTTCGAGCAACCAGACGCCGGAGCAGTTCGCCGCGGGGTTCGCCGATACGACGGGCGTTTCGGTGGAGATCATGGCGCCCGGTCGTGTCGATGCCGCAGCCGGATCGCGCTACGTCGAGGTGCCCGTCGCGCTGACCGCCACGCACGCCGATGGCCGGCAGCAGCGCTTCGTCGGCGCGTACACCCTGCGTCGCGCCGTGGTGGACGGCGCCAGCGCCGAGCAGCGCGCGTGGCGCATCGGCACGGCGGACCTTCGCGAAGTGTCGCCGTGATGCGGACGGCATGGTGAGCGATCCGCGCGAGCGTGACGCTTCACCGCGCATCGTGCTCGACACCAACGTGTGCCTGGACCTGTTCGTGTTCCGCGATCCGTCGGTGGCGACGTTGCGCGATGCGTTGGCGTCGAACGCGGTCGTCGGCACGACAAGCGACGAATGCCGCGCCGAATGGCAGCGCGTGCTCGCCTATCCGGTGCTGCGGCTGGACGAAGCGGCCCGCGCAGAGCGGCTGCGCGAGTACGACGCGGCCATGCATGTGTTCGACGACACGCGACCGCTCGATGTCGTCCTGCCGCGCTGCGCCGATCCGGACGACCAGATGTTCCTGGAACTCGCCGCGCGATGCGGCGCGCGATGGCTGCTGAGCCGCGATGACGCGCTGTTGCAGCTCGCCCGCAGAACGAAGCGCGAAGGATGGTTCGAGATCCTGACGCCTCGGCAATGGGTGGAATCGCACATCGCTCGCCGTCATTCCGGCGAAGGCCGGAACCCTGGCCCTTAGCGCCGAGTTTCTTCCTGTTTTCGTTAGCAGCGCCGGTAGCTGGCGCCGCTATGCAGATCGCATGTTTGCGTGGATCCCGGCCTTCGCCGGGTCACGGTTTCAGGTGATCTGCCTTCTTCGTGCGAGTGGCCGCAACGCCCGCCTCAAAGCTCGAACCGGTAACTCAACTTCACCAGCAGCTGCTCGTCGTCGCGCAGGTCCAGGCTGTCACGCAGCAGGTCGCTGGCGCGCTCGGTGAACGGATCCTGCTGGTAACCGCCGCGCCCGTACACGACGTACAGGTACGACAGCGGCGCGAACTCGTAGCGGTAGCGGATCTGGAAGCCCAGGTTGCGCACGCTGAAGTCTTCGACCAGATCCTCCGACGCGACCGACGCGCCGCCCGGCAGCACGCGATACGCCTGCTGGATGCCCGCGTCCAGGCCGATCGCCTGCATCTTCACGCGCAGCTCCTGCTTGTTGGTGATCGTCCAGTCCAGGCCGGCATCCACCTGCAGCATGCGTTCCTCGAACTCGCCGATCAGGTTGTCCTGCTGCCACACCAGCCAGCTGGGAATGCGCTCGTAGAAGCCGCCCAGGTACACGCTGAAGGCGTCGCTGATGAAGTACGTCGGCTGCACGCGCAGGTTGTAGCCGATCTTGTCGTTGCCGGCGAGGCCGCCGGAGAACACTTCGGCCTCCGTATCCCACGCCCAGTCGCCCTTGCGCGGCCGCTCGTACTCGTAGAACGCATTGAAGTTGGCGGGCTTGTCGACGATGCCATTGCCGCGCGTGAGCAGGTCGTCGATGCCGGCGCCGTTGATGTTGATCTGCGCATATTCGTAGCTGCCGTTGCGCAGGTTGCCTTCGCGGCTGATGCGCAGCTGGCGCGACAACCGGTCGCCGTGGTCGCTGTCCGTGCCGCTGATGCGCGCGCGCCAGTCCTTCATCGCGTAACGCGATTCCTTCGGCAGGTCGGTGAAACGGCGCATCACCTGCCAGTTCAGGTAGTTGGTGCTGTTGCGCTGCAGGTAGCCGAAATCGTTGATTTCCAGCTCGTTGCCGAAATGCATCGCAAGCCACTGCTGGCGCCAGCCGTGGTCCATCTCGTAGTTGACCCACATGGTCGCGCCGTTGTCGTCGGTGGTGCGGCCCTGCTCGTCGATCTGGCTGCCGATGACGCGCGTTTCCACGCTGAGCTTCGCCGTCGGGCGCCAGTTGTGGTCCACGCCCATCACCGTCGCGGTGCGATCCAGGAACGGTCGGTCGACGTAGGTCACCATCGCGCCCAGGTTCTGCTTGGCGAGGTCGCGCACCACGCGCACCGCGCCGAACGTGCGGCCGACTTCGTCGGCTTCGTCCGCGGCGAACACGCCGTACTTGGTCGCGCCGATGCTGCCGTTGAGTTTCACCGCCGCGGTGATGTCGCCGGCGCCGTTGCCGTCGTCCGCCGGCCCGCCCACGCGGCGCGTATACAGCAGCTGGCTGTAGTCCGACGGCGTGGTGAATTCGAAGATGCCCTGGTTCTCGGTGAAGAACGGGCGCTTGTCGCTGATGAAGGTTTCGGTGGCGTCGAAGTTGACCACGAGGTCGTCGCTTTCGACCTGGCCGAAATCCGGGTTGATCGTCGCCGACAACTGGAACTGGCCGTTCGGCTTCCAGAAGATGTCCGCGCCGCCGTCGAAATCGCTGTCGCCGCTGATGTTGTCGTACAGGCCCGACACGTACGGCGTGATCGCCAGCAGCGACTGGTCGTACTGCGGCATCTCCACCGGCGCGAAGTCGGACAAAAAGCGCGGGCGCGTGTAGCTCGCGCCCGGCCACGCCGCGCGCTCGCCGGTGGAACCGGTCACGCGGTCGAGGTAGATCCGCACCGTGCGCACGCCGTCCTTGCCCTCGCGCATCGGCGCGATGTACCAGGGGATGAGCATCTCGACCGACCACGACGTGTCGTCCTCGCTCACGGCGTGGCGCCAGTTGCCGTCCCAGTCGTCGTTGAACTGGTTCTCGTTGGTGATCACCGCGTCGGAGATGCCGTCCGTCGAGGACACCGTGAAGTTGTAGCCGGTGCGCGCATCGCCGTCGTAATCGATCATCAGGTTGACGCGGTCGACCTGCTCCTCGAAGTCGCGGCGCACGCGCTGGCGGGTGCGCGTGTCCATCGGCTGCTCGTTGCGGAACGCGACGGCCAAACCTTCGGGCGTGGCGAGGATCCAGGCTTGCGTCGGCAGCGTCGCCGGCTCGAGCGACAACGGCTGGACCTTGCGGAAGTCGGTGACGTGGCGTGCGCCCTCCCATTCGGCAGGGTCGATGCGGCCGTCGATCTCCACGGCGAAGGCGGGCGTGGAAAGTGCGGCGAATGTGAGGATCGGGAGCAGCGTTGCGCGCATGCGGAGGTCTTCGCGGTCCATGTGGCCAGCGCGGCGAGCCGGCCGCGCGATCGCGCGCCAACGGCATTCCGTGCTGCAGATTCGGCTTCGTGCCGGCCCGGGCCGAGTGCCCGAACGGTGCGCAGACTAAGCGGCGCGGGCGAACCCTACGCAGTGGCGTGAGTCATGGCAACCCTTTGGGTTTTCCGCGCATCAACCCGATGTGGAGCGCCCCCGCGAGGCGGCGCACGACGCGTTGCGCGTCGTTACTGCATGTGCCAGCCGTGGCTGACCACGAAGCTCTGGCCCGTGAAGGCCGCAGTCGGGAACTCGGCGAGGAAGCGCACCGTGCGCGCCACGTCCTCGACCGTGGTGAAGATGCCGTCGACCGTGTTGCCGAGCATCACGCGGCTGACGACTTCCTCCTCGCTGATGCCCAGTTCCTTCGCCTGCTCCGGGATCTGCTTGTCCACCAGCGGCGTGCGCACGAAGCCGGGGCACACGACGTGGCTGCGCACGCCATGTTTGGCGCCTTCCTTGGCCAGCGTGCGCGACAGGCCGAGCAGGCCGTGCTTGGCGGTCACGTAGGCCGATTTCAGCGGCGAGGCCAGGTGCGAGTGCACCGAGCCCATGTAGATGACGGTGCCGCCACGCGGCGTGCCGTCGGCTTTGGTGGCGTACATGTGCGGCAGCACGGCCCGGGTGGTGAGGAACGCGCCGTCGAGGTGGATCGCCAGCATCTTCTTCCAGTCGGCGTAGGCGAACTGGTCGATCGGGTTGACGATCTGGATGCCCGCGTTCGACACGAGGATGTCCACGCCGCCGAAGGCTTCATTCGCTTTGGCGACACCCGCGTGGACGGCGGCTTCGTCGGTGACGTCCATCGCGATACCCAGCGCCTTGCCGCCCTGCCCTTCGATCTCCGAGGCGACGGCCCGGGCGCCGGCCTCGTTGAGGTCGGCAATTACCACCGCCGCGCCGGCACGTGCCAGTTCGAAGGCGATCTCACGACCGATGCCGCTGGCGGCGCCGGTGACGAGGGCGGTCTGGCCGACGAGGGCGCGGGGCTGGGTCATGCGGGGGCTCCTGTGCGTGGCGCGGTGCGCACCGATCGTGCCGACGCAGTGTGTCCATGCGACGGCAGGAGCGCCATTGTTCGATGGTACGGGATGGGGATTGCGTGATTCTTCCGCAGCGCCGGGACGCTGCGGCTTGCCGGCGTTGGGCGGCAACCCGTTCCCTTCTCAGCGTTTGTAGCCGGGTAAGCGAAGCGCACCCGGGTTGGAGACGCGACCGCGCTCCCGGGTGCGCTTCGCTTACCCGGGCTACCAAAGCCGCGCGAGGCTTACGCCGCCTTGCGTCCGGCCTTCTTCGCGCCGGTCTTCTTCGATCCGGCCTTCTTCGAGCCAGCGGCCTTCTTGCCAGCCGCCTTCTTCGAACCGGCGGCCTTCTTCGCCTTCGAAGCCGGCTTCTTCGGCGTCTTGGGCTGCAGCAGCGTGCCGGTGCAGTTGCGCGAACCGCAGCGGCATTCCCAGATCTTCTTCAGCTCGGCCGTGTGCTTTTCCTCGAGCGTGATGCCGTAGTTGTACGACAGCTCCTGGCCCGGCTTGATGTCGCGGATCGCCTCGATGAACACGCGGTCCTTCGTGCGGTCGTCCCCGTCGGCCTCTTCCAGCACGGCCTCGCAGTTGGGCGAGCAGCTGTGGTTGATCCAGCGCGCCACGCCGCCTTCGTAGTTCGCGTCGATGACGTATTCGTCGTTGAGCGTGAACAGGAAGGTGTGGCCCGAATCGGGATCGCCGGTCACGTCGTTGTCGACTTCCTCGTGCGTCCGGCGCCGGCCCTTGTATTCGATGATGCGTTCGCCCTTGGCGATCGGGGCGACGGCGAAGACGCCATTGCCATGGATGGCGGAACGACGGGCGACGATCTTGCGCGGCATGCGGAGGTCCGGTTGGGTGAAAGCGGCCATTCTGTACGGATCGGCGCGACATCGCCATCGCAGGCCCGTCACGGGACCGAAGATGCGCCCCGATGGCGGCACGATCGCGTCGCCGGCGCACTTGGCCGCTGGCGCCGCGACCAGTCTGAATCCCCCCGACCCGGGCCCTTGGCCCCGGGCACTTGAAACCGTACAATTCCGGTACGGATTCAACCAAGCAGTGCCCGATGCTCCGCGTCACCAAGCTCACCGATTACGCCACGGTCGTCATGACCGCCCTCGCCCACGGCGCGGATTCCGTCCTCAGCGCCTCCGAACTGGCCGAGCGCGCGGGCCTGGAAGCCACCACGGTCGCCAAGGTCCTGAAGCCGCTGGCGCAGGCCGGGCTGGTGGAAGGGTTCCGCGGCGCGAACGGCGGCTACCGCCTGGCGCGTCCCGCCGACGAGATCGGCCTGATCGAGATCGTGGAGGCCATGGAAGGGCCGTTGGCGATGACCGAATGCAGCGGCCACACCGGTCAGTGCGATCTGGAGTCGTCCTGCACCGTCCGCGCCAACTGGCGCCGCATCAACGACGTCGTGGTGGAGGCGCTGCGCGCGGTCACCCTCGCGCAGATGCTCGTCCCGCCGCCCGACGGCGTCCCCGGAACACCCGCCAAGCGCATCGACCTGCGCCTGGCTTGAACAGTAGGCAGCCCAATGGCCACCGAAATCCTTGAAAACCGCCCGCTCGAAAACCGCGAGATCCATGAACAGCTCGGCCGCAAGTACGAGGCCGGCTTCGTCACGGACATCGAATCCGACTCCCTGCCGCCCGGCCTCAACGAGGACGTGATCCGCGCGCTGTCGGCGAAGAAGAACGAGCCGGCATGGATGACCGACTGGCGCCTGGCCGCGTACCGGCACTTCCTCACCATGCCGATGCCGCACTGGGCCAAGCTCAACATCGCGCCGATCGACCTGCAGGCGGTGAGCTATTACTCCGCGCCGAAGGCCAAGTACGCCTCGCTCGACGACGTCCCGCAGGAGCTGCTCGACACCTACGAGAAGCTCGGCGTGCCGCTGCACGAGCGCGCGAAGCTCGCCGGTGTCGCCGTGGACGCGGTGTTCGACTCGGTATCCGTCGGCACCACGTTCCGCAAGGAACTGGCCGAGAAGGGCATCATCTTCTGCTCGCTGTCCGAAGCGCTGCACGATCACCCCGAGCTGGTGAAGCAGTACCTCGGCACGGTGGTCCCGACCGGCGACAACTACTTCGCCGCGCTGAATTCGGCGGTGTTTTCCGACGGCAGCTTCGTGTTCATCCCCAAGGGCGTGCGTTGCCCGATGGAGCTGAGCACCTACTTCCGCATCAACGCTATGGGCACGGGCCAGTTCGAGCGCACGCTGATCATCGCCGAGGAAGGCAGCTACGTGTCGTACCTGGAAGGCTGCACCGCGCCGATGCGCGATGAGAACCAGCTGCACGCGGCGGTCGTCGAGCTCGTCGCGCTGGACGATGCGGAGATCAAGTATTCGACCGTGCAGAACTGGTATCCGGGCGACGAGGAAGGTCGCGGCGGCATCTACAACTTCGTGACCAAGCGCGGCGAATGCCGCGGCGCACGCAGCAAGATCAGCTGGACGCAGGTGGAAACCGGTTCGGCGATCACGTGGAAGTATCCGTCGTGCGTGCTGGTCGGCGACGACTCGGTCGGCGAGTTCTATTCGGTCGCGCTCACGCACCATCGCCAGCAGGCCGACACCGGCACCAAGATGATCCACGTCGGCAAGCGCACCAAGAGCAAGATCGTCAGCAAGGGCATCAGCGCCGGCCACGGCCAGAACACCTACCGCGGCCTGGTGAAGGTGCTCGGCTCTGCCTCCGGCGCGCGCAACCACACGCAGTGCGACAGCCTGCTGATCGGCAAGAAGTGCGGCGCGCACACGTTCCCGTACATCGAAGTGAAGCATCCCGACGCCACCGTCGAGCACGAAGCGACCACCTCGAAGATCAGCGAGGACCAGCTGTTCTATTGCCGTTCGCGCGGCATCGGCGAGGAAGACGCCGTGTCGATGATCGTCGACGGCTTCTGCAAGAGCGTCTTCCGCGAACTGCCGATGGAGTTCGCGGTGGAAGCCAAGAAGCTGCTGGAAGTGTCGCTGGAAGGCAGCGTCGGTTGACGCATCTTTCGAACCACAAATCACGAATCACGAATCACGCCGCCATGCTCAAGATCGAAAACCTCCACGTCTCCGTCGCCGGCAAGGAGATCCTCAAGGGCCTCACGCTGGAACTCACGCCCGGCCAGGTGCACGCGGTGATGGGTCCCAACGGCGCGGGCAAGTCCACGCTCGGCAACGTGCTCGCCGGCCGCGAAGGCTACGAAGTCACTGCCGGCACCGTGACGTTCGATGGCCGCGACCTGCTGGCGCTTGAGCCGGAAGAGCGCGCCGCGACTGGCGTGTTCCTCGCGTTCCAGTACCCGGTCGAGATCCCGGGCGTGAACAACACCTATTTCCTGCGTTCGGCGCTCAATGCGCAGCGCAAGGCGCGCGGCGAGAGCGAACTGGATTCGATGCAGTTCCTCAAGCTGGTGCGCGAGAAGCTCGCCGTGCTGCACCTGAAGGACGAGCTGCTGCACCGCGGCGTCAACGAAGGCTTCTCCGGCGGCGAAAAGAAGCGCAACGAGATCTTCCAGCTCGCGCTGCTCGAGCCGAAGCTTGCGATCCTCGACGAAACCGATTCGGGCCTCGACATCGACGCTTTGAAGGCCGTCGCCGATGGCGTGAACGCACTGCGTTCGCCGGAGCGTGCGTTCTTGGTGATCACCCACTACCAGCGCCTGCTCGACTACATCAAGCCTGACGTGGTGCACGTGCTGGCCGATGGCCGCATCGTCGAGACCGGCGGCCCCGAACTCGCGCTGGAGCTGGAACAGCACGGCTACGCGTGGGTGAAGGACCGCATCACGCCAACCGCGAGCGCCTGACATGAGCGCCCTGCTCGATTCCTTCGCCGCGGCTTTCCAGTCGCTGGACCTGCGCGATGCCGCGGGCCTGCGCGACACCCGCCGCGCCGCGCTCGACGACGCACTGCGCGACGGCGTTCCGCATGCGCGCGTGGAGGCGTGGAAGTACACGCCGCTGCGTGCGCTGGAACGCCGTGCGTTCGCCGCGCCCTCGCAATCTCCCGCGGCGTTGGATACCGCGCTGCTCGCCGACATTCCGTCGCCGCGCATCGTGTTCGTCAACGGCCGTTTCGATGCGCAGCACAGCGATGTGTCGGGCCTGCCGTCCGGCGTGACGTTGCAGCCGCTGTCGCACCTGCTGGTCGAAGGCGAGCCGCGCGACGCCAACTTCCTCGCACGCCGCTTCGATCGCAGCGACGAGATCTTCGCGCGCATCAACGCCGCGCTCGCCGATGATGGCGTCGTGCTTCGCGCGCAAGCCGGCGTGCAGTCGTCGCAGCCCATCCACCTGGTGTTCGTCGGCGTCGCAGCCGCTGGTACCGACCAGGCCTGGCATCTGCGTCATCTCATCGAGCTTCGCGATGACGCATCGCTCGTCGTGGTCGAACACCATCTCGCAGCCGGCGCGCACAGCCATCTTGCGAACCAGCTGATGCACGTGCACCTCGGCGCGAGCGCCACGCTGCGCCACGCGCGCGTGCAGGACGACGCGACCGACGCAACGCTGATGGCGCGTACCGAAGCGGTGCTCGCGAAGGACGCGGATTACCGTCGTATCGATCTCGAACTCGGCGGCGGCCTGTCGCGCCACGAACTCAACGCCGCGCTGCACGGAAACAACGCGCGCCTGCACGCGAACGGCGTGCTGCTCGCGTCGGGCAAGCGTCATCTGGATACGCGCCTTGGCATCGACCACGTCGGCCGCGACACCTCGTGCGAACTCACGTGGCGCGGCATGGCGGCCGGCCGTTCCAAGGCGGCGTTCCATGGCGGCATCCTGATCCGCGAAGGCGCCGATGGCACCAACGCGCAGCTGTCGAACAAGAACCTGCTGCTGAGCGAAGGCGCGGAGATCGACACGCAGCCGGTGCTCGAAATCCACGCCGACGAAGTGCAGGCCGCGCACGGCGCGACCGTGGGCCAGCTGGACCCGACCGCGCTGTTCTACCTGCGCAGCCGCGGCCTGTCGTCCGACCAGGCGCGCGCGCTGCTCACCGCGGCGTTCTGCCGCGAAACCCTGTCCGTATTCGAGCCGGGCGACGCGCTGCGCAGCGCGCTGGAAGCCCGCCTCGACGCCGCGCTGGAACGCCTCGGCGCGGCCTGATTGGAGCCACGATGAACCTTCCCGCCACCGATTCGACCCACGTCATCGACTGGGCCCGCGTCCGCGCGGACTTCCCGCTGCTCACGCGCGAAGTGCACGGCAAGCCGCTGGTCTATTTCGATTCGGCCAACACCGGGCAGAAACCTGAGTCGGTGATCGACGCGGTCGACGACTTCTATCGTCGCCACAACGCCAACGTCAGCCGCGCCGTGCATGCGCTCGGCACGGAGGCGACGGAAGCCTACGAAGGCGCGCGCTCGAAGCTGGCCAAGTTCCTCAACGTGCGCGCAGACGAACTGGTGCTGTGCAGCGGCACCACGTTCGCGCTGAACCTGGTCGCGTATTCGTGGGCGCTGCCGCAGCTCAAGGCGGGCGACGCGATCGTGCTCACGCGCATGGAGCACCACGCGAACATCGTGCCGTGGCAGCTCGTCGCGCAGCGCACGGGTGCGATCATCAAGGTCGCCGAGATCGACGGGCGTGGCGAGCTCGACCTGCCGCAGCTGTACTCGCTGCTCACGCCCGAGGTGAAGCTGCTTTCGCTCACCCACGTGTCCAATGTGCTCGGCACGGTGAACCCGGTGCGCGAGATCTGCCGCGAAGCGCGCAAGCGCGGCATCGTCACGGTGGTCGACGGCTCGCAGGCCGTGCCCCATCGCGCGGTGGACATCGCGTCGATCGGCTGCGATTTCTACGCCTTCACCGGCCACAAGATGTCCGGCCCGACCGGCACCGGCGCGCTGTGGGCGCGACGCGAACACCTCGCCGCGATGCCGCCCTTCATCGGCGGCGGCGAGATGATCAAGGAGGTGCGCTTTGAAGGCACCGTGTTCAACGACGCGCCGCACAAGTTCGAAGCGGGCACGCCGAACATCGCCGGCTTCGTCGGCCTCGGCGCGGCCGTGGATTACCTCTCCGGCCTTGGCATGCACCACATCGAAGCGCGCGAGAAGGAACTGCTGGCGCACTTCAACGAAGCGCTATCGACCGTTGACGGGCTGCGCATCTTCGGCGATGCGCGCGAGAAGTCCGCCGTGGTCAGCTTCCTCGTCGAAGGCGCGCACGCGCACGACCTTGCGACGCTGCTGGACCTGGAAGGCGTCGCGATCCGTTCCGGACACCACTGCGCGCATCCGCTGATGCAGCATTTCGGCGTACCGGCCACCTGCCGCGCGTCGCTGGCGTTCTACAACACGCACGAGGAAATCGAGGCGTTCGTGGCCGCCCTTCAGAAGGTTCGCCGCCTGCTGGGATGATCTCCCACGCCGCGTCGGATGACAGCGTCGCGGCGAGGCCGGAAAATGGGCCGGTCCGCCCCCACCGACCGACCGCGCCCATGACCGCACAGCCCCTGCAGTTCCGCCACGCCACGCACGCCGACGTCGACGCGCTCGTCGCGCTGATCGAATCCGCCTACCGCGGCGACGTGAGCAAGCAGGGCTGGACGACGGAGGCGGACATGCTCGGCGGCCGCCGCACCGGGCCGGACGACGTGCAGGCGTGCATCGACCGCCCGCGCAGCGCGATCCTCATCGCCGAGCGCGATGACGGCGAACTGCTCGCCTGTGCGCACGTCGCCGAAGAGGATGGCGCCGGCTATTTCGGCATGTTCTCGGTCAATCCCGGCCTGCAGGGTGGCGGCATCGGCAAGCAGGTCATCGCCGAAGCCGAGCGCCTCGCGCGCGAGGAATGGTCGCTGCCGTCGATGCGCATGACGGTGATCGACATCCGCGACGAGCTGATCGCCTTCTACGAACGCCGCGGCTATCGCCGTACCGGCATCAAGAAGCCGTTCCCGTACGGCGACGAGCGCTTCGGCCAGCCCAAGCGCGACGACCTGCGTTTCGAAGTGCTGGAGAAAACGCTGTGAGCGGCGAGCAGTGGGTGTTCGTCTGCGCCACGTCCCAGCTGCTGCCGGGCGAGAGCACGGTGGCGTGGGACGGCGATACGGCGATCCTGGTCGTCAACTACGACGGCGATTTCTACGCGCTGGAAGACAAGTGCTCGCATGAGGACTTCGAGTTGTCGGCCGGCAATTTCGACGGCGAGGAAGCCACTGTCGAATGCGTCCTGCATGGCGCGAAGTTCGACGTCCGCGACGGGCGCCCGCTGTGCGCGCCCGCGTATGAGCCGGTGCCGAAGTTCCCGGTGAAGGTCGACGACGTCGGCGTGTGGACGCGCGACGATCGCGGCTGACCTCCGCGGATTGGCCCCGCTCCCACCTTCGATCTGCTTGTGTAGCCCGGGTAAGCGAAGCGCACCCGGGGGCCCTCACGCTTGAACCCGGGCGTTGCCATTGGCACCCGTTCTTCCGCCACAGGCGGATGGGCCTTTGAATCTTGCGGGTGAAGCCCCCCGGGTGCGCTTCGCTTACCCGGGCTACAAACGCCTGATTGCTACATAAGCCAAGCGAGCCGCGGGCGCCGCTCATCCGTCCGCGTTCACTTTCCGTTGCAAATGAGAATCTATCTCATTAACATCCGACCCCGAACCGCGGCCGTGCCGCACGCCAGTTTTCGGGAGTCCCATGTCCAACAGGAAGTTCGCCGTCTCGCCGCTCGCCGGCGCCCTCGCGCTCGCCGTCGTCGCCCCCGCCCTGGCCGAACCGGCGGGTGAGCCCGCCAACGCGCGCGATCTGGACAAGATCGAGGTGCACGGCGAGTACGTCGAGAAGCCCTCGTCGATCAAGTACACGCAGCCGCTGCTGGACACGCCGCAGACGATCACCGTCGTCACCAAGGACGTGATGGACCAGCAGAACCTGATCGGCCTGCGCGACGTGCTGAGCACGCTGCCGGGCATTACCTTCGGCGCGGGCGAAGGCGGCGGCGGTTACGGCGACAGCATCACGCTGCGCGGCTTCAACGCGAACAGCGACATCACCACCGACGGCGTGCGCGACAGCGCGCAGTACACGCGCACCGACAACTTCAACCTGGAATCGGTCGAACTGGTCAACGGCGCGAACTCGGTGTATTCCGGCGCGGGCTCGGTCGGCGGCAACATCAACCTGGTCAGCAAGGTCGCGCGCAGCGGCGATTCCACGGTGGTGACGGCTGGCGCCGGCACCGACAGCTTCGGGCGCATCACGCTCGACAGCAACACCGACCTGGACAACGGGTCGGCGTTCCGCGTCAACGCGATGGTCCACCAGAACGACGTCCCCGGCCGCGACTACGAGAACTTCGAGCGTTGGGGCATCGCGCCGTCGGTCGCGTTCGGCCTGGATGGCGACACGCGCTTCACCGCGAGCTATTTCCACCAGAGCGACGACAACCTCCCGCAGTACGGCGTGCCCTACTTCGCGGCGTTCGGCGGCGGCCTGCCGGGCGTGGACACCGAGAACTACTACGGCTACCACAACATCGACCGCCAGGAGATCGACGTCGACATGGTCACCGGCGTGTTCGAGCACGATTTCAGCCCTAACACCACGCTGCGCAGCCTCGCGCGTTTCCAGCAGGTGCAGCAGCTGAGCGTCGTCGATGCACCGCAGGGCACGTGGTGCCTGCCGGCCGGATTCAATCCCGCCACGGGCCTGGCCTGCGCCACGCCCGACACCTACCTGCCCAGCGGCCCGCGCGGTTTCAGCCGCGACACCAAGAACACGCTCGCCGTGAGCCAGACGGACGTGGTCTCGCGCTTCGCGACCGGGTCGATCAACCATTCGTTCGTCGCCGGCGTGTCGTTCTCGCGCGAGGAATTCGAGCTCGACACCGGCAACCTGTTCCGCACGGCGACCGGCGCCACGGTGCCGCTGCCGCCGATGTCGATCACCCACCCGAACTCGGTCTACGCCGGTCCGATCAACTACATCCGCGGCAGCATCGCCGAGGGCTCGCTCGACAACCAGGCGATCTACGCCTTCGACACGCTCGAATTCAACGATCGCTGGATGCTGAACCTCGGCGCGCGCTACGAGCATAACGAAGGCGACACGGTCACCACCACGTTCAACACGACCGCGGGCAGCCCGCAGCTGGGCCAGCCGACCACGCGCGTCGTCGCGGAAAACTCCGACGACCTGTTCTCGTACCGCGCGGGCCTGATCTTCAAGCCGGCGCCGAACGCGAGCCTCTACCTGTCCTACTCCAACAGCAAGACGCCGTCGAAGGCCTCGGTGAACGGCTCGTGCACCGCGACCAGCACCACCGGCACCGCCAACTGCAACGTCGATCCGGAGACGGCGATCAACCTCGAAGCCGGCGCGAAGTGGGACATCAACAGCAAGCTGGCGCTGACGGCGGCCGTGTTCCGCAACGAGCGCGAGGAATACAAGGTGGCCGATCCGGGCAATCCGGAGAACCCCAGCGGCGAGCAGCAGCTCGACGGCACCGCGCGCGTGGACGGTGTCGCGCTCGGCGCGGCCGGCCACATCACCGACGCGTGGTCGGTGTTCGCCAACCTGACGTGGCTGGACAGCGAAGTGATCCAGGGCGTGTCCGACTACTGCAAGGCCAACCCGAGCACCGCCTGCGGCAACACGGCGGCCGATCCCGATCCGCTCGCCGGCCTGCCGATTTCCGGCACGCCGGAGCGTTCGGGCAGCCTGTGGACCACGTACGATCTGAGCCAGTGGACGTTCGGCTACGGCCTGACGTACGTGGGCAATTACGACGTCTACACCGGCAACGGCGCGAACATCGCCGAAGCCAAGGGGTACACGACGCACCGCGCGATGGTGGGCTTCGACCTCAACGAACGCCTCGCCTTCCAGCTCAACGTCAACAACCTGTTCGACAAGACGTATTACACGCGCATCCGCAACAACGGCTGGGCGACGCCGGGCGACGCTCGCCAGGTGGTGCTGCAGGCCATCTACCGTTTCTGATCGGGCAACGACCCGCCATCACCCAGCCACGCGACGCCCGCAGCGCCGGGCTTACCGAAGCGAAGGATCCGACATGCTGCTCCAGGTCCCGCAAGTCCTCAGTGCCGAACAGGTCGCCCATTGCCGCGACCGCCTTCGGCAGGCCGGGTGGGCCGACGGACGCATCACCGCCGGGCACCAGTCGGCGATGGCGAAGGACAACGCGCAGCTGCCGGAGAACGACCCGGTGGCGCGCGAGCTCGGCGGGTTGATCCTCGATGCGCTCGCGCGCAACACGACGTTCTTCTCCGCCGCGCTGCCGCAGCGCATCTACCCGCCGCTGTTCAACCGCTACAGCGGCGGGCAGTCGTTCGGCTTCCACGTCGACAACGCGATCCGTTACGACCGCAGCCGCGGCGGCGTGGACCCGATCCGCACGGACCTGTCGGCCACGCTGTTCCTCAGCGCGCCGGAGGAATACGACGGCGGCGAGCTCATCATCGAGGACACCTATGGCGTGCAGCGCGTGAAGCTGCAGGCCGGCGACATGGTGCTCTATCCCGGCACGAGCCTGCACAAGGTGACGCCGGTGACGCGCGGCGAGCGCATCGCGTCGTTCTTCTGGATCCAGAGCCTGCTGCGCGAGGATGCGCAGCGCCGGCTGATGTTCGAGCTGGACGTGTCGATCCGCCACCTGACCCAGGACGTGCCGGAGCATCCCGCCCTCGTGCAGCTCACCGGCGTCTACCACAACCTGCTGCGTCGCTGGGCCGAACCGTGAGCCACGCGCCGTGAACCGCTCGTCCACCGCACCCGACATCGCCGCGCAGCAGCAGCGTCGCGGGTTCTGGCTGCGCACGCTGCATTCGTGGCACTGGATCAGCTCGGCGATCTGCCTGGTCGCGATGCTGCTGTTCTCCGTCACCGGCATCACGCTGAACCATTCGGCGGCGATCGAAGCCAAGCCGGAAACGCTCACGCGCAAGGTCGAGATGCCGGCGTCCGTGCTGCGCGCGCTCGGCACGCGCGAGGACGGCACCGCGCCCCTGCCCGGCGCCGTCGGCGACTGGCTGGGCGATGTGCTGCCCGTATCGATCGGCGCGCAGCCAGCGGAATGGTCCGCCGACGAGGTCTACCTGTCGCTGCCGCGCCCCGGCGGCGATGCGTGGCTCAGCATCGATCGCGCGACCGGCGCGGTGGAATACGAACGCACCACGCGCGGGGTCGTCGCCTACCTCAACGATCTGCACAAAGGCCGCAACGCCGGCGCCGCGTGGCGCTGGTTCATCGACGTCTTCGCGCTGGCGTGCCTGGTGTTCTGCATCACCGGCCTGTTCCTGCTGCAGATGCACGCGCGGCAGCGCCGCATGACCTGGCCGTACGTCGCGCTCGGGCTCGCGTTGCCGCTGCTGCTTGCGCTTCTCTTCATCCATTGAACCGTCCAAGAGGGAAACCCATGCGCGTCCAACTGACCATCGCGCTGAGCGGATTGCTCGCATTGCCGGCGTACTCGGCGGAGATCGACGTCAACGTGCAGATCCCGCAGCTCAACGTCGCCGAATACCACCGCCCGTACGTGGCGATCTGGGTCGAAGGCGCGGACCAGAAGGCGCTGGCGAACCTCGCGGTCTGGTACCAGCAGAAGTCGACATCCGAAGGCCATGGCACCAAGTGGCTGCCCGACCTTCGCCAGTGGTGGCGCCGCAGCGGCCGCACGCTGAAGGTGCCGGTGGACGGCGTGACCGGTCCGACGCGCCCGGTTGGCACGCATGCGCTGAAGTTCGACGCGAAGCATCCCGAACTCGGCAAGCTGCCGCCCGGCGACTACACCCTGGTGGTGGAAGCCGCGCGCGAAGTCGGCGGTCGCGAGCTGGTCAAGGTGCCCTTCAAGTGGGGCGGCGCGGGCAGCGGCAAGGCGCAGGGTGCAAGCGAGCTGGGGCTCGTCAGCGTCGCCAGCAAGCCGTAATCGCACACCTCTCGATCGTCATCCCCGCGCAGGCGGGGCTCCAGCGCCACGACACATCACACTCTTCGGACGCCGTGATTCACGGACAGCTGGATTCCCCCTTCGCGGGAATGACGCAAAGGCACGAACACGCAATCAACGAACCCAGGAGCACGCCGTGAAGAACTCCCTGAAATTCGCCGCCCTCGCGCTGGCCCTCACCCTTCCCCTCGCCGCGCAGGCGCACAAGGCGTGGCTCCAGCCGTCGCAGACGGTGCTGGCCGGCAACAATCCGTGGGTGACGGTGGACGCGGCGGTGTCCAACGACCTGTTCTACTTCAACCACGTGCCGCTGAAGACCGACAACCTCAGCATCATCGCGCCCGACGGCAGCACGGTGCCCGCGCAGAACACCGCGACCGGCAAGTACCGCACCGTGTTCGACGTCGAGCTGAAGCAGGCCGGCACGTACCGCATCGGCGTGGTCAACAACTACGTCACTGGCAGCTGGGAAGAAAACGGCCAGCCCAAGCGCTGGCGCGGCACCGAAGCGACCTTCGCCACCGAAGTGCCGAAGGACGCGAAGAAGCTGCAGGTCGGCCAGTCGGTGAGCCGCGTGGAAACCTTCGTCACCAACGGCTCGCCGAACGAGACCGCGCTCAAGCCCAGCGGTGTCGGCCTGGAGCTGGTGCCGGTGACGCATCCCAACGATCTGTTCGCCGGCGAAGAAGCGACGTTCCGTTTCCAGATCGACGGCAAGCCGGCGGCGAACCTCGAGGTGGAGATCGTCCGCGGCGGTACGCGTTACCGCAACGCGCAGGACGAGCTGAAGGCGAAGACCGACGCGCAGGGCCAGTTCACCGTGAAGTGGCCCGAAGCCGGCATGTACTGGATCGAGGCCAACGCGCAGGACGGCAAGACCACGGTGAAGCAGGCCAAGCAGCGTCGCCTCGGCTACGTCGCCACGCTGGAAGTGCTGCCGCAGTAACGCGCGCCATCCGCAAGTGAACACGCACGCTTCCGTGTCGCCCGCACGCGCCGTCGATGTCCTCGGCGGCGCGACGATGGGCACGACCTGGTCGGTGAAACTCGTCGCACCGCGCAACGCCGATGCGCACGCGTTGCACGCGGGCATCCAGTCGCGACTGGACGCCGTCGTCGCGCAGATGAGCAACTGGGAACCCACGTCGGACCTGAGCCGTTACAACGCGTCCGATGCGGGCTCGTGGCAGATGCTGCCGGACGACTTCTTCGACGTGCTCTCGTGCGCGCTCGACATCGCCCATGCGAGCGGCGGCGCATTCGATCCGACCGTCGGACCGCTGGTGGACGGTTGGGGTTTCGGCCCGTCGGGCCCGACGGCCGAGCGCTTTTCGCCCGACGCGGCGCGTGCGCAGGTGCAATGGCGCCGCGTGGTGCTCGATCGCGGCGGGCGGCGCGTGCTGCAACCCGGCGGAACGCGGCTGGACCTGTGCGCGATCGCGAAGGGCTTCGGCGTGGACGCGGTCGCCGCGCACCTTCGTTCGTTGGGCATCGAGGCCGCGCTGGTGGAAGTGGGCGGCGAACTGTTCGGCTTCGGCCGAAAGCCGGACGGCTCGCCGTGGCGGGTGATCGTCGAGGGCTGGCAGGGCGACGAGGACGACGCGCACGAGCCGCGCCTGCTGGCGCTCGACAATCTGGCCGTCGCGACGTCGGGTGATCGCTGGCATCGGCGCGAACATCAAGGCCGCCGCATCAGCCACACGCTCGATCCGCGCAACGGTCACCCCGTGGCGAATGCGCCGGTCGCGGTGACGGTCGCCGCGAACGACGCCATGCGCGCCGATGCATGGGCGACCGCGCTTACGGTGCTCGGCACGAACGAAGGTATGGAGATCGCGCAGGCCCACGGGCTCGCGGCGCGGTTTGTTGACGTGCGTCCCAGCGCCGACGGTCGCGCGGAGGTCGTCGAAGAGCGCATGACGCCGGCCTTCGAGGCGCTGCTGCAGGCATGAGCGCGAACGTCACGAACGCCGCGGGATCGATGCGCGCACGACTCGGAAACGGTGTCGCGCTCGTCGCGTTGTTCGCGGCGATGATCGCGTTCGGAGCCTGGCAGACGGAAGCGTGGTGGGTGGCGTCGCCGCGCGCGGGCAGCTGGGTGCTCGCGATCGTGGTCGTGCTCGCCTTCGTCGGTTTGTGTGTGTCGACGTGGCGCGACGCGCAGGCGGATCGTGCTGGAGCGGACGGGATTGACGTGCCCGACGCCGACGCGATGCTGCTCGCCTGGGCCAGCCAGACCGGCTTCGGCCAGCAGCTCGCCGAACACACTGCGCAGGCGTTGCGCGACGCGGGCACGGCGGTGCGCGTGCTGCCGCTCCATCGCGTCGACGCGGACGTGCTGCGTTCGCATCGACGGGCGCTGTTCATCGCCAGCACCACGGGCGAAGGCGATCCGCCGGACCACGCGCTCCGTTTCACGCGACACGTACTCGGGCAACCGATGGCCCTGGCAGGTCTGGAATACGCGGTGCTCGCATTGGGCGATCGCGCGTACGACCGCTTCTGCGGCTTCGGCCGTCGTCTCGACCAATGGCTGCACCACAACGGCGCGCAGCCGATGTTCGATCGCATCGACGTGGACGCCGGCGATGCGGGCGCGCTGCGGCATTGGCAACATCGCCTCGGGCAGCTTGCCGGCAACACCGCGCTGGCCGACTGGAGTGCACCGCGCTACCGGCCATGGCGATTGCAAGAGCGTCGATGGCTCAATCCGGGCAGCGTGGGCGGTCCGGCGTACCACGTTGCGCTTTCGCCGATGGACACGCGCGATCTGGACTGGGAGGCCGGCGACATCGCCGAGATCGGCCCGCGTCACGCGCCATCCGACGTGATGGCGTGGCTGCTCGCCGCCGGTCAGGACGCCGCGGCGGACGTCGAACACGGCGGCGAAAGCGTAGCGCTGGCCAGCCTGCTCCAGCGCTCGCGCCTGCCCGAGCCCACCAGCGTTCGCGGTCACTCGCCGCAAACCATCGCCAACGAACTGCAACCGCTGCCGCACCGCGAATACTCCATCGCCTCGCTTCCGCAGGACGGCGCGCTGCACCTGCTCGTCCGTCAGATGCGCCACGCCGACGGCCGGCTCGGCAGCGGCAGCGGCTGGCTCACCGCACATGCGGACGTCGGTGGCCCCGTCGATCTGCGCATCCGGCGCAATGTCGCGTTCCACCCGCCGCGGGACGACCGGCCGATGATCCTCGTCGGCAACGGCACCGGCCTCGCAGGACTACGCGCACATCTGAAGGCGCGTGCCCTCGCGGGACATCGCCGCAACTGGCTGGTATTCGGCGAACGCCAGCGCGAGCACGACTTCCACCACCGGGACGAGATCGAAGGCTGGCTGCGCGACGGCCACCTGCAGCATCTCGACCTCGCGTTCTCGCGCGACGGCGCGCAGCGCGTGTACGTGCAGGACGTGCTGCGTGCCAACGCCGCACGCCTTCGCGAATGGATCAACGAAGGCGCGGCGATCTACGTCTGCGGCAGCCTGGAAGGGATGGCGCCGGCCGTCGACGCGGTACTGCGCGAGACCGTCGGCCTCGACGCGCTGGAAGCGATGGCGGCCGACGGGCGTTATTGCCGGGACGTTTACTGATTCACGCTGCCTGAAGTTGGGCGCCCTGGTGCCGCTTGCCCGATGCGTCAGCGTTCGCCCTGCACCGGCTCGATCCTGATCAGCAGCAACTCCCCGCCGCCGTCGATCACGTGCCGCAGGCGTTCGCTTCCGGCTTCGAAAAACGCCGTATCGCCCGACGACATTGGCGGCAGTCCGGAGTCGTCGGCGAACTGCGCCTGCCCCGCGATCAGGTGCGCGACCCACGTGGTGCCCGGATCGGCGAACAGCACCATCGGGCCCACCAGCGGCCGATGCCACAACGCGGCACGCACGCGGTCGCGCCGCCACATCAGGTTGAAATCGTGCGTCGGGCCGTCCAGCAGTTCGCCGGTCACCTTGCGCTCGCCTGCAAAGCGCAGGCGGTCGTGCGGCGGATGCAGCTCGTGCGACTCGCCATCGTCGAAGCGCAGGCGCACGCCGTTGCCGCTGAGCAGGACGAGCTCGCGATCTATCCCGGGGAACGCGGAGAACTCCGAATCGCGTTCGATTTCCGCGATCGACAGTCGCCAGTCCCACGGCGCATCCGGTGTCGCATCGTCGAGGCGACCCGCGTGGATCTCGCGCGTCCAGCCCATCTGGTTGCGCCAGCGCTCGCGCCGGTATTCGTTGGCGGGCATCACCCGCGAACGGCTGCGTTGCTCGGAAGCCATTCGTCACGTCCGGTAATCGTTCCGCACAGTCTAGCGGCGGTTCGGCGACGGACTCAGGCGCGGGTCGCGCTACCAGGCGATGGAAGGCGCCATCGCATCGCCGGCCCGGCGCGCCGGCGCGCAAGGTCGCGCCGCTCCGCCGGGCCGGCATGCGCCCCTCCCCTCGCGTTTTGCCGGCGCGGGCTTCGCGGCGCCCGCGGCGGCGGTCGCGGGTGCCGGTTTCGCCGCAGCGGCAGCGGACGCGGCCGGTGCGCCGCCGCCCACGGCAATGCGGTCCTTGTTCTTTTCCACCGTTTTGAGCCCGATGCCCGGCACCTGCGCGAGCTGGTCGGCGCTGCGGAACGGTCCGTTGGTCTTGCGATAGGCGACGATTGCCTCGGCCTTGCTCGGGCCGATGTTGACCAGCACGCGATCGAGCGTGGCCGCGTGGGCGGTGTTGATGTTGACCGTCTCGGCCGCCATCGCCGTTCCGGTGAGGACCAGCGACAGCAGCAGGGTGCGGACGAACATCGCGAAGGATCGAACGGCCAGGGCCTTCGACGGGAACGGTTTCATTGAGCGACTCCTTGGGCCAGCCGGCCCACGACGTGGATGGTGGATGTCCGCCACGGCGATGCGTTGGCGGCCAGCACAGTCTCCGCAGCGGGGCCGTCGGGCCCTATCGGGCAATCCGCCGACTCCGGCAAAGAAAGGCCCGCAACCGCGGGTAGGCGCGTTCGCGACCTGCGTCGGAAGATGCCGCCGACGCCTCGGAAGCTTCCGGCGACGCGGCGCCCGGTCCGGTCGGGCGTCGCGGGGGCGTAAACTTGTCGTCCCCCGCAACGAGGCCGAAGCCGCCATGGACATCAGCAAGGTCGACCGCTACGTCGGCGACAAATGGGACGACGAGATCGTTCCCCAGCTCGTCGAGTACATCCGCATTCCCAACAAGTCCCCGATGTTCGACGCCGACTGGGTCAAGCACGGCTACATGGACGACGCGGTCAAGCTGATGGAAACCTGGGCGAAGGCCCAGCCGATCCCGGGCATGAAGGTCGAGGTGGTGCGCCTGGAGGGCCGCACGCCGCTGATCTTCATCGACATCCCGGCGGCGAACGGCGGCAGCAACGACGATTGCGTGCTGCTGTACGGCCACCTGGACAAGCAGCCGGAAATGACCGGCTGGGATCCGGAATTCGGTCCGTGGAATCCCGTGATCAAGGGCGACCGCCTGTATGGCCGCGGCGGCGCCGACGACGGCTACGCGATCTTCGGCTCGCTCACCGCCGTGCTCGCGCTGCAGGAACAGCAGCTGCCGCATGCGCGCTGCGTGATCCTGATCGAAGCCTGCGAGGAATCGGGCAGCTACGACCTGCCGGCGTACGTCGACCACCTCGCCGATCGCATCGGCAAGCCGTCGCTCGTCGTGTGCCTGGACTCGGGTTGCGGCAACTACGAGCAGCTGTGGTGCACGACCTCGCTTCGCGGGCTCGCCGGCGGCAACTTCACGGTGAAGGTGCTGGAAGAAGGCGTGCACTCGGGCGATGCGTCCGGCATCGTGCCGTCGAGTTTCCGCCTGTTGCGCCAGTTGCTGTCGCGTCTTGAGGATGAGAACACCGGCAAGATCCGCGTGGACGGCCTGTTCGTCGACATCCCGGAAGAACGACTGGCGCAGGCGCGCGAAGCGGCGAAGGTGCTCGACACGGCGATCTTCGACAAGTTCCCGTTCCTCCCCGGCATGACGCCGATGGCCTCCGACCTCGCCGAGCTCGTGCTCAATCGCACGTGGCGCCCCGCGCTGTCGGTGACGGGCGTGGACGGCATGCCGGCGCTGGCATCGGCCGGCAACGTGCTGCGCCCGCACACGGCGGTGAAGCTGTCGCTGCGCCTGCCGCCGACGCTGGACGGCAAGAAGGCCGGCGAACTGCTGCGCGAGGTGCTGACCAAGGATCCGCCGAACGGCGCGAAGGTGACGCTGGATCTGGAGAAATCCTCGTCCGGCTGGAACGCCCCCGCGCAGTCGCCGTGGCTGACGCGCGCCATCGATTCGGCGAGCCGCGAGTTCTTCGGCAAGCCGGCGATGTACATGGGCGAAGGCGGCTCGATTCCGTTCATGGGCATGCTGGGCGAAAAGTTCCCCGGCGCGCAGTTCATGATCACCGGCGTGCTCGGCCCGCACAGCAACGCGCACGGTCCGAACGAGTTCCTGCACATCCCGATGGGCAAGCGCGTGACGGCGTGCGTGTCGCGCGTAATCGCCGAACACCATCACGCGAGCCAGCGCGGCGAAACGAGCGGCGCGTCGGTCGCTCCGGACAGCGGCGATCGCCACGGCGGCCACGGCTGCTGCTGATCGCCCGCCTGGATGCGGAAACGAAAAACCCCGGCTTTCGCCGGGGTTTTTCATGCGCGCATGGAGCGCGTCATTGGGTGAGGAAATCGATCACGCGCTGCGCCAGCCGTTCCGCGTTGTCGGACACCGTATCGAGCGACAGCTCCGCCGCTTCGGGCTCTTCGTACGGCGAATCGATGCCGGTGAAGTTGCGCAGCTGGCCGGCGCGCGCCTTCGCGTAAAGGCCCTTCACGTCGCGCTTTTCCGCAACGGCGAGCGGCGTGTCGACGAAGACCTCGACGAACTCGCCCGGCGCGAACAACTCGCGCGCCATGCGCCGCTCCGCGCGGAACGGCGAGATGAAACTCACCAGCACGATCAGGCCCGCATCGCTCATCAGCTTGGCGACTTCGGCGACGCGGCGGATATTCTCCACGCGATCCTCGTCGGTGAAGCCCAGGTCCTTGTTGAGGCCGTGGCGCACGTTGTCGCCGTCGAGGATGAAGGTGTGGTAGCCCAGCGCGTGCAGGCGCTTGTCCACGAGATTGGCGATGGTCGACTTGCCCGAGCCCGACAGGCCGGTGAACCACAGCACGCGCGGCTGCTGGCCCTTGATGCGCGCACGCGCGGCCTTGTCGACGTCCAGGTGTTGCCAGTGGATGTTGCCTGCGCGACGCAGCGCGAACTGCAGCGTGCCGGCCGCGACGGTCGCATTCGTCTGCCGGTCGATGAGGATGAAACCGCCGAGCGTGCGATTGTCCGCGTACGCCTCGAACGGAACCGGCTGGTCGAGATACAGATTGCAGAAGCCGACTTCGTTGAGTTCCAGGTGCTTGGCGGCAAGCGGCTCCTGCGTGTTCACGTCGGTCTTGTGCTTGATCTCCGTGACGCTCGCGCTCACGGTGCGCGTGCCGATCTTCAGCCAGTACGGACGGCCCGGAAGCAGCGGCTGTTCGCCCATCCACAGCACGTGCGCGGCGAACTGGTCGGCCACCTGCGCCGGCCGGTGCGCATCGGCGATCACGTCGCCGCGGCTCACGTCCAGTTCGTCGCGCAAGGTCAGCGTGACCGCCTGCCCTTCGCGCGCGACCGCCAGGTCGCCATCGGCCGTGACGATGCGCGCAACGTGCGAGCGACGCCCCGACGGCAACGCGACGATCTCGTCGCCCGCGCGGATTTCGCCCGAAGCCACGGTGCCCGCGAAACCGCGGAAATCCTGGTTCGGGCGATTGACCCACTGCACCGGCAGGCGGAAGCCGATGTCCTGCGCATCGCGCGACACGTCCACGGTTTCCAGGTATTCGAGCACGCTCGGGCCGCCGTACCACGGCGTGCGCTCCGAACGCGCCATCAGGTTGTCGCCCTGCAGCGCGGACAACGGAATCGCCTGCACGTTCTCGATGCCCAGCGTCGATGCGAGTTCGCGATATCCGGTTTCGATCTCGTCGAACACCGCACGGTCGAAATCGACCAGGTCCATCTTGTTCACCGCCAGCAGCACGTGGCGGATGCCGAGCAGCGACACGATGTAGCTGTGCCGGCGCGTCTGCGGCAGCAGGCCCTTGCGCGCGTCGACCAGCACGACGGCGACGTCGGCCGTGGACGCGCCCGTCGCCATGTTGCGCGTGTACTGCTCGTGGCCCGGGCAGTCGGCCACGATGAACTTGCGTTTGTCGGTGCTGAAGAAACGGTACGCGACGTCGATGGTGATGCCCTGCTCGCGCTCGGCGGACAGCCCGTCGAGCAGCAGCGCGTAATCGATCGCCTCGCCCTGCGTACCGTGCCGGCGACTGTCGGACGCCAGCGCGGCGAGCTGGTCGTCGAACAGCGCGCGGCTTTCGAACAGCAGGCGTCCGATCAGCGTGCTCTTGCCGTCGTCGACGCTGCCGCAGGTGATGAAGCGCAGCAATCCCTTGGTCTCGTGCTGGGCGAGGTAGGCGGCGATCGTCGCGCCCGCGTCGTGTGCGCGCGTCATCAGAAATACCCTTCCTGCTTCTTCTTTTCCATCGACGCCGACGGATCGTGGTCGATCACGCGCCCCTGTCGTTCGGAGGTGGTGGCCACGAGCATCTCGGCGATGATCTTCTCCAGCGTGTCGGCATCGGATTCGATCGCGCCGGTGAGCGGATAGCAGCCCAGCGTGCGGAAGCGCACCTGCCGGGTTTGCGGCGATTCGCCTTCGCGCAGCGGCAGGCGTTCGTCGTCGACCATGATCAGCGCGCCGTCGCGCTCGACCACCGCGCGTGGCGCGGCGAGGTACAGCGACGGCACTGGAATCTTCTCGCGGTAGATGTACAGCCACACGTCGAGTTCGGTCCAGTTCGACAGGGGGAACACGCGCACCGATTCGCCTTTGTGGATGCGCGTGTTGTAGAGGTTCCACAACTCGGGACGCTGGTGCTTGGGATCCCAGCGGTGCTGCTCGCTGCGGAACGAGAAAATGCGCTCCTTCGCGCGCGATTTCTCTTCGTCGCGACGCGCGCCGCCGATGGCGGCATCGAAGCCGAACTGGTCCAGCGCCTGCTTCAGCGCCTGCGTCTTCATCACATCGGTGTGCACGGTGGCGCCGTGCGTGATCGGCCCGATGCCCTGTGCGAGGCCGTCGGGATTGGTGTGCACGTGCAGCTGCACGCCGGTTTCCTTCGCACGCTGGTCGCGGAAGGCGATCATCTCGCGGAACTTCCAGCCGGTATCGACGTGCAGCAGCGGAATCGGCGGACGCGCCGGCGCGAATGCCTTCAGCAGCAGGTGCAGCAGCACCGAGCTGTCCTTGCCGATGGAATACAGCATCACCGGATGGCGGAACTCGGCCGCGACCTCGCGCAGGATGTGGATGCTTTCCGCTTCGAGGCGGTCGAGATGGCTCAGGTCCAGGGGCAGCGTCATCGGATCGTGATCTTGCGTAATGGCCGGCATGGCGGGTCGCCGAAGCGCGCGGCTAGTTGACCACATTGTAGGAACGGCAGTGCTTCTGGCCGGAAATAAGCCACCGGCATGAGCGCATAACCCCTCATCCTTTCTGATGGCCCTCGCGCCGGCCTAGCCTGCAACGGTCCCCTTCGTCCCGTTGCCCATGTCGGCCACCTTGCCCAACGTTCCCGCCGCGCTTGCCGCGCCCCTCACGCAGGACCGGCTCGCTGCACTGGCGCGCGTGACCGACGGCCTGGATACCAACGGGCTGTGGTGGCTTTCCGGTTATGCCGCGGGCCTCGCATCGCGCGGCGCCGCCGGCGTGCAAACGGTTACAGCGCCCGTGGCCGATGGCGCGCCCGCCGGCCGGCTCACGATCGTCTACGGCAGCCAGACCGGCAATGCGAAGCGGCTGGCCGAACAACTCGCGCGCCAGAGCGAAGCCGCCGGCCTTCCGGTTCGCCTGCTCCGCGCCGACGCCTACCCCACCCGCGAGTTGAAGGACGAGCGCACGCTGTACCTGGTGATCAGCACGCAAGGCGACGGCGATCCACCGGACGATGCGCGTGCGCTGGTCGACTTCATCGCCGGCAAGCGGGCGCCCGAACTCAAGCAGCTGCGCTATGCCGTGCTCGGGCTCGGCGATTCGAGCTATCCGCAGTTCTGCGCGATCGGCAACAAGCTCGATGCACGTCTGGCTGAACTGGGCGCGACGCGGCTGCTTCCGCGCGCCGACGCGGACCTGGACCTGGAAACCGTCGCCGAGCCGTGGGTCGCGCAGGCGCTTGCGAAGGCGAAAGACGCACTGAAGCCGACGACCCCATTGGCGACCGTCACGCCGCTGCGCCCGCTGGCGGCCGCTCCGGCGCACGGGCGCGATGCGCCCTTCGCCGCCGAACTGCTCGCCAACCAGCGCATCACCGCGCGCGGCAGCACGAAGGACGTGCGCCACATCGAGCTGTCGCTCGAAGGTTCCGGCCTGCATTACGAGCCCGGCGACGCGCTCGGCCTGTGGCCGGTAAACCCGCCGGCGCTGGTCGAGGCGATCCTGCGCACGAGCGAGCTCGACGGCGATGCCGTCGTCGAACACGGCGGCCAGCGGCTGCCGCTGCGCCAGTGGCTTGGCGAGAAGCGCGAGCTCACGAAACTCGCGCGACCGTTCGTCGCGAGCCACGCCGCGCAGTCGCGCAGCGACGAACTGAACCGCCTGCTCGCACCAGACCAGCAGGCCGCGTTGACGACGCTGTTGAACGAAGCGCAGGTGCTCGATCTGCTGCGCCGTCACCCGGCAGCGTGGAGCCCGGAGGAACTCGTCGCCGCGCTGCGCCCGCTCACGCCGCGCCTGTATTCGATCGCGTCCAGCCAGAAGCACGTTGGCGATGAAGTGCACCTCACCGTCGCGCACGTCGAGTACGACGATGGCGACGGCCTGCGCTGGGGCGCGGCATCGAACCACTTCGCACGCAGCGACGAAGGTACGCGACTGCCCGTGTTCATCGAACACAACGAGCGCTTCCGCCTGCCGGCCGATGCCTCGCGCGACGTGATCATGATCGGGCCCGGCACCGGCGTCGCGCCGTTCCGCGCGTTCGTGCAGGAGCGCGCGGCGGTCGGCGCGGGCGGCCGCAACTGGCTGTTCTTCGGCAACCCGCATTTCCGCAGCGATTTCCTCTACCAGGTGGAATGGCAGCAGGCGTTGAAGGACGGCACGCTGCATCGCTTCGACCTCGCCTTCTCGCGCGACCAGTCGCACAAGGTCTACGTGCAGGACCGCCTCGTCGAACGCGGTCGCGAGCTGTTCGAGTGGCTCGAAGGCGGCGCGCATCTGTACGTCTGCGGCGACGCGACGCGCATGGCGAAGGACGTGCATGCGGCGCTGTTGTCGGTGATCGCCCGGCACGGCGGCAGGTCGGCCGAAGACGCCGAAGACTACCTCAACACCCTGCAGCAGCAGGGACGCTACGCCCGGGACGTGTATTGATGAGCAGCCATTCCGTCGAGGACATCAAGCAGCAGAGCGCGCGCCTTCGCGGCACGCTGCTGGAGTCGCTCGCCAACCCCGTCACCGGCGCGCTGAACGAGGACGACCAGACGCTGATCAAGTACCACGGCAGCTACCAGCAGGACGATCGCGACATCCGCGAGGAACGTCGGCTGGCGAAGCTGGAGCCGGCGTACGCGTTCATGATCCGCACGCGCACGCCCGGCGGCGTCGTGTCGCCGACGCAATGGCTCAAGCTGGATGGCGTCGCGACGACCTACGCCGAGCGCGGATTGCGCATCACCACCCGCCAGGCGTTCCAGTTCCACGGCGTGATCAAGACCGAACTGAAGCCGACGATGCAGGCGATCAACGCCGCGCTGATCGACACGCTCGCGGCCTGCGGCGACGTCAACCGCAACGTCGCCGTGGCGGCCAATCCCCTGCAGTCGCAGGCCCATGCGCTGGTGCATGCGCACGCGGCGGCACTGTCGGAATTCCTGCTGCCCAACACGCGCGCGTACTACGAGATCTGGCTCGACGAGGAACGCGTCGCCGGCAGCGGCAGCGAGGACGAGCCGGTCTACGGCGCGACCTACCTGCCGCGCAAGTTCAAGATCGGCTTCGCGATCCCGCCGTACAACGACGTGGACGTGTTCGCGCAGGATCTCGGGTTCATCGCCATCGTCGATGCGGACGGCCAGCTGCTCGGCTACAACGTCAGCGTCGGCGGCGGCATGGGCGCCACGCACGGCGACCCGGAAACCTATCCGCGCCTGGGCGACGTGATCGGCTTCGTCGCGCCGGAGCAGCTCACGCAGGTGGCCGTCGCCGTCATCGCGGCGCAGCGCGATTTCGGCAACCGCGTGCTGCGCAAGCGCGCGCGGCTGAAGTACACCATCGACGACCGCGGCCTTGACTGGTTCAAGGGCGAAGTCGAACGGCGCGCGGGTTTTGCCCTCTCCGATGCGCGACCGTTCGATTTCGTCCACAACGGCGACCGCTTCGGCTGGGTCGAAGGCGCGGACGGTCGCGCGCACCTGACGTTGCGCATCGTGGCCGGGCGCATCTGGGATCGCGACGGGCTGTCGCACCTCACCGGTCTGCGCGAGATCGCGCGCGTCCTCGATGCGGAGGCACCGGACGCGCAGTTCCGCCTCACGCCCAACCAGAACCTGGTAATTGCCGGCGTTCCCTCCGCATTGCGCGATCGCGTCGACGCGCTCACCGCGCATTACGGCCTGGATACGCATGCGCGCGCAACGCCGCTGGCCAAGAACGCGCTGGCCTGCGTCGCCCTGCCGACCTGCGGCCTCGCGATGGCCGAAGCCGAACGCTACCTGCCCGAGTTCACCGGCAAAGTGCAGGCACTGCTCGACGCGCAGGGCCTGCGCGATGCGCCGATCCACCTGCGCCTCAGCGGTTGCCCGAACGGTTGCTCGCGGCCGTACCTGGGCGAGATCGCGCTCGTCGGCAAGGCGCCAGGCCGTTACAACCTGATGCTCGGCGCCGACCACCGCGGCCAGCGACTGAACACGCTGTATCGCGAGAACGTCGTCGAAACGCAGATCCTCGAAGCGCTCGACCCGTTGTTCGCGCGCTACGCGAGCGAACGTCTCGACCAGGAAGGCTTCGGCGATTTCCTCGTCCGCGCCGGCATCGTCGCTCCGCCCCGTCCCACCATCGCACTGCACCTGCACGACACCGCGCTGACCGAGAACGCCGCATGAGCCCGCCCGATCCCATCACCGCCGCCGAATCGCCCCGCGCATTGGCCGAGCTCAATGCGTGGCTGGGCGGACTGAGCGCGTCCGAACGCATCGCCTGGGCGCTGGAACACACGGCCGGCGAGCATGCGCTTTCGTCGAGTTTCGGCGCGCAGGCCGCAGTGTCGCTGCATCTGGCGACGCAGCAGCGCGCGGATCTGCCTGTGATCCTGATCGACACCGGCTACCTGTTCCCCGAAACGTATCGCTTCATCGACCAGCTCACCGACCGCCTCGGCCTCAACCTCAAGGTGTATCGCCCGCAGATCGGTATCGCCTGGATGGAAGCTCGCCTGGGCAAGCTGTGGGAAAGCGGCGTGGAAGGCATCGAGCGCTACAACCGCATGCGCAAGGTCGAACCGATGCAGCGCGCGTTGAACGACCTCGGCGTGCGCACGTGGATCGCCGGCCTTCGCCGCAGCCAGTCGCGCAGCCGCGCGGCGATCGATTTCCTGCAACTGCGCGACGGCCGCTGGAAGCTGCACCCGATCGCCGACTGGAGCGATCGCGATGTATGGCAGTACCTGCAGCAGCACGACCTGCCCTACCACCCGTTGTGGCACCAGGGCTACGTGTCGATCGGCGACGTGCACACCACGCGTCCGCTGGAGCCGGGGATGAACGAGGAGGAGACGCGCTTCTTCGGCCTAAAGCGCGAGTGCGGCCTGCATTTCGACGAACCCAACGCCGCCTGACCGGCCGCACGCCGCCGGTCGCGCGCAGGGCTTCCGCCCGGGATTTCCGACCGGTTTCCGACGCATGCGCCTCCACCATCGGGCGGATGCGATACGACGCGTTCGACTTCCTGCGCTCCGTGGCGACGACCGTGCTGCTGGCCTGGTCGGTGTTCGCGGTCATGCGCTGGCAGCGGCCGTTGATCGCGCGCGGACACGGCTGGCTCTGGGTTGCGCTGGCCGGCCTGCTCTCCACCGCGCAGTGGGCGGTGAACGTGTCGATGCGCAATCCGATCAGCTGCCCGATCGTGGTCTCGCTGCTCGTGCTGGTCTCGATGATCGGGCTGGCACCGGACGACACGGTGCTGTCATCGACCGCGACCGCGCAATCGCTGTGGTTCCGGCGTGGCGCGGTGTCGGCCCTGGTCGGCACGCTCGGCGGCATGGCCGCCTGGATACTGCTGCTGTAGGTGACCCGGGTACGCTTCGCTTACACGGGGTTTAAAACCGGCTCACGTATGGATCAGCCGGCCGCCGCCGAACGACCAGTTCTCCCACGTGGTCTCCTTGAAGGCGACCATCACGTGCTCGGGATCGAGCCCCGCCTGCGTCAGGCGATCCATCAGTTCGGCCAGCAGTTTCTTCTTCACCTTAACGCTGCGGCCGACCGACCACAGGATCTCGATCAGCACGAAGTCGTCGGTGCGCGGCGAGGCGAGATCCGGATACGCCGGATCGAAACGGAAATCGTCGGCGTCCAGTTCGAACACACGCTGGAACAGATCGGCCTGCGGCACGCCGCTCGATACGAGGCTCGCGTGAACCGCGTCGAGCACGGACGCCTTGAATCCGGCGGTTTTCGGCTTGCGCACGGTGAGGGTGACGAGCGGCACGACGGCTCTCCTCTTCGATGACGATGGCTTGCGTGGTCAGGTGGTGATCGGCTGGCTCAGTTCGCGCCACGACGGCGCCTGCGGCCACTGCGGTTCCAGGTTGCCTTCGAGCACGCGACGCAGGTCGCGGCGATCCAGCTGCGGCGCGATGCCGTGCAACAGTGCGAGCGCGTATTCGCGCAGCACGCGGGCGCGCGGGATCACCGCCCAGGTCACGCATTCGGGCAGCGCATCGGGCGCGGGCAACGCGACCAGATCCTCGTCGCGCGCGCCGACCGCCATTTCCGCCAGAACGCCCACGCCCAGGCCGGCGCGCACGTAGGTCTTGATGAGGTCCGCGTCGCGCGCGGTCATCGCCAGCTGCGGCTCCAGGCCGGCGTCGACGAAGGTGCGGCGCAGCGAGGACTCGGCGCGCGTGGATGATTCGTAGCTCACCAGCGGATGCGCGGCGAGTTCGGCCAGCGTCGGCGCGCGCTTGAGCTTCGCGAGCGGATGCGTGCGCGGGATAAGCACCAGTCGCCGCCAGCGATACAGCGGGACCGCGACGCCGCCTTCGGGCTCCGCGCCCGCGGTGCTGATGACCGCGAGGTCCGCTTCGCCGCGGGCGAGTTGCTCCAGCACTTCGTCGCCCGCGACCGCCTGCAGGTGCATGCTCACCTGCGGGAACTCGCGCTTCACCGCGGCGATGGCTTCGGGCAGCACGAAACGCGCCTGTGTGTGCGTCGTCGCGAGCACCAGCTGACCGCTGTGCTGGCCGCGCTCGTTGGCAGCGTAGGCGCGGATGTTGCCGGCTTCTTCCAGGATGCGGCGCGCATGCATCAGCACGCGTTCGCCGGCCGGCGCGACCGCTTCCAGGCTGCGGCCCTTCCGCGTGAACAACTGGAATCCCAGTTCGTCCTCCAGCTGCTTGAGCTGCTTGGACAAACCGGGCTGCGTGGCGTGCACGCGTTCGGCGGCCAGCGTGATGTTGAGGCCGGAGTCGGCGATGGCGACGAGGTAGCGGAGCTGGGTGAGGGTCATGTCGGAGCGGATGGCGAAGGCGGCAGGTCGGGCCCGGGCGTGCGGGCGGCGATCGGTTTCGACGTGCACCGACAACACGTGGTCCGAACCGCGGCCGCGTTCATATATCGCTCGATACGAATAAAGGGATGAACAAAAACTACCCTGCGCGGCGGGCCGTGTCCAGCGCGGGCGGCGGTCATTCCGAAACGGCATGACCGCAGGCGGCGGCGTCATTTCCGCACGCCCGGGTGCATGCGTAGCGTCACGGAACCGCCTCCTCGTTCCGGTGCCATGAGCCTTCCGCCGGCTTCCGACCTCGCCGCCCCCCTGTTCCCGGTCTTCGCCGACCTGCGCGGCCGCACCGTGCTCGTGGTTGGCGGCGGGACGGTCGCGCTGCGCAAGGCGACGGCGCTGCGCGAGGCCGGCGCGATCGTGCGCGTGGGTGCGCCGCGACTGAATGCGGAACTCGCGGCGATGGCCGCGAAGGGCGATATCGAACATCTGTCCGGCGAATTCGCGCCGCACTGGCTCGACGATGCATGGCTGGCGATCGCCGCCACCGATGACGATGTCGTGAACCGCGCCGTGGCGCAGGCCGGTGAAGCGCGCCGACTCTGGGTGAACGTGGTCGACGACGCGCGGGCGTCTACCGTGCAGATTCCCGCGCGCGTCGACCGCGGTCCGTTGCAGGTGGCCATTTCCAGCGGCGGCGCGGCGCCGATGCTCGCGCGCCATCTGCGCGAAACGCTGGAAACGCAGCTCGATGCCTCGCTCGGCGACCTCGCGCGACTGCTCGGTCGCGAGCGCGGACGCATCCGCGCGCGTTTCCCGCAACTGGGCGCGCGGCGCCGCTTCTTCGATCGCCTGCTGAGCGGCGCGGTGCCCGGGCTGCTGCGCAAGCGCCAGCACCTGGCCGCCGAACGCGAGTTCGTGGCGCAACTGCACGCCGAGGCTGCGGCCTCGACCGGCAGCGTCGCGCTGGTCGGCGCCGGGCCCGGCGATCCGGGACTGCTCACCCTGCGCGCGCTCCGCGTGCTCAACGAAGCGGACGTGATCCTGCACGACCGCCTCGTCAGCGACGAGATCCTGCAGGTCGTGCGTCGCGATGCGCAGCGCATCGAAGTCGGCAAGCAGGCCGGCAACCATCACGCCACGCAGGAGCAGATCCATGCGCTGATGCTCGAACACGCGCGTGCCGGCAAGCGCGTCGTGCGCCTGAAGGGCGGCGATCCGTTCGTCTTCGGTCGCGGCGGCGAGGAACTCGAGGTGCTGCGTACGAACGGCATCGCGTTCGAAGTGGTGCCCGGCATCACCGCCGCGCTCGCCTGTGCCGCGTACGCGGGCGTGCCGCTCACCCATCGCGATCACGCGCAGTCTGTGCGCCTGGTCACCGCGCACTGCCGCGAATCCACCGACACGCTCGACTGGCAGGCGCTCGCGCAGGAACGACAGACGCTTGCCGTCTACATGGGCGTGGCCGGGCTGGACCGTTTCAGCGCGCGCCTCATCGAACACGGCCGCGCGGCCTCCACGCCGTTCGCGATCGTCGAGAACGGCTCGCGCGCGAACCAGCGCGTCATCGTCGGCACGTTGGCCGAGCTGGCGCAGCGCGCGCGCGAACACGACGTGCAATCGCCCGCGTTGCTGATCGTCGGCGAAGTCGCGTCGCTCGCCGGCACGCTGCACTGGTTCGGCGCCGCGCCGTTGCGCGACGCGCCGGCGATCGCCGCGGCCGCCTGAACCACGCAAGACGCCCCCACACATCGAACCCGAGACAACGCCATGGCCCTCTACGACAGCATCCTCGACACCATCGGCAGCACGCCCATCGTGAAGCTGCACCGCATCGCGCCCAAGCACGTGACGCTGTATGCGAAGGTCGAATCGTTCAATCCCGGGGGTTCGGTGAAGGATCGTCTTGCGCTCGCCATCGTGCTCGACGCCGAGCGTAAGGGCCTGCTCAAGCCCGGCCAGACGATCGTCGAAGCGACCTCGGGCAACACCGGCATCGCGCTCGCGCTCGTCGCGGCGGCGCGCGGGTACCCGTTCGTCGCGGTGATGACGGAAACCTTCTCCGTCGAGCGCCGCAAGCTGATGCGCGCCTACGGCGCGAAGGTCATCCTAACGCCCGCCGCCGAGCGGGGCACCGGCATGGTGCGTCGCGCGAAGGAACTGGCCGACAAGCACGGCTGGTTCCTCGCGCGCCAGTTCGAGAACGAAGCGAACCCGGCCTACCACCGCAGCACGACGGGGCCGGAAATCCTGCGCGACTTCGCCGGCAAGCGGCTGGACTACTTCGTCAGCGGCTGGGGCACGGGCGGCACGATCACCGGCGCCGGCGAAGTGCTCAAGCTCGCGCGCCCGGACCTGAAGGTGATCGCCAGCGAACCGGCCGGCGCCGCGTTGCTGTCGGGCAAGGAATGGCAGCCGCACAAGATCCAGGGCTGGACGCCGGACTTCCTGCCGGCCGTGCTCAGCCGCACCGTCGCCGACGAGGTCCTGCCGGTCGACGAAGTGCTCGCGCGCGACACCGCGCGCCGCCTCGCCGCGGAAGAAGGCCTGTTCGTCGGCATCTCGGCGGGCGCGACCGTGGCCGCCGCGCTGAAGGTGGCCGAACGCGCGCCCGAAGGCTCGGTGCTGCTCGCCGTGCTGCCGGACACCGGCGAGCGCTACCTGTCCACGTTCCTGTTCGAAGGCGTGGCCGAGGGTTCCGACGACGAATGGCTGGAATCGCTGGAGCGCGACGCCGTCGCCGCCTGACGCGTTGCATGCGAAGGTCGCGTGAGCCCGGCCGAAGAAGCCGGCGGCCACGCGACCGTCTCCGCTGCGCGATCGCGGCATCGCGACGCGTGCGTCGATGCCGTGATCGCCGTGCATTCCACCGTGCACATCCCGCGGGCTAACCTGTGCGTGGCGATCTTCGCCCCACGGAGCCTGCATGACCGTCGTACCCGGTTCGAATCCGTTACCCGCCCCCGACGTCGCCGAACGCGAGAGCGCGCGCCTGGCGTGGGCGCGTTCCGCCACCGACGTGCCCGACCTCGAACTGGTGCGCGCGTCCGTCGACGCCGGCCACCGCAGCTACTGGCGCGTGCAGACCTCGGGCGGCAGCCGCATCGTGATGGATTCGCCGCCGCAGCTGGAAGACGTGCGCCCGTGGCTGCGCATGCGCGCCCTGCTCGAAAGCGGCGGCGTGCGCGTGCCGCAGGTGCTGGTGGAAGACGTCGCCAACGGCTTCCTGCTGATGGAGGACCTGGGCGGTCCGACGCTCGCGCAGACCATCGACGAGCACACCGCCGACGCGCATTTCGACGCGGCGATCGACCAGCTGCTGCGCCTGCAGGCGATCCAGCCCCCGCTGGGCACGGGCGAATTCGGCGAAGCGCTGCTGCAACGCGACGCCGGGTTGTTCGAGGACTGGTTCCTGCGGCGCCACCTCGGCCTTGAACTCACCTGCGACGACCTGGACCGGCTCGAACTCGGCCAACGCCGCCTGATGGACAACGCGCTGCAGCAGGCGCGCGTGCTCACGCACCGCGACTTCATGCCGCGCAACCTGATGCCGGTCGAAGGCGGCCCGGCGGTGCTGGATTTCCAGGACTGCGTGTGGGGCCCGGTGGCCTACGACCCGGTGAGTCTGTTCAAGGACGCGTTCCTGAGCTGGCCGCTGGAACGCGTGGACGAATGGCTCGCGCGCTACCACGAGCGCGCGGTGCGAGCGCGCATCCCGGTGCCGCCGCTGCCGGTGTTCCAGCGCGACGCCGACTGGCTGGGCGTGCAGCGTCACCTGAAGATCCTCGGCATTTTCTCGCGCCTGCACTATCGCGACGGCAAGAGCCGCTACCTGCCCGACGCGCCGCGTTTCATCCGCTACCTGGATGAAGTGCTGCCGCGTTATCGCGAACTGACGCCGCTGCGCGAAGTGCTGGACGTGCGCATCCGCCCGGCGTTGGAACGCGTCGCCCTGCCCTCGCCCGCGCCCTGACCTCGACCGGAGTTGTGCTTGAAAGCCCTGATCTTCGCCGCCGGACTCGGCGAGCGCATGCGTCCTTTGACCGATCACACGCCCAAGCCGCTGCTGCGCGTGGGCGGCAAGCCGTTGATCGAATGGCACCTGGAAAAGCTCGCGGCGCTCGGCATCCGCGACGTCGTGATCAACACCAGCTGGCTCGCGCCGCAGTTTCCCGAACAGCTCGGCGACGGCGCCCGCCATGGAGTGTCGATTCGCTATTCCTACGAGGGCACGCGCCCGCTGGAAACCGGCGGCGGCATGCTGCACGCGCTGCCGCTACTGGGCGATGCGCCGTTCGTGCTGGTCAACGGCGACGTGTGGAGCGATTACGACTTCGCGCGTTTGCCCCGCGAACCGGCGGGGCTGGCGCATCTGGTGATGGTCGAGCGTCCCGCGCAGGCGACGCAGGGCGATTTCGCGCTGGATGCGGCCGGATTCGTGCGCGCGGACGGCGAGGACCGGCTCACGTACTCGGGCATCGGCGTCTATCGGCCGCAGTTGCTGGACGATTGGCGTTCGCGCACGAATGACGCCGGCGCCGACGAAACGCCGCCGCGTTTCCGACTCGCGCCGATCCTGCGCGCGCACATGGCGCAGGGCCGTATCACGGGCGAACACCATCATGGACGGTGGACCGACGTGGGAACGCCGGAGCGCTTGGCCGGGCTGGAGCGGGAACTGGCCGTCTAGCCACATTCGTTCTTGTAGCCCGGGTAAGCGCAGCGCACCCGGGTATTCCGGCGCATCGACCCGGGTGCGCTTCGCTTACCCGGGCTACAAAGTCACCGCGGCCGCCGACGATCAAGCCGACGCGTCGCCACTCCCCAGCGTCTGCCGCAAAAACGGCACCGTCACCCGGCGCTGCGCGGCGAGCGACGCGCGATCCAGTCGATCGAGCAGCGCGGTCAAACCGCCGAGATCGCGGCCGACGCGGCGCAGCAGCCAATCCAGCGCGGTGTCTTCCAGCACCAGTCCGCGACGCTGCGCGCGTTGGCGCAGCACGTCGCGGCGGCCTTCCTCGTCCAGCGGTGCGAGCGTGACGCGCGTGCATTGCCCGAGGCGCGAACGCAGGTCCGGCAGGCCGAGTCCGATCGCATCGGGAATGTCGCGCGCGGCGTACACGAGCGCCCGACCGGCGGCGCGCGCGCGGTTGTGGGCATCGAACAACGCGACCTCATCGTCGCGATGCCCGGCAATGACATCCAGGCCGTCGAGCGCGATGACGTCGTTGCCTTCCAGCGATTCCAGCGCGTCGCGCAGGCGACCGGCCGCGGCGGCAAGCGGCAGGTAGGCGGCGCGGCGTCCGGCGGCCTCGGTGGCCGCACACGTCGCCAGCAGCAGATGCGTCTTGCCGACGCCCGCCGGACCGGCGACGTACGTGCTGTCGCGTCGGGCGTCGGCGCGGCCTTCGGCCAGCGCGCGCAACTGCTCGACCGCGCCGATCGGCGCGTGCACGAAAGTGTCCAGGCGCTGGTCGGGCGGATAGCGCAAGGCCAGCGGCAACTGCGGAACGCTCACTGCGGATTACTCGTCGGTCGACTCGCGGGAATCACTCGGCTTGTGTTCGGCCGGCGGCGCCAGGTGCGGATCGACGAGCGAGTCCGGCACGCCGTCCTCCGGCGACGCGTGCGTTCCCACGTAGAGCCGACTATGGCGGTAACGCTCCTGCGCGTAGCGCAGCAGCACGTTCACCACCGCCGCCACCGGCAGCGCGAGCAGCATGCCGAGGAAGCCGAACAGCTGCCCGCCCGCGAGCACGGCGAAGATGACCGCCACCGGATGCAGGCCGATGCGGTCGCCGACGAGCTTGGGCGTCAGCACGTAGCTCTCGATCACCTGGCCGATGCCGAACACCACCAGCACGCCGGCGACGTGCTGCCAGTCGCCGTACTGCACCAGCGCGGCGATCACGCCGAGAAGGATGCCGCTGGCCGGACCGAGGTACGGCACGAAGGTCAGGATGCCGGCGATGAGGCCGATGAGGATGCCCAGGTCCAGCCCGACCGCCCACAACCCCAGGCCGTACATCACGCCCAGCACCAGCATCACCAGGAACTGGCCGCGCAGGAACGCGCTGAGCACGTCGCTGGATTCGCGCGCGAGCCGGCTGACGATGTCGAGGTGGTCGCGCGGGATCAGCGAGGCGACGCGTTCGACCAGCAGGTCCCAGTCGCGCAGGAAGAAGAACGTGATCACCGGCAGCAGCGCGACGTTCGCGACGATGCCGATCACCGCGAAGCCCGAGCGCGACAGGTAGCCCAGCACGGTCGCGGCGATGCCGCCGGCGCGGTCCCAGTTGTCGCGGACGAGCTGGCTGATGTGGCTGAAATCCAGCCATTCGGTGAGTTCGACGCCCAGGCGTTGTTCGACCCACGGCAGCGCGGTGAGCATGAACCATTCGCGGTAATGCGGCCACGACGCCACCAGCGTCTCGATCTGCCGTTCCATCAACGGGACCAGGATCAGCAGCCCGGCGAGCACGATCAACGCCATCGCGGTGAACACCAGCGTCACCGCGACGTTTCGCGAGCGACCGGCGCGTTCGAGCCGGTCGACCAGCGGATCGCCCAGCCACGCGAGCATCAGCGCGAACACGAACGGCGTCAGGATCGGTGCGAGCACCCAGACCAGCCAGCACACGGCCAGCGCGAGCGCCGTCCACTGAAGGCGGCGCAGGAATCGTGCGATGTCGTCCAGGGCTTGCGATTGCATGCGGTTCCTTTATCGGGCGGGCCGTGGCCCGTCAACGCAGCCGGTAGACCGGCGGCTGGCCTTCCAGGCCTTCCAGGACATCGACCACGCCGTCGCGGGCGAGCAGGCGGTTGAAGCCCGGCATGCCGCTGACGAGGTCGAGCTCGTATTCCAGACCCTGCGGCGTGGCGCGCACCGGGGTGATCCGGCGCACCACCGACAGCTTCTGCAGGTAACCGGCCAGGCGGATGAAGTCGTCGCTGCTGTCGATACCGGTGAAGGTCACGCGGTACAGGCCCGGCTCGCCGGAGGGCGCGCGCTTGGCGTAGCGCTTCATCAGCGCATCGGCCGCGCCGTCCGCACCGCCGGCCATCAGCTGGCGGGCGTCGGCGCCGGTCTGCGACCAGTTCGCGAGCACCTTGCCGGCGTCGACGAAGGTCCAGTCGGCCTTCCAGCCGGCGGTCGTGTCGCGATAGAGCTTGCCGATCAGCTGCATCGGCGGGCTGTAGCGGGCCGAGGCGCGGGCCACGGCGGCGCTGTCGCCGCGCCAGATCGCGCCGACGGCGGCCTGTTCGGCGGCGTTGCCGGTCGGCAGGCCGAGCTTGTAACCACGTTCGACCGCGCGGTTGAGCGCGGGCCGGGCCGCATTGACCTGCGGCAGGCCTACCAGACGCGGGCCGCTGCCGTCGTCGATCGCCAGCCACAGCACCGGCTTGGGGCGCGGCTGGGGCCAGATCGAGATGCCCAGCGTGGCGGCGAGGTCGTTCACGGCCTCCTCGTCGTACTGGATCACCAGCAACGTGCGGAAACTCGGCGCGCCGGTCGGGCCGACGCCCTCGTCCTGGCGGTAGTCGTACTGCTTCACGTAGGTCCGGGCCTGGCGCAGTTCGTTGCCCACGCCCGGCTTGGACGTGACGGAGCGGTCGCCCGACAGCTTGCCCAGCACCTGCGCCAGGCCGCGCGCGAAGGCGGCGTTGCGCTCGGTCTCGCCCTGCCCGTTGACCGACACTTCGGTCGCGTAGATGCCCTCGGCGCGGGCGCGATCGCCCTCCACGCGCTGCGCCCACGCACCGGAACTGGCCACCAGCAAGGCGGCCGCCATCACCAGGAAGTGGATCTTCCGGAGGAACGTCGTGCGCGGAGTCCCCGCGCGGATTGCCCGAACCATCGCTGTCCCTGAGTGCGTCATCAGCCGAAATGGTGCCGCAGGCAGCCCCGGCGCGTCCATTCGCAGGACGCAGCCGGGCGCCCGCGACTGTTAAAATCGCGACTTCATCTCCGCGACCGACGAGGCCGCCCGTGTCCAATCCCCCCGCCGCTCCCACTCCGATCACCTACCGCGATGCCGGCGTCGACATCGACGCGGGCAACGAGGTGGTCGAACGCATCAAGCCGCTGGTCAAGCGCAGCTTCCGCCCCGAGGTGATGGGTGGCCTCGGCGGCTTCGGCGCGCTGTTCGACCTGTCGGGCAAGTACAAGGAGCCGGTGCTCGTCTCGGGCACCGACGGCGTGGGCACCAAGCTCAAGCTGGCGCAGCAGCTCAACCGCCACGACACCATCGGCATCGACCTGGTGGCGATGTGCGTCAACGACGTCCTCGTGCAGGGCGCCGAGCCGCTGTTCTTCCTCGACTATTTCGCCACCGGCAAGCTGGACGTGGACACCACCGTGGCCGTGGTCGGCGGCATCGCGAAGGGTTGCGAGCTGTCCGGCTGCGCGCTGATCGGCGGCGAGACCGCCGAGATGCCCGACATGTACCCGCCGGGCGAATACGACCTCGCCGGCTTCTGCGTCGCGGCAGTGGAGAAATCCAGGCTGCTCGACGGCGCCAAGGTGCGCGAAGGCGACGTGCTGATCGGCATCGCCTCCAGCGGCCCGCATTCGAACGGCTACTCGCTGGTGCGCCGGATCTACGACCGCGCCGGCCGCCCGGCCGATCTCGACGTCGGCGGCGTGAAGCTGATCGACGCGCTGATGGCGCCGACGCAGCTGTACGTCAAGCCGATCCTGGAGCTGCTCGGCCTGCATGACCTGCACGCCATGGCGCACATCACCGGCGGCGGCCTGACCGAGAACATCATCCGCGTGATCCCGGACGGCCTGGGCCTCGACATCGAGGCCTCGGCGATCGTCCTGCCGCCGGTGTTCGACTGGCTGCAGCGGGAAGGCGCCGTGCCGAGCGAGGAAATGTGGCGCACGTTCAACTGCGGCGTCGGCTTCGTGCTGGTCGTCGCGCCGGACGACGTCGCCGCCGTGAACGCCGACCTCGACCGCCTGGGCCTGCAGCATCGTCCGATCGGCCAGGTCGTGAAGGCCGCCGCGGGCGCGTCGCTGGAAAGCCGCGTCCGCATCGGTTGATCCACGACACCCGATGACCATCGCCGCCCTCCGGGAGGGATCCCGGACAAGCGATCCGTACACGTCCCGTTCGCGAAAGCGATGGGCGCGGGGATTGCTGCTCATCGTGTTCGCCGCCACCTGGTTGAAGCCGGTGTGGCCGCGCGAACAGGCCCTGCACAGCGTCGGGACGGCGGTCGCCATCGCGTGGCTGTGGTGGCACGACCGGCGCTGGAACACGCGCGTGCGCGACTTCACACTGGTGTGCGGCTTCGTCGCGGTGCATTGCGTCGCGGCGCGCTGGCTGTATTCGAAGGTGCCGTACGACGACTGGTTCCGTGCCGCGCTGCACTGGTCGCCGCAGGAAGCCTTCCACTGGGAGCGCAACCATGCCGATCGTTTCATCCACCTGATGTACGGCGTGTGCTTCACGCCGCTGCTCGCGCGCCACGCGACGCAGCGCTGGCCGCTGTTGTCCGCCGCCCAGGCATTCGCCCTGGCGGTGATGGCCATCATGTGCACCAGCCTGGTGTACGAGTGGATCGAATGGGGCATCGCGCTGACGATGTCGGCGCAGGAGGCCGAGTCGTACAACGGCCAGCAGGGCGATGTCTGGGACGCCCACACCGACATGCTGCTGGCGACGCTCGGTGCACTGGCCACATGGCCGCTGGTCCGCCCAGCGCGCGAGGCTGCCATCCAGATGACGGAGGCCGCATGATGCCGAACCGCATCGCGGTGCTGGTATCGGGGCGCGGCAGCAACCTGCAGGCGATCCTCGACGCGATCGACGGCGCCACGCTGCCGGCGCGCATCGTCGGCGTGTTCTCCGACAAGCCGGCGGCGGCGGCGCTGCAACGCGTCGAGCCCGCGCTGCGCTGGAGCGCGAGTCCGAAGGATTACGCCTCGCGCGAGGCCTTCGATGCCGCGCTGGGCGATGCGATCGAGGCGACGCAGCCGGACTGGATCGTCTGCGCGGGGTACCTGCGCATCCTGTGCGATGCGTTCGTGGAGCGTTTCCGCGGCCGGCTGCTCAACATCCATCCGTCGCTGCTGCCGAAGTACCCGGGCCTGCGCACCCATGTGCGCGCCATTGCCGATGGCGAAGCCGAGCACGGCGCCAGCGTGCACTTCGTGATCCCCGAACTCGATGCCGGCACCGTCGTCGCGCAGGCGCGCGTCCCGGTCCACGCAGGCGACGATGCCGACGCGCTGGCGGCGCGCGTGCTCGAAATCGAACATCCGCTGCTGATCGCCGTGCTGCGGCTGGCGGTCTCGGGCCGGCTGGCTGAACAGGGAACAACCACGACCCTGGACGGTCATGCCCTGTTTACGCCCCTGCTCCTAGATTCCGCCGGTGCCCTGCGTGCCCCCGGCGCCGATGTCCCCGTCTGACGGGCCTTCGGGGGAATCGGCATGGCATGGCATCTCCCCTCGCACTGGCTGTCGATGAAGCGTCTCTCCCGCATCCTGACCACCGCCCCGTTGCTCTGCTGCGTGCTGGCGTCGTTCTCCGCGCCCGCCTCCGCGCTGGAGCCGTTCGTGGCCAACTACCAGGTCTTCAACGAAGGCAAGCCGCTGGGCGAAGCGACGATGCAGGTCGTGCCCGATGCCGAACCCTCGCACTGGCGCATCGACCTCAACATGCGCGGCACCAGGGGCTTGATGGGACTGGCCGGCGCGAACGCGCAGCAGAGCACGGTGTTCGACGTGGTGGGCGACAACGTCTACCGCCCGTTGAGCCAGAGCACCGTGCGCAAGGCGATCTTCGTCGGCCGCAAGATGACCGGCACGTACGACTGGAACACGCACACCGCGCGCTGGACGGGCGACGTGAAGAAGAACCGCCAGGCGCCCGTGCCGCTGAAGGACGGCGACATGAGCGGGTTGCTGATCAACCTGGCGATCATCCGCGACGCGCAGCCCGGCAAGGCGCTGCAGTACCGCTTCGTCGACAACGGCCGCGCGCGCGACCACCAGTTCGCCGTCGCGCAGGAGCTGGAAGCGGTCAGCGTCGACGGCATGGGATTCAACGCGATGCGCGTGAGCCGCGTTCAGGGCTCGGGCAAGGACGAAACGGTAGTGTGGGTGGTCGAAGGCGTACCCACGCCCGTGCGCATCCTGCAGCGCGAAAATGGCGCGGACACATTCGACCTGCGCCTGGTCGACTACAAAGGAGCTCCCTGATGGCCAAGTTCACCATCCTGCTGCGCCCGGCGTTCGCCGCGGCGGTCCTGGCCACCAGCCTGGCGGCGGTCAGCGCGCCGGCGCTGGCGATCAAGCCGTTCACCGCCGACTACCAGGCCAGTTACATGGGCATGCAGGGCGCGGGCAAGATGACCCTCGTCGCCGACGGTGCGAACCGCTGGAAGTACAGCCTCGCGGTGACCAGCCCGCTGGCGAACCTGCGCCAGACGACCGTGTTCGAGGACACCAACGGCCAGTGGCGCCCGGTGTCGGGCAACGACAGCTCGCAGGTGCTCACCAAGAAGCAGAACAAGAACGCGACCTACGACTGGTCCAAGGGCGTGGCGACGTGGACGGGCGACGTGAAGCCCGAACGCGCCGGCCCGATCAAGCTGCAGCCGGGCGACATGGACGCGCTGCTGATCAACCTGGCGATCGTGCGCGACGTGCAGGCCGGCAAGGCCACGCAGTACCGCATGGTCGAGGACGGACGCGTCAAGGAGCTCGCCTACAAGATCGCCGGCAAGGAAGCGATCACCGTCGGCGGCCAGTCCAGGCAGGCGACCAAGGTCGTCAGCACGCAGGGCGAGAAGGAAACCATCGCGTGGATCGTGGACGGCATGCCGGTGCCGGCGCGCATCCTGCAGCGCGACAAGGGGCAGGACGCGATCGACCTGCGGGTGCAGAACGTCCGCTGATCGCACGCGGCATCAGGCATGAGAAGGCCCCGCATCGCGGGGCCTTTTCGTACACGGGATCATTCCGCCGCGGGTTGCACCACGGTGCGGCAATCCACCCGCAGCGTCTTCTCGCTGCCGCGGAACGCGAAGCTGCGGCATTCGCGCGTGCCGCCCTGGCCGGTCGTGATCGTCGTGGTGACGGTCACCGCGTAGAACGACTGCAGCATCTCGCGCATGGTGACGTTGCCGTCGCCGTTCCAGTCCATGTCCTTGCGCTCGATGCCGCGCGTGGCGGCCGCACCGGTGAAGTGCAGCCAGCCGACGACGATCAGCAGCGTGACGAAGAACCCCAGCGTCGCCATCCGGCGCGCGGTGAACGGTGCGCGCTTGCGGCCCGAGAGATCGATCAGCGCCATCGCCCGATCATCCCCCGATGCGGCGGATGTTGGCGCCCAGGCCCGAGAGCTTCTCCTCGATGTTCTCGTAGCCGCGGTCCAGGTGGTAGATGCGGTCGATGGTGGTCGCGCCTTCGGCGACCAGGCCCGCCAGCACCAGCGACGCCGACGCGCGAAGGTCGGTCGCCATCACCGGCGCACCGCTGAGGCGCTGCACGCCGCGCACGATCGCGGTGTGCCCTTCCACGCGGATGTCGGCGCCCAGGCGCTGCAGTTCCGACACGTGCATGAAGCGGTTTTCGAAGATGGTCTCGTTGATCACGCCCACGCCCTCGGCGATGCAGTTGAGCGCCATGAACTGCGCCTGCATGTCGGTCGGGAACGCGGGGTGCGGCGCGGTGGTCAGGTCCACGGACTTCGGACGGCGACCGCCCATGTCGAGCGTGATGCGATCGGCGTCGACCGTGATCTGCGCGCCGGCCTGCTTGAGCTTGTCGATCACCGCGTCGAGCGTGTCCGGACGCGCGGAGCGCACCGTGACGCGGCCGCCGGTCATCGCCGCGGCGACGAGGAAGGTGCCGGTTTCGATGCGGTCGGGCAGTACGTGGTGGTTGCCGCCGTGCAGGCGCTCGACGCCGTGCACGATGATGCGGCCGCTGCCGGCGTGCTCGATGTTCGCGCCCAGTGCGTTGAGGCAGTCGGCGAGGTCGACGATCTCCGGCTCCATCGCGGCGTTTTCCAGCACGCTGGTGCCTTCGGCGAGCGCGGCGGCCATCAGCACGTTCTCGGTGCCGGTGACGGTGACCATGTCGAACACGAAGCGCGCGCCCTTCAGGCGACCGTTGCGACGGGCCTTGATGTAGCCGTTCTCGACGCTGATGTCGGCGCCCAGCGCCTGCAGGCCCTTGATGTGCTGGTCGACCGGGCGCGAACCGATCGCGCAACCGCCCGGCAGCGAGACTTCCGCAGCGCCGTACTTGGCCAGCAGCGGGCCGAGGACGAGCACCGAGGCGCGCATCGTCTTGACCAGTTCGTAGGGCGCGACGTGGCTGTGCACGGTGGTCGGATCGATCACCATGCCGCGGCCCCTGCCGAGCGTGCCTTCATCCACGGTGATGCCGGCGCCGAGTTCGCCCAGCAGCTTGGCGGTGGTCACCACGTCGTGCAGGTTGGGCACGTTGGTGATCGACACCGGGCCGTCGGCGAGCAGCGTCGCGCACAGGATCGGCAGGACGGCGTTCTTCGCGCCGGAGATCTGCACCTCGCCGTTGAGCGCGGCGCCGCCTTCCACAACGATCTTTTGCATTGGGTGTGATTCGTGAGTCGTAGTTCGTGATGTGAGCTGACGTCCGGCGCGTCGGATGCGCCGCACGAATCAGGCCGTTCCGGCTTCTTCCGGCGTCAGCGTCTTCAGCGCGAGCGCGTGGATCTCGCCGCCCATGCGATCGCCGAGCGTCGCGTAGACGAGGCGGTGGCGGGCCAGCGGCAGCTTGCCGCGGAAGGCTTCGGCCACGACGGTGGCTTCGAAGTGCACGCCGTCGTCGCCACGCACGTCGGCGCGCGCGCCGGGCAGGCCCTGTTCGATCAGCTGGCGGATGGTGTCGGGGTTCAAGGGAGCGGCCTTTGAGTGTCTTTGCTTCGGGGAAAGCGGTTTCGCGCGTCCTGCGCGCCGCACCGGGCGGGCGGTGGCCATCGGGCCTGGCGCCGAGGGAGGCGCCCGTGACGGGCACTTGCCGGCGCAACCGCCTAGAATGGATGGATTAGCCTAGCGGAAAGACCCCCGGTCCGAAATGGCGCGCCCCATGGCAAGCATTCCAGTTCCCTCGCGTCCCACGCCCCTCCACGCATCGCCCCACGCCGACGATCCGGCCACGCTCGCCGCCAGCGGGCGGCGCGTCTTCGAGATCGAAGCGCAGGCGCTGTCGGAGGTCGCATCGCGCATCGACGGCGACTTCAGCGCCGCGTGCCGGCTCATCCTCGCCTCGCAGGGCCGCGTGGTCTGCACCGGCATGGGCAAGTCCGGCCACATCGCGCGCAAGATCGCCGCGACCCTGGCCTCCACCGGCACCCCGGCCTTCTACGTGCATCCGGGCGAAGCCGGGCACGGTGACCTGGGCATGATCACCGACGTCGACGTCGTGCTCGCGCTGTCCTACTCGGGCGAAAGCGACGAAGTGCTGATGCTGCTGCCGGTGCTCAAGCGCCAGGGCAACAAGCTCATCGCGATGACGGGCCGCGCCAATTCCTCGCTCGCCCGCGAGGCCGACGTGCACCTGGACGTGAGCGTCCACGCCGAAGCCTGCCCGCTCGCGCTGGCGCCGACGTCGAGCACCACCGCCTCGCTGGCGATGGGCGATGCGCTCGCGGTCGCGCTGCTGGATGCGCGCGGTTTCACCGCCGACGACTTCGCGCGCTCGCACCCGGCCGGTTCGCTCGGTCGCCGCCTGCTGCTGCACATCGCCGACATCATGCATTCGGGCGACAGCGTGCCGCGCGTGGGCGCGGACGCGAGCGTGAGCGAAGCGCTGGTCGAGATGAGCCGCAAGCGCCTGGGCATGACCGCCGTGGTCGATGCGGACGACCGCCTGCTCGGTCTGTACACCGACGGCGACCTGCGTCGCACGCTGGACGACGATCGCCTCGACCTGCGCAACACGCGCATCGTCGAGGTGATGACGCGTTCGCCCAAGACCATCGGCAGCGACGCGATGGCGGTGGAAGCGGCGCAACTGATGGAAGCGCACAAGATCAGCGGCCTGCTGGTCGTGGACGCTGAAGGCCGCGTCGTGGGCGCCCTCAACATTCATGACCTGTTGCGGGCCCGCGTTGTCTAACGGCGGGGAACGAGCGCAGCGGAATGCGAGGCGATCGGGATCCTCCGGCTCGCCTCCCGCGCTTTTCCCATTCCTCCTTACCCACTTCTAGCTCCATGCCATACAGCCACCTCAACGACTACCCCGCCGACATCCGCGAACGCGCCACGCGCGTGCGGCTGGCGTGCTTCGACGTCGACGGCACGTTGACCGACGGCCGGTTGTACTTCGATGGCGAGGGCAGCGAGCTGAAGGCCTTCCACGTACATGACGGCCAGGGCCTCACGTTGCTGGGCAAGGTCGGCATCGCCGTGGCCTTCATCACCGCGCGCGGCGGCCCGATCGCCAAGCGCCGCGGCGCCGACCTGGGCATCGACGAGGTACACGTGGGCGTGAAGGACAAGCTGGCGTGCGTGCATGACATCGCGGCGCGCCTTGGCATCGGCATGGACCAGGTGTCCTTCATGGGCGACGACCTCGCCGACCTGCGCGTGATGCTGCAGACGGGATTCGCCGTCGCGCCGGCGGACGCGCATCGCTGGGTGTCCGAACGCGTGCACTGGCGCACCACGGCGCGCGCCGGCCACGGCGCGGTGCGTGAGTTCTGCGACCTGCTGCTCGCCGCGCAGGGACACGCCGAACGCCTGCTCGACGACCTGCTGCGCGTGGAAGGCGTGCGCGTGGAAGGCAACGCATGAATTGGCGGGCGATGAACTGGCGCGCGATCGGCACGCTCGCCCTGCTTGCCGGCGCACTGCTCAGCGGCTGGATGATGTGGCAGCAACGCGATCGCGGCACGGCGACGGGCCCGATCGGCAAGCGCCCGGACTACGTGCTGCACGACTTCCAGGCCACGGTGCTCAACGACGCCGGGCTCGAATCCTTCACGCTCAAGGCGCCGAAGCTGGAACGCGATCCGGACGTGCGCACGATGCAGATCGCCACGCCGGAATTCCAGATCCCGCCGCGCCAGGGCAGCCAGGCATCGGCGTGGCAGATCACCTCGCAGAGCGGCTGGGTCAGCGAGAAGGCCGACGAAGTGCGCCTGCTCGGCGGCGTCCGCGCGCGCAGCACGAACGCCGATGGAAAGCCCATCAAGGTCGACACCGAGGAACTGAACGTTTTCCCCGACGCCAGGCGCGCCACCTCGGCCTCGCAGGTAACCCTCACGCAGCCGGGCCTTATACTGAACGGCCGCGGCCTGGATGCCGACCTCGATGCCAAGCGCATCACCCTCAAGAACGACGTCAAGGCCCGATATGAACGTGCTGCGCCCTAGTGCAACGCTCGCTGTGATGCTGGCACTGGTCCTCGTGCCGGCGACGCTGCTCGCGCGCACGTCCGATCGCAACAAGCCGATGGACATCGACGCCGGTCGCAGCGACTACTCGATGGACGACAGCCGTCCGACGGTGCTCAGCGGCGGCGTGATCATCACGCAGGGCACGCTGGAAATCCGCGCCGACCAGGCCGTGATCACCTCCGCCAACGGCGATCCCGTGCGCGTGGTGCTGACCGGATCGCCGGTGACGCTCAAGCAGGAACTCGACGACGGCAAGCAGATGGACGCGGTCGCGAAGAAGGTCGATTACGACCTCAAGACCGAGATCGTCGTCTTCACCGGTGGCGTGAAGATCAACCAGCCGTCCGGCTCCATCGCCGGCGAGCGCGTGGTCTACAACATGAAGACCGGCCAGGTGCAGGGCGGTGGCCAGGGCGCGAACGATCGCGTGCGCATCCGCATCATTCCGAAGAACCAGGGGGGCGGCTGATGCTGGTCGCCCAGGGCCTGCGCAAGGCCTACCGTTCGCGCGAAGTGGTGAAGGACTTCGGCCTCACGCTCGATGCCGGCGAAGTCGTCGGCCTGCTCGGCCCCAACGGTGCCGGCAAGACGACGTGCTTCTACATGATCGTGGGCCTGGTGCCCGCCGACGCCGGGCAGATCGTGCTGGACGGCAAGGACATCACCTCCGAGCCGATGTATGCGCGCGCCAAGTACGGCGTGGGCTACCTGCCGCAGGAACCTTCGGTATTCCGCAAGCTCACGGTGGCCGACAACATCCGCCTCGTGCTCGAGCTTCGCGACGATCTGGATCGCCAGGGCCGCGACCGCGAACTGGAAAGCCTGCTGGACGAATTGCAGGTCGGCCACGTCGCCGAGCAGATCGGCGCGAGCCTGTCCGGCGGCGAGCGTCGCCGTGTCGAAATCGCACGCGCGCTGGCCGCGCGTCCGCGCCTGATGCTGCTCGACGAACCCTTCGCCGGCGTCGACCCGATTTCCGTCGGCGAGATCCAGCGGATCGTGCGCCACCTCAAGAATCGCGGAATCGGGGTCCTGATCACGGACCACAACGTCCGCGAAACCTTGGGCATTTGCGATCGTGCGTATATCCTCAACGAAGGCGGCGTGCTGGCGCAGGGTGCACCGGACGCGCTGCTTGCGAACCCCGATGTACGTCGCGTCTACCTGGGCGAAACCTTCCGGCTGTAATGATGTAGTCGAAGGGTGCGGCTTCTCCGCACGCCCAATGCCACGCGGCCGTCGGATCCCCCTGGTCGCGTTGGCATTCGACAATGAAACCGCGTCTTCAAGCCGCACTCGGACAACAGCTGGTGATGACACCGCAGTTGCGTCAGGCGATCCGCCTGCTGCAGCTGTCCGCGGTCGAGCTCGAGGCTGAACTGGCCGCGGCGGTGGAAAGCAATCCGCTGCTGGACTGGACCGAGACGACCATCAGCGTCGCCAACGGAACCACCAACGGCGAGGCGGGCGGCGAGAACGCGACCAACGGGGCCGAGCCCGAACACCTGCCGCCGGAAGCCGAATGGAGCACCGACGGCGAGCCGTGGTACGAACGCCTCGGCCCGGCCGACAGCGACGACGACACGCCCATCGCCGAACAGGTCGCCGAGTCGGACACGCTGCACGACCACCTGCTCTGGCAGCTTCACCTGAGCCCGCTCTCCGCGCGCGATCGATCGATCGGCGTGGCGTTGATCGAATCCGTCGATGACGACGGTTACCTGCGCGAGCCGCTGGAAAACATCGCCTCGTCGCTCGATCCCGCGCTGGAATGCAGCCTGGAGGAACTCACCACCGTCCTGCACCAGATCCAGCAGTTCGATCCGGTGGGCGTGGGTGCCCGCACATTGGGCGAATGCCTGCGCCTGCAGCTCGCACAGCTGCCTCCGGAAACGCCGGGGCGCGCATTGGCCCACCAGCTGGCCAATGGGCCGCTGGAGCGCCTGCCGCGCGTCGGCGTGGCGGGACTCGCGGCCGAGCTCAAGCTCGATCTGGGCGAGGCCGAAACCGCCGTCCAGTTGCTGCGCTCGCTGGATCCGCGCCCGGGCGCGCAGATCGGCGCCATCGCCAGCGACACCTACATCGCACCGGACGTGGTGATCTGGCGCCAGCACGGTCTGTGGCGCGTCGCGCTCGCCGATGGCATGCGCCCGCGCATTTCGATCCACCGCGGCTACGAAAACATGCTGCGCCACGCCAGCGGCACCGACGCGAGCTACCTGCGCGGCCACCTGCAGGAAGCGCGCTGGCTGCTCAAGAGCCTGGAAGCGCGCGGCGAAACGCTCATCAAGGTCGCGCGCTGCCTGATCAAGCAGCAGGCGGCATTCCTCGAGTTCGGCGACAGCGCGCTTCGGCCGCTCACGCTGCGCGAGGTCGCGGCCGAAGTGGGCCTGCACGAATCCACCGTTTCGCGCGCCATCGCCCGCAAATACGCGCGAACGCCGCGCGGTACGGTGCCGTTGCGCGCATTCTTCGCTTCCGGCATCGAGACCGGCACCGGCGGCGAGGCGTCCAGCACGGCCATCCAGGCGATGATCCGCCGCCTGATCGAGGCTGAAAATCCCCGCAAGCCTCTCTCCGACGCCCGCCTGGCCGAAACCCTCAAGGCCACCGGCGTGCCCGTCGCGCGACGCACCGTCGCCAAATACCGCGAGGCGATGAGCATTCCGTCGTCGCAGGACCGGGTAAGGATCGGTTAGGAATTCGGAACCGCCGCGTGAAATCGGCGGTCACAAAACCTTGCGGGATCAAAGCGTTCAGCGCGCAATCGCGAAACTGCGGATGCATGCCTCTTGCGCAACGCACCGGGCGTGCCATCCTGTCTACCCGTCGCGACGTAAAGGAGGTCTTCGATGCGTATCGAAACTTACGGCCAGCAGATCGAGGTCACGCCCGCCCTGCGGGACTACGTGGAAAACAAGCTCTCGCGACTGGAGCGCCACTGCGAACAACCCTTCGATGTCCGCACCCAGCTGAGCCTTGAGAAACCCAACCACCGCGCCAAGGCCACCGTGAACCTCGCCGGCCGCACGCTGGTCGCCGACGCCCAGGCGCTGGACATGTACGCGGCCATCGACCTGCTGTCCGACAAGCTCGACCGCCTGCTTCGCGAACACCGCAGCAAGGTCGTCGACCACCATCGCGGCGAAAGCGCCGCCCGCAGCAACAACTTCGGCTGATCGCCCGATCAGGAACCTTCCGACCACGCCATGCCGCTGCATGACCTGTTGTCACACGCGCGTGTCGCCATCCTGGATGGCCACGCGATAGAGACGGGCGCGCCCGAGGGCGCGCCCGTACTTGCGCGTGTGCTCGATGCAGCGGCCTGGTTATTGGCCGATGGCACCGACAGCGCGCCCATCGCACGCGCCCTGCGCGATCGCGAAAGCCGCGCGAGCACCGCGCTCGGCGAAGGCGTCGCCGTTCCGCATGCGCGCATCGACGGCTTGGACGAATGCCGCGCGGCGTTCATCCGCCTGCAGCATCCGGTGGATTTCGAAGCGGCCGACGGCAAGCCCGTCGATCTCGTACTCGCGCTGCTCGTTCCCGAGCACGACGTGAACGCACAACTGCAGCGGCTGGCGGAAATCGCCGACCGCTTCGCCAATCCCGACTACCGCGCCGCGCTGCGAAAGGCACGCGACGCCGGACACCTGCGCCAGTTGCTGAGCGGCTCGGGTCCCGACTTCCTTCCCTGCGCCGCCTGAGGGCCCGGATGAGCACCAGCATCAGCGCAGGGGAACTGTTCGAACAACAACGCGATCGTCTCGGCCTGCGCTGGCTGGCCGGGCAGCGCGGCGACCGCCGCATCCTCGAATCGGTCAACACCGTCGCGCGACGTCCGTCGCTGGCCGGTTACCTCAACGCGATCTATCCCAACAAGGTGCAGATCCTCGGCACGGAGGAACTGGCCTGGCTCGACGCGCTCGAACCGCGCCTGCGCTGGGAGACGATCGAGAAGATCATGCAGTTCCGCCCGCTCGCGCTGGTCATCAGCAAGGACCAGCCCTGCCCCGAGGACCTGCGCATCGCCGCCGAGGAAAGCCACACGCCGCTGTGGGTGTCGCCGCGTCGTGGGCACGAACTGCTCAACCACCTGCAATACCACTTGGCGCGCTCGCTCGCGCCGCGCGTGACGTTGCACGGCGTGTTCATGGAGATCTACTCCATCGGCGTGCTGATCACCGGCGAATCGGGTTCGGGCAAGAGCGAGCTGGCGCTGGAACTGGTGACGCGCGGCCATCGCCTGGTCGCCGACGACGCGCCGGAATTCACCCAGATCGCGCCGGACGTGCTCGACGGCACCTGTCCGGAAATGCTCCAGGACCTGCTCGAAGTGCGCGGCCTGGGCGTGCTCAACATCCGCCAGATGTTCGGCGACACCGCGGTGAAGAACAACAAGTACCTGCGCCTGATCGTGCACCTGGGCAGGCCGATGACCGAGCCCAAGCCGATGGGCATGGAACGCCTCACCGGCGACAGCGGCGTGCGACGCGTGCTCGACCTCGACGTTCCGATGATCACCTTGCCCGTGATGCCCGGCCGCAACCTCGCCGTGCTCACGGAGGCGGCGACGCGCCTGCACAGCCTGCGCATGAAGGGGCTCGATCCGGCGGCGGCGTTCATCGCGCGACACAGCAATTTCCTCGAACGCGGCGATTCCTGACCGCACGCCCTCCTCCTTCCGCCACGCGCCATGAGCGAATCGCCCAACTCCACGCTTGTCATCGTCAGCGGCATGTCCGGTTCGGGCAAATCCGTTGCGCTCCGGACCTTCGAAGACCTGGGCTATTTCTGCGTCGACAACCTGCCGGCGGACCTGCTCCCGCAGTTCGTTGCCAGCGTCATGCACGCCGACGACGGCGTGCCGGCGAAGATGGCGGTGAGCATCGACGTGCGAAACCGCCATAGCGACCTGAGCAACATTCCCGAATGGCTGTCGGCCGTCGGCAGGCTCGGGCTGGATCCGCGCCTGGTGTTCTTCGATGCCGACGAAAGCGCGCTGCTGAAGCGATACGCCGATACGCGCCGGCGTCATCCGCTGAGTCACCTCGGGCTGTCGCTGGCCGATGCGATCGCGCTCGAGCGCCAGGTGCTCAAGCCGCTGCGGTCCATCGCCGACGCGGTCGTCGACACCAGCACGCTCAACGTGCACCAGCTGCGTCGCCAGGTGCTGACCGAGTTCGGCATTGGCGGCGACACCGGCATGTCGCTGCTGTTCGAATCCTTCGCATACCGTCGCGGCGTGCCGCCGGATGCGGACTTCGTGTTCGACGCACGCGCGCTTCCGAACCCGCACTGGGATCCGGTGCTGCGCCCGTTGTCCGGTCGCGATGCGGCGATCCGCGAATACCTCGGCTCGCAGGCCGACGTGAACCTGTTCTTCGACCAGATCCGCCAGTTCCTCGACACCTGGCTGCCGCGCCTGCACGTCGACAGCACGCGCAGCTACGCGACGATCGCCTTCGGTTGCACCGGTGGGCGGCATCGTTCGGTCTACCTCGCGGAACGTTTCGCCGAACACGCACGCGAACAGGGCTGGGACGAGGTCGCCGTCCACCATCGCGAACTGGACTGACGCGCCTTCACGGCCTCGCCACACGACGGCCTCATCGCGGTGAATGCGTCCTGACTCGCGCCGTCGCGCGGACACGCCTCACGAAATTTTCGCATCACGCTTGCGCACGGCTTGCGGTGACAACGCTACGGTCGGGTTGCGCTGCCCAATGGCGCTCGCCCGCAGGAGAGTGCAATGCCGAAATCCACCGTGACGCAGACCTCCATCCTGACCTTCGCGCAGGCCGTCGCGCTGGCCCTCGTGTTCGCCTCCCCTGCCCTTGCGCAGCGAACGGAACGTCCGACTCCCACCACGCCGCCACCGACCGGCAGCACGACCGACACCACGCCGCGCACGCTCAGCTTCTCCGACCTCGACGTCAACGCCGACGGCGCGGTCAGCAAGGACGAAGCCGCAGCCGACGCCCGACTCACCGGCCACTTCGCGCAGGTCGATCGCGACGGCGACGGACAAGTGTCCGAAGCCGAGTACGCAGCGGGCCACCAGCGCACCGACACCTCCACGCCGCAGTGATGCGACCACGCATCGCTGCATCCGACCCGACGACAAGAACCTTCCCCTGAAACCGAAAGGAGCATCGACCGCATGAACACCCATCGACTCACTGGCGCCCTTGCGCTGATCCTCGTGTCCTCGACGCTGGCGCTGGCCGGCTGCCAGAAGCACGAGACCGACGTCGTCCCGCCGGCCACCGAAACGCCGCCGGCCGATACGACCACCACGCCGCCTGCCGACACGATGCCGCCGGCCGACACCACCACGCCGACGACGCCGCCGACCGACAGCACGATGCCGCCGACGGATACGACGACCCCGCCGTCGACCACGCCGCCGCCGACCGAAGGCACGACGCCGCCGGCCGACCAGACCACGCCGCAGGACAGCACCACCCCGCCGCGCACGTGATCCACGGCCGGGCTCTTCATGGGCCGGATCTCCCCCTACCGACGGCCCGCGCAAGCGGGCCGTTTTCGTACCCGGCCGGCGGGCTTTCGTGACGGCCTTCAAGCGCCGCCCGGGCGCGCGGACGGCGAGCGTCGCGGAAGTCGCTAGTCGGCGTGTTTCCTGCTTCCGGCCCGTCACCCGGACCTGTTAAGTTGACGCCATGGCCGTCGGCATCCTCCTGATCACCCACGAAGGCATCGGCACCGCGCTGGTCGCGGTGGCGCGCCGGCTGCTGAGCCAGCTGCCGCTGCGCACCGAAGCGCTTGAGGTGCCGTTCGAGGGCGATCCCGACGCGCTGCTTCCGCAGGCCAGCGCCGCATTGCGCCGGGTGGATGCCGGCGACGGCGTGCTGGTGATGACCGATCTCTACGGCGCCACGCCCAGCAACCTCGCGGCCAAGGTCGCGCGACTGGGCACGCCGGTGCGGCGCGTCTCGGCGGTGAACCTGCCGATGCTGCTGCGGGTAATGAACTACGCGGACCTGGGTCTTGACGAGCTGCCGGCGGTCGCCGCGGGCGGCGCGCGCAACGGCGTGATCCTGGACGAAGCCTGACGCCCGGCGCGGCGCACGAATACAGCTGGACGAAGCATGATTGGAGCAGCACAGACGCGGGACCGGCGACGGGCCCGGAGGACGCGACGATGATCGAACACGAATTGACCGTCAGCAATCGACTCGGCCTGCATGCGCGGGCCACGGCCAAGCTCGTGCAGACGTTGTCGGGCTACCGCAGCAGCGCCACCCTCACCGCCAAGGGGCGCGAGGTGAACGCCAAGAGCATCATGGGCGTGATGCTGCTCGCCGCCGGCCAGGGCACGCAGGTGAAGCTGCGCGTGGAAGGCGACGACGAGGACCAGGCCGCGCAGGCGGTCGTGTCGCTGTTCGAACGCCGTTTCGACGAAGACAGCTGAGGCGCGGATGAGGCAGGCGTTCGTCGGTCACGGGGCCTCGCGCGGAAGCGCGCTCGGCCGCGCACGCGTCCGCCTGCCGCATGCCCTGGAAGTCGCCGAGGAACACATCCCCGCCAAGCGCGTGGAAGGCGAGATCACCCGCCTGCATGCCGCCATCGCCACCGTGCGCGGCGAGATGTTCGCCCTGCGCGAGCGCCTGCACGGCGCGCTCGCGCACGAAGTCGGCGAATTCCTCGACCTGCACAGCCTGCTGCTGGACGATCCCGAGCTGCTGCAGGGCCTGGACGAACTGATCCGCACCGGCCGCTATTCGGCCGACTACGCGCTGCGCCTGCAGCGCGACCGCATAGCGTCGGTGTTCCAGACGATGGACGATGCCTACTTCCGCAGTCGCGTGGACGACATCGACCAGGTGATCGGCCGCATCCACGCCGCGCTGCATCGCCGCGATGCCGGCATGCCCGGCGTGGCCGGCGAGATCCTGGTGACCGACAACGTCGCGCCGGCGGAGATCGCGCAGCTGCAGGCGCAGGGCGTCATGGCGATCGTCACCACGACCGGCAGCATCCTGTCGCACAGCGCGATCCTCGCGCGCAGCCTGCACCTGCCGCTGGTCGTCGGGGCCGAAGGCGCGTTGCAGCGGATCAACGACGGCGACGTGCTCGCCGTCGACGGCGCCACCGGCAACGTCATCCTCGAACCCGACGCGAACGACCTGCGCGCGCATCGCGGCCGCGTGCGCGACCTCGCGCGCGAACGCAAGCAGCTGCATCGCCTTCGCCGCGAGCCCACGCGCACGGTCGACGGCATCGACATCAAGCTCTACGCCAACGCCGAATCGCGCGACGACGTGGCCGAGGCGCATGCGCTCGGCGCGGCCGGCGTGGGGCTGTACCGCACCGAATTCCTGTTCCTGCAGCGCAACGAACTGCCCGACGAGGAAGAGCAGTTCCGCGTTTATCGCGACGTCGTGCTCGGCATGACCGGTCGCGCGGTGACGATCCGCACGCTCGACCTCGGCGCCGACAAGGCCGACCGCACCGGTCTTGCGTTGCGCGACGAACCCAACCCGGCGCTCGGCCTGCGCGGCGTGCGCCTGTCGCTCGCGCGCGCCGGCCTGCTCGAAGCGCAGCTGCGTGCGCTGGTGCGTGCCTCGGGCTACGGACCGCTGCGCATCCTGCTGCCGATGGTGTCCACGCGCGAGGAAGTGCGCGAGGTGCGTGCCACGCTCAAGCGCGTGACGGTGGAGCTGCGCGAACAGGGCCACGCCATCGCCGACAACATTCCGCTCGGCGCGATGATCGAAGTGCCCGCCGCCGCGATCGCGCTGCCTGCTTTCATCGGCAGCGTGGACTTCCTGTCGATCGGCACCAACGACCTGGTGCAGTACCTGCTCGCCGCCGATCGCAACAACGAGGCGTTGACCAGCCTCTACACGCCGCTGCATCCGGCGGTGATCCGCCTGGTGCGCGACGTCATCCAGCTGGCGCGCAAGCGCGACAAGCCGGTGGCGGTGTGCGGCGAGATGGCCGGCGACGCGCATTTCGCGCCGATGCTGCTGGCGCTGGGGCTGATGGAGTTCAGCCTGCATCCGGCCACGCTGCTGGAACTGCGCCGCACGATCCGCCATTGCAACCTCGCACAGCTGCAATCGCGCGCCCCTGCCCTGCTGCGCGCACGCGATCGTGCGGGCATCGAGGCGTGGATCGCGGAGAATGCGCCCGTCATCGCGTGACAGGGGTGGGCATCCAAAACAATCAAGGCGATAATGCCGCGATGAACACCTGACCCTGTCGTGCCCGAGCGGCCCGACGCGACCACGCTTCTCACGAAGCCCGGGAAGCCCCGCATGGCCGAAGCCGTCCGCCACGACAAGACCGCGCGCCAACTGCGCCTGCTTTCCGATGCGCTGGACAGCGGCCGCCTCGGCCCCGTGCGCCGGCTGGTCAACACGCTCTCCCCCGCGGAGATCGGCAACCTCCTGGAATCCCTCCCGCCCGGCAAGCGCACCGTCGTGTGGGGCCTGGTCGATGCCGAGGACGACGGCGAGGTGCTGGTCCACGTCGGCGACGACGTGCGCGAAGGCCTGTTGGCCGAGATGGACCCGGACGAGATCATCGCCGCGGTCGAAGACCTGGACATCGACGACCTCGCCGACCTGGTCGAGGACCTGCCCGACACCGTCATCGACGAAGTCCTCAAGTCGATGGACCGCGAGAACCGCGAGCGGCTCGAGCAGGTGCTGTCGTACCCGGAGGACACCGCCGGCCGCCTGATGAACCCCGACGTGGTGACGGTGCGCACCGACACCACCATCGACGTCGTGCTGCGCTACCTGCGACTGCGCGGGGAGCTGCCCGAGCACACCGACCACCTGTACGTGGTCAGCCGCCGCCACCAGTACCTGGGCCGCATCGCACTGGCCGCGCTGCTCACGCATGAGCCGGGCACGCCGATCAACAAGCTGATCGACGACGAGCAGCCGGCGATCGACGTGGAAGAGTCGGCCAACCAGGTCGCACGCAAGTTCTCCGACCACGACTGGCTCAGCGCGCCGGTGGTGGACGACAACAACATCCTGCTCGGCCGCATCACCATTGACGACGTGGTCGACATCATCCGGAGCGAAGCCGAGCACCAGGCGTTGAGCGCCGCCGGCCTGGACGAGGACGAGGACCTTTTCAGTCCTGTCTGGCGCGCGATGCGCCGCCGGCTGATCTGGCTGTCGATCAACCTCGGCACCGCGTTCCTGGCCGCGAGCGTGGTCGGCGAATTCGCCGACACCATCGACAAGCTGGTCGCGCTGGCGGTGCTGATGCCCATCGTCGCCGGCATGGGCGGCAACGCCGGCACGCAGGTGCTCGCGCTGATGGTGCGCGGCCTCGCGCTGGGCCAGGTCGGCGCGGCGAACGTGCGCACGCTGCTGTGGAAGGAGTCGCGCGTCGCGCTGCTCAACGGCCTCGTGCTCGGTACGCTGCTCGGGTTGATCGTGCTGCTGTGGTTCCACAGCGTCGGCTTGTCGATCGTGATCGCGACCGCGCTCACGGCGAACCTGCTGTTCGCGGCGGTGGCGGGCGTGCTGGTGCCGGTGACGATCAAGCGCTTCGGCTACGACCCGGCGCTGGCGTCGGGCATCTTCCTCACGACGGTGACCGACGTGATGGGTTTTTTCACCTTCCTCGGGTTGGCGACGATCATCCTGCTGCGTTGACCGTGCGGTCGATGCAGGTCGCGAGCGCGATCTGCGACGCACGCCATTGCACCGCGTCGCCACTGCGCCAATGATGCGGGCCGATGCCAGGAGCCTGTCCATGCCTTCGTTTCCGCGTTCCGCCCTCGCCCCGCTTCCCTTCCTGGCGCGGCTCGCCGCGATCGCGCTGATGCTGGCGCTGGGCGCCTGCGCGACCACGCCGCGCGAGGTCCCGCCGGGCCAGTTCGTCGAACGCAGCGTCGTCGTGGACGGCGGCACGCACCGCTACCAGGTCTTCGTGCCGTCGCGACAGGTCGCCGGCAAGCATCCGCCGACGGTGCTGTTCCTGCACGGTTCCGGCGAACGGGGCAGCGACAACCAGCGCCAGGTCGACGTCGGACTCGGCCCGTTCGTGCGCGAGCACGCCCGTACCTTCCCCGCGATCGTCGTCTTCCCGCAATCGGCCGAAGGCACCTCGTGGACGGGCACGCAGGCGCGCGTGGCGCTCGCGGCGCTGGATGCGTCGATCGACGAATTCGGCGGCGACGAGGACCGCATCGTGCTCACCGGCATGTCGCGCGGCGGCTACGGGGTGTTCGAGCTGGCGATCATGGAACCGCGCCGCTTCGCCGCGCTGATCCCGGTTTGCGGCGGCGTCACCCAGCCGCCGGCCCTGAAGGAGCGCCTGCAACTCGAAAGCGTCGCGCTCGCCCCCGACCCGTTCCTCGCTGCCGCGCAGAAACTCCAGAAGCTGCCGGTGTGGGCCTTCCACGGCGGCAAGGACGACGTGGTGACGCCCGACCAGTCGCGCCACCTGGTGGAAGCGCTGCGCAGCCTCGGCGGCAACGTGCGCTATACGGAGTTCGCCGAACTGGGCCACAACAGCTGGGACGCCGCGTACGCGACGCCGGCGCTATGGACGTGGGCGTTCGCGCAGGAGCGCAAGGGCGGGTTGTTTTAAACCGTCGGGTTTGCGTCAGCCGCGCAGCAACGCTTCCAGCACCGCCATGCGCACCGCGACCCCGTTTCGCACCTGGCGCAGGATCAGCGACTGCGGGCCGTCGGCCACTTCGTCGGTGATCTCGACGCCGCGGTTGATCGGGCCCGGATGCATCACCACCGCATCCGGCTTCGCGCGCTTCAGGCGTTGCGCCGTCAGGCCGAAGTCGCGGTGATAGTCGTCGAGCGAGTCGATCAGCCCTTCTTCCATGCGCTCGCGTTGCAGGCGCAGCATCATCGCCGCGTCCACGCCGTCCAGCGCGGCATCGAAGTCGTGCGACACGACGCAGCCATCGAGCGTGCCGTCGGTGGGCAGCAGCGACGCCGGGCCGCACACGCGGATCTCGCCGACGCCCAGCGTGCGCAGCGCATGCAGGTCGGAGCGCGCGACGCGCGAATGCTTCACGTCGCCGACGATGACGACCTTCAGTTTCGAGAAGTCCGAGCCCTTCGCCTGTCGCAGCGTGAGCACGTCGAGCAGGCCCTGCGTCGGATGCGCGCTGCGGCCGTCGCCGGCGTTCAGCAGCGCGGTGCCGTCCTCCACGTGCTGCGACAGCGCGGCCACCGCGCCGTCTTCCTGGTGGCGCACGACGAAGCCGCGCACGCCCATCGCTTCCAAGTTCTTCAGCGTGTCCAGCGCGGTCTCGCCCTTGCGCGTGGACGAGGTGGACGCGTCGAAGTTCAGCACGTCCGCGCCCAGGCGCTGGGCGGCGAGCGTGAAGCTCATGCGCGTGCGCGTGGACGGTTCGAAGAACAGCGTGCACACGGCGATGCCGTCGAGCGCGCGGCGGTCGTAATGCCCGTCGGCGAAGGCCTGCGCGCGCGTAAGCAGCGCATCGAGCGCGTCGAAAGACAGGCCATCGAGCGTGAGCAGATGGCGCGGAAGGTGCGTGTGCGTGTTCATGCGGTCGGAGGCGGACTCGGCCGGGTCGATTTCGTGGAATCGGGAAGATCGGAAAGGTCCGTCGCGTCGTCGGGCGAGGCGAGCCAGCGTTCGATGATGACCGCGGCGGCAACGGCGTCGAGCGCTTCGGCATCGCGGCGACGCTTGCGGCCTTCGGCGCGATCGGACGCGAAGCGTTGCGCGGCTTCGATCGAACTCATGCGCTCGTCCACCAGCACGACGGGCAGGTGGTAACGCTGCGCGAGTTCGCGCGCGAAGGCGTGGGCGCGCTGCCGGATCGGTTGGTCGCCGCCGTCGAGCGCCATCGGGTCGCCGACGATCAGTCCATCCGGCCGCCATTCGCTGCGCAGCCGGTCGATCGACGCCCAGTCCGGACCGTGGCCGTGCACGTCGATCACCGCAAGCGCGCGTGCGCCGTGGCCGAATGCGCTGCCAACGGCCACGCCGATGCGACGCGCGCCGACGTCGAACCCGAGCACGGTGCCGTCGCGGCGGATGCTGGGCTTGTCGGGCGAGGCCGCCATCAGGCGTGACCGGCGTAGTCGGCCAGGTGCGCGAAATCGACGCCGATGCGCCCGGCGGCCGCCTGCCAGCGCGCGTCCAGCGGCAGCTCGAACAGCAATTCGGCGTCGGCCGGCGCGGTGAGCCAGTCGTTCTCGGTCAGCTCGTGTTCGAGCTGGCCCGACCCCCAGCCGGCGCAGCCCAGCGCGACGATCGCGTTGTCCGGGCCTTCGCCGCGCGCCATCGCTTCGAGGATGTCGCGCGAGGTGGTGAGGAACAGATGGTCGGTGATGGCCATCGTCGAATCCCACTGCATGCCGCCGTCGTGCAGCACGAAACCGCGCTCGGGATGCACCGGGCCGCCCGCGAGCACGGGCTGGGCGCGCAGTGTTTCGTCGCCGCTCTCCAGGCCCATCTGGCCGAGCACTTCGCCCAGCGTGTATTCCGATGCGCGGTTCACGACGATGCCCATGGCACCGTCGGCGTCGTGCTGGCAGATCAGCGCCACGCTGCGCGCGAAATTCGAGTCGGCCAGCGCGGGCAGCGCGATCAGCAGCTGGTTGGCCAGTGGCGTGGGTGTAACGGACATGGCCGCATTCTAGCCCGCCCCGCGTGATGCGTGCCGCATCGCGGCACGGCGTTAGGATGGCGACTTTCCCAAGCGCTCACGCCGCCATGCCCTCGTTCTCACAGCGTCCGCTCGTCCTGGCCTGCCTGGCCGTCGTCGCCCTCGCCGCCTGCCAGCGCGCCAACCCGCCGGAAGCCGCGCCTGCGGCGGCCGCGCCCGCGCAAAGCGCCAATGCGACGTCCTACGCCGCCGCGCACGCCGGCGACTACGCCGTGGTGCCGCTGAAGGCCGATCTCTCGCGCTTCGACGAGAACACCCGCCGCATGATCGCGTTGCTGGTGGAAGCCAGCGAAGTCACCAACGACCTGTACTGGAAGCAGTCCTGGGAAGGCGACCGCGCGGCGCTGCTGGCGCGCGCGCCCGACGACGACACGCGCGAGCTGGTCGACATCAACTTCGGCCCGTGGGATCGCCTGAACGAGGACACGCCCTTCATCGACGGCGTGGGCCCGCGCCCGCCCGGCGGCCCGTTCTACCCGGCCGACATGACCAAGGCCGAATTCGAGGCCGCGCAGCTGCCGGACAAGACCTCGAATTACACCGTGCTGCGCCGCGAGAACGGCAAGCTGGTCACCGTTGCGTATCACGTGGCGTACAAGCCCGAGCTCGAACGCATCGCGACGCTACTGCGCGAGGCCGCGAAACTCAGCGCCGACGCGTCCTTCGCCAGCTACCTGAACATGCGCGCCGACGCGCTGCTGAACGATGACTTCCGCCCCAGCGACATGGCGTGGATGGACATGAAGACCAATCCGGTCGACATCGTCATCGGTCCGATCGAAACCTACGAGGACCAGCTGTTCGGCTACAAGGCCGCGTACGAAGGACTGGTGCTGATCAAGGACGTCGAGTGGAGCCAGAAACTCGCGCGCTTCGCCAGCTTCCTTCCGGCGTTGCAGAAGGGCTTGCCGGTGGACGCGAAATACAAGGCCGAAATGCCGGGCTCGGACGCCGACCTCAACGCGTACCAGGTCGTCTATTACGGCGGCAACGCCAACGTCGGCGGCAAGACCATCGCGATCAACCTGCCCAACGACGAGGAAGTGCAGCTGAAGAAGGGCACGCGTCGCCTGCAGCTGGAGAACGTCATGCGCGCGAAGTTCGACGCGATCCTGGTGCCGATCGCCAACGAGCTGATCGCGAAGGACCAGCTCAAGCACGTCACCTTCGACGCGTTCTTCGAGGACGTGATGTTCCATGAGGTCGCGCACGGCCTGGGCATCAAGAAGACGCTCGACGGCAAGGGCACGGTCGATGAAGCGCTGAAGGAATATTCGTCGAGCTTCGAGGAAGGCAAGGCCGACATCCTCGGCCTGTACATGATCGATGCGCTCAGCCGCCAGGGCGAACTCGAACAGAGCAAGCTGATGGACGGCTACGTGACCTTCCTCGCCGGCATCCTGCGTTCGGTGCGCTTCGGCGCGAGCGATGCGCACGGCAAGGCGAACATGGTGCGCTTCAACTTCTTCGCCGAACGCGGCGCGTTCACGCGCGATGCCGACGGCCGCTACCGCGTCGACTTCGACAAGATGCGCGAGGCGATGAACGCGCTCGGCGCGAAGCTGCTCACCGTGCAGGGCGATGGCGACTACGCCGAGGCCAAGCGCATGACCGAAACGATGGGCACGATCAAGCCCGAACTGGCCGCGGACCTCGCGCGGTTGAAGGACGCGAAGATCCCGGTGGACATCCGCTTCGAGCAGGGGCTGGAGACGCTGGGCTTGCAGGAATTTTCGAGCAGGAAGTAGTTGCGGGTTGCCATCCGCCATCGAACCGTCATCCCGGCGAACGCCGGGACCTAGGCCCGTAACCTCTGATCCCGTCATTCCAGCGAAAGCTGGAACCCATGTGGATTCCGCTCTTCGTCGCGGCGGCGAGCATCGAAATGGGTTCCAGCTTTCGCTGGAATGACGGAAGGACGTTGGGGCCGCAGGCGAAGCACATTCGTACCACCAGAGAGACCCATGTCCGGCTACTGCGACCACGCCCCGGGCCACCCGCTCCACGGCCCGTACCACGACACCGAATACGGCTTCCCGCAACGCGAGGAAGCCGTGCTGTTCGAACGCCTGATCCTGGAGATCAACCAGGCCGGGCTGAGCTGGGAAACCATGCTGCGCAAGCGCGACGGCTTCCATCGCGCCTACCACGGCTTCAACGTCGACAAGGTCGCCAGGTACGGCGACAAGGATCGCGAGCGGCTGCTGGGCGATGCCGGCATCATCCGCAATCGCCTGAAGGTGGATGCCGCGATCCACAACGCGAACGTGATCCGCGGACTGCGTGCCTCGCATGGCGGCTTCGCGCAGTGGCTCGATGCGCACCTGCTCGACGATGCCGGGAAGCGTCGCGACAAGGCCGGCTGGATCAAGCTATTCAAGAAGACCTTCCGCTTCACCGGCGGCGAGATCACCAACGAGTTCCTGATGAGCCTGGGCTACCTGCCCGGCGCGCACCGCGACGATTGCCCGGTGCAGAAGAAGATCCTCAAGCTCAAGCCGCCGCTCGATCCGGCGTGGCGGCGCAAGCTCTGATCGATCGCGTCACGACGCCTGTCGCGCGAGCGCCGACAGTCGCATCTGGAGCAGTTCGGTGATCGCGCTGGGTTCGGCCGGTTTCACCAGGTGGAGGTCGAAGCCCGCGTCGCGGCTCGCCGCTTTCGCCTCCTTGCCGCCCCACCCTGTCAACGCGATCGCGACGAACGGCCGCCCGGCCGCGTCGCTGCGCATCGCGCGGCACGCTTCGAAACCGTTGAGGTCGGGCATGCCGATGTCCATCACCACCGCTTCGGGCTGCCACGCCTTCGCGCGTTCGACCGCCTGCCGCCCCTCGTAGGCGACCGCGACATCGAAGCCCGACAGCCGCAGCAGCAGCGCCAGCGTATCGGCGGACGCGCGGTTGTCGTCGACGACCAGCACGCGTTTCCAGGCGTGTTCGGCGGACGTGCGCTCGATGTCGAACGGCGCGCCCGACACGTCGAGGACGTCGCATTCGAATGTCTGCGCGTCGTCGTCCAGCGGCAGGCGCACCATGAACTCGCTGCCTTGGCCGAGGCCCGCACTGCGCGCCTGGATACGACCGCCGTGCATCAGCACCAGTTCCTTCGCCACCGCCAGACCGAGGCCAAGGCCGCTCTGCCCGCGTTCGAGCGAGGTGTCCACCTGCATGAAGCTGGCGAAGATCTGCTCGAGATGGTCGTGCGCGATGCCGATGCCGTCGTCGCGCACGCACAGCACCGCCTCGTCGCCCTCGCGCGCGAGGCACACGCGCACGTGGCCGCCTTCGGGCGTGAACTTGAGCGCGTTGCTGAGCAGGTTGCCAAGCACCTGCGTCACGCGCGTGGCATCGGCGCACGCCATCAGCGGCGTCGGCGTCAGGTCGATGGAGAGCGATCGGTTGGCCGCTTCGTACGTCGCCTGCATCGCCTCGGCGGCCACGCGCACCTCGTGCACGAGATCCACGTGGCGACGGTCCAGTTCGACCTTGCCGCGACTGATGCGGCTGATGTCGAGCAGGTCGTCCACCATCCGCACCAGGTGCCGCACCTGCCGCTCCATCATGCCGAGCGTCGCGCCGGCATCCTCGCGCTCGTTCCAGCGCCGCAACAGCTCCAGGCCCGTGCGCAGCGGCGCGAGCGGATTGCGCAGCTCGTGCGCGAGCGTGGCGAGAAACTCGTCCTTGCGGCGATCGGCCTGGCGCAGCGCGTCTTCCATGCGGCGACGGTCGGTGATGTCGCCGAACAACACGGCGACCTTCGGCGCATCCTCCGACCCCACACGGAACGCATACACGTCGAAATCGCGATCCAGCGCGTCGGCGCGGCGCTGGAAGCGCAGCGGCTGCCCGGTGCGCGCGACCTCGCCGTAGATGTCGAACCACGCCTGGTCGAGGGCCGGCGCGACCTGCCTCGCGGTGCGCCCGATCGGATCGACCAGGCCGGTCTGTCGCTCGAAGGCGGGGTTCACCTCGACGAAGCGGTAATCCACCGCGCGGCCGTTCTCGAAAATCATCTCGATCAGCGCGAAGCCCTGGTCGATGGAATCGAACAGGTGCCGGTATTTTTCCTCCGACTGCCGCAACAGTCCCGCGGCGACCTTCTGCTGCGTGATGTCCTGCGCCAGTCCGGTGATGGTGCGCACGCGGCCGTCCTCGCCGCGGGCGCCGACGGTCGCGCGATCGTGGATCCATCGCACCGAACCGTCGTCGAGCACGATCCGGTACTGCGCATCGAACGACGCGGCCTTGCCGCGCGTGAACGCCTCATGCAGCGCGCGCACGCGCTGCGCGTCGTCCGGGTGCACGCGCTGGAACCATGTCTCGCGGCGCCGCCCGGGCTCGATTGACCACAGCCGCCGGTGCGCCTCGTTGAGGTAATGCACGCGGTCCTGCGAGGTGTCCACGACGTAGAACGCCGCATCGAGATTGCGCGCGACCAGCTGGAAGCGCTCCTCGCTCTGGCGCAGCGCGGCCTCGGCACGCGCGCGTTCGACCGCGGCCCACGTGCGTTCGGCGGTTTCGCGGACGACCTCGATCTCCTCCCCGCTCCACTCGCGCGCCCGCTCGTCGCTGACGCCGAGCACGGCGATGAACCGGTGGTTCTTCACCAGCGGCACGTTAATCAGCGAGCGGATGCTCAGCGCGAGGTAGCGGTCGCGCTCGGCCGGCGTGATGCCGTCGTCGGTCCCCGCATCGGTCATCACGAAATCGTGGGCCGCGCGCAGCATGTCCATCTTCGACGGGCTGTAATCGTCCAGCCGGTAGCGGCCATCCAGGCTCTGCACGCCACGGTTGAAGCTGTCACGCACGCGGCAGTAGACGCCGTTGTGCTCCACCTCGCCGTAATAACCGCGATTGGTGTCCAGGTGGTCGGCGAGCAGTTCCATCGCCGTGCGCATGATCGCGCCGGCGTCGGCAAGCGGCCGCAGCGCATCGCCGAGCGCGACGAGGAACCGCTGCGTCCGCGCGCCGGCGCGCAGCACCGCTTCGGCCTGCTTGCGTTCGGTGATGTCCATGGCGATGCCGTCCATGCGGACCGGGCGGAGCGGAACGCCTTCGAACGAGGTCTGCCCGCTGATCGCCACCCAGCGCACTTCGCCATCGGGTCGCAGGATGCGGATGTCCTCGCGAAGCATGCCGTCGCCGGACGGATCGATCGCACGCTCCGCCGCCGCGCCATAGCGCTCGCGGTCGTCGGGATGGAGCAGCGACGACAACGCCTCGACCATGCTCATCGTGGTGTTCGGCGGCAGTCCGAACAGGGCGAGCAGCCTCGCATCGGGCTCGCCGCGATCCTCCATCGGATACCAGATGAAGCTGCCCATGCCCGCCGCATCCAGCGCGAGCTGGATACGAAGGTCGCCCGACCGCGCCGGATCGTCGCGGCGTTCCAGGCTATGGGAGGTTACGGCCATCCGGCGGGGTCTCGGGCGCATGCACGTGCCACATCGTCGCGCACGCGGGTGCAGGGCGCCGTCAACGTGTGCTGCCTCGGTCCCGGCTTCGCCCTTGAAGATGAAGCGACGGTTCAGCCGCCGCCGGGCGCCGGCATGAACGCGGCGCCCGCTGAGTGCCCGGGGCGCACGTCCGCCGTCTCGTCCCGGTACGTGCCCAGGCGCTCCACCAGCGACTCGCTCGCCTGGTTGAGGCCGACGACCTCGACGCGCGCGCCGTGCTTGCGCAGTTTCAGTACCACGCGATCCAGCGCGGCGACAGCGCTGGTCCCGGAAATGCGCGCGGGTGAGATCGATCACCACCCGCTCCGGTGCATGCAGGTAGTCGAAGCGGTTGGCGAACTGGATCGCGCTGGCGAAAAACACTTCGCCGTGGACCTCGTACACGTGCGCGTCGTCGTGCCCGACGCGATCTTCCACGCGCAGCATCGAACTGGCGCGGCGCGCGAACGACAGCGCCGTCAGCAGCACGCCGGTGATGACGCCCTTGGCGAGGCCCTGCGTCGCCACGGTGACGATCACCGTGTCGATGTGGCGCAGCGCAAGTCGGGGCGGCGCCGCGACATGGAACGGGCCCGACGCGGGGGCGCCATCTCATCTCGGCCGGCCGCGGCGCTCGACGTTGCGGTGGCGTGCATCGCGAGAACGTTCGCTTGGCGTGACGGAACCGGTACCCATCTCGCGCGCGCGCAAGCGACGACGCGCGCTTGGGGCGCTCGCCACGCAAACCTGGCGCGCTCACACCGGCCTCGGCGGCGAGGTGTACCGTAGCTGCGTCATCCGGGTCGTGCACGAATGTCGAACCCTTCAGGACAGCCGCAGGTCGCCCCAACGCCTCCCCTCACGCCGGTCGTGTCCGACGCGGCGCCGCTCACCGCCACCCAGTTGGCCGACACGGTCCTGCTGCACCAGATCAGCGCCGAGCTCATCAACCAGGAAGACGGCGACGTCATCTACCGCAAGCTGGTGGATGCGGCGATGGCGATCATGCGGTCGGAGTTCGGCAGCCTGCAGGTGCTCGAAACCGGCGCGCACGGCCCCCAGTTGCGGCTGATGGTGGCGCGCGGTTTCCCGGAAGAAGCCGAGCGGTTCTGGAGCCTGGTGCGTTCCGATTCGTCCTGCGCGTGCGGCGCGGCACTGCGCAAGGGCGGACGCGTGATGTCCAGCGACATCCTCGCCGACGCGGTCGCCTCCGACGAGGACCTCGCGATGTACCGCCGCGTCGGCATGGTCGCGGTGCAATGCACGCCGCTGCTGACGCGAAGCGGGCGATTGCTCGGCATGCTCGCCACGCACTGGCGCAGCGGCTACGAGCCCTCGGCCGACCAGTTCCGCCTGTTCGACATCCTGGTGCGCCAGGCCGCGGACCTGCTCGAACGCAGCCAGACCGACGCGCAGCTGCGCGAGCGCGAGGCCTGGATGGCCGGCCAGAAGGAAGCCATGCAGGCCGCGATGGACGGCGCGCCGCTGGCGGTGTCGCTCGGCGTGCTCGTGCGCACGGCCACCGAACAGCTCGACGACGGCGTGCGCGCGGCGTTCTACCTGTCCGATGCTCAAGGCGAAACCCTCAACCACATCGTCGGCATGGGCGATGCGTACGCCGAGGCGGTGAACGGGCTGCGCATCGGCCCGGAATCGCTCGCGTGCGGGATCGCCACCGCGACCGGCGAGCCGGTGCTGACCGCCGACGTGCGCGAGGATCCGCGCTGGGAACCGTGGCTGTGGCTCGCCGAACGTTTCGGTTATCGCGCGTGCTGGAGTTTCCCGATCCATACCGCCGCGGGCACCTTCGTCGGCACCTTCGCGCTGTACTGGCCGACGCCGTGCGAAGCCACGCCGCGGCATATCGAACTGGTCGGGCGCGTCACGCAGACGGCCGCGATCATCATCTCGCGCGACATCGAAGCCACGGCGCGACGCCGCACCGCCGCCGCGTTGCGCGAAAGCGAGGCCGCGCTGCGCGACGCCGCGCGCCGCAAGGACGAGTTCCTCGCGATGCTCGCGCACGAACTGCGCAACCCGATCGCGGCGATCCGCAACGCGAGCTACCTGCTGCTCAACAGCCCCGACGCGCTGGCCACCGCACGGTGTTCGGCGCTGATCGACCGGCAGGTGACGCTGCTCACCGACCTGGTGAACGACCTGCTCGACGTGTCGCGCATCACGCGCGGGCTGATCACGCTGCGGCAGGAACCGTGCGACCTGCAGTCCATCGTCGACAACGCCCTGGCCAGCCTGCAGCCGATGATCGCCGGCAAGTGCCACGAACTCGAATTCGCCGCGACCGCGCAGCCGGTGCAGGTGCTCGGCGACGCCGGTCGGCTGGAGCAGATCGCACTCAACCTCGTCGGCAACGCGGTGAAGTACACCGACCCGGGCGGGCGCATCCGCGTGGAAGGCGGCGACGCCGAACTGCGCGTGAGCGACAACGGCATCGGCATGTCGCCCGACGTCGCCGGACGCGTGTTCGACCTGTTCGCACAGGCCGAGCGCGGGCTCGCGCGGTCGCAGGGCGGCCTCGGCGTGGGCCTGACGATCGTTAGGCAACTGGTGGAATTGCACGGCGGCACCGTGCGTGCGCACAGCAGCGGGCCGGGCGAAGGGTCGGAGTTCGTCGTGCGTTTGCCGCTGGTATCGCGCGATGCGGTGCACGACGACGCGCCGAGCGAACCCGCGCACGCCGGCGCGCTGGCCGCGCGGCGCATCCTGGTGGTGGACGACCGCGAGGATTACGCCGATTCGCTCGCCGCACTGCTGGACATCCAGGGCGCGCAGGTGCGCACCGCGCGCAACGGTGCTGGCGCGCTCGATCTGGTCGCGCGATGGCGGCCGGACATCGTCCTGCTCGACCTGGGCCTGCCGGACATCGACGGCTTCGAAGTGGCCCGTCGCATACGCCTGGCGCCCGGCGGCGATGCGGTGCATCTGGTCGCCATCAGCGGTTACGGCCAGCCCGATGACGTGCAGCACGCGCGCGATGCGGGCTTCGACCGGCATTTCATCAAGCCGGTGGACATCCCGGACCTGATGCAGTGGCTGCAGGCGTCCGCCCGCACGCGGTCGAATGCGGCGGTGTCGTGAGGCTTGCTGGTACCGCGACGTAGCACGCGCTGGGCGACTGCCCGTCATTCCCGCGAAGGTGGGAATCCAGCAGGCAGGCGTGTCATGGCTGACGAATGACGCGATGGGTCGATTGCGCGGATGCCTCAGGCACCCGTCATTCCCGCGAAGGCGGGAATCCAGCAGGCAGGCGTGTCATGGCTGACGAATGACGCGATGGGTCGATTGCGGGGAGCCACGGGCCGAAGGGGTGACGCGGAAGCGTGGAACGTCCCCGGATCCCCGCCGTCGCGGGATGACGATCAAACGTCCACGTCGCTGCCGCGCAATAAGAAAAGCCCCGCATGCGCGGGGCTTTCATCTATCGCGAACCGGCACCGGAACGGAACCGGACCTCAGCGGACCTGCGCCAGCTCCACGCCGTCGAGGCCGGCCGCCAGCGTGCGCGCGTCCCCGCCCTGCGCGAGCTTGATGCGCAGGCGCACCTCGTTCTGCGAGTCGGCGTAACGCAGCGCGTCCTCGTAGGAGATGTCGCCGGCCTGGTAAAGCTCGAACAGCGCCTGGTCGAAGGTCTTCATGCCCAGCTGCACGGATTCCTTCATCAGTTCCTTGAGCTTGTGGATCTCGCCGTCGCGGATGTAGTCCTGCACCAGCGGCGTGCCCAGCAGGATTTCCATCGCGACGCGACGGCCCTTGCCGTCCGGCGTCGGGATCAGCTGCTGCGCGACCACGCCCTTGAGGTTGAGCGAAAGATCCATCAGCAGCTGCTGGCGGCGGTCTTCCGGGAAGAAGTTGATGATGCGGTCCATCGCCTGGTTGGCGTTGTTCGCGTGCAGCGTGCACAGCACCAGGTGGCCGGTTTCGGCGAACGCGATGGCGTGGTCCATGCCTTCGCGCGTGCGCACCTCGCCGATCATGATCACGTCCGGCGCCTGGCGCAGCGTGTTCTTCAGCGCCGCTTCCCAGCTGTCGGTGTCGATGCCCACTTCGCGCTGCGTGATGATGCAGCCCTCGTGCTTGTGCACGAATTCGATCGGGTCCTCGATGGTGATGATGTGGCCGGTCGAGTTCATGTTGCGATAGCCGATCATCGCCGCCAGCGAGGTCGACTTACCGGTACCGGTGGCACCGACGAAGATGATGATGCCGCGCTTGGTCATCGCCAGCGTCTTGATCACCGGCGGCAGGTTCAGCTCCTCCACCGTCGGGATCTTGGTCTCGATGCGACGCAGCACCATGCCGACCTGGTTGCGCTGGTAGAAGCAGCTCACGCGGAAGCGGCCGACGCCCGCAACGCCGATGGCGAAGTTGCACTCGTGCGTCTTCTCGAACTCCTCGCGCTGCTGCGGGTTCATCACGTTGAGCACCATGTCGCGGGACTGCTGCGGCGTCAGCGCGTTCTGGGTGATCGGCGAGATCTTGCCGTGCACCTTCATCGACGGCGGCATGCCGGCGGTGATGAACAGGTCGGACGCCTTCTGGTGCGCCATCAGCTTCAGGAACGAGGTGAAGTCGACGGCGCCGGTGGCGGCGCTGGCGGCGGGCGTGGTGCCGTTGGTGCTGGTGTTCATGCGTTTTCCCCTATGACGGGAATCGGGAATGGAGCTCGGGGAATCGCAAGGGCCAATGCCCGCATTCCCGCTTCCACGCCCGCCTCCCGGCGTTCAACGATTCCGATTCCCGAATCCCCGGTTTCCGGCTTACTCGAACAAGCGCTTGTCCTTCGCGTATTCCTTCGCCTGCGGACGCAGGATGAGGCCGCGCTTGACGAGGTCCTGCAGGTGCTGGTCGAGCGTCATCATTCCGTAGTTCTGGCCGGTCTGGATCGCCGAGTACATCTGCGCGACCTTGTCTTCGCGGATCAGGTTACGGATGGCCGGGATGCCGACCATGATTTCCCATGCCGCGGTACGACCGCCGCCGACCTTCTTCAACAGCGACTGCGAGATCACCGCGCGCAGCGATTCGGACAGCATCGAGCGCACCATCGGCTTTTCGCCGGCGGGGAACACGTCGATGATGCGGTCCACCGTCTTGGCCGCCGACGAGGTGTGCAGCGTGCCGAACACCAGGTGGCCGGTTTCCGCGGCAGTCAGCGCCAGGCGGATGGTTTCCAGGTCGCGCAACTCGCCGACGAGGATGTAGTCGGGGTCTTCGCGAAGCGCCGAACGCAGCGCCTCGTTGAAGCCGTGCGTGTCGCGGTGCACCTCGCGCTGGTTGATCAGGCACTTCTGCGAGGTGTGCACGAATTCGATCGGATCCTCGACGGAGAGGATGTGGCCGTATTCGTTCTTGTTGATGTGGTCGATCATCGCCGCCAGCGTGGTCGACTTGCCCGAACCGGTCGGGCCGGTCACCAGGATCAGGCCCTGCGGCTGCTGGATGAGCTCGCGGAAGATCGGCGGGCAGGCCAGATCGTCCAGCGTGAGCACTTCCGACGGAATCGTACGGAAGACCGCGCCGGCGCCGCGGTTCTGGTTGAACGCGTTGACGCGGAAGCGCGCCAGGCCGGGAATTTCGAACGAGAAGTCGACCTCGAGGAATTCCTCGTAGTCGCGGCGCTGCTTGTCCGACATGATGTCGTACACCAGCGCGTGCACCTGCTTGTGGTCCAGCGCCGGGATGTTGATGCGGCGCACGTCGCCGTCCACGCGGATCATCGGCGGCAGGCCGGCGGACAGATGCAGGTCGGATGCTTTGTTCTTGACCGAGAACGCCAGAAGTTCGGCGATATCCATGCGTGCTCCCCTGCACTTCTGGAGTGAAACTGTGGAACGGAACTACCCCTGGACCGCAGTATAGCCCTCCCCCCTTGCCCCTTTTCCAGCACTTTCTACGGGAATTGAGACGTGCGCGCGCGCGCCCTGAAGGACATCCTGCTCCAGCTCCAGAACGCGGCGGCCCGGGCCGGTCGGCCAGAGCCGCGCCTGCTCGCAGTCAGCAAGACCCAGGATGCGACGGCCGTCGCGGAATTGGCCAATGCCGGCCAGCGGGCCTTCGGCGAGAACTACGTCCAGGAGGCCATGGCCAAGGCGGCCGCGCTGGAAGGGCGCGGGCTGGAGTGGCACCTCATCGGCCACCTCCAGTCGAACAAGGCCAAAGAGGCCGCGGCGATCTTCGACTGGGTCCAGACGGTGGACCGGCCCAAGCTGGTGGAGGCGCTGGCCCGGCATCGCGCCGACGACCGCCCGCCGCTCAACGTGCTGATCCAGGTGAACATCGACGACGAGGCCAGCAAGCACGGCTGCCAGCCGGACGACGTCCCCGCCCTCGCGCGGGCCATCGCCACCCAGCCCCGCCTGCACCTGCGCGGGCTGATGGTCATCCCGACCCCGCATCCGGACCCCGAACAGCGACGCGACGCCTTCCGCCGCACGCACGCGCTGTTCGACGCGCTGCGCGCCGGATACCCGGCCGTCGACACGCTCTCGATGGGCATGAGCGACGACCACGCCATCGCGATCGCCGAGGGCGCCACGATGGTGCGGATCGGCACGGCGCTGTTCGGCGCGCGGCCGCGCAAGGACGCATAGCCCCGAACGCGGGCCGGCATTGCCGTCGTTCGCGCGTTGGTATCCTGCCCGCATGAACGATTCCGCTTCCCGTACCCCGACCGTCGCCTTCATCGGCGGCGGCAACATGGCCCGCAGCCTGATCGGCGGCCTCGTCGCGCGCGGCCGACCCGCCGACGCGATCCGCGTCGCCGAACCCGTCGCCGCACTGCGCGACGGCCTGCAGCAGGACTTCGGCGTGACCTGCGCCGAGCACGCCACCGCCGCGGCCGAAGGCGCCGACGTGTGGGTGCTGGCGGTCAAGCCGCAGGTGATGCGCGAGGTCAGCGCCGCACTGGTCCCGCTCGCGCAGGCAAGGCGCCCGCTGGTGGTGTCGATCGCCGCCGGCATCACCACCGCGCAGCTGGAGCGCTGGCTCGGCGGCGACCTGCCCGTCGTGCGCGCGATGCCGAACACGCCCGCGCTGCTCGGCGCCGGCATCACCGGCCTGTTCGCCAACGCGCGCACGTCCGACGCGCAGCGCGCCGATGCGGACGCGCTGCTCGACGCGGTCGGCCCGACGGTGTGGATCGATGACGAGGCCACGATGGACGCGGTCACCGCCGTTTCGGGCAGCGGCCCGGCCTACGTGTTCCTGCTCGCCGAGGCGATGCAGGCGGCGGGCGTCGCGCAGGGCCTGTCGCCCGACGCCGCGCGCGCGCTCGTGCAGCAGACGCTGCTCGGCGCGGCGACGATGCTGGTCAAGCAGGCCGAACCCGCCGACGTGCTGCGCGCCCGCGTCACTTCGCCCGGCGGCACCACGCAGGCAGCGATCGAAACCTTCGAAGCGGGCGGTTTCCGCGAACTCGTCGGCCGCGCGATCGCCGCGGCGACGCAGCGCGGCCGCCAGCTGTCCGCCGCGAACGACTGAACCCGACCGGAGCGAACCATGCGCCACGTCCTCGCCTTGTCCCTGTCCGCCAGCCTCGCGCTCGCCGCCTGCGGCGGCAGCAGTGCACCGCCCGCGCCGCCTTCGCCGCCGTCGGGCGCGTCCGCAACGCAGGAGGCGGTCAGCCGCATCGGCGACGTCACGATCCGCGCTTCCGCGATCCCGACCTCCAGCCTGAGCGAACAGGTCGCGCGCCAGTACGGCATCGCGCGCGGCGACGACACCGTGATGCTGCTCATCGGCGTGCGCCGTGGCGACAGCGCGCAGGAAACCGCATTGCCGGCGCAGATCATCGCCACCGCGACCGACCTGCGCGGCCGCAAGCACGTCATCGACATGCGCGAACTGCGCAGCGGCGAAGGCGCGGCGGCGTTGCTCGATTACGTCGGCACGGTGGACGTGTCCCCGCCCGACACGTTGCGCTTCGACGTGCAGATCGTCCGCGAAGGCGGCGCGACCTCGCAGATGCAGTTCAGCCGGGATGTTTATCCGCGGTGATGGCGGCGTAGTGCAGCGAAGCGCCGGGACCATCGTCATCCCGGCGAAGGCCGGGACCCAGGCCCGTAACGCTCGGGCTCTCTCATGGTGGCGGAACACTGCCCGTTGGGACCGCGCTTGACCGGACACGAGAGCGACACACCGGGAACATCGACATCCCGGCGAAGGCCGGGACCCAGGCCCGCAACGCACAGGCACCCTCATCTCGCAAACCACCTGCCGTCATTCCAGCGAAAGCTGAAACCCATCTGCTCTTGTAGCCCGGGTAAGCGAAGCGCACCCGGGGTTTCGTCGCACTGTCCCGTTGGGACCGCGCTTGACCGGGCACGAGAGCGACACAGCGCAATATCGTCATCCCGGCGAAGGCCGGGACCCAGGCCCGTATCACACGGGCACTCTCGTCTCGCAAACCACCTGCCGTCATTCCAGCGAAAGCTGGAACCCATCTGCTCTTGTAGCCCGGGTAAGCGAAGCGCACCCGGGGCGGAGGAGTGGTCGCGTCCCCGGGTGCGCTTCGCTTACCCGGGCTACAAAGGCTGAGCGCTTGCTGTTGCTGTTGCTGTTGCTGTTGAACCGCCAATCAAATCACTAGCCCCAACGGGCGCCGCAAAGGGTGTACGGCGGTGAGCGCTGAGCCATGAAGTGATGATCTGAAGAGCAACGGGAAAGCGTGGAACGTCCCTGGATCCCCGCCTTCGCGGGGATGACGATCAAGAGCGGAAGCGACGCGACGCGGCACGGCGAGAGCAAGAGCAAGAGCAAGAGCAAGAGCAAGAGCGAGAGCGAGAGCGAGAGCGAGAGCGACATCAACATGGGTTCCAGCTTTCGCTGGAATGACGGTGAGGTTGTTCCGCCACCATGAGAGAGCCCGAGCGTTACGGGCCTGGGTCCCGGCTTTCGCCGGGATGACGATCAAGAGCAGGAGCGAAGCCTACGAGCGACGCGCAAGGCAAGAGCAGAGCAGAGCAAGAGCAGAGCAAGAGCAGAGCAAGATCAAAATGGGTTCCAGCTTTCGCTGGAATGACGGTGAGGTTGTTCCGTCGCCAGCCGCAACATGGGCAACGCCAAACCAGAAAGCGATCGTCACCGCCGCCCGGCCCACTCCCGTATCACCTTCGCCATCTCCCCCACCCCATCCGTCAGCGCTGCCGGGCCCGGTTGCAGGATGATCGGCGACTTGATCTCGTGCAGCTCGCCGTCGCGCACGGCGGGAATCGCGTCCCAGCCCGCGCGGGCGGCGACCTTTTCCGGGCGGAACTTCTTGCCGCACCACGACCCCAGGACGATGTCCGGCGCGCGTCGCACCACTTCGAACGGGTCTTCCAGAATGCGTTGCTTCGCCAGCGATTCGGCCGCGCGCTCGGGGAAGATGTCGTCGCCGCCGGCGATGCGCACCAGTTCGGCGACCCACTGGATGCCGCTGATCAGCGGCTCGTCCCATTCCTCGAAATACACCTTCGGGCGCTGCGGCAACGTCGCGGCCCGCGCGGCGATGTCGTCGAGCCCGCGCGCGAGTCCATCCGCGTACGCGTTCGCGCGATCGGCCGCGCCGACCAGCGCGCCGAGGCGGCGCACGTAGTCGATGATGCCGTCCACGCTGCGGTGGTTGCTGATCCACACCTCGACGCCGTGGCGGATCAGCTCGCCGGCGATCTCCGCCTGGATGTCGGAAAACCCGATGACGAAGTCGGGCTTGAGCTTGAGGATCTCGCCGATCTTCGCGCTGGTGAACGCGCTGACTTTCGGCTTTTCCTTCCGCGCGATCGCCGGGCGCACGGTGAAACCGCTGATGCCGACGATGCGGTCCTGTTCGCCCAGCGCGTAAAGCGTTTCGGTCGGCTCCTCGGTGAGGCAGACGATGCGGCGCGGACCATGCGTCATCGCGGCGCTCCCGGCAGAAGCTTGCGGAAGTACACCACGCGCTCGGTTTCCTCGAATCCGTACGCCGCGTGCGCGGCGTGGCTTTGCAGGTTGTCGATCAGCGCGTCCGATGCGAGTTCGCTGCAGCCCTGCCCGCGCGTCCATTCCTCGACCGCCGCGACCAGCGCGCGACCGACGCCGCTGCGCCGCCAGGCTTCGACCACGTAGAGGCCTTCGAGGAAACCGACCGGCGAGGTTTCGGTGCCGTTGACGTAATCGCGGCGCAGGCCCGCTTCGGCGAAGGCGATAGCGCGGTCGTCCGCGTCGAACGCCAGCCACGTCGCCGCGTCGTCGCGCTGCAACTGCGCGCGAAGCTCGTCCAGCGTCTCGTCCGCATCCGGCCACAGCGCGATGCGCAGCGCGTGCCACGCCGCGACATCGCCTGCCGCCGCGCGACGCACCGCGACCGCGTCGCTCACGGGAACAGCATCCGGCGATGCCAGTCGCCGGCGACGTCGCGCTCGTAGGCCTGGCGTTCGTGCAGACGGAAATTCGCGCCGTACCAGAATTCGATGGTGTCCGGCTTCACGCGAAGTCCCGTCCAGCGCGGCGGACGCGGCACGTCGCGGCCTTCGAATTCGCGATCGGCCTGCGCCAGACGCTCCTCGAACTGCTCGCGCGCTTCCAGCGTTTCGGACTGTTTCGACGCCCACGCGCCGAGCTGGCTGCCACGCGGACGCGACGCGAAATACGCGTCGGCTTCCTCGTCGCTCACGATCTCGACCGGCCCTTCGATGCGCACCTGCACGCCGTCGCGCACGCGCGGCCAGTGGAACAGCAGCGCCGCATGCGGATTGGCCTGCAGTTCGCGGCCCTTGCGTCCGTCCAGGTGCGTGTAGAACACGAACCCGCGCGCGTCGTGCGCCTTGAGCAGCACCGTGCGCGCGGACGGTCGCGCGTCGAGGCTGGCGGTGGCAACCGTCATCGCGGTCCGGTCGGGCTCGCCGGCACGTTGCGCTTCGTCGAACAGCACGTCGAACGTGGCGAGGGCTTCTTTGAGCAGGTCGGGCGTGTCCATTGCGCTATTGTGGGCCGATGCCGCCCCGTGTGCACCCCGCCGCCGGATTCGACGCAGCGCTGGTGGCGCAGGTGCTGGACGACGCGCTCGCCTCCGGCGTGCGCATATACGGCGTTTGCGGCCTGCAGGGCTCGGGGAAATCGACGCTGGCGAAGCAGGTCGCCGCGATGGCGCGTTCACGCGGCGTGCGCGTCGCGGTGCTGTCCATCGACGACATCTACCTGCGCCGTCGCGATCGCCTGCGCCTGGCGCGACAGGTCCATCCGCTGCTCGCCACACGCGGGCCACCGGGCACGCACGACGTAGCGCTCGGCTGCGACACGCTCGACGCCCTGCGTGCGGGCATGCCGGTCGCGTTGCCGCGGTTCGACAAACTCGCCGACACGCGCTTGCCGCCGTCGCGCTGGCGACGTGTGGGGGCCGTGGATCTGGTGCTGTTCGAAGGCTGGTTCCTGTGCACGCCGCCGCAGGACGACGACGCCCTGCGCGATCCGGTCAACGCGATCGAACGCGACGAAGACGCCGACGCGACGTGGCGCCGCTATTGCAACGACGCGCTCGCACGCGACTACCCCGCGCTGTGGTCGCGCATCGACCGGTTGCTGTTCCTGCAACCGCCGGACTTCGCCACGGTGCCGCAATGGCGATGGCAACAGGAGCAGGCCATGCAGGCGCGTCGCGCGGGATCGCGCGGCCTGGACCGTGCCGGCGTCGAGCGTTTCGTGGCCCTGTTCGAACGCGTGAGCCGACAGGCGCTGCGCACGCTGCCGGGCATCGCCGACCGGACCCTCCGGCTGGACGCGCAGCGGCGTCCCGTGGGCTGGGGCAGCGCTTAGAATCGGTGGCATGAACCCCGCGTCCAACCTCGTGCTCGTCGGCCCCATGGGCGCAGGCAAGACCTGCGTAGGACGCCGCGTGGCCGAGCGCTTCGGGCTGCGGCTGGTCGACGCCGACCACGAGATCGAACGCCTCGCCGGCGTGAGCATCAACACGATCTTCGAAGTCGAGGGCGAAGCCGGCTTCCGGTCGCGCGAACGCGCGGTGCTCGCGGCCTTGCTGGCACAGGACGGCCTGGTGCTCTCCACCGGCGGCGGCGCGGTGCTCGATCCGGACAACCGCCGGCTCATGCGCGAACGCGGCTTCGTCGTGCACCTGGAGGTGAGCGTGGAACAGCAGCTCGCGCGCCTGGCCCGCGATCGCAGCCGCCCGCTGCTGGCACGCGGCGACCGCGAGCAGGTGCTGCGCGAGCTGTCGGCTCGGCGCGCACCGCTGTACGCCGAAGTGGCCGACCTGGTGTTCGACACCGACGCGCACGACAGCGCCGCCGCGGCCGACCTGCTGGTCGCCCAACTCGACGTCCGATGGCAGCGCGCGACCGACACGCCGGCTTCATCGGCGCCGGCGGGACAATGCGCTGGCACGCTTCACTACGACGATGGCCCGCACACGCGGGGCCCCGCGTCCCCCACTCCGGAATTCCCATGAGCACCATGCGCACGGTCAAGGTCGATGGCGAGGCGCGCTACGACATCTGCATCGGACCGAACCTGCTGGGCGATTCGACGCTGCTCGCGCACGCGCTGCGCGGACGGCACGCGTTGATCGTCAGCGACGGCAACGTTGCGCCGCTGTACGCCGATCGTGTCGAAGCCACGCTGCGCGCGGCGCGCCCGGCGCTGACGATCGCCTCCTTCGTGATCCCGCCGGGCGAACAGGAAAAGACGCTCGCCCGTTTCTGCCAGGCGCTGGACGCGCTCGCGCAGCTGTGCGCCACACGCGATGCGACGGTGATCGCGCTCGGCGGTGGCGTGGTCGGCGATCTGGCCGGTTTCGCCGCGGCGTGCTGGATGCGCGGCATCGACGTCGTGCAATTGCCGACGACCTTGCTGGCGATGGTGGATTCCTCCGTCGGCGGCAAGACCGCGGTGGACCTGCCCGCGGGCAAGAACCTCGTCGGCGCATTCCATCCGCCGCGCGCGGTGATCGCCGACACCACCACCCTTCGCACGCTGCCCGGGCGCGAGCTGCGCGCGGGCCTGGCCGAAGTGGTGAAGTACGGCGCGATCTTCGACGCCGAATTCCTCACCTGGCTGGAACACCACGCCGACGCGCTGCTCGCCGGCGACGACGCGGCGCTGTCGGAGGCCATCGCGCGTTCGTGCGAGTACAAGGCCGAGGTGGTTTCGCGCGATCCCTACGAGCACGGCGAGCGTGCGCTGCTGAACTTCGGCCACACCTTCGGCCACGCGATCGAGGCCGAACAGGGCTATGCCGGCGCCGGCAGCGCCGCGCTCAACCACGGCGAGGCGGTCGCGGTCGGCATGGTGCTGGCGGCGCGGCTGTCGGCGGCGCTGGGCCACGCGCCCGCCGCGGACACGCACCGGTTGCAGGCACTGCTGCAGCGGTTCGGACTTCCCACCGTGATCCCGGCGGGCCTGGAACCCGAAGCGCTGCTGGCGCGCATGCGGCTGGACAAGAAGGCCGAGGCGGCGGGGCTGCGCTTCGTGCTGTGGGAGCGCGCGGGGCTGGCAAAGATCGTGTCCGGCGTGCCGGACGACCGCGTCCTGGACGTGCTGCGCGGCCGCTGACGGCGCCTCTCGTACAATCGCCTCCCATGCGACTGCTCCTGCAACAACGGCCCGACGGCCGCGAAGCGCCCCGCTTCGTGCAACTCATGCTCCAGCCCGACCTGCTCGGCGGCTGGACGCTGGTGCGCGAAAGCGGCCAGATCGGCGGACGCAGCACGCTGCGGCGCGAACAGTTCCTCGACCAGGCCAGCGCCATGGCCGCGCTGGAATCGGCGCGCGACCAGCAGCTCAAGCGCGGTTTCCAGCTGATGTTCGTGCAGGGCGCGGACGCGCCGAAGTAACCCCGCCAGCCGGTCCATCCGGCCGCATGCAACAGTCCGGTGCGCCACGGCGCACCGCCCGCGCGCGGCGCCAGCCGCGATAATGCCGCCCATTCCTGCGCCCCACGCGCTCCGCGTCGAAGGATCCACGATGACCGCCACGCCCCCGAAGAACGACCGTTTCCTGCGCGCCCTGCGGCGCGAGCCCGTCGACCGCACGCCCGTGTGGCTGATGCGCCAGGCCGGTCGCTACCTGCCGGAATATCGCGCCACGCGCGCCGCCGCCGGCAGCTTCCTGGGCATGGCGAAGAATCCGGAGCTGGCCTGCGAGGTGACGCTCCAGCCGCTGCGCCGGTTCCCGCTGGACGCGGCGATCCTGTTCTCCGACATCCTCACCGTGCCCGACGCGATGGGCCTGGGGCTGTACTTCGTCGAAGGCGAAGGCCCGAAGTTCGAGCGCCCCGTGCGCACGCACGAGGACATCGCCCGGCTCGCCGTGCCCGACATGGACCGCGAGCTGCGTTACGTCACCGACGCGGTGCGCACGATCCGTCGCGAGCTCGACAACGCGGTGCCGCTGATCGGTTTCTCCGGCAGCCCGTGGACGCTGGCCTGCTACATGATCGAAGGCGGCGGCAGCGAGAACTTCTCGAAGGTGAAGGCGCTGGCGCTCAACGACCCGGCGGCGATGCACCAGCTGCTGGAGGTGGTGAGCGACGCGGTCATCGCCTACCTCGACGCGCAGCGCCAGGCCGGCGCGCAGGCGTTGCAGGTGTTCGACACCTGGGGCGGCGTGCTGTCGCCGTCGATGTACCGCGAGTTCTCGCTGCGTTACCTGAAGAAGATCGCGCAGGCGCTTCCGCGCGGCGACGAGAAGACCCCGCTGATCCTGTTCGGCAAGGGCAATGGCGCGTACCTGGAAGAACTGGCCGATACGGGCGCCGAAGGCGTCGGCATCGACTGGACCGTCGGCCTGGGCGATGCCGCCCGTCGCACCGGCGGCAAGGTCGCGCTGCAGGGCAACCTCGATCCGGTGACGCTGTATGCGCAGCCGGAGGCGATCCGTCGCGAAGTCGGTCGCGCGCTCGACGATTACGCGCACGGCAACGGCGGCTCGCGCGAGGGGCACATCTTCAACCTGGGCCACGGCATGTCGCCGGACATGAGCCCGGACCATGTCGCCGCGCTGGTGTCGGCGGTGCACGAGTTGAGTGCGCGGTAGTTCGACGCGCTGTGGTTTGAAGCCCTTCTCCCATCGGGAGAGGGGTTGGGGTGAGCGGCGGGGCCAGCGGAAGCAGTTTCGGCGCTGAGGCGCGCTTTTGTAACCCGGGTAAGCGCAGCGCACCCGGGGTGGCGTGACCGGTCCCGGGTGCGCTTCGCTTACCCGGGCTACAAAAGCCCGCGGAACGCCTACGCCAGCTCCATCCTCGGCACGCTCTCCAGTAACGCGGCCAGCATCGCGCCGGTCACGGGTTTGCGCAGGAAGCCCTGGAAACCCGCCGCCATCGACTGCGGTTCCGCGTCGGCGTCGGCGCGGGCGGTGATCGCCAGCAGCGCGCGATCGAAACCCTGCAGCCGCAATTGCGAGGCCAAGGCGAGGCCGTCCATGCCCGGCAGGTCGAGGTCGAGCAGCGCGGCGTCGAACGTGCCGGTCGCCGCTTCGGCCAGCGCGGCCAGTGCGTGCGAGACGTGGGTGACCCGATGACCCTGCGCGCGCAGCAGGCCGCAGATCACCTCCGCCACCGTCGGATCGTCTTCCACCAGCAGCAGCGTCAGCGGGCCGCCGCGCGAGGCGAGCAGCGCGTGCGCGCCATCGCTCGTCTCCGGTGGCGTCGCGTGCGGCAACGGCAGCACGACGATGAAACGCGCGCCTTCGCCAGGCGCGCTCTCCACTTCGATCGAGCCGCCCATCTCCGCGGTGAGTTCCTGCGAGATCGCCAGGCCCAGCCCGCTGCCGCCGTAACGCGCGGCGGTGCGCGCGCCGTCGGCCTGTTCGAAGCGGCGGAACAGGCGCGCCTGCTGCTCGCGGCTGAGGCCGGGGCCGGTGTCGATCACCTCGAAACGCGCACCCTGCGGCGACAGCGCGCCGACGCGCAGCTCGACCGAACCGCGCTCGGTGAACTTGATCGCGTTGGCGAGCAGGTTCAGCAGGATCTGGCAGACGCGGTTCGCGTCGCCGCGCATGCCCAGCGGCGCGTCGTCGTCGACGATCACGCGGAAGGCCAGGCCGTTCTGCCGCGCCAGCGGCGCCATCAGCGTGGTGGCTTCGTCGACGACAGTGCGCAGGTCGAAGGCCTCGTCGGCCAGTTCCAGGCGCCCGGATTCGATACGCGCCAAGTCCAAGGCATCGTTCACCAGTCGCAACAGGTGGCGACCGGCGCGTCGGATCGATTCGACGTGGCCGCGCTGCTGGCGATCCAGCGGCGTATCCAGCAGCAGTTCGCTCATGCCCAGCACGCCGGTCATCGGCGTGCGCACTTCGTGGCCCAGGGTGGCGAGGAAGCGCGTCTTGGCGAGCGAGGACTGCTTGGCGATCTCGCGCTCGCGCTCCGACAGCTGCCACGCGTGGCGGCGCTTGAGGCGACGCCGGTACGCGTCGGCGCTCCACCAGCCGATCGCCAGCGCGATGCCGACGAAGGCCGTCATCGCGATCCACGTCTGCCACCACGGCGGCTTCGCGGTGACGGCGAGCGTCTGCGGCGGCGACCAGATGTTGTCCGCCGAACGCGCGACGATCTGCAGCGTGTAGTCGCCGGGATCCAGCTGCGAATACACGCGTTCGCCGCCGGCGTCCACGTCGACCCAGTCGGCGTCGTAGCCGACGAGGCGGAACCGGAACGCGTGGTTGCGCGCATCGTTGAACGAAAGCAGTCGCGCGACCACGCGCAGGTCGCGATCGCCGGGTTCGAGCACGATCGGCTGCGAGGGATCCAGCGGCGTGCGCACGTCGGCGCGGCTCACGGTGACGCTCTGCACCAGCAGGCGCGGCGGTGCGATGGTCGGGTGCACCTCGGGCGGCGCGAACGTCACCAGGCCTTCGGGCGAACCGACGAGCAGCCGGTCGCGCGCGCGGGTCATCACCGGGCGGCCGGGGAATTCCTGGCTCGACAGGCCATCGCGCACGCTGTACACGCGTACGGCGCGGCGCGTCGGGTCGATGCGCAGCAACCCGCGCACGGTCGTCGCCCAGACGATGCCGTCGCGGTCCACCGCGATGCCGTTGAGCGCGACTTCCGGCATGCCGGCGAGGCGGTCGAGCCGCTGCACGCGCGTGAGCTTGTCGCCGTTCCAGCGATACGCCTCGAGCACGCCGAGGCGGGCGATCCACACCTTGTCGCGGCCTTCCATCGCGAAACTCAGGATGGTGCCCGACGGCGCGCCCGGCACCGCGACGAAACGCCGCGCCATGTAATCCCATTGCGACAGGCCGTCGGACCACGCGAGCCACAACGCGCCGTTCGGTCCGGCGCCGATCTGCTGCACCGTGCCGCCCGCCGGCGGACCGCGCAGGTCGCCGGGCACGATCGATTCGATCCGCACGCCGCTCGCCGTGCGCGCCTGCACTTCGCCGCCCTGCCCCGCGCTCCAGACCAGGCCGTCGGGCGTCTGCGCCAGGTGGCTGGTGCCGGTCGGGCTGGGATCGCCCTCGTCCTCCGCCCGCCAGCGACGCAGCTGTCCGGTGCGCGGATCCAGTCGCACGAGGCCGTCGTGGTAGCTCATCCAGACGTAGCCGGCGCGGCCTTCGAGCACCGAATAGACGGTGTAGCCCTCGCTGAAATCGCGCGCCACGTGCTCGACCTCGCCGGTGCGCGGGTCGAAGCGGTCCAGCACGCCGCCGGTGCCGACCAGCCACATGCGGCCGTCGGCACTGGCCGCGATGCCGTTGACGGCGGCGTTGCCGAGCGAGGCCGGATCGTCGAGCCGGCGCGAATACAGCGCGAACTGGCGCCAGTTCGCAGGCACGTACCACAGCCCGTTGCCCGCGCTTCCGAACCACACGCCGCCCTCGCGATCCTCCAGCGACGAGGTCCACGACGGACGCACCATCCCCTGCGAGGCCGCGCTGAACAGCGGGACGTTCTGCAGCTTGCCGTTCTGTTCGATCCCCACGCCTTGCGGCGTGTCGAACCAGTACTGGCCGGCGTGGTCGCGCACGAGGATGTCCAGCACCGTCGCATCCGCGCCCAGCGCGCGGAACGGCGCCGCATCGAAACGGCCGTCCGCGGTGCGCATGCCGACGCCGCGCGGCGTGCCGAACCACAGTGCGCCATCGGGCTGCACCCCGACGGAATTGATCACCGGGGAGGCGAACGCCGTCGGCGGGATGCGGTCGAAATCGCGGCCGTTCCAGCGCGCGGCGCCGTCGCGGGTGGCGATCCACAACTCGCCCCTGGCGGTGGTGCGCAGCTGGCTGACTTCCAGGCTCGGCAGGCTGTGCGGATCGTCGGGCCTGGGCACGAATCGCGTGACGTGCCCGCCGGGCCCGAGGCGGTGCAACCCCGCCGACGCGGTACCGAACCAGATCGCGCCATCGGGCGTGGACGTCACCGACCACACGTTGTCGCTGCCGATGCCCGGCGTGTTGTGCGAGTCGTAATGGCGGAAGGTGCGGCGATCGGTGTCCAGCACCGCCAGTCCCGCCTGGCTGGTGCCGACCCAGATGCGGTTCTTCGCATCCACGTGGACCGACCACAGGTAGTTGTCGAGCAGGCCGTCGCTGGCGCGCCAGATGCGGAAGGTGATGCCGTCGTAACGCGCCAGGCCGTCGCTGGTCGCGATCCACAGGTAGCCGCTCTGGTCCTCGGCGATGCCGTTGATGCTGTTGGACGGCAGGCCGTCGGCGACCGTGAGCTGCCGCGGGCGCGGAATCGCCGGACCCGCCGACGCGACCGACCAGACGGCATGGCACACGGCGCACAACAGCAGCGCCCACAACACTCGGATCATTCGGTTCCCCCGTCTCAGGATGCACGTCTTACGTGGGTCGGACGGGATCGGCAAGGGGATTCCCGCATTTTCCGGCCGTTTCGACCCCTCCGGCCCGCGTACGCGCCTGCAACGGTTCGTTACGCCGCTCGCCCGCCCTGTTCACCCGGCTACGCCTAGAATCCCGGCATCGTCCACGCCGGAGAGCCCGATGCCGCATCGCCCCGCTCCGGCGCGGAAACCGACCGCCCCGTCCCCTTCCCTTCGCGTCTTCGCGCTCGCGATCGCGGCCTCGTACGCGATGCCGGCCGCGTTCGCCTTCGAGCCGCAGACCTGGGCGCTCGACCCGGTGCACACGCGCGTGCTGTTCGCCATCGACCACGCCGGTTTCTCCAAGGCCATGGGCACCGTGTCCGGCAGCACCGGCACGCTGGTGTTCGATCGCGACGACTGGACCCGCGCCCGGCTCGACGTGCGCGTGCCGCTGGAGCGGCTGGACCTCGGCGACGCCAAGTGGAACGACGCGGTGCGGGCAAGCAACCTGCTGGACACCCGGCGCCATCCCGACGCGCATTTCGTCTCCACGAAGGCCGAGCCCATCGACGCCAACCACGCGAAGGTCTGCGGCGAGCTCACCCTGCGCGGCACGACGAAGCCGCTGTGCATGGACGTCACCCTCAACGCGGTGAAGCGCCATCCGCTTCCGCCCTTCCGCCGCACGGCCGGGTTTTCCGCGACGGCCACGCTCAGCCGCGCCGAATTCGGCATGAGCGCCTGGCCGACGGTGATCGGCGATGCGGTCGAACTTCGCATCGAAGCCGAGGCCGAACGCGCGCGCGACGAGGCCGGAGCGAGAGACGATTCGATGTCGCCCGAGCCGTCGCCGGTCGAACCGGCCGAACCCGACACGCAATCCAACACGCAACCCGAGCCACAACCCGAGCCCACGCCATGATGTTGAGAAACTCCGCCGATCGCTGGGGTCCCGTCAGCCAGCTGCTGCACTGGCTGATCGTGCTGCTGATCCTGGGCCTGGGCGTGGTCGGCCTGGTCATGGTCGAACTGCCCAGATCGCCGCGCTGGTTCTGGGTGTACGACCTGCACAAATCCTTCGGCCTGACCCTGCTCGCGCTGGTCGTGGTGCGACTGTTGTGGCGTTGGTTCGCCGGCGCGCCCAAGCCCGTGCCGGGCACGCCGCGCCTGCAGGAACGCGTGGCGACGATCACGCACGTCGCGCTGTACGTGCTGACGTTCGCGGTCCCGCTGTCGGGCTGGCTGTACGACTCGCTGAGCGGGCTGCGTCCGCTGCGCTGGTTCGGCCAGTTCAAGGTGCCCAAGCTGGCCGATCCGAGCCAGGCGCTCGCGCCCGTCATGCGCGACACGCACGAATGGTTGTTCTGGGCGCTCATCGCCCTGGTGGCCGTGCATGCCGCGGCGGCGTTCTACCACCACCTGTTCCAGCACGACACGACGCTGACGCGGATGCTTCCGCGCCGTCGCGCCGCTTCCCCCGATCCGTCCCCCGTTCCGGAGATCCGTTGATGTCGATCAAGCACGCCCTGCTGGCGACCGCGCTGGCCGCGTTCGCCGTTCCCGCCTTCGCCGCCGATTACGTGCAGGCCGCGGGCTCCTCGCTGGTGTTCGCCAGCAAGTACGAAGGCGAAACCTTCACCGGCAAGATCCCCGGCTTCGCGACCAAGCTGAGCTTCGATCCGGCGCAATTGGCCACCTCCAAACTCGATGTCGCCATTCCGCTGGCCGGCGCGAGCACCGCCAACAGCGACCGCGACGACACGCTGCGCGGCGCGGAGTTCTTCTCGATCGCCAAATTCCCGCAGGCGCGTTACACCGCGACGAAATTCCGCAGCCTCGGCGGCAACCAGTACGCGGCCGACGGCACGCTGACCCTGCGCGGCGTCGCCAAGCCGGTGACGCTGACCTTCACCTGGACGCCCGGCGCGCAGCCGGTGCTGAACGGCAAGGCGACGGTGAAGCGCCTGGACTTCGGCGTCGGCGGCGGCGACTGGGCCGACACGGCGCTCATTCCGAACGAAGTGGCGGTGAGCACGAAGGTGGTGTTCGCGCCGGCGAAGTGATGCGGTGTTGTAGCCCGGGTAAGGCCAAAGGCCGCACCCGGGGAGCCGCTGCGATTACGCGCATCCCGGGTGCGCTTCGCTTACCCGGGCTACAAGAGCCGGGCTACCAGGGCCGCAATCAACGCGACAGGAACGCCAGCACCGTCGCCGCGTCGAACGGCCAGTCCAGCTCGACGCCGCGGGTCTCGTCGCGCAGCACCGGCACGCGCACGCCATAGCGCGCTTCCAGCGTGTCGTTGTCGTCGATGAACACGCTTTCGAATTCCGGCGCGCGCGCCTGCGCGAGCACGTCCAGCGCCAGATCGCACAGATGGCAATCGTCGCGCTGGAACAGCGTCAGCGGTGGTGCGACGGCGGGCACGTCCTGCATTGGCAATGCGCCGGAGTATGGCGGGGCGGGCCCCGCGGGCCGCGTAGAATAGCGGCAATTCCGGCGCCTCCGTCGTGCGCGCCGTGTCCTTTCCCGGAGCAGTACGTGGCCGTCAGCAGTTTCGACCTCTTCAAGATCGGCATCGGGCCGAGTTCCTCCCACACCGTCGGCCCGATGCGCGCCGCCGCGCGTTTCGTGCAGCGCTGGCTGCTGGAAGGCGGCAACGGCGATGGCAGCGACCTCGCCCGCACCGAGCGCGTGCGCGCCGAAGTGTTCGGCTCGCTCGCCCTCACCGGCCGCGGGCACGGCACCGACAAGGCGGTGCTGATGGGCCTGGAAGGCCACCTGCCCAACGAGATCGATCCGGACCTGATTCCGGCGGCGCTCGAACGCATCCGCGGCACCAGGCGTATCCGCCTGTTCGACCGCCACGAGATCGGCTTCGACGAGAAGCACGACCTCATCATGAACAAGCGCCAGAAGCTGCCGTTCCACACCAACGGCATGCGCTTCACCGCGTTCGATGCCGAAGGCAACGTGATCGCCACGCGCGATTACTACTCCGTCGGCGGCGGCTTCGTGGTGAACCAGGACGAGGCGGCCGAAGACCGCATCGTCGCCGACACGACGCAACTGCCGTATCCGTTCTCCTCCGGCGACGAACTGCTGGCGCGCAGCCGCGACAGCGGGTTGAGCATCGCGCAGCTGATGTACGCCAACGAACAGGTATGGCGCACGCCGGCGGAGATCGACGCGGGCCTGGACGAGATCTGGAACGCGATGCAGGCGTGCGTCGCGCGCGGCATCCGCGAGAAGGGCACGTTGCCGGGCGGCCTGCACGTGTCGCGTCGCGCGCCGGCACTGCACAACGAACTCGCCTCGCGCCCGGAAGCGGCGATGCGCGATCCGCTCACCACGCTGGACTGGGTGAACCTCTACGCGCTTGCGGTGAACGAGGAAAACGCCGCCGGCGGTCGCGTCGTCACCGCACCGACCAACGGCGCGGCGGGCATCATCCCCGCGGTGCTGCATTACTACGACCGCTTCTGCCCGGGCGCGGACATCCAGGGCGTGCGCACGTTCCTGCTGACCGCTGCGGCGGTGGGCATCCTCTACAAGGAAAACGCGAGCATCTCCGGCGCCGAAGTCGGTTGCCAGGGCGAAGTGGGCGTCGCGTGTTCGATGGCGGCGGCGGGCCTCACCGCGGCGATCGGCGGCACCTCGAGCCAGATCGAGAACGCCGCCGAAATCGGCATGGAACACAACCTGGGCCTCACCTGCGATCCGATCGGCGGCCTGGTGCAGATCCCGTGCATCGAACGCAACGCGATGGGCGCGGTGAAGGCCATCAACGCCAGCCGCATGGCGATGCGCGGCGACGGCAAGCACAAAGTGTCGCTGGACAAGGTCATCAAGACCATGCGCGACACGGGCCGCGACATGCAGGACAAGTACAAGGAAACCTCGCGCGGCGGGCTGGCGGTCAACGTCATCGAGTGTTGATGCCGTGTTGGTTCGTGGTGGATGACGGGTCGCTGGGGCGGCCCGTTTTCTTTTGGGTCGCGCGGACGCGTCGCCTCTGCTCTTGTAGCCCGGGTAAGCGAAGCGCACCCGGGACGGAGGAGTGGTCGCGCCCCCGGGTGCGCTTCGCTTACCCGGGCTACAAAGGCGCAGTGCGTTTGCGGTTGCTGTTGCTGCTGAACAACCCGCCCCGACCGCTCGGGCCGCCCTCGCCGCAACCAGCCCCCCGCCAGCCACCCACCCGCCCTCGCCCAGCCAACCGCCAGATTCAGTCCTAAAGTTCCCCGGCGCCCGGCCGATAGGCATTGAGACCATCGGTCTGCTTCTCTGGGGAGGGGAGCGGCATGCAGGGCAGCTACGACCTCAGGGCGATCGTCCTGTCGTTCCTCATCGCCTGGTTCGCGGGATTCGTCGCGATCCAGCTCGCCGGACGCGTGCGCAGCGCGACCGCGCGCCGTACGCCGTTGTGGGCGTGGGCGGGCGGCATTGCGTTCGGGCTGGGCATCTGGTCGATGCACTTCACCGGAATGATGGCCTTCCGCATGCCGCTGCCGATGGTCTTCGACGTGCGTCTGACCGCGCTGTCGGTGGTGCCGGCGGTGCTTGCCTCGGTGCTTGCGCTGTACGTGGCGGGCACGCGACGGCGCAGTTTCCCGCAGGTGCTGCTCGCCGCGGCGTTCATGGCGATGGGCATCTGCAGCATGCATTACATCGGCATGGCGGCGATTCCGTTCTCGCCCGCGGCGACGTATTCGCCGTTCTGGGTCATCGCCTCGATAGTCGTGGCGTTCGGCGTATCGCTGGTTGCGCTGCACCTGCTCGCGCGCTTCTCGTGGATCGGCAACGAGCCGCGCTTCGGCGTGCAACTCGGTGCCGCGGCGCTGATGGCGCTGGGTGTGTGCGGCACGCACTACACCGGCATGGCGGCGCTGCAACTCGCGCCCGGCGCGATGTGCGTGGCCGCGCCCGGCGCGGTGCCCGGCGACCAGCTCAACCTGGTGATCGTCGGCATCGCGCTGCTGTACCTGGCGGCCATCACCATCGGGTCGCAGCGCGACCTGCATGCCAGCGAGCAGCGCTTCCGCGCGCTCGTCGACGGCGCGCCCGGCGCGATGATCATCGTCGACGCCGACGGCCGCATCTCGCTGGCGAACATCGAAGCCGAACGCCTGCTGGGCTATTCGCGCGGCGAACTGGTCGGGCATCCCATCGAAGTGCTCGTGCCCGAACGCCTGCTGCCGCGCTGCCCGCAGGAACGCGCGCGCTTCCTGCAGGTGCAGCGGCGCACGCACCTGGGCGCCGGCGAACACGAACTGCATTGCCTGCGGCGCGACGGCATCGAAGTGCCGGTCGAGCTCGGGCTGAGCCCGATCACCGTGCAGGGCCGCAACCTCGTCGTCGCCTCGATCATGGACCTGACCGAGCGCAAGCAGGCGCAGGACCGCATCGCGCACCTGGCCTACTTCGACGCGCTGACCGGCCTGCCCAATCGCAGCCGCTTCGAAGTGCGACTCGAACAGGCGCTGGCGCAGCGCGATCCCGACGGCTTCGGCCTGATCTTCGCCGACCTGGACGGCTTCAAGGAGATCAACGATTCGCTCGGCCACAGCGCCGGCGATCGCGTGCTGGCGCAGATCGCACACCGCCTGCGCGAAGGCGTGGGCGAGCGCGGCGAAGTGTTCCGCTTCGGTGGCGACGAATTCATCATCCTGCTGCCCAGCGGTTCGCCGACGCGCGATGCGGGCATCGCCGAGGAACTGATCCGCCGCGTCGCCGTGCCGCTGTGGATGGAAGGCGAGCAGCTCGGCGTCACGCTCAGCCTGGGCAGCGTGCGCCATCCCGAACACGGCCGCGACCACGACCAGCTGCTAAAACGCGCCGACATCGCGATGTACCAGGCAAAGGGCGCGGGCAAGAACGTGCACCTGCGCTTCCTGCCGGACATGGAAGCGTCGGTGACGCGCCGTTTCGCGATGCTCAACGAACTGCGCAGCGCGCAGGAACTGGGCCAGCTGGTGCTGCTGTACCAGCCGATCATCGAACTGCGCAGCCGCCGCACCATCGGCGCCGAAGCGCTCGTGTACTGGGACCATCCGCGGCACGGGCGCATCACGCCGTCGACGTTCATTCCCGTCGCCGAAGAACATGGCCTGATCGAGCAGCTCGGCGAATGGGTGCTGGAGGAAGCCGTGCGGCAATCGGCCGCGTGGCGCGCGCGCGGGCTCACGCCGATGCGCATGGCGGTGAACGTCTCCAGCGCACAGTTCCGCGATGCCAACCGCCTTCGCAACGCGGTCGATCGCGTGCTGCGCCGTCATGGATATCCGGCGGACGGACTGGAACTGGAAATCACCGAGCGCCAGATCATGACCGACCCCGCGTCCAGCGTGGCGACGATGATCGCGCTGTCCGACCTCGGCGTCGCGATGGCGCTGGACGACTTCGGCACCGGCTATTCGAGCCTGAGCCATTTGCGCGAGTTCCCGCTGCGCAAGCTCAAGATCGATCGCGCCTTCACCGACCAGATCGATCGCGACACCGCGGGTCTGGCGATCGTGCGCGCGGTGGTCGAGCTGGGACGCAACCTGGGCATGCAGGTCGTGGCCGAAGGCGTCGAACGCGAGGCGCAAGTCGCCCCGTTGCTCGCCGCCGAATGCGCGCAGGTGCAGGGTTTCCTGTTCGGCGCGCCGATGCTCGCGTCGGACTTCGAGCGGCGCCTGCTGCGGCCGGTTCCGGCCTGAGTGCCATTCACGCCGCTGCGTGCGGCGTCGCAACATGCGGCGTGGTGCCCGCCCGCCTGTCCTGGCTGGTTTAACGATTGTCTGCAAGACATTCATTAAGCACGCGTGACGCAAGGCGCTTTCGCGTGTGATCGCGCGTCGCGTTCGTCGGCGCCAAGCGGCAATCCGCGCGAAGTGCGGAGGCAGTCACGGATCGACCGGATACCCGCTGACAACGTTGTCAGCGCTCGACCGGGCCATTCCCGCGGCGCATGACGCAGCCGCTCCCGGTCGCCGCATCGCGGAGATCAGCGTGCCGGATTCGCGCCAGATCGACTTCATCGCACCAACGCGCCAGCCACGCCTGACGTGGGGCGAGGCGCGTGCTCCCGCGGCATCCACGAACAACTAGTCGTCGGCCCCGGATCGGGTCCGGCTTGTGTGTGGCGGTCAATCTCGTATCGGAGGGAAGCTCGTGAGAGATGCAAACAGGAATGCCGCAAGACCGGTCGCGTTCGCGCTTTCGACGTTGCTCGCACTGGCGGCGATGCCCGCGGTGCATGCACAGACGGTGTCGTGCGCCGCGATCCCCGCGTGGACCGCGTCCACCATCTACAACCCCGGCGACAAGCTGGTCTACCAGAACCGCCTGTACCAGGCGAACATCCAGATCTGGAACGCACCGCCGACGCACTGTCCTAGCTGCGGCTGGTACACGGACCTCGGCGCATGCGGCACCGTCGGCACCAACCAGCCGCCAAGCGTGACGCTCACCTCGCCCGCCAACGGCGCCACCTACAACGCCGGCAGCAACATCGCCGTCACCGCCAATGCGAGCGACAGCGACGGCAGCGTCGCGAGCGTCGAGTTCTTCCGCGGCACGGTATCGCTCGGCGTCGACACCAGCGCGCCGTATGCGGTGACGTGGAGCAACGCCACGGCCGGCAGCCACAGCTTCACCGCGAAGGCCACCGACAACCAGGGCGCGACGAAGACCTCGCCGGCGGCGAGCATCACCGTCTCCACGGTCAATCCGCCGGTGGACACCACGCCGCCGAGCGTGCCGACCGGATTGTCGGCGACGGCGCTGTCGTCCAGCAGCATCGCGCTGAGCTGGAACGCCTCTACCGACAATGCCGGCGGCGCGGGCGTCGCGGGCTACGACGTGTATCGCGGCGGCACGCTCATCGCCTCGCCCACGACGACCAGCTACACCAACTCCGGCCTCGCCGCGAACACGACGTACAGCTACACCGTGCGTGCGCGCGATGCGGCCAATCCGTCCAATGCATCGGCGCAGAGCGCATCGGTCAGCGCGAAGACGCTCACCACCGGCGGCGGCGGCAACAAGCGGATCATCGGCTACTTCGCGCAGTGGGGCATCTACGCCCGCAACTACCGCGTGAAGAACATCGACACCAGCGGTTCCGCGTCGAAGATCACGCACATCAACTACGCCTTCGGCAACGTGCGCAACAACCGCTGCCAGGTCGGCGTGACGATCCCGACGAACGAGGCGACCGGTGAAGGCGGCGATGCATTCGCCGATTACACCAAGGCCTTCCAGGCCGGCGAAAGCGTGAGCGGCGCGGCCGACACCTGGGACCAGCCGCTGCGCGGCAACTGGAACCAGCTCAAGCAGCTCAAGGCGAAGTACCCGAACCTGAAGGTGCTGATCTCGCTCGGCGGCTGGACCTGGTCGCGCGGGTTCGCCAGCGCGGCGCGCCCGGAAAACCGCGTGGCGTTCGTGTCCTCGTGCATCGATGCGTACATCCGCGGCAACCTGCCCGTCACCGACGGCGCGGGCGGTGCGGGTGCGGCCGCGGGCGTGTTCGACGGCATCGACCTGGACTGGGAATACCCGTCCGCGTGTGGCCTCACCTGCGGCACGCCGGAGGAAAGCGCCAACTTCACCGCGCTGCTTGCCGAGTTCCGCCGCCAGCTCGATGCGGTGCGACCGGGCCTGCTGCTGACCATCGCCGCCGGCGCGGGCGTGGACAAGGTGCGCGTCACCGATCCGGCCGCGTACAGCCAGTACCTGGATTACATCAACGTGATGACGTACGACTTCCACGGCACGTGGGATGCGCGCACGAACCATCACTCGGCGCTGTTCGATTCGCCGAACGATCCGTCCACCGGCGACCAGAAGCTCTACAACAGCAACGATGCGATGGAGGCCTTCCTCACGCGCGGCGTGCCGGCCTCGAAGCTCAACCTCGGCATCGGCTTCTACGGCCGCGGCTGGACGGGCGTGCCCAACGTCAACAACGGCCTGTACCAGACCGGCTCCGCGGCGCCCGGCACGTATGAAGCCGGCAACGAGGACTACAAAGTCCTGAAGGATCGCCCCGGCACCGTCTACACCGACGCCACCGCGCGCGCGACGTGGAAGTACGACGGCAACACGTTCTGGAGCTACGACACCCCGGCGATGGTCACCGAGAAGATGGGCTACGTGAAGGCGCAGAACCTTGGCGGCGCGTTCTTCTGGGAATTCAGCGGCGACGATTCGGCCGGCACGCTGGTCAACACGATCAACAACGGACTGAAGTGATGCGCTGACATCCACTGGTCCGACTTTCGAACTCTCCAGACCCGTTCCCCGGGTTTGCCCTCGGCGCCGATCCCATGGTCGGCGCCTTTTTTATGCGGCGGTTTCGTGGTTGCTCTAGGCCGGAACCGCGCGGGATCAGCGCATCGCGTCGAGCATGTAGCCTTCGCCGTGGATCGCATCCAGCGGCAGGTGCACGCCGCAGCCGTCGGCGACCTTGCGTCGCAGCCGGTAGACGAGCGAATCCAGGCGATGCGAATCGAAGTCCCCGTCGGTAAACGCATCGGCCAACGCCTCGCGCGTGACCAGTTGGCCGGGCGTGAGCAGGAGGCGTTCAAGCACGACGCGTTCGGTGCGCGTGAGGGGCACCACGCTGCCGTCGGGACACCGCAGCGACCAGCCGTCGCCCGCGAGCCGCCAGCGTGCCTGCGAATCCATGTCGGGCGAGATCGGGCGATCCATCGGGCGGCCCATGGCGTGAACCTTCGTCGGATGCTAGCCAGCGCGATGCGCCGCCACATAGGCCAAACGTTGGTGAACCGCGTTCACCCCACCGCGGCGCCGCCAATCGGCCGCCAGCGCCTCATGGCCGTCGCATCGCGTGCGGTAAGGTCGGCCATCCCCTTCGATGGAGCCTGTTCATGCGCTTTGTGCTGCTCGCCTGCGCGTTGTCGCTGGTCCTCCCGCCGTCCGCCGTCGCGGCCGACGCACCGGTGCGCAATGCGTCGTACGGAATGGAACTGGAAGGCTTCGAGTACCCCTTCCCCGTGAAGCACCACGCGTTCACCTCGCAGGGCGAGGCGTTGCGGATGGCGTACCTGGACGTCGCGCCGGCCGCGCCTAACGGCCGCACCGTCGTGCTGCTGCACGGCAAGAATTTCTGTGCGGCGACGTGGGAATCCGCCATCCGCGCGCTCACCGGCGCCGGCTATCGCGTCATCGCGCCGGACCAGGTCGGCTTCTGCAAATCGAGCAAGCCCGCGCACTACCAGTACAGCTTCCAGCAGCTGGCGGCGAATACGAAGGCGCTGCTGGATTCGCTCGGCATCGAGCGGGCGAGCATCGTCGGCCACTCGATGGGCGGCATGCTCGCCGCGCGCTACGCGCTGATGTATCCGCAGCAGACGCAGCAGCTGATGCTGGTGAACCCGATCGGCCTGGAGGACTGGAAAGCGCTCGGCGTGCCGTGGGCAAGCGTGGACGCGAACCTCGCCGGCGAGCTGAAAACCAGCTTCGACTCGATCAAGCGCTACCAGCAGCAGGTGTACTACAGCGGCCAGTGGAAGCCGGAATACGATCGATGGGTCGGCATGCTCGCCGGTCTGTACGCGGGCCCCGGCAAGCAGCGCGTCGCGTGGAATCAGGCGCTGACGACGGACATGGTGTTCACGCAACCGGTCGTGCACGAATTCCCGCAGATCCGCGTACGGACCACGCTGTTCATCGGCCAGCGCGACCGCACCGCGATCGGTCGCGACCGCGCATCGCCGGAACTTCGCGAAACGCTCGGCGATTACCCGGCGCTCGGGAAGCGCGCGGCGAAGGCGATTCCGGGTGCGACGCTGGTGGAGTTCGACGACCTGGGCCATTCGCCGCAGGTCGAAGCGCCGGCGCGGTTCGAGAAGGCGTTGCTGGAGGCGTTGGCGACGGGGCGGTGACCCACCCGGTGCGCTTGGCCCCTCTCCCACCGGGAGAGGGGTTGGGGTGAGCGGCGGGGCACGCGACCGCGCCGGCATTCGCGAGCTTGCGCCGTTGCCTTTGTAGCCCGGGTAAGCGAAGCGCACCCGGGAGCGCGGTCGCCTCCCCCACCCGGGTGCGCTTCGCTTACCCGGGCTACAAGAGCACGCCGTCATCGCGGCGAAGCTCCGCGATGACGTGCAACTCTAGCGGCTGCGCAAAAACCGCAACACATCGTCCAGCAGCCCCGCCGCCGTCACGTCCGCACCCGCACCCGGCCCCTGGATCACCAGCGGCTGCGTCGCGTAACGATCGGACCAGATCGCCACGCGGTTGTCCGTGCCGGCGCCGCCGGCGAGCGGATGATCGGACGGCAGCGATTCGAGCCCGACGCTGGCCCGCCCGTCCTGCAATCGCGCGATGAAGCGCAGCTTCTCGCCGCGCTTGTACGCGGACTGGAAGCGCTCGCGCAGCGGCGCATCGAGCGCGGGCAGCGCGGCGTCCAGGGCGTCCTTCGACAGGATCGCCAGTTCCGGCGGCACCAGCGATGCGACGTCGACGTCGCTCGCTTCCAGCTCCACGCCCGCCGTGCGCGCGAGGATCAGCAGCTTGCGGCGCACGTCCTCACCGGAGAGGTCGTCGCGCGGGTCCGGCTCGGTGTAGCCGGCGTCGCGCGCCTGCCGCACGAGCGTGGAGAACGGCCGCATGCCGTCGTACTGGTTGAACAGCCACGCGAGCGAGCCCGACAGCACGCCGGCAATGGCATGGATGCGGTCGCCGCCCTCGCGCAGTTCGCGCAGCGAGCGCAGCAGCGGAAGCCCTGCGCCGACCGTCGAACTGTCGCCGTACCGCGCATCGCCGGCGAGCGACGCGGCGCGGATCGCGCGCCACCGCGACAACGACGTGCCCTGCCCGATCTTGCACGCGGTGGCGACGTGGATGCCCTGCGCCAGCCAGTGCGCATGGCGTTCGGCGACGGCTTCGCTCGCGGTCGCATCGATCACCACGCGCGCGCCATCGCCACGCAGCGCGCTGTCGACCGCATCGAGCGAACTGCCCTGCGGCGTCAACGCGAGGCGGCGTAGTGCATCGGCGGCCGCGAGTCCCGCACGGTCGCCCGCGCAGGCACGCGAGTTGGCGACATGCACCAGCGTCACGCGATCGCCCAGCGGCGAGCCGCGCCAGGACGCGAGTCGTGCCAGCACCGCGCCGCCCACCGTGCCGGTGCCCAGCAGCGCTACGCGCGCCGGCGCGGGTTGCGCGGCGCAAGCGTGCGCGACTTCGACCGCCGCCACGCTCATCGTTTGATGCGCTCGGCGATCGCGACGGCCTGCTCCGCGCGTTCCAGCGCGGCGGCGATGTCGGCGACCAGGTCGTCGACATGCTCGATGCCGACCGACAGGCGCAGCAGGCCTTCGCCGATGCCCGCGGCCTCGCGCGCTTCGGCCGACATCGCCGCATGCGTCATCGTCGCCGGGTGCGCGACCAGGCTTTCCACGCCGCCGAGCGATTCGGCGAGCGTGAAGCACTGCAGGCCGTCGAGGAACGCGCGCACCGCTTCGACGCCGCCGTCGAGTTCGACGCTCAGCATCGCGCCGAAACCCGACTGCTGGCGCGCGGCGATCGCGTGGCCCGGATGCGATTCCAGGCCGGGGTAATGCACGGCGAGCACGGCCGGATGCGCGTCGAGCAGCGACACCAGCGCCTGCGTGTTCTCCTGGTGCGCGCGCAGTCGCGCGTCCAGCGTGCGCAGGCCGCGCAGTGTCAAAAAGGCGTCGAACGGCGAGCCCGTCAATCCGAGCGCGTTCGCCCACCACACCAGCTGCTGGTGCTGTTCCGCGTCGCGGGCGACGACCGCGCCGCCGACGACGTCGCTATGGCCGTTGATGTACTTGGTCGTGGAATGCACGACGTAATCGGCGCCGAACGCGATCGGCTGCTGCAGCGCCGGCGACAGGAACGTGTTGTCGACCACCGTCATCGCGCCCTTCGCTTGCGCTGCCTCGATCACGAAGCGCAGATCGGTGATGCGCAGCAGCGGGTTCGATGGCGTTTCGATCCACACCACGGTCGGATCGCTCGCCAGAGCGTCGGTGAGCGCGCGCGGATCGGTGAGGTCGGCGGTGATCAGCTCGAACGCGCCCTTTTTGGCCAGCGCGTTGAACAGGCGCCAGCTGCCGCCGTAGCCGTCGTGCGGCACGACCAGCCGATCGCCCGGCTTGAGCAGCGCGTGCAGCAGCAGCGTGATCGCGCCCATGCCGGTGGCGGTGACGACGCCGCCGGCGCCGCCTTCCAGTTCGGCCAGCGCCTCGCCGAGCAGGTCGCGCGTCGGGTTGCCGCTGCGCGTGTAGTCGTACTGCCGCTTCTCGTTGAAGCCGGCGAAGCTGAAGTTGGACGACAGCACCAGCGGCGGCGTGACGGCGCCGAAGGCGGTATCGCGGTCGATGCCGGCGCGGACGGCGGCGGTACAGCGGTTGCGCGTGCTCATGCGGCCACCTCCAGGACGTCGTCGAACGCTTCGCCAAGCACCTGCGCGATCGCGCGCTCCTCCTTGAGGAAGGCGTCGTGCCCGTACAGCGAGCGCACCACGCGCAGGCGCGTTTCGCCGCGCAGCCGCTCGACGAGGTCGTAGGCATCGGACACCGGTACGAGGCGATCCTCGAGCACGGCGACGACGGTCACCGGCAGGCGGATCGACGTGGGATCCACGTCCTGCAGGTCGATGGATTCGGACAGGCGCAGGTACGCCGTCGGCGACGTGCGCTGCACGTAGCTGGCGCCGCAATGATCGAGGTAGTCCTCCGCCCCGACGCGCACGCGGCCTTCGCTCACCTGCGCCGGCGCGAAGCGCGCGGCGAATTCCTCCGGCGTGCGGTAGCTCAGGATGGCGAGCTGGCGGGCGAGCGCGAGCCCATGCGTCTCGTCGCACTGCAGCGCACCCAGCGCGACCGCGCGACGCTGCAGCGCGCGCCACGCGCTGGCATACGGATGCGCGCGGTGCACGCCGCTGATCGCCACCAGCTGTTCGACGCGCGCTTCGTGCCGTGAGGCGAACTGCAGGCCGACCATCGCGCCGTACGAGCAGCCGACGAACGCCTGCAGACGCCCGATGTGCAGCACGTCGAGCAGCGCGGCGATCGCGTCGGCCTGGTCGGCCGGATCCAGCGGCGCGTCCAGCGTGCCGTCGGCGCCGACCCAGTCGAACGCGACCAGGCAGCGTTCGCGCGGATCCAGCGCCTTGCCCGCGCCGATCTGCTGCTCCCACCAGCCGTGCTCCGGGAACGTCGCGCTGGCGGCGAGGTGACGATGCGCCGAGATGCCGCCCGCGACGAACACCGCTGGCAGCGTGCGGTCGCCGAGGATCTCGTAGCGCAACGCGATGCGTCGCTTGCCGGCGTGGCGCAGGTCGAGTTCGACCGTGCATTCGCCGCGCTGCGCGTGCAGGGCGTTGGCGAACACGGCGGCGTGCGCGACGTGATCGAACGCGTCGATGCGTTCGGCTGGCGCGGCGTCGGAAGCGAGGGCGGAGACGGGGGCGAAGCTCATGGCGGCATCCTTGAAGACGAAGGGCCACCGAGCCTGCGAGTCGCAGCGCGCACCCGCTCGGGCGCGCATCGCAACCATCTTCCGACCGGCGCCTGACGCGCCCCGTCGCAGGAATTGGCACCTTCGCCCGCGCTTGCGCGCTGGGTTGGGTTGCCCCGGCTTCAAAGGGCCTGTCCCTCAGCCGGTCTCGATGGATGGCCGCAGTCTGCCCCCGGCCCGGAGCGGTGTCAATCGCTTCATCCGCATATAGCGATTTATTATGTCGGTCACGTCTCCGGCTCCCTGAGCAAAGGCGGCCCGAATACACTTCGGCTCCATGACCCCACGCCTTTCCGCCCCTGCCGCCATCGCGCTTGCGCTGGCGGCCCTGGCTTCCGCCTGCACCACCACCCGGCCCGCCGCACCCGTGGCCGCGCCAACACCGGTCGTCGCACCCGACGTGCGCACCGTGCCCGAACGCTACGTTTCCGGCGAAAGCGCGCAGGACGAACTGGACTCGCTCGCCACCTGGACCACCGAGGAAGGCGCGACGTGGCTGATCGCCACCGCGAAGTCGACGCACCGGCTGGTCGTGTTCGATGCCGACACCGGCCGACGGCTGCGCGATGTCGGCGGGGAAGGCACGGCGCTGGGCCAGTTCGACCGCCCCAACGGCGTGGCGGTGTACGGCGATTACGTGTTCGTCGTCGAACGCGACAACCGCCGCGTGCAGGTGCTGTCGCTGCCGGACTTCGCGCCGGTCGGCGCGTTCGGCACGAAGGAACTGCGCAGCCCGTATGGCCTGTGGCTCACCGAGACCGAACCGGGCGAGCTGGAAATCTACGTCACCGACAGCTTCATGTACGGCAAGAAGTTCGACGAAGTGCCGCCGCTGGCCGAACTGGACCAGCGCGTGCGCCGCTACCGCGTGCAGTTCGATCAGGCCGGACGGCTGCGCGCCTCGTATGCCGGTTCGTTCGGCGACACGTCGCCCGACGCCGCGCTGCGCATGGTGGAATCCATCGCGGGCGATCCGGGCAACGACCGCCTGCTGATCGCCGACGAAGACCGTCGCCACGAATCCACGCTGCGCGAGTACAGCTTCAGCGGTAAATACACCGGACGCAGCCTGCCGCAGGACAGCTTCGGCGCCGAAGCCGAAGGTGTCGCGCTGTGGAGTTGCACCGACGGCAGCGGTTATTGGATCGCCGTCGACCAGCTCGCGCCGCTGACGATCTTCCATCTGTTCGATCGCGCCACGCTCGAGCCGCGCGGCAGTTTCGAAGGCGAAACCACCGCGCACACCGACGGCGTCGCGCTGCATGCGGCGTCCACGCTGGCGTTCCCGAACGGCGCACTGTTCGCGGTGCACGACGACAAGTCGGTGTCGGCCTTCGACCTGGCCGAAGTCGCGCGCGTATTGCATCTCTCGCCCGACTGCGCGCAGTGACGCGATGAAGCGCGCGCCCCGCCACGTCGTGTGGATCCTCGGCGGCCTCGCGCTGCTGACGGCGTTCGGCGCGGGCGCGGCGAAGATCTACCGCTGGACCGACCGCAGCGGCATCACCCACTACGGCGACCACGTGCCGGACACCGCGCCTTCGCAGATGAGGGATTCGCTGAAGGTCATCCCGGTGGAAGGCGAACCCAGCGCGATCGCGCGGCTGCGCATCGAGAACGACGGCGACCGCTTCCTCGCCTTCGCCGACAACCGCTTGTCCGGCCCGGTGCAGGTGCAGCTGGATTTCAGTCGCAGCGACAACGTGATCGGCAATCCCGTACTGCCCGCGCGCGCGACCATCGCGCCGGGGAGCAGCGCGCTGGTGGCGGTGCTCAGCTCGGCCGACCCGGATCGCGGCTTCGATTTCGAACTGCAGATGGACAGCCTGCCGGGCGATCCGTCGGCGCGACCGCGCGACGTGGAGTACCTGTTGCCGCTGCAGCAGGCGCAGTTCCGCATCGACCAGGGTTACGGCGGGCATTTCAGCCATCGCGACGAACAGAACCGCTACGCGGTGGACTTCGCCGCCGACATCGGCACGCCGGTGCTCGCCGCGCGCGATGGCGTGGTGATGCAGGTGGAGTCGGACTTCGACAAGGCCGGGCTCAACCTGGAGCGTTACGGCGGCCGCGCGAACTTCGTGCGCATCCTGCACGAGGACGGCACGATGACGCTGTACGCGCACCTGAAGTCCGAAGGCGCGCTGGTGCGCGTGGGCCAGCGCGTGCGCGCCGGGCAGCAGATCGGCCTGTCGGGCAACACCGGCTTCACCACCGGCCCGCACCTGCACTTCGCCGTGCAGGTCAATCGCGGGATGAAGCTGGAGTCGATCCCGTTCCGCATGACCGGGCCGCAGGGGCCGTTGCGGATTGCGGGCAATTAGCGGCGCCCGACGAAGCTGGCGTCTTCAACGGTGGATGTGCTTCAGTTCGCGAGCGTCATTCCATCTTTCGAACGCCGCGTGAGAAGGGCGCGCCACCGACGCGCCCTTCTGCAACATCAGGCAGAACGACCGCTTACGCCGCCTGCGCCGCCGACGGCTCCACCAGATCGCGCCATTGCGGCAAGCGATCCAGGACGTTGACGCTGCGCAGGTAACCTTCGTCGACCGGTGCGCCGGCCACGAGCGATGCGGCGACGTGCACGGCGCCGGCGACCCAGAAGCCGCTGGCCTTCAGGCGGCCGGGGCGGTGCTGGAAGGCGACGCCTTCGACGATCGGCATCGGCAGGCCCCACAGGCCCAGCAGGTACGCGCCGGCTTCGGCGTAGTGCGGGCCGGTCGACCCTTCCGACCCGTCGGACACGCCCGGCAGCAGCTTGCCGACTTCCGCCAGCAGGCCCGCGGTCGCGGCGAGTTCGGCGCTCGGGCCGGCGAGCAGGCGACGCGCCAGGCGCGAGGTACGCAGCGCGCGGTCCTGGATCGCCTCGCGCTCCTTCCCGGCCAGCTGCGTCGGGCCGAAGGCCTCGCTCGCCAGCACCAGGCGCAGCAGCTGCTGGTGGCCCAGCCGCGTGACCGCGGCGCGGATGTCGGTGATCTCGCGACCGCCGGAGAAGTACGCCGAGTTACACAGGCGCAGCACCTTGGCGACGATCGCCGGGTCCTGCGACAGCATCTGCGCGATGGCGGCGTTGCTCGCGTCGGGATCGCGCAGCAGGCGCGAGAGTTCCAGGTACAGGCGCGGCGGCGGCGGCAGCGAGCCGACGCGACCGACAGCCTGCTTCAGCTCCTCGCTGCCCAGCACGTTGCGCAGCTCGGCGACGCTGTCCACGGCCTCGATCAGCTCGCCCGCGTCGAGCGGTCGCGAGAGCAGGCGGTGGGCGCAATCCAGGCCCTGCATGCTCGCGCTGTCCTCGCCCTGGTCCAGCAGCAGGATGCGCACCGCCTGCGGGTACAGCGCGGAGACTTGGCTCAGCAGGATCGGCCCGGGCACGGCGCCCAGGCGCAGGCCGCAGATGAATACATCGACAGGTTCGCCCAGCGACAGCGCGGCGTCGGGCTCGGCGAGCCATTGCACATCCCAGCCGAGGTCGAAATAGCTCAGCGACTCCTCGAACTCGCCGGCGCGGCCGGCGTCCTCACCCACGATCACGATGCGCACTGCAACCCCCGGAATTACGGAATGCGAATATCCATGACGGGTAGCGGCGCGGAAAGGCCGGGCTTTAGGAACTGCTGAACGGGGAAGTTCTGAACTGGGAGGTAGCTCACATTTCCCACCCGCTCCTCCGACGGGGCGCCAGAATCGGCAAATTCCGGGTGCGCCCGAGCCGTCCGGCCCCGCGCGACCGCCTCCGGCGGCCTCCGGGCGCCCCACGCGTATAATTCCCGCCTTTCCCGCCTATCGAACCGCGGACCGCCGTCCGGCCCGTCCGCGCCCGCCAGTCATGTCCGACGTTTCCCTCGAAGCCGCCCGCCGCCGCACGTTCGCGATCATCTCGCACCCCGACGCCGGCAAGACCACGCTCACCGAAAAGCTGCTGCTGTTCGGCGGTGCGATCCAGATGGCCGGCTCGGTCAAGGGCCGCAAGGCCGCGCGCCACGCGACGTCCGACTGGATGGCGCTGGAGAAGGAGCGCGGCATCTCGGTGACCAGCTCGGTGATGCAGTTCCCCTACGAGGACCGCATCGTCAACCTGCTCGACACCCCCGGCCACGCGGATTTCGGCGAGGACACCTACCGCGTGCTCACCGCGGTGGACTCGGCGCTGATGGTCATCGACGTCGCCAAGGGCGTCGAGGAACGCACGATCAAGCTGATGGAGGTGTGCCGCCTGCGCGACACGCCGATCATGACCTTCATCAACAAGCTCGACCGCGAGGGCAAGAACCCGATCGAGCTGCTGGACGAAGTGGAAAGCGTGCTGAAGATCCAGTGCGCGCCGATCACCTGGCCCATCGGCATGGGCCAGCGCCTGAAGGGCGTGGTGCACCTGGTCACCGGCGAGGTGCACCTGTACGAACAGGGCCGCAACTTCACCCGCCAGGATTCGACGATCTTCGCGTCCATCGACGATCCGGCGCTGGAAGAACGCATCGGCACGCAGATGCTGCAGGAGCTGCGCGACGAACTCGAACTCGTCGAGGGCGCCTCGCATCCGTTCGACGTGGCGAAGTACCTTGCCGGCGAGCAGACGCCGGTGTTCTTCGGTTCGGCCGTGAACAACTTCGGCGTGCAGCTGCTGCTGGATTTCTTCGTCGAACACGCGCCCTCGCCCAAGCCGCGCGCCACGACCTCGCGCGAAGTCGCGGCGTACGAGCCCAAGCTCAGCGGGTTCGTCTTCAAGATCCAGGCGAACATGGACCCGCAGCATCGCGACCGCGTGGCGTTCATGCGCGTGTGCTCGGGCAAGTTCACCGCCGGCATGAAGGCCTTCCACGTGCGCAGCGGCAAGGAAGTGAAGCTCGCCAACGCGCTGACCTTCATGGCGAGCGATCGCGAGATCGCCGAAAGCGCGTGGCCGGGCGACGTCATCGGCATCCACAACCACGGCACGATCTCCATCGGCGACACCTTCACCGAAGGCGAATCGCTGAGCTTCACCGGCATTCCGAACTTCGCGCCGGAATTGTTCCGCCGTGCGCGCCTGCGCGATCCGCTCAAGCTCAAGCAGCTGCAGAAGGGCCTGGCGCAGCTGTCGGAAGAAGGCGCCACGCAGTTCTTCCGCCCGCTGATGAGCAACGACCTGATCCTCGGCGCGGTCGGCGTGCTGCAGTTCGACGTCGTCGCGTACCGGCTGAAGGACGAGTACGGCGTGGACGCGAGCTTCGAGCAGGTGGGCGTCGCCACGGCGCGCTGGATCCGCTGCGACAACGAGAAGAAGCTCGAGGAGTTCCGCGACAGGAACGCGATGAACCTCGCGCTCGACGCGGCCGGCCAGCTGGTTTACCTGGCGCCAACGCGCGTGAACCTGCAGCTCGCGCAGGAGCGCGCGCCGGACGTGACCTTCCTCGCCACGCGCGAACACGCGCACGCGGCGGCGTTCGACTGAGGGACGCCGCGTGGACGACAGCACACTGATGCCGGTACTGCTGGTCGCGTGGCTGGCGCTCAATGCTGTCACGGTGCTGGTGTACGGCTACGACAAGGCGATCGCCGGCGGCACGCGCCGCCGCGTGCCCGAACGCGTGCTGCTGGCGCTCGCACTGCTCGGCGGCTCGCCGGGCGCGTTGCTGTCGATGGGGCTGTTCCGGCACAAGACGGCGAAGGCGTCGTTTCGACGTGCGATGATGCTGATCGTCGTCGGGCAGTTGGCGTTGTTGGGGATCGTGTACTTCCAGCGGTAGCGATTCGCCAGGCAATAGCAAGCGTTTGTAGCGCTACAAGCGTCTACTTCCGCGCCGGCAACTTCCCCACCCACGCCGGCACCGGCTGGTCGGCGTCGAAATACTCGAAGATCAGGTGAATGCGGTCGGTGTCGCCGTTGTTCTCCACGGCGTGCACGGCCATGTTGCTCACCTCGACGGCCTCGCCTTCCACGAAGTGGTAACCGACGCCGTCGATGAAGAACACGACGCGCTCGTTGGTCAGCAACGGCACGTGGATCTTGTGCGGCCATTTCGCCGCCGGGTTCGCGTCGCGATGCGGCTTGATCACGCCGCCGGGCGCCATGCGCGCCAGCATCACGCGCGGGAACTCCGCGTTCGCGTAACCATACGGCGCGACGGCCTGCGCGAGCACCGGTTCGAGCAGTTCGCGCCATGACGCCCACAGCGGACGTTCGTAATGCCTCCGCCAGTCCTGGAAGTCGCTGACGAAGCGGAACACGATGTGCCGCGTGCGGTCGAGCGCTTCGAAGCGGTTGGGCTTGTCCGCGTTCTCCGCGTCCCACGTCGCGTCCGGAATCGCCAGCACCGCCTCGCGTAGCCGGGCGATATCGACATGACCGAGGCGACGCACGGAGGTCGTCTTGCGCGGGTTGGGCTGGATGTCGGCAGGCGAGAAAACGGTGGCCATGATCAGAATCCGTAGCCGAACAGTTCGAGGTCGCGCTTGTACAACGTGCCGACGTCGTCGATCAGCGCGTCGTCGTAGTAATCGCGATAGCTGCCGCGCCGCGAGCTGTTGACTTGCCCGAGCGTGGCGCCGGGCAGCTTCAGGCGTTCGCAGATGAGATCGTACGAGCCCTGCATGTCTTCCACGCGACCGACGTGGTCGGCCAGCAGCGTGCCGTCTTCGTCGGTGACGAACGTGTGCTGCGGCTGGAACAGCACGTGCTGCTTCGCGCGCGGATCATCGAGGATGTAGCGCATCACCTGCTTGGGGTTCTTCAGGAACGCACCGTCGGCACGCGTCATGAAGGCGCAGTACGAGATGAACCGGTCGAAGGGGTTCCGCACGAAGGCGAACTTGAAGTACGAGCCGAACGCCTCGTCGCCGAGGAACGGACGGATCTGCTGCAGCGAGATGTGCCCGTGCTTAATGGCGGCGAGTTCCTCGAACGGGAAGCGCTTGTTGACGAACAGGCCGACCTGTTCGAGGTCGTCCTCGCTCAGGTGCTCGCGCAGCGCCTGGCGCACCGAATGCGTGCCGGTCTTGGGAATGGCGGCGAAAACGAAGCGGTGCTGGTGCGAGATGATCATCGGGTCCGGCGCGGTGGGCGATGGCGGCATCATAGGGGCTGCGCGCGATCCTGCGGCGGGCGTCACAGCCCGGGGGGATCGGCTTGATCCGTGTCAGAGCATTTGCTCCAGCCTGCGCTAGGATGCTCCCACCATGCCCCCCGCACGCTCCGTCCACGACGGCCACAAGGCCATTGCGCCTCCTGCGCGGACTCCCGCGAAGGAGCGGCCCCATTCGGACGAACCCCACTCGGTCCGCGAGGAGTTCGTCAACGCACTGACCCACGGCCTGGGCGCGACCGCCGCGCTCGCCGGCGGCGCGGTGCTGATCACGCTCGCCGCGCTGTTCGGCGACGGCTGGCAACTGGGCAGCGCCATCGTCTTCGGCATCTGCCTGCTGGCGCTGTACCTGGCCTCCACGCTGTACCACGCGATCCAGCATCCGGTGGCGAAGGCCCGACTGAAGGTCGTCGACCACTGCGCGATCTACCTGCTGATCGCCGGCACCTATACGCCCTTCACGCTGATCGGCCTGCGCGGGCCGTGGGGCTGGGGCCTGTTCGCGGCGATCTGGACGCTGGCCTTCGCGGGCGTGGTGTTCAAGCTGTTCTTCACCGGCCGCTTCAAGCTGCTGTCCACCGGCATCTACATCGCGATGGGCTGGCTGGTGCTGGTCGCGATCAAGCCGCTGATCGGTGCGCTGGACGGCTGGACGATCGGCTGGCTGTTCGGCGGCGGGCTCTTCTATACGCTCGGCACGGTGTTCTATCACCGGCCCTCGCTGCCGTATTCGCACGCGATCTGGCACCTGTTCGTCGTGGCGGGCAGCGTCTGCCATTACGTCGCCGTGATGGCGCAGGTCGTCACGCCCGGAAGCCTGCTTCCGACCTGAACTGCGCACAACGCATTCACTTTCGCTTGACCGCGCGCCACCGAAGGTGGGGCCGGATTCTTGCGGATGCGTGTGGTGAACCGAGTGCGTTGCCCGTTCATTCCCGACACTGTCGTGCGCCGCGGCGCGCGCGGGTGACGGCATGCGCGGGCGCGGCTCGACAACGACGGGACACGAGGGCGACGCCCACGGCCGCGCGTGGCCGCATCGCCATCCGGTGATGACGGCGCTGGCGATCGTCGCCGTGCTGGTCGCCATCCTCCTCGCGATCTGGGACTGGAACTGGTTCAAGGGACCGGTCGAACGCCAGGTCAAGGCGCGCACCGGGCGCGAATTCCGCATCGGCGGCAACCTCGACGTCGATCTGGGCTGGACGCCGGTCGTCTCGGCCGAAAAGGTCAGTTTCGGTAACGCCGAGTGGTCGCGCGCACCGCAGATGGCGACCGCCGACCGCGCGGAGATCGGCATCGCCCTGTGGCCACTGCTGCGCCGGCAGGTGCTGCTGCCGCTGATCCGTCTGGACAACCCTCGCCTGCTGTTGGAAACCAATCCCAAGGGCGGCGACGGCAACTGGGTGTTCGGCGAAAAGGGCGGCGAGACGAACGTGCAGTTCCGCCGCGTCGACATCCAGCGCGGCTTTGTGCAGTTCCTGGATGCGCCGAGGAAAACCGACATCCGCGTGGGCGTGAGCAGCCAGAAGGCGGCAGCTCGCGATGCCTCGGCGCCGGTGTCCGTCGTCGGCGGCGGACTGTGGGAGAACAACAAATTCGTGCTGCAGGGATCGGCGGCCTCGCCGCTGCTGCTGCGCGATCGCGACGCGCCGTACCGCATCAACGTGCGCGCCTCGGCCGGCGCGACGCACGCCCACGCGCGCGGCACGCTGCTCGATCCGCTGCGTCTGCGCGGCTTCGACCTGCAGATGAAGCTGTCCGGCCGCGACCTCGGCGACCTGTACCCGCTGCTCGGCCTCGCGATCCCGCACACGCCGCCGTATTCGCTCGACGGCCGCTTCAGCCGCGAGGGCGAGGTGTGGCATTACCGCAAGTTCGACGGCCGCATCGGCGACAGCGACATGCACGGCGATGCGAGCGTCGACACGAGCGGCAAGCGCCCGTACCTGCGCGCCGATTTGACGTCCCGGCGCCTGGATTTCGACGACCTCGCCGGCTTCGTCGGCGGGACGCCGCAGACCGGCGGCGGCGAGACGGCCAACGCCGAGCAGAACGCCGACGCCGCCAAACAGGACGCCAGCGCGCGCGTGCTGCCGCAGACGCCCTACAACCTGACCAAGCTGCGTGCGATGGACGCCGACGTGCGCCTGCGTGCGATGCGCATCAACGCGCCGAGCCTGCCGCTGGACGACATGGACGCGCACCTGCTGCTGGAAGGCGGCCTGGTCAAGCTGGATCCGCTGAATTTCGGCGTGGCCGAGGGCGAGATCCGTTCGCGCATCCGCATGGACGCGCGCACCGACACCATCCGCACGCGCGCCGATGCGAACCTCGCCGGGCTCAACCTCGGGAAGCTGCTGCCGAAGGTGGAGCTGACGCAGAACGCGATCGGCAAGATCAGCGGCCAGGTAGGCATCGAAGGCACCGGCAATTCCATCGCCGCGATGCTCGGCAGCAGCGACGGCAACATCGCCGTCGGCATGGGCCAAGGCCGCATCAGCAACCTGCTGATGGAAATGGCGGGCATCGATCTGGCGGAGATCATCAAGTTCAAGCTGGGCGGCGACAAGCAGATCCCGGTGCGCTGCGCGTTCGCCGACTTCGGCGTCGAGAACGGCCTGATGACCACGCGTTCGCTCGCGTTTGACACGACCGACACGATTCTGGTCGGCTCCGGCACGGTGAGCCTGCGCGACGAGAAGCTCGACCTGACGATCCGCCCGCGCCCGAAGGATCGCAGCCTGCTCGCCTTCCGTACGCCGCTGCGCGTGTCCGGTACGTTCAAGAAGCCGGGCGTTCGCCCGGATCTGGCGGCAGTGGGCCTGCGCGGCGCGATCGCACTGACGCTGGGAACGATCACGCCGCCGGCGGCGTTGCTCGCAACGCTGGAACTGGGTCCGGGTGAGGACTCGGGGTGCGGCGGCAAGTACGCGAAGTGATCCGGCGACGTGATCCGGAACGAGCGATGAGCAATGAGAAACGAGCGAGCTGCTCGTTCCCCGTCCTTCGCTAGCTGGCGATATACCGCTGCAGCTGATCCAGCTCCAGCTGCTGGTCCTCGATGACCGCCTTCACCAGGTCGCCGATCGACACGACGCCGAGCACCTGCCCGTTGTGCACGACCGGCAGATGGCGGATGCGCCGGTCGGTGACGATCTGCATGCAGCGATCGGTCGTGTCGTCCAGGCCGATGCTGATGACCTCTGCGGTCATGATGGTGCGCACCGGCGTGTCGGCGGAAGACCGACCCTGCAGCACGATCTTTCTCGCGTAGTCGCGTTCCGACAGGATGCCGACGAGCCGCCCGCCGTCGAGCACCAGCACCGCGCCGATGCGTTTTTCGGCCATGAGCCGTATCGCGTCGATGACGGGCGCGTCGGGTCCGATCGCGAACACTTCCGGCGCTTTGGCTTCGAGCAGTTGCCGCACGGTGCGCATGGCCATCTCCTTCGCCAGGGGGCTCGCGGCCGAGCATACTCCAGCGCGTCGTCAACGCACGCGAAGGCGCGGGACGCGTGACGAGTCGATGATTCGCGGCGCTCGCCGGCTCAGTCCACCGCCGAACCGCGAAGCCGCTGCACGCGATCGCCTTCGCCCAGCCTCTGCGCCGGAAGCACCGTGCGCGCCGGCTGCCAGCTGTCCACCAGGTATAGGGGACGCTGCTTGGCCTCGTCGTACAGGCGGCCGAGGTATTCGCCGATCACGCCCAGCGCGATCAGCTGCACGCCGCCGAGGAACAGGATCACCGACATCATCGTCGGCCAGCCGGCGACCGGATCGCCCCACAGCAGCGCCTTGACGATGATCGCCACGCCGTAGAGGAACGCGACCAGCGCCGACAGCAACCCCAGGTACGTCGCCAGCCGCAGCGGCGCGGTGGAGAAACTGGTGATGCCTTCCAGCGCGAGGTTCCAAAGCCGCCACAGGTTGAACTTGCTGCGCCCGGCCACGCGCGGTTCGCGGTGGTAGGCAATGGCGACGCGGTTGAAGCCGACCCAGCCGAACAGCCCCTTCATGAAGCGGTGCCGTTCGCGCAACTGCTGCAATGCGTGTAGCGCGCGCTCGGAGAGGAGTCGGAAATCGCCGGTGTCGGCAGGGATCGGCGTCTTCGACAGCGCGCCGATCACGCGATAGAACGTGTGCGCGGTGGCGCGCTTGAGCCAGCCTTCGCCCTCGCGTCCCATGCGCGTGCCGTGCACGTCGTCGAACCCCTCGCGCCACTTGGCGACGAACTGCGGGATCAGCTCCGGCGGGTCCTGCCCGTCGGCGTCGAGGATCAGCGCGGCGCCCTCCTCCACGCGGTCCAGGCCGGCGGTCAGCGCGAGTTCCTTGCCGAAATTGCGCGACAGGCGAAGCAGCGCGATGCGGCGGTCGGCCGCGGCAAGCTGCTGCATCACCGCCCACGTCGCGTCCTGGCTGCCGTCGTCGACGTAGAGCACCTGGCCGTCGACGCCGTCGCGCGCAAGCGCATCGAGCACCGCGGCGATGCGCGGCTGCAGCGCCGGCAGGCTGTCGGCCTCGTTGTAGGCGGCGATGACGACGGTCAGGCGGTCGTGGTTCATGGCCCGATGGTAGCCCGAGGGCCGGTCGCCCGCGCTCATTCCAGGCGCTGCAGGTAGTCCTTTCCGCCGATGTAGCGCATCTGGCGCTGGATCGCCTGCGCACGCCGCTGCACGTACGGGCCAGGCCTGGCGATGCTGTAGCGGCGCGGGCTCGGAAGCACCGCGGCCATGCGCGCGGCCTCGGCGGGCGACAGGCGGGCGGCATCCTTGTCGAAGTACGTGCGCGCCGCGGCCTGCGCGCCGTACACGCCATCGCCGAACTCGGCGACGTTGACGTACACCTCGACGATGCGGTGCTTGGGCCACATCGCCTCGATCAGCACGGTGTACCAGGCCTCGATGCCCTTGCGCACCCAGCTGCGTCCGCTCCACAGGAACAGGTTCTTCGCCGTCTGCTGGCTGATGGTGCTGCCGCCGCGCACCTTGCGGCCGCGCTCGTTGTTCTTGCGTGCGCGCTCGATGGCCTTGAGGTCGAAGCCGTAGTGCTCGGCGAAGGTCTGGTCTTCCGACGCGATCACGGCCAGCGGCACGTACGGCGAGATCTCGTCCAGGTCGCGCCAGTCGTGCGCGATGCGGAACGAGAAATCGCCATCGCCCCAGGCTTCGAGCTGGCGCGAGAACATGAAGGCGCTGAAGGGCGGATCGACGAAGCGCAGCGTGGCGACCTGGACCACGCTCAGCAGCAGCGCCGCGAACGGCAGCGCGATGATCCAGCGCAGCCAGCGGCGACGGCGCGGTGCCTGCGTCGGAGCCGGGACGGGCGTGGATGCGGCGGCGTTCAACTCTTGCACGAGCGGTGCTCCATCCCCATGGTGGTTCCCAAGCCTCTTCACACGACCGCGCGCATTATTCCAATGACGCGCGCCAACCGCACGAGTCCCGCATGACCCAGACCGATACCGCGCCCGTTGGCGACCGCGACCAGTTGACCCGCTTCCTCATCGAGACCGCCGGCGTACGCGGCGTACGCGTGCATCTGGCCGACACCTGGACGCAGATCCGCGAGCGCGCCGAGTATCCGCAGGCCGCGGCCGAGCTGCTGGGCGAATCGCTCGCCGCCGCGGCTGCCTTTACCGGCCACGCGAAGGTCGATGGCCGGCTGTCGGTCCAGCTGCGCGGGCACGGCGCGCTGCGCACGCTGTTCGCCGAATGCACCGCCGCCGGCACGCTGCGCGGCATCGCGCAGATCGACGAGGACGCCGGCACCGTGTCGCGCGACCTGCGCGAACTGGGCGAAGGCGCGCTGCTGGCCATTACCATCGAGAACCCGTCGCTCGACGGCCGCGAGCCCATGCGTTACCAGGGCCTGGTCGGCCTGGAATCGGATTCGCTGGCGGGCGCGTTCGAGGATTACTTCCGCCAGTCCGAGCAGTTGCCGACGAGGCTGCTGCTTGCCGCCGACGAACGGCAGGCCGCGGCATTGCTGTTGCAGAAGCTGCCCGGGGATCATGGGGACGACGACGGATGGTCGCGCGTGGGTGCCCTGTTCGACACGCTCACCACACGCGAACTGCTGGAATGGTCGGCAGAGGACCTGCTGACCCGCCTGTTCCACGAGGACGGGGTGCAGGTGCTGGGGCGCAAGCCGCTTGCCTTCGCCTGTTCCTGTTCGCGGGAGCGGGTGGAGTCGATGCTGGTCTCCCTCGGCCAGGCCGAAGCGGAGGCCGCAGTCGAGGCGGCCGGTGGCGCCGCCCTGATCCGTTGCGAGTTTTGCGGACAGAGTTACCGTTTCGACGGAGAGGAAATCGCTAGCTTGTTTGCCGTGGCGACGACGGAAATGGCCGCTCCCGATAGGGTGCAGTGACCGTCCGGAACGCCCCGGGGAATTGTTAAATAAACATAAACGGTCTATAGTCGCGGTCCTCAGGAGAGGGGAACTCCGCCCGGTTTGTCCGGTCGTAACCAAGACATGAACACGCGCCTGCTTCGACTGCCGTTGACCCTGATGCTCGCCATTGGCGTGGCGTCGGGCGTGCACGCGCAGTCCAGGCCGACCGCTGCGGAAACGACCTATCTCCCGGTCTGGAACCAGAGCAGCGGCAAGCTCGAATACCTCCTCCAGCTCGAACCCACCGGCGCGCCGGTCGCGGGCGCCCGCTGGCGCGTGGGCAGCAACACGCTCGATGCCGCCTTCGGGCTGGAAGCGGGCGACACGCTCGGCCTGGTCTGTGATCGCAAGACCGGCCTGGCCGGCGCCATCGGCAACCTCGCCAACCACTGCGCGCTCGCCTCGCTCGACGATGACGACGACCGCTCGGGCGCCCGCCAGGGCACGCTCGGCGCGAGCCTGAGCCGCGCCGGCGGCAAGCTCGGTCTGGCACTGGGAACCGGTCGCGACACCCTGCCCGCCTGGTTGAGCCCGAACGCGAAGTTCAGCAAGGTCGACCAGAACACGCTCACCGTGTACGGCCAGAAGAACATCGGCCGCGAGGCCACGGTGTCCATCGGCGGCACGTGGGCGCGCGCCAAGCTCATTCCCGCCGGCGAGATGCCGGCACTCGCCGATCGCTGGAATACCCGCAGCGTCAGCGTGGGCGCCGGCATGGGCAATTTCAGCGCGAACATCGTCGGCCGCGTGGTCGACACGCCCGGCGAGCCCGGGCAGTGGGAAGGCCTCGGCGTCGGCCTGACCTGGCGCACGCCGTGGAGCGGACAGCTCACCGTCGGCGCCGAAAACGTCGTGACGCGCGGCAAGAATCCGTTCGCGCCGGACAACAGCGACAAGGACGAGGGCACCGTGCCTTACGTCCGGTACGAGCAGGATCTCTGACGATCCACCTTTGACCTTGCAGTAGCCGCGCGACCCGGTTCGAGCTGCCTGCTACAACGTCCAGACTTCCCGACCGGCCGCGTCCACTACGCGGCCGTTCGTCGTTTCAGATCCCTCGATTCGACCGTTCCCCTGCCCGTACGGCTGGATACCGGCCGGTATGGACTTCACATGTTCGAAACTGTGCGTTAACGACACTTTCACTTCTCGCCCAAGCTGGTTAGGATCGGGTTGCCTTGCCGATTTTGGCGCCCTCATTGACGCCACCGGCCAGGTCCCATGGGATCCATCGACTCACGCTTGGAGAGAGAGATGAACTTGAAGACCACCCCGCTCCGCGACGCGATTGTGTATTCGCTCGCGGTCGGCACCACCGCGATCGCCGGTACCGGCATTGCGGTTGCGCAGGAAACCCAGCAGCAGACCACCACGCTCGATCGCATCGAAGTCACCGGCTCGCGCATCCGCCAGGTCGACATCGAGACCGAAGCGCCGGTGCTCACCATCACCCGCGCAGACATCGAACAGCAGGGCTTCCAGTCGGTCGCCGACATCCTGCAGAACATTTCCGCCGTCGGCGCCCCGGCCATCAGCCGCGCCTCCCCGCTGACCGCAGGCGAGAACGTCGGCGGCCAGTTCATCAGCATGCGCAACATGGGTACGCAGCGCACGCTGATCCTGGTCAACGGCAAGCGCCTGGGCATCAGCACCAGCGGTAACCAGGACGTGTCGCTCATCCCGACCGTCGCGGTCGAGCGCGTCGAAGTGCTGAAGGACGGCGCCTCGTCGATCTACGGCTCCGACGCAATCGCCGGCGTGGTGAACATCATCACCCGTTCGAACTTCGAAGGCGCCACCGTCGACGCGTACTACGGCCAGTACAGCGAAGGCGACGGCGAGACCACGCGCGCTTCGGGCATCCTCGGCTTCACCGGCGACCGCGGTTCGATCACCACCGCCGTGGAATACCGCAAGGAAGAAGAAGTCTTCGCGCGCGATCGCCCCTACTCGGCCTACCCGCAGAGCGACCGTCACCCGACGCGCAACTGGACCACGGTGAGCCAGTGGGGCGTGATCAACCTGCCGGCCGGCCTCGGCGGCAACCGCGTGCTCAACGAGGGCGCCGACTGGCGCAACATCGCCAACTACCACGCGCTCAACACCAACACCGGCACCACCGCCGCCGATCCGAACGGCTCGACGGTCGACAAGACCAACACCAACCAGCAGACGCACCTGCGCACGCCGCTGGAAAGCCGCTCGCTGTTCGTCAACGGTCTGTTCGATATCACCGACGACGTGCGCTTCCGTGGCGACGTGCTGTACACCGAGCGCGAAGCCGTGCGCCAGGTGGCCGGTTATCCGTTCCAGAGTGCGTCGGCCGGCCCGATCCCGGGCGGCTTCACGATGTCGCGCGACAGTTACTACAACCCGGTCGGCATCGACCAGGGCTACGCGACGCCGCAGGACGTGAACTTCTGGCGCCGCACGTGGGAAGTGCCGCGCGTCGACATGCCGAGCTCCACCACGTGGCGCTTCTCCGCCGCGGTGGAAGGCAGCTTCGGCGTCGCCGACCGCATCTTCGACTGGGACGTCAACTACCTCTACAACAACAACAAGGTCCATCAGGAAAACTACGGCAACCTCAACATCGACCGCACGCGTCAGTCGGTGGGTGCCTCGTTCCTGGATACCGATGGCGTCGTCAAGTGCGGTGCGCCGGGCGCGGTGATCATCGGCTGCGTGCCGTGGAACCCGTTCATCCCGTACGGTCGCGTGGGCGATGGCGGCCTGACCGGCAACCAGGCGCTGCAGGACTGGCTGTTCCAGCGTCTGAATTCCTCGGGTGAAACCGAAACGACGGTGTACTCGGCCAACATCAGCGGTTCGGTCGCCACGCTGCCGGGCGGCGACCTGGGCTTTGCCGTCGGTTACGAAAACCGCAAGGAAGAAGGTCGCTTCATTCCGGACGCGCAGGCCGTGACCGGCAACTCGACGACGCTGGCCGGCGGCCCGACGCAGGGCAGCTACACCGTCGACGAGGTGTACGCCGAGCTCTTCATCCCCGTGCTGGCCGATCTGCCGGGCGCGAAGGAACTGAGCTTCAACATCGCCAGCCGTTACTCGGACTACGACACCTTCGGCGACACGGTCAACAGCAAGTTCGGCTTCAAGTGGAAGCCGCTGGACTCGCTGCTGTTCCGCGGGACGTACGCCGAGGGCTTCCGCGCCCCGACGATCAACGACCTGTACGGCGGCGGTTCGCAGACCTTCTCGACTTTCGCCGACCCTTGCGATACGCGCTTTGGCGTCGCCGCGTCCAACCCCGCCGTCGTGGCGAGCTGCGCGCGCGACATCGCCAACGCCGCCACGTACCGCCAGTTGCAGCAGGGCTTCGTGCCCAGCTCGCAGCAGTCGGTGCAGACCCCGGTGCCGTTCTTCTCCGGTTCCAATCCGAACCTGATTCCTGAAACCTCGGAGTCGAAGACGCTTGGTGTCGTGTGGAGCCCGGAATTCGTCCAAGGGCTGAACGTGAGCCTGGACTGGTGGAAGATCCGCATCGACGACACGATCGTGGCCGACACGCCGACGCAGATGCTCAACGACTGCTACGTGCAGAACGACCTGACCCGCTGCACCAACTTCACCCGCGATCCGGTGCTGGGTTACGTCAACACGCTGTCGTTCACGGGCATCAACGCCGGTTATCGCGAAGCCGAAGGTTATGACCTGGACCTGGGCTACCGCTTGCCCACGGAACGCTTCGGCAACTACAACGTCTCGTGGCAGACGACCTACACGAGCCGCGACGAGATCAAGACCGACACCAACCCGACCACGCTCCCCCAGCAGCTGGTCGGCTACGCGACGTCGCCGGGCTTCCTCGGCACGTTCCGTATCCGCTCCAACGCCAGCCTGACCTGGGACATGGGGCCGTGGAGCGCCACCTGGGGTGCGCGTTACTACTCCAAGCAGAAGGAAACCTGCCTCTCGGCTACGCTGTTCCCCGAGGAATGCTCGGATCCGGGCTTCATCGCCGGCAACCCGCAGCAGACGCGCCCGATCAACGAGCACGGCTCCAACACGTTCCACGATCTGGAATTCCGCTGGAAGGCGCCGTGGAACGCTACGGTCGCGCTGGGCGCCAACAACGTGTTCGACCACGTGGGCCCGGTGATGTACAGCCAGCCGAGTGCGAACGTGTCCTACCAGGGCCAGTTCGACATCGGTCGTTTCATCTACATGAAGTACCAGCAGCGCTTCTGATCCACCTGCGGTGGAGCAATCGAGCGGCCCCGAAAGGGGCCGCTTTTTTTATGCACGACGCGGCTCCCCCGTCCGCTGACGCCATGCGCCCCCGCTGCGCCTGTCGCGTGCCGTCCGTCTGGAAGCGGACCCATCCGCCACGCGTTCGCGATGGAGCCGCTCGCTGTGCCGATTCAGGCATACCGCAATGCAGCATGAGTTGTCACGATCCGATAACCGGTCGTTAACTTGTCTTTCACTTTTCTGGCGACGGGGTTAGGATCGGGTTAAGCCTTGCCGTTTTTGGCGTCTTTTTTGACTCCGTCGGCTGGGCCCCATGGGAAGTACCACCTGAGTTTTCGGAGAGAGAGATGACCTTGAAGACCACCCAGCTCCGCGACGCGATCACCTTCGCGCTCGCCGTGGGCTCCACCGCGGCGGCCGGTACCGGCATCGCCTTCGCCCAGGAAGGCGAGAAAGCCACGACCCTCGACCGCATCGAGGTGACGGGTTCGCGCATCAAGCGCGCCGACATCGAAACGTCCCAGCCGATCTTCTCGCTCAGCCGCGACGACATCACGGCGCAGGGCCTGACCTCGGTCGGCGACGTGATCCAGAACATCACCGCCAACGGTTCGACGCTCAACAGCACCTACAACAACGGCGGTAACGGCGAGACGCGCGTCAACCTGCGCAACCTCGGTTCCAACCGCACGCTGGTGCTGGTCAACGGTCGTCGCTGGGTTGGTGGCACGGGCCTGGGCGGCGCGGTCGACCTCAACACGATCCCGACCGCCGCGGTCGAGCGCATCGAAGTGCTGAAGGACGGCGCATCGACGATCTACGGTTCCGACGCCATCGCCGGCGTGGTCAACGTGATCCTGCGCCAGAACTTCGAAGGCGCCGAAGCCAACGCCTACATCGGCCAGTTCGACAAGGGCGACGGTACCCGCCAGGCCTACGACTTCATCATCGGCACGAGCGGCGACCGCTTCTCGGCGATGCTGGGCTACGGCTACGTCAAGGAAGAGCCGGTCATGGCCGGCGACCGCTACATCTCGAAGGAGCCGACCTACACCACCGGCAACTTCTTCGGTTCCGGCACCAGCCCGAACGGCCGCTTCGGCGCCGGCGAAGGCTGCCAGCGCCAGAACGCCGCCGGCCAGCTGCTGTGGACGCGCGCCGACGGCCAGCCGGGCTTCGTGACGACGCCGCAGTTCGACGAGGAAGGCAACGAGCTGCAGGCCCGCGTGGCGCGTGGCGCCAAGCTGCCGGGTTCGGCCCTCTGCGTTCCGGGCACCCTCACCTACGACGGCCCGGGCACGGCCGCCCGTCCGTACGTGCCGGGCGCCGACGCGTACAACTTCGCTCCGGAAAACTACCTGCTCACGCCGCAGGAGCGCCGCTCGGTCTTCGGTAACGCCTCGGTCGACATCACCGACGACATCCGCTTCAAGACCACGGTGACCTACAACGAGCGCGTCTCCGAGCAGCTGCTCGCCGCCATGCCGGTCACGCTCGGCCAGCCGGTCGCCGGCACGCCGGCGGGCACGGTCGTCATCGACGCCGACAACGCCTACAACCCGTTCGGCGAAGACATCACCCGCATCAGCCGTCGTACGACGGAAACCGGCGGTCGTTCGTTCAACCAGGACGTGCGCACCTTCGCGATGACGGCCGGCCTGGAAGGCACGCTGAACTTCGCCGAGAAGTACTTCGACTGGGAAGCGGGCTACTTCCGCGGCCAGAACAAGGCGAACAACACCACCTTCGGCCTGTTCAACGTCGAAGCCCTGCGCAGCGCGCTCGGCCCGTCGTTCGTCGACGCCGACGGCACGCTCAAGTGCGGCACCTCGGCCGATACCGTCATCGACGGCTGCGTCCCGATGAACTTCCTCGGCGGCGTGGGCGGCATCACGCAGGAAATGCTGGACTACTCGACGTTCACCGCGCACGACGAGTACAGCTACACCCAGCAGTCCTACTACGCCAACATCAGCGGCGACCTGTTCGCGCTGCCGGGCGGCCCGCTGGGCTTCTCGTTCGGCCTGGAACACCGCACCGAAGACGGCTACGACTCGCCGGACGCGCTGATCAACTCCGGCAGCACCACGGGCAACGCGCGCACCGCGACCGCCGGTGGTTACAAGCTGGACGAGGCCTACCTCGAACTGGCCGTGCCGGTGCTGAGCGACGTGCCGTTCGCCAAGCTGCTCGACTTCTCGCTGGCCACGCGCTACTCGGACTACTCGAACTTCGGCGACACGCTCAACAGCAAGTTCGGTTTCCGCTGGAAGCCGATCGAAGACCTGCTGGTCCGCGGTAACTGGTCCGAGGGCTTCCGCGCTCCGTCGATCGCCGAACTGTTCGCCGGCCAGGCCGACTCGTTCCCGACCCTGTCCGACCCCTGCAACAGCTCGAACTTCGCGACGCTGGCCCCGCAGGCGCAGGCACAGTGCTTGGCCGAAGGCGTTCCGGCTGGCGGCTACCGCCAGGACAGCCAGCAGATCCGCATCACCGTCGGCGGCAACCCGGACCTGAAGCCCGAGAAGGCCGAGTCGACCACGTTCGGCTTCGTCTACAGCCCGAGCTACGTCGAAGGCCTGGACGTGTCGCTTGACTGGTGGACGATCAAGATCGAAGACGCCATCACCACCATCGGTGGCGAAACGATCATCCAGCAGTGCGTGGATTCCGGCGGCGCCGGCCAGACCTGCGGTCTGTACACCCGTCAGTCCGACGGCAACATCCTGACCCTGATCAACACCACCACGAACATCGGTGGCACCAAGGTCGAGGGTTACGACCTGACCGTCGGTTACCGCCTGCCGGAAACCGCGTGGGGCAAGTTCAGCTTCACGTGGGACACGACCTACCTGGCCGAGCAGAAGGACGACATCGACGGCGACGGCGTGTACGGCGAAGACAACCAGCTCGCCCCGGCGATCGGCCAGCCGCTGCACTACAACGAAGGCGGCAACCTCGTCGGCGAGTACCTGCAGAACGACAACAAGTGGCGCATCCGTTCGAACCTGATGGCCCGTTGGGAACTGGGCGACTGGGGCGCGACCTGGAGCGTTCGCTACTACTCGTCGCAGGACGAGTCGTGCAGCCCGGCGTACGAAGAGTACGGCTTCGGCTACCTGTGCACCGACGGCGACCGCCGTATCGGCATCCCGACCGACGCCAACAACAACGGCGTGTGGGACGGCACCGCCGGCGGCGACACGATCGAGTCGATCCTGGATCCGCAGCACCACATCGGCGCCACCACGTACCACGACGTTTCGGTCTACTGGAACGCCCCGTGGAACGCGAAGATCGCCATCGGCGTCAACAACCTGTTCGACAAGAACCCGCCGATCGTGCTCAACGCGTTCGCCAACACGTTCGACCCGCAGTACGAGCTGCCGGGCCAGTTCATCTACTTCCGCTACTCGCAGAAGTTCTGATCGGTACGAACGGCACTTGCGTCATAACTACGGCCCCGAAAGGGGCCGTAGTTTTTTGCGATCGTTTCAGAAATGAAACAATGCGCGTTCAGACTGTTGAAGATTAACAACACTTTAAGTATTCGCTCTGCAGGTCTACCATCGGGCCCGACCTTGCCGGACTTGGCGCGGTTGTTTGCTCCGCCCGGCGGGTTCCCATGGGAACAACTTTGACCGACTTGGAGAGAGCGATGAATCCGAAAACAACGAAGCTCCGGGACGCAATTCGCGTGACGCTCGCCCTGGGCACAACGACGGCGGCGGGCATGGGTGCGGCACAGGCCCAGGAACCCGCCCCGGCCTCCCCGCAGGAAGCGACCACCCTCGATCGCATCGAAGTCACCGGTTCGCGCATCAAGCGCGCCGACATCGAGACCTCGCAGCCGATCTTCTCGCTCAGTCGCGACGACATCACCGCGCAGGGCCTGACCTCCGTCGGCGACGTGATCCAGAACATCACCGCCAACGGTTCCACGCTCAACACGACCTTCAACAACGGCGGTAACGGCGACACCGGCGTCAGCCTGCGCAACCTCGGCGCGAACCGGACGCTGGTACTGGTCAACGGCCGTCGCTGGGTCGGCGGCGCGTCCGGCACCGGCCTCGGGGGACAGGTCGACCTCAACTCCATCCCGACCGCTGCGGTCGAGCGCATCGAAGTGCTGAAGGATGGCGCGTCCGCGATCTACGGTTCGGATGCCATCGCCGGCGTGGTCAACGTGATCCTGCGCCAGAATTTCGAAGGCGCCGAAGCGAACGCGTACCTCGGCGTGTACGACAAGGGCGACGGTTTCCGCCAGTCGTACGACTTCACCATCGGCAGCGCATCCGACCGCTTCGCCGTGATGCTGGGCTTCGGCTACGTCAAGGAAGAACCCGTGTGGGCGGGCGACCGCTACATCTCCAAGGAGCCGATCTACACGACCGGCGCGGCGCTGGGCGGCAGTTCGACCACGCCGAACGGCAATTTCTCCATGCGTTTCGGCGAGTGCTTCACCGATCCGGACGATCCGGACTCGGCCACGCGCTGCCGTCCCGACGGCACGCCCGGCAGCTTCACCTACAACCCCGGCGCGGGCGCAGCCAACTGGCGCAACTTCACCAACAACGACATCTACAACTTCGCGCCCGACAACTACCTGCTCACGCCGCAGGAACGCCGCTCGGTGTTCGGCAACGCGTCGGTGGACATCACCGACAACGTCCGCTTCAAGACCACGCTGACCTACAACGAACGACAGTCCGAACAGCTGCTGGCGGCCATGCCGATCACGCTCGGCGTGCCGGTCGCAGGCACCAACGCGGGCAACGTCGTCATCAGCGCCGACAGCATCTACAACCCGTTCGGCGAGGACATCGACTGGGTGCAGCGTCGCGCCGTGGAAACCGGCGGTCGCCGGTTCGAGCAGGACGTGCGCACCTTCGCGATGAACGCCGGGTTCGAAGGCACGTTGAACTGGGGCGAGAAGTACTACGACTGGGAAGCCGGTTACTTCTACGGTCGCAACAAGGCCAACAACACCACCAACGGCCTGTTCAACGTGATCTCGCTGGGTAACGCGCTCGGTCCGTCGTTCATCGATGCCGAGGGCGTCCCGACCTGCGGCACGCCCGACGACCCGATCGCCGGCTGCGTACCGATGAACATGCTCGGCGGCGTGGGCAGCCTCACGCAGGACATGCTCGACTACACCACCTTCGTCGCGCACGACGAGTACAGCTACACGCAGAAGACCTACTACGCCAACATCGGCGGCGATCTGTTCGACCTGCCGGGCGGTCCGCTCGGGTTCTCGGTCGGCCTGGAACACCGCAGCGAAGACGGCTACGACTCCCCCGACGCACTGATCAATTCCGGCAACACCACCGGCAACGCGCGCACCGCGACATCCGGCGGTTACACCGTCGACGAGGCGTACCTGGAACTCGCGATTCCGGTGCTTGCCGACGTGCCCGGCGCGAAGCTGCTCGACTTCTCGCTGGCCACGCGTTACTCGGACTACAGCAACTTCGGCGACACGCTCAACAGCAAGTTCGGTTTCCGCTGGAAGCCGATCGAAGACCTGCTGATCCGCGGCAACTGGTCCGAAGGCTTCCGTGCACCGTCGATCGCCGAACTGTTCGCCGGCCAGGCCGACTCCTTCCCGCAGGTCAGCGACCCCTGCAACCAGACCAACTTCGGTAACCAGACCGCGCCCGCGCAGGCCCGCTGCCGCGCCGAAGGCGTGCCGGAGGGCGGCTACGCGCAGAACAACACGCAGATCCGCATCACCGTCGGCGGCAACCCGAACCTGCAGCCGGAAAAGGCCGAATCGACCACCGCCGGCTTCGTCTACAGCCCGAGCTTCGTCGAAGGCCTCGACGTTTCGCTGGACTGGTGGAAGATCAAGATCGAGGACGCGATCACCACCGTCGGCGCCGCGCCGATCATCCAGCAGTGCATCGACTCCGGCGGCACCGGCTCGACCTGCGATCTCTACAGCCGCCAGCCCGGTGGCGAGATCCTGACGCTGCTCAACACCACGGTGAACATCGGCGGCACCAAGGTCGAAGGTTGGGACATGACGGTGAGCTATCGCCTGCCCGAAACCTCGTGGGGCAAGTTCAGCTTCACCTGGGATACGACGTACCTGTCCGAGTTCCTCAACGACCTGGACGGCGACGGTCGCTACGGCGAGGACGTCTTCCGCGAGCCGGCCATCGGCAGCGAAATGGAGGCCAACGAAGGCGGCAACCTGGTCGGCGAATACGACGGCCCGAACCTGCTCAACTACTGGCGCATCCGTTCGAACCTGGCGGCGCGCTGGGAGAAGGGCGACTGGGGCGCGACCTGGAACGTGCGCTACTACTCCGACCAGACCGAGCCCTGCCAGACGTTCGAGGACTACGGTTACGGCTGGCTGTGCACGACCACCGACCGCTTCCGCAGCCAGCCGACCGACGTCAACGGCAACGGCGTGTGGGACGGCGAGGCCGGCGGCGACGGCTTCACCACCGTGGCGGCGAACGAGCACCACGTCGGTGCCGCGACCTACCACGATGCGAGCGTCTACTGGAACGCACCCTGGAACGCGAAGGTGACTTTCGGCATCAACAACCTGTTCGACAAGAACCCGCCGATCGCCTACACCTCGTTCGCCAACTCGTTCGATCCGCAGTACGACCTGCCGGGACGCTTCATCTACTTCCGGTATTCGCAGAAGTTCTGAACCTCGTCCGCGATGGTTCATTCGCCACGGCCCCGAAAGGGGCCGTGGTTTTATCGGGGTTCGGCCGGGCTACACTCGAGGTTCCGCAACGCGCCGCAGCGATCGCATGTCCTTCGAGATCCGCCCCGTCTTCTCGGTTCCCTTCGCGCAGGACGTGCTGCCCGAGGCCAGCGCGATCAATCCGCAACTGCGCGCCTTGATCCTCGCGCGCGAAGCCGAAGGCGCGCGCTACGCGAACCCGAATCCGTCGTTGCAGCAGCAGCCGGGCGTGTTCGAAAGCGACTTCAACCTGTTCGCGTGGCCGCAGGCCTGCATCCAGCAGCTGCGCCAGTTCTGCTGGGCGACGCTCGGCCGCACCATCGCCGACCTCAACGGCTACAGCGCCGAGGAGATGAAGCAGCTGCAGATCTTCTCGCACACCTGGTTCCATGTGACGCGAAAGGGCGGCTTCACCATCAACCACACGCATCCGATGGCGTCGTGGTCGGGCGTGTATTGCGTGGACCCGGGCACGACGCCGGAAGACCGGCCCGATTCGGGCGTGCTGCGCTTCCACAACCCGCATCACTACAGCAACTACTTCCTCGACGCCGGCAACGCGCGGCTGCGTCCGCCGTATCACCACGGCACCTGGAACGTGCGTTTCCAGGCCGGGCAACTGGTGCTGTTCCCGTCGTGGCTGCAGCACGAGGTCATGCCGTTCCATGGCGATGACGAACGCATCACCATCGCGTTCAACTGCTGGTTCGGCATGAAGAACGGCTGAGCGAAGCCGGCGCGCCTCGCCTGTCCGGGCGATACAAACATGAAAAAAGCCGCCAAAAAGGCGGCTTTTTTGCATTCAGGCATCGCGCCCGATCAAGCGATCACTCCAGCCGCAACGTCGCGTCGCCCGAAAAACTTTCGATCGATACATCGCCATCGCCGTTGCCGTAACGGTGGTCGAAGCTCGAACCCGGGCCGTGTTTGGGCCGGTTGATCTGCGCGCCCGGCGCAGTCAGGTCGCCGCTGAAACTCTCGCCGCGCACGTTCGCCGACAGGCTCCTGGGCAGCGTGAGGTCGAGGTCGCCGCTGACGGTTTCCAGCGTGACGCGGCCGTTGTTCGCCAGCGCGGTGTTGATGCGGATGTCGCCCGACACTGTAGAGCCCGACAGCTTCTGCACGCGCGTGTTGAGCGTGGACACATCGACGCGGCCGGACACCGTTTCGACGCGCACCTCGCCGTCGAGGCGGCCGCGCAGGTTGAGGTCGCCGCTCACCGTTTCCGCGCTGACGCGGCTGGAATTGATGGTGAGCATCAGGTCGCCGCTGACGCTGTCGAAGTCGGCTTCGCGCGGCGCGGCGGCGACGGTGACCTCGCCGCTGACCGAGTCGACCGACAGCTCGTTCGACGCGACACCTTCGATGTTCACGTCGGCGGAGACCACGTCGATGTCGAGGTCGGCGCGGATCGGCACCATCAGCACCAGGTCGGTCGGCTCGCTCTTGTCGCTTCCGCCGAACACGCCCATGCCGCTGCGGTTGGGGTACTTCACGCGGATGCTGAGGTGCTCGCGGTCGCCGTCGATTTCCAGGCGTTCCACGCCCTGACCGAGGCTGCCTTCGATCTTCACTTCCGGCTTGTCCCAGGCGCGGACCTGGACGTTGCCCTTGAGGTTTTCGATCTCGACCCGGCCGCGCGGGTCCAGCGGACGCGACTCGTTGATCGGCGTGGCGGCGAAGGCGCCGTGCGCCGTCAGCAGGGCCAGGCCGAATGCGAGGCGTTGGATGTGGGCGCGGGTCATGGACGTTCTCCGGGAATCGGGCTTCGGTTCTTGGGGTTGCAGGTGGGTGGATCGCGGCATCTGGATGGCTACCGTCATGCGTAGGCGACACGTTGCGCAAGTGCGAGTCGGCGCGCGTAGGTCCTGCGAAGCTGCTCCAGCAGCAGGCGCGAGTTGGGGTCGTGGGCCAATGCGTCGAGGATCAGTGCCGCATTGCGATCGAGTTCGTCGAACGCCGGCTGCAGTTCCGCCGGCGGCCGGCCGGGGCCGACTTCGATCATCGCGGCCTGGTACTGGCGCTGCATGCCGTGCGCTTCCAGCTGCACGAGCGTTTCGCGCGGCGCGGATTCCGCGCCCGGATTCGCCGGACCCTGCGCGCCGTCGCGCCACAGGCCGATCATGCCGACGGCCAGTACGAGCGTGGCGGCCATCGCGACCGGCGCGATCCAGCGCGGCCGCTGCGGTGCGACCTGGCGCGGCTGCGCCTGGATGCGCTGCGCGATGCCGGCCCACAGGTCGCGTTCGGGCGCTTCGTCGCGGCGCATCGCCCGAAGCTGCCAGCGCAGCGCATCGGGCAGGTCGTCGCGGGTGTCGTCAGTGTGCTTGGTGTTCATCCGTGTGCCTCCAACCGGTCGCGCAACAGGTTGCGCGCGCGATGCAATTGCGCTTTCGAACTGCCGACCGCCATGCCGAGTTCGGCGGCGATCTCCTCGTGCTTCCAGCCTTCCACGTCGTACAGGACCAGCACCGCGCGGGCGCGCGGCGGCAGGCTGGCGACGGCGCGGTCCAGGTCCATGGACAGCGCGGTGGTATGTCCGGCCGAATCGGCGCTGCCGATCAGGTCGAAGATTTCCTCGTCCGAGTCGCCCTCGTCCTGAGGCCGGCTGCGGCGGCTGCGCAGTTCCATCAGCGCGGTGTTGACGGCCAGCCGGTGCAGCCAGGTCGAGAACGACGACTCGAACCGGAACGCCGGCAACGCCTGCCACGCGCGGACGAAGGCTTCCTGCGTCAGGTCCTCGGCACGGGCGCCGTGGCCGCCGACCAGCCGGGCGATCACGCCATGGACGCGGCCGGCATGGCGGCGATACAGCGCCTCGAAGGCCCGCATCTCGCCGCGCGCGGCCGCCGCCACCAGGCTGCGCTCCTCGCTGCCGTCGTCGGGGACGGCGGGGGCATCGGTCAGGCTTTCGGTCACGACGGTCAGCATGTCCCTATGGATGCGCCGAACGGAGCGCGGGTTTAAGGGGCCGGCGTCGGCTCACGCCAGGGGGCCAGGCCTTCGAGCAGCGGACCCAGCTTGTCGGCGTACGGCGCCCAGGCTGCCTTGCGGTCCTTGATGATGCCGCCACGCATCTGCGGGCTGCTGGCGGTCGCCACGGCGCCGGGACGGTCCAGTGTGGTCGCCGCCGTGTCCCACGGCAGGCCGCAGAACGCGAGCACCTGTCGCATCACGCCTTCGGGGTCGGCCACCAGCGCGTCGTAGCGTACGTCCAGGATCCGGCCCGGCATCACCGCGTGCCAGTGGTCCATCAGCCGCCGGTACTGGCCGTACCACTCGGCCAGTTCGCGCTGGTCGTAGGAGAACGTATTCACGTCGGAGAACATCGTGCGCAGGTTCGAAAAGCACGTGTCGACCGGGTCGCGCACCATGTGCAGGATGCGCGCGTGCGGCAGGGCGCGGGCGATGAAGCCCAGGTTGAGGAAGTTCGACGGCAGCTTCTCGGTCAGCACCGCCCTGCCCTTCGTGCGCGCGGCCGTGTGCTCCAGGAAACGCCGGCCGAGCGCGGCGTAATCGACCTTGTCCGCCCGCCGCACCAGTTCCGCGTCGAGCACGCCGCGGCTGCGGTAGTCGGCGAAGTAGCGCATCTGCGAGGTGAACGAGTACGTCTCGCCGCCATCGGTGACGTCCGGATGCCCGCCCAGCAGTTGCTCCAGCAACGTGCTGCCGGAGCGGTGCATGCCGACGACGAACACCGGCCGGTACGGCGCCGGTTCGTCGGCGTGGGCGCGCCCGGCGTCGACGAACGCGGCATCGCACGTCTTCATCAGGCCTTCGAACATGCGTCGTGCGTCGGTCCGGTCGTGCGGCGTGAGCTGGCGCTTGGTGCGGCAGGCGTGGTCGAGCGCCTGCCAGGATTCCTCGTAGGCGCCGATGTCGTGCGTCTCGTTGTGCACGGCGTAGGCGAGGTACACGCGGCTTTCGCTGCCCGGCGGCACGCGCGGGATGAGCGCCTTCATGCGCGCGACGTGGTTGTTGTCCGGCGTCTGCTTGCGCAGGCGCGAAAGCACCCAGTGCGCCTGCGCGTAAGTCGGCAGGATGGCGATGCACTGCTCCAGTTCGCGATCGGCCTCGTCCATCTGGCCGAAGAACATGTGCACCACGCCGCGGAAATAGCGCGCCGGCGCGTGCCGCGCGTCGCGCTGCACGGCAAGGTCCAGCAATTGCATCGCCAGTTCGTTCTCGCCGCTGGTGCTCACCAGCATGGCGACTTCCGTCAGCCACGCAGCGGAACGCCGCTCCTCCCAGCGCGAATGCGCCAGGCACTCCATCAGCAACGCGGGCTCGTTGAACAGACGAAGCGCGCGCGCGAGGTTCAGTACCGCCTCGTCGCCTTGCGGCCGCGCCGCCAGCGCGCGCACGGCGTAGTCGCGCGAATCGCGATAACGGCCGAGCGACAGCGCCATGCGCGAGGCGCGCAGCATGGCCATGACGTGGCCGGGGTCGTGTTCGAGCACGCCGTCGTAGGCGGACAGCGCGGCAGCCCACTGGCCCTGCTTGGCGTAGGTCTCGGCGCGCTGCCAGAGCGTTGCGACGTTCATGTCCACTCCTGCGGCGGTTGCATCGGCAGCGGCGTTCCCAGGTACGGAAGGACAAAGCGTTCGGCCCAGTCGCGGGCGCGGGCCAGTTCGGTACCGAACCGCGCCTGCACCATCCGCGCTTCCTGTTCGCGTTGCTGCGCGCTGTATTCCACGGCCATCGCCTTCGCGTTGCGATGGGCGACCTCGCGGGTGCGCTCGCGCAATGCGTTCTCCGGCGATGACCATCGCCACCAGCGTGCGCAGGCGACGACGACGTTTTCCGGATCGTCAGCAAGCGTGGCGAAATCCAGCACGCGCACGCGTTCGCCGAACCCGCGCACGAGGCCGGCGAGCAGATCGCGTTGCGCCGCCCACTGCAGCGCCACCGCGCACAGCAGGTCCGGCGGCTGCAGCGCCTGCGCGGGTAGCCGCGCGTGCAGCGTTCCGGCGCGCAGCGCGCGCTCGGCGAGCTCGGGCACTTTCGCCTGCGTTTCCGGGGTTTTCTTGAGGTTCGAGACGAGGAAATCGTCCAAGGTCGAGGTCAGCAGCACCGCGCGGCTGTCCGGCGTGACACGCAGCAGGTCCGGCGCGATGTTCAGCGCGGCATGCGTGGCCTTCACCAGCACGTCGCCATCGGGCGTCCATGGGCGCGACAGCAGCCGCACGGCGATGTCGCAGAGCCCGTCGATCGACCAGCCCGCGTGCCGCGCGTCGGCCAGTCGCCGCAGGACCAGCGGCTCCTTCAGCGCTACGTGGTGCGCGGGCAGGTGCGCGGCGCGCGCGAGCAGCGTCGAACCGCAGAACGAGGTGTGGAACAACCATGCCGGGGTGCGCTGCGGCAGCATCGCGAAGCGGTCGGCCGCGATCGGCTCGACGGACGCAAGCGTCGCGTCCAGTCGTGTGTCGAGGAAGGTCGAACGCTCCAGCACGCCGGCGTCGAGCATCGCCATGTCGAAGCGGCGATCGGGTACGTGCAGGTCCACGGGGAACCACCGCGCGTCGCTCGCGTGCGTCGGCAACGTGGCTTCGAAGCTCGTGGTTTCCACGCGCCCTCCCCGGGTCGGATGTGCGGTCAGGCCGGGGCGCGCTGGCGTTCGAACTTGATCGCGAACGTGTAGCGCGGCGCGTAGCAGATGCGATTGGGCGGACGGCCGACGTGCTTGATCGCACCGTCGAAGATCACCAGCCTGCCCGGACGCGGCTGCACCGCGGCGGCCACTTCGTCGTTCGCGTCGAAGAACATCGTCTCGCCGCCCCACTCCAGGTCCCACTGCTCGCACAGGTACCACAGCGCGGTGAGGTCATGCTGCTCGGGCAGGCAGTCGGTATGACTGAAAAGCATGTCGCCGAACGTGGCGACGTTGGTGTACGCGCGGTACGGTCGGTAGCCGTATTCGCGCGTGGTGAACCCCAGCACCGCGCGCGCGGTGACCTCGAAGATCGGCTGCTGCACGAGCGCCTCGAGCTTCACTTCCGTGGCCCAGTGCTTGTGCTCCGCCGTCTCAGGCCGGGCGACTTCGGTGCGGGTGAACGCGGCCTTCGCCAGGCCGCGCACGTAGTCCGCCACGTTGGGCAGGTGCCCGTCGAACACCCGCAGCGGGCGGCCGTCGATCTCGAATTCACGACTGGCCGCGAGCGCGGCGGGGTTCGGTGTCATGCAGGCCTCAGTTGCCCAGTGCCTTGGCGATGCGCTGCTGCTCGTCCTTCAACGCCTGCGGCATGCGCGGGCCGTATTCGTCGAGGTATTCGCCGATGCTGGCGAACTCCGCCTGCCAGCCCTCGCGCTCGAAACCGAACAACTTCGCGCGCGCCTCGTCGGTCAGCTGCACGCCGTCGAGGTTGATCTCGTCGTCCTTCGGCAGGTGGCCGATCGGCGTTTCGACCGAACCGGCCTCGCCCTTCACGCGCTGGATCATCCACTCCAGCACGCGCAGGTTCTCGCCGAACCCCGGCCACAGGAACGAGCCGTCGTCGCCCTTGCGGAACCAGTTGACGTGGAAGATCTTCGGCAGGTTCGCGCCGGCCTGGTCGAACGAGAGCCAGTGCGTGAAGTAGTCGGCGAAGTTGTAGCCGCAGAAGGGCTTCATCGCCATTGGATCGCGGCGCATCACGCCGACCGCGCCCGTGGCGGCGGCGGTGGTTTCCGACCCCATCGCGGCGCCGACCAGCACGCCGTGCGTCCAGTCGCGCGCTTCGAACACCAGCGGCACCAGCGACGGGCGGCGACCGCCAAAGACGATCGCGCTGATCGGCACGCCCGCGGCGTTCTCGGCTTCCGGCGAGTAGCTCGGGCACTGCTTCGCGCTCACGGTGAAGCGGGAGTTGGGATGTGCCGCCGGGCCCTTCGCCGGGTCGTAGGCGTTGCCGCGCCAGTCGGTGACCGGCGTCTGGCCGTCGTCCAGGCCTTCCCACCACGGCTGGTTGTCGGCGGTGACGCCGACGTTGGTGAAGATGGTGTTGCTCTGGATCGACTTGAGCGCGTTCGGGTTCGACTTGGCCGAGGTGCCCGGCGCGACGCCGAAGAAGCCGGCTTCCGGGTTGATCGCGTAGAGGCGGCCGTCCGCGCCCGGGCGCATCCAGCAGATATCGTCGCCGACGGTCCAGACCTTCCAGCCCTTCGCGCGATAGCCTTCCGGCGGAATCAGCATCGCCAGGTTGGTCTTGCCGCACGCCGACGGGAACGCCGCGGCGATGTAATGCGTCTCGCCCTGCGGGTTTTCCAGGCCGAGGATCAGCATGTGCTCGGCGAGCCAGCCTTCCGAACGCGCCTGGTGCGAGGCGATGCGCAGCGCATGGCACTTCTTGCCCAGCAGCGCGTTGCCGCCGTAGCCCGAACCGAACGACTTGATCGTAAGTTCTTCCGGGAAATGCATGATGAAACGGCGCTCCGGATCGAGCTCCCCGATGGAGTGCAGACCCTTCACGAACGTGCCTTCGCGCTCGATGCGCGCCAGCGACGGCGCGCCCATACGCGTCATGATGCGCATGTTCGCCACGACGTACGGGCTATCGGTGATCTCCACGCCGCAACGCGACAGCGGCGAATCGATCGGGCCCATGCAGTACGGGATCACGTACATCGTGCGGCCCTTCATGCAGCCGTCGAAGAGCGCGTCCATCTTCGCGTGGCCGTCGGCCGGGGCCATCCAGTGGTTGTTCGGACCCGCGTCGTCCTGCCTGCTCGTGCAGACGAAGGTGAGGTGCTCGACACGAGCGACGTCGTCCGGATGCGAGCGGTGCAGGTAGCTGTTCGGATGCGTGGACTCGTTGAGCTTGACGAGCGTGCCGTCGGCCTCCATCTGCGCGATGAGCGCGGCGTTCTCGGCATCGCTGCCGTCGCACCAGTGGATCGCGTCGGGCTTGGTCAGCGCGGCGACTTCGGCGACCCAGGCGTTGAGGGCGGCGAGCTTGCTGCCCTGGCTCCCCGGCGCGACGGCAGGTTTGGCGACGTCATGGGAAATGGCATTCATTGCGGAACTACCTCCAGCGGGGGCCGGTTTTCAGGGGAAACTGGTTTTCAGGCTGACGGGATGAGCGTCGCCATCATGTGCTCGACGTACGCCTCGAACTCGTCGTGCTGCATGCGCGCCTGGTGCAGCTGCAGGTTCAGCTGCAGGAAGCCGACGTACGCCGCGTAGAGCAGGCGGGCGCGATGCTGGGCGTCGGTCCGGCTGAGCCCGGCCTGTCGGAACGAGGCGGTCAGGTATTCCAGGCGACGCTCCGACACGCGCCCGATGACCGGCTGCACCGCCGGATGATCCAGCGCCTTGAGCAGCTCGGAATAGATGACGTGCGACTTGAACTCGTGCGCGACCAGCGTGAACAGCGCGCGCAGGCGCTCGCGTGGGTCGGAAATGGGTTCGAGCTGGCCGAAGACGGTTTCCTGTTCGACCTTCTCCCAGCGCTCCAACGCAGCGACGAGCAGGGCGTCGCGCGAGGGGAAATGCCAGTAGAAGCTGCCCTTGGTGACGCCGAGCCGGCGCGCGAGCGGTTCGACCGCGACGGCGGCGACGCCCTGTTCGGCGATCAGGTCGAGCGCGGCCTGGGCCCAATCGTCGGCGCTGAGCCGGCCGGTGCGTTCGGGCGCGGGCTTCGCGTGCGCCGCCCTGTCGCCGGGTCCGCTTTCGCCGGGGCGATCCTGGCCGGCTCCTTCGTGCTTCGTCTGGGCGTCTGAGCTCATGGTTTCAAGTTTAACCATACGCCAGTGGCGGGAACAGTATGCAGGCCGTCAAGAACCCCGAAAGAAGGCATGAAGGCCGCCGACAATGGGGAAAGCGAGTTGACAGGTACGCGGCGATATTACCATACTCGTCCGTATGGCAAGCGTTTGATGCGCGCGCTTGAATGCCTCGTTTCCCGCCAGGCGCCTGCGCATCGCCGCGACCCGACCCAACATACCTTCTATACGTACCGCCGCACCGCTGCTGGAGCGCTGTCATGAGCATCGCGATTCCCTTCATTGCCTTCCTGCTGGTCGGCGCCATCGCCGCCTACCATCGCCTTCGACTTCCGGTCTGGGCGGCGCTGACCGCGACCGCGTTGGTCGCGTGCTGGCTCCTCGGCGCCAGCGGCACGGCGACGGTCGTGGCCGCCATCGTCACCGCGGTGATCGCGGTGCCGCTGCTGCTGCCGCAGTTCCGCCTGCCGTTCATCACCAAGCCGCTGCTGGGCTTCTACACCAAGATCCTGCCGCCGTTGTCGGAAACCGAGCGCGTCGCGCTGGAAGCCGGCACCGTCGGCTGGGAAGGCCAGCTGTTCTCCGGCAAGCCCGACTGGGACGTGCTGCACAACCAGCCGCGGCCGACGCTGAGCGCCGACGAGCAGGCCTTCCTCGACGGCCCGGTCGAAGAACTGTGCAAGATGATCGACGACTGGCAGATCACGCACGTCGACGCCGATCTGTCGCCGGAGCTGTGGGACTTCATCAAGAAGAACAAGTTCTTCGGCATGATCGTGCCGAAGGAATACGGCGGCCTGGGCTTCACCGCGCTGGGTAACCACAAGGTGATCCAGAAGCTGGCGTCGATGTCGTCGGTGGTGTCCTCCACCGTCGGCGTGCCGAACTCGCTCGGCCCGGCCGAGCTGCTGATGCACTACGGCACGCAGGAACAGAAGGACCATTACCTGCCGCGCCTGGCCGACGGCCGTGAAGTGCCCTGCTTCGGCCTGACCGGTCCGTGGGCGGGTTCGGACGCGACGTCGATCCCCGACTACGGCATCGTCTGCATGGGCGAATGGAACGGCGCGCGCGTGGTCGGCGTGAAGCTGACCTTCGACAAGCGCTACATCACGCTCGCCCCGGTCGCCACGCTGATCGGCCTGGCGTTCCGCATGTACGACCCGGAAGGCCTCATCGGCGACAAGGAAGACATCGGCATCACGCTGGCGCTGCTGCCGCGCGACACCGCCGGCGTCGAGATCGGCCGCCGCGCGATGCCGCTCAACAGCCCGTTCCAGAACGGCCCGATCCGCGGCAAGGACGTCTTCATCCCGCTGAGCCAGCTGATCGGCGGCGAAGCCTACGCCGGCAAGGGCTGGCAGATGCTGGTCGAATGCCTGTCGATCGGCCGTTCGATCACGCTGCCGTCCACCGCCTCGGGCGGTTCGAAGTTCGGCGCCGTCGTCACCGGTTCCTACGCGCGCATCCGCAAGCAGTTCGGCCTGTCGGTCGGCCGCTTCGAAGGCGTGGAGGAAGCGCTCGCCCGCATCGGCGGCAATGCGTACACGATCAGCGCGCTGGCCGAAGCCTCGGCCGCCGCAGTGGCGCGCGGCGAACTGCCGGCGGTGCCGTCGACGATCTCGAAGTACCACTGCACCGAACTGGGCCGTGAAGTCGCACGCGACACGATGGACATCATCGGCGGCAAGGGCATCATTCTGGGGCCGCGCAACTTCGCCGGCCGCAACTGGCAGGCGGCGCCGATCATGATCACGGTGGAAGGCGCGAACATCATGACGCGCTCGCTGATGATTTTCGGCCAGGGCGCGATCCTGTGCCACCCGTGGGTGCTGAAGGAAATGAAGGCCGCCACGCTGCCCGATCCGGACGAGCGCCTGCGCGAGTTCGACCGCAACCTGTTCGGGCACATCGGTTTCGCGATTTCCAACGCCGTGCGTTCGTTCTGGTTCGGCCTGACGTCCGCGCGCTTCGGCAAGGCGCCGGGCGATGCGTACACGCGCCGTTACTACCGCAAGCTCAACCGCTATTCGGCGGCGCTGGCGCTGTGCGCGGATACCTCGATGCTGCTGCTCGGCGGCAAGCTGAAGTTCAAGGAATCGCTGTCGGGCCGCCTCGGCGACGTGCTGAGCAACCTGTACATCGCCAGCGCGCTGCTCAAGCGCTACCAGGACGAAGGCTGCCCGGTGACCGACCAGCCGCTGCTGGCGTGGTCGATCCACAATGCGACCTTCAAGATCGAAAAGGCGTTCTCCGGCGCGCTGCGCAACTTCCCGATCCGTCCGATCGGCTGGCTGCTGTGGGCGCTGGTGTTCCCGCTGGGCCGCCGCGCGCAGTACCCGAGCGATCGCCTCGGCCACAAGGTCGCATCCCTGCTGATGTCGCCGAACGAAGCACGCGATCGTCTCGCCAAGGGCGTGTTCCTCACGCCGACGGCGAACAACCCGGGCGGCCGCATCGCCAGTTACCTGCAGAAGGCCGTGCTGGCCGAGCCGGTGGAGCGCAAGTTCCTCAAGGCGCTCAAGCAGAAGGGCATCGAGGCGCACGATTTCGCCGCGCAGCTGGAGGAAGGCGTGCGCGAGGGCTGGATCACCGCCGACGAGCGTCGCCAGCTGGAAGAGCTGCGCGAGCTGACGATCGACACGATCAGCGTCGACGACTTCGATCCCGAGGAGCTGCGCGCCGCGACCTCGCAGATCGGCAAGCAGGACAACCGCTACGCCGCCTGACCGGCGACCTCGCAACGACCACACGACGGCGGGCATGTCCCGCCGTCGTGCTATCCGGCCCACGAAGGACATCGCATGTCGACGCCCCTGCTCTCGCTGTATCGCAAGATCACCCGCTGGCCCGCCGGACACTGGCTGTTCTCGCGCGCGATCTGCTTCAAGGCGCCCTACTTCGGCACCATCGCGCCACGCATCGTGTCGCTGGCGCCGAACTGCTGCGAGGTGCGCATCCGCGACCGCCGCCGCGTCCACAACCACATCGGCACCGTGCACGCGATCGCGCTGTGCAACCTCGCCGAACTGGCCGCCGGCGTCATGACCGATGCGACCTTGCCGCCGTCGATGCGCTGGATCCCCAAGGGCATGACGGTCGAGTATTTGAAGAAGGCGACCGGCACGATGCACGGCGTCGCGACGCCGGACGTCCCGCTGGTCGAATCCGCGTCGGGTTACGAACTGCCCGTCACCGTCATCGTGAAGAACGACGCGGGCGAAGCGGTCTTCCGCGCATCGATCTCGATGTGGGTGTCGCCGAGGAAGTAGGTGGCCGAGGATAGACGGGAAACGAAACATTCCCATGGTGCCGGGCACCGAAGCTAGCGACCCTTGGCATGTCGAGTCCTCGGGGAATGTTCGATGTCCACACTAACCTGCCCTCACTGCTTGAACGAGAACGTGCCTCATGGCGCAACGGTATGCCGCGGTTGCCATGCAGAAGTCGAGTACGGCGTCCCGCCGATGGCCTATGTATGGATTCTGCTCTTAGCGGTGGTTCTCGGCTTTTGGCTTGGCTTCAGTCTCCACCCGTGGATCGGATGGGCCGTGTTCGGCACTGCATTGTCGGGGGAGTGCACCTCGGCAAAAAGGCATTCTCCGATCGCGTGGAGTTCAAGCGGCGCTACCACACCCGATGAACTGCTCAGCGGATCAATACGGCTAAACCAGCCACCAGCGCCGGCACCGCTTGCACGTAGAAGATCCGCTTGTTGACCGTCGCCGCGCCGAACACGCCGGCGATGACGACGCAGGCGAGGAAGAACGTCGCGACGTCGCGGCGTTCGCCGATGATCGACCAGACGAGGCCCGCGGCGAGGAAGCCGTTGTAGAGGCCCTGGTTCGCGGCGAGGACCTTCGTCGACTCGGCCTTCTCGCGCGTGAGGCGGAAAACCTTCATGCCCAGCGGGCGCGTCCACAGGAACATCTCCAGCACCAGGAAGTAGGCGTGCAGGAGTGCGACGAGGGCGATCAGCAGCAACACGAGCATGGACATTCCGGTTCTCCGCGCGACTGCCTCTGGAAGCCGTCATCCCGGCGAAGGCCGGGCCCGAGGCTGACACGCGCACCGTAGCGGTTGCCGCGGCGTGATGCACGTGTTCCGCAGGGGTGGGCCACAGAGCGAAGCGATGCGGCGTATGGCGTGACGACCTGGGTCCCGGTCTTCGCCCGGCTGACGCCGATCCGACGCGCGTTCTTCGGCGGACGCACTACGTCGCCGGTTGCGCCTCCGGCTGCGGCGATTCCTCGACGCGCCGCGACATGCGCCAGCCGATCGTCGCCGCGCTCAGCGCGGCGAGCGCGCTGATGCCGGCGAACGCGCCGATGCTGACGCCCAGCGTGCGCAGTGCGTTCATGCCAAGCGCGATGGCCGTGTCGCCGAAGCGCCACACCGCGGTGTCCACCGCGTTCTGGCCCTTGTAGCGGACGTTGCGCGGCACGCGTGCGTAGAGGCTGTGGCGCGCCGGTTCGGCCATGCCGTAGGCCAGGCCGCGACTGACGATCAGGGCGATCGCCACCGCAGGGAAACCGAACGCCATCGGCGCGTGCGGGTCGGGCGAGAACACCACCAGCGACAACGCGAACATGCTCACCACCGCCCACACCAGGATCACCGGCCCTGGCCCACGACGCGGCAGCAGCCAGCGCGTCAGCGTGAGCTGGGTGAGGACCGTGAGCACGTTCGCCACCTGGTCCACGCGCGCGGCGAACGCAGTGCGCGAGACCGCATCGGTGAACGTCGCGCCCGAATAGTCGGCGACCAGCGCGTAGTTCACCGTGCCGATGCCATCGGCAAGCAGCAGCAGGATCGCCATGTTGCGCATGAACGGGTCGGTGAACACCTGCTTGAGGCCGTCGAGCATGCCGCCACCGATCGGCGCTTCATGCGCGGCTTCGAACCGCCGTTCGCCGTGCGTCCGCGCCCAGCGCCCGAGCAGCACGATGCACACCACCGCCACGCCCAGCAGCGACGCCGACACCAGCAGCAGCGGCGCCACGCCGATGATGTTGACCAGCGTCGCGGTGAGCGTCGGGCCCGCGAGCGCGCCGCAGGTGCCCGCGACGGCGATGACGGGGAACAGCCGCTTGGCCTGTTCCATGTTCCAGATGTCGGACATGAAGATCCAGAACACCGACACCACGAACAGGTTGAACACGCTGACCCACACGAAGAACACCGTGCCCAGCGCGCGCGGACCGATCAGCGAGGGATCGGCGAACAGCGGCACGAACGCGAACAGGCAGCCGATGAAGAACAGGTACACCAACGGCACGACGATGCGCCGCGAGTAGCGCGCGATGAGCCAGGCGAATACCGGCGTCAGCACCAGCGTGGCGATGAAGGTCGCGCCGTAGAACCACGGCAGCTGCGTCGAACCAACGGCCGCGGTCAGCTGCTCGCGCAGCGGCCGGATCACGTAGTACGCCGCCAGCACGCAGAAGAAATAGGCGAAGGACAGCGCCACCGCGGGCCATTCCCCGCCGCGGATGCGGCCGCCCGGGACGGCGGGCACGCGGTCGTCGTGAGCCTGCGGCATCGCGGTGGAGCTCCGGGGAAGGTGCGGCGAGTTTAACCGCCGTCGACGACGGGGCTTTACCTCGAAGGCCGGCCATCGTGCCGCAACCGGACCGGATGCGTCGCCGCCGGTGCACGGCGGGAGCATTTGCTCTAATGGCGCCACTTACGGTCGGCCGGCGGCCCGGGTTTCGGGTCGGCCGGACGGGCAAGCGCAAGGGCCAGGCACACGTGTTCGACTACATCATCATCGGTGCCGGCTCGGCCGGCTGCGTGCTCGCCAACCGGCTCTCCGCCGATCCCGACGCGAAGGTCCTGCTGCTGGAAGCCGGCCCGCGCGACAGCCATCCCTTCATCCACATGCCGGCGGGCCTGGCCAAGCTGGTGAACAACCGGCGGGTCAACTGGGACTATCACACCGCGCCGGAACCGGCCCTCGACAACCGCACGCTGTGGTGGCCGCGCGGCAAGGTGCTTGGCGGCTCCAGTTCGATCAACGCCATGTGCTACACGCGCGGCGTGCCGGGCGACTACGACGACTGGGCCGCGCAGGGCGCCGACGGGTGGGACTGGGCGTCGGTACTGCCGTACTTCCGCCGCAGCGAACGCAACGCGCGCGGCAGCGACGCGCTGCACGGCGACGAGGGTCCGCTGTACGTGGCCGACCTGCGCCACAGCAACCCGCTGTCGCACGCCTTCATCGAGGCCGGGCACCAGGCGGGGCATCCACTCAACGACGACTTCAACGGCCCCGTGCAGGACGGCTTCGGCCTTTACCAGGTCACGCAGAAGAACGGCGCGCGGTGTTCGAGCGCGGTCGCCTACCTGGATCCGGTGCGCACGCGGCGCAACCTCACCATCGTCACCGACGCGCAGGTCAACCGGATCACCTTCGAACGCGGCCGCGCCAACGGCGTGGTGTACCGCTCGAAGGGCCGCGCGTTCCACCAGGCCGCGGCGCGCGAAGTGCTGCTGTGCGGCGGCGCGCTCAACTCGCCGCAATTGCTGATGCTGTCGGGCATCGGCCCCGCGATGCAGCTGCGCCGCCACGGCATCGACGTCGTCGTCGATGCGCCGCAGGTCGGCGAGAACCTGCAGGACCATCTGGACATCTGCACGCTGCGGCATTGCCCGCAACCGATCACCTACGACCGCCTGAGCGACGCGCGCATCGCGTTCGACTACTACCTGCGCGGCCACAGCGGCATCGGCTCCAGCAACATCGCCGAAGCGGGCGGTTTCGTGCGATCGCGTTTCGCGCCGGACGAACGTCCCGACATCCAGCTGCACTTCGTGCCGGCGATGCTCGACGACCATGGCCGCCATCGCCTGCCGGGCGACGGCTACACCGTGCACGCGTGCTTCCTGCGGCCGCGCAGCCGCGGGCGCGTGCGGCTGATGAGCGCCCATGCCGGCGACCACGTCCGCATCGAGGCCAACTACCTCAGCGACGCGGACGGGTTCGACCTGAAGATGATGGTCGAGTGCGCGAAGCTCTCGCGCGAACTGCTCGCGCAACCGGCCTTCGACGCGTACCGCGGCGCGCCGATCTTCCCGGCGCGCGACGATCTCGACGATGAGGACCTCGTCGCCTTCATCCGCGCGAAGGCCGAGACGATCTACCACCCCGTCGGCACCTGCCGCATGGGGTCGGATGCGTTGTCGGTCGTCGATCCGCAGCTGCGCGTGCGCGGCGTCGAAGGCCTGCGCGTGGTCGATGCATCCGTCATGCCGATGCTGGTCGGCGGCAACACCAACGGGCCAACGATGATGATCGCCGAGCGCGCGGCCGAGCTGATCCGGACCGCCTGACGGGCGCTGCGACCGTGCGTTCCCGCGCAATCTGAATGCCGCGGTTCGCGCAGTCTTCACGCACGAGGGTGCGTCCACAAAAGTGAATGCGAAAATCGTCGGCTCGCGAACTGCGACGCAGTCCACTAAAGCCTGAAAAATCAGGGATGTGTTGCCGACTGTTGCGCTGCCCCCTGAGATAGGCGCTATGATCCCGCGAGATCGTGAAGCAGGGGCGAAGGCCATGAAAAGCAACGTGAAAAAGCCTTCGCGCACCCTGCGCCGCATCGGTGCCGTCGCGCTGTTGCTTCCGCTCACGCTGGGCTCGACCGCGCAGACGCCGCAGCATTCCGGTGCAGCGGTCGCGAGCACCACCGCCTTCAACACGCCGAACGTGCGTCCCGTCGCGCCCCTGCCGCCGGCAGTGCCGCTGCCCGCGGCCTTCGACGTGCGCCAGTTCGAATCGATGGCGCAGCAGCTTGTCGCCAACCAGCGCGTGCCGGGCATGGCGATGGCGATGGTGCACAACGGTCGCGTCCTGAGCGCGCGCGGCTACGGCATCACCGACACCAGCCACGCCGCGCCGGTCGACTCGCACACCGTGTTCCGCCTGGCCTCGCTGTCCAAGAGCTTCGCCGGCACGATGACGGGCCTGCTCGTCAACGACGGCTCGCTGCGCTGGGACAGCAAGCTGGTCGATTACCTGCCGAGCTTCCGCCTCAGCAACCCGCTGGCGTCGCAGCAGCTCACCGTCGCCGACCTGCTCAGCCATCGCGTGGGCCTGACGCACAACGCGTTCGATCGCGACCTGGAGCAGTACGTCGACTACCGCACGCTGACGCAGAAGCTGGCGTACGCGCCGCTGCAGTGCGCGCCGGGCACCTGCTACAGCTACCAGAACGTCGCCTTCAGCCTGGTCGGCGACATGGTCTTCGCCGCCACGGGCGACTTCTACGCGCAGGAAGTGCAGCGCCGCATCTTCAAGCCGCTGGGCATGAACGACGCGAGCCTCGGCCTGGAAGGCATCCAGGCGAGCCCGAGCTGGGCGCGTCCGCACGTGCGCGGTCGCGGCGGCTGGGTGTCGCTGATGCCCAAGACCACCTACTACCAGGTGCTGCCGGCCGCGGGCGTCAACGCCAGCGCGAGCGACATGGCGCAGTACCTGATCGCGCACACCGGCCATCGCCCCGACGTGCTGCCGGCGCCGCTGCTGGCCACGCTGCACCAGCAGCTGGTCGATACGCCGAGCGAGATCCGCGGCTCCTCGTGGCGTCGCACGCGCCTGACCGGCGCCGGGTATGCGCTGGGCTGGCGCACGTACAAGTACGCCGGCCACGACGTCGTCTTCCACGGCGGCGCGGTACAGGGGTATCGCGGCCTGATCGCGATGGTGCCGGAGCTCGACTTCGGCGTGGCGCTCATGTGGAACAGCGAGAGCTCGCTGCCCTCGGGCCTGCTGCCGACGATCCTCGACACCGCACTCGGCCTGCCGCCGGGCCAGTGGCTGGACGACGACATCGACCCGACGCTCTACGCCGAAGCGACCGACGACGCGTCGCCGGATGCCCCGCACGCACCGGGCTCGCACGCTTCGGCTTCGACGGCTGCGCCGCAGTAGGCGGCAGGCGGCGCGATAAGGCGGACGCTGGCGCGCGTTCCTCATGTGGAAGAGGAAACCGGTTGCGCCGGTCGTCTAAGCTCGTCCCGGCGCCATCTGGATCCACGCTGTCGCGCGTGCGTGGATCGTTCGGCAAACCTCACCGGCGCGCCGACGCGCACGACCGGCGTTCTGAGCGCCAGTCATTCCAGCGAACACTGGAATGCATCTTGAGCTCCGACGCCGGCCCCTTCGGCTGACGCACCCGCGTCGCACCGCCGCGCATTCCGCTCCTACGTAACCCCCCTCGCGCGGAAGTGGGCTGAATGCTGCGCCATGCCTCAGCGGAAGCGAACGTGCTTTGTTCCGCTCGCTTCGTCGACCGGCCACCCCGTGTGCGCTTCGCTTACCCGGAGCACACCCACCGCAGCGGTCCCGACGCCAACAACGACATGCACCCCGTCGTCGCGGCGCATGCCGGGCCCCGGACTGATCGCGCGCGCACTCGCCATCCCGGCGACACCGCCCACGACGACGTGCGGTGCCCGAAACGCAGCTGAGCCTGCTTCAAGCAGGCCGCGAACCTGTCGACTCACGGAAGAGGTCCCGCACAGACGCATGAACCTCACCGCGCCCGTCTTCGCCATCCGCCTCTTTCCGACGCCCCAAAAAAAAACTCTCCCCCCGCCTGGGCTGCGGGGAGAGAGCTCGATTACGGTCTTCGGGGCTTTCTTAGATCATCGGCGCCGGGGTAGCCGGCATCGCCGTCACAGCCGCCTTCTTGGCGGTCTTCTTGCGGCTCGACTTCTTGGCAGCCTTCTTCGGAGCCGCCTTCTTGGTCGCCTTCTTGGCGGTCTTCTTCGCGCCAGCCTTCTTGGCCGTCTTGCGGGCGCCGGTCTTCTTGGCGGCCTTCTTCGCGGTCTTCTTGGCGGCGGTCTTGCGGGCACCGGTCTTCTTGGTGGCCTTCTTGGCGGCGGTCTTGCGGGTCGCCTTCTTCGCGGTCTTGCGCGCGCCGGTCTTCTTGGCGGCCTTCTTCGCGGTCTTCTTGGCGGCGGTCTTGCGGGCGCCGGTCTTCTTGGCGGCCTTCTTCACGGTCTTCTTCGCGCCAGCCTTCTTGGCGACCTTCTTCGTCGCCTTCTTGGCGGCGGTCTTTTTCTTCGCAGCTTTCTTCATGGCCATGGTATGGCTCCTCGTCAGTGGTTGATCAGCATTGATCAGTGGTCGTGCAGGTCTATCGCCCAGTAGAACCTAAGCCGCGGGAGTCGGACCCGCGAGCAGCCGCCGACGCGCGAACGCGCCGGTACGGATTTGGTGCCGTCTGCCCATGCGGGCAAACAAAAACCCGGCGCGCGGAATGCGGACCGGGTTGGATGGAGTGCCTGGCCTGCGTGTGCACGGTTCGCGTTTTCGCGGAGGAAACGAACCCTGCGTCCACCGTTTCGACAGCCCGGTCGGAGGTTCGTTTTGTGCCGCGAGTTGTCGCGCTGTCTGTACTCACTCTCTTCCGCAGGAGACGTCTGCTGGGCGAAACCTAATCACGCTTTTTCGGACTGTCAACAACTTCGCTCATTTTTTTTTCAGGCAGGTCGGGATGGCGTCATCGCCGCCGCCGTTCCAAGCGACGCGTCGAACGACGACGACGAAGTTCACCGATCGGCCGACGCGACGACACGCAATTCGCAAACTGCTTTTTTTAAGGGGTTTGCGAAAACGCATCGGCGTGCGGACAGGTTCGACGGTGCGATCGCATGCATGCGTCGCGATGCCGACGACGGGTCGTCGAGGGTGCGCGAAGGCACCCGAAAAAAGTTTTCGCCGACGCCCTCGTTTCGCGTCGCACAAACCCGATTTGCGCGAAAGTGCGCGAACCCGGACGACACTGAAACGACGGTCGGACACGTTCGCGAACAACGCGTCGGGGATGTCGGCGACACCTTCGCGATGCATGCGATGCACCGCGATGCGCGCGGCCGACGCGTCCATCGCCGCATGCCGAAGGTCACCGACGGTGCACCCGGAACGTGTCGTGCATCGCGTTGCGAAGACATCGCGACACCGTCGTCGGACGCTCGCGACGACCGCGCTCACCGGACCGTCACTTCCCGCAACGCGCATCGCGTGCCGCAAAAACAAGACCGGCCGCACTGGGCGGCCGGTCGGTGATCGCTTCGGTTCCCGCGCGGCGCGCCGTGCGGGAATGCCGGACGAGGATCAGTGGTCTTCTTCTTCGAGCAGCTCGGCGTAGTCGTCCGGCGCCAGCAGCTCGTTGAGCTGGTCGGCGTCCTCGATCTCGAGGGTGTAGATCCAGCCTTCGCCGTAGGCGTCCTCGTTGATGGTCTCCGGCTTGTCGGTCAGCGCGGTGTTGACCGACACGACCTTGCCGGTGACCGGTGCGTAGACGTCGGACGCGGCCTTCACCGATTCCACGACGGCGGAGGCGGCGCCGGCTTCGACGCGGTCGCCGACGTTCGGCAGTTCGACGTACACCAGGTCGCCGAGCAGGCCCTGCGCGTGGTCGGAGATGCCGACGGTCACCTTGCCGTCGCCATCGATGCGAGCCCACTCATGGGACTTCATGAACTTCAGATCGCCGGGAATTTCACTCATGACGGGAGCCTCGAAACGTTTGCGGGGGCGGCGGAACAGCGGATGTGGCGCCTAGTCTAACGGCGCAGGATGGGGCGTGCGACAGGGCAATGATCGCGTCGCGGGTTTACGCCAGCACGCCGTCCTGCGGCTGGCCGTCGCGCACGAACGGGAACTTCACCACGCGCACCGGGACTTCCTTGCCGCGGATGTCGACGCGGACATTGCCGGCGGCGCCCAGCGCGATCTTCCCCGCCGGCACGCGCGCGAAGGCGATCGCCTTGCCCAGCGTCGGCGAGAACGTGCCCGACAGGATCTCGCCGTCGCCGTGTTCGGTGACGACCTTCTGGCCGTGGCGCAGCACGCCCTTCTCGTCCATGACCAGGGCGATCATCTGGCGCGGTGCGCCGGCGGCCTTCTGCTGTTCGAGCACGTCGCGACCGATGAAGTCGCGCGGCTTTCCATCGGCCTGGTCGTCGAGCGCGATGGTCCATGCGAGCGCGGCTTCATACGGCGACACGGTGTCGTCCATGTCCTGGCCGTACAGGTTCATGCCCGCTTCCAGGCGCAGCGTGTCGCGCGCGCCGAGGCCCGCCGGCTTCACGCCCGCATCGAGCAGCGCGTTCCAGAACGCGACCGTCCGCGCTTCGGGCACGACGACCTCGAAACCGTCCTCGCCCGTGTAACCGGTGCGCGCGACGAACACGTCGATGCCGTCGACCGTCTTCGCCTCGCCGGCGGCGAACTTGCCCAGCTTGCCGATCGCGTCGCGGTCTTCCTCGCGCAGCAGGCCCAGCACCTTCGCGCGGGCGTTCGGGCCCTGCACGGCGATCATGCCGAAGTCCGGGCGCTCGGTGACGGTCACGTCGAAGGCCTTCGCCTGCTGCGTGATCCACGCCAGGTCCTTCTCGCGCGTGGCGGCGTTGACCACCAGGCGGAAGAAGCCCTCGGCCCGGTAATAGATGATGAGGTCGTCGATCACGCCGCCCTGCGGGTTGAGCATGCAGGTGTACAGCGCCTTGCCCGGGACCTTGAGCTTGTCGACCGAGTTGGCGACGAGGCGGCGCAGGAAGTCGCGCACCTTCGCGCCGTTGAGATCGACCACCGTCATGTGGCTGACGTCGAACATGCCGGCGTCGAGGCGAACCTGGTGGTGTTCCTCGATCTGCGAGCCGTAGTGGATCGGCATGTCCCAGCCACCGAAGTCGACCATCTTGGCGCCGAGGTCGCGGTGGGTCTGGTTGAGGATCGTCTTCTGGGTCATGGCGCGGGAACCTGTCTGCGGGAGCGAGCCCGCGATTATCCCAGAACCCGGCGAGCCCGGCCTGTACGGACTTTCTCCCACGCCTACGCCGGCGAATGGTCCAACGCCGCGGCTGCGCCTATTCGCTCGCGCCTTCGTTGTAGCAGCGCACCGTGGACGGCGTGACGCGCAGGAACTTGCCGGTGCCGCGATCCAGCCGCATCGCCCAGCGCACGGCGGGCAGCATGTCCAGTTCCGACGCGCCATCGGCGCCGGTGTCGATGATCGCGACCACGCCGGTGTCGTCCACGCCGTTGCGCTGGCAGGTGGCGATGGCGACCAGCTCGTCGCGACGCAGCGCCGGATACGGCACGGCATCGGTGATGCGCCATCGCGGCTGGTCGCCGACGCGTTCGACGAACTGCGCGGCGAGCAGCTGCACGGTGCGGTCCTCGTCGTCGTCGAGTGTGGCGATGCTGCGCGCGCACAGCTGCTCGATGCCGGTGCCGACGCCCACGCAACTGCCGGTGTTGGAGCGGAACCCCTTCGGGTACGGCGGCACGAGCTTGCCGATCATCATCGGATTGCCGCCCGCGCGCACGTCGCCCGCGAACGCACTGCCGGCGAGGCACAACGCCGCGATGAGCAAGCCGCGTGCCACGTCGCGTCGCGCCGCCCGTCCCGTCATACCGCCGGCTCGACCAGCAGGCTCATGCCGCGGCTGGAGACGATGCGCACCACCGTGCCGGCCGGAAGCTCCGGGCCGGTGACGTCCCAGTACGCGTCGGCGATCTGCACGCGGCCGTGGCCGTTGACGATGGCGCGTTCCAGCGGAACGACGCTGCCGATCAGCGCCTCGGTGCGGCGGTTGAGCGTGGGCTTGTCGCTGCGCGGTTCGCGGCCGCGGAACCAGCTGCGGTACACCTGGATCGACACGAAGCTCAGCAGGACGAACGCCGCCGCCTGCACGAGGACCGGGACGCCCGGGATCACCAGCACGATCGCGAACACCGCAGCGGCGGCGAAGCCGAGCCACAGCATGAACGCGCCCGGCGCCATCGCTTCTGCGGCGAACAGCAGCAGCGCCACCACCGCCCAGGTCATCGTCTCGGTGTTCCACTGCATCGGTCAGCCTCCCAGCCGGGGCGACGGCGGCGGCGTGCGCGTCGAGGCCTGCGCGGCGAGCGCGTCGCTGCCCAGCGCGTTCTTCGCCAGCTCGGCGATGCCGGCGAGCGAGCCGATCACGCCGGTGGCTTCCATCGGCATCATCACGAACTTCTGGTTCGGCGCCTCGGCCAGCGCCTTGAACGCCTCGATGTATTTCTGCGCGACGAAGTAATTGATGGCGTTGACGTTGCCGCCGGCGATCGCGTCCGACACCAGCTGCGTCGCCTTCGCTTCCGCCTCGGCCAGGCGCTCGCGCGCCTCGGCTTCGCGGAAGGCGGCTTCGCGCTTGCCTTCGGCTTCCAGGATCGCCGCCTGCTTCTCGCCTTCGGCGCGCAGGATCTCCGCCTGGCGATGGCCTTCGGCTTCCAGGATGTTGGCGCGCTTCTCGCGTTCGGCCTTCATCTGGCGCGCCATCGAGTCGACCAGGTCGCGCGGCGGCTGGATGTCCTTGAGCTCGATGCGGTTGACCTTCAGCCCCCACGGATGCGTGGCCTGGTCCACCGCGACCAGCACGCGGGCGTTGATCTCGTCGCGCTTGGACAGCGATTCGTCCAGGTCCAGCGAACCGATCGCGGTGCGGATGTTGGTCATCACCAGGTTGAGGATGGCGACCTCCAGCTGCGCGACCTCGTAGGCGGCCTTGGCCGCGTCGAGCACCTGGAAGTAGACGACGCCGTCGACCTTCACCACGGCGTTGTCCTTGGTGATCACGTCCTGGCTGGGGACGTCCATCACCTGTTCCATCATGTTGATCTTGCGGCCCACGCCGTAGACGATCGGGATCAGGAAGTGCAGGCCCGGATCCATGGTGTGGGTGTAGCGGCCGAACCGCTCGACCGTCCATTCATAGCCCTGCGGCACCATCCGCACGGCCTTCAACACCAGGATGACGCCCGCGAACAGCAGGACGACGCTCAGCACCGCACTCAGTCCCATGATCCCCTCCTGAAAGCCTGTCTTCCGAGTATAGGCCGACCGCTGCGACGGTTTCGGCGCCTCCCGCATCCATGGGGAGGACGATCCAACAAACGCAGGACGCGAGCCCTTGCCCACCAGCGTGCCACCCACTGCCGACGCGCCCCGGAGCAGCTTCGCCATCGACGTCCCCGAGGCGTTGCTGGCACGCGTTCGCGCCGGCGAGCGGGCGGCGTTCGAGCAGATCTACCGCCGCTTCGAGCGGCCCGTGTTCAACCTGGCGCTGCGGATGCTCGGCGGCGCCCACGGGCCGGACGGCGTCGAGGAGGCCTCCGACGTGCTGCAGGAAACCATGCTCAAGGTGTTCAACAAGATCGGCGACTTCCGCGGCGCGGCGAGCGCCGGCCACGGCGACGCCGCCAGCCCGTTCTGGGGCTGGGTCCGGCAGATCGCCGTGAACGAGGCGTTGATGCGGCTGCGCGGGCAGCGTCGTCACCAGTACGACGTGGCGCTGGAAGACGACGAGTTCGCCGTCGACACCGGCCCGCTGCCGACCGCGGCCGCCGATGCCGCCGCACTGAACCGCGCCCTCGCCCGCCTGCCCGCCGCCACCCGCAGCGTGCTGTGGCTGTACCACGCCGAGGGCTACACGCACGAGGAAATCGCGTCGCTGATGCAGCGCACGCCGAGTTTCTCGAAGTCCCAGCTCGCACGCGGCGGTCGCCGCCTGCGCGAACTACTCGAACCGGAGAAGGCCCATGCCTGACACCGACCGCAACGATTCACGCGCCGACTGGAGTAGCGCCTTCGCCGCCCTCCCGATGGAAGCACCGCCATCGGGCGGATGGCAGCGCATGGAACGCGCACTCGACGCGGCGCCCGCGCGCCGGCAGCGGCGCCATTGGCCGGTGTGGCTCGCCGCCGCGGCGATCGGGGCGATCGCGCTCGTGCCGGTGCTGCATCGCAGCGCCGATGAGGCGACTGCGCCGGCGTCGAACGAACTGGCCGCACGCAAGCGCACGCCGGTCGATACCTCGCGCCCGCCGCTGCCCGCCTCGAAGCGACCGGAAACGCGCGTCGCGAACACGACCGAACCGGCGCCATCGAGCGAGGCGACGCGGATCGACGACGCGCCGGCCGCAACGCGCGCCGACGAAACACCGCGCATCGCCAGCGCGATGCCTACCGAAACCGCGCCCGACCCGCGCGCCGCCGAACTTCGCAACCAGGTCGCCACGCTGCAGGCCGAGTCGGCGCAACTGGAAGCGCTCCTCGCCATCGCCCGCGACGATCGCGTCGCATCGGCCAGCGGCGCGGCGCTCGCGGTGGAGTTCGACCGCCGCATCGGCCGCATCGACGCCTCGCTCTCGCAGCCGGGCCTTGACGATGTGGATCGCGCGGCGCTCTGGCAGGCGCGCGTGTCGACGATGCGCGAACTGGCCGGCATCGAAACCACCCAGCGCTGGCTGCTTTCGAGCGGCGAACGCTACGACGGCGCGCTCGTCAGCGTCGATTGACCCCTCTCATCCGCAGGACCACGCCATGATTCCTACCCGCAACACGACGCGACTGACCGCGACGATCGCCCTGCTCGTTCTGTGCATGGGCGCCGGCGCGCAGACGCCGAAAGCCGACGCCGAGCGCGCGCGCCAGGACGCCGATAAGGCACGGCAGGGTGCGCAGCTCGCCCGACAGGACGCTGCGAAGGCGCGGCAGGACGCCGAACGGACGCGGCAGATCGAAGCCGCGCGCGCCGACCTCAATCGCGCCGCGCAGCGTTATGCCGAGCTCAGCCGCCAGAACGCGAACTTCGACCGCGCGCACTTCGAACGCGAGTTCGAGCGGCGCTTCGCGCGCCAGCCGGTGCTCGGCGTGGTGCTCTCGCCGGACGCGAAGGCCGGCGTGCGCATCGCCGCGGTCACGCCCGGCAGCGCGGCGGCGAAGGCCGGACTCCGCGCGGGCGACGTCCTCACGTCCATCAATGGCGCGAAGCTCGATCAGGCGCAGGCGGATGTGCGGCTGGAGCAGGCGCGCGCGCAGTTGCGCAAGAACGAAATCGACAAGCCCGTGACGCTGGTCTATACGCGCGATGGCCGCGTGGCGACGGCGCGCGCGACCCCGCAACTCGGCGACCGGCTGCTCTTCGCACGCGATGCCGATGGAAACCCGCTTGCGCGTCCGATGCCGATCGTCGCCCCGCAGGTGCGCAACGAACTAATCCGCCTGGATTGCGAGGACGACGACGGCGACTGCCGCCTGCCGCTGCTGTCGGAAGCCTTCCGCTGGAACGGCCTGAACCTCGCGACGGTCGACGCGCAGCTCGGCCGTTACTTCGGTGCGGACCGCGGCGTGCTCGTGCTCAGCACCGGCCCGGAACTGTCGGGCCTGCAGGCCGGCGACGTGATCCAGCGCATCGACAACAAGCCGGTCGCGTCGCCGCGAGAGGCCATGGCGGCGCTGCGCGACAAGCCCGCCGACAGTCGCGTCGCAGTGACCTACCTGCGCGATCGCAAGGGCGCGACGACGCAGATCACCGTGCCGAAGACCGCGATGCTGCGCATCCCGCGTCCGCCGGCGCCGCCCGCGCCGCCTGCCGCACCGAAACCGCCGGCCGCGCCTGCCACGCCCCCGGCGCCGCCCGCACCCGCCGCTCCGCCGGCACCGAAGCCGCCGCTCGCCATCGTTGCACCCGCGCCGCCCGCGCCGCCGAAGGCGCCCGAACCGCCGGAAGGTTTCGTCGGGCACGTGTTCTCGCTCTGATCCCGCGCCCGAATGTCAGGCGTAAAAAAAAACCTCCTGCCGACGTACGGCAGAAGGGTTGGGGTGAGGGAGAGCGTCCTCTCGGTTCGGCCAATCACTACGTTGCCGGAGAAATGCATCGGGGATTCAACACGCTCTTGTAGTCCGGGTAAGCGAAGCGCATCGCACCGTCGTGTAGTTCAGTTTTCCTGCAATGACCGCGCCGCAGCGCGTTGCCTCGGCAAGGCGTCCATTCTTTTTGCGAACCCCGGGGCGGCTTTCGGCCTCACTTCCGCGCGGCTGCCTCCACCGGCGCGCGCTCGACCCACTCGTCGAACACCGCGTCGATCTGCGCATCGCGCACCTTCTTTCCGTCCTCAAGCGAACCGGCCTGCTCGAACAGCGGGATGATCATCGCCATGCCGTCGACCTTCGTCTTCAGGCGCACGCCCGGTGCCTGGCCGAGGTAACGCTCCCAGCGCGCGCGCACCTTCGCCCAGTAGTCCTTCGTCGCGGCCCAGTACGTGTAGGCCGGCTTGAAGTCGACTTCGGTGGTCCTGCGGTAATCGTTGAAGCCGAACTCGCGCGCCAGCTCGACCTGCATGCCGTCCGGCTTGCGTAGCACCTTCGTGTTGAACTGCTCGTGCGTCCAGCCGCCGGGCGTCAGCGTGTGGCGGTTCACCGCGCTGATGGCGTTGTAGTCGCTGCGCTTGGTGTACTCGCGACGCGGCAGCGGACGCCAGCTCGTGTCGCTGGTCCACATCGCGACGCCATTGTCGTAGGTCCACTTGCCGGTACCGCAATAGCGCGGCGCATCGCTCACCTCGTACACGCATTGCGTCCACGCGCCACGCGTCGTGTCGGCCGGAATCGCGCGCACCTGCCAGGTCTGGTCGTCGCTGAATTCGAAGCGTGTCGGCGCCTCGTACGTCCAGTCCTGCCGCCAGTGCTTGGTCACGTGGCCGCTCTTCTCGTCGACGAGGATGTGCTGCAGCACGATCTTCGTCGGCGCGTCCTGCACGACGATCACCGTCTCGTTGCCGCCGCTGCGCATGGCGGGATGGCGTTCGTAGCCGGGCTGCAACAGCACGGTTTCATCGAAGGCGAAGTCGACGAGGTATTCGCCCTGCATCGCAAGGATCGAATCGTGATCGCGGGATGGTTCAGCGAAGGCCGCCGGCGAAAGGGCGGCAGCGAAAAGGCCCAGATGCAGGGCGAGCGTGCGGGGGTTCATGGCGGGCTCGATGAAGTGGGAAAGGGAGGAAGTCGGACGGCTCACCAGCTCACCGACAGGCTGACGCCGATGTTGCGGCCGGCGCTGGTGTAGCGGTCTAGCACGGTGCTGCTCGCGAGCGTGCCGGCCGGCACGTCGGTCGCGTCCCAGTACGTGCGATCGGCGAGGTTGAACACGCCCACGTCGAACACCGCGCCCGGCGCGAAGTTCCAATGCGCGAGCAGGTCGGCGACGCCGTAGCCCGGCACCTCGAACAGGTTCCCCGCCGGCAGGTCGTCCTTGCGTCCGGCGAAGCGGCCGGCGAGCTCGATGCCCCAGGCGTCGGCGTCGTATGCGATGCCGATCGTCGCGCGCAGCGGATCGATCGACGGCAGCGGATCGTTCGTCGTGCGGTCCTCGCCCTTCGACCACGAAGCGGCGCCGCGGATCGACCATCCCGCCAGCGTGTCGCTGTATGCGCCGAGGTCCACGCCGCCGCGCGCTTCGACGCCATGGATTTGCGCGTCCTCGATGTTCTGCGACTGGAACACGATCAGCGGCGTCTGCGGCGGCGCACTCACCTGCACCGACGATTCGATGAAATCGTCGTAGCGGTTGTAATAGGCGGAGACTTCGGCATAGACGGCCTCGTTCGAGAAACGCAGGCCGAACTCGACGCCGTTGCTCTTCTCCGGCTTGAGGTCCGGGTTCGGGATGGCCGTGTAGCCGAACTGCAGGTTGGTGAACCCGAGGTTGACGTCGCTGTAGGGCGGCGCGCGGAAACCATGCTGGTAGCCACCGAACAGCGACCAGTCCTCGTTGAAATGCCACACGGCGCCGAGCTTGGGCGACACGCTGGTTTCGCTCAGCTTCGCCACTTCGACGCCAGGATTGTCCTCGGCGAAGATGGAATCGGGCTTCGGCTCCAGCTTGTAGTAGTCCACGCGCACGGCGGGGATCAGGCGGAATGCGCCGCCCGCGAAGGACATCTCGTCCTGCACGAACACCGCCGCCTGCGTGGTGTCGCTGACGGGGAAATCGCGCACCGGGAAGACGTCGGGCGAGATCACGTTGGTCACCGCGCCGGTCAGCAGGTTGGCCGCGCGGCCATCGCGCTTCTGCCTGAATTGCGTACGCGTGAGTTCGACGCCGTAGGTGATGGCATGTTCGACCGATCCGCCGGCGAGGTCCTTGTGCAGCACGGCGTCGAAGCCGGTCAGGCGCTGGTCGAAATTGAATTTGCGTTCGCGCAGCACGGGGTTGATCGCCACGCCGCCGCGCAGCGTGGCGCGCTCCTCGCGCGTGCGCTGCGTGGTCTCGCTGTCCTGCCGATAGAGCTGCCATTGCAGCGAATCGGCGAATGTCGCGTCGAGCGCATCGACTTCGTGTGAGAACGCCACGCGCGCGCGGGTCTGCCTGTCGTCGCCGGTCTGCGATGCGATGCGCACGGACGCCGGAGTGCCGGGGATCGTCGACGTGTCGCCGATCGCGTTGAGTACGTCCGTGTCGACGTCGTCCTCGTTGCCCTCGACGGTGAGTTTGAAGCGCTGGTGCTCGCTCGTGGCGAACACGAGCTTGGCCAGCAGGCTGCGGCCGTCGGCCTCCTGCGGATTGGGCGCGGTGCGCGAGGCGCCGGTGCTGCGGTTTTCGCCCATGTTCTCGCGCTCCTGGCTTTGGTGATGTCCGACCGCGACCAGGCCCGACCAGCGCTCGCCGCCGAACGCCGCGGTCGCACCGCCGAAGAGGCCGTTGTCCTCGCCGAAGTAACCGAACTTCAAGCCGAAGTAGGCGTCCTTGCCGTCCGCCAGGTAATCCGACGGGTCCTTGGTCACGAACGACACCACGCCGCCCAGCGCGTCGGAGCCGTAGAGCGCGCTGCCCGGGCCGCGCACGACTTCGACCGCCTTGAGCGTGTCGAGGTCGACGAAGTTGCGGTTGGCCTTGGAGAAGCTGCCGATCGAGAACGCGTCCGGCACGGCGATGCCGTCGGTCTCGATGCGCACGCGGTTGCCGCCCAGGCCGCGGATGCGGATGTCGCCCAGGCCGCCGAACCGGCCCGAACCGCCGGACACCGTGATGCCGGGCTCGTAGCGGAACAGGTCCTTCAGGTCGCGCACGAGGTGGCGGTCCATCTCGTCGCGATCGATCGCGGTCACGACGTTCGGTACGTCGTCCAACGCGCGTTGCGTCAGCGTGGCGGTGACGACGATGCGGTCGAGCTCGCTGGCGGACACGGCGCCCGCGGCGGCAGTGGAAAGCGCCGGGTCGCTTCCTTCGGGCGTCGCGTCGTTGGCGAGGGCGACGGTGGGAATGGCGAGCAGCAAAGCAAGGGCAAGGGTGTTGCGGACAGGGTGCATGCGCGGTCTCGGAGTGATTCCGAGGCGGGCTGGCAGCCGTCGCCGGCCGGCTTGCTTGCCTTGGGAGAGAGAGGTTGAAGAGAGAGAGGTGTAGAGATATGCCGCCGTGCGGCCGTGCGCGGCGTTCCTTCCCCAAGGAGTCGCCGCGCGTCGTGCATCGCGGCGGCCGTGCGGCCGCCGTCAGGGAAGGATTACTTGGTGAGGATCAGCTTGTCGTTGCGCGTGTGGCGCAGACGGTAGACCTCGTCGCCGTGGCGGATCAGCACTTCGCGGCCGCCGCGGAGCAGGTCGTCGCTGTCGAGCAGGCCCTGCGCGAACGACGCGGGCATGGACGGGACGGCGGCGACGGCCGCGATGGGCGGCGACAGGCGTTCGGTACGGGGCTTGAGCTGCAGCAGCGTGGGGCGCGTCGACATGGGCGTGGCTCGTTCGAGGGCTCGCCACGGATGATAATGATTCTCATTTGACAGTCAACCCGCCCCGCCGACCGCTTATCCGACGGCGGCCTCGACGCGCTGCCAGTCGCTTTCCGACAGGCGTTCCGAAAGCTCGAGCGCTTCCAGGTTCTGGATCAGCTGTTCGGGCCTGCTCGCGCCGAGGATCACGCTCGACACGTGCGGATTGCGCAGGCACCACGCGATGGCGAGTGGCGCCGGCGCGACGCCGAGTTCCTGCGCGGTCGCGACGAAGCGACGCGCGCGTTCCACCCGCGCGCCCTCCTCGCCCAGCACGGAACGCTGCAGCCAGCCGAGCCCTTCGCGCCCGAGGCGCGCTTCGGTCGGCACGCCGGCGTTGTACTTGCCGGTCAGCAGGCCCGACGCCAGCGGCGACCAGATCGTCGTGCCCAGGCCGTACTCGGCGTAGAGCGGCGCATATTCGAGTTCGACGCGTTCGCGATGCAGCAGGTTGTACTGCGGCTGCTCCATCGTGGGGGCGTACCAGTTGCGTGCGTGCGCAATGCGGTGCGCGTCGCGGATCTGCGCCGCGGTCCACTCCGACGTGCCCCAGTACAGGATCTTGCCCTGGCGGATCAGCGCGTCCATCGCGCCGACGGTTTCCTCGATCGGCGTGTCGGGATCGGGGCGATGGCAGTAGTAGAGGTCGAGCGTTTCCACGCGCAGCCGCTTCAGCGCGGCGTGGCAGGCATCGGTGACGTGCTTGCGCGAAAGACCGCGCTGCGTCGGCCCGGGCTGGTCGACCGCGCCGAAGTACACCTTGCTCGACACGCAGAACCCGTCGCGCGGCAGGCGCAGGTCGGCGATGACGTCGCCCATGACCTTCTCCGCTTCGCCGTTCGCGTAGGTCTCGGCGTTGTCGAAGAAGTTGATGCCGTTGTCCCAGGCCGCGGCGACGAGGTCCCGCGCGGTCGAACGCCCGATCTGGGCCCCGAAGGTAAGCCAGGCGCCAAAGGACAGCGCGGAAAGTTGCAGGCCGGACGAGCCGAGGCGGCGGTATTGCATGGGAAGGCTCCGGAGGATCGGAAAGGCGGGCTCATTCAGTTTAGCCCTGCCGCTGTGCGCGCCCGGTGGGTACAATGCGCGCACTTCCTCCTCCGGGGAGTAGCCCATCCGCCACACCGGCGGAGACCCGCGTCAACACACTTGGCCCACAGGCCATGGCGCGGGAGCGGCAGCCAGCCGACGCCTTCGGGCTCCGGCGAGCGACCACGGGCAAGACCGAAGGCAGGCGTCGCGCGAGCAACTGGCATCCGCCGGGTCGGGCCGCGTGACGGCTGCCTTTCGCGTCCACGCGAAAGCCCGACCCCGGAGCCCTGCATGGATCACTTTCCCCTGCTCACCGCCGCGATTTCCGCCGGCACGGTTGCGCTTGCCGAAATCGGCGACAAGACGCAGCTGCTCGCGCTGCTGCTGGCGGCGCGCTTCCGCAAGCCGCTGCCGATCATCGCCGGCATTCTCGTCGCGACGCTGCTCAACCACGCGTTGGCCGGCTGGTTCGGCACGCTGGTGGCGCAATGGCTGACGCCCCAGGTGCTGCGCTGGGTCGTGGCGATCAGCTTCCTCGCCGTCGCGATGTGGACGCTCAAGCCGGACAAGCTGGACGAAGGCGAGGAATCGCTGCCGGCGCGTGGCGCGTTCGTCGCCACGACGTTCGCCTTCTTCCTGGCCGAGATCGGCGACAAGACGCAGGTCGCGACCGTGCTGCTGGCCGCCAAGTACTCGCCGCTGTGGGAAGTGGTCGTGGGCACGACGGTCGGCATGCTGCTGGCGAACGTGCCGGTGGTGCTGCTGGGCAGCAAGCTGGCCGACCGCCTGCCGCTGAAGGCGGCCCGCTACACGGCGGCGGTGGTGTTCCTCGCGCTGGCGGCGTGGGCCGCGGTGCGCGGGATTTCGTAAGCGACGCACGCGCAGCCGCGCGCCTTCGCTGCGGCAAAGGCGGCGCGGCCGCACGGAAAGCCGCCCGGGCGCGCTATGCTCGGCGCGGCCCGTGAGGGCCGGCAAGCGGGGGAAGCGCATGCTCGGAACCGGCGGAAGGGTCCGCGACGTCGTCGCCGCGCTGTTGGCGCGGCCGGACGAAATCATGTTGGAGATCGGCGCCGGCGGCGAGCTGATGGTCGCGCGCCTGCGCGTGGTCATCGCGGCGATGCTGCTGGTGCTGCCGGTGACGAACGCGCTCGGCGGCGGCAGCGTCAAGGACACGCTGGTCGGCCTGGGCGGCGCGATCGTGGTCAACATCTTCGCGCACCTGTGGCTCGCGCTCGCGCGGCGTCGCCGACTGTTCCGCTGGCTGCCGTTCGCATCTTCCGCGTTCGACGTCACCGCCACCACGGTGCTGCTGATCATCCTCGCCGCCGACCACCTGCCGGCCGGCCTGAACAACCTGACGGCCTGGTGCGGCTATGTGGTGGCGATCGTGTTGACCGCGCCGCGCAGCGACGGCCGTATCGCGCTGTTCGCGGGCGCATTGGCGATCGGCCAGTACTGCCTGCTGGCGGCCTGGGTGTTCGCCACGGCGGGCTCGCCCGAGCAGCTGATTTCCAGCGACTACGGCGCGATCACCCTGCCCGGCCAGCTGCAGCGCGTGATCCTGCTCGGGGTGTTCACGCTGATCACGGCGATGGTCGTCTACCGCATGCAGCGGCTGGTGGAGATGTCCGGCACCGACGGCCTCACCCGCCTGCCCAACCGCACCTGGCTGATGTACCGCGTGCCGCGCCTGTTCGACAGCGTCCGCCACGACGGCGACAGCCTCACGCTGGCGCTGATCGACCTGGACCACTTCAAGCGCATCAACGACGCCCACGGGCACCACGCGGGCGATCGCGCGCTGCGGCACGTCGTGTCGGTGCTGCGCGAGCTTGCCGAACCGGGCGAATGGCTGGTGCGGATCGGCGGCGAGGAATTCGTGCTGCTGCTGCGCAAGCCGATCGGCACCGCCTGGGAACGCGTGGATGCGATCCGCCGCGCGCTCGGCGAGCGGCCGTTCGAACCCGAGCGCGGCGCCGACAACGTGGCGCTGAGCTTCAGCGCCGGGCTGGCCGGGTTCCCGCACGAGGGCTCGGATCTTTCGCGCCTGCTCCGCCGGGCGGACGGTCGCCTCCAGCAGGCCAAGCTGCAGGGGCGGAACAAGGTCGTCGCGCGGGATACCTGACGGGTCTTACCCCCTGACGCGCATTTTTCTGACAGCACGCCGCGGCGAGCCCCTGTGGACGCGCCCGCCGCCGCGGCCGCTCGAGCTCGTCGTAAACTACGCGCCGCCGCAGCCGTGACCCGCCCCCGCGAGGGCTCAGGCCGCATCATTCCTGAACGACAAGACTCGCTGCCGGCCGCCGGTTGCAGGGGAGAAACTGAGTGGAAGCCATTACCCGGGTGGCCTTTGGCCTGTTTGGTCTTGCGGTGCTCATCGGCATCGCGTGGCTGTTCTCGAACAACAAGCGCCGCGTGGACTGGAAGCTGGTGATCACCGGCGTGAGCCTGCAGGTCGCCTTCGCCGCGCTGGTGCTGCTGGTCCCGGGCGGCAAGGACGTGTTCGACGCCATCGGCCACGGCTTCGTGAAGGTGCTCAGCTTCGTCGGCGAAGGCTCGAAGTTCATCTTCGGCAACCTGATGGACGTGAACACCTACGGCTTCATCTTCGCCTTCCAGGTGCTGCCGACCATCATCTTCTTCGCCGCGCTGATGGGCGTGCTCTACCACCTGGGCGTGATGCAGGCGGTCGTGCGCGGCATGGCGTGGGTGATCACCAAGGTGATGCGCGTGTCCGGCGCGGAAACCACCAGCGTCTGCGCCAGCGTCTTCATCGGCCAGACCGAGGCGCCGCTGACGGTGCGTCCGTACATCCCGAAGATGACCGAGTCGGAGCTGATCACGATGATGATCGGCGGCATGGCGCACATCGCCGGCGGCGTGCTCGCCGCGTACGTGGGCATGCTCGGCGGCGGCGACCCGGAGCAGCAGGCGTTCTACGCCAAGCACCTGCTCGCGGCGTCGATCATGGCCGCGCCGGCGACGCTGGTCATCGCCAAGATCCTCATCCCCGAAACCGGCGAGCCGCTCACGCGCGGCACGGTCAAGATGGAAGTGGAGAAGAACACCGCCAACATCATCGACGCCGCCGCGGCGGGCGCCGGCGACGGCCTGCGGCTGGCGCTGAACATCGGCGCGATGCTGCTGGCCTTCATCGCGCTGATCGCGCTGGTGAACTGGCCGCTGTCGTGGTTCGGCGACGTCACCGGCATCTCGGCGGCGATCGGCAAGCCGTTCGACCTCGCGACGATCTTCGGCTACGTGCTCGCGCCGCTGGCGTGGGTGATCGGTACGCCGTGGCAGGACGCGTCCACCGTCGGCAGCCTGATCGGCCAGAAGATCGTGATCAACGAATTCGTCGCGTACCTGCAGCTGGCCGACATCGTCAACGGCAAGGTCGACGGCGTGACGCTGACCGACCAGGGCCGCCTGATCGCCACCTACGCGCTGTGCGGCTTCGCCAACTTCTCCTCGATCGCGATCCAGATCGGCGGCATCGGCGGCCTGGCGCCGGAACGTCGCCAGGACCTCGCGCGCTTCGGCCTGCGCGCGGTGCTCGGCGGTTCGATCGCGACGTTCATGACGGCGACGATTGCCGGCGTGCTGACGTGGTTCGGCAGCTGAGGCGCCATGCTTCGTGATCGGGGATGCGTGATTCGAGAATGCGCAACCCCGCCACGGAGTTCCTTCTGGATGAAGCGATGAGCCCGTCTCCTGCGAATCACGAATCACGAATCACGCATCACGTCCTAGTCGTCGGCTCGTTCAACGTCGACCACGTCTGGACGGTCGCTTCCCTGCCGCGGCCGGGCGAGACGCTCAGCGGGCACTACCACACCGGGCCGGGCGGCAAGGGGTTCAACCAGGCCACGGCCGCGGTGCGCGCCGGCGCTTCGACGACCTTCGTCTGCGCGCTGGGCGAGGATCTGGGCGGGCAGCTCGCACGGGCGCTCGCGGCCGCAGACGGGCTGGATCTTCGCGAACATTCCAGCGAGGCGCCGACCGGCACCGCCGGCATCTACGTCGACCACGACGGCCGCAATTCGATCGTGATCGGCCCGGGCGCGAACGCCGACCTGCCGCTCGCGCATGTGCAGGCGCAGCGCGATGGCATTCACGCCGCGCACGTGCTGCTGGCGCAGCTGGAATCGCCGCTGGCGTCGATCGAAGCGGCGTTCGCGATCGCACGCGAGGCAGGCGTGCGGACCATGCTCAATCCCGCACCGGCCGATGCGCAGGTGCCGGCATCGCTGCTCGCGCTGAGCGACGTGATCACGCCGAACGAAACCGAGTTCTGCGCGCAACTGGCGCGCCACGTCGGCGAACGCGTGGACGCCTCCACCGTGGCGTCCCGCGACGACGACACGTTGCACGCCTGGTGCCGCCGCCTGCTGCCGCACGGCACGGTCGTGGTGACGCTCGGCGCCGCCGGGTGCTTCGTTTCGCATGCGGACGGCGCGCTCCATCGCGATGCCCGCACGCATTACCGCGTGGCCGCGGCGAAGGTGCAGCCGCACGACACCACCGGCGCGGGCGACGCGTTCAACGGCGCGCTCGCGGCCTCATGGGCGCTGCGTCCGGACGCGGCGTTCGCCGACCACCTGCATTACGCGAACCGCTACGCGGCGCTTTCGACCGAGCGCGCCGGTGCGGCGGTTTCCATGCCGCGGGATGAGGAAGTGCGCGCGCGCTTCGCTTGAGCTTTCAGCCGTCACCCGCAGAGTGGACTCCCTCCCCTGCATGCAGGGGAGGGTTGGGGAGGGGTGCAGTGCACGGCGCCAAGCGCTGACAGTCGCCTCGATCGGCCAAGAGCCGGTACCAACCGCATCACTGCATCGCATGTCTTGCCCCTCACCCCAACCCCTCTCCCGTTGGGAGAGGGGCTTTGAGCATTCGGCGCATCACTGCACCGCGCGTCCCGACCCTCACCCCAACCCCTCTCCCGTTGGGAGAGGGGCTTTGAGCATTGGGCGCATCACTGCACCGCGCGTCCCGCCCCTCACTCCAACCCCTCTCCCGGTGGGAGAGGGGCTGAAGGCCGCTGCGCCACTGCCCGACCCAGGGGCTGAAAGCTGCGCCCAGCCGCCCGCTAGCACAAACTCTCGATCTATCAAATAAGAATTATTCGCATTAACATGGCGGGCTTTCGACGTCCTGGAATCCCGATGCTCCGCCGCCATGCCCTCGCCAGCGCGCTGCTGGCTGTCCTTGTCGCGCCCGTCGCACACGCCGATGAAGCCACCGACATCGACCGCGTCACCGTTTCCGCCAGCACCAGCCGCATTCCCGATTCCGAGGCCGCGCTGCCCAACACGATCACGGTGATCGACCAGGCGCAGCTGCAGCAGCAGCTGGCGCTGACGCAGGACGTCTCGCAGGTGCTGGCGAACCTGATTCCCTCCTTCGCGCCCTCGCGCCAGAAACTCACTAACAGCGGCGAAACGCTGCGCGGCCGCAAGCCGCTGTACCTGGTCGATGGCGTGCCGCAGTCCACGCCGCTGCGCGACGGCGGTCGCGACGGCCACACCATCGATCCGGCGATGATCGAGCGCATCGAGGTCATCCACGGCGCCAACGCGCTGCAAGGCCTGGGCGCGTCCGGCGGCATCATCAACATCATCACCAAGCGCGCGCCGCGCCAGGACGGCCAGTCCTTCCAGGACGTGTCGGCGTCCGCGTCCACCGCGCTGCCGCACGAAAGCGACAGCACCGGCTATCGCGCGTCCTACCTGTTCGGCACGCGCAGCGGCGCGTTCGATTTCGTGGGCGGCGCCTCGTACGCGAGCGAAGGCCTGTACTACGACGGCGACGGCGATTCGATCGCGGTCAACGACGTGCAGGGCGACCTGATGGACGCGGAGAGCTACAACCTCTTCGCCAAGGCCGGCTGGAACCTCGACGAAAGCCGCCGCCTGCAGGTCAGCGCGAACCGCTACGAACTGCAGGGCAACAACCACTACCACGCGGTCAACGGGAACCTCGCGACCGGCGAGTTGGCGACCTCCGCGCGCGGCGGCAGCGAGGGCGAAGGCCCGCGCAACCGCTCCACGTCGCTGACGCTGGACTACACCGACAAGGCGCTCGCCGGCGGTTATTTCCAGGCGCAGCTGTACTGGGTCGATTTCGAGGCGCTGTACGGCGGCAGCTACTGGGGCGACTTCTGGGGCGACGGCCGCGATCCGGACTGGTACGACCAGTCGCAGAACCTGTCGGAAAAGCTCGGCGGCAAGTTCAGCTGGTCGCGCGGCGACCTGTTCGGCCTGCGCCTGCGCGCGACGGTCGGCCTGGACCTCGCGCGCGACACGACCTCGCAGGAGCTCGTGCGTGCCGGCATCGACTGGGTGCCGGAAACCTCGTACGAATCGGTGTCCCCGTTCGTGCAGCTGGAGTGGTGGGTCGCCGATTCGGTGATGCTCACCGGCGGCCTGCGCCACGAGCGCGGCAAGCTCAAGGTCGACGACTACCTGACCATTCCCGACCAGCGCCTGACGCCCGGCGTGCACGGCACGCGCTACCTCGTCCAGGGCGGTTCGCCGCGGACCAGCGAGACGCTGCCCAACGTCGGCATCGTCTGGGAAGCCACCGACGCACTGAAGCTGTACGCGTCGTATTCGGAAGGTTACACGGTGGCCGACATCGGCCGCGTGCTGCGCGCGATCAACACGCCGAACCAGCGCGTGGACACGCTGGTCGACCTGCAGCCGGTCATCGCCGACAACCAGGAAATCGGCCTGGATTACGACGACGGCCGCTGGCTGGTGCATCTGGCGGCGTTCTGGTCCGATTCCGACCTCGGTTCGCGCCTGGCCTTCGACCCGGCCACGCAGTTCTACCAGGTCGTGCGCGAGCGCACCGAGATCGACGGCTTCGAAGGCAGCGTCGCCTACCAGTTCAACGACGCCACGCGCATCGGCGTCGCCTACGCGCAGACCGACGGCCGCTACGACAGCAACGGCGACGATCGCGTCGACAGCGACCTGCCTGGCGTGAACGTTGCCCCGGACCGCGCGACCGCGTTCTGGGACCAGGCCTGGACGCCGGCGATCTCCACGCGCCTGCAGGCGAGCCATTCGTTCGACCGCGATTTCGATTACCGCGGCACGACACTGCCGGCGCAGTTCGAGGGCTACACGACGGTCGACCTGCAGGCGCGGTTCCCGCTGCCGGTCGGCGCGCTGAACGTGGGCATCGAGAACCTGTTCGGCGAGCAGTACACGACGTACTACTCGCAGACCACGCCGCGCGCGGACACCTACACCGCCGGTCGCGGCCGCGTGCTGACGGTAGGCTGGTCGCACCGGTTCTGATCGCCACCCGCCATGGACATGCCCGCCACCGCACCTGCGACGAAGGCACCGCCGAAACGGCGCGTGCGCGCGGTGCTGTCGTGGCTGCACCTGTGGACGGGGCTCACCGCGGGACTGGTGTTCGCGCTCGCCTCGCTGGCGGGCGCGGTGCTGGTGTTCCATGTCGACCTGCTGAAACTGCAGCATCCGCAGCTCGCGCAGCACGCGCCCGTCGCCGACGGCCGCGTGCTCGCGCAGCTGATCGAACGCTGGGGCCCCGAAGGCATGCGTTCGCTCGACCTGCCGCGCGACGAGCTCCCGGTGTGGCAGGCGTATTTCGAGGACGGGCATCGTCAGTACTTCGCGCCGGAAGACGGCGCGTTGCTGCTGTATCGCAGCCACCACGACGACGTACTGCTGTGGCTGCACGAGTGGCACGTCGATCTGCTCGGCGGGAAGACCGGACGCGACGTGTGGGGCGTGATCGGCTGGATTTCGCTGGCGATGATCCTGATCGGGCTGTACCTGTGGTGGCCGAAGTCGGGGCGCTACCTGGCGCAACTGAAAATGCACGCGGGCCCGCCGGTGCGGCGCTGGCTCACGTGGCATCGCAGCGCGGGCGTGATCCTGCTGCCGCTGCTGTTGCTGGCGACCGTGACCGGCGTCGGCATGGTGTATTCGAAAGGTTTCCAGAAGGCGCTGACGGGCGCGTTCGGCGGGAAGAACGTGAAGGCGCCGGAGCTTCCGGCGAGCACGACCGCCATCGACTGGACGCGCGCGATCGCGCAGGCGCGCGTCGCGATCCCGCAGGCGCGGCTGGCGCGCGTGTCGGTGCCCGATCCCGATGAAGGCGCGGTGTCTTTCCGGCTGCAGGCCCATGGCGAATGGCATCCGGTCGGGCGCAGTACGGTCGTTCTGTCGCGCGAGGGGCGCGTCGTGCAGGCGTTCGACGCCACGACGCACCAGCTCGGCATGCGCATGAGCCAGGCGTTCTACCCGCTGCACGTCGGCGCGGTGGGCGGCACGGCGATGAAGTGGATCACCGCGTTCATCGGCCTGCTGCCGATGTTCCTGCTGGCGACCGGCTTCCTGTTCTGGCGGCGGCGACGCGGGAAGCGCTGACCGACGCTTGCGCGAGGCGTGAACGCGCGGAGCCCGGCGTTCGCCGGGAAGGCGGACGGCCCCCGGTACAATGGCGCCATGTCCGCCCTTTCCTTCCGCATCGGCCCGCACGAGATCGCCCCGCGCGTCGTCCTGGCGCCGATGGCGGGCGTGACCGACAAGCCCTTCCGCATCCTGTGCAAGCGCATGGGCGCCGGGCTGTGCGTGTCGGAGATGACGACGTCGGACCCGCGCTTCTGGACGACCTCGAAGTCGCGCCACCGCATGGACCACGACGGCGAGCCGGCCCCGATCAGCGTGCAGATCGCCGGCACCGTGCCGGAGGTGATGGCCGATGCGGCGCGCTACAACGTCGACCACGGCGCGCAGATCATCGATATCAACATGGGCTGCCCGGCGAAGAAGGTGTGCAACGCGTGGGCGGGATCGGCGCTGATGCGCGAACCCGAACTCGTCGCGCGCATCCTCGACGCCGTCGTGCGCGCGGTGGACGTTCCGGTCACGCTGAAAATCCGCACCGGCTGGGCCGAAGGCCAGCGCAACGCGCTGCAGATCGCGCGCATCGCGGAGAGTGCCGGCATCGCCGCGCTCGCCGTACACGGGCGCACGCGCGACCAGCAGTACACCGGCTTCGCCGAGTACGACACGATCGCGCAGGTGAAAGCGGCGCTGTCGATCCCGGTGTTCGCCAACGGCGACATCGATTCGCCGCACAAGGCCGCGCAGGTGCTCAAGCACACCGGCTGCGATGCGGTGCTGGTCGGTCGCGCCGCGCAGGGCCGGCCGTGGATCTTCCGCGAGATCGCGCATTACCTGGAACACGGCGAAACCTTGCCGGAACCGACGCTGGCCGAAGTGCGCGACGTGCTGCTCGGGCATCTGGAACACCTGCACGCGTTCTACGGCGAGGTGTCCGGCGTGCGCATCGCGCGCAAGCACCTGGGCTGGTACGCGAAGGATCGCCCGGAGAACACGGCGTTCCGCGCGGTGGTGAACCGCGCCGAGACGCCCGAGGCGCAGCTCTGCCTCACGCGCGACTACTTCGATGCGTTGATCGCGGGCGTGCACCCGCTGGGCGTGGCGGCGTAAGAAGTCGTCGTTCCCGCGCTGGCGGGAAACCAATTCCCAGACGCATCACACCCTACGGAAAGGCCGATGCGGCCGGACAGCTGGACCCCCGCCTCCGCGGGGATGACGGTGGTGTTGCGGGGACCGGAATGGGATGGCACGTTCCTGCGATGACGGCTGGTTCTTAACTTCCCGCATGCGAGCATTCCCGCATCCGCTTCATGCACCGGTGCCCCATGTCCGATACCTCGTCCTCCTGTTCCGACTTCCCTTATCTGCACGGCTTCTCGTCGACCGAACAGGCGCGCCTGGTGAAGCAGGCCCGACTGGCCGAATCGACGATCTTCCACAACATCGACTACAGCAACGCGCGGCGCCTGCTCGAAGTCGGCAGCGGCGTCGGTGCGCAGACCGAGATCCTGCTTCGCCGCTTCCCCGAACTGCACGCGACCTGCGTCGATCTCAACGAAGCGCAGCTAGACGCCGCGCGCACCAACCTCGATGCGATGCCGTGGATGAAGGGTCGCTACGAGCTGCACCAGGCCGACGCGACCAGCCTGCCGTTCGAGGCGCGCAGCTTCGATGCGGCGTTCCTGTGCTGGGTGCTCGAACACGTGCCCTCGCCTTCGCGCGTGCTCAACGAGGTGCGTCGCGTCCTGGCGCCGGGATCGCCGGTGTACATCACCGAGGTGATGAACTCCTCGTTCCTGCTCGATCCCTACTCGCCCAACGTGTGGCGCTACTGGATGGCCTTCAACGATTTCCAGTACGACAGCGGCGGCGATCCGTTCGTCGGCGCGAAGCTCGGCAACCTGCTGTTGGCCGGCGGTTTCCGCGATGTCACCACCGACGTGAAGACGTTCTATTTCGACAACCGCGAGCCGGCGCGGCGCAAGACGATGATCGCGTTCTGGGAAGAGCTGCTGCTTTCGGCCGCCGACCAGCTCATCGAAGCGGGCAAGGTCACGCAGGAAGTCGTCGACGGCATGCGCCGCGAAATGCATCAGGTGCAGAACGATCCGGATGCGGTGTTCTTCTATGCCTTCGTGCAGGCGCGCGCGGTCGTGTACTGAGCGCGGGAGCTGGTGTCGGGGCGCTCGTTGCGCGCTTGGTGAGAAAGGTGAAGACCGTCGACAATTTCGCATGAAACCTTCATGCGCATGTGCCTTCCACGCGCACGCGACGAACGGTGCAGGTCGAAAGTAACAGCCCCCTTCGGCCGATGTTTTTCTTCGGTGCATGACCCAACCTGCAAGCGTCGGGGCGTCCCCTCTGCGGGCCACCGCAGCGCTCCGGCGGACCAGGAGGCCACTCATGAAAGCCAAGATTGCATTCATCGCGCTGGCGATGGCGGTAACGGCCCCGGCATGGGCCGCCGATCCGGTGGGCGATCTGTCGAAGATCACCGGGCTGTCCGAGCGCAAGGTACAGATGATCGTCGGCAACCGCACCGCGTTCGCCGAGTATCCGTACACCTACGACCGCGCGCTCGACAAGTTCGTCGCCGCCATCGGCAAGGACAACTACAACCGCCTGATGGACGGTGAAGCCGTCGCCCTGCACGACGCCAAGGGCAACGAATACCTCGTGCAGATCGATCGCAAGGCGCTGCTGGAGCGCAACGCGCTGTAGGTCCGGCCGGGGCGCCGCGGCAGGGCGTCGCTCCGGGCGGGCGGGTTCCCCTCACGACAAGGTGCTGACGTGAACAGTTCAACGTCCGTTTGAAGGGACCGCATGCGCACGGCATGCGGTTCCGGCGGACGTGTCGGCGCACCTGTGCACCGGACGCGTGTTCACCTCAGTTCGACCGCTCAGTTCGCCCCGTCGCGTTCCGCCGAATGTGCGGCGGCGACGTCACCGTCGGGCTCGTGCCAGATGCGATGCCACATCGCACCGAGTCGACGTCCCGCTTCCCACGGCCACTGCAATTGCTCGGGCGCGATGGACTTCCATTCGCCGGCTTCCTGCCGCGCGACCGCGAAACGGAAGCTGTAGTCGGGCTCGGCGCCCATGCGCAGGTCCGACAGCACCAGCGTGCCCTCGTGCACCTGCGCCTTCATGAAGCCGCGATTGAACCACTGCAGCCGCTGTACGGCCGGCAGCTCGCGCACCTGCGCCAACGCGGCGACGTCGGAGGCGTGATGCCGGAAACGCATCGGACCGCGATCGGCCACCAGCGAGCGTTCGCCTTCGACGAATCCATCCGGCGTCATCGCCACCACGCGCCACAGCAGGATGTTGAACGGCATCGGCACGGAGAACCGCCGCGCGTTCTCCAGTTGCTGCGCCGCAAGCGCCTGGTCGGCCGCGCGCTCGACCTGATGCTTGGCGAGGAGCGACAGCCCCAGGTACAGCGAACTCAGCGCGAGCCCTGCGACGAGCGCGGGCTGCGCGATGCGCCGCTCGCGCGCGAACCACGCGATCGCGCACGCGAGCAACAGCCACACCGTATAGAGCGGGTCGATGATGAACACGCTGGACCACATCGCCGGCGGCATCGGCAGCGGCCACAGCAGCTGCGTGCCGTAGACGGTGAACGCGTCGAGCAGCGGGTGCGTCAGCAGTGCGACCTGCATCGCCCAGAACCAGCGCGTCGGCGATTGCGCGACGCGCCCGCCGCGCGAGCGGAACCACGCCCAGATCGCCCACGCGACGAGCGGCAGCACCAGCAGCGAATGGCTCCAGCTGCGATGCCACGTCATGCGCGCGACGGGGTCGTTGGTGATCAGGTTGATCGGCAGCACGTCGAGGTCGGGCAACGTGCCGAGCGCGGCGCCGGCGAGCAGCGCGGCACGGCGATGTTGCGGCGGGGCGATGGCGGCGGCGACGGCGGCGCCGAGGACGATCTGGGTGAAGGAATCCATGCCGGGATGCTAGCGGGTTCGCGAGCTTGGATGTTTGAGCCCCTCTCCCTCCGGGAGAGGGGTTGGGGTGAGGGTCGGGGCGTGCGGTGCAGTGACGCGGCCAAAGCATGCGCGCCGTTCAAGTCCGCAGCAGCCTTCGTCAGCGCTACGGTGCTGCACTTCACCCCTCCCCATCCCTCCCCTGCAGTCGCAGGGGAGGGAGTTCACGCCGCTTGCGGTTCCGCCAACGGCTGCTGCGCCGCTTCGTTCGTCGTATCGCACCGCGGCGCGATCACCTCCCGCGTCTCCCCCGTGTGCGAAAGCAGCCGCAGCGTGCCGTCCGGATCTTCCGCCAGCGCGCTCAGGCTTTCGACCCAGTCGCCATCATTGGCGTAGATCAGGCCATCGCGTTCGATCAATGCCGCGCGATGGATATGACCGCAGACGATGCCGTCGAGCCCGCGACGCCGCGCATCGTCGAGCCCCGCGTGCACGAAGCGCTCGATGTAGCGTTCGGCCGCGCCGCTGCGGCGCTTGAGGAATTCCGACAGCGACCAGTAGCGCTGGCCGGCGAGGCGTCGCGCGCGATTGAGCCACTGGTTTCCGGTGAGGATGCGGTAATACAGCCAGTCGCCGAACTGCTCCTGCAGTCCGCCGAAATGCGTGACGCCGTCGTAGTCATCGCCGTGCGTGACCAGCAGGCGGCGGCCATCGGCGGTGACGTGCACCATCCTGCGGCGCACGCGCATGCGCGGCAGCGCGAGGCCGCAGAAGCGGCGGATCGGGCGATCGTGGTTGCCCGGCACGTAGACCAGTTCGGTCCCGGCGCGACGCAGCGCGTGCAACGCTTCGATCACCCGGTTGTGCGGCGCGCCCCAGCGCGCGCGACGTTGCGCCATCCACCACAGGTCGACGATGTCGCCGACAAGATAGAGCCGGTCGCAGCGCAGCCCGCCGAGGAAATCGGCGAATTCGGCGGCGTGGCAGTGTTTGGATCCCAGGTGGACGTCGGACACGAAGACCGCGCGACGGCGCGGCGGCAGCACGGTCGGCGTCGACGTCATCCGGCGGTCTCCAGGCAAGGTTCGGCGATGGCTGCGCCGAGATAGCGTTCGCGCTTCTTCGGGCGAAGCCGGTGCAGGTCGACCTCGATCAGTCCGTCGACCGCGTCGCTGAAGGCCGGGTCCACGCCGAACGCGAGGAATCGCGCGCCGCCCGGCTCGCACAGGTCGGTGTATTGCTTGTAGAGCATCGGCAGCGTGGCGCCGAGCGCGTCGAGGTTGCCCTTGAGCACGCGGAACGCCGTGGCCGCATCGACCTCGCCGAACTGCGGCGGCGCCGCCTGGTAGACGAAAGGCTGCCGCGACACCGCGCGTGCCGCGTCGCTGCCGTAATAGCGCGCGTAATACGCGACGATCTGTTCGCGCGCCGCGGGTGGCAGCGCGGCGCTGATCGACACCGGCCCGAACAGGTAGCGCACGTTCGGGTGCTTGGCCAGGTACGCGCCGATGCCCTGCCACAGGTAGTCGATGCTGCGGCTGCCCCAGTAATCGGGCACGACGAAACTGCGGCCGAGTTCCATCCCCTGCGCGATGCGCGGAACGGCATCGTCGGCGTACTGGAACAGCGATGCGGTGTAGAACCCCGCGAGCCCGCGCTCGGCGAGCACGCTGGCACCGCGCGCGATGCGGTACGCGCCGGCGATCTTCGATGCGTCCGCGTCCCAGAGCACGATGTGCTCGTACCAGCTGTCGTAAAGATCCACGTCCAGCCGCTGGCCCGTGCCCTCGCCCACCGCGCGGAACGTGAGTTCGCGCAGGCGGCCGATTTCCTGCAGCAGCGGCGAACCGGCGGCGAGCCGACCGACGCGGATCTGCTTGCCGTCCGATGTCTGGCCGAGCAGCGGCATCGCCTCGACGCCATCGCGCACCTGCGCCGGATCGATCGCGTCGATCAGCGGTGCGATGAGCGGCACGACGCTCGCATCGACCGACGCGGCGGAGTTCGCGCGACGTCGCCCCAGCGAGAACAGTTCGCGACGCACGTCGCGCAGCAGCCGCTGCGGATCGCCGTCCGGCGGAAGCGAAAGCGGATGGCCGATGCGCAACGCGATGCGATGCGCGCGCCGGGCGAACATCTCGCGCGCCAGCAGCGCGGTGCCGACCGGCTTGAACAGCGCCGAGGCGCCGTAGAACAGCGCGGAGTTGCGCGCTTCGATGCGCACCGGCAGCACCGGCGCACCGGCCGAACGTGCGAAGCGCAGGAAGCCTCGGCGCCAGCGCCCGTCGGTCACCCCGCGCAGGCCCAGTCGCGCCACTTCACCGGCCGGAAAGACGATCACGCACTGGTCGGCACGCAACGCGTCGTCGATCGCCGCGAGGCTCTGCACGCTGGGCCGACCACCGAGAATGCGCACCGGCAGCAGCAGCCCGGACAGCGGCTCCAGCGCGCCGAGCAGGTCGTTCGCGACGATGCGCACGTCGCGGCGCACGCGGCCGACGGCGTCGAGCAGCGCCAGCGCATCCAGCGCGCCGGAGGGATGGTTGGCGACGATCAGCAGCCGGCCAGAGGCGGGAATCCGCCCGAGTTCGGCCGCATCGACCACGTAGCGCGCCTGCAGGTGATCCAGCCCCGCGGCGACGAAGTCGAAATCGCGCAGGTGGCCGTTCGCCGCGAGGAAGGCCTCGACCTGGTCGAAGCGCGACCAGCGGCCGATGGTGCGCAGCAGCGGCCGGGCGACCGTCGCGCGACGTCCCCGGAACCAGTGCGGAAAGCGTTCTTGCAGGCGGCGTTCGAGTGGCATGCGTCGCAGGCGGATCGCCCCGGCGGGGCTTTCGCCGCGGAAGGTTGGACGCACGCGGCGACACCGCGGTGGCGGTTTCGCGTCAGCGACATGACAGCGCCGCCGGCCCGCCGCCCTCGTTCAGGCGCCTTGCGCTTAACCACCGCGCAACATCTGCGTGGCGCACAATGCGCCGACCGGGACAAGCCTGTATCATGCCCGGCCATCCTTTCATCCGAATCAAGGGATATTGACCTCGATGTCCAGCTACCTGTTCACCTCCGAATCCGTCTCCGAAGGCCATCCGGACAAGATCGCCGACCAGATCTCCGATGCCGTCCTGGACGCGATCCTGGCCCAGGACAAGCGCGCGCGCGTGGCCTGCGAGACGCTGGTGAAGACCGGCGCCGCCATCGTCGCCGGCGAGGTCACCACCACCGCGTGGGTCGACATCGAGTCGCTGGCGCGCCGCGTCATCAACGAGATCGGCTACAACAATTCCGACGTCGGCTTCGACGGCCACACCTGCGCGATCATCAACATGCTCGGCAAGCAGTCGCCGGACATCGCCGCGGGCGTGGATCGCAAGAAGCCGGAAGAACAGGGCGCGGGCGACCAGGGCCTGATGTTCGGCTATGCCTGCAACGAGGCGCCGGAGTTCATGCCGGCCCCGATCTACTACTCGCACCGCCTGGTCGAGCAGCAGGCGAAGATCCGCAAGAAGAAGAACTCGCCGCTGCCGTGGCTGCGCCCGGACGCGAAGTCGCAGGTCACCCTGCGCTATGACGCGAACCACAACGTCGCCGGCCTCGACGCCGTCGTGCTGTCGACGCAACACGATCCGGGCGTGAAGCAGAAGGACCTGGTCGAAGGCGTGTACGAGAACATCCTGCGCCCGGTGCTGCCCAGGAAGTGGCTCGAGTCGCTGCCGAAGAACAAGATCCACATCAACCCGACCGGCATCTTCGTGATCGGCGGCCCGGTGGGCGACTGCGGCCTGACCGGGCGCAAGATCATCGTCGACAGCTACGGCGGCATGGCCCGTCACGGCGGTGGTGCGTTCTCGGGCAAGGATCCGTCGAAGGTCGACCGTTCGGCCGCCTACGCCGCGCGCTACGTCGCCAAGAACATCGTCGCCGCCGGCCTGGCCGACCGCTGCGAGGTCCAGGTGTCCTACGCCATCGGCGTGGCCGAGCCGACGTCGATCTCGGTCACCACCTTCGGCACCGGCAAGATCCCGGACGAGAAGATCGAGAAGCTGATCCGCAAGCACTTCGACCTGCGTCCGTACGGCATCGTGAAGATGCTCGACCTGATCCATCCGGTCTACCAGGACACGGCCGCCTACGGCCACTTCGGCCGCAAGCCGAAGGAAGTGACCTACGTCGACGGCGCCGGCAAGAAGCAGACCGCCACGGCCTTCTCGTGGGAGAAGACCGACCGCGCCGAAGCCCTGCGCGCCGACGCGAAGCTGAAGTAAGCAACACGCCTCACGAACGCCCCTCTCCCGCCCGCGGGCGATGGGTCGGACTGAGGGAAAAAGGCCGCGAAAGCGGCCTTTTTCGTGCGGGCGACAGGGGCCCCGCAGCACGTCCGGATTCACTCACCGGGCCCCGTGAACCGCTAGAATGTCGTGTTCCCACCGAGGGGCGCTGCAAGTCCGGAATTTCCCGGAATCAGGCTCGGCGGGACGCATACCGAATCAACGGCGCCCGGTTTGGCAGGCCATCACGGCCCGCCCCAACCCACCCTCTCCCGCGAGGGAGAACGGGACACAAACCGGAGCAATCTGATGAACGCGCAAATCAAGACCTTCTCGACCGAAGGCGACTACAAGGTCGCCGACATCTCCCTGGCCGACTGGGGCCGCAAGGAGCTCGACATCGCCGAGCACGAGATGCCGGGCCTGATGTCCATCCGCAAGAAGTACGCCGCCGCGCAGTCGCTCAAGGGCGTCCGCGTGACCGGCTCGCTGCACATGACGATCCAGACCGCCGTGCTGATCGAGACGCTGCGCGACCTGGGCGCCGACGTGCGCTGGGCCTCGTGCAACATCTTCTCGACGCAGGACCACGCCGCCGCCGCGATCGCCAAGTCGGGCACGCCCGTCTTCGCGTGGAAGGGCGAAACGCTGGAAGAGTACTGGGACTGCACGCTCGCCGCGCTGACCTTCCCTGGCAAGGGTTCCGACAAGTACCTCGGCCCGGAGCTGGTGGTCGACGACGGCGGCGACGTCACGCTGCTGATCCACAAGGGCTATGAGCTCGAAAACGGCAGCGACTGGGTCAACACCGCGTCGGGCAACCACGAGGAGCAGGTCATCAAGAACCTGCTCAAGCGCGTGCACGCCGAGCGTCCGGGCTTCTGGCACACCGTCGTGCGCGACTGGAAGGGCGTCTCGGAAGAGACCACCACCGGCGTGCACCGCCTGTACCAGCTGGCCGAAGCCGGCAAGCTGCTCGTTCCGGCGATCAACGTCAACGACTCGGTCACCAAGAGCAAGTTCGACAATCTGTACGGCTGCCGCGAATCGCTGGCCGACGGCCTCAAGCGCGCGATGGACGTGATGCTCGCCGGCAAGGTTGCGGTGGTGTGCGGCTACGGCGACGTCGGCAAGGGTTCGGCGCACTCGCTGCGTGCCTACGGCGCGCGCGTGGTGGTCACCGAGATCGACCCGATCAACGCCCTGCAGGCGGCGATGGAAGGCTTCGAGGTCAACACCGTCGAATCGACGCTGGGCCGTGGCGACATCTACGTCACCACCACCGGAAACAAGGACGTGCTGACGCTCGAGCACATGTCGCAGATGAAGGACCAGGCCATCGTCTGCAACATCGGCCACTTCGACAACGAGATCCAGGTCGATCGCCTCAACGAGTCGGGCGCCACGCGCCTGAACATCAAGCCGCAGGTGGACAAGTACACCTTCAAGAACGGCAACTCGATCTTCCTGCTGGCCGAAGGCCGCCTAGTGAACCTGGGCTGCGCCACGGGCCACCCGAGCTTCGTGATGTCGAACTCGTTCTCGAACCAGACGCTGGCGCAGATCGACCTGTGGGCGAACAAGGACACCTACGAGCCGAAGGTCTACATCCTGCCGAAGAAGCTCGACGAGGAGGTCGCGCGCCTGCACCTGGAAAAGATCGGCGTGAAGCTGACCACGCTCACCAATGAGCAGGCCGCCTACCTCGGCGTGCCGGTGGAAGGCCCGTACAAGCCGGATCATTACCGGTACTGATCCACGGCGGTATCGCAACGGAAAACGGGCGCTTCGGCGCCCGTTTTTTGTCAAGGATTAAGCACAGGCGCAACAACCCCCGCGAGCAGCAACTGCCGGCGCGCCATCCATAGGTTCGACAGCGCGAACAAGCTCGACCTCATAGCGCAGTAAGTCTCCGATTATGGATTCATCCCCTTCAGTCCTGGATCAGAGAAGCATCTGCTAAGGGGCTGACTCTGGACATCGCTAACTTCAAAGATCCTTCGTGCCACCTTGTTCACTTTCGCGCGAACACATGCGCAGCCGTAACCGGCAGTATCGTCCGTGCGAACCCAGTGCCCACGACGAAAACCGCCTTGTCCTAGAAGCCCACCATCCGGTCCCTTACGGGTGACCGACCAACTCCCATCGCGATCACGCAGAGATACCTCGCTAGACCTACTTAGAGAAAGCCAGCCGCATCGCTTCTCCTCCCGGTTCTCCGCAATCAAGCTCGCCATTCTAGGACCGTAAAAGGCTCCACCTGTCGGCACGGTCAGCAGCTTCCAGCTCAGCTGCTCACCGTTGCGAGACAATAGGGCCACACCGCCCGTAGCACCAAAAGTTGAACTAAATTTGACGGAAGCAGTTTTTCCGTCCGTGCTCACCACGCCAGACAAATTGCTCTCTGCTGGATCGCAGTCAATCTTCGCGCCATGACGCGTGACGTAACAGTAACTACCCATCAACCTCTTATCTTTAGCAATAAGATGAAGCTCGAATGTGGAGTACGGCGTCTCCCCAGCCGAGTCGCCTTGAGTTACCTCGACCCAGTCTCCAGAGAATCGATCAGGAAGGTCACCGGCCAGGCACCACTGGGGCATAGATAGCAAGAGCGCAAACGCAAAGCGTTTCATGGCGAAGCTCGCAGACAGTCGTCGACACGGTTATGCCAGCCTTTCAAGAACTTCACCTTCGCATTAGGAATGCCCTTACTATCCACAGTGAGCGAGGTGTAGTACGCCTTTCTTGAAACACCTATTCGTTGAACAAGATGCTCCTGGTCAGCGATCGAGTTTATTGCGTCAATCGTGATTCTCCCCATCACATTATTGACGGCGACCCAAACGTTCGCTCCGACTTGTTGCCAGCGAACGCACGCTGATACCCACTGCGCCCTTGTCAGTCATTGTTTGACTTCCTCTTCAAACAGCCCTTCTGGGCACGTCGGCTGCACGTCATAGTCAAGGCCGTAGTAGAAGTGAGAGACGAGCTTCCCGTCCTGGCGCACAAATAGGTGACTACCTTCCTGGCTGAAGCAGGACGTGATGCGTAGCAGTCCAGATTCCGCACGAACAGTCACGTCATCCCCATCTATCGCCTGCGTCATCTCAGCTGCGTTGATCGCCACCACTCCGATAAGCGGCTCGCGTGATTTGACTGGAGGAGCTTCAAATCTGAGCATCGACGCGCCTGTCTCCACATCCATCACTGTTTCGGCGGGCTGCTTTGGAAGCGCAGCGATGGCCGCCAGCTCGCGACAGCAAAGTGTTCCTCCGTCTCCCGACGGATACTGCATCGTCAACTTGTCACTGCGGTACAGATTTCCCGCGATATAGAGGTCTACCTTCGAATCCCGATAGACGGCAAAGCCGATCCGCACGGGCCCCTTGACCTCAGGCTGCGCGGCACTTGCCAAGGGACTGGTCACTTGAGAAGAGCAGGCACATGACAGCAGCACTGCCATAAGCAAGCAGATTTTTCCATTCATGCCAGGACCTCAATGTCCGTCATCGGACCAGTGGGGCGGGTCGCTTGCGAGCTTCACGACGCCGTAGCTCTGACCGACCGTATGTTGATCACTTGAAGAGGAAATTCGGCAGGCGGCACCGCTAGCGTCGCGAACATCACTGCCAACCGCTCCGGAGATGGTCATGTCAATCGCACGGCGCTCGGTATGCCGGGAGGTAAGCGCTGCGGAATGGGCCATTGCATAGCCCGCTACGGTCGTGACCGATCTGGATCGTCTCGTCGTTGCCGACGTCCTCGCTGCGATCGTGACCGACCTTCGTCGTCTCGTCGTTCTCGACGACGATGTTCTGGTCCTTCTGCGCGTGGACGAATATTTCTTCTTGCCCGGCTTCGTCTTCAAAGCGCAGCTCGTTGTAACCCTTGCCTTTGTGAGTTTGGGTTTTAAATGTCGTGCGCGTCTTGTGCAACGGCAATTCATACGGCGGCCGATTCGCGGCGTTGTACGCTCGGCCGGTCACGATCGGCTGATCGATCCGTCCGTCCAGGAAGCTGACGATCACCTCGTGCCCCACCCGCGGGACCGCCATGAAGCCGTACATCGCCCCGGCCCAGCCCTGCGACACGCGGATCCAGCATGAACTGGATTCCTTGCGATCACCCTCGCGATCCCAAGGGAAGTAGACTTTTATCCTTCCGTGAACATCGGTGTAGATCTCTTCATTCTCCGGACCAACCACTTCTGCGACTTGCGGCCCGTCGATCACGGGGTGCGGCGCTGGTTCGGGCTTCCAATCGTAATGGGCGGGGACGACCGTGGCGTTGTAGTCGTAGCGGCTTCCATGCTCAGCACCCGCCGCATCGGCCTCCTGCGAGACAGCCTGCTCGCCACGATGGCGCATCGTGATCACGCGCCAACGCACATTCAACGCTTCATTCGAATGCCCGGTCAGTTCGAACGCCAAGCCCGGCCATAGGCGTGCATCGTCGCCTTCGATTAGCGCGTGCTCGGCCAGGTTGCGTAGGCCGGACAGCTTGGTCCGCGTGAAAGGCCGGCCCACCTCGTCCTTCTTGTACCCCGCAGCATAGTCGTAGAACTCAAAATCACCCGCCGCTTGCTCGGCAGCCCAGGCACGGGTGCCGTGCTCCTGGTTGTACGGCGGATTGTGGAAACTGTACTCGCGTTGGGTCGCCCTCGTCGGCGCAAGCTGGCGACGGTGGGCGAAATGCCGCACGTGCGGCACCGGCGCGTCGCCGGCCGTTACGGGTTGATACAGGACTTCGCCATCGAGTGTGGGCGCGGTATCGATACGGTCGCTCAGCACTAACCTGGATTGCGCGCCTTCCGTCTGATGCCAATAGACGATGCCCTCTTCCGTCGCGAGCCGGTACAGGAATCGGTCGTCGTGTTCCCTGTATTGGACCGCGAACTCCCTGGGCTCGTGCTTAGCGAGGTAGGTCGTTTTGGCGCCTTGGAGGCGGTGTTCTTTCAGGACGGTCGCAAGGATCTCCGGCGCGTTGACCTGCTGGAAGATGCGGCTGTTGTGACGCAGCGCCAAGCGCGCCAACGGGGATTCGACCACGGCTCGATAGCGGGTGAAACGATGGCCGCTGTTGCCTTGCTCGAAGGCAGTGACAATGCCGGCCACGGTACGATCAGGGATGCCATCACGCTCGATCGTGAAGACTGCGTCTTGGTCCAGTAGCCCCGCTCCGTCAATTGCGTCATCGACACTGGACAGCTCCAGGTTTAACCGAAACGCCTGCGATACGCCTTCGGTCAGCTCGAAACGCACTACGTCGAGCGATTGCTCGCCCACCAGGAATCTAAATCGCACATCCGATTGGTGCGCCATGCTTTCGTCCTTTGCGCAGGAGCACCGAAGTCTCCTGACCTCTTGCAACGTGTTCTATAGGAGTGTTTCGTGGCCCGGCCTCAGCCCAGCAGAAAGCCGCTGTCGCCTTCGGTGAGCGTGCCGCCGTGATCTGTGACATCGCCCACCGTGGCCGCTGACTTGCCGTCAATCACGAAGCCCGACGAACCGCTGATGATGGTGGCGCGGAACCACTTCAAGGTGACGGTCGGCAGCATCTCGCCGGCGGCCAATGCGTTGTACATCAGCGGCACGGCCTTGTTCAGCGCGCAGGTGAACTTCAGCGGGCGGTGCACGCGCTGGCCGGACGGCTGGCCTGACTGCGGATCGGTCGGCACGGTGACGATGTGCCTCACTTCCTGCACGAGGATCTCGTCCTCGTGGCCTTCGACGAAGGTGTTGCCAACGGAGTCGGCGGTGAACGCGCCCTGGGTGATGTTGCCCTGGGTCTTGCCCTGGAGGGCGATGTAGGCGGGGGTTGGCATCGCCGAACTCCTTATCTCTTGTTGTAGTGCCACCGACGTTCATCAGTGGTCGATGGCAGGAACGCAATCACCGTGCCAACGCCTCAACACACGGCACATCAATGACTTGCTCATCGGCGAATACGCGCTCCGGCAATTTCTTGCCAGATCGCTGGCAAGTTCTTGCCAAAACGGCAACCTCTTGCCCGCGTCATTGCGCTGCACTTGGGTTACGCGATGTACAAGCATTGTGCGAGCGCGACTCGCCACCATCGGGCAGCCGCGCGCTGGTACGTAGGAAAACCCCTGCGAAAAAAGTCGCGAAACAAAGGCGACGTTTACTCGCAGCGCCGAACATCTCCAGACTGGCCGCATAAAGACATGGCGATGGAACCGGTTGAGATCCCCAGAGTCGCAATCTCTATTTCGGCCTCACCAACCTGGCGTAGTCGCTCCCCTGGTCCCGCGGATGCGGAGCGCTTTGTGCCCACCCGTCTGCAGCATTGCGGCCAGAAATGCCGCGACAAGCATCCTTCCCATGCGTGCCTCCTCAGTTCCGCCCCACACCAGCGCTGGACTTCATGCGCTGACGCGGCACGTGAATCGAGGGAAACAGAGGTCCGAAATTGATGTATTTCTTGAGCAATACGCTTGTCTGATATCAATTAGCATTCATCGCGATGAAGCGATAGACTGCCCACACTTCCCGCCGAGCCGGTGCGCATGGCCACGACCCCGATCAGCTTCGAGTTCTACCCGCCCAAGACCGACGAGCAGCGCGCGCAGCTGGACAAGACCGCAGCAAAGCTGAAATCGCACCAGCCCGATTACGTCTCCTGCACGTTCGGCGCGGGCGGTTCGACGTTGAGCTACACGCCCGAGACGGTCGAGCGCCTGCACACGCAGCATGGGCTGAGCGCGGCGCCTCACCTGTCGTGCGTGGGCGGCACGCGCGAGGAGCTCGGCGAACTGCTCGAGCGCTACAAGACCATGGGCTGCCGGCGCATCGTCGCGCTGCGCGGTGACCTGCCCTCCGGCATGGGCCATACCGGCGATTTCCGTTACGCGACCGAACTGGTCGAGTTCATCCGCCGCGAGCACGACGGCTATTTCCATATCGAAGTCGGCTGCTATCCCGAATGCCATCCGCAGTCCGATGATGCGCTCGCCGATCTTCGCCATTTCAAGGGGAAGGTCGACGCCGGTGCGGATGGCGCGATCACGCAGTACTTCTACAACGCCGACGCGTATTTCCGTTTCGTCGACGATGCACGCCGCCTGGGTGTCGAGATCCCGATCGTGCCCGGCATCATGCCGATCTCGAACTTCTCGCAGTTGCGTCGTTTCTCCGATGCGTGCGGCGCGGAAATCCCGCGCTGGATCGGCAAGCGCATGCAGGCTTACGGCGACGACGTGGAATCGATCCGTGAATTCGCGGCCGACTTCGTGGCCGACATGTGCCGCCGCCTCGTCGAGGGCGGTGCGCCCGGCCTGCATTTCTACACGCTGAACCTGACCAAACCGACGCTGTCGGTGCTCGCGCGGATGGCCTGAAAACGCCGGTAAACGGCGCGATCTCACACGTCGCATTGACGGTACCGGGGGGAGGATGAGCGCACCCGCTCCCCCCGGGAACCGACATGACCAAGCTGCACAAGGGCGCGCTGCGCAAGAGCACGCCGAAACAGCGCGCGACGGCGTCATGGATCGCACTGTTGGCCTTGTTGTGCGCGTTCGCCCCCGCGCACGCCGCAGGCGGCCTCCATCGCTGCGAAGCGCCCGACGGCTCGTCCGTCTACACCGACAGCGCCTGCGCGGCGTTCGACGCGAAGCCCGCCGCGATGTCGACCGACCTGCTCAACCGGCTGGCGTCGGACGATGCGGCGTTCGACACCGATTCGCGCGCGCGTTCGCTCTCCACCGCCATCCGCGTGCGTCGCGCGCCGCAGGCCGGCTGCGCGCGCAGCCCGACGCAGTTGTCCATGGACCTGCTGGCCTCCTTCGCGATGGGCGATGTGAATCGCATCGCCGAAAGCGTGCACTGGCCCGGCCTTCGCCATCGCCAAGCGCAGGTGGTGATGAACCGCCTCATGCAGCTCGCGCGCGCGTCGCTCGTCGAAGCCACCTTCTGGCCCGGGCTCGCCGGTGGCGGGGGTGGCGCGATGCAGCTCACGTTCGACCGCCCGCAGCGTGTGATGGAAGTCGGCGTGGAGCGTTACGCCGGTTGCTATTTCGTGCGCCTGTGAAGGCAGGCTCCGGACACCGTGCCTCGTTGTGCGATCCACGCACTGTCGGCGGGCGGTTCGCCCGGCTAGTCTGCGCCGATGTCAGACCCGCGCTTCCGTTCGATCCACACGCTCCTCGCGCTGATGTTGCTCGCATGGTGCGCGCCGGCCGCGGCCGACGTGCGCCATTGCGTGTTGCCCGACGGCCAGAGCGTTTTCACCGATCGCGGTTGCGCGGAAGTCGGCGGCACGGAGCAGGTCGAGCAGCGGCCGGTGGTCGGCAACGTCGAGAAGAAGCGCGCGCCCGGCTGCGCACGCAACCTCGATGACCTGCTGTTCGAGATGAATACCGCCTTCGCGGCCCACGACGCCAATCGCCTCGCCGGCGTCTATCACTGGACCGGGATGTCCGGCAGCACCGCCTACAACGTGATGGAGCGGCTGGATGCGATCGTGCAGCGGCCGCTGATCGACATCGTGCCCGTGATGCCCGAGGACCAGCCGACGACCGACGTCGAGACCGCCGCGCCCCGCCCCGTCTTTACCGAGGCCGTCCTGGCGGACGTCGCCGCCCCCGAGACACCGGCCGCCCCCGCGCCGCCCCGGCCGAGGAGCCCGGTCGCCGTGCGCGTGGAGCAGACGCTGGAAAACGGCATCACGCCGTCGCGGACGGTGTTCGGCCTGCAGAAGCATTTCGGCTGCTGGTGGATCAAGGGCTGAACCGGCCGTGCCGGCAAGCCCGCCGAATGGGAAGCGGCCGCGGCGCGAGGCACAATAGCGGTTTCCCCTGACGGACGGCCGCGATGCAATACCCCGACTGGATCTGGCACAACGGCGCGATCAAGCGCTGGGCCGACGCCACCACGCACGTGATGTCGCACGCGCTGCATTACGGTTCGTCGGTGTTCGAAGGCATCCGCTGCTACCAGACGCCGAACGGCCCGGTGATCTTCCGCCTGACCGACCACAACACCCGCCTGTTCGCGTCGGCCAAGATCTACGACATGGCGATGCCGTATTCGCTGGAGCAGATCAACGCGGCGTGCCGCGAGGTCATCCAGGCCAACGAGAACACCACCGATTACCTGCGCCCCGTCGCGTACCGCGGCCTCGGCGGCTTCGGCCTGTCGGCCGACACGCCGACCGACGTCGCCGTCGCGACGTGGAAGATGGGCCAGTACCTGGGCGCGAGCGTGCTCGAACAGGGCATCGATGCCTGCGTATCGAGCTGGCAGCGCTTCGCCCCCAACACCCTGCCCGCCGGCGCGAAGGCGGGCGGCAATTACCTCTCCGGCCAGCTGGTCGCGCGCGAGGCGCGTCGCCTCGGCTTCGGCGAGGGCATCGCGCTGGCATCGACCGGCCTGCTGTCGGAAGGCGCCGGCGAGAACCTCTTCCTGGTGTTCGACGGCGCGCTGCACACCACGCCGGTAAGCGCCGCGCTGCTCAACGGCATCACGCGCAACACGATCATCACGCTCGCTCGCGACGCCGGCATCGACGTGGTCGAGCGCGACCTGCCGCGCGAGTACCTGTACCTGTGCGACGAGTTGTTCATGTGCGGCACGGCGGCGGAAATCACGCCGATCCGCTCCGTCGACGGCCGACAGGTGGGCGCCGGCAAGCCGGGCTCGGTGACGCGTCGCATCCAGGAGCTGTTCTTCGGCCTGTTCGACGGCAAGACGCCGGACAAGTACGGGTGGCTGGAAGCGCTGTAAGTGCTGCGGTCATCGGATACGAAGAAGGCGCCGGAAGGCGCCTTTTTCGTTGATGGATGCGTTACGCGTGCACGCGCCGTCTGGGCGCTCTTGCCGTTGTTGTTGTGACCCCGGTAAGCGAAGCGCACCCGAGTGGCAGGTGATCGCGTCCCCGGGTGCTTCGCTTACCCGGGCTACAAGAGCGGCGATGCGCGCTGGCGAACCACTGGTCGCGCATCGCACGAGCGCCCGCGTCGGGAGCAAGAGCATCGGGTTCCAGCTTTCGCTGGAATGACGGTGAGGTGGTTCACCGCCGTGTGAGTGTGACCGAGTGTTACGAGCCTGGGTCCCGGCCTTCGCGGGGATGACGATCAAGCGCGAAAGCCGTGAGGAACACCCATAAGGTTCAACTCACAACGAAACAGGGCCCACGTGGACATCGACAAGGGATGCCCGCCGGCTACGCTCCCTCACGCCCTCGGAATCGAGATCATCGGCGAATCGAACGTCAGCGTCGCCACCACGCCGCGCGGCCCGCCCGGGCGCACCTGCACTTCCCAGGCGTACAGCGTGCACAGGCGCCGCACGATCGACAGGCCGATGCCGCCGCCCTGCGAATGGCCCGCGTGTGTGCCGCGATAGCCGCGCTGGAACAGCTTCGCCGCGTCTTCCTCGCTCAACCCCGGGCCGGAATCGACCACGTCCACCGAACGCTTGCCGATACGCACGACGACTTCGCCTTCGGTCGTGTACTTCACCGCGTTGCCGATCAGGTTGCCCAGCGCCACCGAGACCGCCGCTTCGGGCGCATCGACGATCAGGCTGGGCTCGCCGACCACGCGAAGTTCCAGCGACTTGCCGCCGAGCTGCGCGCGATGCGCATCCAGCAGTTGTTCGGCCACCTTCGCCACATCGGTCGCACCGTGGCCGCGCTCGTTGCGCGAGAGCAGCAGCAGCGCGCTGATGAGGTCCGTGCACTGCTGCTCGGCGCGCTGGATGCGCTGCAGCCGGTTGCGCGTCTTCTCGTCGACGTCCGGACGCGACAGCAGCAGTTCGACCGCGCCCTTGATCACGGCCAGCGGCGTGCGCAGTTCGTGGCTGACGTCCGCGTTGAACTCGCGGTCGCGCTGCACGACTTCGGTCAGCCGCTCCGCGTAATCGTCCAGCGCCTCGGCGAGCTGGCCGACTTCGTCGCTCGGGAAATGCGAGGCCAGGCCTTCGGGTTCCGCGCTTCGGCCCGATTGCTTCAGCCGGTTCGCCAGCTCCGTCACCGGGCTCATCACGCGTGAGGCCGACCACCAGCCGACCAGCAACGACAGCAGCGTGAACACGAACACCGCGGCCCAGATCGCCCGCTGGAACTGCGCCTCGCCGCGCGTGGCCTGCGACATGTCGTACGCGAGGAAGAACCACGCCTTGGGCGTCTTGCGCACGGCGAGCTTGTAGGCGAACGGCTCGCCGTTGGCGACGCCGGTCATGCCGTAGATGCCGTCGCTCAGTTCGTACCATTCCGGCCAGTTCACCCGCACCGAATCGATCTTGTCGATGGGATAGACGTACGCGCGGATCTGGTCGACGGCGAACTGCGGGTTGTCCGGATCCAGCTCGAACTGGCGCGCGGCCATTTCGATGTTCCGGTTCATCACGTCCTCGACCAGCTGATTCTCCACGCGGTTGCGCGTCCAGTTGGTCGCCCACGCGAACATCGCCGTCAGGCCGAAGCCCAGCAGCACGAAGGCCAGGATGATGCGGCTGCGAAGCTGCCGCCGGAAACGCGTTCGCCTGCGCGGCGGCGTGGGATCCTGCGAGGGCTCCTCGGCCATCCGGTCAGCCGTTGTCGGGCGCGGCGATGCGGTAACCGATGCCATGTCGGGTCTGGATCAGCGGCACGTCGAAGGGCTTGTCGACCACGGCGCGCAGGCCGTGGATGTGCACGCGCAGGCTGTCGGAATCGGGCAACTCCTCGCCCCACACGCGCGTTTCCAGTTCCTGGCGCGTGACCACCGCCGGCGAGGCTTCCATCAGCGCCTGCAGGATCTTCAGCGCGGTCGGGTTGAGCTGCAGCAGCTTGCCTTGGCGACGCACTTCGAGCGTGTCGAGGTTGTATTCCAGGTCGGCGACGTTGAGCACGCGCGTCTGCACGCCGCGACCGCGGCGCGAAAGTGCGTTCAGGCGCACCTCGACTTCCTGCAGCGCGAAGGGCTTGATGAGGTAGTCGTCGGCGCCGGAATCAAAACCGGCGAGCTTGTTCTCCAGCGAATCGCGCGCGGTCAGCATCAGCACCGGCGTCTGCTTGCGCGCCTCGTTGCGCAGCTTGCGGCAGACCTCCAGCCCGTCCAGGCCCGGGAGGTTCAGGTCGAGGACGATCGCGTCGAAGTCGTGGACCACCGCCAGGTGCAGGCCGGTGACGCCGTCGGCGGCGAAGTCGACGGTGTGGCCGCGGTCCTCGAGAAAGTCGCCGAGGTTCGCCGCGATGTCCTGGTTGTCTTCGATGACGAGAATGCGCATGTGACCTTTCCTGGGTAATGGGCCTTCGACCGGCACGCGCATCCGCGGTTCCGCAGAAACCGCAACCACGTGGAACGGGCCGGCAAGAACTGAATGCGTGCGGCAACGCCGCGAGCTTAACGATTCTGCCAGAGCCGCTGGAGTGCGCCGATCACCGCGCACTGACGTCGCAACGCACGTTTGCATCGACGCGCGACGGCGCGATTGCCGGACAGCGGCCAAACAAAGGCCCAGGCACGGGGCCACCGTGCCTGGGCCAAAAAGGTATTGCCCCGATTACCGTAACCTGCATCGACCTGTTGCTGACGAGGAAGAGCGGCAGTGCTGCGGTAGGCACAGGCTACGCCGATTTCGATTAAACCGTCGTTAAAAACGCAGGTTAAATCGATGTTATTCAGCTCCGAAAATCGCCACTGAACGCGGCAGGATCGAAGAACTTCGGCGAATCTGCAGGCATCGCCCGTGAACAGCGGCCTCAGCGTTCGGCCGCCCGTTTCGAGGCTTTCCGGCGGACCCGGTCGGCCAGATAGGTGACGATCTCCCCGGCCACGTCCACGCCGCTGGCTTCCTCGATGCCCTCCAGCCCGGGAGACGCGTTGACCTCAAGCACGAGCGGGCCGTTCTTCGAACGGATCAGATCGACGCCGGCGATGCCGAGTCCAAGCACGCGCGAGGCACGGATCGCGACATCTTCTTCCGCCGCGCTCGCACGCACGCCCTTGGCCGTACCGCCGCGATGCAGGTTCGAGCGGAAGTCGCCCTTGGGAGCCTGACGCTTCATCGCAGCCACCACGCGACCGCCGACGACGAAGCAGCGCAGGTCGGCGCCGCGCGCTTCCTCGATGAACTCCTGCACCAGGAAGTTCGCGTACAGGCCGCGCAGTGCCTCGATCACGCCCCGCGACGCGGACAGCTTCTCGGTCAGCATCACGCCGGCGCCCTGCGTGCCTTCGTTGAGCTTGATGACGTGCGGCGGCGCGCCGAGCATCGACAGCAGGTCGTGCGTGTCGTCGGGGTTGTCGCCGAAGACGGTGGTCGGCAGGCCGATGCGTTCGGCCGCGAGCAGCTGGTGGCAGCGCAGCTTGTCGCGCGCGCGCAGCACGGCGTCGGAGGAGTTGGGCGTGAGCGTGCCCATCAGTTCGAACTGGCGAAGCACGGCCGAGCCGTAGCGCGTGATCGACGCACCGATGCGCGGGATCACCGCCTGGTAGCCGGAGATCGGCTTGCCCTTGTAGCGCATGCTGAATCCGTCGCTTGCGATCCGCATGTAGCAGCGCAACGGGTCGAGCACGCGGACGCTGTGGCCCTGGTCGCGCGAGGCTTCCACCAGGCGGCGCGTCGAATACAGCTTGCTGTTGCGCGAGAGGATCGCCAGTTTCATGAAGGGCGGCGGTGTGGGGGCTGGGGGGGAAAGGGAAGCGCCTCGCCGGGAGCGGCGGGACGCGAGACGACGCCCGGCTCGCGCCGGCTGAGCCGACCGTGGAGGAACGAGCGTCCCGGGTCGACCGTGAACGCGCGCGCCAGCGCGGTGCGCCCGAGCAGCATCGGGAAAAGCATCCCGCGACGATCGGACAGATTGATTTCAATCTCGCGTTCGATGCCGGCCAGCGCCAGCGTCGTACGCACGAACACGCGCCGCGTGCAGTGGCCGCCCGAATCGGTGACCTCGCGCTCGTCGAACACCGGCGCGGCCGCTTCGATCATGGGCCCGCCGTGTCCGGGACTGAGGCAGAAACCGACCCAGGGACTTCCGCGTTCGGTGAAACGCCACTGCGTGTCCACGTGCAACGCGGAGCTTCGCGCACCGCTGTCCACCTTGGCACGCAATCGCCCGATACCCAGTTCCGGCAGGGCTATCCATTCACGCCAGCCGAGCACGACCTTGCTTGCCATCGCGCCTCCAGGACCTCGCCTGAAAGACAAAAACGGCGGCCACTGTAAAGCAGGCCGCCGTCGCAAATGTTTGGAGCGGGTGATGGGAATCGAACCCACGCTAGCAGCTTGGGAAGCTGCAGTTCTACCATTGAACTACACCCGCGTCGCGATGAAGTCTATGCCGCCGCGAGGAGGCTTGGCAACGCGGCGCCCGACGAAGTGTTCGCGGGCGCCGCGGGCCGGTTCAGCGTGTTGCGCGGATCAGAATCCGCCGCCGAAGCTGACGAACACCGTCGCGTCGTTGCCGCCCTTCTGGCCGACGGTGAGGTTCGCGCCGATGTCGGTGCGCAGGCCGAACAGTTCCGTGCGCGCACCCATCACCAGCGTGCCGTAGTCCTGGTCGTACTCCAGGCCGCGCACGGCGTACGCGCCGACGCCCGGCAGCGAACGCAGCGACGCGGTGGCTTCGGCCGGAGCGTCTTCGTACTCGTGGTCGTAGGTCAGCTTGGCGTACGGCTGCAGGTGCTCGTTGATCGCGTAGTTGACCTGCCAGCCGAGGCTGCCGATCAGCGAGTCGAATTCCTGGTCGCCGAACGACAGCGCCGTGGCTTCGTTGCTGTTTTCGTCGAAGCCGTCGACTTCGATGGTCTGCGACACCAGCTGCATGACCGGGCCGTGCTTCAGCGAGCCTTCGCCGAAGTTCCAGCCGGCGGCGATCGCGGCGGTGAGGTTGGTGCCGTCGGCCGAGCCGCTGTGCACGCGCGAGGTCGGGCCGAGGTTCACGCGACGGTCGACGTCGTAGGACACCCAGGTGTAGCTCAGCTGGCCGTTGACCCAGGCCGAACCGGCCGACCAGGCGAGGTAGCCGCCGAGGGTCGCGTCGTCCTGGTCGAACTGGCCGCGGTTGAGGCCCCAGTCCATCTTCTGCTGGCCCCAGCCGGCGAAGCCGCCGTACACCAGGTCGCCGCTGGCCCAGTCGAGGCCGGCGGTCAGCGTCGGGCCGAAGCCGTCGTAGTTGTCGCCGCCGCCGTAGCGCTGCGAATCGCCGCGAACGTCGGCCCACCAGCGCATGCCGTCGACTTCCGGACGCGTGGCGGCGTTGGCACCGACACGCTCGGCGCGGGCGCGACCAACCATCGCTTCGCTATGCGGCAGCACGGCGATCTGGCGCGGGGCTTCCAGCAGCGACAGCGCGTAGTCGGCGACGATCTCGTGCGCACGCGACGAGGGATGCACGCCGTCGGCGAAGACGTAGGTGTCCGGCGCGTTCGGCGTCGCGTAGGTGCCCGGGTTGCAGGTGATCGACTGCGCGGTGATCTGCGGATTGCACGCCGTGCCGGTGGTGTTGGTGAAACCGTACGGCGCCGGGTTGGCGACGATTTCCTGCAGCAGGTGGAAGGTGTCGACCGGGATGAAACGCGCACCGGCGGTCGCCAGGCCCGCGTAGAGACCATTGTTGTAACCGGTCGCCAGCGCCGTGCCAGCGGCCGACGCGGCGGCGCCCTGCGAGCGGAACTGCGGCGTGATGCCCAGGTCCGGCACGTTCGGCACGAGGATGTATTGCGCGCCGGCGTTCTGCAGCGTCATGACGTTGGTGACCTGGCCGGTCACCGCGGCGCCGACGATCGCCTGCGCCTGCGCCGGAGCGGCAGCCGCGGCGAACAGGTCGTTCGCGCCGCCCCACACGGTGTACAGCGCGTTCGGATCGGCGGCACCGCCGTTGGCGGTGAGGTAGCGCGTGATCTGCGAACGCAGCGAGAGCGTCGGCAGCTGCGCGGTCAGGCCGGCGCGGTCGGTGGTGACCATCGCGCCGCCGATGGCGTAGTTGGTGCCGCCGGCGTTGAACGGGGTGGCGTTGGTGCCCAGCTCGGTCGCGAGCTGCTCGGACCACACCAGGCCCGGGTTGGTCGTGAACTTGCCCAGCAGTGCGCCGGCGGGGCCGGCCTGGGCGATGATCGCCGGGCGGAAATAACCCGCGTCCGTGAGGCTGTCGCCGAAAAACACGGTCTGCGAATAGTCCTGCGCGAAGGCCGGCGCGGTCGCCAGCGCGAGCGCGGCGGCGAGCACGGAGCGGACGGGTTTCTTCATCTTCGGTTCCTTGTTGGATGTTCTGTTGTGGCCGGCGGGTTCGATCCGGGAATACATACGCCCGCGGATGGCGGCATCGAACCACGCGGCGTGAACGCACTCACGCCGCACTGCGTCAAAAACCGTGCCGACTGGCCCGCCGCGACGGCGAGGGGCGACAATACGCGAATGCAGATCCAATTGAACGGCGAGCCGCGCGCGATCGCGGCGCAGACCACCGTGCTCCAGCTCGTGCAGGCCGAAGGCCTGGGCGAGCGCCGCGTGGCGGTGGAAGTCAACGGCGAAATCGTCCCGCGCGGGCGGCATGGCGAGCACGCGCTCGCCGAGGGCGATCGCGTCGAAATCGTCCACGCCCTGGGCGGGGGGTGAGGCAGGCCGCTTACGCGGCACTGCCGCGTGCCTGCCGAACGCCCGTCCATGGATGGACGGGCCGGGCGATCCGAAGCCAGGCGCGTCTCGCCATGGATGGCAAGCGCAACCGAACCGCATCCCGTGCCGCGGTCTGCCGAACCCACACCCATGGATGGACGGGCCCGGCGACGCGAAGCCGGCGCGCCTCGCCACGCATGGCAACCGCAACCGAACCAGATCCCGTGCCGCGGCACTCACCCGATCCAACCCCCGGCACTCACAACACGCCTCGCGCACTCCAGCACTTCCACCCACGAAAGCCCCTGAACACGAAAGGCCCCTGCCATCGCGCTGCTAAACTAGCGCGATGACCGCTCCGCACTCCCCTACGTTCCCCGCCGATCCGCTCGTCATCGCCGGCAAGGCCTACGCCTCCCGCCTGCTCACCGGCACCGGCAAGTTCACCGATCTCGAACAGACCCGCCTGGCGACCGAAGCCGCTGGCGCGCAGATCGTCACCGTCGCGATCCGCCGCAGCAACATCGGCCAGAACCCGGGCGAGCCGAACCTGCTCGACGTCCTCCCGCCCGATCGCTACACGATCCTGCCCAACACCGCCGGCTGCTACACCGCCGACGACGCCGTGCGCACCTGCCGCCTTGCGCGCGAACTGCTCGACGGCCATTCGCTGGTGAAGCTGGAAGTCCTCGGCGACCAGAAGACGCTCTATCCCGACGTCGTGCAGACGCTCGCCGCGGCCGAAACGCTGGTGAAGGACGGCTTCGACGTGATGGTCTACACCTCCGACGATCCGATCCTCGCCAAGCGCCTGGAAGACATCGGCTGCGTCGCGGTGATGCCGCTGGCCGCGCCGATCGGCTCGGGCCTGGGCGTGCAGAACAAATACAACCTGCTGGAAATCGTCGAGAACGCGAAGGTGCCGATCATCGTCGACGCCGGCGTGGGCACGGCGTCTGATGCGGCCATCGCGATGGAACTGGGCTGCGACGGCGTGCTGATGAACACCGCCATCGCCGGCGCGAAGGATCCGGTGCTCATGGCGCACGCGATGAAGCTCGCGGTGGAAGCCGGCCGCGCCGCGTTCAAGGCCGGCCGCATTCCGCGCAAGCGCTTCGCTTCGGCCTCGAGCCCGGTCGACGGACTCATCGGGTGATGAGCGACACGCCGAAGGGCAAGCTCCCCCCGAAGCCTTTCACCCTCGAGGAAGGTCGCCGCCAGGTCCGCAGCTTCGTGCTGCGCCAGGGCCGCTTCACCGAGGCGCAGCAGCGCGCGTTCGATACGCTGTGGCCGCGCTACGGGCTGGACTACACCGGCGCGCCGCGCGACTTCGATGCGACGTTCGGGCGCAATGCCCCGCGTGTGCTGGAGATCGGTTTCGGCAACGGCGAAGCGCTGCGTTTCGCCGCGCAGCACGACAAGGCGCGCGACCTGATCGGCATCGAAGTGCATGCGCCCGGCGTCGGCCGGCTGCTCAACGCGCTCGCGCAGGACGAGGCCGAACACGTCCGCCTTTACCACCACGATGCCGTGGAAGTGCTGCGCAACGAGATCGCCGACGGCGCGCTCGACGAGGTCCGCATCTACTTCCCCGACCCGTGGCACAAGAAGCGCCACAACAAGCGACGCCTGGTCCAGCCGGAGTTCGCGAACCTGATCGTGGCCAAACTGGCGCCGACCGGCCGCTTGCACCTCGCCACCGATTGGCAGGACTATGCCGAGCAGATGTGGGACGTGCTCGATGCCACGCCGGGCCTTGCCAATCGCGCCGGCCCGCGCGGCAGCGTCGAGCGGCCGCAGTGGCGCCCGCAAACGCATTTCGAAACCCGCGGCCAGAAACTCGGTCACGGCGTGTGGGACCTGCTGTACGACAAAGTGCCGTGATTCGTGATTCGGTATTGGTGATTCGCAATGCAGGCACGCGTGCCTGCCGCGATGCCGGGTCGGTCGGAACGCGGATGGCTTCCGCCTCACCCACCACGAATCACGACACCACGGCCTGATGGACACCGCGCTGACGCTCACCACCGACATGAAGCTCGTGCTCGGGCTGGTGGGCTTCACGATGGTGATGTTCCTCTTCGAACGCATCCGCGCCGACGTCGTCGCGCTGGTCGTGCTGGTGCTGCTGGGCCTGTCGGGCCTGGTCGAACCCGACGAGCTGTTCAACGGTTTCTCCGGCAACGCGGTCATCAGCATCGTCGCGACGATGATCCTGGGCGCGGGCCTGGATCGCACCGGCGCGCTGAACCGCCTCGCGGGCTGGCTGCTGCGGCGCTCGCGCGGCATGGAAAGCCGGCTGCTGATCCTCACCAACGCCGTGGCCGGCATCAATTCCTCGATCATGCAGAACCCGTCGGTGATGGCGCTCTACATGCCCGTCGCCGCGCGGTTGTCCTCGCGCACCGGCATCGCGCTGCCGCGACTGCTGCTGCCGCTCGCCGCCGCCATCGTGATGGGCGGCGCGCTGACGATGGTCGGCAACTCGCCGCTGATCCTGCTCAACGACCTTCTGATCGCCGCCAACGCGAACCTGCCCTCGGGCGCGGCGACGCTGGAACCGTTGAAGATGTTCGCGCCGCTGCCGATCGGCCTGGCGCTGCTCGCCGCGTCGATCGCGTATTTCCATTTCTTCGGCGACAAGCGCCTTCGCCACGACGACGACGGCACCGGCGCGACGCCGGCGCGCACGCAGAGCTATTTCTCCAAGGCGTACGGCATCGACGGTGATGTGTACGAGCTCACCGTCACCGCCGACAGCCCGCTGGTCGGCATGTCGCTGGGCGAAGCCGAAGCGCTGCACAACGCGCCGTTGCTGCTGGCGCTCAAGAGCGACGGCGAGGCGCGCCTGGCGCCGCCGGCGGACACGCGCATCTGGGTCGGCAGCGTGCTCGGCGCGATGGGCCCGAAGCAGCAGGTGAGCGACTTCGCGCAGAACCATTTCCTGCGGCTGTCCGCGCGCCTGCGCAACTTCGGCGACCTGTTCAATCCCAGCCGCGCGGGCATTTCCGAAGCGGTGGTGCCGGCCACGTCGAAGTTCATCGGCAAGAACGGCCGCGACCTGCAGCTGCGCAAGCAGATGGGCCTGAGCCTGCTGGCGATCAACCGCGACAAGAGCGTGCTGCGCGAGAACGTGCGCGACGTGAACCTGCGCGCCGGCGACATGCTGGTGTTCCACAGCATCTGGACCGACCTGCACGAAGCGGCGGCGAGCAAGGACCTGGTCGTCGTCACCGACTACCCCAAGGGCGAGCAGCGCCCGCACAAATTCAAGATCGCGATGGCGATCTTCGCCGTGGCGATGCTGCTGGCGTTGTCCTCGCGCCTGCCGGTGTCCATCGCGTTGATGACCGGCGTGGCCGGCATGCTCATCGCCGGCGTGATCCACATCGATGAGGCGTACGCGGCGATCAACTGGAAGACCGTCTTCCTGATGGCGTGCCTGATCCCGCTGGGATGGGCGATGGATTCCAGCGGCGCGGCGGCCTGGGTCGCCGGCCACACCATCGAACGATTACCGACAGGCACGCCGGTGTGGCTGCTGGAAATCCTCGTCGGCCTGTTCACGACGCTGTTCTCGCTGGTGATCAGCCATGTCGGCGCGACCATCGTGACGGTGCCGCTGGCGATCAACCTCGCGCTCGCCGCGGGCGGCAACCCGACGGCGTTCGCGCTGATCGTCGCGCTGTCGGCATCGAACAACTTCATGACCGCCTCGAACCCGGTCATTTCGATGATCACCGGCCCGGCCGGCTACAGCGGCAAGGAGCTGTGGAAGATCGGCGGCCCGCTCTCGCTGATCTACACGATCGTCGCCGTGGCGATGGTGAATCTGCTTTATTGAGGGTTCGGGAATCGGGAAGAGCCAGCGCTCTTGTAGCCCGGGTAAGCGAAGCGCACCCGGGGCCCGTCACGGCATCACGTCACAACGCGCCAAGCTTTGCACGGCATCGCTGCCCGCGGGTGCGCTGCGCTTACCCGGGCTACAAACGCCGCGCGACTCAAACGCCCAACGCCCTCGCTACCACCACCGCCCACAAGGCGAGCACGGCGAGGAAGTTCACCGTGAACACCACGCCGCGCAGGCGCACGTTCGCGATCGGAATCTGCACGGCGCTGTGCAACACGCGGCCGACGACGAAGAGCCAGGCCAGCCCCTGCGGCACGGGCCCGATGTCGCGCGTGATGATCAACAGCACGCAGGCGACGTGGAAGAACAGCGGCCATTCGAACTGGTTCGACAGGTTCGCGCTGATACGCGGTTCGAGTTTGGACCACGGATTGCTTCCATCGGCCCGACGGCCGACGCCCCACACCGCCGGTGCGCGCGCAGCGGTCAACACCACATAGAGGAAGGCGGCCCACGCGACATGCGCGGCCATCGGGACGATCAGGGGATGCGTCATCGAAGTTCCCTGCGGTTGCTCAATCCGGCTTCAGGGCGCGACGTGACCGGCACGTCGCGCATCAAGCAGCGGTTTCGCCGAGCCACACCGCGCCGTCGCGTGCGACGACGTCCACCGCCCGCAACGACTCCCCGCGGCACGGTCCGCCGACGCACTCGCCACCGACGAGTTCGAAACTCGCGCCGTGCGCTGCACAGACGAGGTGGCCGTCCTTGCTCTTGAGGAACTGCCCGGGCGCCCAGTCGAGGCGCCGGCCGGCGTGCGGGCAGATGTTGAGCCAGGCCCGGACGTGATCGCCGTCACGATACACAATCAGGCTTTCCGCATCGCCGTCGAGGACCACTTCGACCTCGGCGAAAGCCCCGTCGGGCAAGCGTTCCAGCGTTACGAGCGGCTCCGCCGAACGGTCGTGTTCGTGCGAATTGCTTAACGAAGTTCTCACACCCTCGCTCATGGCTGGCCCGATACTCGCCTCCCCGGCGCTTGTTGCCGCATTGTGTCACGACGCAATCCGATGTTTGCCCAGACCTTCCGCTTCGGTACCTCCCACTTCCATTCGCGCGTGCGTTCGGCCTTCGAGCCGCGCAAGCCGCGTCATCGCCTGCTGCGTTTCGCGCTCGGCGTGGTCGGCCTGGGCGTGCTCGCGGTGCTGGTGGCGTTCTCGGTGGCACTGGGTGCGGCGATGATCGCCGCCGGCATGCTCTACAAGCTGTGGAAGACCCGCGGCAAGCGCCTGGCCCGTGCGCAGCGCGACGCCCGCATCGTCGAAGGCGAGTTCACCGTCGTCGGCCAGCCGACGATCGAACGTCCCCGCTCCCAGACCAGCGTCTAATCCCGCATGAGCGACGTGATCGCGGCGCTGCCGCAACCGCGCGTCCCGGTCCGTGGCACGGACCAGACCTTTCCCGTACACCGCATCTACTGCGTCGGCCGCAACTTCGCCGACCACGCACGCGAGATGGGTGCCGCCGTTCCGGCCTCGCCCGCCGATCGCGGCACGCCGGTGTTCTTCCTCAAGCCGGCCGATGCGATCGCGTTGCAGTCCGATGTGCCCTACCCGCCCGGCACGAACGACCTGCACCACGAAGTCGAACTCGTCGTGGCGCTGGGCAAGGACGCGCCCGAGGGCGTGCTCGATCCCGCCGACGCGATGGCCCTCGTCTACGGTTACGCCGTCGGCCTGGACCTCACGCGCCGCGACCTGCAGGGCGCCGCGAAGGCGAAGGGCCTGCCGTGGGATACCGGCAAGGCGTTCGACCATGCCGCGCCGATCAGCGCGATCGTTCCCGCCAGCGCCGTGGGCGAGTTGGGCGAACGCACGCTGGGCCTGTCGATCAACGGCGAAACGAAACAGCGCGGCTCGCTCGCCGACCTGATCTGGACGGTGCCGGAGATCCTGCACGAGTTGTCCAAGCTTTACGCGCTGCGCGCCGGCGACCTCATCTTCATGGGCACGCCCGCCGGCGTCGGCCCGCTGCAACCGGGCGATCGCTTCCACGCGGTGCTCGAAGGCATCGCCGAGCATTCCGGGACGATCGTCACCGGGCGGACGGTATAGTCCGAAACCGCGGCGCGCACCGCCACTGATGTCAACGCTGGAGACCACGACGCCATGGGCCTGATCACCGAGTTCAAGGAATTTGTTTCGCGCGGCAACGTCGTCGATCTCGCCGTCGGTGTCGTGATCGGTGCGGCCTTCGGCAAGATCGTCACGGCGCTGGTGGACGGCATCGTCATGCCGACGATCGGCGCGTTCACCAAGGGCGTGAGCGTCAGCGACTGGAAGTACGTGATCAAGCCGGCGCAGCTGGACTCGGCCGGCAAGGAAGTCGCGGCCGAACTGGCGATCCGCTACGGCATGTTCGTGCAGACGATCATCGACTTCCTGCTGATCGCGCTGGTGATCTTCCTGATCCTGAAGGCCTACAACCGCATCCGCGCGCCGCAGGCCGCCGCGGCAGTGTCGGAAGAAGTGCTGCTCCTTCGCGAGATTCGCGACGAGTTGAAGAGCAAGGGCTGATCGCGTTCGCGCGGTCCTCTGCGTCTTCCGGCTCGCCGCCGGAAATCACCTTTCGCAGTCACCTTCCTCTTCGTGATCCCCCGCGAAGGCGGGGATCCAACGGCCCGGCACATCACGCGCGCCCGAAGGTGACGCGACTGGAAGATGGATTCCCGCCTTCGCGGGAATGACGGTGCCCGGGTTTCCGGCGCACGTCCTGCCACACACCGCAAAGCGCGCCGCGCCGTCGCGTGACTGACGACACCCTGCCTTCCGGCCGCGAGTTGCTACGCTCGCGCTTTCGTCCTTTCGACACCATCTTCCCGGGGGAGTTGTTCGATGCGCGCAATGCTGTCGGTGGCCGTCGCCACCTGTCTGTTCGCCACCGCCGCACTGGATGCCGTCGCGGCCGAGCGCGAAACGCGCATCCCCGACAAGGCCATCGCCACCGCCACGCAGCTGCGCGACACCGCGCTGAAGAGCGACCTGGGCTATCGCATCACCGAATCGCTGACCACCGAAGTCGGCCCGCGCCTGGCCGGCAGCGAAGCCGACGCGCGCGCGGTCGCGTGGGCCGTCGCGAAGTTCAAGGAACTGGGCTTCGACAAGGTCTGGACCGAACCGGTCACCTTCCCGAAGTGGGAACGCCGCAGCGAGTCGGCGCATGTCGTCGGCGCCAACGCGCAGCCGCTGCACCTGACCGCGCTCGGCGGTAGCCCGGCGGGCACGGTGGAAGCGCAGGTCGTGCGCTTTGCCGACCTCGCGGCGCTGGAAGCCGCGCCGGCCGGTTCGCTCGCCGGCAAGATCGCCTTCATCGATTACAAGATGGAACGCGCGCGCGACGGCGCCGGCTACGGCCCGGGTTCGCGCGTGCGCAGCAAGGGCCCGTCGGCGGCGATCCGCGCCGGCGCGATCGGCTACCTGATGCGCTCGGCCGGTACCGATTCGCATCGCAACCCGCACACCGGCATCACGCGCTTCGACGATGGCCTGACGCCGATCCCCTCCGCCGCCCTCGCCGTGCCGGACGCCGACCAGCTCGCCCGCCTCATCGCGCGCGGCAAGCCGGTGACGGTGAAGCTGGCGCTGGATTGCGGCTGGGACGGCACCTACACCTCGCAGAATGTCATCGGCGAGATCCGCGGTTCGAAGAAGCCCGACGAGGTCGTCGTGATCGGCGGCCACCTGGATTCGTGGGACCTCGGCACCGGCGCGATCGACGATGGCGCCGGCGTCGGCCTGACGATGGCCGCCGGCAAGCTCATCGGCGATCTCAAGCAGCACCCGGCCCGCACCATCCGCGTGGTCGCCTTCGCCAACGAGGAACAGGGCCTGCACGGCGGCAAGGCGTACGCGGCCGAACACATGAAGGACGTCCTCAAGCACCAGATCGGCGCCGAGAGCGATTTCGGCGCGGGCCGCATCTACGCGTTCTCGACCTCCGCACCCGACTACGCGAAGGCCGCCGAGGCGCAGATCGCCCAGGCGCTGGCGCCGCTGGGGATCCAGTACACGCCGGGCCAGGGCGGTCCGGGCCCGGACATCGGGCCGTCGTCCGAGAAGGGCATGGCCTGGGCGCGACTGGCGCAGGACGGCACGGATTACTTCGATCTTCACCACACCCCGGACGACACGTTCGATAAGATCGATCCGCAGGCGCTGGCGCAGAACGTCGCGGCCTATGCGGTGTTCGCCTACCTGGCGGCGTCCGCGGACGGCGACTTCGGCAGCAAGCCCGCCACCCCCCAGGCAGCAGCGAAGTAACCAAAGAAGGCAATGGCGCAGCGGTACGACGAAAAGGTTGACACCGCGGTCGATCCCATCACGGGGCTGCATCGTCTAGGCGCGAACGGCCCCAGCCTGGCGACGGCCATCGCGGTGGCAGGCGCGACGCGACGACGCATCGCGCTGCTGCACATCGACGTGGACATGTTCCGCTCGATCAACACCAACATGGGCACGGCGACCGGCGACCAGGCATTGGCCGCCATCGCGCAGCGCCTGCGCCGCGCGGTCCCGCGCGACGGCTGGATCTGGCGCCTGACCAGCGACGAGTTCGTCGTGGGCATCGGGTATCGCGAAGGCGAGCTGGACGGCGCCGGCCTCGCCGAACGCCTGCGCGACGCGTTCGAGACGCCGCTGTCGCTCCCGCCGTACACGCTGCCGGTGACGCTCTCCATCGGCATCGCCGTGTTCCCCGACCACGCGCCCAACGCCGCGACGCTGCTGTCGAAGGCCGAGGAAGCGCTGCGTCGCGTGAAGCAGGACGGCCTGAACAACGTGGGCCTGTATTCGGCCGCCGCCGAGGATCGCGGCGCGCCCAACGACGGCTTCGCGCAGCGCTTCATCGAAGCGCTCGATCGCGGCGAGTTCCGCCTGTACTACCAGCCGCAGGTCGCCGCGCACGACGGCGGCGTCACCGGCTTCGCCGCGCTGCTGCGCTGGCAGACCGATCGTGGCCTGCTGCGACCGAGCCAGTTCCTCGAGCCGATCAACCGCGTCGGCCTCGCCGCGCGGCTGGGCGCGTGGGTCGTGGAATCGGCGATCGCGCAGCTCGCGCAATGGCGCGCCGAAGGCCTGGATTACCTGTCGATGTCGGTGCACCTGTCCGGCCCGCTGCTGGTGCAGCGCGATTGCCTGGATCGCATCGGCGCGCTGCTGCATCGCTACGGCCTGCCGGGCAATGCGCTGGAATTCGAGATTCCCGAAAGCGTGCTGGTCACCGACAGCCACCGCGTGCACGACACGCTCGCCGGCCTGCGCGCGATGGGCGCGACGCTGACCGTGCAGGACTTCGGCCTCGGCGGGCTGTCCTTCGCGGCGCTCGGCCAGTACCCGCTGGATCGCATCAAGATCGACCGCAGTTTCATCCGCAACGTCGCCAGCGATCCGCGCAGCGCCGCGATCGTGCGCGGCATCATCGCGATGGGCCATCAGCTGGGCATGAAGGTGATCGCCAAGGGCGTGGAAAGCGAGGCCGAACTGGGCTTCCTGCGCCGCAACCATTGCGATTTCTTCCAAGGCTACCTGTTCAGTCCGTCGGCACCGGCCGACCAGCTCGGCGAAGTGGTGCGCAAGCGCTTCCTGCTGCCGGGCGCGTTCGCGGCGACGCGCCCCGAGCGCACGCTGCTGCTGCTCGACGACGAGGAAAACGTGCTGCGCTCGCTGGTGCGCCTGTTCCGTCGCGACGGCTACCACATCCTCACCGCGTCGAGCGTGCGCGAGGCCTTCGACCTGCTGGCGAGCAACACCGCGCAGGTGATCCTGTCCGACCAGCGCATGGCCGACATGAGCGGCACCGAGTTCCTCACGCGCGTGCGCGATCTGTACCCCGACACGATCCGCATGGTGCTGTCGGGCTACACCGACCTTGCGACGATCACCGAGGCGATCAACCGCGGCGCGATCTACCGTTTCCTCACCAAGCCGTGGAACGACGAGGAGCTGCGCGAACACATCCTCGATGCGTTCCGCGCGCACGAACGCCGCGCCGCCGGCGAGTCGGTGTACTGACGCCTAGTACGCGACCTGGGCGCGCTGCATGGGCGCCACCGACACGGCGGGTTCGTCGATGCGACGGCCCGAGGCGACTTCGAACTCCACCGGATCGTGCGAACAGAAGATGCGCACGTGCGCACCATCGCGCGCACACAGCTCGCGCAGCCGCGCCTGGTTGGCGAGCCGCGCCTTGCGGTCCTTCTCCATCATCCATTGATAGAAGCGAAGGCCTGGCGTGCACGTGGGCTGCGGTTCCATTTCGTGGTGGCAGAAGTACGCATCGCCGGCGAGCAGTTTCCAGCCGTCGTCGCCGTCGATCGCCACGCCGGTGTGCCCGTACGTGTGCCCGGGCAGCGGCACCATGAGGATTTCGGGCGGCAGGCCGTGCAGGTCGCGCACCGCGTCGAAACCGAGCCAGTCCTCGCCCACGCCCGACGCGTACACGATCCAGTTTCCCTGCGTCGACCACTGCTGCGGAGGGAAGCGCTGGCGATCCAGCCATGTTTTCTGCTTCATCGCATAGCCGCGCTCGGTCGCCAGCAGGTGCACGCGCGCCTGCGGGAAATCGTCGAGCCCGCCGGCGTGATCGAAATCCAGGTGCGTCAGCACGATGTCGCGCACGTCGCGTGCGTCGAACCCCATGCGCGTGATCTGCCTCACCGCCGTCATCTGCTCGCGCAGGTCGGGCGCCAGCAGCGCGAGGAAGAAAGCGCTCAGACGTGCGCGCGGATGGGCGACGTCACGCAGGCCGAGGCCGGTGTCGATCAGCACGAGCCCGCGCGGCGTTTCCACCAGCACGCAATGGCACGCGAGCTGGCCGCGCTCGAGGATGCCGTGCGTGCGGCCGTCCATGAGGCCCCCGCCGAGCGGGCAGGTCGAAATGCAGTTGAGATGGTGGATGCGCATCGCGTTCTCCCTGCGCCAGGACGCCGGCGTTTTCGACGCGCCGGCATGGCGCACGGCCCGGTCGACGACGCGGCGGTGCTGGTGATCGACGCGCTTCGTCGATCTCGCCGCCCATCGCGTACGGCGTCACGTAGAAGTCGGTGTCGGAGGTTCCGGCGTGCGATTCGACGTCGGAGATCGGCGCGCACACGATGGCCGCGCCGGGATGCGCAAAGCGCCCGGATCCACTCCGGGCGCTGTTGCGCGTTTACGCCGTCGCAGGTTTAGCGACGCTGGCTGCCGCCGCGCTCTTCGCGGTTCTGGCCGCCACCCATGCCGCCGCCCTGGCCGCCGCCGCCCTGCTGGCCGCCACCGCCGCCCTGCTGGCCGCCGCCGCCGCCCTGCTGGCCGCCACCACCCTGCTGGCCGCCGCCGCCCTGCTGACCACCGCCACCCTGCTGGCCGCCGCCGCCCTGCTGACCACCGCCCTGCTGGCCGCCACCACCCTGCTGGCCGCCGCCCTGGCCCTGGCCCTGCATGCCACCGCCCTGGTTCTGCTCACGCTGGTTGTTGCTACCCATTACTGCTTCTCCGATGTGCAGGCGGATTGCCTGACAAAGGGAGACGTCGCAAGCGCCGTGCCATCGCGTCATGCCTACATGCGTGTACGCGCCGGCCGCGTCCGCTACGCATTCAGTCGACGCATCGTGCGAAGGCAGTCGCGATGGCACATCGAAAGTCCAACGCCGGTGAAGAACGCGCTTCGCCTGACGTGCGGAAGAATCTGCAAGCGGCGGGAAACACATGCGGACGCAACCGCGGCCACCATCGCGTGTCGCGCAATGGTCGAGAGCGCTGCCGTGTTGCGTAGCGGTGAAATTGCGCGCGAATGAATGCGCCAGCGCGAATGATCTCGCGCAGTGGCGGAAGCCGGGAGCGCCGTAAGCGCTCCGGCTTCACTCAGGCGCGAGACGCCCTACATCACCTTGCAGGGCAGCACGTGCTCGGCTTCGTTCGACGCGCCCAGTGCGACGCGCGACACCGACAGCTGCAACTTGCCGGCGCTTTGCAGCACGAGCACGGCATCGAGCTTGCGCATGTCCGCGCCTGCGACGGCGAGGCACTTCAGCGGAATGCCGAACGTCGTCCACTGCCCCTTCGGCAGCTTCGCCAGGGCATCGCGCGCGGGAAGCGTCGCCGCCTTGCAACCGCTGCCGCAGGTCACGCCGACCGAGACGTCGCCCGTCGGCGCTTCCTCCACGCGCGTGGTGAGGACGATCATCACCTCGCCGTTGGTTTCGCGCATCAGCGTCGTCGGCTTGTCGGTCGCGAGCGTGGCCGTCGCCGGCTGCGCGCCCGACCATGCGAGGCGTCGTGCGTCTTCCTGCGCTTCGTGGTCGACCGCGGTGACGGTGAGGCTTCCATCGGGCAGCGTCGCCGGGAGCGTGGCGACGTCGGCACTCTGGCCTGCCGCATTGCCCAGGCGCAGCCGCAGCCCGTCGGCGAGCGTGCCGCGCGCGTAGAACGTGCCGGCTTCGGTCTGGCCCGGCTTCACGCCGGATTCCTCCGGCAACGCGGCGAGGTTGCCGTCGTCGGCATACGTCAGGCCGAAGCCGAACGCGAACTGCGGGTTGTAATCCTTCTGGCCGACGTTGTTGGCGACCTGCATCGCGTTGCGCGGCCAGCTGAAACTGAGCTTGCCCTTGAAGTCGTTCTGCACGCTGCCGTCGGCCTTGCGCAGCAGCACGTCGGCGACGCCCGCGCCTTCCGAACCTGGCAGCCACGCGGCGACGAACGCATCGCTCGCGTTGATCTCACGGTTCACCCACAGCGGGCGGCCGCTGAGGAACACCGACACGACCGGCACGCCGGCGGCCTTCAGGCGCTTGATGAGTTCCAGATCCGAATCGTCGCCGGGCCGGTACATCAGGTTCGGGATGTCGCCCTGGAATTCCGCGTACGGATCCTCGCCGAACACGACGACCGCGACGTCGGGCTTGCGCGTGAACGTGCCGTCCACCGACAACGTGGCCTCGCCGCCGGCGGCCTTCGCCTGTTGCGCGATGCCTTCGAAGATCGTGTCGGCGTTCGGGAAGTCGGCGCGCTTGGAACCGGTACCCTGCCAGCTGAAGGTCCAGCCGCCGACCTGCGTGGTCATCTCGTTGGCGCCGTTGCCGGCGACGAGGATGCGCTTGCGCGGATCCAGCGGCAGCACGCCGGCCTGGTTCTTCAGCAGCACCAGCGATTCGCGCACGGCCTGTCGCGCGACGGCGCGATGTTCCGGTGCGCCGAGCAGTTCGAACTTGCCGCCCACCGCGCGCTGCGACGGCTTGCCCGCTTCGAACAGACCGAGGCGGAACTTCACGCGCAGGATGCGGCGCACCGCGTCGTCGAGCCGTTCCTTCGGGATCGTGCCGGCCTTCGCCGCGGCGAGCGCGGTGTCGTAGAAACCCTTCCAGCTGTCGGGCGCCATCGCCATGTCGAGGCCGGCGTTGATCGTCGCCGGGCAATCGCTGTTGGTGCAGCCGTCGACCTGGCCGTGGCCGTTCCAGTCGCCGACGACGAAACCGCCGAAGCCCATGCGGCCCTTCAGCGCGTCGGTGAGGAAGGCCTTGTTGCCGTGCATCTTCACGCCGTTGACGCTGTTGAACGAGGCCATCACCGACTGCGCGCCGGCGGCGATCGCCGGCGGATAGCCGGCCGCGTGGATGCGTACGAGGTCGGCTTCGCTCAGCTTCGTGTCGCCCTGGTCCTCGCCGTTGGTGGTGCCGCCGTCGCCGAGGAAATGCTTCACCGACGAGATGACGTGGCGGCCGTCGAGGAACTCCTTCGAACCGACCTTGCCCTGCAGGCCTTCGACCATCGCGCCGGCGAAGCTGCCGACGACTTCGGGCGATTCGGAATAGCCTTCGTACGAGCGGCCCCAGCGATCGTCCTGCGGCACCGCGACGGTCGGCGCGAACGCCCATTCCATGCCGGTGGCGCGCGTTTCCAGCGCGGTGATCTCGCCGATGCGGCGCAACAGCTCGGGATTGCGCGTGGCGCCCAGGCCGATGTTGTGCGGGAACACGGTGGCGCCCAGCACGTTGCTCTGCCCGTGCACGGCGTCGATGCCGAAGATCACCGGGATGCCCTTGCCGCCCTTGGAGGTGTCGATGGAGGCCTCGTAGAACGCGTCGGCCAGCGCGAGCCATTCGGCCGGCGACGCGTTGTAGCGACCGCCCGGATCGGAATTGCCGCCGGCGAGCACGGAGCCGAGGTGGTAGGTGCGCACGTCCTCGGGCGTGAGGCTGCTGATGTCGCCCTGCACGATCTGGCCGACCTTCTCCTCGACCGTCATCGTCGCCAGCAGGTCGTTGACGCGTTTTTCCAGCGCGGGATCTTCCGGCAGCGGCCACTTCACCTCCGGCCACGGCGATGCGCCGGCCTGCGGCTGCGCGGCCGGCTGCGGCGCGTCGTCGTTCTTGCATGCCGCCAGTGCGAGCGCCGCCACGAGGACGGTCGTTCCGATACGCGTCAGATTCCGTGCTTTCACCGCTACGCTCCTGTTGGTTGTAGGAACGGGCAGGAGGAACGCGAGACGAGGCGGCTTGCGCCTGCGTCGTTCCTCGTTGCCCGTCAGTCGTTACGCGTTGCCGGCTTCACGCCTGCTCCGCCTGCTTGCGCGGCCGGCCGCCCCATACTTCGGGCGCGGCCTTGCAATAGCGCTCGATGAATTCCTGCTGCGTCGGGAACTTCGCCACCGCCTCATCGATCGGCTTGCGGATCTGTTCGAAGAAGCGGCGCATCTGGTCGTCCGGCAGCGCGCGCGCGAGCGGATGGTGCTGCTGCGGCTGCAACCCCTGCCCGAGCATCACGTGCGTCCACGAATCCACGCGGAACAGCTCGTTCGCGCCCTGCCACGCGTGCGCGCGGTCGCGCCATGCGCGAAGGCGGATCGACAGCGAATCGGGAATCTCCATCTCGCGGCACTGCTTCCACATCGCCTCGTCGCGCTGGTTGGCGTGGTAGTGCAGGATGATGAAATCGCGCACGTGTTCCATCTCGCGACGGCCGGTGTCGTTGTAGATCTCCACCAGCGAGTCGGGGATGCCGTCGAACGGGAAGCTCTCCACCAGCCGGATGATCGAGGTCATCGACAGGTGCAGGCTGGTGGATTCCAGCGGCTCGATGAAACCGCTCGCAAGGCCGAGCGACACCACGTTCTTGTTCCACGCCTTCAACCGGCGGCCGCTGCGGAACGGCACGCGCCACGGATCGCGGATCGGCGTCGCCGCAGCGTCTTTGAGCAGGCGCGCGGTGGCCTCGTCGTCGGACATGTGGCGGCTGGAATACACCCAGCCCGTGCCGACGCGATGCTGCAGCGGGATGTGCCAGCGCCAGCCGGCTTCGTGCGCGATCGCGCGCGTGTACGGCACCGGGCCGCCGGTGGATTCGGTCTGCACCGCCACCGCGCGGTCGCACGGCAGCCACTGGTGCCAGTCCTCGTAACCGGACTTGAGCGTCTGTTCGATCAGCAGCCCGCGAAAGCCCGTGCAATCGATGAACAGATCGCCTTCGATCACCTGGTCGTCTTCCAGCACCAGCGCTTCGACGTAACCCGATTCGCCGTTCTGGCGCACCTCGCGGATCTTGCCTTCGATGCGTCTGAGGCCGAAGCCTTCCGAACGCTTGCGCAGGAAACGCGCATACAGCCCGGCATCGAGGTGGTAGGCGTAGTTCACCTGCGGGCTGGCCGGCAGCGCGAAACGGTCCTTGAGCGCCGCCTGCGTTTCCAGGCAGTAATCGCCAAGTTTGGAATCGATGCCGCGCTCCAGGCTTTCCAGCCAGAAATGATGGAATGCGGCGACCAGCGTGCCCTGCCCGGTGATGCCGAACGGGTGGATGTAGCGCTCGCCCTGCTTTCGCCAGTTCTCGAACGAGATCGCCAGCTTGAACGTGCCGGCGACCTCGCGCAGGAACTCCTGCTCGTCGATCTGCAGGAAGCGGTGGAAGTTGCGGATCGGCGGCACGGTGGATTCGCCGACGCCCACGGTGCCGATCTGCTCGGATTCGATCAGGACCACGTCGAGCAGGTCGCGGAACTGGTGCGTCAGCGCCGCCGCGGCGAGCCATCCCGCGGTACCGCCGCCGGCGATCACGACCCTGCGGATCCTGCCCTTCTCCATCTCGTCGCTCCCTTCGTGTCGCGTGGCGATTGAACGTGGAATCAGCGGTTGAGCTTGGCGATCAGCATCGCGCGCAGTTGCCGCGCGAGCAGCTCGTCCACCGGCGCGAGCACGCCGCGCGCCGGCGGCGGAAGATGCGCGCCCGCGCGTTCGGCGTCGCCGAACACGTAGTACTCGAACACCTCGCGCCAGGCCTGCTTCTCGCGTTCGGGGCGATCGCGCAGCGTCCAGATCGCGTGGTACAGCGCGTGCATCGGCGTGGGTACGTGCGCGGGCACGCTGCTCCACCAGGTGTTCACCAGCACGTTGAACGCGTCCAGCGCCTGCACGTGGTGCCACCACAGGCTCGGCATGAAGATGGCATCGCCCGGCTCGAGCACGGCACTGCGCGCGGCATCGAGTGCGTCGCGGAAACGCGGATAACGCGCGAAATCCGGCGCATCGAAATCCACCACGCTCACCTGCTGCCCGCCCGGCGTGGGATCCAGCGGCCCCGGGTAGAGGTTGTGGATCTGCTCCGGCGGAAACAGCGTGAAGCGGCGACGGCCGACCGCGCACACGGCGAGGTTGTTCATCGCATCGAAGTGGCACGACGCGGTGACGCGGTTGCCGATCCAGATGCTCGGCGGCGCGTCGATGCCCTGCGCCGGCAGGCCCAGATCGTTCGCCGCGCGCAGGCCCGGCATGCGCGAGTCGATCAGCAGCGAGGCGACGTAGACCATCGGCGGCGACGCATCGCCGGCGTGCGCGGCGATCTCGTCCAGCGCCTGCGACAGAGCGCCGCGGCGCACTTCGAAATTGAGCTGCGTGAACTCGTCGTTGTAGAACGGGCGGCCGCGGATCTCCGGCGGTCCCCACGAATACGTCACCGGCTGGCCGTTGTCGCGACGACGCAGGCAGTCCATCGCCGCCTGCATCGAACGCGCGCCTTCGCGCACCAGCTCCCAGTCGCGCGCGATGCCGCGCAGCACGACCGGTTCGTTGCGTTCCAGCAGTTCATCCAGCGGCAGCGCGTGCGCGCGCACGTCGTGCAGCTCGCGGATCGGCTGCGTCGCGCCGGCGCGCGCGTGCATCGTCGCGTCGCCGGCCAATGCGTTCACTGCGCGGTCTCGCGCAGTCGCCGCTGCTTTTCGGCCATCAGCCGGCGCAGGTTGTGCACGGAGGCGAGCACGAGGTACGCGCCTTCCAGGTAACCCGCGCGATGCAGCGCGTGCAGTTTCTCGGCATCGAGTGCGGCCAGGCGGTCGCGATCGATGTTGTACAGGCCCGACAGGCTCACGCGGTGGCCTTCGTCGAGCGTGATCTCCAGCGACACCGGCTGGATGAGTTCGAACTGGTCGAACGCGGCGTACATCGCCTGACCGGCGTCGACGCCGTCGCGGATGCCGCGCAGCACCGTGGAAATGTGGTCGAGGTAGGCACTGTTGCCGCCCTGCGGCAGGAACACCGCTTCGCCGTCGCCGGCCTGGATGCGCGGATGGTCCATGTCCACGTGCACCACCGGCTCGCGACGCAGCTCGCCTTCGATGTGCTGTTCCTGGAAGCCGATCAGGAACGGCCCCTTCGCGATCGCGCCGGGCAGGTACGCCGCGTTCCAGCGTTCGCCCTGCAGGAAGAGGTTTTCCTTCGCGTCGAACCCGAGCAGCGCGACGGCCTGCCACTGCCCGCTCTCGCGGTCCTTGCGGAAGAAGATCGGGTATTCGCGCTGCAGCTCGGCGAACTCGGTCGGGAACGCCAGCACCATGCCGATGTCGTCGCCGAACTCGCGACCGAAACGCGTGGCGACGCGCAGGTCCTTGTGCGTGATGTTGTTGAGCAGTTCGTATCGGGCCATGGCAACCGGAAGAACGGAAGCGAGGGATGCGGGAGTGGATGGCGAGCGTTCGCGCCTCCCGCGTTTCCTGCTTGTTTTACTCGCTTCTCATCTGGAAGGAAACGGGAAACGACCGAGGGAGAGCCCGTTCGTTTCCCGCTCCTTGTCTGTCGAAGCTGGAGGGCCTTCCCTCCCGCTTCCCACTGCTCCGCACCCGCGTGCGCGTGGCTCAGTAGCGCCAGCGAACGCCCAGCATGTAACGCGGACTCTGGTCGACCAGCTTGATCATCTGCTTGTCGGAACGCCCGTGCCAGCGCACGTCCTCACCGGTGAGGTTGATGGCCTCGAAGCCGACCTGCCAGTTGTCGTTGAACGAGTAGTTGACGCTCAGGTCCCACTGCTCGTATTCCTCGACATAGAACGGGTTGCGGTTGGAGCCGTTCTCGTTCGCGGCGATGAGGTACTCGTCGCGCCAGTTCCAGGCCAGGCGTGCCGACCAGCCGTACTTCTCGTACATGAACATCACGTTGGCCGTGTCGCTCAGGCCGAGCAGCGCGAACTGGTCGCGTTCGATCACGGTGTTGTCGAACGCGACGTCGCCATCCACCAGCGTGTAGTTGGCGAAGATGCCGAAGCCCGACTCACCGAAGAAGTACTGGCCACCCATTTCCCAACCGTGGAGGTTGGCGTTGTTCTGGTTGACCGGACGCTGCACGTCGAACTCGTACAGCGGATCGTCCGCCTCGCCGACTAGGTCGTACGCGTTCTCCATCGCCAGCGACTGCGCGGACGTACCGTTGTACGCCGCCAGGCCGCCGGTTTCGGGATTGCGCAACATCGCCAGCGCGGTGAACAGCGCGGTGTCGTTGGACGAACACGCCTGCGCGAGATCCGCGCCGGCCGCACCGGCCTGCGTGGCGCACTGCGGGCTGGTGAGGAAGGCGAGCGCGGCCTGCGCATCGGGACCGGAGGTCGGGTCGCGCAGGTCGTACAGCGTTTCGCGCACCACCGAATTGCCGATGAAGTTCTTCACGTCCTTGTTCCAGAACGTGACCGACACGAAGCTCGCATCGGCGAAGTACCACTCCACCGCGAGGTCGAGGTTGTCGGACTCCAGCGGATCCAGCATCGGGTTCTGCGCGTCGCCGTCGGCGCGTGCGGACGGGTTGACCAGGATCGAACCGGTGGGCTGGTTCGGCGTCGGGCCGGCATACAGGTTGCCGTACGGCGCGCGTGCGATGGTCTTGCCGAAGGATGCGCGACCCTTGATCTCATCGGTGAAGTCGATGCTGAAATCCAGGTTCGGCAGCACGTAGTCGTAGCTGTGCGTTTCCTTGAAGGGCTGCTGGTCCTCGCCGCGCAGGATGCGGAAGTCGTTGTTCGCCTGCCACTGGATCGCGGTGGGGATGGCGACCTGCGAGGTCGAGGTGACGTACGTCTTCTCGTAACGCACGCCCAGGCGCGTGTGCGTCGGGAAGCCGCCCAGCGTGCCGTCCATTTCGACCTGCGCGTAGACCGCGTCGGTGTCTTCCTCGACACGGTTGTCGGCGGCGAGCTGGTCGCTGCGGCGCGTCGTCGCGCCGTAGAAATCGCCCGCCCACAACGCGCCGGCCGTGGCGTCGCCGCGCCATGCGCCCGGTGCCGCGCCGGCGGTGTTCCAGTCCTCGAACATGCCGATGATGCTGATGGGCGTCAGCAGCTGCTGCAGGCCCGGTTCGTTGCCGGTGTTGGCCACGCCCCAGTCGCCCAGCGTCGAATACGCTTCGGTCGCCTGCATGCGCTTCATGGTGACGTTGGACGAATCCACGCCGAACAGGAAGCGGCCGTCGTCGAAGTTGTACTCGCCGTCGATGCGGCCCTGCTTCACTTCGGTTTCCTGGCGCTGGTAGTTGATGCGCAGCACCTGCGAACCGATCTGCTCGGCCGGGAAGTCCGGATTGAGCGTGCCGCCCACGCCGGCTGCCGCCGAGGTCGGGTCCGGATACCACGTGCGCGCGCCGATCGGCAGGCCGCTGTTGAAGTACAGCTCCTGCGCCCAGTTGCCGCCGCAGTACGGACCCACGGTGCAGTTGTTGGTGCCGGCGATGGAGAAGAACGTCGAACCGCCGCCGGTGACCGGATCGTTCGGCAGGCTCTTGGACGTCGTGTTGTGCGCGTCGAACGCCAGGCGGAAGCGGTCGGTGACGTCCCACTTCACGTTCAGGCCGAGCGAATCGAGCTTGTATTCCTGCTCCTGGCGCTGCTGCTCGTAGCCGAAGTCCTTGGTGCCGACGATGTCGCGAAGATAGATCGGCGTGGCGACTTCTTCGTCGGTATCGAAGGTGAGGTGGCTGAAGCTGTTGGCGCGCTGCAGCCAGATCGTCTGCTCGCCGCGGTTCTCGGTGATCTCGTTGCTGGAGTACGTGTAGTCCAGCGTGAAGGTCAGCGCGTCGGTCGGCGCGAACTGCAGCACGGCCTGGCCGTTGATGCGCTCGCGTTCGAAATCGGCGAACGCATAACGCAGGTCGTTGGGCATGCCGTACAGCTGGCCGATCGCCGGCGCGTTCACCAGGACCGCATCAGGACGCAGTGCCGGATCCGTGCCGGTCCAGCGCTGCATGTTCCAGGCGTTCTCGGTGGACTGCACCGAACCGCCGTGGCGCTTCTGGTAGCTCGCCGACAGCCCGACGCCCCACGTCTTGTCGGCATTGGCGTAGCTGAAGATGCCCGAGACTTCCGGCGTGATGTCGGTGTCGAACGGCTGCGATTCGTCGTACACCGCCTTGGCGCCGGCGCTGGCGACGACGTTGCCGCCCTGGTGGTTGAACGGGCGATCGGTGCGGATGTCGATCGTCGCGCCGATGCCGCCGCTGGGCACCGTCGCCTGGCCGGTCTTGTAGACCACCAGCGTGTCGATGGCTTCGGAGGCCAGCTGCGCGAAGTTGAACGCACGCGTGCCGCCGTCGACGCCGCCGATCGGGATCTGGCCCGGCGCGCCGAACGCGTCCGCGCCCGGAATCTGGCGACCGTTGAGGGTGACCATGTTGAACTGCGGGCCGAAGCCACGCGCGGTGATCTGCGCGCCTTCGCCGTCGCGGCGTTCGATCGAGATACCGGTGATGCGCTGGAGCGACTCGGCGAGGTTCGTGTCGGGGAACTTGCCGATGTCCTCGGAGCTGATCGCGTCGACGACGCCAGCGGCTTCGCGCTTGAGCTCCATCGACTGGTTGAGCGAATTGCGAAGGCCGGTGACGACCACCGAATCGAGCGTGGTGGCTTCATCGCCCGCCGGGCGCTGCGATTGCGCGACCTGCGCCTGCGTCGCCTGCGTGGCGTCCTGCGCGAACGCCGGATTGATCACCAGCATGCCGCCGACGAAGGTGAACATCGCCGTGCGCTTGAAGGTCCTGCTGCCGAACTTCGGCTTGAACGTCCTGGAGCGCGTGCTCATGGCGCGACCCTCCGGACGGAGGTTTGGATCATCGAAACCACGTCCTTGCGTTGCGGCGCGATAGTGGCCGCGTGCGCGCTGGACGCTCCTGCTGCGTGGGACCGGAACCAGATCATGTGGTCTGCCCTCTACTTCGATCGATGGATGTAATCGCCCCTCCCCAGGGCACCCGCGGGTTGCTCCCGCCACTTCCAAAATCCGGGCGTTGCAATCGCCCGTTTCCCGCACTTCCGATGCCGACTTCCTTGCGGTTCCAGTGACCCGTGCAGTCGCAGTAATCGCGTTATGTGGTGCTCGATCCGGCGTCGGGCAGCGCACCCCCTGTGATAGCGCTACCACGAAGCCTTAACCAAAACTAAGCAAACTGTGCCGAGTTTGTCATCGTGCAGTGCAGCAACAGCTCGATGGTTCCACAGGTTTCGTTTGAAACCTTAGGGAAGGCATGAGGTTCGGCTCGCGGCTGAATAGCGCGGACGCACGGTGTAACGGTGTGGGCGTTTCGTTAACAGGCCGTTGCGGCGGTGTCGGCAGCGCGATGCCGTTCGTCGTCAGTGCTTGCGCCGTTGTAGCCCGGGTAAGCGCAGCGCACCCGGGGACGCGCCCACCTTGGAGAGGCCATCCCGGGTGCGCTTCGCTTACCCGGGCTACAAGTGCGCGACCCGTGCGCGCTGACGACTGCCGCGCGGCTACTTCGCGCGCGGCCGCGACAACACCGGCTGCGAGATCGGCAGCACCACGCGGAACGTGCTGCCTTCGCCGGGGCGGCTGTGCACTTCGATGCGGCCGTGGTGCTTGGCGACGATGCGATATGCGATGGCCAAACCGAGCCCGGTGCCGCGACCGATCGGCTTGGTCGTGTAGAACGGATCGAAGATGCGTTGCAGCGCGTCCTCGGGAATGCCGACGCCGTCGTCGGCGACGCTCACCCACACCTCGTCGCCTTCCACGCCCATCGCCAGCGTGATCAGGCCTCGGTCGTCGATCGCCTGCCCCGCGTTGATCAGCAGGTTCATGAAGACCTGGTTGATCTCCGACAGGTAGCACTCCACCAGCGGCACGTCGTGGTAGTGCTTGTCGATCTTCGCCTTGTACTTGAGGTCGTTCCACACGATGTTGAGCGTGGATTCCAGGCCTTTTCGAAGGTCCGACGGGCGCATGGGCTCATCGCGCTCGACGTGCGAGAACTCCTTGAGGTCCTGCACGATCTTGGTCACGCGCTCGATGCCTTCGCGCGATTCCTCCAGCAGCTTGGGCAGGTCGCCGACGATGAAGTCGACGTCGAGCCGTTCGCGCAGCTGCTTCATCAACGGACGGCTCGCGGCGGGATCGGACGACTGCAACGCGTTGGCGTAACCGTCGACGAGCGCGAGCAGCGCGCTGGCGTATTCCTGCAACGTGCCCAGGTTGGAATGAACGTAGCCGATGGGATTGTTGATCTCGTGCGCGACGCCGGCGGCGAGCTGGCCGATGGACGCCATCTTCTCCGACTGCAGCAGTTGTTCCTGCGCGCTGGCGAGGCGGTCGTAGGTCGATTGCAGTTCGTCGTGGCGACGGCGCAGTTCGCCTTCGCGCGCCGAACGCACGGAGATGTCGGTCATCACCGTGTAGCGCCGGCAGCGTCCGCGATCGCGCCCCGCGAACGCCTTGATCTCCAGCACCAGCCCCGGCAACGCCGTCGGCACCTCGCCGATCCAGCGGCCATCGCGCTGTGCGATCTGCCAGCCCTGTTCGGGGATGTAGGACAGCAGCATCGCCGGATCGGGATGCGGATCGTCCGGATGCAGCCGCATCGCCAGCACGCGTCCGGCGTCGTTGCTGTGCAGCAGCTCGCCGTTCGCGTCGAGCAGGAAGACCGCGAGGTCCGACATGGCGACGGCCCAGAGCATGTCTTCGCTCCAGAGGGCATCGCCGGGCTGTGTAATGGGTTGTTCGCTCATCCCGCTCCGGGCCTGCTGCGTGTGGCCGGGTCACGTTAGCGCATGCGGGGCGAAATCACGCAGGGAATCGGGAATGGGGAATGGGGAATCGTCAGAACGTTGCGCTTCGAGAATCTGCCGAGGTGCGGGCGATTCCCGATTCCCGATTCCCGATTCGCGGGAAAAATCACGCCGACACATTCACCCGGCTATGCGGCTTCGCGCCGGCCTGGCCGTTGGCGTCGTAGAGGGCGTCGGCATCCAGGCGGCCGAGGTGGCGCAGCGCCCAGTTCACTTCGCGGCGACGGCGCGCCAGCAAGGCGCCGTTGGCATGGTTGAGCTCGCTCAGTGCGAGCACGCGCGGCGCGTCGTCCGCGCTCGCGCCGGCGCGTTCGGCCGCGCGCAGCGCTTCGAGCTTCGCCTGCGTGGAAAGCAGCAGCGCTTCGACGTCGTGGTCGAGCAGCGCGCGGCGCTCGGCATTGAGCGCGTCTTCCAGCACGTCGAGGGGGTGCGCCTGCGCGTTCATCCGCGATGGCTCACTTCGACAGCGCGTTCTCGAGCGACAGCATGCGATCGGCGATCGCCTGCGGGTCGACCTTGTAGCTGCCGTCGGCGAGCGCGGAGCGGATCGCGTTGACCTTGGCCACGTCGATGCCGGCCGGGGCCGCGCCGAGCTCGCGCTCCAGCGCCTGCAGGTGGGTGGCATCGCCGGTCAGGCGCATCTGGTCGGTGGGCGCGGTGGCGCCGACCGGCTGGCCGCGGTCCGCACCGGAGCGCGACTGCACGGACGTGCTGCCGGCCGCTTCGATCTGGCGCAGGGCGGGCGACATGGCGCCGTCGATCTTGTGGGTCATGGCTGACTCCTTGAGAACGTGTTCGAACTGGATAACGGCCGCCCACGGCCGGACTTGAGGGGAAAACCTGACAGCTTTGTAAGGGCCGTCACAAATTGACTTCGACGAGCCCGGGCCCGACCACGCGGCCCCGGATGATACGGCGCGAGGCGGTGTTCTCGACCGAGACGGTCGACCCCACCCGGCCCGCACCCATCGCACGCCCGCCCATCCGCACTTCCATGCCGCCGGCGCGCGAGACGAGCGTCACCGGGTCGCCGCGCTTGAGCGCGTCCTCCCCGCCGACATCGTCCGCCCCGAGCACCGCACCAGCCGGCATGGCGCGACGCAGGCGCTTGCCGACGACGGCGGCCGGATCGCTGACGACCGGGCCGTCGCCGGCCCCGAGTTCCCGCCGCTGCACGGCGAGGTGCTGCGGACCGATCGGCTCGTCGCCCCGGAGGGGCTTTGCGAGGACCACCACATCGGCCTCGCGCCGCACCCGCACCGGCACGTAGAGCTGCCACCCCGGGGTATCGGCACAGCGCACCGCCACTGAAGCCGGTCCGGCCACGGTCGCCGCCAGCGGCTGCGCGCACGCGGGCATGCGAAGGCGCGAGTCGACCGAGGCCTCGGCCTGCCCGTTGGCGGCCATGGCACCCATCGCGGCGATGGCGGTGTCGCGGATGGACTCCACGGACTGGAACGCGCCCGCCATCGCCAGCGACGGCGACAGCGCGAAGGCGGTCAGCAGGGCTTTCGAAATGGCGTGCACGTGCGGCTCCGGGGAGATCCGCAAGGGGCGTGCAGGATTTGTGCCGGAAGGCGTTGGGGCCCTCAGTGGGCGCGTAAACAGCTGCTCTTTGGGGTTAAGCCCCTCTCCCCTCGGGAGAGGGGTTGGGGTGAGGGGCAACGAAGGGGAACGTTGAACGGCCGGTGTAGCACCGCGCTGCGTTGTTGCGGTTGCGGTTGCGGTTCCTGTTTCCTCTTCTGATCTGAAGGGTTACAGGAAAGCGTGGAACGTCCCTGGATCCGCGCGTTCGCGGGGATGACGATCAAAGAGCGGGAGCGAAGCGGCAAGAGCAAGGGCCGCAGCAAGAGCGGGATCAAAATGGGTTCCAGCTTTCGCTGGAATGACGGTGGGGTGTATTGCCGGTGCGGGAGTGCCCGTGCGTTACGGGCGTGGGCGCCGGCCTTCACTTGAATGACGGTGAGGGGGTGTTTGCCGGTGCGGGAGTGCCCGTGCCGTACAGGCCTGGGTCCCGGCCTTCGCCGGGATGACGGTGAGGGGGTGTTTGCCAGTGCGGGAGGCCCGTGCGGTACGGGCCTGGGTCCCGGACTTCGCCGGGACGACGGTGAGAGGTGGTTGGCCGCGATGGGAATGCCGTGCGTTACGCGCCTGGGTCCCGGCCTTCGCCGGGATGACGGCGGCCCACCCTTTGCACCGCACCGCGACCACTCAAGTCCCGCCCACCCCGGCCGACAACCCGAAGCATGAGTCAGGACCTGCTCGACCGCATCGACCAACGCACGCGCCTTGCCGGCCACAACCGGCTGGCGCTGCTGCTCTTCCGCCTGGGCACGCGTCAGCTTTTTGGCGTGAACGTCTTCAAGGTGCAGGAGGTCCTGCCGCGCCCGCCGCTGTTCACCCTGCCCCAGCTGCCGCCGGCGTTCAGCGGCGCGGCCGACGTGCGCGGGCGCAGCATCCCGGTGCTGGACCTGGCGCACGCGATCGGCCACGGCGACGCCCATTCGACCGAGCCCAAGTACCTGGTGGTCACCGAGTTCAACCGCTCCGTCCAGGGCTTCCTGGTCTCGGCGGTGGACCGCATCGTCAACATCGCGGTGCAGGACATCCACCCGCCGCCGGAACACGGCGCCGAGCAGCACTACCTCACCGGCGTCACGCGCCACCACGGCGAGCTGATCCAGCTGATCGACGTGGAAAGCGTGCTGGCCGAATCCGCCCCGCGCGGCAGCGACGCCGACCGCATCGCCCCGCTCGCCGCGACCAGCCCGACCGCGCCGCGCGAGGTGCTGGTGGTCGACGACTCGCGCGTGGCGCGCAACCAGATCCGCATGGTGCTGGAGCAGCTGGGCCTGGGCTCGACGCTGCTGTCCGACGGCCGCCAGGCGCTGGAGCACCTCCAGGCGCTGGTCCTGAGCGGCATCGACCCGCACGAGCGCTACGCCATGGTCATCTCCGACATCGAGATGCCGGCCATGGACGGCTACACCCTGACGACGGAAATCCGACGCGACCCGGCCCTGCGGGACATGTTCGTCCTGCTACACACGTCGCTGTCGGGCGTGTTCAACCAGGCCATGGTCGAGCGCGTGGGCGCGGACGACTTCGTGCCCAAGTACTCCGAGCACGAGCTGGCGCAGCGCGTGGCGGCGCGGGTGAATTCGCTGGGGTGAAGCGACGCTTTCCGCTCCCTCCCTTACTTAGTAGGGGAGGGTTGGGGAGGGGTGCCGTGCACAGCGCCGTAGCGATCGGCGCACTTCGCTGAGCTTGGCGCTCCCGCGCCTGCGCAACCCCTCCCCAACCCTCCCCTGCACGCAGGGGAGGGAGCAAACATGCCCTCTGGCACGCCGCTTGCCTCTGTCTCCGGTGAACCCACGCCCGGAGGCGTCATGTCCGATTTCCTTGGCATCCACGGCACTGCGCTGGCCCTGCGCGAGCAGCGGCTGCAGGTGCTGTCGGCCAACCTGGCCAACGCCGATACGCCGAACTTCAAGGCGCAGGACCTGGACTTCACCTCGGCGCTGCAATCGGCGCTGCAGCCCAACGCCGCCGCGGGCGACGCCATCGACGCCGCGGCGCAGGGCGCGCGCTACGCACGGCCCAGCAGCCAGCCCAGCGTCGACGGCAACACGGTCGACGGCGAGCGCGAGCACGCGTTGTTCGCGCAGGCGGCGCTGGAGTACCGCGCCTCGCTGACCTTCGTCGAATCCAAGGTGCGCGGGATGCTCACCGCCATCACTGGCCAGTAACGTGGACGCGCGCGCATGAGCAACCTGCCCATTTTCGACGTCGCCGGTTCGGCGATGAACGCCCAGTCGGTGCGGTTGTCGACCATAGCGTCGAACCTCGCCAACGCCGATTCGGTTTCCGGCAATCCCGACGAGGTCTATCGCGCCAAGCAGCCCGTGTTCCGCGCCGAAGGCGTGCCCGGCGATCCCTCGCTGGCCGGCGTCAACGTGGCCGAGGTGCGCGAGAGCACCGACGCGCCGCTCAAGCGCTACGAACCCGGCCACCCGCTCGCCGACGCGCAGGGCTACGTGTACGCGCCCGCGGTCGATCCGGTGGCGCAGATGGTCGACCTGATTTCCGCCTCGCGCAGCTACCAGGCCAACGTCGAAGTGTTCAACAGCGCCAAGGAACTGGCGTTGTCGACGTTGCAGATGGGCCGCTGACCGCTTCCGCACGAAGGAACCCCATGACCTCCATCGCCTCCGATATCTACTCCAGCCTCGGCGCCAACGCGTCCGGCGGCACGGACACGAAGAAGAAGACCGAGTCGCTCGGCCAGGCCGATTTCCTGCGCCTGATGACCGAGCAGCTGCAGCACCAGGATCCGCTGAACCCGATGCAGAACAGCGAATTCCTCGGGCAGCTCGCGCAGTTCTCGACCGTGCAGGGCATCCAGGGCCTGCAGACCTCGATGGACAGCTTCAACGGCTCGCTGGCCACCGACCAGATGCTGCGCGGCGCCTCGCTCGTCGGCCGCAGCGTGCTGGTGCCGTCGGCGAAGATGTCGCTGGGCAGCGAGGGCAGCGTCAACGGCGTGGTCGCCGCGCCCGACTCGGGCACCGTCACCTTCGAGATCACCGACGCCAACGGACAGAGCGTCCGCAAGCTCACCGTGCAGGCCGAAAAGGCCGGTGAAGTCGCCTTCGAATGGGACGGCCGCGATGCCAACGGCAACCGCCTGGCCGCTGGCACGTACGGCGTCACCGCGACGATCGGCTCGGGCGAGACCAAGAAGGATCTCAGCACCTACGTCGAATCGCGCGTGGACAGCGTGACCGTCGGCAGCGACGGCGTGTTCCTCGACCTCGCGGGGCTGGGCACGGCGCCGCTGGATTACGTGCTGCGCATCCGCTGACGAACCGCAGCTCTCACCCCAAACCCCTTCCCCGCTCGCGGGAGAGGGGCTTCCTCTCTCCGGAGAACATCCAATGGGTTTCAACACCTCGCTGTCGGGCATCAACGCCGCCAACGCCGACCTCAACGTCACGGCGAACAACATCGCCAACGTCAACACCACCGGCTTCAAGGAATCGCGCGCGGAATTCGCCGACCTGTTCTCCTCCACCGCCTACGGCCTGTCGCGCAACGCGATCGGTTCGGGCGTGAAGCTGAGCAACGTCGCGCAGCAGTTCTCGCAGGGCAACATCGACCCGACCGGCCGCGGCCTGGACGTCGCGATCGACGGCGAAGGCTTCTTCGTGCTCAACGACAACGGTGCGCGCGTGTACTCGCGAGCGGGCAATTTCCAGCCCGATGCGAACGGATTCATCGGCACGCCCGACGGCAAGCGCCTGCAGGTGTTCGCGCCGAACGCCAACGGCAACGGCTTCGACGTCGGCCGCATGGTCGACCTGCAGCTGCTCACCACCACCAGCCCGCCGCAGGCGTCGAGCAACGTGGTGATGCAGGTGACGCTGCCCGGCAACGCGGCGGCGCCGACGATCGCGCCGTTCGATCCGACCGACACCAACACCTACAACCACTCCAGCGGCGGCGCGACCGTGTACGACTCGCTCGGCGTGGCGCACGTGCAGACCTCCTACTTCGTGAAGACGGCCAATCCGAACGAATGGCAGGTGCACAACTTCATCGACGGCACCGCCGTGGGTGCGCCGACGACGCTGCAGTTCAACGGCTCCGGCGCGCTGATCTCGCCGGCGAACGGGCAGATCGCGATGGATCCGTTCACCCCGACCACCGGTGCGGGCGTCATGAACCTGACGCTGAACGTGTCCGGCTCGGCGCAGTACGGCTCGGCGTTCTCGCTGCGCGACATCAATCCGGACGGTTACGCCGCCGGCAAGCTCAACGAGATCGACATCGACTCCACCGGCGTGGTCTACGCGCGCTTCTCCAACGGCGCCGACCAGCCGCTGGGCCAGATCGCGCTGGGCACCTTCACCAACCCGCAGGGCCTGCAGCCGCAGGGCAACAACGTGTGGGCCGAAACCTACGCGTCGGGCGATCCGCGCATCGGCGCGCCGGACACCGCGGACTTCGGCACGCTGCAGTCCGGCGCGCTGGAAGCGTCCACGGTCGATCTCACCGAACAGCTGGTCAACATGATCACCGCGCAGCGCAACTTCCAGGCGAACGCGCAGATGATCTCGACGCAGGACCAGGTCACCCAGACGATCATCAACATCCGCTAAGCGCGGACGCGATGAGATAGGAGGTCCGCCATGACCGACCGCGCGCTCTACATCGCGATGACCGGCGCCAGCACGTCGCTGAAGACGCAGGCATCGGTGTCGCACAACCTCGCCAACGCCAACACGGTGGGTTTCCAGGCGACGCTCGCCGGTTCCACCGCGACGCCGGTGAAGGGCAACGGCCACGCCTCGCGCGTGGCCGCCGCCGCGCAGGCGTACGGCGTGAGCGACACGCACGGCGCGATCCTGCAGACCGGCAACACGCTGGACGTCGCGCTGAACCAGGACCGCTGGCTCACCGTGCAGGACGCGCAGGGCAACCCCGCCTACACGCGCGCCGGAAACCTGGCGATGAACGCCAACGGCCTGCTGACCAGCAACGGCCGTCCGGTGCTCGGAAGCGACGGCGCGCCGGTGACGGTGCCGCCGTTCCAGTCGATGGACATCGCCAGCGACGGCACCATCTCGATCGTTCCGCAGGGCCAGCCGGCCAACACCATCGCCGAGGCCGGCCGCCTGGGCGTCGTGCAGGCGCGCACGGCGGAGCTGGTGCGCGGCGACGACGGCCTGATGCGCCCCGGCAACGGCCAGCCGCCCGCGCCCGCCGCCGGCGAATCGCTCACGCCCGGCGCGGTGGAGAACAGCAACGTCGAGGCGACCTCGATGCTGGTGCAGATGATCCAGACCGCGCGCGCGTTCGAGATGCAGGTACGCGTCTTGCAGAGTGTGGATGAGAACGCACGCAGCGCGAATTCGCTGCTGGGTTCTCGCTGACGGTGGTCCTTGAGGCGCCGCGCCTTCGCCGTCATCCCGGCGAAGGCCGGGACCCAGGCCCGTAACGCATCGATCTAAAACCGCAACAGAACCGAAGCCTTCCCCGCCTGGGTCCCGGCCTTCGCCGGGATGACGACAGGAAGGCTTCGACGAACAGGAGACAACGCCATGACCCAGGCGCTATGGATCGCCAAGACCGGCCTCGACGCGCAGCAGACGCGCATGGCGGTCATCTCGAACAACCTGTCCAACGTCAACACGACCGGCTTCAAGCGCGATCGCGCGGAGTTCCAGGACCTGCTCTACCAGACCGTGCGCCAGCCCGGCGGTGCGACGTCCGAGCAGACGCAGATGCCGACCGGGCTGTCCACCGGCACCGGCGTGCGCGTGGCGGCCACGGCGAAGGAGTTCTCGCAGGGCAACCTCAACGTCACCAACGGCGCGCTGGACGTCGGCATCGACGGCCGCGGTTTCTTCGAAGTGCTGATGCCCGACGGCAGCAGCGCCTACACGCGCGACGGCAGCTTCAAGCGCAATTCGCAGGGCGAGCTGGTGACCAGCGCCGGTTACCCGGTGCAACCGGGCATCCAGTTTCCCGAAGGCACGCAAAGCGTGACCATCGGCGCCGACGGCACCGTGTCGGTGAAGGTGCAGGGCCAGGCCGACGACGTGCAGGTCGGCGCGCTGACGCTGGCCGATTTCGTGAACCCGTCGGGCCTGCAGGCCATCGGCGGGAACCTGTTCGTCGAGACCGGCGCCAGCGGCCCCGCGCAGCAGGGCGCGCCGGGCACCAACGGCATCGGCCAGCTCGCGCAGGGCCAGCTGGAAGGCTCCAACGTCAACGTCGTGGAGGAGCTGGTGTCGATGATCGAAACCCAGCGCGCGTACGAGACCAACGCCAAGGCGATCTCGACCACCGACACGATGCTCGGCTTCCTCAACAACAATCTGTGAGTCGCGGCGTGAACGCCTTCTTCCGTGTTTCCATCGCCGGCGCGACGCTCGCGCTGGCCGGGTGCGCCGCCGTCGTCGGCGACGTGCGCCCGTTTGCGCCGATGGCCGCCCCGGCCTCGGCGATCGCCGCCCCCGCCACGCCCGCCAGCGAAGGCTCGATCTACGGCAGCCGCAGCCTGCGCCTGTTCGAGGACAACAAGGCGCGCGACGTCGGCGACCTGGTCACCATCGTGCTGGTCGAAAACACCAGCGCGCGCGCGCAGGCCAACACGTCGGTCAGCAAGGAATCGGGCATCGACATGGCCGCGCCGACCATCGCCGGCGTGCCGATCACCTACAAGGGCAACGCGATCCTGGAAGCGTCGGTCGAAGGCTCGCGCGATTTCCAGGGCTCGGGCAACAGCACGCAGAGCAACCGCCTCAACGGCTCGGTGACGGCGACCGTCGTGCAGAACCTGGGCAACGGCAACCTGCTGGTGCGCGGCCAGAAGCAGCTGCGCCTGAACCAGGGCGACGAGCTGATCCAGGTTCAAGGAATCGTGCGCACGGCCGATATCGGTCCCGACAACCGCATTTCCTCCGATCGCGTCGGCGATGCGCAGATCGTCTATGGCGGCCGCGGCACCCTGGCGCGTTCCAACGCGATGGGCTGGCTCGGCCGGTTCTTCAATTCCGCGGTTTATCCGTACTGAGGGGGCGTATGAACACTCGTGATTCTTCGTCTTCTTCGACGCGCGGGTCGTCCGCTCCGGTGCCGTCACAGTCCGCCTCATCGCGCCCCATCGCCTCGTCATCCCGGCGCACGCCGGGACCCAGGCTGGCTGCGTTTGAATCCATCGCGACGCTGCTTTCGACACTGCGGGCCTGGGTCCCGGCGTTCGCCGGGATGACGGGTCTGAAAGTGCTGGGGATGACGCGCAACCCCCGCCTCCCCAAAGGCACTGGCCTCATCGCCTACGCCATCGCCTGCACCCTCGCCGGCCTGGTGCTCACGCTCGCCGTCGTGCCGCCGGCGCGGGCCGAGCGCATCAAGGACCTCGCGCAGGTCGCGGGCGTGCGCGGCAATCCGCTGATCGGCTACGGCCTGGTCGTGGGTCTGGACGGCAGCGGCGACCGCACCAGCCAGACGCCCTTCACCGTGCAGAGCCTGAAGACGATGCTCGACCAGCTCGGCGTCAGCATTCCGCCGGGCGTCAATCCGCAGCTGAAGAACGTCGCCGCCGTCGCGATCCACGCCGAACTTCCGCCGTACGCCAAGCCCGGCCAGCCGATCGACGTCACCGTCTCGTCCATCGGCAACGCGGGTTCCCTGCGCGGCGGCAGCCTGCTGATGGCGCCGCTGCGCGGTGCCGACGGCGAGATCTACGCCATCGCGCAGGGCAGCCTGGTCGTGTCGGGCTTCGGCGCGTCGGGCAAGGACGGCTCGCGCATCTCGGTCAACGCGCCCAACGGCGGCCGCATCCCGAACGGCGCCATCGTCGAGCGCGCCGTCGCCGGTGCGCCGGCGTCGGGCAACGTCACGCTCAACCTGCACGAAGCCGACTTCACCACTGCCGCGCACATCGTCGATGCGGTGAACCGCGAGTTCGGCAACGGCCGCGCCCGCGCCGTGGACGCCGTCACCATCGAAGTCGCGCCGCCCTCCGACGGCGACCGCGTCGGTTTTCTGGCGAAGCTCGAATCCCTCGACGTGAGCCCCGGCGCCGCGGCGTCCAAGGTCATCGTCAATTCGCGCACCGGTACCGTCGTGATGGGCGGCCAGGTGAGCGTGCTGCCGGCAGCGGTGTCGCACGGCTCGCTCACGGTGTCGATCTCCGAGAACACGCAGGTCAGCCAGCCCAACGAATTCAGCCGCGGCCAGACCGTGGTCACGCCGCAGTCCACCGTGGAAGCCAGCCAGGACGGCGGCCGCATGTTCCTGTTCCAGGGCGGCACGTCGCTGGAGCAGATCGTCCGCGCGGTGAACGCCGTGGGCGCCGCGCCCGGCGACATCGTGGCGATCCTGGAAGCGCTCAAGCGCGCCGGCGCGCTGCGGGCGGAGCTGGAGGTGATCTGATGGGCGCTGCGCGGAACGAGGAAACCGCAGCGCTTTTGCCCCTCCCCCTGCATGCAGGGGGTGAGAGCGGACTGCCTGCGCGCCAGTGGCGCGCGTCCGGTCGAACGCCATCGGGCTATTGCCGGATGGCTGCGGGTTGGGAGGGGGTCGTGAGGCGGGCCAGCGCCGAACTCGCCGCGATGCCGCCGCTTCGCGGCGCGTACCCCTCCCCAACCCTCCCCTGCACGCAGGGGAGGGAGAAAAACGTCACGGCACAACTCTTGCCTTGACCCCACCATGCACCTGCGCCCCGCCCTGTCCCAGCCGCTATCGACGCCCAGCACCGACGGTGCGCCGCGCGCCGACCGCTCGCGCGTGGAATACGCCGCGCAGCAGCTGGAAGCGCAGTTCGCGCAGATGCTGGTCAAGTCGATGCGCAGCGCGTCCTTCGGCGATCCGCTGATGGGCGATAACTCCACCTACCGCGACATGTACGACCAGCAGCTCTCGCGCGAGCTCGCCAAGGGGCGCGGCCTGGGCCTGGCGCCGATCATCGTGCAGCAGCTCACCCGCGACACCGGCGGCGCCACCGCGACGGCGACGCCGCCGGGCGGTTTGCCGTTCTCGCCCGCCGCCTCGCCGATGTCGCTGTCACTCACGCCCAGCAGCGACGGCGTCTCGCTTCCGGCGCTCGCCGCGCCCGCCCTGCTGCGCGTGGAAACGGCGCAGGTCGAATGCGATCCGAACGCGAAGCTCGACTGCTCCAGTCCGGAAGCGTTCGTGAAGTCGGTCTGGCCGCACGCGCAGCGCACCGCGCAGGAACTGGGCGTGGATCCGAAGGCGCTCGTCGCGCAGGCCGCGCTGGAAACCGGCTGGGGCCGGCGCCTGGCGAAAGGCGGCGGCGAAGTCACCTCGCACAACCTGTTCGGCATCAAGGCCGGCTCGAAGTGGAGCGGCCAGCGCATCAACGCCGGCACGCACGAGTACGTCGGCGGCACGCGCGTGAGCGAGCGCGCCGATTTCCGCGCCTACGGCTCCATCGGCGAGAGCTTCGCCGACTACGCCAGGCTGCTGAACAACCCGCGTTACGCGCAGGCGCGCGCGGCCGGCAGCGACACGCGCCAGTTCGCGCAGGCGCTGCAGAAGGCCGGCTACGCCACCGACCCCGCCTACGCCGCGAAGATCAACGCGATCGCCGAAGGCGCCACGCTCAACCGCGCGCTCGCCGCGCTCGACGGCAACACACGAGGCTGACGATGGCCAACGTCCTGTCCACCGGCTCCGGCGCCCTGATCGCGTTCCAGCGCGCGCTGGCGACCGTGAGCCACAACGTCGCCAACGTCGCGACCGAAGGCTATTCGCGCCAGCGCGTGGAGCTGTCCACGCGCTCGCCCACCGACATGGGCTACGGCTACGTCGGCAACGGCGTGCAGGTGGCGGACGTGCGCCGCATCGCCGACCAGCTCGCCAACACGCGCCTGCTGGAAAGCGGCGGCGAACTGGCCCGCGCGCAGCAGCTTTCCGGCCTGGCCTCGCGCGTGGACAGCCTGTTTTCCGACAAGGCGACCGGCCTGGCCGGCGTGTGGTCGAACTTCTTCGACGCCGCCACGGGCCTGACCAGCAACGCGGCCTCCAGCGCCGCGCGCGAGGACGTGCTGTCCGACGCGAACGCGCTCACCGCGCGCTTCAAGCAGCTCAACAACCAGCTCGATTCGCTGAGCAACGAGGTCAACAGCGGCCTGCGCAGCAGCGCCGAGGAAGTGAACCGCATCGGCGCGGAGATCGCGCGCCTCAACGGCGAGATCACCAGCAACCCGAACAACGTCTCCAACGACCTGCTCGACCAGCGCGACCGCCTGGTCTCGCAGATGGTCGGCTTCACCGGCGGCACCGCGGTGCAGCAGGGCGACGGCGCGCTCAACGTGTTCACCGCCGGCGGGCAGGCGCTGGTCGTCGGCAACACGTCGGCGAAACTCACCGTCGCCACCGACCCCTATCGCCCCGAACGCGTGCGCCTGGCGCTGGACGGCAACGGCCAGCAGATCCAGCTCAACGATGCCTCGCTGGGCGGCAAGATCGGCGGCCTGATGGACTTCCGCAGCGACGTGCTCGATCCGGCGCAGGCCGAACTCGGGCGCATCGCCGTGGGCCTGGCCGACGCCTTCAACCAGCAGCACCGCGCCGGCATGGACCTCAACGGCCAGATGGGCACGGACTTCTTCTCCGTGCCCGCGCCGAAGGTCAACAACCACGCCAGCAACACCGGCACCGGCACGCTCACCGCGAGCGTCGGCGACCTGTCCAAGCTGGACGCGCAGAACGTCGTGCTGAAGTTCGACGGCAGCGCGTGGAGCGCCACGCGCGCCGACACCGGCGCCAACGTGCCGCTGACAGGCACCGGCACCGCGGCCGACCCGCTGGTGGTCAACGGCGTCGAACTCGTCGTCGGCGGTGCGCCGGCGTCGGGCGATCGTTTCCTGCTGCAGCCCACCGCGGGCGCGGCCGGCGCGATCGGCGTCGCCATCGACGACCCCAACCGCATCGCGGCGGCCACGCCGGTGAAGGCGAAGGCCGAACTCGACAACGTCGGCACCGGCAAGATCGGCACGGTGAAGGTCACCGACGCCACCCACGCCAACCTGCTCACGCCCGCCGACATCGAGTTCATCGACGCAACGCAGTACACGATCAACGGCACCGGTCCCTTCCCGTACACCGCGGGCCAGCCGATCAACGCCAACGGCTGGAGCCTCAGCCTGGACGGCGTGCCCGCCGCGGGCGACCGCTTCAGCGTGGGCAGCACGGGCGCCGGCTCCAGCGACAACGGCAACGCGATCGCGCTGGGCAACCTCGACGATGCGAAGGCCTTGAACGGCGGCACGGTGTCGCTCAACGGCGCGATCGGCGGGCTGACCACGACGATCGGCTCGGCCGCGCGACAGGCGGACTACGCCGCCGACGCGCAGCAGGTGCTGTACGACCAGGCGCAGTCGGCGCGCGATTCGATTTCCGGCGTGAACATCGACGAGGAGGCGGCCAACATGCTGCGCTTCCAGCAGGCCTACCAGGCCGCCGCGCAGGTGATCTCCACCGCCGACACGATGTTCCAGTCCCTGCTCAGCGCGGTGCGTCGATGAACAATCGCATTTCCACCAGCGGCGCCTACGCACTGCAACTGGGCACGATGCTGCGCAAGCAGGCGGGCCTGTCGCATACGCAGCAGCAGCTCGCCTCGGGCCAGCGCCTGGTCACGGCGAAGGACGATCCCGTCGCCGCCGGCACCGCGGTGTCGCTGGACCGCGCGAGCGCGGAGCTGGAACGTTTCGGCGAGAACGCCAACCTGCTGGGCAACCGTCTGAACCTGCAGGAAAGCGTGCTGGCGCAGGCGGGCGATCGCCTGGCGCGCGTGCGCGAGCTCACCATCCAGGCCAACAACGCCGCGATGTCGAGCGAGGACAAGAAGGCGATCACCGCCGAGCTGAAGGTGATCCGCGAGGAACTCATCGGCCTGGCCAACAGCCAGGACGGCAGCGGGCGCTACCTGTTCGGCGGCACCGCGGACGACCACGCGCCGTTCGTGGTGAGCGCCGGCGACGTCAGCTACACCGGCGACCAGCGCCAGCGCGAGGTGGAGATCGCACCGGACCAGTTCGTGTCCGACACGCTGCCGGGCAGCGAGTTGTTCATGCGCGTCAAGACCGGCGACGGCCGCGTCAACGGTGCCGCGGCGGCGACCAACACCGGCACCGGCGTGCTGATGGAGTTCGGCCTGGACGCGTCGGGCAGCTGGACCGGCGGCCGTTTCAGCGTCGTGTTCACCGCGCCGGACGCCTACGAACTTCGCGACGCCGGCGGTGCGGTCATCGGCACCGGCGCGTACGTCAGCGGCGAAGGCATCAACGTCGGCGGGCTGAACCTGCGCGTGGACGGCGCACCGGCCGCGGGCGACAGTTTTTCCGTCGGCCCGGCGGGAACCCGCGACGTGTTCGGCATGATCGACGACCTCGTCGGCGCGCTCGAACTGCCCGACGACTCCCCGCAGCAGCGCGCGAGGCAGCAGAACGCGTTGCAGGCGTCGCTCCGCGACGCGGCCACGGCGCAGGAGCACTTCATCGACGGGCGCGCCACCGGCGGCGCCCAGCTCGCGGCGATGGACAGCGCGGCCGAATTGCGCGAAGCGCAGTCGGTCACGCTGGAAACCACGCTGTCGGGCATCCGCGACCTGGACTACGCCGAGGCGATCAGCCGTTTCCAGCTGGAAAGCACGGCCCTGCAGGCCGCGCAGCAGGCCTTCATGCGGCTGCAGTCGAGTTCGTTGTTTGATTTGATGTGAGGTTGGTGATTCGTGATTCGTGATTCGTGATTGGTGATTCGTGATTCGTGAGCCGGGCGGTTGTAGCCCGGGTAAGGCCGAAGGCCGCACCCGGGGCAACGGCTCCGGCGCGGTAACCCCGGGTGCGCTGCGCTTACCCGGGCTACAAAGGCCGGGGGAGAACCAGTGGTGGCCTCGCGATCCCCGCTCCGGGCCGGAGCCCCGCTCTTACGAATCACGAATCACGAATCACCAATCACCGATCAAGCGCTTCTAGACATCCATCCCACTTCCAAAGACTTGTCAACCAGGAGCTAAAGGTTTCGAAACGTGGGCCGCTACCTAGTTCAGCAGCGGCAAGGGCCGGCAACACCGACCAACCACTGCGGTAATTGCCGGCCGGCGAGCGCTTCGCCGGTGCCCTAACCGAAACCTACGGAGAACCACCATGGCACAAGTCATCAACAGCAACGTGATGTCGCTCAACGCCCAGCGCAACCTGGGCACCAGCAGCGCCAGCCTCGGCACCACCATCCAGCGCCTGTCGTCGGGCCTGCGCATCAACAGCGCGAAGGACGACGCGGCGGGCCTTGCGATCTCGGAGCGCTTCAGCACGCAGATCCGCGGCCTCGACGTCGCCGTGCGCAACGCGAACGACGGCATCTCGCTGGCCCAGTCGGCCGAAGGCGCGATGGTCGAAATCGGCAACAACCTGCAGCGCGTCCGCGAACTGGCCGTGCAGTCGGCCAACGCCACCAACTCGCAGTCCGACCGTGACGCGCTGAACGCCGAAGTCTCGCAGCTGGTCTCGGAAATCGACCGCGTCGCCAACCAGACCAACTTCAACGGCACCAAGCTGCTCGACGGCTCCTTCGCCGGCGCGCTGTTCCAGGTCGGCGCCAACTCGGGCCAGACCATCGCCGTCAACAGCATCGTCGACGCCAACGCCAACGCGCTGGGCAAGGCCCAGTTCGCCGCCGCGCAGACCTCGACCGCCGCTGTCTCGGCCGGTACGGCCACGGCGACCGGCACCCTCGCCGGCATGGCGATCAACGGCGTGACGGTGGACACCATCGACATCGGCGTGGGCGACACCGGCGGCGACGTGGCCAAGAAGATGGCCGCCTCGATCAACGACAAGATGGACCAGACCGGCGTCTACGCCTCGCTGGATTCGAGCAACAAGCTGACGCTGACCTCGATCACCGCGGGCAAGGATTTCTCCTTCACCGCCGGCACGCTGACGGGCGGCACGGGCATCACGATGGCCGAAGCCGGCATCGGCGCCACCGCGACCGCTTCGGCGGGCAGCACGAAGTACATCAAGGACCTCGACATCTCCAGCTTCACCGGCGCGCAGCAGGCCATGGAAATCGTCGACAAGGCCCTGACCAGCGTCAACTCCGCCCGCGCCGACATGGGTGCGGTGCAGAACCGCTTCACCTCGACCATCGCCAACCTGCAGGCGACGAGCGAGAACCTGAGCGCTTCGCGCAGCCGTATCCGTGACGCGGACTACGCGAAGGAAACCGCCGAGCTGACCCGTACCCAGATCCTGAGCCAGGCCGGTACCGCGATGCTCGCCCAGGCCAACGCCGTACCGCAGAACGTCCTCAGCCTGCTGGGCTGATCCACCGCCAGACGGGGCGCGGGATGCGCGCCCCGATGGCACCCCGGCGGGATGCGCGCGAACGCATCCCGTCGGTTCTTTCCGAAAGGAGTCGCCATGACCGCTCATCTCTCGCCCCGCCCCACACCGCGCCACGCGGTCCACGGTCGACGCGGAGGGTAAGCGGTCATGGCCATTTCCACGCTTGGTTCGGGCATCGACATCCCCTCGCTGGTGTCCCAGCTCGTCGCCGCCGAACGCTCCCCGATCGAAAGCCGCATCGCGCGCGGCGAGAACGCCGCCAAGACGCAGCTGTCGGCGATGGGCTCGCTCAAGAGCGTCTTCTCCGGCCTGCAGTCCGCGCTGGAGAAACTGCGCAAGGACGGCGGCACCGACGCACGCACCGCGACCGTGCAGGACAAGGCCGGCTTCACCGCCTCGGCCGACACCACCGCGGCCGTGGGCGAATACAAGATCGAAGTCGAATCGCTCGCCACCGCGCACCGCCTCACCTCGCCGGCGAAGGCCGCCGACGCGAAGATCGGCACCGGCAAGCTGGTCATCGAGGCCGGCGACACCAAGATCGAAGTCGACATCGTCGAAGGCCGCAACACGCTGTCGGACATCCGCACCGCCATCAACACCGCGGCTGCCGGCAAGGGCGTGCAGGCGAGCCTGGTGAATGCCGACGGCGGCCAGCACCTGGTGCTCACCGCGGTGGATTCGGGCCTGGAAGGCAAGCTGCGCGTCACCACCAGCGGCGGCGACGGCGGCCTGTCGGCGCTGACCTACGACCCGGGCGTGTCCACCTCGATGACCGAAACCGTCGCGGCGAAGGACGCGGTGGTGAAGGTCGACGGCCTCACGCGCACCTCCAGCAGCAACAGCCTCACCGACCTGCTGCCGGGCGTGACGCTCAACCTCACCGAAGCCAAGCCCGGCGAAACCTTCAACCTGAAGGTCGACACCGACGACGCCGCGGTGCAGAAGACGCTGCAGTCGTTCGTGACGGCGTACAACGCGTCGATCGGCCTGACCAAGTCGCTCACCGCGTACAACGCCGAAACCAAGACCGCCTCGGCGCTCACCGGCGATTCGATGGTGCGCGGCCTGCAGAGTTCGCTGCGCAACATGGCCAGCGAGAACGTGGTGGCGTTCAAGGAGCTGGGCCTGTCGATCAACACCGACGGCACGCTCGCGCTCAACACCAGCACGCTCGCCAAGGCGCTGGGCGAGGATCCGGGCGCGCTTTCGCGCCTGTTCTCCGGCGAGGAAGGCTACGGCGCGGACCTGGAAGGCATGCTCGACAGCGTGCTGGAAACCGACGGCCTGCTCGACTCGCGCACCGACAGCCTCAACGCGCGCATGAAGACCTACGACAAGCAATACGAAGACCTCGACCGGCGCATGGAATCGCTGCAGGCCCGCTACACCGCGCAGTTCACCGCGATGGAACAGCTGGTCACGCAGTTGCAGGGATCCAGCGGCTACCTCTCGCAGCAACTCGGCTCGATGTCCTAAGGAGACCTTCCCATGCTCGGCCACCGCAACTACGCCAACCAGTACCGCAGCACCGGCGTCAGCGCCGCCGTGCTGGAAGCCGATCCGCACCGTCTCGTCGCGCTCATGCTGTCCGGCGCGCGCGACCGCATCCGCCTGGCCGGCGCCTGCCTGGAACGCGGCGACATCCCGCGCAAGGCGAAGGCGATCAGCGACGCGAGCGGCCTGATCACCGGCCTCAACGGCGCGCTGAACCTGGAAGCCGGCGGCGAGATCGCGCAGGGCCTGCAGTCGCTGTACGACTACGCGCAGCAGCGCCTGCTCATCGCCAACAGCGACAACGACGCCGCGGCGCTGACCGAGGTGGATTCGCTGCTGGGCGACATCGAATCGGCGTGGCTGGCCATCGCGCCCAAGACCCCGTGACGCGCGCCGCCATGACGCCCGCCATTCCCGCGCTGCCCGAGGCCGATGTTCGCGCCGCGATGCACGCGCAGCAGTGGGAGCGCGCGTTCGAACTGCTCGCCGAACACGACCGCGCATTGCACCAGGCGCTGGCGTCGGCCGAACTCTCCACGCTGTCGGCCGAACCCTGGCGCGAATTGCTGGCGCAGCAGCACGCGCTGCTCGCCGACCTGGTGGTGATGCGCGACGAAACCGCGGCGATCCTCGCCCGCATGGGCCGCGAACGCCGTGGCGCGCTGGCGTACCGGAGCTTCGGCGGATGAACTGGCAGGCGGCCGAGGCGGAGCTGTTCGGGGACGTGCTGGTCCACCAGGACCGGCGCCCGGCGGCGTTCCTGCCCGGTTTCGCCGATACGCCCGCCGCGCACGTCGGCGTGGCGCGCGCGGAAATGCTGCTCACCTCGCTCGCGCTGAGCGAAAACGCACGCAGCGAGGGAGACGGCGACGATCACGCCGAACCCTCGTCCGCGCTGCAACGCGTGGAAGCCAAGATCGACCTGGTGCTGGGCCTGCTCGGCACCATGCTGCGCGAGCGCGGCGACCTCCCGCCGCCGACCGTGCTGCGCTGGTCCACGCGCGGCGCGCGCATCGACGTGCTCGGCGACGCGCTGGCGATCCGTCCCGGCGCGCGCGGCGTGCTGCGCGTGCAACCCGCCGACTGGTTGCCGGACTGCATCGAACTTCCGTCGCACGTGATCGCCGTGGAAGGCGCACGCGCGTGGCTCGCATTCGAACCGCTGTCGCCCAACCTCGCCGACGCACTGGAGCGCCACCTGTTCCGCCTCCACCGCAAGCAGGTGGCGGAGAGCCGGCGGCTGCGCTGATCGCGCCGGGCCCGATGCCGGGTCGAACCGTCATCCCGGCGAAGGCCGGGACCCAGGCCCGCACCGCATGGGCACTCCCTCATCGACCCGCCACGAGCCGAACGCGTGGAACATTCCGCGTCGCACCGCTGGCCGATCGCGAAAATAAATGCGACAGCCCTGACAAAAAGCGCCATACCACCCCGTCCGGTACCCCGCCGCACGGTGGAACATTTGTCAGACACGTCACATTCCCGAGGTGAACGAATGGTCCCTCCGCGTCACCTCGGCTAAGGTGCCCTGACGGAGAGTTGACGCTTTTTTGGGGAACGGAAGTTGGGCTCGGGGCTGTTGCGCGTACTGATCTGCGACGACCACACACTGGTTCGTGCCGGGCTACGGCGCCTGCTGGAATCGTTCGTCGACATCGAGGTCGTGGCCGAAGCCGCCAACGCGGACCAGGCCGTCGTGGGCTCGCGCCAGCACCGGCCGGACATCGTCCTGCTCGATCTCTCCATGCCCGGCCGCAGCGGCTTCGAGGCGCTGGTCGAATTGCGCCGCGACCATCCGGACTGCCGCGTCGTGGTGATGTCCATGCATGACGATCCCACCCACGTGCGCGAGGCCCTGGCCCGCGGCGCCAGCGGTTTCGTCGTCAAGGAAGCCGCGCCGGCCGAGCTGGAAATCGCCATCCGCGCCGCCGCCGCCGGCCGCACCTACCTCAGCCCGCAGGTCTCGGCCCCGCAACTGTTCGCGCGCCCGCGCAGCGAGGAAGGCGTCGACGCCCTGCCCCCGCGCCAGCGCGAGATCCTCGCCGCCCTCGGCGCCGGCCGCACCAGCAAGCAGATCGCGGCGGACCTCGGCATCAGCGTCAAGACCGTGGAAACCCACCGCGCCCGCATCATGGCCACCCTGGGCTGCCGGAACGCCATCGAACTGCTGCGCATGGCGATGCGGCTGCACGATCGGCCGGCAGGCTGAGCGGCGGCTGAGCCGGCGCGTCTTCGCCCGACGGGGCAGGTCATCGTCATCCCGGCAAGGGCGGCGGCAAAAAGCATTAACCCATCTGGCGCTTCGCTCTGTCTTCGCCTTCGCCCTTCGCGTTCGCCCGGGCTCGTCATTTCCGCGTAAGGCGCTTTCAATCGTCATCCCGGCGAACGCCGGGACCCAGGCCCGTAGCGCACGGCCACTCTCTTTGCTCTGGCTCGTCATTTCCGCGAAAGGCGCTTTTGATCGTCATCCCGGCGAATGCCGGGACCCAGGCCCGTAGCGCACGGGCACTCTCTTCGCGGTAAACCACGTCACCGTCGTTCCGGCGAAGCCAGGACCCAGGTCGGTAGGGCGCGGGCACTTTCTTTGCGGTAAACCACGTCACCGTCATCCCGGCGAACGCCGGGACCCAGGCCCGTAGCGCACGGCCACTCTCTTCGCGGTAAACCAAGTCACCGTCATTCCAGCGAAAGCTGGAACCCATTGAGCTTTTCGCCCTTCGCTCTTGCCTCTGCTCGTCATTCCCGCGAAGGCGGGAATCCAGGGACGTTTCATGCTTTACCGATGGCGTTTCCGCATCTGGGCGGTTAGCGACGAACAACAGCAACAGCAAAATTCTTCGTCTGAAGTGCTGGCGTCAAAGCGTGGAAAGTCCCTGGATCCCCGCCTTCGCGGGGATGACGATCAAGAGCAGGGGCAGCAGCAAGAGCGAGTGCGAGTGCGAGAGCAAGAGCAAAAGCAAAAATGGGTTCCAGCTTTCGCTGGAATGACGGTGGGGAGGTTTGCCGCCATGGGAGTGCCCGTGCGCTACGGGCCTGGGTCCCAGCTTTCGCTGGAAAGACGGTGGTGTGGCTCGCCGCCATGGGAGTGCCCGTGCGCTATGGGCCTGGGTCCCGGCGTTCGCCGGGATGACGATCAAGAGCGAAGCACGACGCCTGCATCCCACCTCGATCCCCACCCTCACCGCCCACCCTCACCACCCCCCTCTGGCCCACCCCTTGCAGTTCCCCCGCAACGCCACGAACCCGACGCGCGCCGCCGCCAATTCCTCGTCACAAACCCCAACAGTGACGACGATCTCCGTGCCCCTGCGCGTCACAGCCTGACGCGCGCGAACAGCCCCAGTCAGAAACACGTCGCAAAGTAGGGCATGCCCTTACAAACCGACAGGAATTCCCCGGCTTTTGTCCGGGAACGCCCCGATTCGTTTGCCGTCACCTTCACATCACGATGACGTTCGTGGCCGCCGGCTCCGGCGGATGGGGACACAAACGTGAAAGCAACGATGAGCCCGAAGCTCGGGCTGGGCGTCAACCTGACGCCGCAACTGCTGCAGTCGATCCGCCTGTTGCAGCTCACCGCGCCGCAGCTCGAACTCGAGCTCGCCCAGGCGCTGGAGCGCAACCCGCTGCTCGAGCAGGACGAAGCCGAGGACGAGGGGGTCGACCCGGCGACGGACGCGCAGCAGGACGCCGCCGCATGGGACGAGCTTCCGGAGCCGTCGTTCCTTTCCGGTGGCAACGGCGGCGGCGAGTTCGACGACGATGCGGCTGCGCGGATCGCCGACGGGGAATCGAGCGATCCGCGCGTGCGCCTGCTGCAGTCGCTGTCGCTGCAGTGGAACGCGCGCGACGTCGAACTGGCCGCGTGGTGGCTGGACCAGTGCGACGACCGCGGCTACCTGGAAGCCCCGCTCGACGAGCTGCACCTGCTCGGCGCCAGCTCCTGCAACGTCGATGCCACGGAGCTGGAAATCGTCCGCCAGCGCCTGCTCCACGGCGAATGGGCGGGCGTCGCCGCGCGCGATGCCGCCGAATGCCTCGCCGCGCAGCTTTCGATGCAGCCCGAATCGGCCGCCCGCACGCTCGCCGCGCGCATCCTCAAGGACCACATCGACCTGCTCGCGATGCACGACGAAGCCGCGCTCGCGAAGGTGCTGCGCGCCGACGCCGCCGACGTGCGCGACGCCGTGGCGCTGATCCTCACGCTGCGCGCGCATCCCATCCGCGACGCCGCCGTCAGCGAGCGCGACATCGTGGTGCCCGACGTCGTCGCCTGGCGCGCCGATGGCCGCTGGCACGTCGCGCTCAACTCGCGCACCGCCCCGCGCCTGCGCATCGCGCCGCATTGCGAACGCGCGCTCGCCGACGCGCCGGGCGACGTGTCCGCGCTGCGCGGGCTGCTCGACGAAGCCCGCTGGCTGGTGCGCGGCGTGGCGATGCGCAACGACACGCTGCTGCGCACCACGCAGGTGCTGGTCGATCGCCAGCGCGCGTTCCTGGAACGCGGCGAGGAAGCCATCGCGCCGCTGACGCTGCGCGAGGTCGCCGACGCCATCGGCATGCACGAATCCACCGTCTCGCGCATCACCAGCGGCAAGTACCTGCAGACGCCGCGCGGGACGATCGAACTCAAGCGCCTGTTCGCCGTGCGCCTGGAAGGCGCCGAGGTGTCCGGCAGCGCGGTCAAGGCCATGGTCAAGCGCCTGATCGACGACGAACCGGCGCACGCGCCGCTGGCCGACGACACCATCGCCGGCCTGCTCGCCCGCCAGGGCGTGCGCGTGGCGCGTCGCACCGTCGCCAAGTACCGTGACCAGCTGGCCATCGCGCCGGCGCGCCAGCGCCGCCGCCCGGTCACCTACGCCAAGGCCGGTTGAAACCATCATGCGTGAACTGCGAATCCTCATCGTCGACGACCATCCGGGCTTCATCAGCGCGGCCATCCGCCATCTGCGCAAGCAGCCGTGGGCGAATGTCGTCGGCACCGCCGGCAACGGCATCGAAGCCATCACCCAGTGCGAGACGCTGCGTCCGGACGTGGTGCTGATGGACATGGCGATGCCGGAGATGGGGGGCCTGCAGGCCGCGCGCCTGATCAAGGCGCAGGACGAACCCCTGCCCTACATCGTCATCGCCAGTCATTTCGACGACACCGAGCACCGCGAGCACGCCCTGCGCGCCGGCGCCGATGCCTTCGTCAGCAAGCTTGCCTACATCCAGGACGTGCTCCCGCTGCTGGAGCGCCTGGCTTCGGAAGACACCCCATGAGCGAGTCCCGCATCCTCCTGATCGACACCGACATGGCGCGCGCCGAACGCGTCGCCACGCTGCTGGAGTTCATGGATTTCACCCCGCGCATCGCCAGCGACGCCAGCGAGATCAACCTCGATCGCGCGCGCGCCACCGACTGGGTCGCCGTCATCGCCGGCGATACGTCGGGCGATACGCAGGCGTGGGAGCGTTTCGCCGCATGGCTGGGTTCGCACCCGATGCATCCGCCGGTGCTGGAACTGCCGGGCCATGCCGACAACGCCGCATGGCGCGTGCAGCTGCATCCGGACCAGGTGTGGGCGCTGGATTACCCGATCCGTCGCACGCAGCTGCAGGACGTGCTGCGTCGCGCCAGCCTCAAGCGTCTGGACGACGACGCGCGGCGCGAGATCCCGCAGGTCGGCCCGACCGGCCGCAGCGCCGCCGTGCTGCGTTTGAACCGCATGATCGACCAGGTCGCGAACTTCGACACGACCGTGCTGATTCTGGGCGAATCCGGCACCGGCAAGGAAGTCGCCGCGCGCGCGATCCACGCACGTTCCAAGCGTCGCGAGAAGCCGTTCGTGGCGATCAACTGCGGCGCGATCCCGCCGGATCTGCTGGAAAGCGAACTGTTCGGCCACGAGAAGGGCGCCTTCACCGGCGCGCTGACGCAGCGCAAGGGCCGTTTCGAAATGGCCGAAGGCGGCACGCTGCTGCTGGACGAAATCGGCGACATGCCGATGGCGATGCAGGTGAAGCTGCTGCGCGTGCTGCAGGAGCGCTGCTTCGAGCGCGTCGGCGGCGGCGCGACGATGAAGTGCGACGTGCGCGTGATCGCCGCGACGCACCGCAACCTGGAATCGCACATCGCCGAAGGCAAATTCCGCGAGGACCTGTTCTACCGCCTCAACGTGTTCCCCATCGAGATGCCGTCGCTGCGCGAGCGCGCGGCGGACCTGCCGGACCTGATCAACGCCATCTCGCGCCAGCTCTCCGACAGTGGCCGCGGCCGCGTGAACCTCGCCGGCGATGCGGTCGCGATGCTCCAGCAGTACGCGTGGCCGGGCAACGTGCGCGAGCTGAGCAACCTGCTGGAACGCCTGTCGGTGCTGCATCCCAACGGCCTGGTGCGCGCCGACGACCTGCCCGCGCGTTACCGCTGCACGCTGCCGGCCGAAACGCTGGCGTCGATCGATGCCATCCAGCCGGAAGAACCCGCGCCGGTGATGGCGCTGATGCGCGAGGCACAAGCGCCGGACCCGTCGACCCTGTCGCCGACCACGACGCTTCCGCCGCAGGGCATCGACCTGCGCGGGCACATCGCGAACATCGAACTGGACCTGATCCGCGCCGCCCTGGCGCAGACCGGCGGCGTCGTCGCCCACGCCGCCCCGCTGCTCGGCCTGCGCCGCACCACGCTGGTGGAAAAGCTGCGCAAGTACGGCATCGAGCGCGACACGATGGAGCTGGCGGGGGAGTTCTGATTCGTGTTTTGCAGAAGCCGGAGTGTTAGCGCTCGCGTTTTTGCTGTCCGTGATTCGTGATTCGTGATTCGTGATTGTGACTCGTGACTCGTGACTCGTGACTCGTGACTCGTGACTCGTGACTCGTGACTCGTGACTCGTGATTCGTGATTCGTGATTCGTGATTCGTGATTCGTGATTCGTGATTCGGGATTCGGGAATTGGGAATTGGGAATTGGGAATTGAACAGCTTCGTCATCCCGGCGAAGGCCGGGACCCAGGCCCGTAACACGCGGGAACTCCCATCCCCGGTGAACCACTTCACCGTCATTCCAGCGAATGCTGGAACCCATTTTGATCTTCGGCCCGAACGCAAAGCAGGCATCGCGGGCGCCCGCGTTGACGCTCTGCCGACCCTCACCCCAACCCCTCTCCAGGGAGAGAGGGGCTTGAATACCGTCATTCCAGCGAACGCTGGAACCCGTGCGCTCTCGGCTTTTCATCGTCATCCCGGCGAAGGCCGGGGCCCAGCCCCGTAACGCGCGGGTACGCCCATCCCGCTGAACCACTTCACCGTCATTCCAGCGAAAGCTGGAACCCATCTGATCTTCGGCCCGAACGCAAAGCAGGCATCGCGCGCGCCCGCGTTGACGCTCTGCCGACCCTCACCCCAACCCCTCTCCCGGGGGAGAGGGGCTTGAACATCGTCATTCCAGCGAACGCTGGAACCCGTGCGCTCTCGGCTTTTCCTCGTCATCCCGGCGAAGGCCGGGACCCAGGCCCGTAACGCGCGGGCACTCCCTTTCCGGTGAACCTCTTCACCGTCATTCCAGCCAAAGCTGGAACCCATTTGTTGTGCGACGGCGAAAGCCCCCGGGTGCGCTCCGCTTACCCGGGCTACAAGAGCCGCGGCGCTTTGCGGTTTCGGTTGCAGCTGTTGTTGCTGTTGGTGCTGCTGTTTTTGCCGCCTATTGCTGTTGATCAAGGACGGAGCGAAGCGACAAGAGCACGGGCGGCAGCAAGCGCGGAGCAGGAGCAACATCAAGATGGGTTCCAGCTTTCGCTGGAATGACGGTGGGGTGGTTTGCCGGAGCGGGAGTGCCCTTGCGCGATCGGCCTGGGTCCCGGCCTTCGCCGGGATGACGGTGAGAGTGGTTCGCGGACATGAGAGTGCCCCGGCCGCGCGGCGGCGTCCTACGCAACGCGCGCCATGCCCACCATGGCCGCATCAACAACCCGGACGCCGGAATCGCGTCACCGCCCCGAGGCCTGCGCCAGAAACCCGTTCATGAACCCGTGGCACGGCGCTTGCCTGTATCGGTCAGGACGACCTGGGTAGCACGCCACGGACCATGACCGACGCCATCTCTTCCATCCTGTCGCAGATCCGCGCGCACGAGATGCGCATGCGCGGGCCGGACGCCGCGCCGGGTAACGCCATTGCCCCGTCGGCGCTCGCGCCGGGGGCGGCATCGGGTGCGCCGGGTGCCGTCGGTGGCGCCGGCGCGCCGGGATTCCAGCAGACGCTGAGCAACGCGATCGACAGCGTGAGCCGCGCGCAGAACACCTCCGGCGCGTTGCAGCAGGCGTTCGAACTGGGCGATCCGCGCGCCGACCTCGCCCGCGTCATGGTCGCCATGCAGCAGTCGCAGGTCGCCTTCCGCGCCACGGTCGAAGTCCGCAACCGCCTGGTGCAGGCCTACCAGGACGTGATGAATATGCCGGTGTGATTTTCGTGATTGGTGATTCGTGATTCGTGATTCGCGAAAGCACCAGCCGACACGCCGGATTCCACCGAATACCCAACCGTCGCCGTCCGAATCACGAATCACGAATCACCAATCACGAATCACGACTCGTCCACCACGAATCACCCATCACGAATCACACCCATGGCCGTCATCACCCTCCCCAACCAATCCAAGCTGCGCGAACTGCGCGGGCTGCAGGACATTCCGGTCGTGCGGCAGCTGGGGCTGTTCGCGCTGGTGGCGGCGGTCATCGCGCTGGGGCTGTGGATGTTCTTCTGGACGCAGAAGCCGGATTACGTGCCGGTGTTCGCCGGGCTCGACCCGAAGTCCACCAGCGAAGCGTCCGAGCTTCTGACCACCGCGCAGATCCCGTTCCGCATCGATCCGGGTTCCGGCGCGCTCGCCGTCCCGCAGGACCAGCTCGGCAACGCGAAGCTCGCGCTCGCCGCGGCCGGCCTGCCGGCGAAGACCGATTCGGGCTTCGACGCCATCAAGGGCGACCAGGGCTTCGGCACCAGCCAGTTCATCGAGAACGCGCGCTACCAGCACGCGCTGGAAGCCGAACTCGCCCGCACCATCGCCAACCTGCGCCCCGTGCGCGAGGCGCGCGTGCACCTGGCGATGCCCAAGCCGTCGGCGTTCACGCGGCAGAAGGAGCCGGCCAGCGCGTCGGTCGTCCTGCAGCTGCACAGCGGCGCGGCGCTGGAACAGGGCCAGGTCGACGCCATCGTGCACCTGGTCGCATCGAGCATCCCCGGCCTGCCGCCGGAGCGCGTCACCGTGGTCGACCAGTACGGCCGCATGCTGTCGAACGTCGATCCGGATTCCGACGCCGCCATCAGCGCCAAGCAGTTCGACCAGCAGCATCGCCTGGAAGCCACCTACGTCCAGCGCATCCACGAACTGCTCGAACCGATGACCGGCAACGGCCGCGTCAGCGCGCAGGTCAGCGTGGACATGGACTTCGCGCAGACCGAAGAGGCGCGCGAGGTCTACGGCCCGCAGCAGCCGATGATCCGCAGCGAGCAGCTGTCCGAATCCAGCGCCGGCGGCAACAACGCGCCGCAGGGCGTGCCGGGCAGCGCGAGCAACACGCTGGCCGCCGCGCCGCCGGCGAACGCCGCACCCAATGCGAACGCTTCCAACGCCGCCGCCGTCGCGCAGCAACAGCAGCAGGCCGCGCCGAACGGGCCGTCCTCGCGCAGTTCGGTGCGCAACTACGAGATCGACCGCACGCTGACGCACACGCGCCAGGGTCCGGGCCGCGTGCGCCGCGTCACCGCCGCGGTGCTGGTGGACAACGTGCCGGCGGCGATCGGCAAGGACGGCAAGCCGTCGCTGCGTTCGCTCAACGATGCCGAACTCAAGCGCATCGAGTCGCTGGTGCAGCAGGCGATCGGCTTCGATACGCAGCGCGGCGACGCGGTGTCGGTGGTCAACGCGCCGTTCGCCCGCGACATCGCCGCGCTCGGCGAGGAAGACAAGGCGCCGCTGTGGGAGCACCCGCGCGCGATGGAATTCCTGCGCATCGTGGTCGGCGGCCTCGCGGTACTGGCCCTGATCCTGTTCGTGCTGCGCCCGATGTTCCGCCAGCTCATGGGCGCAAGGCCCGAGCAGAAGAAGAACAGGAAGGCGCTCGCCGAAGCCACCGTCGTCCCGGTGGAGGACGAGGAGATTTCCGTCGCGCTCTCCGCGCCCGCGCAGGACGCGCCGCCGCCGGCGCTGCCGCCGGGCACGATGAGCTTCGACGACAAGCTGGAAGTGGCGCGCGCCGCGGTGAGCAACGACTCCAAGCGTGTGGCGCAGGTGGTGCGCGAGTGGGTGGAATCCGATGCCTGATACGACCGGTCTGAGTGGCGTGCAACGCGCCGCGGTGGTGCTGCTCTCGCTGGGCGAGGCGCAGGCCGCCGAGGTGCTCAAGCACATGAGCGCCAAGGAAGTGCAGAAGCTCGGCGTCGCGATGACCTCGGTCAGCGGCGTCTCGCGCGACGCCGTGGGCAAGGTGATCGACCAGTTCGTCGACACGCTCGCGCAGCCCAGCGGGCTGGGCGCCGGCGCCGACGAATACGTGCGCGCGGTGCTGGTGCAGGCGCTCGGCGAGGAACGCGCGAGCGGCCTGATCGACCGCATTCTGCTGGGCCGCAACACGTCCGGCCTGGACACGCTGAAGTGGATGGAGCCGCGCGCGATCGCCGACCTCGTCCGCAACGAACACCCGCAGATCATCGCCATCGTGATGGCGCACCTGGAAAGCGACCAGGCGGCCGAAGCGCTCAAGTGCCTGCCCGACCGCGTGCGCGCCGACGTGCTGCTGCGCATCGCCACGCTCGACGGCATCCCGCCCAACGCGCTGAACGAACTCAACGACGTCATGGCGCGCCAGTTCGCCGGCGCGCAGAACCTGAAGTCGTCCTCCGTCGGCGGCGTGAAGGTCGCGGCGAACATCCTCAACTTCATGGATTCGGGCCAGGACGAGCAGATCCTCGGCGCCATCGGCGAAGTCGACGGCGAGCTGGGCGTGCGCATCCGCGACCTGATGTTCGTCTTCGACAACCTCGCCGAGATCGACGACCGCGCGATGCAGGCCATCCTGCGCGAAGTGCCCAACGACAAGCTCTCCGTCGCGCTGCGCGGCGCCGAGGCGAAGGTGCGCGAGAAGATCACCTCCAACATGTCGCAGCGCGCGGCCGAAATCCTCGTGGAAGACATGGAGGCGCGCGGCCCGGTGCGCCTGGCTGAAGTCGAGGCGGCGCAGAAGGAAATCCTGTCGATGGTCCGCAAGATGGCCGACGCCGGCACGATCCAGCTGGCGGCGAAGGCCGAGGCGTTCGTATGAGCCTGACGGCGTCGTGGAACACCGAAATGGCCGGCGCCGTGCGCTGGACCGCGCCGGGGCTGGAGCCGGTCGAACCGGAGCCGATCGTCGAACTTCCGCCGCCGCCGAGCGTGGAGGAGTTGCAGGCGATCGAGCAGGCCGCGCACGAACAGGGTTACGCCGACGGCCTCGCGCGCGGCCACGCGGAAGGGTTCGCGACGGGCCAGGCCGAAGTGCGCCGGCTGGTCGCGCAGATCGAGGGCATCCTCGACGGCTTCACGCGGCCGCTCGCGCGCCTGGACGATGAAGTGTCGGAGGCGCTCGCCGAACTGGCCGTGCGCGTGGCCGGCTCGCTCATCGGCCCGGCGTACACGGCCGATCCGTCGCTGCTCGCCGACCTGGTGCGCGAGGCGCTGGACGCGGTCGGCACCAGCCAGCGCGGCGTCGAACTGCGCCTGCATCCGGACGACATGGGCGTGCTGTATCCGCACCTCGCCGGCCTGGACGGCGTGCGCTTCACCAACGACAGCACGCTGGCGCGCGGCGAACTGCGCGTGCACAGCGAAAGCGTGCGCATCGACGGCACGCTGGCGGCGCGGTTGCAGGCGGCGCTGGAGAGCACGATCGCGGCGCATGGGGCGGTGCGGTGAAGCCGCCTGCGAAGCCTCGCTCTTGTAGCCCGGGTAAGGCCGAAGGCCGCACCCGGGGCAACGGCTCCGGAGACGTGCGCCCCGGGTGCGCTCCGCTTACCCGGGCTACAAACGCATTTGACTCCCTCGCCTGCTTGCAGGGGAGGGAGCAGAAGCTTCGGCCCGCTTCTTGCACAGCCCAGGCATGACCACCCCCGCCTCCCACTGGCAGGACGCCCGCAACCTCCGCCTCGCCGCGCGCCTGGGCGCTGCCTCGTCGCAGCCGCTCTCGATGGGCCTCGCGCGCGAAGGCGTGCTGCGTCGCGCCGTCGGCCTCACGCTCGAAGCCTCCGGCTGCAGCGCGCCGCTGGGCTCGCGCTGCCGCGTGGAAACCCAGGGCGGCGTGTGGGTCGACGCGGAAGTCGTGGGTTTCTCCGGCGACCGCACCTTCCTCATGCCCAGCGCGCACCTGGAAGGCCTGCTGCCGAACGCGCGCGTCGTGCCCTCGCGCCAGCGCGGTGAAGTCGCGGTGGGCGAGGGCCTGCTCGGCCGCGTGATCGACAGCGACGGCGTGCCGCTCGACGGCCGCGGCCCGATCCGCGCCGAAAGCTGGGTCGGCCTGGCCGGCAAGTCCGTCAATCCGCTGATGCGCGAACCGATCACGCGTTCGCTCGACGTCGGCGTGCGCGCCATCAACGCGCTGCTGCCCATCGGCCGCGGCCAGCGCGTGGGCCTGTTCGCCGGTTCCGGCGTCGGTAAATCCACGCTGCTGGGCATGATGACCCGCTTCACCGCCGCCGACGTCATCGTCGTCGGGCTCATCGGCGAACGAGGCCGCGAAGTGCGCGATTTCGTCGAAGCCACGCTCGGCGAGGAAGGCCTGCGTCGCGCCGTCGTGGTCGCCGCGCCCGCCGACCGCCCGCCGCTCGCCCGACTGCACGGCGCGCTGCGCGCCACCGCCATCGCCGAGTGGTACCGCGACCAGGGCCTGCACGTATTGCTGCTGATGGATTCGCTGACCCGCTACGCGCATGCGCAGCGCGAGATCGGCCTGTCGGTGGGCGAGCCGCCGACCACGCGCGGTTATCCGCCCAGCGTGTTCGCCAAGCTGCCCGCGCTGGTCGAACGCGCGGGCAACGGCGCCGACGGGCGCGGTTCGATCACCGCGTTCTACACCGTGCTCACCGAAGGCGACGACCAGCAGGAACCCATCGCCGACGCCGCGCGCGCGATCCTCGACGGCCACATCGTGCTGACGCGCCGCATCGCCGACGCCGGCCAGTACCCGGCCATCGACGTGGAAGTGTCGGTGAGCCGCGTGATGCAGGACATCACCGACGCGCCGTGGCGCGAGCGCATCCGCAAGCTCAAGCGCCTGATGTCGGCCTACAACGCACAGCGCGACCTCATCGCCATCGGCGCGTACCAGCGCGGCAACGACCCGGTCGTCGACGAAGCGCTGGCGCGCTGGCCGGCGATCCTGAATTTCCTCGGGCAGGACGTGAGCGAAGCCGCCGACGTGGCGGCCAGTCGCGATGCGCTCGCCCGACTGCTCGACGATGTCCGTGAACCCACTGTCGCTCGCACGACGGAGACCGTATGACCCGCTCGCAACGCCTCGATCCCCTGCTCAACCTGATGCAGCAGCGCCAGGACGCCGCCGCGCGCGAGGTCGCCGAACGCGACCGCCAGCTCGCCGAGCAGGAACAACGCCTGGACGCGCTGCGCCGCTACGCCGAGGAATACGCGATCACGCCGAACGAGGCGACCATCGCGCCGGCGCTGCTCGCCAACCGCATCGCCTTCCGCGCGAAGCTTGAAACCGCGGTGGACCAGCAGACGCGCATCGTCGATTCGAGCCGGCAGAACCGCGACGTCGAGCGCACGCGCCTGATGCTCGCCAGCCGCGACAACAAGGTGCTGGAGAAGCTGGCCGACAGCTACCGCGCGCAGGAATCGCGCGTGGCCGAACAGCGCGTGCAGCGCGAACTGGACGACCTGGGCGGCCGACGCCGCGCCAACGGCGGCGACGGAGCGGAGTGATGCAGGCGTTCGACGCCCTCTTCGGCGGGCAGCGCGCGGGTTCGGCGCGCGACACTTCTTCCGGACCGTCGCGCGTGTCGAACGCGCACGATGACGCCAACGCCTCCGGCGGATTCGACCGGATGCTGCAGGGCGCGCGCGGCGCGACGTCGAGTCCGGCGTCGCGCACGACCGACGCCTCAACGCAAGCCAAACAGAACGAGGCGAAGCCGCGCGATGCGGGTGCGCCGCGTGCGTCGGAGGACGCGCGTTCGTCCGACGAGAGCAAATCCGCCGAAGCCAGGCCGAAGGACGATGCCCGCGACACCACGCGTGCGGAATCCAGGGACGACGCGCCGCGCGAGACGGCCGGCGCGAAGGACGAGGCCGACGCATCGGCTTCGACCACGGACGAAGCGGCGCCTGCCGGGGGCGATACGAACGCGGCCACCGCGGCCGCGACGAACGACGCCGCGACGCCGCCGCTTCCCGAGCAGATGCTGGCGTTGCTCAACGGCCTGGCGGGCGCGAGCACCGCTCCCGCCGCGAACGCTTTCGCCGTGGCCACCGAAGCGCAGCCGCCGGCCCTGCTGCGTGGCGTGGCCGTGGCGACCGCTTCCGATCCCCGCGGCGGCAATGCGGCCGCACCGGTACTGCCGACGCTGCCCGGCGCGCAAATCGCTGCGGCGGCGCCGACCGAGGGCGATGCCACGGCGGCCTTCGCGATGGCGATGGGCGCGGCGGCATCGGCCGACACGAAGGCGACCGACGCACCGGACGCGACGCTGGATTCGACGGCCATCGGCGACACGACGCCGACCGCGCCGCTGTCGGTCTCGACGATGAGCAGCCATCCGCTGCGCGCAGCCGCCGCGGCGGTGCAGGCGAACGCGCCGATCCCGCTGGACAACGGCTTCGACGACGGCTTCTCCTCGCGCATCGCGTGGCTGGCGGACCAGAAGGTCGGCCACGCCGAAATCCGCATCACGCCGGATCACCTGGGCGCGATCGACGTGCGGCTGCAGATCGACGGCAACCGCGTGAACGCCGAATTCAACAGCGCCCAGCCCGACGTGCGCCACGCGCTGGAATCCAGCCTGCCGCGGCTGAAGGAAATGCTCGGCCAGCAGGGTTTGCAGCTGGGCCAGGCGGACGTGGGGCAGCGGCAGACGCAGCAGCAGGGTTCGAACGGTTCGGCCTCGCCGTCGTTCGCCAGTGGGGACCAGCGCGGTGATGCGGCCAGCGACGCGGGCTGGACGCGCGGCCCGACGGTCCGGGCGTCGCGCGGGTTGCTGGACGAGTACGCATAAGGGGGCTGTCGGGAGTCTGACGCCGCACCTCCGTCAAAACCCCGACGCGGCTCTTGAGCCCCTCTCCCATCGGGAGAGGGGTGGGGGTGAGGGGCAACGAAGCCGTAGCGCTCGAACTGCCGTGCGTTGCAAGGCTAGTTTTTTCCTTCTTCCCGATAGGAAGAGCACGCAACAACGACCTGCGCCATTCCCACTACGCCGACCCTCACCCCAACCCCTCTCCCGGAGGGAGAGGGGCTAAAACCGTGCGATCGGTGGCGCCACCACTACGCCGCCCCTCACCCCAACCCCTCTCCCGGAGGGAGAGGGGCTAAAACCGCGCGATCGTTGACGCCGACACTCCGCCGCCCCTCACCCCACCCCTCTCCCGGAGGGAGAGGGGCTAAAACCGTGCGATCGGTGGCACCGTCACTTCGCCCCCCCTCACCCCAACCCCTCTCCCGCAGAGAGAGGAGCTCAAACCCACCGGCACACGCTTTGCACGGACACGGCATCCCCATCACGCCGAGTTCCACCGCAATGTCCAAGCCTGCCGCCCAAGCCGCTCCGCCCGCGCCCAAGAGCAACAACCTCGCGCTGTGGATCCTGATCGCCCTGCTGGCGGTCGGCCTGGCCGGTGCCGGCGCGTTCTGGTTCCTGCAGGGCCGTGGCGGCGGCGAAGCGCACGCCGACAAACCCGAACCCGCCGCCGCGCAGCCGGCGCGTTACTACGCGCTGGAGCCGGCGTTCGTGGTGAACCTCGCCGACACCTCCTCGGTGCGCTACCTGCAGGCCGACGTCCAGGTCATGACGCGCGATGAAGCCACCGGCGCGGCGCTGGAACTGCACACGCCCGCCATCCGCAACCGCCTGTTGCTCCTGTTCGGGCAGCAGACCGCCGCCCAGCTCGCGCAGCGCTCGGCCAAGGAACGCCTGCAGCAGCAGGCGCTGGCCGAAGTGCGCGGCGTGCTGAAGGCCGAACGCGCGCCCGACAAGGTCGAAGCCGTGTTCTTCACCAGCCTGGTCACGCAGTAACCACCGCCGGAGCGCGACTTCGATGATGACCGACCTGCTTTCACAGGACGAGATCGACGCCCTCCTCCACGGCGTGGACAGCGGCGCGGTCGAGACCGAGCCGCCGCCGGCGCCGGGCGAGGCGCGCAATTACGACTTCGCCAGCCAGGACCGCATCGTCCGCGGCAAGCTGCCGACGCTGGAGATGATCAACGAGCGCTTCGCGCGCACCTGGCGCATCGGCCTGTTCAACCTGCTGCGCCGCTCGGCGGACCTGTCGGTGCGCGGCATCGACCTGATCCGCTTCGGCGAGTACATGCACTCGCTGCAGGTGCCGACCAACCTCAACCTGGTGAAGATGAAGCCGCTGCGCGGCACCGCGCTGGTGATGTTCGAACCGCGCCTGGTGTTCACCGTGGTGGACAACTTCTTCGGCGGTTCGGGCAAGTACCACACGCGCATCGAAGGCCGCGAGTTCACGCCGACGGAAATGCGCGTGATCCAGCTGCTGCTCAAGCAGACCTTCGCCGACCTGGTGGATGCCTGGGCGCCGGTGATGCCGGTGGAGTTCGAATACCTCAACTCCGAGGTCAACCCGCACTTCGCCAACATCATCAGCCCGCGCGAATACATCGTGGTGTGCCGCTTCCACGTCGAACTGGAAGGCGGCGGCGGCGAGTTCCACGTGTCCTTCCCCTACGCGATGCTCGAACCGATCCGCGAGCAGCTCGACGCGGGCGTGCAGAGCGACCGCATCGAGCGCGACGAAAGCTGGACGGTGGCGCTGCGCTCGCAGCTGCACGACGCGGAGATCGAGCTGTCCAGCGTGCTGGCGCAGCGCTCGATCAGCCTGCGCGACCTGTGCCGGCTGCGCGTGGGCGACGTGATTCCGATCGAACTGCCCGGCACCGCGACGCTGAAGGTCGAGCAGATGCCGCTGTTTTCCGGCGAATTCGGCACGCACAACGGCCGCAACGCCATCAAGGTCAACGCCGTGCACGCGGTCCGCAGCGCGCCGGTGTTCGACCCGCACAACCCGAACCAACTCGACACCATCAGCGCCAACGCGCTCACCCAGGCCTGACCGATGAACACTTCCGACAACGCCGCACGCGCCGCCTTCGATCCGCTGACCGCCGAAACGGGCATCGCCAGCGACCTCAACCTGGACGTGATCCTCGACGTGCCGGTCACGCTGTCGCTGGAAGTCGGCCGCGCGCGCATCCCGATTCGCAACCTGCTGCAGCTCAACCAGGGCTCGGTGGTCGAACTCGAGCGCGCCGCCGGCGAGCCGCTGGATCTCTACGTCAACGGCACGCTGATCGCGCAGGGCGAAGTGGTCGTGGTGAACGACCGTTTCGGCGTGCGCCTCACCGACGTCGTCAGCCCGGCCGAGCGGATCAAGAGGCTGCGATGAGCGGGATGGGTTCTGGCGGCGAGGCGACGGTGGCCGTAGGCCACGCTGCGTTCGCGGTGACGACTGCGCCGATGGTTCAGGCAGCTGCTGCTCCAGCAGCTGGCCCTGCCTCCGCGACTACTGCTGCATCCCTGGTTTCCGCGCCTGCTCCGACATCCGCTGCGACAGACAGCTCCCTCCCCTGCTCGCAGGGGAGGGTTGGGGAGGGGTGCGCGCCGCTTGCGGCGGGTCCTTCGCAGCTTCAAGCGCAGACAGCCTCGGACGCTGGCGCGTCCGAGCTACCCACTCCCAACCCGCAGCCATCGGGCGATGGCCCGATGGCGTTCGAAGGGACGCGCGCCGATGGCGCGCAAGCAGTCCCTTCTCACCCCCTGCACGCAGGGGGAGGAGCCAAAAGCGTTGCGATCGAAAGCGTTCCGGGCACCGGCACGCAACACACCGCCACCCTCGGCCACCCCGCCAAACCCCAGACCTTCAGCAAGCAACCCGAAGGCCCCGGCGTCGGCGGTGCGGTGTTCGCGCTGATCCTGGTCGTGTCGCTGATCCTCGCGCTCGGCTGGCTCGCCAAGCGCATGCCGGGCTTCGGCCGCGCGACCGGCGGCGGCAGCGCGCTGCGCGTCGTCGGCTCGTTGACGCTGGGACCGCGCGATCGCGTGGTGGTGGTGGACGTCGGCGGCACGCAGCTGCTGCTGGGCGTCGGCCAGAACGGCATGACCACGCTGCACACGCTCAGCGAACCGCTGCCCGTGGCACAGCCTTCGCAGGGGAACCCGGGACTGCAGAACCTCGCGACGCCGTTCGCGCAGTTGCTGCAGAAACATCTTGGGAAGAAGCCGTAGTCGAGCGCTGGCATTCCGGCCACCGTTCGCTCCGCTCGCCCCTGCCCACCCGTCATTCCAGCGAAAGCTGGAACCCATCTTGATCTTCGAACCGTGCATCCGACCGCAATCGCAACATCGAAATGGGTTCCAGCTTTCTCTGGAATGACGGTGAATCTGATTCGCCGCGTCTGCGTGGCGACTGCACTGGTTCTGGCATTCGCCGTCGCGGTCCCCGCGCTGACCCAGCCCGCCAACGCCCAGGCCCTCCCCGACCCCGTCGCCGCACAGGCCGCATCGCAGGCCGCGCCGCTCTCCGCCCCCGGCCTGCCCTCACTGAACAAGCCGCTGCCCGCGGTCACGGTGGGCAAGGTCGGCGGCGAGCCGGTCAGCATGCCGATGCAGGTGCTGCTGCTGATGACCGGCATCACGCTGCTGCCGGCGGCGTTGCTGGGGCTGACCGCGTTCACGCGCATCATCATCGTGCTGGGCCTGCTGCGACAGGCGCTCGGCACCGGGCAGACGCCGAGCAACCAGGTGCTGCTGGCGCTGGCGCTGTTCCTCACCGCGATGGTGATGATGCCGGTGTTCGACCAGGCGTGGGCCGCGGGCATCGCGCCGTACCTCAACGACCAGATGGATTTCCGCAGCGCGTGGACCGCCGCATCGGAGCCGTTTCGCGGCTTCATGCTGGCGCAGATCCGCGAGAACGACCTGATGACCTTCGCCGGGCTGTCCAATAGCGGCCCCTACGCGACGCCGCAGGACGTGCCCTTCAGCGTGCTCGCCGCCTCGTTCCTCACCAGCGAGCTGAAGACCGCTTTCGAGATCGCGTTCCTGATCTACATCCCGTTCGTGATCATCGACCTGGTGGTGGCGAGCGTGCTGATGTCGATGGGCATGATGATGCTCTCGCCGATGCTGATCTCCGCGCCGTTCAAGATCCTGCTGTTCGTGCTGGTGGACGGCTGGGTGCTGGTGGTGGGCTCGCTCGCCGCCTCGTTCAATCCGGTCTGAGGGCGCCGCCATGACGCCCGAAACCGCACTCACCGAAATCGGCCGCGGCCTGCAGATGGCGCTGCTGCTCGGCGCGCCGCCGCTGATCGCCGTGCTCGTCGTCGGCGTGGTCGTCGGCATCGTGCAGGCCGCCACGCAGCTCAACGAACCGACGATCGGCTTCGTCGTGAAGGCCATCGCGCTGGTGGCGACGCTCGCGCTGACGGGGAATTTCCTGCTCGGAAAGCTCGTCGGGTTCACGACGGACCTGTTCCATCGCATTCCGCATATCGTCGGATGAACAACGCCGGCCTTTGTAGCCCGGGTAAGGCCGCAGGCCGCACCCGGGGCAGCGCCTCCGCAGACGCAATCCCCGGGTGCGCTCCGCTTACCCGGGCTACAAAGGCTCGTCACTCCGCGAAGGCGGGAATGACGAACAAAAGCCGAAACGCCGTGAACCCCACCCGGTCGCGCTGCATTTCGATCGCACGCTGATGGAACCCACCACCGCCACCGTCATCGACGGCCTCAACCTGTTCGGCATGCTCGGCACGGTGCTGTGGCATGCCATCCGCATCGGCGCCGCGTTCCAGGCGATGCCGATGATCGGCGGGCGCGGCGTGCCGATGCGCGCGCGGTTGATCATCACGCTGGCGCTTTCCGGCGCGCTCTCCGCGCTGCTGCCCACGCCGCCGGCCGCCGGCGTCGATGCCGCCACCGTGCTCACCGTGGTGCGCGAATTCGCCGTGGGACTTGCCATCGGCACGGTCCTGCGGCTCGCGTTCGAAGCGGGCCAGTTCGCGGGCGAACTCGTGTCCCAGGGCATGGGCCTGTCGTTCGCGACGATGGCCGATCCGCTGTCGGGCGCGTCCTCGCCGGTGCTGTCGCAATGGTTCTACCTCGTGTTCGGGCTGCTGTTCTTCGCCTTCGACGCCCACCTGGCGCTGGTGAAGCTGCTGCTGGACAGCTACCACGCGCTGCCGCTGGGCACGCCGATTCCGGACGTGCAGCAGTTCCTGTCGGTGGTGCCGACGTTCTTCTCCACCGCGTTGCAGGCCGGCCTGCTGCTGGCGCTGCCGGTGATCGTGGCGATGCTCGCGGTGAACCTCGCCTTCGGCGTGCTGGCGCGCGCGGCGCCGCAGCTCAACCCGGTGCAGCTGGGCCTTCCGGTGGCGCTGCTGGTGGGCCTGGTGCTGCTGATGCTGCTGGCACGCGAGATGCAGGGTCCGGTGGACCGCCTGTTCGACCAGGCGTTCGAGGCGGCGCGTGCGGTGACGGCCTGATGCTCCCTCCCCTGCTTGCAGGGGAGGGTTGGGGAGGGGTCGCGAAGCCGCGCAGCGGCGAGCTTCACCGCGATGCCCGGCGCTGACGCGCCGCGTACCCCCTCCCAACCCGCAGCCATCGGGCGATGGCCCGATGGCGTTCGAAGGGACGCGCGCCGATGGCGCGCAAGCAGTCCCTTCTCACCCCCTGCACGCAGGGGGAGGAGCAGAAAGCAGCCATGTCCGAAGACCAGGAAGACAAGACCGAACAGCCATCAGAGAAACGATTGCGCGAGGCGCGCGAACGCGGCGACGTCCCGCGATCGCGCGAACTGGGCAACGTGGCGGTACTCGGCTGCGCGGCGATGGCGCTGGTGGCGACGGGTTCGGGCATCGGCTCGGCGTCGCAGGAGTGGCTGCGCAACGCGCTCGTCATCGATCCGGCGATCCTCGACCAGCCCGATCGCTTGCTCCCGCACGCGGCCTCGCTGCTGCTCGGCCTGCTCAAGCCGATGCTGCCGGTGCTGCTCGCCGCACTGGGCGCCTGCTTCATCGCGCCGATGGTGATGGGCGGGCTGCGGTTCGCCAGCAAATCGCTGGCGCCGGACTTCGCACGGCTGAGCCCGCTCAACGGTTTCAAGCGCATGTACGGCAAGGAAAGCGCCGCCGAGCTGGTGCGCTCGGTCCTGCGCGTGCTGCTGATCGGCGGGCTTGCCGGCATGGTGGTGTACGGCGCGTTCCGCCACCTCACCGACATGGCCGGCATGTCGCTGCAGGAAGCCGTATCCGTCGGGCTGTCGCTGATCACCAAGGCCGTGCTGGCGATGGTCGGCGCGCTGGGCGTGCTCGCGCTGATCGACGTGCCGTGGCAGCACTGGGCGTACCGCAACCGCCTGAAGATGAGCAAGCAGGAGCTGCGCGACGAATACAAGGAAAGCGAGGGCAACCCCGAAGTGAAGGCGCGCGTGCGCCAGGTCGCCGCGCAGATGTCGCGCCGCCAGATGATGGAAGCGGTGCCCACCGCCGACGTGGTGGTCACCAACCCGACCCACTTCGCCGTGGCGCTGAAGTACGAGGCCGGCAAGATGCGCGCGCCCAAGGTCGTGGCCAAGGGCGTGGACGAGATGGCGCTGGCGATCCGCGACGTCGCCGGCAAGCACCGGGTCTCGATCATCGAAGCGCCGCCGCTGGCACGCGCCTTGTATCGGCATGCGCAGATCGACCAGGAGATCCCGGTGAAGCTCTACGCCGCCGTCGCGCAGGTGTTGTCCTACGTCTACCAGCTCAAGCGCTGGCACCCGGCGCATGGGCCGATGCCGACGCTGGGCGATGTGTCGGTCGAAAAGGGCCTGTCGGACATTGATCCCGCCAACGACGGGGCCACCGTCAAAGACCCGTCGGCATGAGCAGTCGGCCTTCCGGCGCGGGTTTCTCGCTCGCCAACATGGGCCACGCGGTGAAGAGCGGCCTGGCCACGCCCATCGTCGTGCTGGCGATGCTGGCGATGGTCATCGTCCCGCTCTCCCCGCTGGTGCTGGACGCGCTGTTCACCGTGAACATCGCCATGTCGCTGGTGGTGCTGCTGGCGGTCGTCTACGTGAAGCGGCCGCTGGAATTCTCGATCTTCCCCAGCGTGCTGCTGCTGGTCACGCTGCTGCGGCTGGCGCTGAACGTCGCCTCCACCCGCGTGGTGCTGCTGCACGGCCACCAGGGCCCGGCGGCGGCGGGCCACGTCATCGAGTCGTTCGGCCAGTTCGTCATCGGCGGCAGCTTCGCGGTCGGCATCGTGGTGTTCGCGATCCTGACCATCGTCAACTTCGTCGTCGTCACCAAGGGCGCCGGGCGCATCTCGGAAGTGTCGGCGCGCTTCATCCTCGACGCCCTGCCCGGCAAGCAGATGGCGATCGACGCCGACCTCAACGCCGGCCTGCTCTCGCGCGAGGACGCCAAGCTGCGCCGCGAGGAAGTGCGCGCCGAAGCGGACTTCTACGGTTCGATGGACGGTGCCAGCAAGTTCGTGCGCGGCGACGCCATCGCCGGCCTTTTGATTCTGGCGATCAACATCATCGGCGGCGTGCTCATCGGCGTGCTCCAGCACGAGATGACGATGAAGGACGCCGGCACGACCTACGTGTTGCTGGCGATCGGCGACGGCCTGGTCGCGCAGCTGCCGGCACTGCTGATCTCCACCGCGGTCGCGATGCTGGTCACGCGCGCCACGCGCGAACAGGAGATGGGCCAGGCGGTCACCACGCAGGTGCTCAACCCGCGTGCGCTGGCCGTGTCGGCGGCGCTGCTCGGGCTGGTCGGCATCGTGCCGGGCATGCCGAACGTGCCGTTCCTGACGCTCGCCGCGCTGCTGGGCTTCGCCGCGTGGAAGATGCACCGCCGCGCCAACGCGCCGGCCGAGGACACGCCGGAAGCCGAAGCCGCCGCCACGGCCGCCGCGCAGCCGGAACTGAGCTGGGACGAACTGCGCCCGGTCGAACCGCTGGGCCTGGAAGTCGGCTACCGCCTGATCGCGCTGGTCGACAAGCACCAGGGCGGCGAACTGCTCGCGCGCCTGAAGGGCGTGCGCCGCAAGCTCACGCAGGACCTCGGCTTCCTGATTCCCGCCGTGCACGTGCGCGACAACCTCGAACTCGCGCCGGGCACCTACCGCGTGCTCGTGCACGGCGTGCCGGTCGCCAGCGGCGAGATCCATCCCGACCGCCACCTCGCGCTCGATCCGGGCCACGTGTTCGGCAAGGTCGAGGGCATCCCCGGCAAGGACCCGGCGTTCGGCCTGGACGCGGTGTGGATCCAGCCGGGCCAGCGCGCGCAGGCCGAATCGCTGGGCTACACCGTCGTCGACGCCGCCACCGTCGTCGCCACGCACCTCTCGCACCTGGTGCGCGAGCGCGCGGCGGAACTGCTCGGCCACGAGGAAGTGCAGCAGCTGCTCGCCACGCTCGCCAAGGCCTCGCCGCGCCTGGTCGAAGACCTGACGCCGAAGCTGCTGCCGCTGTCGACCATCGTGCGCGTGCTGCAGTCGCTGCTCGCCGAGCGCGTGCCGGTGCGCCAGCTGCGCCAGATCGTCGAGGCGTTACTGGAACACGGCGCGCACACGCAGGACCCGGCGCTGCTGACCGCCGCGGTGCGCACCGCGCTGGGCCGCTTCATCGTGCAGGAACTCAACGGGCTGGGCGCCGAACTGCCCGTCTATACCTTGGCGCCGGCTCTGGAACGGGTATTGCAGGACTCCGTCAGCGGCCAGGGCGCCGCGCTGGAACCCGGACTCGCCGAGCGTCTGCATCAGAACCTCAGCGAGTGCGTCACCCGCCAGGAAGGCCGCGGCGAACCCGCGGTGCTGCTGGTCCCCGGTGGAATCCGTTCCGCGATCGCCCGGCTCGTGCGGCACAGCGTCCCCGCGCTGACGGTGCTGGCCTACGGCGAGGTGCCGGAGGACAAGCGGTTGCGGTTGGTGGGGGCGGTGGGGTGAGGCATCCGGGAATCGGCAACGGGGAATGGGGAATCGTGAAAAGAACGAACACGACACCTGCCCTGCACCGTCTTCCAACGCCCGCCACGCACACCGCTCTTGCGATTCCCCATTCCCGATTCACGATTCACGGCTGCTGACCCATGCGAATCAAACGTTTCACCGCCCCCGACATGCGCACCGCGCTGCGCATGGTGCGCGACGAACAGGGCCCCGACGCGGTGATCCTGTCGAACCGTCCGACGCAGGACGGCATCGAGATCGTCGCGGCCACCGACTACGACGAATCGCTGGCGCAGCAGGCCCTGCGCGCCGCGCTGCCGTCGATGCCGACGCCGCCCGCGCCGGTCGCCTCGCCGACCACGCCGGCCACCGCCGCGGCGGTGCCGACGATGCGCGCCACGGCGCCGGCGATCGATGCGGTCCGCGCCGACGCGATCGCCGCGTCGAACGCGACGCCGTCGGTCGAGAACCACGAGGAAAAGTCGCGCTTCGGCTCGCTCGCCGCGCTGCTGACCAAGCCGTCGAAGCCGAAGGCGGCCTGGACCGCGCCGTCGACCGACGCGTCGCGCGAGGACACGCGCGCCGTCGACGCCGTGCGACCCCACGTGGAGCGCATCGAGATGAAGAACGCAGAACCTGCACAGGCCACGCGCATCGAAGTCGAGCGCGACGAGCCGGCCGTGGTCGCGCTGTCGGCCAAGGCCAAGGCGAAGGTCGCCGAATCGCCGATCCGCGGCCGCGCGGTGTTCGCCATCGGCGACGGCACGCCGGTGCAGGCCGCGCCGGTCGAAGGCCTTCCCGCCCCGGCCGCGTCGCGCGCGCCGAAGGACGAGACGCGCGTCGCCGCCGCGATGCCGCCGCCGGACACCTCGCGCTTCGACGCGATGATGGCCGCGCTGATTCCGCAGGGCGACAAGTTCATGGCCGCTTCGATCGAAGCGGCTGCGCAAGGTGCAACACGGGAGAGCGTCACCGATCCGGCGGAGGTCGCGCCCACGGGTTCCGCCGCGATCGGTGACGCTGTCCTTTCTCTATCGGCGAACGGCGCGGAAGGTGAAGCGCCGGTTGTCGGGGCGGCGATGGTGGTCGCGTCGGAGTACCGAAGTCTTGCGGATCTGTGGACGGAAGAAGCCCCGGTTGCTGCTCCGATCGAAGAGATTGCAGTCGAGGATCTCGCTGCCGCCGAGGGTTCTCCCTCTTTCCTCGATCTGGGACGCAACCACTTCGTTGCCCCTCACCCCAACCCCTCTCCCGCGGGGAGAGGGGCTCAAGGCGCCGCGACGTCCAACGCCGTCGCAAACGCCAGCGACAACGCGTCTGGCGCCAACATGGCGCCGAGCACCACCCACCTCCACGCCGTCCCCGAAAACCGCGATCCGGCCTTCATCGCCATGCGCGACGAACTGGCGACGATGCGTGCGCTGATCGAGCGCGAGCTCGGCCAGCTCACCGTCGAACGCCTGCGCGGCTCGCCGGCGCGTGCCGCCGCGTTCGACATGCTGGTCGGTTACGGCTGCGACGAAAATCTGGCGCAGACGATCGCCGGCCGCATCGACGCCCGACTCGACCCGGCCCAGGTCCGCGAGCCGATGCTGGAAGAACTGGCGCGTGCGATTTCCGTCGCCCGCCACGAGCCCATCGACGACGGCGGCGTGATCGCGCTGGTCGGGCCGACCGGCGCCGGCAAGACGACCACCGCCGCCAAGCTCGCCGCGCGTTTCGCCCAGCGCCACCGCGCGCGGGACGTCGCCCTGGTCACCACCGACACTGAGCGCCCCGGCGCGACCGAACAGCTGCACATCCTCGGCCGCCGCCTCGGCGTGACCGTGTGCGAGGCCGCCGGTCCGGAGGCGCTGAACGACGCGCTCGACCAGCTCGCCGACTACCCGCTGGTGCTGGTCGATACCGCCGGCCATGGCCTGCGCGACCGCGCCCTGCTCGGCCAGATCCTCTGGCTGCGCGCCGCCAAGCGCGTGCGCAGCCTGCTCGTGCTGCCGGCCAACACCAACGCCCACGACCTGGGCGAAGTGGTCCGCCGCTACCGCCCGGCCTCGCCGGAAGGCGTGGTGCTGACCAAGCTGGACGAGACCGGCCGCCTGGGTTCGCCCCTGTCGGTGCTGGTCCAGCAGGGCCTGAGCCTGGCCTACACGACCGACGGGCAGGCCGTCCCGACCGACATCGCCGCCGCCGACGCAACCCGTCTGGTTTCGACCCTCGAGAAAGTGCGACGTGCTGCCGATAACCCCCTCGGGTCTCTCGAACTTTCGCAACTCAAGCCCCGCCCCGTGACCCTCCCCACCGAGGACCGACATGCATTCGCCAGCTGATCTCAACGCCACTCCCGCCGCCACCGGAAGCGCGCGCGCGCCCGTCCGGGTGATCGCGGTCGCCAGCGGCAAGGGCGGCGTCGGCAAGACCTCGGTGTCGGTGAACCTCGCCATGGCGCTGGTCCACGCCGGCCAGCGCACGCTGCTGCTGGACACCGACCTGGGCCTGGCCAACGTCGACGTGATGCTCGGCCTGTCGCCGCAGTTCACGCTCGCCGACGTCTTCGCCGGCCGCTGCGAACTGCAGGACACGCTGCTGGAAGGCCCGCGCGGCCTGTGGGTCGTCCCGGCCGCGTCGGGCAAGCGCCACATGACCGAACTGCTCCCGCAGCAGCACATCGGCCTGGTGCACGCGTTCTGCCAGCTGGACCTGCCGCTGGACGCGATGGTGGTGGACAACGCCGCCGGCATCTCCGACAGCGTGCTGACCTTCTGCCAGGCCGCGCAGGACGTGATCGTGGTGGTGTGCGACGAACCGGCCTCGGTCACCGACGCCTACGCGCTGATCAAGGTGCTCAGCCGCGAGCGCGGCGTCACCCGCGTGCAGGTGCTGGCCAACCAGGTCAACAACGCGATCGAGGGCAAGCAGCTGTTCGAGAAGCTCGAACGCGTCAGCGCGCGCTTCCTCGACGTCACCCTGCATTACCTCGGCGCGGTGCCGCGCGACGAATGGCTGCGCCGCGCGATCCAGCGCCAGGAAGCCGTCGTCGAAGCCTTCCCGGGCTGCCCGTCGGCGCTGGCCTTCCGCGACATCGCACGTCGCGCCGGCAGCTGGCAGTCGCCGCTCGGCCCGCGCGGCGGCGTGGAGTTCTTCATGGAACGCCTCGTCGCCCACGGCGCGAACGCCGCCAGCACCAACGACCCGTTGAGGAGCGCCGTCGCATGAACGCCGCCGCCCAGCAGTACAAGGCGACCCAGCGCGCGGCCGACCACGGCAACGCGACGGAGATCGTCGAGAAACACGGCGAACTGGTGCGCCGCATCGCGCACCACCTCGCCGCACGCCTTCCCGCGAGCGTCGAGATCGACGACCTCATCCAGGCCGGCATGCTCGGCCTGATCGACGCGGCGCGGAATTTCCAGGCCGACCAGGGCGCCGCGTTCGAGACGTATGCGTCCATCCGCATCCGCGGCGCGATGATCGACGAAATCCGCCGTGGCGACTGGGTGCCGCGCTCGGTGCATCGGCGTTATCGCGACGTGGTCGCGGCGACGCGCGAGGTCGAACAGCGCACCGGTCGTGCCGCGACCGCGCAGGAAGTCGCCGTCGCCCTGCAGGTACCGCTCGACGAATACCACCGCATGCTCGAGGACGCCGCGCGCGGCCAGCTGATCAGCCTGGAAGCGCACGTCGACGAACACGACGGCGAGCCGCACCTGGCGCACCACGCCGGCGCGACGCCCGCGCGCGAGTTCGAGCAGGTCGCCTTCAAGCAAGCGCTCGGCGCGGCCATCGGCAACCTCCCCGAGCGCGAACAGCTGGTGCTGTCGCTGTACTACGAGCAGGAACTGAACCTGCGCGAGATCGGCGCGGTGCTCAACGTCTCCGAATCGCGCGTCTGCCAGATCCACGGCCAGGCGATGCTGCGACTGCGCTCGCGTCTGGGCGAATGGCGCGGCTCGCAGAACGATGATGACGACGATGGTTATTGACCGCTTTTGATTCTGCTCCTCCCCCTGCTCGCAGGGGGAGGTTGGGAGGGGGTACGCGGCGCGAAGCGCCGGGCACAGAGCACTACGCCGGATGTAACCGCGCTGTGCACTTCCCCCCTCCCCAACCCTCCCCTGCACGCAGGGGAGGGAGTTCACCGCCCGACCACCCTTTCGCACCAGAGCAAGCCCACATGGACAAGAACATCCGCATCCTCATCGTCGACGACTTCTCGACCATGCGCCGCATCGTCAAGAACCTGCTCAACGACCTGGGCTTCTTCAACACCGCCGAGGCCGACGATGGCGTGACCGCGCTGGCCGAGCTGAAGAAGGCGCCGTACGACCTGGTGGTCACCGACTGGAACATGCCGGGCATGCCGGGCATCGACCTGCTCAAGGCGATCCGCGCCGACGCATCGCTGTCGAAGATCCCGGTGCTGATGGTCACCGCCGAGGCCAAGCGCGAGCAGATCATCGAAGCCGCGCAGGCCGGCGTGAACGGCTACGTCATCAAGCCGTTCACCGCCGCGACGCTGGAAGACAAGCTCAACAAGGTGTTCGAGCGCCTGGGAGCGGCTGCGTGATCGACTCGCCCTCCTGCGAGAAGGCGCTCGGCGAGGACCGGCAGGCCGTCATCGGACGCCTGCATGCCGCGTTGTGGGCGCTGGAACACGACGACCTCGCCGGCTGGCGCAGCAACGTCGACGCACTGATCCAGTGGCGCAGCCAGCCGCTGGTGCAGGGCCTGGCGAAGCTCGCGCGCGAACTCGACACCGCGCTGGGCAACGGCGCCGCGTCGCCGAACGCCTCGCTGCCGGAAGCCTGCGCGCGCCTGGAACACGTGGTGCACGTGAGCGAGGACGCGAGCCATCGCACGCTCGACCTGATCCAGGAATGCGGCGTGCTGCTGGGCACGCTACCGGATGCCTCCACCGAGGAACAGGCCGCGACCATCGCCGCGATCCGCTCGCGCATGTCGGAAATGACCGCGGCGCAGGGTTATCAGGATCTGACGGGCCAGATCATCCGCCGCGTCGTCGAACTCGTCCGCGCGGTGCATGCGGGCCTGGGCGAGATGACCGACGGCGAAGCGACGCCGATCCACCTGAACCACAACAACCGCGGCTTCGGCCCGTCGGTCGCGGGCGTCGATCCCACGCCGGCGACGCAGGACGACGCGAACGAGTTGTTGTCGTCGCTGGGGCTTTGAGGTGACGTCCGACCTCCACGGCAGTTGTAGCCCGGGTAAGGCCATGGGCCGCACCCGGGGCAACGTCTCCGGAGCCGCGAATCCCGGGTGCGCTTCGCTTACCCGGGCTACAAGAGCAGGCGTCACGCCGAAGGTCGGAAGCCCGCTTTCGCGGGAACGAATTGAAGTGAGAGTTCCATGAGCGCCATCGCCAACGACATCGCCGCCGACTTCCTCATCGAAGCGCGCGAGATCCTCGACCAGCTCGGCGAGCAGATGGTCGCGCTGGAGCACGCGCCGACCGATCGCGACGCGCTCAACGCCGTGTTCCGCGGCTTCCACACCATCAAGGGCGGCGCGGGCTTCCTCGACTTCGGCCCGATGGTGGAGATCTGCCACGCGGTCGAAGACCGCCTGAACGTCGCGCGCGACGGCACGGTGCCGATGGACGCCGACGCGTTCGACGGCGCGCAGCAATCGCTGGATCTGCTTGTCGACATGCTCGCCGCCGTGTCCAACGGCGAGGAACCCGAACACGCACCGCCGGCGCTGCTGAAGTCGCTGCGCGATGGCACCGGCGCGTTCGTCACGCACGTCGCGACGATTTCGCCGAAGCCGGCCGCAAAACCTGCGCCGGCGCATGCCGAAGTCGACCTGGAAGCCGAATTCGAGGCGATGCTGGACCAGATGCACGGCGCCGGCGGCGTGCCGGGCGCGGTGCCGATGCCGGCCGCCGCGCCCTCGCCCGCACGCCAGCCCAAGGCGCCCGCCGCGAACGCGCACGCCAAGGCCGAAGACCCGACGGTGCGCGTCGACGTGCGACGCCTGGACGCGATGGTCGACCTCGTCGGCGAACTCGTGCTCGCGCGCAACCGCCTCAAGACCATCCGCCCGCGCCTTCGCGATGAAGACCTCGACCGCGCGGTGACCGCGCTCGATGTCGCCACCTCGCGCCTGCAGTCGGCGGTGATGATGGTGCGCATGCAGCCGGTCGGCCGCGTGTTCGCGCGTTTCCCCAAGCTCGCGCGCGACGTCGCGCGGCAGGTGAAGAAGTCGGTCGAGCTGGAAATCATCGGCGCGGAAACCGAACTGGATCGCAACCTCGTGGAAGCGCTGGCCGATCCGCTCGTGCACCTGGTGCGCAACGCGATCGACCATGGCATCGAATCGCCCGACGCGCGCCGCGCCGCCGGCAAGCCCGAACAGGGCACGGTGCGCCTGTCCGCGCAGCAGGAAGGCGACCACGTCTCCATCGAGGTCAGCGACGACGGCGCCGGCATCGACCCGGAAAAGATCCGCCGCAGCGCGATCAAGAAGGGGCTGATCGATTCCGACGCGGCCGCGCGCCTGACCTCGGACGAATGCCTCAACCTGATTTTCCTCGCGGGGTTTTCCACGCGCAGCGAGGTCAGCGACCTGTCCGGGCGCGGCGTCGGCATGGACGTGGTGCAGTCGAAGATCCGCGAACTCTCCGGCCAGGTGCAGATCCATTCGGAAGTCGGCCGCGGTTCGCGCTTCGCGATCCGCGTGCCGCTGACGCTGGCGATCCTGCCGACGCTGCTGATCGAGCTGGAGGACGACGTCTACGCGCTGCCGCTGGTGCGCGTGGTCGAAGTGCTGGCGCACGAACGCATCGAACCGCTGTGGGTGGACGGCCAGCGCATGCTCGACCTGCGCGACCAGCCGCTGCCGCTGATCGACCTGCGCACCTGGCTCGGCCTGCCGCCCGAACCGCGCACCACCACGACCTGCGTGGTGCTGCAGTCCGGCGACGCGCGCTTCTGCCTGACGGTGGATCGCGTGCGCGGCCGCGAGGAAGTGGTGATCAAGGCCCTGCCCCGCACGCTGCGCGGCCTGGCCGGTTACGCCGGCGCCAGCCTGGTCGGCGACGGCCGCATGGCGCTGATCCTGGATGTCGACGCACTGCTCAGGACCGGGCTGCGCGGCTCAAGTAGTGGCGCGAAGGACCGTTAAGACGGACGAAGGATCGCGATCGCTTCTCCTTCTTCCGCAAGCGGGACGTTGGTTATCCCTTCTCCCGCAAGCGGGGGGTTGGTTATCCCTTCTCCCGCGAGCGGGGGGTTGGACATCCCTTCTCCCGCAAGCGGGAGAAGGTGCCCCGAAGGGGCGGATGAGGGTGCGCCCTCACCCCGGCCCTCTCCCGCACGCGGGAGAGGGGGAACACCGAAACGAACGGACGACTTCCCAACGATGGACAGACTCAGCGTAATCGGCATCGTACTCGCGCTCGTCGCGCTGGTCGGCGGCAGCATCCTCAAGGGTGCGGGCCTGTCCGGCCTGTGGTCGCCGGCCGCGTTCGTCATCGTGATCCTCGGCACCATCGCCGCGATCCTGGTGCAGACGCCGATGGCGACGTTCAAGCGTGCGCTGGCGATCGTGCGCTGGGTGTTCCGCCCGCCCATGCAGGACCGCCCGGCGATGATCGCGCGCCTGGTCGAATGGTCCACCGTCGCGCGCCGCCAGGGTTTGCTCGGCCTGGAGGCCGAAGTGAACGCGCAGGACGATGCGTTCGTGCGCAAGGGCCTGCAGATGGTCGTGGACGGCGTGGAGCCGGAGAACATCCGCGCGATGCTGGAGATCGAACTGCACGGCCAGTCGCAGCGCGACCTCGCCGCGGCGAAGGTGTTCGAAGGCGCCGGCATCTACTCGCCGACGCTGGGCATCATCGGCGCGGTGCTCGGCCTGATGGCGGTGATGAAGAACCTCGCCGACCCGAGCAAGCTCGGCCACGGCATCGCGGCCGCATTCACCGCGACGATCTACGGCATTGGCCTTGCGAACCTGGTGCTGCTGCCGATGGCGGCCAAGCTGAAGGGCCTGGTCAACCAGCAGGCCGACGAGCGCGAGATGATCATCGAAGGCCTGATCGGCATCGCCCAGGGCGAGAACCCGCGCAACATCGAAGCGCGGCTCAACGGCTTCGTGGTCTGACGGAGCCGGAACGACAGCCATGGCCGGGCGCCGCCGCCACCAGCACGAAGAACACGCGAACCACGAAGCCTGGGCGATCCCCTATGGCGACCTGATCACGCTGCTGCTCGCCTTCTTCGTGGTGATGTACGCGATTTCCTCGATCAACGAAGGCAAGTACCGCGTGCTGGCCGATGCGTTGTCCTCCGCGTTCGGCGGCCCGCCGCGCACGGTGTCGCCGATCCAGCTGGGCATGCACCAGCTGCGCGGTTCGGCGTTCGATCGCCCCTCCCTGGTGACGCCGGGCTCCAAGTCGGGACCGTCGTCCTCCACGCCCATCGCCTCGCCGCGCATGAAGCAGGTGCTGGACATGCCGACCTTCGGCGCGAACGGCAGCGGCAGTGGCAGTGGAATGGATGCCGCACGCGAGATGTCCGAGCGCGAGACCGCCCAGGGCGCGCAACTGCATTCGATCGGCCGCCGCATCCAGGAAGCGCTGTCGGAACTGGTGAAGCAGAAGCTGGTCACCGTGCGCCGCAGCTACAACTTCCTGGAAGTCGAGATCCAGAGCGACATCCTCTTCGCCAGCGGCGTGGCCGTGCCGAACCCGCAGGCGGTCGACACCGTGCGCCGCATCGCCACCGTGCTGGCCGACGAGCCCAACGCGCTGCGCGTGGAGGGCTACACCGACAACATGCCGATCGCCACCGCGCAGTTCCCTTCGAACTGGGAGTTGTCGACCGCGCGCGCGGCGAGCATCGTGCACGTGATGTCGCAGGCCGGCATTTCGCCGAGCCGTCTTGCGGTGGTCGGCTACGGCCAGTACCAGCCGATCGCCGACAACGCCACGCCCGAAGGCCGCAACGCGAACCGCCGCGTGCTGCTGGTGATCCTCGCCAGCCCGCAGGGGCCGGACGCGATCGAGGAGCGCGGTCCGGCGAGCATCGCGCTGGACGACTCCGCCGACGAGGCACGCGCTGCCGATACCGACGCTGTGGATGCCGACCTCTACCCCGCCGTGAAGGCGCCCGGCGCCGCCGCGGCCGCTGCGCGCGCGCATGGCGCGGGCAACGAAGGCATCGCCTCCGACACCGCACGCGCCGCCGCCGCGGCACGAAGCACTTCCACCTCCACCACCCAACCGGGAGCGGGCTGATGCGCGCCTGGGCTATTGCCAACCAGAAGGGCGGCGTCGGCAAGACGACGACGTCGCTGTGTCTTGCACGCGGGCTTGCCACCGCGGGAAACCGCGTGCTGCTGCTCGACCTCGATCCGCACGCGTCGCTGACGCGCGCCTTCGAGATCCCCGCCGATCCGCCGCCGCCCGGCACCCACGACCTGTTCGCCAACAACGGCGTCGGGCTGCTGGAACTGGCGCGCTACACGCAGATCCCGGACCTGCAGGTCGTCGCCGCGCAACCCGCTCTGGCGACGCTGGAACGTCGCGGCGCGACGCAGCCGGGCCTCGGGCTCGCGCTCGGTCGCGCGCTGCACACCGTGCGCGAGGTCTACGACTACGTGCTGATGGACTGCCCGCCCACGCTCGGCCTGCTGATGGTCAACGCGCTGGCGGCGGCCGACCGGTTGATCGTGCCGACGCAGACCGATCCGCTCGCGCTGCACGGGCTGGCCGACATGCTGCGCACGGCGGAGATGGTCGAGCGCTCGCGCCGTCGTCCACTGCCGCGCCACGTGCTGCCGACGCTGTTCGACCGGCGCACGCGCACGGGCGTTGCGAGCCTGTACGAGCTGCAGGACCGCTACGGCGAACGCGTCTGGCCGCACGCCGTGCCGATGGACACGCGCCTTCGCGACGCCGCCGCGCTGGTGAAGTCCGACCCGCCGGACGGCCGCGGCGTCGACATGTACCGACGTGCGCTGAAGTGGCTGCTGGAGCAGGAAGCCGCCAGCGAGTCGCACAAGGAAGCGGCGTGAGTTTTGCAGGGTCCCTTCGTCACCGGCGCGAAGACGCCGGCGACGCGCGATCTGTTCCACCGCATCAAGACACTGGATTCCCGCCTTCGCGGGAATGACGGAAGTAGACATGAACCACCCCGCCCTCGACGCCTACCTGGACGAACTGCTCGACCTCACGGTCGATGCGGTGGCGCCCGCGCCTGTCGCGGCGAATGCGCCGGTCATGGCCGTCGCGGACGAGACCGCCGTCGCGGCACCGATCGACGCCACTGCTTTGCCCGAGACCATCGAGTCGCCGGACGTCGAGGTTCCGGCGCCCGGCGATGTTCCGTCGCCGGCGATCGAAATGTCGTCGCCCGTCGACGCGGGGCTGCTCGCCGAACTCGACGCCGATCCGTTGTTCGCCGCGCAGGCGCCTGCCGCCGCCGTTGAACCTCCGGCCGCGGACCCGATCGCGTCGATCGATCCCGGCCTGCTCGCGGAGCTGGCGTCCGATCCGCTGTTCGCCGGGCAGTTCGCTGCACCGGCGGACCTCGCGCCCGCGACACCGCAGATCGATCCGGGCCTGCTCGCGGAGCTGGATTCGGATCCGTTGTTCGCTGCGGCCATGGCGGCGCCTGCCGCGCCTGCACTGCAGATCGACCCGGGCCTGCTCGCCGAACTGGATTCGGACCCGTTGTTCGCCGCGGCGATGGCGGCTCCGGCTGCGCCTGTCGCACCGAAGCCCGCGCCGACGCCGGCGCCGGCACACCGACCCGCGCCGCGCGCCCCGATGCCGCACCCCGATGCGCGCAGCGGCCTGCGTCCGGTCGAACTCACGCCGCCGGCGTTGCCGCCGTCGGTCACCACGACGCATCGCTGGCTGCGCGTCGCCGTCGGCGAGGACAGTTACGCCGTCGAACTGCTGCGCGTGCAGGAAGTCGGCCGCACCGTGCCGATCGTCGCCATGCGCGGCGCCGCGCCGTCGGTGCTGGGCGCGATGAACCTGCGCGGCCGCATCGTGCCCGTGTTCGACCTGGGCCTGTGGCTGGGCACCGGTCGCGTCGTTCCGGACGAGCGCGCGCGCATCGTCGTGGTGGAACGCGACAACGAACTGATCGGCGCGCTGGTCAGCGCGGTCGACGACGTGGTGACGCTCGGCCCCGACCGCATCGAACCGCCGCTGATGGCCGCGCCGTCGCGGGCGATCGTGGGCGTGGCGCGCGTGGTGGCGAAGCCTACCGTTCTGCTGGATGCGAATGCGTTGTTTGGGTGAGGCAGGCCGCTTACGCGGCACTGCCGCGTGGCCTGCCGAACGACCGGCCACGGAGGGCCGGGCCGGGCGTTCCGAAGCGAGAGCGTCGCGCCATGGATGGCTTCGATAACCGCAACGAAGGCGCGCGCACTTGTAGCCCGGGTAAGGCCGAAGGCCGCACCCGGGGGAACGATCGTCCCGGAACATCCGCCCGTCAGCCATGCAACGCGCTGCGGCGCGCTCATCGTCGCAGGGCTGGATTGCACGACGGCGCGGTGCGCTCCGCTTACGCGGACTACAAGCGCTGCGCGGCGTCGCAACCCCTCCCCAACCCTCCCCTGCGCGCAGGGGAGGGAGCAGAAACCGGCTTCGGCTACTGCACTCAAGTCCCCGCCGCCCCCGCCGTTATCCCATTCGAATGACCACGGCGAACCACACACAGCCATGAACGCACTGCCTCTTCCCTCCGACCTCGGCATCGAACACGTCGCCGACCTGCAGGCCACGCTGCGCCCGCACCTGGAGGACGCCGAACCGCTGTCGCTCACCGGCGATGCCGTCGAGCGCGTGCACACGGCCGGGCTGCAGATGCTGCATGCCTTCGTGCGCGAACGCGCCGCGCTGGGACTGGCGACCGTCGTGACGGGCGCCTCGCCCGTGCTCGCCGACGCCGCGCGCCAGCTCGCGCTCGCCAAGAGCCTCGGCGTCGATGCGCCGACCGCCGCCTGACCGAACCCCACCTTTCCTTTCCACTTCAAACAGAAGCCGGCCACGATGTCCAAGAACCTGCTGATCGTCGACGACTCCACCTCCATGCGGCAGATGGTCGCCTTCGCCCTGACCGGCGGCGGCTTCAACGTGCGCGAAGCCGAGGACGGCCAGGCCGCGCTCGACGTCGCCAAGACCCAGCGTTTCGACGCGGTGGTGACCGACGTGAACATGCCGCGCATGGACGGCATCGAACTGATCCGCCAGCTGCGCCAGCTGCCGGATTACCGCTTCACCCCGCTGCTGATGCTCACCACCGAATCCGGTGGCGACAAGAAGGCCGAAGGCAAGGCCGCCGGCGCGACCGGCTGGCTGGTCAAGCCGTTCGATCCGGAACAGCTGCTCGCGACCGTCCGCAAGGTCCTGGGCTGATCCGTTCCGCCTGACCCTTCGCACTTCCGCCCGATACGAACCGAGCCGTCACGATGGACATCACCCGCTTCCACGCCGCCTTCTTCGAGGAAAGCCGCGAAAACCTCGATGCCATGGAGGCGGGCCTGCTCGCGATGGAGTCCGGTTCGGCCGACGGCGAAACCATCAACGTCGTCTTCCGCGCCGCGCATTCGATCAAGGGCGGCGCGGCGACGTTCGGCTTCACCGCCATCAGCGAGCTGACCCACCAGCTGGAAACGCTGCTGGACGAAGCGCGCAGCGGACGCCGCCAGCTCGACGCCGACGCGATCGGCGCGCTGCTGGTCGCCGGCGATGCGCTGCGCGGCCTGCTCGCCGCCGCCGAACACGGCGATCCGATCGATGCCGTCGCCCTCAAGCGCGCGCACGACGGCCTGGCGAAGATGATGGGGCGCGACGTCGCGACCGCCGCGAAGACCGAAGCGAAGGCGCCGGAAATCGCCGAATGGCGCATCGGCTTCAAGCCCGCGCCGTCGCTGTTCCTGTCGGGCAACGACCCGCTGCGCATCCTGCGCGAGCTGGCCGGCCACGGCGAACTGGGCGTCACCGCGCTCGACAACGCGCTGCCGAAGTTTTCCGAACTCGATCCGTACGAGGCGTACCTCGCGTGGGACCTCATGCTGCCCGGCAGCGTGCCGCGCAGCGCGATCGACGACGCGTTCGCGTGGGTCGAGGACCAGTGCGAGCTGGCGATCGAAGGCATTCCGGCGACCTCCGCCGTCGCGCCGCCGCCCTCGCCGCTGCCGGAAGCGGGCGACAACGTCGTCGCGCTCGATACGCGCGGCAACGCCGACGCGCGCAAGTCCAACGCAGCCGACGCCGGCGACACCTCGATCCGCGTCGCCGTCAACAAGGTCGACGCGCTGATCAACCTGGTGGGCGAACTGGTCATCACCCAGGCGATGCTGCGCCAGCGTTCCACGCAGCTGGACCCGGTCGCCAACGAACTGCTGCTGTCGGGGCTGGAACAGCTCGACCGCAACACCCGCGACCTGCAGGAAGCGGTGATGGGCGTGCGCATGCTGCCGGTGGAATTCGCCTTCAGCCGCTTCCCGCGCATGGTGCGCGACCTCGCCGCGCGCCTGGACAAGAAGGTGCGCCTGCGCACCAGCGGTGAAGCGACCGAACTGGACAAGGGCGTGATCGAGAAAATCGTCGATCCGCTCGTGCACCTGGTGCGCAACTCGATCGACCACGGTTTGGAATCGCCGGCCGACCGCCGCGCCGCGGGCAAGGACGAGACGGGCACGATCAGCCTCAACGCGCAGCACCAGGGCGGCCACATCGTCATCGAGATCACCGACGACGGCCGCGGCCTAGATCGCGACCGCATCCTGCGCAAGGCCGCCGAACGCGGCCTGCCGATCGGCGAGAACCCGACCGACGCGCAGGTGTGGGACCTGGTGTTCCACCCCGGTTTCTCCACCGCCGAACAGCTCACCGACCTGTCCGGTCGCGGCGTCGGCATGGACGTGGTGAAGAAGAACATCGCCGCGCTCGGCGGCCAGGTCGAGATCCGTTCGAAGAAGGGCACCGGCACCACCGTGTCGATCCGCCTGCCGCTGACGCTGGCGATCCTGGACGGCATGACCGTCGCGGTCGGCGGCGAGGTCTTCATCCTCCCGCTGAACTCGGTGATCGAATCGCTGCAGCCGGCGGCCGGGGACGTGCGCACCATCGCCGGCGAGGCGCGCGTGCTGCGCGTTCGCGAGGACTACCTGCCGCTGATCGACCTCGCCGCGCAGTACGGCCTCAACGCGGGTGCCAGCGCCAACGCGCATTCCGGCGCCAATCCTGGCAACGGAATTGCAGTGGTGGTCGAAGCCGACGGCCAGCGCCTGTCGCTGGAAGTGGACGAACTGCTCGGCCAGCAGCAGGTGGTGGTGAAGAACCTGGAAGCCAATTACCGCCGCGTGCAGGGCATTTCCGGCGCCACGATCCTGGGCGACGGCCGCGTCGCGCTGATCGTCGACGTCGGCGGCCTGGTGCAGGCGCAGCGGATGCCGCAGGCGGCCTGACAGATACAGCCCCTCCCCCTGCTTGCAGGGGAGGTTGGGAGGGGGTGCGAGGCGCCGAGTGTGATCGCAACGGACCTCACCCCTCCCCAACCCTCCCCTGCCTTCGCAGGGGAGGGAGCAGAAACCGAACATCGACCGAGACACCCGACATGAACGACATCACCGCCACCATCGAATCGGCCGACGAGTACCTCACCTTCGCCCTGGGCGAGGAGGAGTACGGCGTCGAGATCCTGAAAGTCCAGGAAATCCGCGGCTACGACACCGTCACCCGCCTGCCCGACGCGCCCGACTACATCAAGGGCGTGATCAACCTGCGCGGCACCATCGTGCCGGTCATCGACATGCGCCTGAAGTTCCGCCTGGCCAAGGCCGAATACAACGCGCTGACGGTGATGATCGTGCTCAACGTCGCCGACCGCGTCGTGGGCATGGTGGTGGACAGCGTGTCCGACGTGGTGCGCCTGGAATCCGAGCAGATCCGCCCGGTGCCGGAAATCGGCGCGACGATCGACCGCCAGTTCATCACCGGCATCGGCACGCACGGCGAACGCATGCTGATCCTGCTGGAAATCGAAAAGCTGATGACAAGCGCCGAGATGGGCCTGGTCTCGCACGCGAACGCCGCCTGATCGGGCGACCACTCTCCCGCTTGCGGGAGAGTGGCCAGCCACCGCTCCACGCTCCACGTACAACAAAAACAACGCCAGACAGCACGCCAGGCGGAGCGCATCCGCCAAGCCAGCCGCGTTGTAGTCGCACCCAAGGTCCGCCGTCCCCCACGGGCGATCTTCCGTGAGTCCACAAATCAGCGCAGTAAGGGACGCCGTGCACGAGGTGCGGCGTCTTCGATTTGACGACACCCGAGGACCACATCGATGAATTCTGTAAGGACGCAGACGCGCGCAAACGGACGTGATCGTGCGCAGCGCCCCGCACCTGCCGCGCCGTTCTGGCGCCGCCTGACCGCCCTGTTCGCACACGCTCCCGCCGCCGATGCGGCCGCACAGTCGCGCATCGCCGACATGGTCGGCCGCATCGACGCCATCGACCGCGTGCAGGCGGTGATCGAATTCGACCTCGACGGCACGATCCTCCACGCGAACGAGAACTTCCTGCGCACGCTGGGATACCGCCTGGACGAGGTCCAGGGCCGCCACCATTCGATGTTCGTCGAACCCGCGCAGGCGCGCAGCGACGAGTACCGTGCGTTCTGGGCGAAGCTCGCGCGCGGCGAATTCGACGCCGGGCAATACCGGCGCCTGGGCAAGGACGGCCGCGAAGTCTGGATCCAGGCCTCGTACAACCCCGTCTTCGACAGCGCCGGCCGTGCGCGCAAGGTGGTGAAGTTCGCCACCGACATCACCGCGCAGAAAATGCAGGCGGCCGACTTCGCCGGGCAGATGGCGGCCATCAGCAAGTCGCAGGCGGTGATCGAGTTCGACCTCGCCGGGCGCGTGCTGTCGGCCAACGAGAACTTCTTCGCGACTACCGGCTACGCGCGCGAGGAAGTCATCGGCCGGCACCATTCGATGTTCACCGGCGAGGCGTACCGCAACAGCCCGCAGTACCGCGAATTCTGGGCGAAGCTGTCGCGCGGCGAGTACGACGCCGGCGTGTACCACCGCTTCGGCAAGGGCGGGCGCGAGATCTGGATCCAGGCCTCGTACAACCCGATCTTCGACATGAACGGCACGTTGTTCAAGGTCGTCAAGTACGCCACCGACATCACCGCGCAGGTGCGCGACACGCAAGCGCTGCAGCGCGCCGTCGAGCAGACGCAGGCCGTGGTGACCGCCGCGCAGGACGGGGACCTCACCGGCCGAATCGAGACCGGCGACAAGAGCGGTTCGGTCGCGCAACTGTGCGAGGGCATCAACGCGCTGGTCGATGCGATGGCCGGCATCATCGGGCAGATCAAGGTCGCCGCCGACACCATCGGCCTGGGCGCGCGCGAGATCGCCGCGGGCAACACCGACCTGTCGGAGCGCACCGAATCGCAGGCGGCGTCGCTTGAAGAAACCGCCTCGTCGATGGACGAGATCACCAGCACCGTGCGCCACACCGCCGACAACGCGCGCCAGGCGAACCAGCTGGCGATCGAGGCCACCGCCATCGCCTCGCGCGGCGGCGACGCGGTGCACGGCGTCGTCGATACGATGTCGCAGATCAGCCAGTCGTCGAAGAAGATCGCCGACATCATCGGCGTGATCGACGGCATCGCGTTCCAGACCAACATCCTCGCGCTGAACGCCGCGGTCGAAGCGGCGCGCGCCGGCGAACAGGGCCGTGGGTTCGCGGTGGTCGCTTCCGAAGTCCGCTCGCTCGCGCAGCGTTCGGCGAACGCGGCGAAGGAGATCAAGGTGCTGATCGGCGATTCGGTCGAACGCGTCGGCACCGGCACGCGTCTGGTCGAAAGCGCGGGCCGTACGATGGATGAGATCGTCGCCAGCGTGAAGCGCGTGGCGGACCTGATCGGCGACATCAGCGCCGCGACGCTGCAGCAGAGCGCGGGCATCGAGCAGATCAACCAGGCCATCGCGCAGATGGACGAGAGCACGCAGCAGAACGCCGCGCTGGTCGAGGAAGCCTCGGCCGCGGCGCGCAGCATGGAAGAGCAGGCCGGAGAATTGATGCAGACCGTGGCGGCGTTCCGCCTCAGCGCGGGCGCGCCGCCGTATCTTCGGGCGGCGAACGATTGAGGGTGCCCATGCGCTGCGGGCCTGGGTCCCGGCTTTCGCCGGGATGACGGAACCTTTTGTCGCGTCACTGCGGCGAGGCGTCGGCCGTTCTTTGTCGTCATTCCCGCGAAGGCGGGAACCCATGCGTGCATGCGTCACCGCCTCCGAAGAACGTGACACGCCGGCGCTTGAGCCCCTCTCCCCGCGGGAGAGGGGTTGGGGTGAGGGGTAACGAAGCGGCTGCGGTGAACCATTGCGACCGTGCAACGCTACGCCGCTGCATCGCCACGCGACATGCAGAAGCAGAATGGGTTCCAGCTTTCGCTGGAATGACGTGGGTGTAGTTCGTCGCAGATGGAGTGCCCACGCGCCGCGAGCCTGGGTCCCGGCTTTCGCCGGGATGACGGTTCCCCTGGTTGCATCACTCCGGTGAGGCGGCGGCCGTTCTTTGTCGTCATTCCCGCGCAGACGGGAATCCATGCGTGCATGCGTCAGCGCCTCCGAAGAACGTGACACGCCGGCCGATGGATCCCGCCTTCGCCGGGATGACGGTGAACGTGATCGCGGCGAGCAAGGCTCTTGTAGCCCGGGTAAGCGCAGCGCACCCGGGACTTGGTCGCGCCCCGGGTGCGCTTCGCTTACCCGGGCTACAAACGCGCGCGCCTGCACCACGCCTTTCCCCAAGTCATCTTGATGAACAGGGAAAACGTGAAGTTTTCGTTTCAGACACATGACACGCGGCCGTTATCCCGGTCGCTCCACCGAACATGCATCGCGCGGTCGGGGTTCAGTCCGCGCCTGCGATGGCGCGCCCTTGCACCATCTCAGGAATGATCATGCGTTTCCGTCCCAGCGCTCTGGCACTCGCCATGGCTTCGCTCCTTCCCATTTCCGCCTTCGCGCAGGACGCGCAATCCGATGAGGGCATGTTCTCCTTCAGCGGCTACGGCACCCTCGGCGTCGTGCACAACAGCGAAGACCGTGCCGACTTCGTCCCGACGCAAGGCCCGGCCGGTGCCGGTTACACGCACGCATGGTCGACCACGCCCGACACGCGCCTGGCCGCGCAGGTCGATGCACACTTCACCGACAAGTTCTCCGCCGTCGTGCAGGTGATCAGCGAGTACGACCATGAGGGCTCCTACCAGCCGCAGGTCGAGCTGGCGCACGTCAAGTACGCATTCACCCCGGCGCTGCAGGTTCGCGCGGGCCGCTTCACCGCGCCGATCTTCATGCTGTCCGAATACCGCAAGGTCGGCTACGCCATGCCGTGGGTCCGCCCGCCGGTGGAGGTGTACGACCTCGCGGTGAGTCTGGACGGCGCCGATGCGACGTACAAGTTCAACGTCGGCGACGTGGCGATGTCGGTGCAGTTGGCCGCCGGCGACGCCGACGAAGGCACCTTCGAAGTGAAGGACGCCCGCACGCTCGCGCTGCGCGCCGAGTTCGGCAGCTCCACGCTCTTCGGCAGCTACAGCCAGACCAAGATCGACGCGCCGACCACGCCGCTGCTGGCGCTGTACCAGGGCCCGCTGGCGCCGCTGGGCGCGCAGTACGCCATCGACGGCGACGACCTGGAGTTCGCCTCGTTCGGCTACGCGTTCGATCCGGGTTCGTGGTTCGTGCGCGGTGAAGTCACCCGCACCACCGGCGAGGACAACCTGTTGGCGAAGAACACCAACATGTACCTCAGCGGCGGCGTCCGCACCGGCGCGTTCACGCCGTACATGACGCTCGGCCGCGTCAAGCTGGACAGCGACACGACCATCGGCGCGCGCGATCCGATCGGCGTGATCAATGCCGGCCTGTCGACCACCAACGCGAACCAGAAGAGCATCACCGTCGGCACGCGCTGGGACTTCCACGAGAACCTCGCGCTGAAGGCCGAGTACGCGCACGTCGACGTGCCGACCGGTTCGACCGGCGGCCTGGTGAATCGCCAGCCGGGTTTCGTCACCGGCCGGGATTACGACCTGCTGTCGATCTCGCTCGATTTCGTGTTCTGACGGAGGCATGACGATGACCATCCGCAATCTCGTTATCGCCGTCGCCGGCCTGGTGCTCGCAGGCGCCGCCACCCTCGCCCAGGCGGGCGTCGTGGTGGTGGTGTCCGCGAAGAGCGAAGTGAAGTCGCTCACGCAGGCGCAGGTCTCGCAGCTGTTCCTCAACAAGGCCGTCGCGTTCCCGGGCGGCGGTGCCGCCACGCCGGTGGACCTGCCCGAAGGCCCGGCGCGCGCCGAGTTCTACACGAAGGTGACCGGCAAGGACGCCGCGCAGCTGAAGGCCTACTGGGCGCAGCTCACCTTCACCGGCAAGGCGCAGCGTCCCAAGCAGCTGGGCAGCGGCGCGGACGTGCGCAAGTTCGTCGCCGGCTCGCCGTCGGCCATCGGCTACCTGGATGCGGCCGACGTCGACGACAGCGTCCGCGTCGTGCTCAAGCCGTAAGGCACAACGCAACGCGAACCCTCGATCCATGCCACCCGCAACGCCCGGCGCCACGTGCGCCGGGCGTTGCCCCATGAAGGCTCCGCCATGCAATTCCTGTCGCGCGTTCCCCTTTTCTGGAAAGTCCTGGCGCCGGCGATCCTGTCGCTGCTTTGCCTGCTGGCCTACCTGCTCATGTCTTCCATCGTGACCCAGCGCAACAACGCCGAGGTCGCCAGCATCCGCGACGAGCAGTTCCCGCGCCTGGAGGCGATGACCGAAAACGTCGCCGCGCTCGACAAGCTCATCAGCACGCTCAACACCGCCGCCGCGTCCGCCGACGCCGACACGCTCGCCGGCGCGGGCGAAGTCGCGCAGCAGATCCGCGCGCGCTACCAGAAGCTGTCGAAGATCACCCCGGGCGATGCCGCGCTCAAGCGCCTGTCCGCCGACTTCGAGACGTACTACCAATCCGCCCACGGCGTCGCGAAGGTCTTCGTCGACGGCGGCGAAGTGAACCCCGACGACGTGCAGGCGATGTCCACCGCGCTGGCCACCTACCGCGACCGCCTCAACGCCGAGCGCGACGCCGCCAACAAGCGCTTCACCGCGACCGTCGGCGATTCGGTCGCCGCGTCGAACCGTGCGCTGGTGTTCGGCCTGGTCGTCGGCGTGTTCGCGCTGCTGGCCGCGCTGGGCGTCGGCATCGTGCTGGCGCGTGCGATTTCCGCCGCGCTGGGCCGTGCGATGAGCGTGGCCAACCACGTCGCCGCGGGCCGCCTGGACGACACGATCGTCGTGGAAGGCGTCGATGAGAACGCGCGCCTGATGAAGGCGATGAAGCACATGCAGTCCGAGCTGCGCGCCTTCGTCGAGGCGCAGCAGGAAATGGCCACCCGACACCGCGAAGGCCAGATCGACCACCGCATGCCGGCCGATCGTTTCGCCGGCATTTACGGCAACATGGCCAACGCGATCAACGCGCTGGTCGCCACGCACATCGACGTGAACCTGCGCGTGGTCGAAGTCGTCGGCACCTATGCGCGCGGCGACCTGTCGGTCGACATCGAGCGCCTGCCGGGCCAGGGCGCGCGCATCACGCAGGCCGTGGATTCGGTCAAGCACGGCATGGAATCGATCAACGCGCAGATCAGGCAGCTGGTCGATGCCGCGGTCGCGGGCGATTTCAGCCGTCGCGGCGATGCCTCGCGCTTCGAGTTCGCCTATCGCGACACGGTCGACTCGCTCAACCGCCTGATGGCGACGTCCGAGCAGGGCCTGAACGAAGTCGGCTCGCTCCTCGCCGCCGTCGCCGACGGCGACCTGGGTCGCCGCGTGGACGTGGCGCTGCCGGGCCAGTTCGGCCGCCTCGCCGCCGATGCGAACCACACCGTCGGCCAGCTCGCGCAGGTCGTCGGCCGCATCCGCGAAGGCGCCGACACCATCAACAGCGCCGCATCGGAAATCGCCGCCGGCAACAGCGACCTGTCCAACCGCACCGAATCGCAGGCGGCGTCGCTGGAGGAAACCGCCTCGTCGATCGAGGAACTCACCAGCACGGTCCGCCAGAACGCCGACAATGCCCGTCAGGCGAACGCGCTGGCGATCACGGCATCGGAAGTCGCCACGCGCGGCGGCGACGTCGTGCACGAGGTGGTCGCCACGATGTCGCAGATCAGCGCGTCCTCGTCGAAGATCGCCGACATCATCGGCGTGATCGACGGCATCGCGTTCCAGACCAACATCCTGGCGCTGAACGCCGCGGTGGAAGCGGCGCGCGCCGGCGAACAGGGCCGCGGCTTCGCGGTCGTCGCTTCCGAAGTGCGCTCGCTCGCGCAGCGTTCGGCGAACGCGGCGAAGGAAATCAAGGTGCTGATCGGCGATTCGGTCGAACGCGTCGGCACCGGCACGCGCCTGGTCGAAAGCGCGGGCCGCACGATGGACGAGATCGTCGGCAGCGTGAAGCGCGTGGGCGACATCATCGCGGAAATCTCGGCGGCCTCGCAGGAGCAGTCGGCGGGCATCGAGCAGGTGAACCAGGCCATCGCGCAGATGGACGAGAGCACGCAGCAGAACGCCGCGCTGGTCGAGCAGGCCTCGGCCGCCGCGCGCAGCATGGAAGAGCAGGCTGGCGAACTGATGCAGACCGTGGCGGCGTTCCGCCTCAGCGCGAGCGCGCCGCCGTATCTGCGGGCGGCGAACGATTGACGGTGCCCACGCGCTGCGAGCCTGGGTCCCGGCTTTCGCCGGGATGACGGTGAAAAGCGATTGCGGCGAGCAAGCTCTTGTAGCCCGGGTAAGCGCAGCGCACCCGGGACTTGGTCGCGCCCCGGGTGCGCTTTCGCTTACCCGGGCTACAAACGCTCGTCATTCCAGCGAAGGCGGGAATCCATGCGTGCATGCGTCACCGCTTCCTAAGAATATGACACGCCGGCGCTTGAGCCCCTCTCCCCGCGGGAGAGGGGTTGGGGTGAGGGGTAACGAAGCGGCTGCGGTGAACCGTCGCGGAATCACAACGCTGCGCGGTTGCATCGCGTGCGCAATGCGGACGCGCAGTGCGTCACCGCCTCCGAAGAACGTGACACGTCGGAGAGATGGATCCCCGCCTTCGCGGGGATGACGGTGAAAAGCGATCGCGGCGAGCAAGCTCTTGTAGCCCGGGTAAGCGCAGGGCACCCGGGCTACAAAAGCGCCACGCGCACGAAGCCGCACCTAAACCCACGTCCCACTTTCCGCATTCAGCCAAATAACTCACCGCATTCGAGCGATTTGCGCTGAATCAAACGCCGCCGCCGCCGATAACTCGAGCAAGACGCGATCCCGCGTCGAGTACCCAACGCGGTGTCGTGCATGTCGAACCTGTTCCGCTTCTCTTCCCTTTCCCTGCGCGCGAAGTTCGCGTGGATGATCGCCACCCTCGCGCTCGGCCTGGTCGTGTTGACAGGCATCGCGGTGGAACGCAACTACTCCGGCCAGATCGCCGACGAACGCGCCCGGTTGCACACGCGGGTCGGCGCCGCGCTCGTGGTGGTGCAGCGCTACGCCGAGCTGGCGCAGGCCGGCAAGCTGCCCGAGGACGTCGCCCGGCGCGAGGCGCTGCAGGTGATCTCGACGCTGCGCAGCCGCGACGGCACCGATTACCTGTGGGTCAACGACGAGCATCCGCGCATGCTCATGCACCCGCACCAGAAGCAGCTCAACGGAAAGGACCTCACCGACTACGTGAGCCCCGACGGCAAGCGCATCTTCGTGGAGATGGTGAAGGTCGCGCGCGATGGCGGCGGTTTCGTCGACTACCAGTGGGCGAAGCCAGGCGTCGAAGGGCCCGTGGAGAAGATCTCCTACGTCGAGCACCTGCCGCGCTGGGGCTGGGTGATCGGCAGCGGCGAATACACCGACGACATCGCCGCGCGCGCATGGCGTTTCGGTGGCACGCTGCTGATCGCCGCGCTCATCGCGCTGGCCGCGGTGATCGCGCTGTCGCTGCTGATCGCGCGCAACATCGCCGCCTCGGTGCGCGCCGCCACGCAGGCCGCGCAGGCGATGGCCGACGGCCGCTTCGACCTGGTGATCCATACCGAACAGCGCGACGAGATCGGCCAGCTGCAGCAGGCGCTGGAGCGCATGTGCCGGCGACTGGAAGACTATTCGCAGGCGCAGGGCGAGATGGCGCGTCGCCACGACGAAGGCCAGATCAGCTTCCGCATCGACGAATCCGCCTTCCCCGGCGCGTACGGCACGATGGTGCGCGAGACCAACGCGCTGGTCGCCTCGCACATCGATTCGATCCAGCGCGCGTTGCAGATCATGGAGCGCTACGCGGTCGGCGACCTGTCGCAGGACATGGACCGCCTGCCCGGCGAGAAGGCCGTGCTGACGCGGACGATGGATTCGGTGAAGGCGAACCTGCGCGCGATCAACGGCGAGATCCAGCGCCTTTCGGCCGCGGCGGCCGACGGCGATTTCAGCGCGCGCGGCGATGCGATGCGCTTCGACCACGATTTCCGCACCATGGTCGACACGCTCAACCGCCTGATGGCGACCGCCGACGAGAACCTCTCGGCGTTGTCGTCGCTGCTGCGCGGGCTCGCTCGCGGCGACCTGGAAACGCGCATGCGCGGCGACTTCCACGGCGTGTTCGCGCGCATGAGCCATGACGCGAACGAGACCGTCGAGCGCCTCGCGCAGATCGTCGGCGGCATCCGCGAAAGTTCCGACGCGATCGGCAGCGCCGCGGCGGAAATCGCCGCCGGCAACGACGACCTGTCGCGCCGCACCGAATCGCAGGCCGCGTCGCTGGAAGAAACCGCCTCGTCGATGGAGGAGCTGACCAGCACCGTGCGCCAGAACGCAGACAGCGCGCGCCAGGCCAACGAGCTGGCGCGCGAAGCGGCCGACGTCGCCTCCGAAGGCGGCGCGGTGGTGGCGCGCGTGGTGCGCACGATGAGCGCGATCAGCGATTCGTCCAGCCGCATCGGCGACATCATCGGCGTGATCGACGGCATCGCGTTCCAGACCAACATCCTGGCGCTGAACGCCGCGGTGGAAGCCGCGCGCGCCGGCGAGCAGGGCCGCGGATTCGCGGTGGTCGCCGGTGAAGTGCGCTCGCTCGCGCAGCGCTCGGCGAACGCGGCCAAGGAGATCAAGCAGCTCATCACCGATTCGGTGGTGGAAGTGCAGCAGGGCACGCAGCTGGTCGACCAGGCCGGTCGCACGATGCAGGGCATCGTCGCCAGCGTGCGGAAGGTGAGCGACATCATCGCCGACATCTCCGCCGCCTCGCAGGAACAGACCGCCGGCATCGAGCAGGTCAACGGCGCGATCACGCAGATGGACGAAGGCACGCAGCAGAACGCCGCGCTGGTCGAACAGTCCGCCGCCGCTGCGCGCAGCCTGGAACAGCAGGCCTCGCAGCTGGTGGAGACCGTGGCGGTGTTCCGCGTCGGTGGTTCGCAGGCCGGCGCGGCCGTGGTGGGCGCGGAGCTGGCGCGGATCGCGCTGCGGCGGTGAGGGGCGGGCGAGCGATGCGACGATGCAGTTGCGCTCTTGTAGCCCGGGTAAGCGCAGCGCACCCGGGGGCTGAGGTGCTCCACTTCACCCCTCCCCAACCCTCCCCTGCATTCGCAGGGGAGGGAGTTTTTGAGCCCCTCTCCCTCCGGGAGAGGGGTTGGGGTGAGGGTCGGCGCGAGCGGTACTGCCGGCACTCGCTGTGCCCGTCTCACGAAGACGACGATCACGATGGATTCCGGCTATCGCCGGAGTGAGGTTCACCACGCCGGGAGTTCCCGGCGCTACGGGCCTGGATCCCGGCCTTCGCCGGGATGACGTTCCCTTTTAGTCCCCGCCACGCAGAACGATTAAGCTGCGCGCACACCGATCGGGGGATGGGGATGATCAACGCACTCAAGGCGCACGGCGCGCCGGTGGCTTCGCTCGCATTGTCGCTCGCGCTGGCATGCGCTTTAACGACGACGGCGCGCGCCCAGGCGACGGACGCAGGCGATGTGAAGTCCCTTCCGCTGGAAACGCAGAAAGCGGTGAACGAGATCGCGCAGTCGCTGATGCAGGTGAACGACACCGACACCGCGCTGTCCTGCGACAAGGCCGTTGAGAACGCCCGCTACGGGCTGGAGACGATGCTGGAAGTCGGCCAGAAGAACGCCGACGGCGGCTACATCGACCGCGCCGGGTTCGAGGCCCAGGCGGTCAAGCTGCGCGCCGCACTGGCCGAAGTGACGCCGCAGGATTGCGCCGCCGCCACCGGCGAGAAGCAGGCGTTCTATCGCTGCATGTCCAGCGACTACAACCACGTCACGGCCTGCGCCTCCGCGCATCGCTTCTGAGCGACCGCGCCGTCGCGATCGCTTCGCGCGGCCAAAAGAAAAGGCGCGCCGTCGCCGGCGCGCCTTTGCTCGACCGGCCGTGGCCGGAGGTGGTGCGGCTTACTCGCTTACAGCGAGAAGTCCAGGCGCACCTTGCCCTTGCCACCGCCCGGAGCGAACTCCCACTGCTTCACGGCGCGCACGGCCGACTGCTCGAACACGCGGGCCGGCTTGGCATTGACGACCGAGACGCTGGCGACCTTGCCGCCCTCGTCCACGGTGAATTCGACTTCGACGAAGCCCTGGGTGCCGGCACGGGCGGCTTCGGCCGGGTACTGCGGCTCGACGCGCTTGGTGGGCTTGAGGTCGGCCGAAGCCGGGGCGGCGAAGGACAGGGCCAGCACGGCGAGGCCGGTGGCGGTCAGAAGGGAACGGCGCATGGGATGACTCCTTGGGGATGTGTCGGGCGACATCGGGGTCATCGGCCGGGTTTGCGGAATCTTTAGGGCGCCTCGTGCCTTGCGTGGGAAGCCCTTCTCCCGCGGGCGGGAGAAGGTGCCGGCAGCGTTTGTAGCCCGGGTAAGGCCGAAGGCCGCACCCGGGGACGCAGCGGCGCCTGCTCCCCGGGTGCGCTTCGCTTACCCGGGCTACAACAGCTCTTGCCCTCACCCCCACCCCTCTCCCGCAGGCGGGAGAGGGGCTTCACCCAACTAAAGTTTCCCCGCCGCGCGCCGATGCAACGGGTGTCTACCCGAAAGGGTCTGTTCCGCACGAGAGGATCCATGTCCACCCTTGCCCACTCCCGGCCGTCCGCCACGATGATGGACCGCTTCCTGGCCCCGGCCACCCGCCTGATGTCGCAGTTGCGCTTCAACCAGAAGGCGATGGTCATCGGTGCCGCCTTCATGCTGACCTGCGGCGTCCTGGCCGGCATCCTGGTGGTGCGTTCCAACGCCGAGGTCAACGCCGCCTCGCAGCAGCGCGACGCCGTCGCCGGGCTGGCCCACCTGCACCGCGCGATGATGGGCATCCAGCAGCACGAGCTGCAGGTCGTGCGCAAGTTCGCCAAGGACGAAGTCACCGACCAGACGCTGCAGGAATCGGCTTCGCTGGTGAACCGCGAGCTCGACGCGCTGACCGCGTGGCAGGCACGCAGCCTGACGGGTTCCGCGCTGCCCAACGCACTGAAGGAAGCGCGCGCCGCGTGGGACAAGGCCAACGCCGAACATAGCGATTCGGCCGCCGCCGCGACCGACCACGGCGCCGCGGTGCGCAAGCTCGGTGAAGTGCACGGCCTGATCGCCGACGAAACCGGCCTGGCGCAGGCGCAGAACGCCGCCGTGCTGTACATGGGCCGTGCCGCCACGGTGTGGGTGCCCACGCTCGCCGAATACACCCAGCAGCAGAGCGCCACCGCGCTGCGCGTGCTGGGCGACGGCGCGATCTGGGTCGACGACCGCACCGGCCTGGCCGTCTCGCGCAACATGCAGGATTACGTGCGCACGCGTTCGGAAATCGAGATCAAGGACGCCGAGGAAGAAATGACGGAGCTGGGCGCCAGCATGGGCGTGCCGTTCCGCAAGGCGCTGGACGCGGTCGCCAAGCAGAACGCCGACATCCAGAAGCACATCCTCGACGCCGAAACGCCGGTGCTGCCGGTGAAGATCATGGCCGCGCGCACCGAGGCCACGCGCCTGGCGCTCGGCGCCGCGCTGTCGGCCGCGAGCACCTCGCTCGACCACGCCGCCACGGTCGAAATCGCCCGCCTGCAGCAGCGCACCGCGCTGACGCTGGGCATCTGCGTGCTGATCCTGGCCATCGCCACGTACCTGTTCCTGGGCTTCATCCGCAGCACGCGCGCCGCGCTGAAGGAAGTGCAGGACGCGTCCGACCTCGTCGCGCGCGGCGAATTCCCGGACGCGGTGCGCGTGGACAGCCAGGACGAAGTGCGCGACATCGCGCGCGGCCTGGAACGCGCCATCAACACGCTGCGCAACTTCGCCGGCGCGCAGCGCGACCTGTTCGACGCGCACCAGGCGGGCGAGATCGACCGTCGCCTGCGCAGCGAGGATTTCCCCGGCGCGTACGGCCAGATGGCCGGTGAAGTGAACACGCTGGTGGATTCGCACATCCAGACCAACACCCGCGCGATCGAGATCGTGGCCGCGTACGCGCGCGGCGACCTGTCGCGCGACATGGACCGCCTGCCGGGCCAGAAGGCGCGCATCACCGACGCCGTGGATTCGGTCAAGAACGGCATGAACGCGATCAACGCCGAGATCAAGACGCTGGTCGATGCGGCCGTCGCCGGCGATTTCAGCCGTCGCGGCGATGCCTCGCGCTTCGAGTTCGTCTACCACGACGTGGTGCAGTCGCTGAACCAGCTGATGGCCACCGCCGAGGAAGGCCTGCACGAAGTCGGCACGCTGCTGTCCGCCGTGGCCGATGGCGACCTCAACCGTCGCGTCGAAGTGGAGCTGCCGGGCCAGTTCGGCCGCCTCGCCAACGACGCCAACCGCACCGTCGACCAGCTCGCGCAGATCGTCGGCCAGATCCGCCAAGGTTCCGACGCCATCAGCTCGGCCGCCGCGGAAATCGCCGCCGGCAACAACGACCTGTCGCAGCGCACCGAGCAGCAGGCCGCGTCGCTGGAAGAAACCGCCTCGTCGATGGAAGAGCTCACCAGCACGGTGCGCCAGAACGCCGACAACGCGCGCCAGGCGAACCAGCTGGCGCAGAGCGCGGCGGAAGTCGCCGGCCAGGGCGGCGTGGTGGTGGGCGAAGTCGTCCACACGATGAACGCCATCAACCAGTCGTCCAAGAAGATCGCCGACATCATCGGCGTGATCGACGGCATCGCGTTCCAGACCAACATCCTCGCGCTGAACGCCGCGGTGGAAGCCGCGCGCGCCGGCGAACAGGGCCGCGGCTTCGCGGTCGTCGCTTCCGAAGTGCGCTCGCTCGCCCAGCGTTCGGCGAACGCGGCCAAGGAGATCAAGCAGCTGATCGGCGACTCGGTCGGCAAGGTCGAGGAAGGCAGCCAGCTGGTCGACCAGGCCGGCCGCACGATGCACGAGATCGTGACCAGCGTGAAGAAGGTCACCGACATCATCGCCGACATCTCGGCGGCGTCGCAGGAACAGAGCTCGGGCATTGAGCAGGTCAACAACGCGATCACGCAGATGGACGAAGGCACGCAGCAGAACGCGGCGCTGGTCGAACAGGCGTCGGCCGCCGCGCGCAGCCTGGAGCAGCAGTCCGAGCAGCTGGTGCAGACGGTGGCGGTGTTCCGCCTGGCGCATTCGGCGCAGGCGCAGGCCGCACGTGCGCAGGCGACGGTGGTCGAGATGCCGGCAGCCAAGCCCTCGCGCGCCAAGCCCGCCGCACCGGCCGCGAAGCCCGCCGCGCGCAAGGTCCGCGCCACCGCCGCCGCGAACAGCGCGGATGGGGATTGGCAGGAGTTCTGATCGTCACGTAGTCGATTCAAAGCCCCTCTCCCGACGGGAGAGGGGTGGGGGTGAGGGGTAACGAAGCCTGATCGGTGAACCGCCATGCAGTGATGCACCGCGTATTTGCGCCGCATCCCCTCCGTTGCCCCTCATCCGCCCTCCGGGCACCTTCTCCCGACGGGAGAAGGGACGAAACCCCTGAACGAGCCCCACATGCGTCCCTCCCCGCGCACCTCCGAAGACCGCGAATTCACCTTCGACGACCGCGATTTCCGCCGCGTCTGCAAGATGATCCGCGAGTACGCCGGCATCCACCTGCACCCGCACAAGCGCGACATGGTCTACAGCCGCCTGGCGCGGCGCGTGCGTGCGCTGGACATGGAGCGCTTCGGCGACTACCTCGATTACGTCGAGGCCGATCCCGACGCGGAGCTGCAGGGGTTCATCAACGCGCTCACCACCAACCTCACCTCGTTCTTCCGCGAGGCGCACCACTTCGACATGCTCGTCGAGCACCTGCGCGCGCATTGCCGCGACGGCGCGTCGATCTGGTGCAACGCCGCCTCCACCGGCGAGGAGCCGTACACGCTGGCGATCACGGCCTGCGAGGCGTACGGCACGATGACGCCGCCGGTGCGCATCCTCGCCACCGACATCGACACCAACGTGCTGCAGACCGCCGCACGCGGCGTGTATCCGGTGGAACGCATCAACAGCCTGTCGCTGCAGCGGCGCCGGCAGTTCTTCCAGCGCGGCAGCGGCGACAACGCCGGCCTGTGCCGGGTGAAACCGGAACTGCAGGCGCTGATCGAGTTCCGCCCGCTCAACCTGCTCGACGATGACTACGGCCTGCGCGGCGGCTTCGACGCCGTGTTCTGCCGCAACGTCATGATCTATTTCGACAAGGCCACGCAGTACCAGGTGCTCACGCGCATCGCGCCGCTCATCGCGTCCGACGGCCTGCTCTTCGCCGGCCATTCGGAAAGCTTCGGCCATGCGCACGACCTGATCACGGCGTGCGGTCGCACGACGTACCGCCCCGCTGCCCGCAAATAACGCCATGAACGCCGCCATCAGCCCCGCCCGTCCCGCCGTCGAGCCGGGCAGCTACTTCGATCCCGTCCTCCAGACCGAGGCGATCAAGCTGCTGCCGGCCGACTACCGCGTCACCGACCGCCCGATCGCGCTGGTCACGCTGCTGGGATCGTGCGTGGCCGCGTGCCTGTACGACCCGCTGGTGCAGGTCGGCGGCATGAACCACTTCATGCTGCCGGGCGGTGAAGCCGGCTCGGTGTCCTCGCGCTACGGCGCGCACGCGATGGAACTGCTGATCAACGACCTGCTCAAGCGCGGCGCGCGACGCTCGCGCCTGCTGGCGAAGGTGTTCGGCGGCGGCAACGTGCTGTCGGGCTTCTACAGCGATCCGATCGGCACGCGCAACGCGGCGTTCGTGCTCGAGTACCTCACCGCCGAACAGATCCCGGTGACCGCGCAGGACCTGGGCGACATCCACCCGCGCAAGGTCTGCTTCTTCGCGCAGACCGGGCGCACGCTGGTCAAGCGCCTGCCGTCGGCGCGCAACGACGTGATCGTCGACGCCGAACGCGCCTACTACGGTCGCCTCGCCCGCGAGCCGGTCGCCAGCGGCAGCGTGGAGTTGTTCTGATGAATGCAGTGCGCAGTCCCGCACGCGGCCCGGTGCGCGTGCTCGTGGTCGACGACTCGGCGCTGGTGCGCCAGTTGATGACGCAGTTGCTGGAGGCCGATCCGGGCATCCAGGTCGTCGGCAGCGCGGCCGACCCGTACATCGCGCGCGACAAGATCAAGCAGCTCGATCCGGACGTGCTCACGCTCGACGTCGAAATGCCGCGCATGGATGGCCTGACCTTCCTGCGCAACCTCATGCGCCTGCGCCCGATGCCGGTGGTGATGGTGTCCACGCTGACCGAGCGCGGCGCGCAGGTCACGCTCGACGCGCTCGCGCTGGGCGCGGTGGATTTCATCGCCAAGCCCAAGCTCGACGTGGCGCGCGGCCTGACCGAATACGCCGGCCTGCTGATCGAGAAGATCAAGCAGGCCTCGAAGGCGCGCGTGGTCGCACCGGCGCCGGTACGCTCGGGCGGCGAACCCATCGCGACCCCGCCGGTGGCGTATCGCACCACGCATCGGCTGATCGCGATCGGCGCCTCCACCGGCGGCACGGAAGCGATCCGCGAAGTGCTCTCGCAGATGCCGGCCGACGCGCCGGCGACGGTGATCGCGCAGCACATCCCGGGCGCGTTCAGCGCGCCGTTCGCCGATCGCCTGGATCGCCACAGCCGCATGACGGTGATCCACGTCGAGCGCGACCAGGAACTGCTGCCCGGCCATGCGTACGTCGCACCGGGCGGCCGCCACCTGCGCGTCTACCGCAGCGGTGCGCGCTGGCATTGCCGCCTCGGCGACGACGAGCCGGTGCGCCGGCATCGTCCCAGCGTGGACGCGTTGTTCGACTCGGTCGCCGAACACGTCGGCGCGAACGCCAGCGCCGCCCTGCTGACCGGCATGGGCGACGACGGCGCGCGCGGCCTGCTCGCGCTGCGCAAGGCCGGCGCGGCGACCATCGCGCAGGACGAGGCCAGCAGCGTCGTCTGGGGCATGCCCGGCGCCGCGGTGGCGCTCGGCGCCGCGCAGGAAACCGTGCCGCTGTCGCTGGTCGCGCAGAAGTTGCTGTCGGGCACGGCGCACGAGTAACGCGCCGCCCGCTTTTGTAGCCCGGGTAAGGCCGCAGGCCGCACCCGGGGAAAGTTCGCCGCGACGTTCGACCCCGGGTGCGCTTCGCTTACCCGGGCTACAGGAGCGCGCAGACCCGCGATGTCAGCAAAACGTCAAAACGCGCAGCACGTCACAGCCGCGACATGCCGCGCAAATCAAGCGCTTTTCACCTAAAGCACCCGCTACACCCGCCGTTATCTAAGTTGCCCCATTCGGTGAGATCGAAGATGGATTCCCGCGTACTGATTCGCCTTGCAGCACCGCTGGTGCTGACGACCCTGCTCATCGCCGCCGAAGCGATGGACTGGCCCTCCGCCGTGCAATGGGGCGCGCTCGTCGCCATGACGCTGGCGTGGCTGGGCTTCGCCTGGACGATGCAGCGTCCCAGCCACAACGATTCGGCGATGCTTCGCGAACAGACGCGCCTGCTCGACGACCTGCGCAACTTCGTCAATTCCGAAGTGCAGGGTTCGCGCGGCGAGATCGACCGCACCCGCACGCTGATCCGCGAGTCGGTCGCCAAGCTCGGCACCAGCTTCGAGGCGGTGAACCGCAAGTCGCGCGAGCAGAGCGAAGTGGTCTCGCGCATCATCGACCGCACCGACGGCGAACACGGCGGCGTGGACGTCTCGCGCTTCGCCCTGCAGGCCAGCCAGCAGATGGAGCAGCTCGTCGAAGCGCTGGAAGCCGTCAGCGGCCAGAGCACCACCACGGTCACGCACATCGATGCGATGGCCGAGCACCTGGACGGCATCTTCGCCCTGCTGGAAGACGTGAAGTCGATCGCCGACCAGACCAACCTGCTGGCGCTCAACGCGGCGATCGAAGCGGCGCGTGCCGGCGAGGCGGGCCGCGGCTTCGCGGTCGTCGCCGACGAGGTGCGCAACCTCTCCGAGCGCTCCACCGCGTTCAACGAACAGATCCGCAAGCTGGCGCACAGCTCGAAGGACGCCATCGCCCGCGTCCGCGACACCGTCACCACGATGGCCTCGCGCGACATGGACCGCTCCCGCGGTGCCCGCGCCGAAGCCGCCGCGATGCTGGAACGCGTGGACGGCATCAACCGCGGCCTGGGCAACGGCATGCGCGAGATCGCCGACTGCGGCCGCGCCATCGACGGCTCCGTCGCCGAGGCCGTGCGTTCGCTGCAGTTCGAGGACATCGCCACCCAGGCCCTGGGCGCGGCCACCACGCACCTGGACCGCCTGAGCGCGATCAACCGCGAAGCCACCGCCCTGCACCAGCTGCTGCACAACGCCGACCGCGCCGATGCCGAAGTGCGTCAGGCCCTGCAGCAACTCGGCCAGCGCATCGCGCAGATGAAGGCCGAGTGGGAGCGTCCGCCTCACAAGGCCGTGATGCAGCAGTCGATGGATGCTGGTAGCGTCGAACTCTTCTGACCGAACCTTCGATGGGATGAACCAGATCCCCTCATCGCCGACGGGACCCACCGGGTCCCCGGGGCACCCCCCGGACGGGCGCGCAGGTTTGCGCGCCCGTTTGCGTGGGCGCAACGGGTTCCTGCTGTCGCTGGCGATGGCCGCTCTGGCGATCGTCTGGATGGCGCTCATCGCGCCCGCGCTCGCGCTGGAACTGCGCCGTTTCTTCGGCGACGCCGCGCACTGGATCGCCAACGCGCTGTCGCTTCCGCTGGTCGCCGCGCTGTTGTTCGCGATGCTGCGCCGCACGTGTTCGGACACACGCGAGGTCGAACTCGCCGCGCACCTGCAACGCCAGCAGGAAGAGCTGCACGCGCTCAACGCGCGCCTGATCGACGTACAGGAAAGCGAACGCCGCACGCTCTCGCGCGAGCTGCACGACGACGTCGGCCAGGCGATCTCGGCGATGAAGATGGCGGCGACGTCGATCCCGGGCGAGGACGAGGAAGGACGGCGCGAAATCGTCGACGAGATCGTCGCCATCGCCGATTCGACCATCGGCAAGCTGCGCGATCTGTCGATCCTGCTGCGTCCGCCGCAACTGGATGCGCTCGGCCTGGTCGCGGCGCTTCGCTGGCAGTGCGAGCGCCTGTTCCGCCGCGGCGGCACGCCCGCGCTGGAACTGGACCTCGCACCATTGCTGGATCGCCCCGATCCCACGGTCGAGCTGGCGTGTTTCCGCATCGCACAGGAAGCGCTGACCAACGTGCTGCGGCATTCCGGCGCGGCGCAGGTGACCGTGCTGCTCGCGCCGCGCGGCGACCAGATCCTGTTGACGATCATCGACGACGGCCGCGGCTTCGACCCCGACCACGTGCACGGCCTGGGCCTGATCGCCATGCGCGAACGCGCCACGCACCTGGGCGGCACCTTCGACATCGAAACCGTGCCCGGCGCGGGCACGTGCATCCGCGCGTGCCTGCCGGTGAGTGTGCGGGGGTAATCGGGCGGCCAGCCCCGGGTGCGCTTCGCTTACCCGGGCTACAAGAGCGAGCACTGCGCGTGCGGGCGAGATCGCATGTCCCGACCCTCACCCCAACCCCTCTCCCGGTGGGAGAGGGGCTGAAACCGTCATCCCGGCGAAGGCCGGGACCCAGGCCGGTTACGGATGGGCACCACGACAAGGGCCAACCACCCTCACCGTCATTCCAGCGAAAGCTGGAACCCATTTTGATTTTCGGCTGTTGTCGTATTTGTGGACTGCGCATCGGAAACGTAGCGAGCCCCCGGGTGCGCTTCGCTTACCCGGGCTACAAAAGCGAGCACTGCGCGTGCGAGCGCGATCGCGTGTCCCGACCCTCACCCCAACCCCTCTCCCAGTGGGAGAGGGGCTAAAACCGTCATCCCGGCGAAGGCCGGGACCCAGGCCGGTTACGGATGGGCACTACGACAACAGCCAACCACCCCCACCGTCATTCCAGCGAAAGCTGGAACCCATTTTGATTTTCGGCTGTTGTCGTATTTGTGGACTGCGCATCCGAAACGTGGCGAACCCCCGGGTGCGCTTCGCTTACCCGGGCTACAAGAGCGAGCACTGCGCGTGCGAGCGCGATCGCACGTCCCGCCCCTCACCCCAACCCCTCTCCCGGTGGGAGAGGGGCTAAACCCGTCATCCCGGCGAAGGCCGGGACCCAGGCCGGGCATACGGAACCAGGTATGTTGCGCGTGGGCACTCCGACAACGGCGAACCACCTCACCGTCATCCCGGCGAAGGCCGGGGCCCAGGCCGGTTACCGATGGACACTCCGATTACGGCCAACCATCCCACCGTCATTCCAGCGAAAGCTGGAACCCATTTTGCTCTTGATCTGCCGCGCTCGACGCAAGTCCGCAGCTGCCGCGACGCGGCACCGATCAGCCCCGCTTCGCCTTCCACGCCGCCAGCAGCACCGCGGCGGCGGATGCGACATTCAGGCTTTCGACCAGTCCCGTGCCCGGGATCGACAAGCGCAGGTCGCAAGCGGCGGCGAGATCGCGGTCCATGCCCTCGCCTTCCGCGCCGAGCACGTAGATCGTGCGCTCGGGCAACGGCGCGGCGAACACGTCGGTGCCGCCGTTCACCACCGTGGCGGCGAGGGTGAAGCCCGCGCCGCGCAGCTGCGCGATGGCGTTGTCCTCGCGGCCAAGGCGCACGAGCGGCACGGCTTCGGCGCCGCCTTCGGCCACGCGCGCGGCGGCGCCGGACAACGACAGGTTCGAGTGCTTCGGCAGCAGTATCGCCGCCACGCCGAAGTGCGCCGCCGAGCGCAGGATCGCGCCGAAGTTGTGCGGATTGCCGACGCCGTCCAGCCAGATCGCGCATTGCGGGCCGGACGGCAGATCGCGCAGCCACGTCGACAGCGGCAGCGGTTCCTCGCGCAGGACGTCCGCGACGACGCCTTCGTGGTGGCTGCTCGCCGCGAGCTTGTGCAGGTCGAGTTCGTCGACGACGCGATAGCCCACGCGATTGGCGACGCACCACTTCAGCAGCGGCTGCAACGCGGGGATGCGTGCTTCGGCGAGGTAGAGCTTGCGGATCGCCTGCGGGCGGCGCGAGAACACCGCCTGGATCGCGTTGAGGCCGTACAGGCGCAGCTCGGCGCTGCGTCGCTCGCGTGCGGGATGCGCCGCGTGCTCGGCGTCGTGCGCGAACGCGTCCGGCTCGCCCTCGTGCGCGTGCTCCACGCGCGGACGCGCGGCGCGCTGCGCGTCGTGTTCGGCGCGATCGCGACGGAAACGCGTGGTGTTGTCTTCGAAGCGCTCCTTGCGGCTGCGCACATGCGTGCCGCCGCCCCACGGGGACGCGCCCTCACGCGAAGGCGGGGCGGGCGGACGCGGGCCACGGGGCGGACGATTGGGCGGATCACGGTGCGTCACACAGACTCCTTCGTACTCTGGCGAACACACGCACGTCGCGCGGCTCGCCGTTCTTCACGAGGGCGCAGCGTGCGACGCCCTCTTCGATGAAACCGTTCTTCAGCAGCACGCGCGCCGACGCCTCGTTGAACCCGAGCACCGTCGCCTGCAGGCGGAACAGCGCCAGGCGCTGCATCGCCCAGGGCGCGTACGTCGCGACCACGCGCGTCATCAGACCGCGTCCCCACAACGACTTGCCGAGCCAGTAACCCAGTTCGGCGCAATGCCCGCGTTCGGCATCGCCGGGCCGCGCGCCGATGCCGCCGCAGGCGTGGCCGTCCACTTCGATGGCGAACACCGGATCGTCCAGATCGACCACGGCGCCGGACAGGAAACGCTCGCCGTCCTCGCGCGTGTACGGATGCGGAAAGCGGCTGCTGAGCCCGCGCACGACGTCGGCGTCGTTGGCGTGGCGCAGGAGCGAGTCCAGGTCCGACGGACGCCACGGCCGCAGCACGAAGCCCTCGCCGGTCAGGCGTTCGGACTCGAATCGGGAACTGGGCGCGAGGGCGGGCATGCGTACAGGGTACCCGCGCCGGGGCGGAGGCACCCGAACCGCGCGTTCAGCCGGCCCGGCGCCCACCCGTTGCGGGATGGGCGACGGCGCGCATCGGAATCAGCCTTCGCCCTGCAGCGAGGGGTGCGCCGGCGTAGCGGCAGCGGGCTCGGCCGCCGGCTGCGTGCCCGCACGGCCGCGCCAGAAATCGGCGTTGCGGATGCCCAGCGCGTCCGGATCGAACACCGGGTCCAGGCCGAGCTTCTTCTGCCGTTCGTAATCGCGCAGCGCGATCATCGCCGGCTTGGCGAGGATCAGGATCGCGACGATGTTGAGCCACGCCATCAGGCCCACGCCGATGTCGCCCAGCGCCCAGGCCACCGACGCGTTGTGCGAGGCGCCGAAGATCACCATCGCGATGATGCCCAGGCGCAGCAGCAGCACCGTCAGCGGGCGGCGACGGCCGCCGTTGACGTAGGCGAGGTTGGTTTCGGCCATGTAGTAATAGGCCATGATCGTGGTGAAGGCGAAGAAGAACAGCGCCAGTGCGACGAAGCCCGCCCCCCAGCCGGGCAGCACCGATTCCACCGCCGCCTGCGCGAAGCCAGGACCGGGCTCGGTGCCCGCCAGTCCCGAATACAGCGCCGCGCCGTCGGCGCCGACCACGTTGTAGCGGCCCGTGGACAGGATCAGGAAGGCGGTGGCGGTGCACACCATCATCGTGTCGAAGTAGATCGCGAACGCCTGCACGTAACCCTGCTTGGCCGGGTGCGAAACCTCCGCGGCGGCGGCCGCGTGCGGGCCGGTGCCCTGCCCGGCTTCGTTGGCGTAGATGCCGCGCTTGACGCCCCATTCCACCGCCAGGCCGAGCAGCGCGCCGTACGCCGCGTGGCCGCCGAACGCGCTGGAGAAGATCATGCCGAACATCTCCGGCACCTGGTCGGCGTTCATCGCCATCACGACCACGGCCATCAGGATGTAACCCATCGCCATGAACGGCACGACGATCTCGGCGAAGTTGGCGATGCGCTTCACGCCGCCGAAGATGATGATGGCCAGCAGCACCGACACCGCCGCCCCGATGCCGAGCTTGAACGCGTCGCGCGCGTCCATGCCCAGCCATTGGCCGTCGAGCGAACCGCACAGCGCCGAGCCGTGGCACACGTTGGCGGCGCTGTCGGCGATGGCGTTGGCCTGCACGCCGGGCATCAGGAAGCCGGTCGCGGCGATCGTGGCGATCGCGAAGGCCATCGCGTACCACTTCAGGCCCATGGCCTTTTCGATGTAGTACGCCGGGCCGCCGCGGTAGCGGCCTTCGGCGTCCTTGGTCTTGTAGATCTGCGCGAGCGTGGATTCCACGTAGGACGTGGACGCGCCGAGGAAGCCCATCACCCACATCCAGAAGATCGCGCCCGGCCCGCCGAACGCGATCGCCGTGGCGACGCCGGCGATGTTGCCGATGCCGATGCGCCCGGCCATCGACATCGCCAGGGCCTGGAACGAGGACACGCCCGCGTCGGACTTCTGCCCGCCCACGGTGAGGCGGAACATCTCGACGAAGCCGCGCACCTGCATGAAGCGGGTGCGGACGCTGAAGTACAGGCCGGCGGCCAGGCACATGAAGATCAGTGCCTGGCTCCAGACGATGCCGTTGATGGCGCTAAGGACGGTTTCCACGCTGGCTCCCGGACGGAGGAAAGGACGCGCCCCGTCGTCGGGGAACCGCCCGATTCTGCATGAAAGCCACGCGCGATGCGTGGCCCTTGCGCCCGGTTACGCGAATCGCATCACGCGTGCCCGCCCACCGACGGCGTGCTCGCCTCCAGCTTCTCCAGCTCCTGCCCGACGGCCTCCGGCGAGCGCGTGTACTTGGCCAGCAGCACGTAGAACGCCGGCACGACGAACAGCGACAGCAGCGTGGAGAACGACACGCCGAAGATCACCACGATGCCGATCGTCGCGCGGCTCGCCGAGCCGGGGCCGCCGGCGAGCACCAGCGGGATCGCGCCCACCACCGTCGCGATCGACGTCATCAGGATCGGGCGCAGGCGCACCGAGGACGACTCGACGATCGCGTCGCGGATGCTGCGGCCTTCGTCGCGCAGCTGGTTGGCGAACTCGACGATGAGGATGCCGTTCTTCGCCGCCAGGCCCACCAGCATCACGATGCCGATCTGGCTGAACAGGTTGAGCGTGCCGCCTGTCACCGCAAGTCCAATCAGCGCGCCGAGCACGCCCAGCGGCACGGTGAGCATGATGACGAACGGGTGGATGAAGCTTTCGAACTGCGCGGCGAGCACGAGGTACACGACCAGCAGCGCCAGGGTGAAGGTCAGCAGCACCGCGCCGCCGGCCTGGATGTACTCGCGCGATTCGCCCTTCCAGTCGATCTGCGCGTGGTCCGGCAGCTCGGTGCGCACGCTGTCTTCGAGCCAGGCGATGGCCTCGCCCATCGGATAGCCCGGCGTCAGGCCGGCGCTGATGGTGATGGCGCGCAGGCGGTTGAAGCGGTTGAGGCTGCCGGGCTCGGCGAGTTCGCGCAGCGTCACCAGGTTCGACAGCGGGATCAGCGCGCCGTCGCGCGAGCGCACCTGGATCGCCGCCAGATCTTCCGGCGAGGCGCGCAGTTCGCGGTCGGACTGCACGATCACGTCGTATTCCTCGCCGTTCTGCACGAACGTGGTGACGCGACGGCTGCCCATCATGGTTTCCAGCGCGTGGCCGATGTCGGTCACCGGCACGCCGAGGTCGGCCGCACGCTGGCGATCGATCTCCACGCGCATCTGCGGGCGCGTTTCCTTGTAGTCCGAATCGACCGAGAAGAAGCCCGGGTTGGCTTCCATCTTCGCGATGAGCTTGTCGCGCCATTGCGCGAGTTCGGCGTACTCCGGGCCGCCCAGCACGATGTTGATCGGCTGGCCGCGCGAACGCACCAGGCCGCCGGACACCTGCGGCATCGCGCGCACGCCGGGCAGCTTGCCCAGCTCGCCGCGCAGCGAATCGGCGACGTCGGCGGTGGAGGTCTTGCGGTCCTTCCAGTCCTGCAGGAATACCGCGATGCGCCCGGTGTGCATTTCCTCGCTCGCGCCGAAACCGCCGGGCACGCGCGGGTTGTAGCGCTGGATCGTCTGGCCTTCGCCGGTGTGCGCGGCGACGATCTTCTCGACCTGCTGCACCTGGTTCACGGTGTAGTCGAAACCGGCGCCTTCCGGGCCCTGGATCATGATCTGGAACGAGCCGCGGTCTTCGGCGGGCGCCAGTTCCGACGGCACCAGCTTCAGCAGCAGGCCGCTGACGACGATGGTCGCCAGCATCACGCCGACGACGAGCATCCAGATGCGCGAGGTGGCAAGCCCGGTCGTGCGCGAGAGCAGCCCGCGATAGCGCGAAGTGACGCCGTCCAGCCGCGCGTTGACCCAGCGGTGCACGACGTTCGACTTCTCCTGGCTGTGCGGGCGCACGAGCTTCGAGGACATCATCGGCGTAAGCGTCAGCGCGACGAAGGCCGAGATCGCCACCGCGCCGGCGAGCGCGACGGAGAGTTCGCGGAACAGGCGACCGGTGTTGCCTTCCATGAAGCCGACCGGCAGGAACACCGCGACCAGCACGGCGGTGGTCGCGATCACCGCGAACGCCACCTGCTGCGTGCCGCGCTTGGCGGCGACCAGGCGGGGCTCGCCGAGGTCCGTGCGTCGCTGGATGTTCTCCAGCACGACGATGGCGTCGTCGACCACCAGGCCGATCGCCAGCACCAGGGCGAGCAGCGTCAGCAGGTTGATCGAGAACCCGAACAGGTAGAGCGGGATGAACGCGGCGATCAGGCATACCGGCACGGTGACTGCCGGGATCAGCGCGGCGCGGAAGCTGCCGAGGAACAGCCAGATCACCACCAGCACCAGCACGATCGCCTCGATCAGCGTGTGGTACACGCGCTCGACGGCCGACTCGATGAAGATCGTGGTGTCGAAGGCGACGAAGATCTTCGTGCCTTCCGGCAGCGTCTTCTGCACCTTCTCGGCTTCCTCGCGCACGGCGCGCGCGACGTCGAGGCTGTTCGCGGTGGACGTCTTGACGATGCCCAGGCCAATGTTCGGCTCGCCGTTGCTGCGGTAGTACGCGCGGCGTTCGGCCGAGGCCAGCTCGATGCGCGAGACATCGCCCAGGCGCACGACGTAGCCGTCGGTGCCCTTGCCCAGCGGGATCTGCGCGAAGTCTTCCGGCTTCTGGTAGCTGCGCGCCACGCGCAGGGTGAAGTCGCGCGCGTTGGATTCGATGCGGCCGGCGGGAAGCTCGACGTTCTCGGCTTCCAGCGCGTTCTCCACTTCGTTGACGGTGATGCCGCGCGCGGCGAGCGCGTCGCGATCCAGCCAGATGCGCATCGCGTAGCGCTGCTGCCCGCCGATGCGCACCTGCGCGACGCCGTCGACGGAGGACAGGCGATCGACGACGTAGCGCTCGGCGTAGTCCGACAGCTGCAGCGTGTCCATGCGCGTGGAGCTCATGTTCAGCCACAGGATCGGGTCGGCGTCGGATTCGACCTTCTCCACTTCCGGCGGATCGGCTTCGTCCGGCATGCGGTCGAGCACGCGGCTCACCGCGTCGCGCACGTCGTTGGCGGCCGCTTCGATCTCGCGGTTGAGCGTGAACTCGATGCTGATCGACGCGCGGCCGTTGACGCTGCGCGATTCGATGGACTCGATGCCTTCGATGCCGGCGAGCGCGTCTTCCAGGATCTGCGTGATGCGCGTTTCCACCACCGCCGCCGAGGCGCCGGGGTAGTTCACCTGCACCGAGACGATGGGCGGGTCGATGGCCGGCAGTTCGCGCAACGTGAGGCGCGAGAACGCCATCACGCCGAGCACGATGATGAGCAGGCTCATCACCGTGGCGAAGACGGGACGGCGGATCGACAGGTCGGACAGGTTCATGGCGTTCGCCCCGGATCAGCCGGCCTTGGCCGTGCTGTTCTTGGTGGCCGCGCCGACTTCGCCGGCCGGCGCCTTGTCGCCCGCCGCATCGACGATGCGCGCGCCGACGCGCAGCTTGCCGGTGCCGTCCACGACGATGCGGTCGCCGACGTTCAGGCCCTGCGCGACTTCGGCCAGGCCGTCGCGGCGCGCGCCGATCTTCACATCGACGCGTTCGACCGACGAATCGGGCTTCACGCGGTACACGAACGAATCGGTGCCGACCTGCACGATGGAGATTTCCGGCACGAGCAGCGCCTGGCGTTCCGGTCGCGACAGGCGCACCTGCAGCAGCATGCCGGGGCGCAGCGCGCGGTCGGGGTTGGCGAAATCGCCGCGCACCACGACCGAACGCGTGGCTTCGTCCACGCGCGCATCGACCGTGCTGACCTGGCCTTCGAACCTGCGGCCCGGATACGCGGTGCTCGTGCCGCTGACCTGCTGGCCGACGCCGAGCGTGGCGATCATCGCCTCCGGCACCGGGAAATCGACGTAGACGCGCGCGGTGTCGTCGAGGGTGGCGATCGCCGTACCCGGCGTCACCAGCGCGCCCGGGCTCACCTGACGGATGCCGAGCACGCCGCCGAACGGCGCGCGGATCACGCGATCGCCGATGTCGGCGCGCATCTGCGCGACACGGGCGCGCGCGGCGTCGCGGATCGCACGCTGCGTGTCGAGCTGCGAGCGCGAGATCAGCTGCTGGCCGGCGAGTTCGTTCTGGCGCTCGTAGAGCTTGTCGGCTTCGTTCGCCGTGGCCTGCGCCTGTTCGAACGCGGCCTGCTGCTGGCGCCCGGTGAGCGTGACCAGCGGCGCGCCGGCGGCCACCACGTCGCCGCTTTCGAAATGCACCTGCTGCACCGTCTCGCTGACCTTGGCGGTGACGGTGATGGATTCGCGCGCCTTCACGTTGCCCAGCGCGAGCAGCGTGTCGCTGAACGGCTGCATGCGGACCTGCTGCGTCGTCACCGGGATGGGACGATCGCCGCCGCCGTCCTTGCGTTGTTCGGCCCCGTTGCTGCCGCATGCGACGGTCGCGCCGACGAGGGCCAGCACGAGGCCGGCACGAAGGGCGCGAAAACTGAATCTGGAACAAGGTCGCATGCGGCTGCCTGGAAGGACTGACGGGTGTGGCGCGTAGAGCCGGAGGATTCTAGCCGTCGAGGATCAACGGCTGCGTAGCCCATTGGTTGACAACTCATTGCGCAAACGGGCGCAGGCGCCAGAACGCGCAAGGCGGCCTCCGACCGGCGGCCACGCCACCCCACGGCAGCGAACGGGATCTGACACCCGACTGTGGCACTCTCCGATGACGGTCTCGTGGACGGCCGCGACCGGTCGTGTTCCGCGTCGCAATGGCCGCTCCGGCCGGCATCCCGCGTCCCGCTTCAGGCCCCCTTGCGCTCAAGCCCCGTGACCAGGAGTTCCCCATGATCCACGACAGCATCCTCGACACCATCGGCCGCACCCCGGTGGTCCGCCTGCACCGCCTCGCCCCGGAACACGTGACGCTGTACGCGAAGGTGGAAGCCTTCAATCCCGGCGGCTCGGTGAAGGACCGCCTCGCGCTGGCGATCATCCTGGACGCCGAAGCGCGCGGCCAGCTCAAGCCGGGCGACACGGTGATCGAGGCGACCTCGGGCAACACCGGCGTCGCGCTGGCGATGGTGTGCGCCGCGCGCGGCTACAAGTTCGTGGCGGTGATGAGCGATTCGTTCTCGATGGAACGCCGCAAGCTCATGCGCGCCTACGGCGCCAAGCTGATCCTCACGCCCGCCGCCGAGCGCGGCAGCGGCATGGTGCGTCGCGCCGCCGAACTGGCCGAAAAGCACGGCTGGTTCCTCGCGCGCCAGTTCACCAACCCGGCCAATCCGGCGTACCACCGGCAGACGACCGCGGCGGAAATCCTGCGCGATTTCGCCGGCCAGCGGCTCGACCACTTCGTCACCGGCTGGGGCACGGGCGGCACGCTTACCGGCGTGGGCGAGGTGCTCAAGATCGCCCGGCCCGAGGTGCGTGTGACCACCTGCGAGCCGGCGGGCGCGTCGCTGCTGGCCGGCAAGGAATGGCAGCCGCACAAGATCCAGGGCTGGACGCCGGACTTCGTGCCCGAGGTGCTCAATCGCGACGTCGCCGACGCGATCCTGCCCATCGACGACGTGCTCGCGCGCGACACGGCGCGTCGCCTTGCGCAGGAGGAAGGCATCTTCGTCGGCATCTCCGCCGGCGCGACGGCCGCCGCCGCGCTGGAAGTCGCGCGCAACGCGGAGGAAGGCTCCGTGATCCTCACCATGCTGCCCGACACGGGCGAGCGGTACCTGTCGACGTTCCTGTTCGAAGGCGTGAACGAGGGCTCGGACGACGAGTGGCTGGCGGGGTTGCCGTAAGGCGGCGCCGTCGATTCCCCGAGCGTTGAGCCCCTCTCCCTGCGGGAGAGGGGTTGGGGTGAGGGTCGGGGCGCGCGATGCGGCACCGCCGATGTCACGCCCTTTCTTCCAGCGAAGTCGACGTCCCGGATGATGTATCCCCTGCGGGGGTGACGCGCTGAGAACGCATGCGGCTAAGCGACCACCATGCCCATCGAAGCCCTCCAGACCGACATCACCACGCTCGACGTCGACGCCCTGGTCAACGCGGCGAACGAGTCGTTGCTCGGCGGCGGCGGCGTGGACGGGGCGATCCATCGCGCGGCGGGGCCGGGCCTGCTCGACGAGTGCCGCGCGTTGCCGCAGGTGCGCCCCGGCGTGCGCTGCCCGACGGGCGAGGCGCGCATCACCGGCGGGCATCGCCTGCGCGCACGCCACGTGATCCACACGGTCGGTCCGGTGTGGCGCGGCGGCGGTCACGACGAGGCCGCGTTGCTGGCGTCGTGCTATCGCGAATCGCTGCGGCTGGCGATGGAGCAACGCGTGGCCTCGATGGCGTTTCCGGCGATCAGCTGCGGCATCTACGGCTATCCGCCGGAGCGCGCGGTGCCGATCGCGGTGCGCGAAGTACGCACGTGGCTGGGCGCGCACGACGCGCCGGTGCGGGTGGTGTTCGCGTGTTTCGGGGCGGAGATGGCGGCGTTGTATCGGGAGGCGCTCGGATGAGTAGGCAGCTGCCATCCATGGCGCAACGTATAGCCTCCGGATCGCCCGGCCCGGCCATCCATGGCCGGTCGTTCGGCAGGCCACGCGGCAGTGCCGCTTTACACCGGCTTCGGCTGGGTAGGCAGCTGCCATCCATGGCGCAACGTATAGCCTTCGGAACGCCCTGCCCGGGCATCCATGGCCGGTCGTTCGGCAGGCCACGCGGCAGTGCCGCTTTGCACCGGCTTCGGCTGGGTAGGCAACTGCCATCCATGGCGCAACGTATAGCCTTCGGAACGCCCGGCCCGGCCATCCATGGCCGGTCGTGAGCCCGCGCGCGAAGCTGTGCTTCGCAAGCGCGCGGGCTCACCCTTGCGGTATCCCCGCCATGTCCGGCAGGTGATGCGCGATGCCCTTGTGGCAATCGATGCACGTCTTCTCGCGCGTGACCAGCCAGCGCTGGTGGATCTGCGCGGCGCGCGCGCTCTGGCGCGTGAGGTCCATCGACTCGTAGTTGTGGCAGTTGCGACATTCCAGCGAATCGTTCGCCTTCAGGCGCGCCCATTCGTGCATCGCCAGTTCGAGGCGGTGGTCGAGGAACTTCTCGCGCGTGTTCACCGTGCCAAAAATCTTTCCCCACACTTCCTTCGACGCCTGCATCTTGCGCGCGATCTTGTCGGTCCACTTGTGCGGGACGTGGCAGTCCGGGCACGTCGCGCGCACGCCGGAGCGGTTGCTGTAGTGGATCGTCGGCTTCAGCTCCTGGAACACGTTGTCGCGCATCTCATGGCAGCTGGTGCAGAACTCCTCGGTGTTGGTCGCTTCCAGCGCGGTGTTGAAACCGCCCCAGAACACGATGCCCGCAAGGAATCCCGCCGCCACCAGGAAGCCCAGGCTGTAATGCACGCTCGGGCGCCGCAGCGTCAGCCAGTACGGTCGCAGCCACGACCACGCGCGTTCCCACAGGCGGCGCATCATGGCGTCCTCTGCGCCGCTTCGGCGGTCGCCGTGCCGGCCTCGGCCGCGGCGAGCACCGCGTCGATGGTCTGGAAGGTGTTGTTCACCAGCACCGGCGCATCGGTCTGCACGACGTGGCACTGGTTGCAGAAGTAGCGACGCGAGGAAATCGTGGCGAGGAACTGGTCGTCGCGATCCATGTAGTGCGTGACGCTCACCGGCGGCGCCTGGAATTTCTCGGCGTTCGCGCGCGCGTGGCAGAGCATGCAGCGGTTGCTGTTCTTGTCGACCTGGTAGCCGTCGATGGCGTGCGGAATCGTCGGCGGCTGCATCGGGTAGGCGCGCTCGCGCTTGACGTCCATGTTCTGCACGCGCCACAGCGGCTGCGGCGCGGCTTCCTGGTCGATGGGAATGCCACGACGCAGCGCATCGATCTGGCGACGGTCGGTGCGGCCCAGCGCCGAATCCGGATGCGTGACGGGCGCCTTGTGGGCCGCGGCGACTTCGCGCTGCGCCTCGTGCTTCTTCTCGCTGCCGCGGCCGAACAGCCAGCCGGCGATGAACACCAGGACCAGCAGCCCGACGGTGAGCGAGGCGGCGATCCACAACGGACGATTTCGCGCGAATGCGTTGTTCATGGCCGCCTCCTATGCGCCCAGGATCTTGACCGCGCACTTCTTGTAGTCGGTCTGCTTGGAAATCGGATCGGTCGCGTCCAGCGTCACCTTGTTGATCAGCTGGCCCGCGTCGAACCACGGCACGAACACCACGCCCTCGGGCATGCGGTTGCGACCGCGCGTCTCCACGCGCGTGCGCATTTCGCCGCGCCGCGACACCACGCGCACGTCGTCGCCGCGCTTGAGGCCGCGCTTGCGCGCATCGTCGGGATTCATGAACACCATCGCCGTCGGGAACGCACGGAACAGTTCCGGGATGCGCATCGTCATCGAACCCGAATGCCAGTGTTCCAGCACGCGGCCGGTGACCAGCCACAGGTCGAATTCCTCGTCGGGCGACTCGGCCGGCGGCTCGTACGGCAGCGCCCAGATCACCGCGCGGCCGTCCTTGTTGCCGTAGAACTCGAAGCCCGCGCCGGGCGTGACGAAGGGGTCGGAACCTTCGCGGTAACGCCACAGCGTTTCCTTGCCGTTGACCACCGGCCAGCGCAGGCCGCGCACCTGGTGGTAGGTGTCGAACGGCGCCAGGTCGTGGCCGTGGCCGCGCCCGAAGGTCGCGTATTCCTCGAACAGGCCCTTCTGCACGTAGAAGCCGAAGTGCGTGGACTCGTCGTTCGCGTAGCCTTCCTGGATGTCCGACAGCGGATAGCGGTCGACGTTGCCGTTTTTGAACAGCACGTCGAACAGCGTCTTGCCCTTGTAGTACGGATTGGCGGCGAGGATGTCCGCCGGCCAGCATTCGTCGGTGGTGAAGCGCTTGGAGAATTCCATCAGCTGCCACAGGTCCGAGCGCGCCTGCGCCGGCGCGTTGACCAGCTGGTGCCAGAACTGCGTGCGGCGTTCGGCGTTGCCGTATGCGCCTTCCTTTTCCACCCACATCGCGGTGGGCAGGATCAGGTCCGCCGCCTGCCCCGTGACGGTCGGGTACGCATCGGACACGACGATGAAGTTCTTCGGATTGCGATAGCCCGGCAGCGTTTCCTCGTAGAGGTTCGCCGCCGCCTGCATGTTGTTGTTGACCTGCACCCAGTACGCGTTGAGCTTGCCGTCCTTGAGCATGCGGTTCTGCTGCACGGCGTGGTAGCCGGGCTTGGGATTGATCAGCCCGTGCGGCAGCTTCCAGATTTCCTCGGCATGCTTGCGATGCTCGGGATTGGCCACCATCAGGTCGGCCGGCAGGCGATGGCTGAAGGTGCCCACTTCGCGCGCGGTGCCGCACGCCGACGGCTGCCCGGTCAGCGAGAACGGACTGTTGCCGGGCGTGGATATCTTTCCGGTCAGCAGGTGGATGTTGTAGATCAGGTTGTTGGCCCACACGCCGCGCGTGTGCTGGTTGAAGCCCATGGTCCAGAACGACATGACCTTGACCTTCGGATCGGCGTACAGCTCGGCGAGCTTCTCCAGCCAGCCGCGCTCCACGCCGGTCATCTCCACCGCCTTGTCGAGCGTGTACGGCTTCACGAACGCGGCGAACTGCTCGAAGTCGATCGGCTCGCCGCCGCCGGCGTCGTTGGCGTTCTTCGCCTTCATCTCCAGCGGATTGTCCGGACGCAGGCCGTAGCCGATGTCGTCGTTGCCGCGCTTGAAGCTGGTGTGGCGACTGACGAAATCCTTGTTGACCCGCCCGGTGCTGATGATGTGGTTGGCGATGTAGTTGAGGATGACCAGGTCGGTCTGCGGCTTGAAGACGATCGGGATGTCCGCCAGCTCGAAGCTGCGGTGCTCGAAGGTCGACATCACCGCGACCTTCACGTGCGGATGCGTCAGGCGTCGGTCGGTCACGCGCGTCCACAGGATCGGATGCATCTCGGCCATGTTCGAGCCCCACAGCACGAATGCGTCGGCCGCCTCGATGTCGTCGTAGACGCCCATCGGTTCGTCCATGCCGAAGGTGCGCATGAAGCCGAACGCCGCCGAGGCCATGCAATGGCGCGCGTTGGGATCGATGTGGTTGCTGCGAAAGCCCGCCTTCATCAGCTTGTTGGCGGCGTAGCCCTCCCAGATCGTCCACTGGCCCGAACCGAACATGCCGATGCCGTCGCCGCCCTTTTCCTTCAGCACGCGCTTGAACTGCGCGGCCATCACGTCGAAGGCCTCGTCCCAGCCGACTTCGGTGAACTCACCGTCCTTCGCGTAGACGCCGTTCTTCTTGCGCAGCAGCGGGAGTTTGAGGCGGTCGGCGCCGTACATCACCTTCGACAGGAAGTAACCCTTGACGCAGTTGATGCCGCGATTGACCTCGGCGTGCACGTCGCCGTGCGTGGCGACGACGCGGCCTTCCTTCACCGCGACGTTGACGCCGCAGCCGGTGCCGCAGAAACGGCACGGCGCCTTGTCCCACTTCAGCGCGGTGAGATCGCCCTCGGTGAGCATGTTGGTGGTGTCGCCCGGCAGCGGCATGCCGGCGGCGGCCGCGGCGGTGGCGACGGCGGTGTTGCGGATGAATTCGCGGCGCGTGGTCATGGGGCGACTCCGGAAGCCTGGATCTCGTTGGCCGTCCGCACCGGCGCGTCGAGCGCCTCGCGCGGTTCGGCATGGTGGTAGACGAGCGCGACGTTGAGCACGCCGGGCAGCGCGCGCAGCGCATCGATGCGGTCGAGCACCGCGTACTGGTCGGCGCATTCGCACAGCACGACGCTGCGCGTGCCGTGGCGCAGCGCGAGTTCGAGGTCCTCGTGCGCGGCGATGTGCGCGTCGATCGCCTCCGCGGCCTCGATGCGGTGCTGCAGGACCAGGCTGGCGATGTGGATGTCGCCGGGCGCTGCGGGTTCGATGGCGGTGTCGTCGGGGGTCATGCGGTCTCCGTGCGTTCCGGGTGCGCGGCGCATGCCGACAACGCGATGGCCTGCGTCGGGCACACGCCCACGCACGCGCCGCACCCGGTGCAGCGCGCGGGGTCGATGGTGGGCAGCGGCACGCGCGCCGTGAGCGGAAAGGCGATGGCGCGTTCGGGGCAGACATCCCGGCAGCTCGAACACACCACGCCGCGGCGCGGCAGGCAGCTGTCGGCGACGAGCGCCTTCAGCGTCCAGGGTTCGTCGGACGACGCGCGATCCAGCGCGCGCGGCGTGCAGGCGTGTTCGCACTCGCCGCAGAAGGTGCATTCGCCCAGGCGTGGATCGAACACCGGGCGCCCGCCCGCATCGCGCGCGAGCACGCGTTCCGGGCAGCGATCGACGCACGCGCCGCACGCGGTGCAGGCGTCGAGGAAGTCGTTCTCGTGCAGCGCCCACGGTGGGCGCAAAGGGGCCACCGCGGCCCGGCGGCCGAACAGCAACGCGCGTCGCGAGGGATCCGGACCGCGCGCCACGTCAGTGCCCCGTCGGCGGTCCGGAAACGAACATCTGCCAGAACCAGACGATGAAGCCGTAGCTGGCCACGATCATCACGGTGAGCAGCGGAAACACCACTGCGGTCAGCAGCAGGAAGGCCGTGCGTTCTCTTCGCTTGATGACGTTGTCATCTGGCTGGTCCATGGCCGGCTCCGGTCTGTCGCTTTCGCGAAGGACACCCGGTCGCGGCGTCCTTGACGTCGAGTCTGCTGGCGAGGCCGGATCGGAAACTTGATCCGGATCAACCCATTGCCGTCCATTCCCCGCCCGCCTGCATCCTCGTCTGGGCGGCGTGGACGCCGCGTATAGGGAACGTGGACGCGAACCCGACTGTACCGCGCGGCTGCAGTGCACAAAAAAGAAAAGCCGGCGCGAGGCCGGCTTTCCCGTACTGCATGACGATGGCGCCGGCGCTTACGCGGCCTGCTTCCACTGGCCCAGCGCGGCCAGGCCGTTGTCGCGGGCGCGCTCGTACACGGTCTGCTGCGCGCGGGCGAAGTTGTTCACCAGGTCCTGCGACCACAGCTTCAGCGCGGCGGCCTGCATGGCGCGGCCGTACGAGAACGACAGCGGCCACGGGTTCGGGCCCATCTGGTTCATCGCGTTGAGGTGCGCGGTGGCGGCTTCGTCCGACTGGCCGCCGGACAGGAACACGATGCCCGGCAGCGTCGCCGGCACGGTGGACTTCAGGCACTGCAGCGTGGCGGCGGCGACTTCCTCGAACGACGCCTGGTCGGCGCAGGTGTTGCCCGGCACGACCATCGAAGCCTTGAGGATGGTGCCTTCCAGCATGACGCTGTGCTCGTAGAGCGAGGCGAACAGCGAACGCAGCGCGACTTCGGTGACCTCGTAGCAGGTCTCGATGTCGTGGCTGCCGTCCATGATCACTTCCGGCTCGACCATCGGCACCAGGCCCTGCTCCTGGCACAGCGCGGCGTAGCGGGCCAGCGCATGGGCGTTCGCGTCGATGCAGGTGCCCGACGGGATGTCGTCGCCGATGTTGATGACCGCGCGCCACTTGGCGAAGCGGGCGCCGAGCTTGTAGTACTCCTCCAGGCGCGCGCGCAGGCCGTCGAGGCCTTCGGTCACCACTTCGCCCGGGAAGCCGGCGAGGTTGTGCGTGCCCTTGTCGACCTTGATGCCCGGGATCATGCCGTGGTCGGTCATGTACTTGGCGAACGGCACGCCGTCGCTGGTGGACTGGCGGATGGTTTCGTCGAACAGGATGGCGCCGGAGATGTACTCGTTCAGCTTCGGCGTGGTGAGCAGCAGCTCGCGGTAGCGACGGCGGTTCTCTTCGGTGTTCTCGATGCCGACACCGGCGAAACGCTTGGCGCAGGTGGCGCCGGACTCGTCGATGGCGATGATCCCCTTGCCCGGTGCCATCATGGCCTGGGCGGTTTCGGCAAGCTGTTCGATGCTCATGGTCGTCCTGCGGAAGCGGTGGGAAGCCCGACATTATAGCCGGGTACGCGTGCAAAGAGCCGGTCAACGCAAAGAAAAATCAACCACTTGCAGACCGGACACCCCGGAATCCAATACCACTTGGGATGTATGCGTTTACATGCCCGGGCGTCCGGCGAGGGCATCGCGCAGGGTCTGGTTGGCGTCCTCGCGCGTGGTCACGAACCCGCCCGCTGCATCGATGCCGGGCACGAAGTCCGCGCTTGCGTCGTGCGCGCGCTTCAGCGCGGCGATGGCGCGATAGCAGGCGTCCATCGAACCCGCGTGCGGACAACCGAGCAGGTGGTAGAACTCGTGCACCGTCGCCTTCGAAGGCGGCACGAACAGCTGGTTGAGCGAGGCGCGCGTGGCGACCACGTAACCGCGCGTGTGCGTCGCCTCGTCCACCATGCCGAGCACTTCCGGCATCAGCAGCCCCCACAGCGCATCGCCGGCATTGCGGTCGACGAAGGCGACCAGGCGATCGCACGGCACTTCGAGCCGGCGTTGCGCGACGTCCTCGAACAGGCGCTCGTGCGTGAACCCGGCGCGCTGCCACGGGCGCACCCACGGCACGACGACCGTTATGCCGTAGGACGCGAATTCCTCGTTGACGGCGGCGATGAGCGCGTCGATGCGCCGCGGCGCGACATCCGGCGTGTGCAGCACGCACACGCGCAACGGCATCGGCGGACCGTAGTCGATTGCGAGGCGTTCGCGCGTATGCGTGCCGACGCTCGTGCATGCGGCCAGCGCGACGAGCAGCGCGCACAGCCAGAACCCTCTTGCCGCCTTGCCGACCATGACCGCGCCCCCACGACGGATTCATCGTGGGAAACGCTGTGGCATCGAGGGTGCGGACAGCGTGACGCCATACGGGCGCCACGCGGGCATTGTCGAACGGTGTCAGTGCGACACCGTCGACGCGGCCGAATCAGAGCTCGCCCAGGCCTTCGGCCGAACCGCCCTCGCCCACCTGCAGCAGGCGCAGCGTGTTGGTCGCGCCCAGTTGCTCCATGTGGTCGCCGCTGGTGAACATCACGCGCTCGCCGACGCTGAGGTGGTTTCGCTCGAACAGCTCCTTGACCGCCTTGCGCGCGGCGTCGCGCGAGGTCAGGCCGCGGCTGTCGAAGTCATGCGGAGTGACATCGCGCATCAGACCCATGCGACGACGTGCACCGGCATGGCGCGTGAGCGCGTAGATCGGCACCTGCGAGCGGAAACGCGACAGGAAGCGCGCGGTGCCGCCGGATTCGGTCATCGCGATGATCGCGCGCACGCCGATGTGTTCGGACAGGAACATCGCCGCCATGGCGATGGCCTGGTCGGCGCGTTCGAGGTTGCGCGGCGCCGCTTCGAAATCGGTGTCGTGGTTGAACTGGCGTTCGGCGCCGAGGCAGATGCGCGCCATCGCCTCGACCGCCTTGATCGGATAGCGGCCGGCGGCCGATTCCTGCGACAGCATCACCGCGTCGGTGCCGTCGATCACCGCGTTGGCGACGTCGAGCACTTCGGCGCGCGTCGGGATCGGGCTGTCGACCATCGACTGCAGCATCTGCGTGGCCGTGATGACGACCTTGTTGCGCTCCAGCGCCTCGCGGATGATCTTCTTCTGCAGGCCGGGCAGCTCGGCATCGCCGATTTCCACGCCCAGGTCGCCGCGCGCGACCATCACCACGTCGCTGGCATCGACGATTTCCGTCAGGTTCTCGATCGCTTCGGCGCGTTCGATCTTCGACACCAGCGCGGCGTCGCTGCCGTGGCTGCGTGCGATCTCGCGCGCATCGTTCATGTCCTGCGCGTTGCGGCAGAACGACACGGCGATGAAGTCGGCGCCGAGTTCGGCGGCGACGGCGATCAGCTCCTTGTCGCGCTCGGTCAGCGCGCCCAGCGACAGGCCGCCGCCCTGCTTGTTCAGGCCCTTTCGGTCCGACAGCACGCCGTCGTTGAGCACGGTGGTGACGATGCGCTCGCCTTCCACGGCGCCCACGCGTAACTGCAGCAGGCCGTCGTCGAGCAGCAGCACGTCGCCGGGACGCACGTCGCCCGGCAGGCCGAGGTAGCTCACGCCGACTTCGCGCAGGTTGCCGGGTGGGGCGTCGCTGCTGGCGACCAGGTCGAAACGGTCGCCGGTCTTGAGCAGCACGCGGCCTTCGGCAAAGCGCTCGATGCGGATCTTCGGGCCGGGCAGGTCGGCGAGGATGCCGACTTCCACGCCGACGCGCTGCGCGGCGTCGCGCACGGCCTGCGCGCGGGCGATCTGCGAGGACGGATCGCCATGCGAGAAATTGAGGCGGACTACGTCGACGCCGGCGGACAGCAGTGCGTCGAGGACGCCCGGCGGATCGGTGGCCGGGCCGAGGGTGGCGAGGATCTTGGTGCGGCGTTTGATGGTCGTCATCGAGTGCGGGTCCAGAGAACCCAGCGACGCTAGCACAGCTGCCTGCAGTTTCGGATCGACCGCTTCCGCACCTTCGCCATACCGCATCGCACGCGGCGAAGTGGTCTGAAAAAACCCGCCCGAAAGCAGACCACCGACGCCCGCGAGACCGCGTAGGCGCGGTCGCGGGCCCGATGTTGCGCGGGATGCGCGCGTCAGGCCGCGAGCAGCGCCGGCAGTTCGTCCGGTGTGGACGCCAGGTGAAGCGCGCCGGCCTCGCGCAGTTCGGCCTCGCCGCCGAAGCCCCACAGCACGCCGATGTTGCGCATGCCGTGGTGGCGCGCGCCCTCGATGTCCATGCGGCGGTCGCCGATCATCCAGCACGCGTCCGCATCCAGTTCGAACCGGCGCAGCGCCTCGGCGATGAGCTGGTCCTTGTGGCTGATGCGGCCGTCGAGCGTGGCGCCGACGACATCGTCGAAACGGTGCCCGAACGGCAGGTGGTCGACGATCTTGCGCGCGTGCGGCTCGTTCTTCGCGGTGACCACGGCCAGGCGATGGCCGGCCGCGTGCAGCGCTTCGATCGTCTCGCCGATGCCGGCGTAGACCTCGTGCTCGGCCCAGCCGTGCGTCTCGAAGCGGTCGCGGTAATGCAGCACGGCCTGTTCGACCTTCGCATCGTCGTTGAGCAGCGGGCCGAAGCTGGTGCGCAGCGCGGGGCCGATCCAGCGGCGCAGTTCCTCGTGCGGCGGAACCGGCAGCCCCATCTGCACCATCGCGTGCTCGACGCAACGCGTGATGCCGACGGCCGAATCGATGAGCGTGCCGTCCATGTCGAAGAAGAGCGTGGTCATGTGTCACCGAACGTATTCAATCAAGGCCGTCATCCCGGCGAACGCCGGGACCCAGGCCATCAGGATTTCAGCGGTGAGGGCCTGGGCCCCGGCCTTCGCCGGGGTGACGACGGACTCTGAGCTGTTACGAGGCGCGCGCCTTCAGCGCCGTCACCGCCGGCAGCTCCTTGCCTTCCAGGAATTCCAGGAACGCGCCGCCACCGGTGGAGATGTACGACACGTCGTCCTCGATGCCGTACTTGTCCACCGCCGCGAGCGTGTCGCCGCCGCCGGCGATCGAGAACGCATTCGACGCGGCGATCGCACGCGCAAGCGTTTGCGTGCCTTGGCCGAAGGCATCGAACTCGAACACGCCGACCGGGCCGTTCCACACCACGGTGCCGGCGTTCCTGATCAGTTCGGCGTAACGCGCCGCCGTCTGCGGGCCGATGTCGAGGATCATGTCGTCCTCGCCCACCGCATCGACAGCCTTCACGGTCGCCGGTGCATCGGCGGCAAACTTCGGCGCGACAACCACGTCGACCGGCACCGGGATGTCGGCGCCGCGCGCCTTCGCATCGCTCATGATCTTCTTCGCCGTGTCGACGAGGTCCATTTCCACCAGCGACTTGCCCACGCCGTGGCCCATCGCCGCGATGAACGTGTTGGCGATGCCGCCGCCGACGATCAGCTGGTCGACCTTCGACACCAGCGAGGACAGCAGTTCGAGCTTGGTCGACACCTTCGAGCCGGCAACGATCGCCAGCAGCGGGCGCGCCGGGTTATCGAGCGCCTTGGCGAGCGCGTCCAGCTCGGCCATCAGCAGCGGGCCGCCGGCGGCGATCTTCGCGAAGCGGATGGCGCCGTGCGTGGACGCCTGCGCGCGATGCGCCGTGCCGAACGCGTCCATGACGTACACATCGCACAGCGCGGCGTACTTCTTCGACAGGGCTTCATCGTCCTTGCCCTCGCCGACGTTCATGCGGCAGTTCTCCAGCAGCACGAGCTGGCCGGGCTTCACGTCCACGCCATCGACCCAGTCCTTCACCAGCGGCACGTCGATGCCGAGCAGCTCGGACAGGCGCCTGGCTACCGGGGCGAGCGAATCCTCCTGCGTCCACGTGCCTTCCTTCGGGCGGCCCAGGTGCGAGGTCACCATCACGGCGGCGCCCTTCTCCAGCGCCAGCTTCATCGTCGGCAGCGCCGCGGTGATGCGCTGTTCGGACGTGATGCGGCCGGCCTCGATGGGCACGTTCAGGTCTTCGCGGATCAACACGCGCTTGCCTTGGAGGTCGAGGTCGGACATGCGGACGATGGACATCGGTGCTTCCTCTGCTGCCCTTCGGTGGAAGGGTGGGATGGGAGTGGTGGAACGATGCGGCGGCCGGAGCGAACGCGGCCGCGAAGTCGTGCATTGTCCCCTGCCGCTGGCGGTGCCGGCAAATCGCGCGCGGTGTCGATTCTGCGGTTATCCACAAGATTTAGCGTTGACGGATCCGCGCACCCCCACTATGTTGTGGCCGTCGGTGCCGGCCTTCGCAGGCCGGCTTAAAACGGGAAGCTGGTGGAAATCCAGCACTGCCCCGCAGCGGTATGGGAAACGAAGGTGGCCATGGCACTGGGCGACACGCCTGGGAAGCGGCCACCGGTAGGTGATGACGGCGCAGCGCGCCGCTTCGTGTCCTAAGTCCGAAGACCTGCCGACAGCCGCGCGTTGCACACCGCGCGGTGACCGGCCACGGAGTCTTCGGAGGGAAGACGGTCGGTGTCGCTGCACGCGACGGTTCGCGCCGTCGCCCGCCCGCCGTCTCGGGCTGCGCGACACCCCGCATTCACGCTGCGACTCCCGCGCCCGCGTCGTCCTTCGAGGGAAAGGACGGCCAGACGTGCGCCCACGCACTGGAGTCGCCGATGAACACCGTTACGCAAACCGCTGCCGCCACGCCGGCCCGCGAGTCCGCGCGCACGCCCGATGACCGCGCGAGCGACCTCGATCCGGGCTTCGCGCTGACGCCGCCCGCCGCCAACCTCACCATGACGGTGACCAAGCGCAGCGGCCGTCGCGAGCCGGTGGACCTCAACAAGATCGTGCGCGCCGTGACGCGCGCGAGCGAAGGCCTGTTCGCGATCGATCCGATGCGCGTGGCCACGCGCACCATCTCCGGCCTGTACGACGGCGCCAGCACGCGCGAACTGGACGAACTGTCGATCCGCACCGCCGCGCTGCTCACCGCCGAGGAGCCCGAGTACGGCCGCCTCGCCGCGCGCCTGCTCGCCAGCGTGATCGAGAAGGAAGTCGCCGGCAGCGAGATCCACGCGTTCTCGCAATCGGTGCAGCGCGGTCACGAGCTCGGGCTGATCAACGACCGGCTGCTCGCCTTCGTGCAGGCGCACGCGCGCAAGCTCAACGACGCGATCGACAACGCGCACAACCAGCGCTTCGACTACTTCGGCCTGCGCACGCTGTACGACCGCTACCTGCTGCGCCACCCGACCGCGCGCACGGTGATCGAAACGCCGCAGCAGTTCTTCCTGCGCATCGCCTGCGCGCTGAGCGAGGACGTGGGCGAAGCGCTTGCGCTGTACCGCCGCATGGCGCAGCTGGATTACATCCCGTCCTCGCCGACGCTGTTCAACTCCGGCACCACGCACGAGCAGCTGTCGAGCTGCTTCCTGCTCGATTCGCCGGAGGATTCGCTGGAAAGCATCTACAAGCGCTACATGGACGTGGCGAAGCTGTCCAAGTTCAGCGGCGGCATCGGCCTGTCGTACACGCGCATCCGTTCGCGCGGCTCGCTGATCCGTTCGACCAATGGCCTGTCCAACGGCATCGTGCCGTGGCTGAAAACGCTCGATGCCTCGGTGGCCGCGGTGAACCAGGGCGGCAAGCGCAAGGGCGCGGCGTGCGTGTACCTGGAACCGTGGCACGCGGACGTCGAGGAATTCCTCGAACTGCGCGACAACACCGGCGACGAGGCGCGCCGCACGCACAACCTCAACCTGGCGAACTGGATTCCCGACGAATTCATGCGCCGCGTGGAGGGCGATGGCGAATGGTCGCTGTTCGACCCGGCGAAGGTGCCGCAGCTCACCGACCTGTGGGGCGAGGCCTTCGAACGCGCGTATCGCGCCGCCGAAGCGGCCGGCCTGGCGACGCGGCAGGTGAAGGCGCGCGACCTGTACGCGCGGATGATGCGCACGCTCGCGCAGACCGGCAACGGCTGGATGAACTTCAAGGACAAGTCCAACCGCGCGTGCAACCAGACGCTTCGCGACGGCAACGTCGTGCACCTGTCGAACCTGTGCACCGAAATCCTCGAAGTCACCTCGCAGGACGAAACCGCGGTGTGCAACCTGGGTTCGATCAACCTGTCGCACCACGTCGAGGTGTTCGCCGACGGCCCGCTGCATGGCGATGCCGGGCGTTTCGACTTCGACAAGCTCGCCGAAACCGTGCGCCTTGCGGTGCGCCAGCTCGATCGCGTGATCGACCTGAACTTCTACCCGATCGAAACCGCACGTCGCGCGAACCTGAAATGGCGCCCGGTGGGCCTGGGCGTGATGGGCCTGCAGGACGTGTTCTTCAAGCTGCGCCTGCCGTTCGATTCCGATGCGGCGCGCGCGCTGTCGGCGCGCATCGCCGAAGCGATCTACTTCCACGCGCTGTCGGCCTCGAACGAACTGGCGATGGAACGCGGCCGCCATCCGGGATTCGACGACACGCGCGCGGCGCAGGGCGAGTTGCAGTTCGACGCATGGGGCGTGACGCCCGAGGACGGCGAACGCTGGGACGGGCTACGCGCCCGCATCCGCGAACACGGCCTGCGCAATTCGCTGCTGGTCGCCATCGCGCCGACGGCGACGATCGCATCGATCGCCGGCTGCTACGAATGCATCGAACCGCAGGTGTCGAACCTGTTCAAGCGCGAAACGCTGTCGGGCGATTTCCTCGTGGTGAACCGTTACCTCGTCGAGGAACTGAAATCGCTCGGCCTGTGGACACCGGAACTGCGCGACCGGATCAAGATGTCGGAAGGTTCGATCCAGGGCATCGACGCGATTCCCGAATCGCTGCGCGCGGTCTATCGCACCTCGTGGGAACTGCCGATGCGTTCGCTCATCGACATGGCCGCCGACCGCGGCGCCTTCATCGACCAGAGCCAGTCGCTGAATCTGTTCATCGAAAGCCCGAACATCGGCCAGCTGTCATCGATGTACATGTACGCGTGGAAGAAGGGGCTCAAGACGACGTACTACCTGCGCTCGCGACCGGCGACGAAGATCGCGAAGGCGACGGTCGGTTCGACCACGGCGCAGGCGCCGAAGCCCGAAGTCGCGCCGGCGGATGCCGTCGCGTGTTCGCTGGAAAACCCCGAGTCGTGCGAAGCCTGCCAATGATCTGAACCCCTCCCCCGCACGCGGGAGAGGGGTTGGGGTGAGGGCGACCTGCTGCCCTCATCCGCCCTGCCGGGCACCTTCTCCCGCAAGCGGGAGAAGGGTTTTCACCTGCAAGGCGTGACAGACATCAAAGCCCCTCTCCCGCCTGCGGGAGAGGGGTTGGGGTGAGGGCAGCCCTCCACCACAACCAACACCACCGACTTCCTTTCTTCAGCCGACGGCCGCCTGCACGGCCTGCCTCCCTCCCCTGAGCGGCATCGGGGCGGCCGCGGCTGGAGACAGGATCCAGCGAGATCCCGACATGTCCGAACGCACCGACGCACGCCTGCTCGACCCCGGCTTCGACCTCACCCTGCGGCCCATGCGCTATCCGCAGTTCTACGAGATGTACCGCGACGCCATCCGCAACACGTGGACGGTGGAGGAAGTCGATTTCTCGCTCGACGTCAACGACCTCAAGCACAAGCTCGGGCCGGCCGAACGCCACCTCATCGAGCGCCTGGTCGCATTCTTCGCCACGGGCGATTCGATCGTCGCCAACAACCTCGTGCTCAACCTCTACCAGCACATCAACGCGCCCGAAGCGCGCATGTACCTCTCGCGCCAGCTCTACGAGGAGGCGCTGCACGTGCAGTTCTACCTCACGCTGCTGGACACCTACCTGCCCGATCCGGTGGCGCGGGCGAAGGCGTTCGCGGCGGTGGAGAACATCCCGTCGATCCGCGCGAAGGCGGAGTTCTGCTTCAAGTGGATCGATTCGATCCAGGATCTGAAGCGCATCGAAACCGTCGAAGAACGCCGGCAGTTCCTGCTGAACCTGATCTGCTTCGCGTGCTGCATCGAAGGCCTGTTCTTCTTCGCGGCGTTCGCGTACGTGTATTACCTGCGTTCGCGCGGCCTGCTGCACGGGTTGGCGTCGGGCACCAACTGGGTGTTCCGCGACGAAAGCTGCCACATGGCGTTCGCGTTCGAAGTGATCCGCACCGCGCGCAGCGAGGAGCCGGAACTGTTCGACGACCAGCTGAAGGCGCAGGTCGTGCGGATGCTGGAGGAAGCCGTCGAGTGCGAGATGCAGTTCGCGCAGGACGTGCTGTCGGGTGGCGTCGCGGGCCTGTCGCCGAAGGACATGCGCCAGTACCTGCAGTACTGCGCGGACCAGCGCCTGGCGCAGCTGGGGCTTTCGAAACATTTCAACGCAAGCAACCCGTTCGCCTTCATGGACCTGCAGGACGTGCAGGAAGTGACGAACTTCTTCGAACGCCGCGTGTCGGCGTACCAGGTCGGCGTGGAAGGCGAAGTCGCGTTCGACGCGGCGTTCTGACGAACGGCGCGGCACGCGTCCGCGCTTTCCGACGAATGGCAAGGCGACAAGGTCACCTGTCGCGTCCGGTTTACGGCGGGCGCGACAGACTTACACTCCGCGCGCTTTCGACACCGGAGTTCGACCATGAACGCACGTACGCCCCTGGCCATCGCGCTGCTGTTCTGCGCGGCTGCAACCGTTTCCGCACAGACCCGTCCCGCAACGCCGCAGCCCAAACCGCAGGCGGCGCCCGCAACGCAATCCGCAGCCTCGCCTGCCGCCTCCATCGGAGCGGTCGCGCCCAACAACGTGATGCAGGCCGCGCTGGTGGTGATCGAACTGATCGACAACGGCAAGGTCGCGCAGGTGTGGCAGGGCGCGTCGCCTGTCGCCCGCGGCGCGTCCACCGAAAAGCAGTTCGTCGACGAGATCACGGGCAAGCGCAAAGCGCTGGGCGCGCCGGTCGCGCGCGAATGGACCAGCATTTCCAAGCAGATGGTCGCCTCCGGCGACAGCGTGCCGGCCGGTGCGTACGTCAGCGCGCGCTTCCAGACGCGGTTCTCGAACAACCAGGTCGCCGAGGAGCTGGTTTCGCTCCACTTCGACGACGACGGCAACTGGCGCCTGGCCGGTTACACGATCAAGTAATCGCCGTATGCGGGATGCCGGCGCGCGGGCGCCGGCATGGCCGGGTTCACTGCGCGGGCTTGCGCATCAGGCTGATCGCGAAGCCGCCGACGAGCGCGGCACCGGCGATCAGCAATGCCCACAGCAACCAGGTTTTCCAGTCGCGCGGAGCCGGCGCGGGCGTGAGCGCCGATGCGCCGCCACGCTCGCGCGATTCGCCGAGGGTCGCGACCGCGGGTTCCCACGACGCGCCGCGCTGGGCACGCACGGCATCGACGAGCGGCCCGATCGGCGCGTCGGCACGTGACGAGCGCGCGCTGCCCGCCACCAGCACGAACGGCGCCTGCCCGCTGGCGACGAAGACCAGCGCTTCCGGCCGATAGCCGAGCCGCAGCTGCGGCACGTCGCTCGACCGCGCGCCGCCGAGGGGCGTCAGTCGCCAGAAGCGTTCGCGATGCACACCGTCCAGCGGCTGCGGTGGCGACGCGTCGCTCGCGCCGTCCCGCGCCAGGCGAAAGGCCACCCACGGTGTCGCGACGTCGCGCCACGGGCGCGTCGCATCGTCGCGTGCCTGGATCCGCCACTGGCCCGTGCTGTTGCCGGGCAACGCGATGTCCGCACGCGCGACGGGGAAGCGGCCGTCGAGTTCGTATTCGTAGTGCACCGCGCCACCCGGCTCGTCGACGCGCTTGCCTGCCAGCACGTTCCATTGCCATGCGGGCGCGACCTCCGGCGCCTGCAGTTCGGCGGTGATCGCCGACAGCTGCAGCGGCCGCGCCTGCGGATCCAGCGGCATCACGCGCAGGTAGCGCGCCTTCGCCGGCGACAGTTCGATGCGATCACGCACGACGCGTTGGCCGGCGTTAGTGAGTTCGACCAGATGCGCCTCGTCGGCGACGGTTCGCCACTGGCGCAGGTCGTCGGAAGCGCTCACGCGCACGCCAAGGTCGAACGGCGCCTGCCCTTGCGCCCACTGCACGCGCAATGCGTGGATGGGAGCTTCGACAGCGCTGGCATCGAGCAGGAATCCGTTGCCTGCGACCGGACCGCCGCCGCCGCGCAGCTCGACGCGGCGCAGGCGGCCGTCGGTGTCGATCTCGCTGATCGACGCCACGTCGTTGCCGCGGAACGTCGGCGGCAACGGGAACCACGGCAGTCCAACGGTGGCCGGCGCGCGCGTGGCAGGCCGCGAGGGATCGAGCAACGCGGCAGGCGCCGGCTGGCCCCGCGCGTCCAGCACGTCCAGGTCGGACAGCGCGGGCGATTGCAGTTGCCGATACACGGAGGCGTCGAGCACGACGCGATACGCGCCGGCGTCGGGCGCGCCCGGCTGCAGCGGCCATTCGCGTGCGTAGTCGCTCGCGGCGGCCGCGGCAGTCGCCGCGATTGGCACCATCAAGATCAGCAGCCACTTCTTCATGCAGGTTCGGTCTCCGCGTGGTCCGCGTTCGAAGGATGGCGCGGCGGCACCGGCGCGATGTAACCCACCACCGTGCACAGCAGGCCGTAGGCGATGAACGACGCGATGCCCAGGCCGTTGCCGAGGTTGCCGCGATCGACCAGCAGCAGCTTCGCCAGCACCACGCCCATCAGCACCGCGCCGGCAAGCCACAGCCCGCGCTGGCCGCGGCGCGAGCCGAGCACCCAGCCGATCACGCCCAGCACGCTCCAGGTGACGCTCAGGCTCGTCTGCGCGAGGCTGGTGTGGAGCAACGCCTCGGTCCACGCCACGCCGCCCCAGTGGTTCACGGTGCGTAGCACGCACGCGGTCACCAGCGCGAAGCCGGCAAGCGACAGCGTGATCGGCCGCAGGCGACGCAACGCGTCGGGCGCATCGTCGGTGACGAGCCAGCGCGCCAGCAGCACGAGCACGGCGAGCTGTGCGAGTTCGAGCGGATTGAGCAGCGGAATCCACGGCAGCGGCGCGCCACCATGGGCACTGAACAGCGCAAGCAGCCATCCGAAGGCCAGCACCGCGAAGCACGTGGCCTGCAGCGCGGTGCGACTCGAATCGAAACGTTCGCCCAGCGGCGCCGACAGCCACGACCAGCGGAACAGGCTCATCGCGGCGAGCGCGCACCACGGCAGCGCGAGCCCCAGCACGCGCCAGCCGCCCGCGAGCGCGAAGCGGTGGCTCAGCCATTCCAGCAACAGCGAGATCGCCAGCGGCCACACGAGCAGCCAGACGAACTGCGCGCGCGCGGCGATGGCATGCGCGCTGGCGCGCAGGCACACGAGCGATCGCACGCCCAGCACCGCATAGACGAGCCAGCTCCATCCGCCGTGGCCGGCGAAGGGATGCCCGTGCACCTGCGTCTGCACCCACGCGATCGGCGCAGCCGCGACCAGCGCGCCCAGCGTGGTCCACGCGAGCGCGGTCGCGGGACGACGTCGTTGCACTTCCGCCGCGAGCCAGCCCGTCACGACGATCACCGCAAGCAGCACGTCGGCACGCGACGTCGGCATCACGAAACGCTCGACTTCGTTCACCGCATTGCCCAGCCACCACACCAGGCCCCACAGGTAGAAGGCCGTCGCGAACACGTCGTGGTCGGACCGGTTCCGGTAACTCCACGCGATGGCGAATCCCGCCAGCGCGATGAGCAGCGCGCTCATGAACACCGGATTGGCGATGGCGTCGTCGACCGGAACCGCTGCGCCAACGCCGAAGGCATACGCCGCCAGGAACTGCAGCAACATGCCGCCCAACTGCGGCCAACGTCGCTGCTGGCGAAGGCCGAGCCACACCAGCCCCGCGCCTTCCAGGGCGAAGACGCTCGCCGTCGCGCGCGCGGACAGCGCCAACGGCACGGCGAGCGTCGCGAAGCCGACCGCGAGCAGCGCGTAGACCGGCGTGAGCGCGCCATAGCCTTCGCGGCGGCGCAGCCATGCGGCGAGCAGCGCGTAGATCGCCGCCAACCCGAGCGCGTTGAACGCGAGCGGCAGTCGATCGCCCTCGAGCAGCCCCGCCTGCATCGAGAACGCCACCAGCGGCGTGCCGAACATCAGGCACCCTTCGACGAAACCGCGCCGCCCCTCCGGCTGCCTGCGCGCATGCAGCAGCGGTATCGCGAGGTAGATCGCGAAGAACAGCAGCAGGAACGGCTCGGTGGTCGCGAACTTCTCCGGCTGGTACGCGGAAACGCCCCACAGCGCGCCGATGCCAAAGGTGAAGGCGAAGCCGAGTACGTTGAGCAGTCGCCACGACTTCCACCACGCCACGCCCGCAACCGCGAGGTTGAGCACGGCGTAGTAGGAGAACAGCGCAACATGGTTGCCGCTGCCGGTCGACAGCCAGATCGGCGCGAGGAAACCGGCCAGCAGCGCGAACACCGCCAGTGCCTTCGCGTCCTGCAGCACCGCGAGCGCGCCGGCACCGGCGACCAGCAGCACGCTCAGTGCGAACTCGGGCCCGGCGTCCAGCAGGCCGTAGAGCTTGAAGGCCGCGAAGACCGTGAGCAGCAGGATGCCGATCGCCCCGCCCTGCAGGCTGAGCGCGAAGACGCGGTTGTGCTCGCGCTTGCGCCATGCGAAGACGAGCGCCGCGAGCGATGCGGCGGCGATGCCGGCCAGGCGCAGTTCGATCGGCATGCGCATCCAGCCCTGGTCGCTGGCGTATTTCAGCAGCGACGCGACGCCGGCGAACAGCACGAGGATGCCGATCTTGACCGGCACGTTCCCCGTCATGAACCAGCGCTGCACCATGCGCAGGCCCATCGTGATGGCGTCCGGACGCGCAGGCGCGACGCGGGCGCGCGGCGGCGGTGTGCGTGGCGCTTCAGGAGCGGGCTGCTCGGCGCGCCAGGCTTCGGGCAATTCGCCCGGCTTGGGTTTCGGTGTCGGAATCGGCGCCTCCCGGACCACCGGCGGCGGTGCGGCCGCGGGCATCGGAGGCGGCACGGGTGCGACGAGGGGCATTTCGCGCGGCGGAGCGCTCGCGGCTTCGCGCACCGCGCTGGCGCGACGCATCGCATCGAGCTGCCGCTCGAGATCGGCGACGCGCACCTTCACGCCACTGAGCGACACCAGCGCGACGATCAGCAACACCGGCACGGCAAGCACCGCGAGCGCGACCAGAACCAGCAACCCTTCCATGCGATGTCCCCGGGCCGGTCGCCGCCGTCGGCGGTCCTGTCGTTCCGTCCCCTTCGGGATCGCAGCCTCGGCGAATCGACGGCGCATTGCAACTGCGCCGCGATAAGAGAATGCCTGCGTCAGACCGTCGGCAGGCCCAGCGGCAGCGCGCCCTTGCGTTCCATCAGCCCGAGGCCGTAACGCAGGCTGTAGCCGATCTTTTCCGCATACGCATACACGCGCTCGACCTGATCGGGCGGCAGCACGTCGCGCGCGGTCTCGCGCCACAACGAAAGCCAGCGATCGAAGTGCTCGGCTCGGATCGGATGCGGGCGATGCGCGGCCATCGGGTTGCCGCGATAACTTCGGGTGCCCAGCGCGACCGACGACCAGAACTGCGTCAGCATGCGCTTGTGTTCGGGCCAGTCGTCGATGGCGGCGTTGAAGACGGGACCGAGTTCGGGATCGGCGCGCACGCGTTCGTAGAAACGGTCGACCAGTTCGGCCAGGTGCCGCTCGGTCAATGCGTCGTCGGCCGGCGGGCTGGACAGTTCGCGCGTGTCGTTCATGGGGGTGTAGTGCGGCCGAGGTGCCCGAAAACAAGGGCGTTGCTGCGGATGCGGGCCCTGAAACGGCAAGGGCCGGCATTCAGCCGGCCCTGCCAGGGTTTGCGTCGATCGCGACTTACTTCGCGACGACCTTGACCATTTCCAGGCACTTGTTCGAGTAGCCCCACTCGTTGTCGTACCAGCTGACGAGCTTGACGAAGGTGCCGTCGAGCGCGATGCCGGCTTCGGCGTCGAAGATCGAGGTGCGCGCGTCGCCGCGGAAATCGGTGGCGACGACCTTCTCCTCGGTGTAACCGAGGATGCCCTTCAGCGCGCCTTCCGACTGCGCCTTCATTTCGGCGCAGATCTCCGCGTACGTGGCGGCGTTCTCCAGCTCGACGGTCAGGTCGACGACCGAGACGTCGGAGGTCGGCACGCGGAACGACATGCCGGTGAGCTTCTTGTTGAGCTCCGGGATCACCACGCCGACGGCCTTGGCCGCGCCGGTGCTCGACGGAATGATGTTTTCCAGGATGCCGCGGCCGCCGCGCCAGTCCTTGTTCGACGGACCATCGACGGTCTTCTGCGTCGCGGTGGCGGCGTGCACGGTGGTCATCAGGCCGCGCTTGATGCCCCACTTGTCGTTGAGCACCTTCGCCAGCGGCGCGAGGCAGTTGGTGGTGCACGAGGCGTTGGAGATGATCGCCTCGCCGTTGTACTTGGTGTGGTTCACGCCGTAGACGAACATCGGCGTGTCGTCCTTGGACGGGGCCGACTGGATGACCTTCTTCGCGCCGGCATCCAGGTGCTTCTGGCAGGTTTCCTTGGTCAGGAACAGGCCGGTGGATTCGATGACGACGTCGGCGCCGACCTCGTCCCACTTCAGCGCGGCCGGATCCTTCTCCTGCGTCAGGCGGATCTTCTTGCCGTTGACGATCAGCGTGTTGCCCTCGACCGACACGTCGCCCTTGAAGCGGCCGTGCACCGAGTCGTAACGCAGCATGTAGGCCAGGTACTCCGGCTCCAGCAGATCGTTGATGGCGACGATCTCGATCTCGCCAGCGAAGTTCTGCACGGCCGAGCGCAGCACGTTGCGCCCGATGCGGCCAAAGCCGTTGATGCCAACCTTGATGGTCATGAGTTGCAAGCTCCTGCGGCCGCGATGCGCGCGGCGGGTGGTCGGTAGAAGCCCGGACGAACCGTCCCGGACGAGGGGAAAACCGCGAGCGCCCATTCTAACAGGCACGACCCTGCGCGCCGGCTCCACGCACGCGGGCGGAACTGAATTGATCATGATCAAGCGGGCGTTTGATCTGCCGCGGAGACTGGAAGCGTTCCCACACGAGGCACTTCCATGCAAAAGCCCCTACTCGCCTGCGCGCTGGCGCTGTCCCTGGCCGGCGCCGCCACGCCCGTTCTCGCCCAGTCCAAGGGCGACTGGACGCTCGGCGTCGGCGTCCACGCGGTCGATCCCAAGTCCAGCAACGGCCGGCTGGTCGACGGCACCCTGCCGGTGCGCGTCGATACCGACGTGAAGCCGACGCTCACCTTCGAATACTTCGTCCGCGACAACCTGGGCGTGGAAGTCATCGCCGCCTGGCCGTTCGAACACGACGTCAGCGTCGCCGGGCTGGGCAACGTCGGCAGCACGAAGCAACTGCCGCCGACCGTGTCGCTGCAGTACCACTTCAACAGCGCCGGCAAGGTCTCGCCGTTCCTCGGTGCGGGCGTGAACTACACCACGTTCTTCAGCGAGGACACGCGCGGCGCGCTCGCCGGTTCCAGGCTCAAGCTCGACGATTCCTGGGGCCTGGCGGCGCACGCCGGCATCGACTTCGCACTGGGCGAGCGCAGCGCGATCCGCATCGACGCACGCTGGATCGACATCGACACCGACGTGTCGCTCAACGGTGTGGACGTGGGCACGGTGAACATCGACCCGATCGTCTACGGCGCGGCGTACGTCATGAAGTTCTGACAGCGCGCAGGGCGCTTGCCCGACGCGCGAATGCGCTCGGACGGCAATCCTCGCGAGCGGCCGTGCCGGCTAAAATGCCGGCATGGCCCGTTTTCTTTTCGTCCTCCTCCTCGCCTTTTCTCTCGTGCCGCAGCCCGCGCACGCGTGGGGTCGCCTCGGCCATCGCCTGGTCGCCGCGCTCGCGTGGGACGACCTCACCCCGCAGGCACGCGCACGGATCGCGATGCTGCTGGAAGGCGAAGCCGACCCGACGCTCCCGGGCATCGCCAGCTGGGCGGACGAACTGCGTGAGCACGATCCCGACCTCGGCAAGCGCACCGGTCGCTGGCACTACGTCAACATCGCCGAGGACGGTTGCCATTACGACGCCGCGACGCATTGCAAGGGCGGCGACTGCGTGGTCGAAGCGATCCGCGCGCAGACCGCGATCCTCGCCGACGCGTCACGCAGCAAGGCCGAGCGCCTGCAGGCGCTGAAGTTCGTCGTGCACTTCGTCGGCGACGTCCACCAGCCGCTGCACGCGGGATTCGGCCGCGACAAGGGCGGCAACGATTTCCAGCTCCAGTTCGACGGTCGCGGCACCAACCTGCATTCGCTGTGGGACAGCGGCATGCTCAAGGCAGCCGATCTGGAAGAAGCCCAATGGCTGCAACGCCTGCGCGCGATCCCGCTCGCCGTGGACCTTCCGCCGCAACCGCTGTCGCCGCCGTCGGCGCAGTGGGCGGAAGCCTCGTGCCGCATCGTGCTGCGCCCGGGTTTCTATCCGTCCAAGGCGACCATCGGCGACGCCTACGTGCAGACCTGGCGACCGCTGGCCGAGGAGCAGCTGCGTCGCGGCGGCGCGGAACTGGCGGTCACGCTCAACGCCGCGTTGTCGCGCTGATTTAACGCCGCGCGATCACAAGCCGCGCGCCGATCCGCTAGATTGGCGCGGCGGGGCGTGCGGCTCCGCACGGAGACCGCGATGAAGCCCGACGTCCAGCCGTTCTTCCACGCCGACAGCAATACGTGGACGTACCTCGTCCGCGACCCGTCGGGCACCGCGGCTGCCATCATCGACCCGGTGCTCGACTTCGACGCGAAGGCCGCGCGCACGTCGACGAACGCCGCACGGAAAGTGGCCGATGCCGCTCGCGAGCGCGGACTCGACGTGCAATGGATCCTGGAAACGCACGCGCACGCCGATCACCTGAGCGCGGCGCAGTGGTTCAGGTCGCAATGGCCCGGCGCGCAGGTCGCCATCGGCGAAGGCATCCGCGACGTGCAGAAGGCGTTCGCGCCGCTGTTCAACGTCGAAGACGATTTCCGTGCCGACGGCTCGCAGTTCGATCGCCTCTTCGCCGACGGCGACACGTTCCGCATCGGCGCGCTCGACGCGCGCGTGATCGCGGTGCCGGGCCATACCAGCGACAGTTGCGCCTACCTCATCGGCGATGCGCTGTTCACCGGCGATTCGTTGTTCATGCCCGACGGCGGCACGGCACGCTGCGATTTCCCCGGCGGCGATGCGCGCACGCTGTTCCGGTCGATCCGCCGGCTGTTCGAATCGCTGCCCGGCGACACGCGCGTGTTCGTCTGCCACGACTACGGCCCCGGCGGGCGCGAAGTCGCCTGCGAGACCACCCTCGCCTCGCAGCGCCGCGACAACATCCACGTGCGCGACGGCGCGAGCGAGGACGACTACGTCGCGCAACGCACCGCGCGCGATGCCACGCTCGCGATGCCCGCGCTGATCCTGCCGGCGGTGCAGACCAACATCCGTGCCGGCGCGCTGCCGCCGCCGGAGTCCAATGGCGTGCGCTACCTCAAGCTTCCGATCGATCGCTTCTGAGTCTTCCCATGTCGACGTCCTTCACTCCCATCTCCGCACTGGTTGGCGGCGCGCTGATCGGACTGGCCGCGACCTATCTGCTTGCCACCGTCGGCCGCATCGCGGGTATCAGCGGCATCCTCAACACCGCGATCGACCAGCGCGGCGAACGCGGCTGGCGGGTGGCGTTCCTGGTTGCCATGGTGGTCGCCGCAGGCGCCTGGTTCGCGTGGTCGGGCGCGATCCCACGCGCCGGCTTCCCATGGACGTGGCTGGTGCTCGCCGGCGCACTCGTGGGTTTCGGCACGCGGCTGGGCAACGGCTGCACGAGCGGCCATGGCATCTGCGGCCTCGCCCGGTTCTCGCGACGCTCGCTGTGGGCGGTGCTGGTCTTCATGGGCGCGGCGTTCGTCACGACGTACGTCGTGCGGCATGTCGCGGGCGGTCTGTCGTGAAGCGCATCGCACATGCGGTCGTCGCCGGCGCGATCTTCGGCCTGGGCCTGGCGGTGTCCGGCATGACGAGTCCCGGGAAGGTGCTGAATTTCCTCGACGTCGCCGGCGACTGGGATCCTTCGCTCGCACTCGTGATGGGCGCCGCGCTCGCCGTCGCCACGCCCGGCTTCGCCTGGCTGCGCCGGCGAGGATGCACGCTCGATGGCGGCGCGTTGCCCGCGCCACCGGGCACACGCATCGATCGCCGGCTTCTGATCGGCAGCGCGCTGTTCGGCATCGGCTGGGGAATCGCGGGGTATTGCCCGGGTCCGGCGCTGGCGAACCTCGCGCATGGCGGCGCGGACGCGATCGTCTTCGTGGTCGCGATGCTCGCCGGATCGCAGTTGGCCCGATTCGCCCTGCCCGCGGAAAGGCGCAGCGGACGCTGAGCTGCCGCACCTTACGGTCGCGCCACGCGTCGCTCGACGGATCTTCCCATCACACAACGCCGCCGCACCCGTTAGGCTTCCGCCATGGAACCCCGCCCCGCTCCCCTCGCCTTCGATTCGGTCGACGCTGCCGCCGAATTCCTCCTCTCGCGCATCCGCGGCCCGCTGCACGTTGGCGCGCCGCTCGGGCTGGGCAAGCCGCATCGGCTGCTCAACGCGTTGTATGCGCGCGTCGAAAACGATGCCTCGCGGCCGCTGCACCTGTACACCGCGCTGTCGCTGGATCCGCCCGGCGGCGGAAAGGGGCTGGAAGCGCGCTTCGTGACGCCGTTCGTCGAGCGCCACTTCGGCGCCGACTTCCCGCGCCTCGCCTACGTGCAGGCGCTCAAGCGCAATGCGCTGCCCGCGCACGTCGAGATCGAGGAGTTTTACCTGCAATCCGGCGCGCTGCTGAACTCCGTGCCGGTGCAGCGGCGCTACGCGAGCCTGAACTACACGCACGTCGCGCGCGCGCTCGCCGACCGCGGGCTCAACGCGATCGTGCAGAAGGTCGCGCGCTCGCCCGACGGCACGCGGCTGTCGCTGTCGTGCAACACCGACCTCACCGCCGACTCCGTGGACGCCGTCGTCGCACGCGGCCTTCCGCGTCCGCTGCTGATCGCCGAAGTCGATCCGCGCCTGCCGTGGCTCGGCGGCAGCGCGACGGTGGCGCCGGAGTTCTTCGATGCGGTCGTGACGCCGCCGGGGCCGTATCCGAAGCTGTTCGGCCTGCCGCGCCAGCCCGTGACCGACGCCGATTACGCGATCGGCTTCCACGCGAGCACGCTGGTCGTCGATGGCGGCACGTTGCAGATCGGCATCGGCGCGCTCGCCGACGCGCTGTGCCACGCGCTCGTGCTGCGTCACGTCGACAACGATGCCTATCGCGACGTATTGCGTGCGCTCGGCTCGCCGCATGCCGACGATGCGACGCTTGCGCCGTTCGAGCGCGGCCTGTACGGCTGCAGCGAGATGATCAATGAGGGTTTCCGCCGGCTGGTGGAAGTCGGCGTCATCAAGCGCCGCGTGGTGGACGACCTCGCCGCGATGCAGCGCATCGAACGCGGCGGCCCAAGCGCGCACGACCTGGCATTGCTCGAACAGCAGGGCGAATTCCTGCACGGCGCGTTCTATCTCGGCTCGCCCGAGTTCTACGAATGGCTGCGCGACCTGCCGCCCGACACGCGTCGCGCCATCGGCATGCGCCGTGTTGGCGAGGTGAACGACCTGGTCGGCGACATCGAACTGGAACGCCTGCAGCGCCGCGACGCGCGCTTCTTCAACACCTGCATGATGGCGACCGCGCTGGGGGCGGCGACCTCCGACGCGCTGGAGGATGGCCGCGTGGTGTCCGGCGTCGGCGGGCAATACAACTTCGTGGCGATGGCGCACGCGCTGCCGGATGCGCGCTCGGTGCTGATGCTGCGCGCCGCGCGCGAATCGGGCGGACGGGTCACGTCGAACGTCGTGTGGAACTACGGGCACACGACGATCCCGCGCCACCTGCGCGATGTGTACATCAGCGAATACGGCATCGCCGACATCCGTGGGCGCTCCGACGAGGATTGCGTGATCGCGTTGGCCGGCATCGCCGATGCGCGCTTCCAGCAGGGGCTGATCGACGTCGCCAAGCGCGAGGGCAAGTTGCGTGCGGATTTCACGCTGCCCCCGTCCGCTTCGCGTAACACGCCGGAACGGTTGGCCGCGGCGCTGCGCTCGTTCCACACGAGCGGCGCGCTGCCGGACTATCCGCTGGGCAGCGATTTCACGCCGGTCGAGCAGCGCCTGGTGAAGGCGCTGGCATGGCTGAAGGCGAGCACCGCCACGCGCGGCGCGAAGCTGCGCACGGTGTGGCGGGCATTGCGTACGCGCGCGATGGACACCGAGGCGCTGGCGCGGATGGACCTTGATGCGCCGCGCGGCTTTGGCGAGCGGCTGGAGGCGAAGCTGGTGTCGCTGGCGTTGGCTGAAACGGGCGGCTGAGAAGCGTCGAGTGTGTTCGACAACGTTTGGCTGTCCGATGCGCGTTCAAGCCCTGCGGTCGTAGCCCGCCCAAGCGCAGCGCTGCCGGGGACGCGACCGCGTCTTCGCCCCGGGTGCGCTGCGCTTACCCGGGCTACAAGAGCAGCATCATCGAGAGCAGCATCGCCCTCCCGGGAAGATCGTAGCTCCAGAAGATCGTCATCCCGGCGAAGGCCGGGATCCACGCCCGCAGCGTGCGGGCACTCTGTCTCCGGCAAACCACATCACCGTCATTCCAGCGAAAGCTGGAACCCATTTTCCTGTTGCGGTTGTAGTTGCAACGTCCATCGCCGGCAAACGAAAAAAGCGGCCGAAGCCGCTTCTTTCGAACCATCCCTCGCTACGTATCTAGTGCGAATCGCAGATATCGCGAGAAGCCCATCAATCACCGATGCAATTCGCGACAGCGCGCCGCCTTACAGCGAACGCGCCGCCTCCACCACCTTCTCTACGGTGAAGCCGAAGTACGGGAACAGCTGCTCCGCCGGGGCCGAGGCGCCGAACTCGTCGATGCCGATCACCGCGCCGTCCAGGCCCACGTACTTGCGCCAGAAGTCGGTCACGCCCGCTTCGATCGCCACGCGCTTGCGGCATGCCTTCGGCAGGACGGATTCGCGGTACGCCGGATCCTGGCGATCAAACACCGTCGTCGACGGCATCGACACCACGCGCACCTTGTCGCCCAGCTGCTTCGCCGCATCCATCGCCAGGCCGACTTCCGAACCGGTCGCGATGAGGATGAGCTCCGGCGCGCCGACCGAATCCTTCAGCACGTAGCCACCGCGCTCGATGTCCGCCACCTGCTGCGCGCTGCGCTGCTGGTGGGCGAGGTTCTGGCGCGAGAAGATCAGGCAGCTCGGGCCGTCGTTGCGCAGGATCGCGGCCTTCCAGCAGGCCGCCGATTCCACCGCGTCGCACGGGCGCCACACGTCGTTGTGCGGGATATAGCGCAGGGATGCGATGTGCTCGATCGGCTGGTGCGTCGGGCCGTCCTCGCCCAGGCCGATGGAATCGTGCGTGTAGACGTGGATCGCGTGCGCGCCCATCAGCGCGCTCATGCGCACGGCGTTGCGCGCGTAGTCGCTGAACACCAGGAAGGTCGCGTCGAAGGGAATGAAGCACTCGTGCAGGCCCAGGCCGTTGCTGATCGCGGTCATGCCGAACTCGCGCACGCCGTAATAGACGTAGTTCGCGTTCGGATCATCGGTGGCGACCGACTTGCTGCCCTTCCACAGGGTGAGGTTGGAATGCGCGAGGTCGGCCGAGCCGCCGATCAGTTCCGGCAGCATCGGCGCGAAGGTTTCGATCGCCATCTGCGACGCCTTGCGCGAGGCGATGGTCGGGCCGTCGGCCTGCAGCTTGGCGATGTAGTCGTCGGCCGCCTTGACGAAGCCGTCGGGCAGCTGCCCGCGCGAGCGACGCGTCAGTTCGGCGGCCAGTTCGGGGAACTGCTTCGCGTACTCGTCGAACACCTTGTTCCAGGCCTTTTCTTCGGCGGCGTGGTCGCGCTTGCGCCAGCCGTCGTAGATGTCCTGCGGGATCTCGAACTCGCCGTGGTTCCAGTTGAGCGCGGCGCGCGTGGCGGCCACTTCGTCCTTGCCCAGCGCGGCGCCGTGCGAGGACTCCTTGCCGGCCTTGTTCGGCGAACCGAAGCCGATCGTCGTGCGGCAGCAGATGAGCGTCGGCTTGTCGGTGGACGTCAGCGCCTGCTCGATGGCGGCCTTGATCTTCTCGGCGTCATGGCCGTCGACGCCGCGGATCACGTTCCAGCCGTAGGCCTCGAAACGCTTCGGCGTGTCGTCGGTGAACCAGCCGTCGGTGTTGCCGTCGATGGAGATGTGGTTGTCGTCCCAGAAGGCCACCAGCTTGTGCAGGCCCCAGGTGCCGGCGAGCGAGGCGGCTTCGTGCGAGATGCCTTCCATCAGGCAGCCATCGCCCATGAACACCCACGTGCGGCTGTCGACGACGGTGTGGCCCGGCTTGTTGAAGCGCTGGGCGAGGAGCTTCTCGGCCAGCGCCATGCCGACCGAGTTGGCGAAGCCCTGGCCGAGCGGACCGGTCGTGGTCTCGATGCCGGGCGTCATGAAGTTTTCCGGATGGCCCGGGGTCTTCGAATGCAGCTGGCGGAAGTTCTTCAGCTCCTCGATCGGCAGGTCGTAACCGGCCAGGTGCAGCAGCGCGTACTGCAGCATCGAACCGTGGCCGTTGGAGAGCACGAAGTGGTCGCGGTTGAACCAGTCCGGATTGGCCGGGTTGTGGCGCAGGTAGTCGTTCCACAGCACTTCGGCGATGTCCGCCATGCCCATCGGCATGCCCGGGTGGCCGGAATTGGCGGCCTGCACCGCGTCGATGGCGAGGAATCGGATGGCGTTGGCGAGGTCGCGGCGGCTGGGCGTCGTCATGGCGTCGGGCGGTCTTCGGCTGCGGGAGGAGGCCGCGCGGGGCTCCGGGCGCGCTGCCCGGCCGGCGGACGCCCATTGTCACACCCCGGGGCGGGGATGTCGCCCGCTTTGAGCCCCTCTCCCCACGGGAGAGGGGTTGGGGTGAGGGGTAACGGAGCGGTACGGGTGAACTGGCAGTGATGTGAAGCGCTGCTGGTTGCTTTCAACGCTACCGCACCGACTTCACGCTCCTTGCATTCGCAGGGAAGGGAGCCTCAGGGCGCTGCCCCCGGCCCATCCGGCTCCCCCTTCGACACCACCGTCGCCAGCATCAGGTCGCCGGTGACGTTGAGCGTGGTGCGGCACATGTCGAGGAAGCGGTCGACGCCAAGGATCAGGCCGATGCCCTCCGGCGGTACGCCGACCATGCCGCAGATCAGCGCCACCACCGGCAGCGAACCCGCCGGCACGCCCGCGGTGCCGATGCCGCCGAGGATGCATACGAACATCACCGTGAACTGCTGCGCGAGCGTGAGTTCCACGCCGAAGAACTGCGCGAGGAACAGCACGGTGACGCCTTCGAACAATGCCGTGCCGTTCTGGTTGGCGGTGGCGCCGACGGTCAGCACGAAGCGCGACACGCGATTGGGCAGGCCGAGTTTCTCGTCGGCCACGCGCAGCGACGTCGGCAGCGTCGCATTCGACGACGCGGTGGAGAACGCCATCACCATCGCTTCCTGCACGCCGCGGAAAAAGCGCATGGGCGAGTAACCGGCGGCGAACTTCAGCACCAGCGAATACACGACGAACTGGTGCAGCGCGAGCGCCAGCACGACCACACTCACGTACGCGCCGAGGCTGCGCAGCAGCTCCCAGCCGAACAGCGCGGCGAGGTTGAACATGAAGCAGAACACCGCGTACGGCGCGAGCCGGATCACCAGGCCGATCAGCGTCATCGACACGTCGAACAGGCCTTCGATGCCGCGCTGCAGCGTCTCCGTCGCCCTCGTGCGCGTGAGCACCAGGCCGATGCCGAGCATCAACGCGAAGAACATCACCGCGAGGATGGTGTTTTCGGCCGCGGCCTTCACCACGTTGTCGGGGACGATGGACACCAGCATGTCCAGGCCCTTGGGTTGCCCGCTCGCGCTGCCGACGATGGCGTTCGCGCGCTCGGCGCCTTCGTTGAGCAACGCCTGCGCGCGCGCCGGATCGACGCCCGCGCCCGGCTGCAGCCAGTTGACCAGCACCAGGCCGAGGATCACCGCGATGCCGGACACGACGATCGTGTAGGCCAGCGTGCGCCAGCCGATGCGGCCGAGCGATCGCACGTCGCCCATTTCCGCCACGCCCATCACCAGCGCCGAGAACAGCAGCGGGATGACGAGCATGAAGATCAGCCGCAGGAACAGCGTGCCGGCGGGCGTGGTGACGTTGCGGGTAACCCACTGCACCCAGGGCGCGTCGGCGCCCACGGTCGAGTGCACGATCAGCCCGAGCACCAGGCCGGCGGCGAAGCCGATCGCCATCTTCCAGTGGAGCGGCATGCCGGGCTTGCCGTCATGGCGCGTGTTCTCGGGAGGGGCGGTGTCGCGTTCGTGTTCGGGCGTCATCCCGGGACTCCACGCAGCGGCGGGAGTTCAGCATGATGCAGAAACGCGCGTGGAGGGCGTCTTCATCCCGCACTTCGCGCGTGGAGCCCAATTGCGCATGCGCGATGCATGGATCGCGCACGCATGCGTCGGATGCCGCCGGACGGCGCCGGCGGCGGTGTGCGTCAGCTCGCCGCTTCCGGCGCGACTTCGGCCGGCAGGACGACGTCGCTTTCGGCCACGTCGCCGCTGCGGTTCGCCACGACGACGGCGGTGGCCAGATCGCCCGTGACATTGAGCGCGGTGCGGCACATATCGAGGAAGCGGTCCACACCGAGGATGATGCCCACGCCTTCGGCCGGAATGCCGAGCACGGCGCAGATCATCGCGATCACCGGCAGCGAGCCGGCCGGCACGCCCGCCGTGCCGATGCCGCCCAGCAGGCACAGGCCCAGCACCATCACCTGGTGCATCAGCGTCAGTTCCACGCCGAACGCCTGCGCGAGGAACAGCACCGTGATGCCTTCGAACAGCGCCGTGCCGTGGTGGTTCGCCGACGCGCCGACCGTGAGCACGAAGCGCGCGACCTTGCGCGGCAGCTTGAGGTTCTGCTCGGCCACGCGCAGCGTCACCGGCAGCGTGCCGGTCGAGGACGCGGTGGCGAACGCGGTCAGCAGCGCTTCCTGGCTGCCGCGGAAGAACGCGCGCGGGCTCATGCCGCCGGCGAACTTCACCCACAGCGGCAGCACGATGAACATGTGCACGGCGATGGCGAGCACGACCGTCAGCGCGAACTTGCCCAGCACCAGCAGCAGTTCCCAGCCGAACTGCGCGCACAGCGCGAACATCAGGCACGCCACCGCGTAGGGGGCGAGCTTGATGATCATGCCGATCAGGCGCATGCAGATCTCGAACAGGCCCTGCACCGCGTTCTTGAACGCCTGCGTGTGCGGGCTGGGCGTCATCACCAGGCCGATGCCGAGCATCAGCGCGAAGAACATCACGCCCAGCTTCTGCTTGTCGTCGACCGCGGCGGCGAGCACGTTCTTCGGCACGATGCCCAGCAGCATCTTCATGAAGTCCAGCTGCTGGCCGGTGGCGGCGATCTCGCCCGCCTTCTGCGCGCCCTGCGCCATGGCCTGGTCGAGCATGCCGCGATCCAGCCCGTGGCCCGGGCCGATGAGGTTCACCATCAGCAGGCCGATGGCCACCGCGATCAGCGTGACCACCGCGGTGTAGATCAGCGTGCGCCAGCCCAGTCGGCCGAGGCTTGCGACGTCGCCGAGTTCCGCCACGCCCAGCACCAGCGCCGAGAACATCAGCGGCAGCACCAGCATGAAGAGCAGCGCCAGGAAGATCTGGCCGATCGGCTGCGCGACGTAGCTCACCGCACCGAGCACGAAGGGCGAACCCGGCGCGATGAAATGCGCGAACAGGCCGAGCACCGCGCCTGCGATGAAGCCCAGCAACACCTTGATGTGGAGGGGCATCCCCTTCGCCGGCATTCGGGCTTCGGGCAGGCTGACGTGGCTCATTCGGCGCTTCTCTCGGGCAAATCAGCCGGCGAGATTACACCAGCGCGCGGGTCAGCTTCCCGGTGCCGGCCCGCCGCCGGGATACAGCGGCGGCAGCGGCGAGACCGTCCGGGCGGGTACGGATCGCCACGTCGGGCCCTTCGCGAACGCCCGGCGCAAGGCTTCGCGCGCCGTGACCGCGCTGCCGCCGCCCCAGCGGGCGCGCTGGAGTTCGTCGACCGCGTCGCGCTGGTCGGCGTCGGCGAGACGGGCGCGGGCTTCGTCGAGGTCGCGCGCCGGCGGATGCGCCATCGCGCAGAGCGCGTCGGCGACGTCGCCCAGGTCGCCGCGGTCGATCAGGCGTTTCAGGTCGACATGCCCCCCGCCCTGCGGCGGAGAGGGTGCATCGCCCTGCGACTTCGTCGCGGCCTTGGCGCCCTCGCCGCGGTTCAGGCCCCACAGCAGCGTGAACAGCCAGAGCGCCGCGAACAGCACGGCGGCGAGCACCCAGGCCTTGTTAGCACCGCCAAGGTCGGTGAAACGCGCCATGGGCGGCGCGGTGTGCGCGTCGCCGGTCGGGGTCGCGATGTCCGTGCCCGTCGCCGATGCGGGTGCGGCGGGGGCATTCGGCGCGCCCGGCGTCGTGCCCGGCAACACCGTCCACGACAGCGGCGGCAGGCTCGACGTCTCCGCCTGGCCCGCGCGCACATCCCACCAGCGCAGTTGCAGCCCGGCCATGTCCGCCTTGCCCTCGCGGGCCGGTACGAGCGAGAAGCGACGCGTGAGCTTCACGCGCGGTCGGCCGTCGACGAAACGCTCGTCGGCCTGCACGGGTTCGGCGAACACCTGCACGCCGTCGATCGGCGGCAGCTGGAGTTCCGGCATCTGCGCGGCGGTGGCGCCGTCGGCCAGCGCTTCCACCGTCACCGTCGCCGCGTTGCCGACGCGCAGTTCCTGCGGCGTGGACTGATAGCGCAGCGTCAGGTTCTGCAGCGGCAACCACGGTTGCGGCGCGTTCGCCGGCGCCGGTTGCACGTCGAGCTTGCGCGGCGTGCCCTGCGCTTCGAGCGCGCCTCCGCGTCCGCCGCCCAGCAGGTCGTCGAAGAAGCCGCCCGCGCCGCGACCTTCGAAGCGCGCCGGTGGCACGGTCAGCACGCCGCTGCGTTCGGGCACCAGCAGGAAGCGGCGTTCGACCACGTGGTAACGACGACCGCCGATGTCGCGCTGGTACTGCGCATCGTCGCCGACGCGCTGGAGCGATGCGCCGTCGGGCGCGTCCTGGTCGAGCTGCCCGGAGATCAGCGGCGTCGCCGAATACAGCCGCACGACCCAGCCGACGGATTGCTGCACGTAGGGGTCGGGATCGTCCGCTTCGCTTTCGATGAACACGTCTTCGGTGCGTGTCGGCGCCGTCGTCGCGGCGGGCGCGACGGTGAGCGCGATCGGCTGCGTCCTCAGGCTGCCGACGTTGAGCGCGGGCACGGTGACCAAACCATCGCGGCGCGGTCGCAGCGCGACGGCGTACAGCGTGCGCACGGTGCTGCCACCGGTGCCCATCACGAACTCGCGCCGGCTCGTGCGCCCGCTGACGAAGAAGTCGGTGAGCAGCGGCGCGTAATCGGGTTCGGTCGAGGTGGTGGCCGCGGTGCTTTCGATGTTGAGCGTGACCGTTTCGCCCATGCCGATGCGGTCGCGATCGAGCCACGCGCGCACCTGCGCGGCCGCCTCGAGGCTGGCGAGCGCGAGCAGCAACAACAGCGTCACGCGCGCGAACAGGCGGGACGGAAGCGTCCGTGACGGAAGCAGGTTCGCGACGTTCATTCGTTGCCCTCGCCGCCATGGCTGCGGCGCTCGTGCTCGATGCGGAATTTCTCGCGCAGCAGGCCGCCCGGATCGTCCGGCACGCGACGCAGCCACGCCTCGTTCGCCAGCCGCTGCTCGCGCTGCTGCGGGGTTTCGTTGCGCGACGGCTCGGGCTGCTGCGGTTTCGCCTGCCCCTGCTGCTGGAGCGCCTGCTGCATGCGCTGCCGCTGCGCAGCGTCGGCCTCGCGCTGCTTCTGCGCGTCGGCCGATTGCGGCTCGGATTGCGGCTGCTGGTCCTGTTGCGGGTCTTGCGTCGGTTGCGGCGCCTGCGACTTGTCCTGCTGCGGCTGCGGCCTGGGTTGCCCCTGCCCCGGCTGCGGCTTCTGGTCGGGCTTCTGATCCTGCTTTGACTGATCTTTCGACTGCCCGCCCCCACCGCCCTGCGGCGGCTTGCGTTGCATCGCCGCCTGCACCGCGCGCTTGTTGGCGATCGCGTCGGGCATGCCGGGCTGGCGCTTGAGCGCTTCGTCGTACGCGGCGATCGCCTGCGGATACTGTCCCGCCTTCGCCAGCGCGTTGCCGCGGTTGTAGTGCGCATCGGCGCTGTCGGCGGACTGGTACGCCTGCGCCGCCGAGTTGAAATCGCCGCGACGGAACGCCTCGTTGCCCTGCGCGACGTGCGCGTGTTCGATCTGGTCGGCGCGACGCCACAGGTCGGCGGCCTTCACCGGCGTCCACAGCACGCACATCGCGATCATCGCCAGCGCCGTACGACGCCGGAATGCGAACAACGCCAGCAGCATCAGCGGCGGCAGCAGCCAGTAGCCTTCGTCCTGCCACGCGTGCCCGCGCTGTCCGTCCACGCGCGTGGCGTCGTCGGTGTCGGTCGGATCGAGCACGCCCAGCGCGCGCAGGTCGCTATCGTCGACGGCGATGCGCGCATAGCGGCCGTTGCCTGCTGACGCGAGGCCACGCAACGAGGACTCGTCGAGGCGCGCGTTCGCGAACGTGCCGTCGCCGCGGCGATACGGCGCACCGGCTTCGGCGCCCACGCCGAGCACGTCGACGCGAAAGCCCTGCTTCGCTGCAGCGGATGCGGCCTCGTTCGCGCCGTCGCCGGCGTGGTCGGTCATCAGCAGGATGCGCCCGCGATCGAAACCGGATTGCTTCAACAACTGCACCGCCCCCCCGATCGCGCGATCGGCGCGTTGCCCATCGACGGGCATCACGTCGGGCGACAGCGCATCGAGGAACAGCGCCACGTTCGCCGCGTCCTCGGTGAGCGGCGCGACGGTGAACGCGTCATCGGCGAAGGCGACGAGCGCGACCTGCCCGCCCTGGCGCTCGCGCAGCAGCGTGGACAGCTTCGCGCGCGACTGCGCCAGGCGCGAGGGCGGAAGATCGGCCGCGAGCGCGGCGCCGGACAGATCGACCGCGACCACCAGCGGCGTGCGGCTCTGCCACAGCGGCTGCGGGCTCTGGCGCCAACTCGGCCCCGCCAATGCGATCACGGCCAGCACGTAGGCAAGCGAAGCGAGCCATGCGCCCCATCGCACGCGCGCGCCCCCGCGTTCGACGAGCAGGTGCGGCAGCAGATGCGCATCGACGTTCTCGCGCCACACGCTGGCGCGACGTCGCCGCACGCGCCACAACCCGAACAGCAACGGCAACGCGAGCAACGCCCACAACCACTGCGGGCGCAGCAGGTGCAGCGAGGCGAGCGAGAGGTCGGCGAACGGGTTCATGCGTGCCTCCGTCGCGGCCATGCGAACGCGAGCAGCGCGCACGCGAAGGCGGCGCCGAGCGGCCACGGATAGCGCTCGATGCGCGGGCGCACGGCCTGGCCGGGGCGTTCGATCGGTTCGAGACGATCGATCTCGGCGTAGATGCCGGCCAGCTGCGAGGTATCGCGCGCACGGAAGAAACGGCCGCCCGTGCTGCGCGCGATCTCGCGCAAGGTCGCTTCGTCGATCTCGTCGCCGGCGCCCGGCATCGGCACGGGTAGGCCGAACAGCGACATCGTGCCCTCGCCGCCGAAGGCGATGGTGTGGATGCGCACGCCTTCGGCCTTCGCGATCTCGGCCGCCTTTTTCGGTTCGAGCAGGCCCGCGGTGTTCACGCCGTCGGTGAGCAGCACGAGCACGCGTTGCTCCGCCGGCTGGCCGCGCAGGCGCTTGGTCGCCAGCGCGATGGTGTCGCCGATCGCGGTTTCCTGGCCGGCCAGGCCGATCACGCTGTCTTCCAGCTGCTGGCGCACGGACGCGAGGTCGAGCGTCAACGGCGTGAGCGCATACGCGCGGCGGCCGAAGACGATCAGGCCCACGCGATCGCCGTGGCGGCGGTCGAGGAAGTCGGCCAGCACGGCTTTCGCGGCGGTGAGGCGGTCGACGGTGCGGCCGCCGAGGTCCATGTCGGGCTCGCGCATGCTGCCGGACAGATCGAGCGCGAGCATCAGGTCGCGCCCCACCTGCGGCGGCTGCACTGCGTCGCCAAGTTGCTGCGGACGCGCCGCCGCGATGCACAACGCGATCCACGCCAGCCACACGAGGGCGCCCCCGCGCGCGCCGAACGCCGTGCGGCCGCCGGCATGCGCGACGCGGTCGAGCCGTTCGCCGAACGGCGCACGCAAGGCCGCGGACGACGCGTGTCGCGCTGGCGGCAACAGCCAGCGCGCGAAGAACGGCAGCGGAAGCGCGAGCAGCATCCACGGCCACGCGAAATGCTCGTGCAGCGACAGGAACGTAGCGAGCAGCGCGTCGATCACCGGCCGGCGCCCATCCAGCGCAGGAAACGCTCGCGTGCCAGCGCGCGAAGTGCGGCGACATCGGCGGGATCGACCTCGCGGCGGAAGCCGCCGTCCAGCAGCAACCGGCCGGGACCTTCGGAGAAGTCTGTGCGTGTGGGCGCCTTGCGCTTGTTCGTCGCCGTGGCGGCGTCGAGATGGCGCAGCCACTGCTCGCCCTGCAACGTGTCGGCGTTCGCATCGTGCCGGCGCGCCGCGCGACGCAGCAGTTCGGACATCGCCGCGACCTGCTGCGGCGGCGTCGATGCGGCATCGACTTCGCGATCGAACAACGCGACGACCGCGGCGCGTCGACGACGCACCCGCGCACGCCACCAGGCGACCAGCACGATGGCCGCGACGAGGACGCCGGCGAGGATCCACCAGCCCGGCGCGGGCGGCCACCACGACGGGGCCGTCGTGGCATGGATGTCGCGCAACACGAGCGAAGCAGGCGCCGCCATCACGCCACCAGCGGCCGGTTGCGGCCGAGCAGCGGCAGCCACGACGCGCTCTCCGCGTCCGTGGACAACGCCTGCACGCGCACGCCGCGTGCAGGCAGCTGCGCCAGCGCGGCGTCGAGCGGACGCCCGAATTCATTGCGCCACGCCTGCCGCTGCGCGGCGACCGAGAGGTCGACGTCGATGCGGTGCACGTCGCGCTCGCCGCCGTTCCCGAGGAAGGGCAGCGACGCCTTCGGCGGTGCGATCTCCAGCGGATCGGTCAGCAGCAGCACGATGACTTCGTGATGGTGCGACAGCGCGGGCCATCGCTGCGCCGGCAAGGCGGCGACGCTCGCCGGATCGGCGAGCACGACCAGGCGTGAGCCCGGACGCAGCAGGCGCTGCGCGTGGTCGAGCGCGACGCCAAGGCCGGCATCGTCTTCCGGCGGCTGCGCGTACCAGCGCGTGAGCGCATCTAGCACGCGCAGCGCGCCGCGCGGGCCGGACGCGGGCGCGATCGGGGCTTCGCGCTGGCTGCCGCGCAACGCGGCGATGCGATCGCCATCGCGCACGGCCGACCACGCGGCGACCGCCCCGGCGCGCGCCGCCTGCACCGACTTGAAACGCACGCGCGTACCGAAATACAGCGACGGCGAGGTGTCGGCCACGATCAGGCTCAGGCGTTCGCGCTCGGCCTGGAACAGCTTGGTGTGCGCGCGACCGGTGCGCGCGGTGAGTCGCCAGTCGATGTGGCGCGCGTCGTCGCCGGCCACGTATTCGCGCGATTCGGCGTACTCCATGCCGCGGCCACGCAACGGCGACAGCGCATGCCCGCTCACCCCGAAGCGCCCGCGCTGTGCGGGGCGTCGACCGGCGACGGCCTGTCGCAACGCGACCAGTTCCGGCAGCGTCGGCACGACGCCGTTGCCGGTGGTTTCATCGCGAGGGGGCGTGGGCGTGGGCACGGTCGGTTTCGGAACGAGGAGTGCGGATCAGGCGTCGGCGTGGGGAGCTTGGTGGATCAGGGCGTGTCGTGGTCGCGAAGGATGCGCCGCGCGTCGACGACGAAGCGCTTACGGCAGCGGCACGCGTTGCAGCAGTTCGGCGACGAGGCGCTCGCCGTCCCAGCCTTCGGCCGTGGCCTCGTAGCTGGGCAGGATGCGATGGCGCAGGACGTCCGGGGCGACCGCACGCACGTCGTCGGGCGTCACGAAATCGCGCCCGGCGAGCCACGCATGCGCACGCGCGCAACGCTCCAGCGCGATGGAACCGCGCGGGCTCGCACCCCACGCGATGCGGCGCGCGAGCGTTGCGTCGTAACGCGCGGCGTCGCGCGAGGCGAGCACCAGTTCGATCAGGTAACGCTCCACCGCCGGCGCGAGGTGCAGGTCGAGCACGGCGTTGCGCGCGGCGAAAACATCGTCCAGCGGCATCCGTTCGATGGCAGCGGCCACGCTCTGCGTCGCGTGGCGCGCGCGGTCGCGCGCGAGGCGGAGGATTTCGGTTTCCGCCGCCGCCTGCGGATAGCCGATGCGCACGTACATCAGGAAGCGGTCGAGCTGCGCTTCGGGCAGCGGGAACGTGCCTTCCTGCTCGATCGGGTTCTGCGTCGCCATCACCAGGAACAGCGCCGGCAGCGCGTAGGTCGCGCGGCCGACGGTGACCTGGCGCTCGCCCATCGCTTCCAGCAGCGCGGACTGCACTTTGGCGGGAGCGCGGTTGATCTCGTCGGCGAGCAGGATGGGATGGAAGATCGGCCCGGGCTGGAATTCGAAACGGCCCTCCTGCGGGCGCCAGACCTCGGTACCGGTGAGATCGGCCGGGAGCAGGTCGGGGGTGAACTGGACGCGGGCGAAATCGGCCTCCAGCCGCGCGGCCAGGGCGCGGATCGCGCTGGTCTTCGCCAGGCCCGGCGCGCCTTCGACCAGCAGGTGGCCGTCGGCCAGCAGCGCGATGAGCAGACGGTCGATCAACGCCGCCTGGCCGACGATCTCGGCCGATAGGGCCTCGCGCAGCGCGCGGAAGGCGTCGTGCAGGCGGGGAAGATCGTCGCTGCGGCGGTCCATGGCGGTCTCGTTCGGGAATCCGGGCCAGTTTGACCGAAGACGGACGGCGCAGTTCACGCATCGCGTCATTCATTCAGCAATGCAAAGCGAAAGGGCCCCGGTGGGGCCCTTTGGGTCTTGTTCTGCGTTCGTGCGGCGAGTGTGGGCCGAGCTGCCGGGCCCGATCGTCGGCGCGGCGCTGCCTTCTGTGTGGCGATGCGTTACGGGCTTCGGATCGCCCGGCCCGACCATCCTGGCCGGTCGTTCGCGCCCGCGCGCGCCATGGCGCGCATCCCAATTCGCTAGTTTCCTACGCTGCCATCCATGGCGATGCGCTTCGGGCTTCGGATCGCCCTGCCCGACCATCCATGGCCGGTCGTTCGGCAGGCCACGCGGCAGTGCCGCGTAGCACCGGATTCTGGATCGCTATCGCCGCCGTCCATGGCGATGCGTTACGGGCTTCGGATCGCCCGGCCCGGCCATCCTGGCCGGGCGTTCGCGCCCGCGCGCGCCATGGCGCGTATCCCGATTCTTTAATTTCCTAAGCTGCCATCCATGGCGATGCGTTACGGGCTTCGGATCGCCCGGCCCGACCATCCATGGCCGGTCGTTCGGCAGGCCACGCGGCAGTGCCGCGTGGCACCGGATTCTGCATCGTGACCGCCGCCATCCATGGCGATGCGTTACGGACTTCGGATCGCCCGGCCCGGCCATCCTGGCCGGTCGTTCGCGCCCGCGCGCGCCATGGCGCGCAAGCGCGGGCGCTCACCCGCGCTGGTCTACCTTCATTACCTTCGGGGTGACCATGATCAGCAGCTCGGCCTTGTCCTTGCTGCGACCCTTCTTCTTGAAGAGGTTGCCCAGGAACGGGATGTCGCCCAGGAACGGCACCTTCGAGATGTCGCTGCGGTCGCGGAACTCGTACACGCCGCCGATGACGACGGTCTGGCCGTCCTCGACCAGCACCGCGGTGTTGACCTCGCGCTTGGCGATGGTCGGCACCTGGCCGATCGACGTGTCGACGTACCCTTCGACTTCGTCCTTCTTGACGTTCATGTTGAGGAACACGCGGCCGTCGTGGGTGATGGTCGGGGTGACCTTCAGTTCCAGCAGCACGTCCTTGAACTGCACGTTCGGGATCGGGATGGTCGTGCCGCCCTGCGTCGGCGAGATCGTCACGTAGCCCACTTCCTGGCCCTGGCGGATCACCGCCTCACGCTGGTTGCTGGTCACCAGGCGCGGGTTGGAGATCACTTCGCCGCGGCCCTCTTCCTGCATGGCCGACAGTTCGATGTCGAGCGCGTAGCCGGCGTTGAGGATCTGCAGCGCCACCGAGCCGGCGGGGTTCAGCACGCCCAGGTTGCTCATCGGGCCCTTGAACAGCGTCGGCAGCTCCCCCGACTGGCTGGCCTCGGCGAACGAGCCGCGCGTTGCGTCGTTGTTCTCGATGGTGTCGTTGAAGAAGTACTTGCCGTCCTTCGTGCCGGCGATGCCGAAGCGCGCACCCAGCTCGCGGGCGAAGGTGTCCTGTGCGATGACGACGCGGCCTTCGATCAGCACCTGGTCGACCGGGCGGTCGATCACGTGGATCAGCTGCTTCATCTCCGCGACCTTCTTCGGGATGTCGCTGATCATGAGCGTGTTGGTGCGCTCGTCGGCGACCAGGCGGCCGCGTGGCGACAGGAAGCCGCTGTCGGTGTTGCCCTGGCCCTGCCCGCCACCGCCGGCATTACCGCCGATGCCCTTGGCCTCGGTCAGCGCTTTGAAGATCTGCGCGGCGTTGTGGTAGTTGATCTGCACGTACTCGGTGGTCAGGTCGACGCGGTTGTCCAGCGCGATGCGCGCGTCTTCCTTGTCCTGCTCGTACTTGGCGATCTCGGCCTGCGGGGCGACCCACACGACGTTGCCGCTGCGGCGCTTGTCCAGGCCCTTGGCCTGCAACACGATGTCCAGCGCCTGGTCCCACGGCACGTTGGTCAGGCGCAGCGTGACGTTGCCCGACACCGTGTCGGCGGCGACCACGTTCAGGCCCGACTCCTCGGCGATCAGCTGCAGCACGGTGCGCACCGGCACGTCCTGGAAGTTGAACGTGACCGGGCGGCCGCTGTAGCTGCGCGCGCCGGTGGCCGGCGCCTTGCCCGTCGTCGCCTGGCCGACCGCGCGGCCGGTGGCAGCGCCGGTGCGCGGCACGATTTCGACGATGTACTCGCGGCCGGTCTGATAGGCCATCGAGTCGAAGTTGCCGCTCATGTCGAGCACGAGCTGCGTGCCGGCACCGCTGGTGCGTGCGTCGATGCGCTGCACCGGCGTGGCGAAGTCCACCACGTTGAGCGGCTTGCGCAGCGCGTCGGGCAGCTTGGCGTTGCCGACGTTGACCACCACGCTCTGGCCCTGGTTTCGCAGGTCCGGCGCGGCGCCATCGCCACTGAACTTCACGACCAGGCGACCGGAGCCGTCGCTGCCGCGCTTGAAGTCGATGTTGGACACCTCGACGGTACCCGGCAGCTGCTTGGCCGGATCCAGGCTGGCCGGCGGCGCGACGGTCGTCGGTGCGACCGGCGCCGGCGTGGCGGCGTGGACGGCGCTGACGGCGGCGATCGCGCCGATCAGCAGGCCGATGGACCCGCTGCGCAGCAGGGGGCGACGATCAGCGAGCGCGCTGAAGCTACCCGGTACAAATCGGGCCGGTTTAGAAACGGTCATCGTGCATTCCCCCAAGAATCATTGATCTTCAAGCGCGACCGTGGCCGGACGCTCCAACCATCCACCCGCGCCATCCGGCACCAGTTCCACCAGCTCGATGCGGTCTTCGAACACGCCGGTCACGCGACCGTCGCTTTGCCCCATGTAGTTCCCCGGCGTCACGCGGTAGGTCACCTTGTCCGGTGCCATCACCAGCGCGACCACGCCGTTCCCCTTGCCGAGCGTGCCGACCATGTCGAGGCTGTCGAGCGGAAACTGTTCCAGCGTCTGCTTGCGACGGCCCGCATCAGGACGCGGACCGTTGCCGCCGCCCTCGTCGGTGAAGGCCGTGCTGAACGGATCGCGCAGTGCGTATGCGTTGTATTCGAACGTCTCGAACTGCTGCATCACCGGCAGCGGATCCAGCGGCGGCGCCGGACGCGCCTTCACTTCGGCGATCCATTTTTCGAGGTTGGGCGCATCGCCCGGTGTGCTCGTGACGCCGCGCGAACACGCGGCCAGTCCGAGTACCAGCGCGATCGCCGTCAGGGCACGCAGCGGTGCGGCGCCTTCAATCAGGTGTGCGCGCATCTCAGGTCCCCTCCTTCTTGCCGCCTGCGGCTTCCGCAGCGGCGGCTTCCTGCTTCTGGACTTCCTCTTCGTCCAGGTAGCGGTAGGTCTTCACCGTGCCGGCCAGTTCCAGCGGGCTGTTGGGCGTGATCACGCCTTCCTTGCCGCGCGGCTTCAGCGAGATGTCGTGCATGGTCATGATGACCACGCGCGGCAGCGAGGCGACGCCGCTGACGAATCCGCCGAACTGGTGGTAACTGCCCACCATGCGCAGCGAGATCGGCTTCTCGGCGTAGAACTCCTTGGGTTCTTCCGGACCGGGCTGGAAGAGCTCGTTGGTGATGCCGGTGGCCAGTGCGGTCTGCGAGATGTCGACGATCAGGTCGGGCATTTCGGTCTTGCTGGGCAGCTGACGCAGCATCTGCTGGAGCTGCTGTTCCATCTGCGCGAGCTGCTGCTTGAGCGGCTCCAGGTTCGCGGCCTTGCCCTGTTCGGTCTCGAACTCGGCGCGCAGCGTGGTTTCCTTGGCTTCCAGGCTTTCCAGCTCGCTGCGCTTGTCGCTGACGAACAGGTACCAGGCCAGGCCGACGATCACCACGACGATCACGCCGCAAAGACCGATCTTGGCCTGCTGCGGCCAGCCGCCGATGTTGTTGAAGTCCAGCTCGTTGAGCTTGATGGGTTTCTTCTTGCTCATGACGCCGCTCCCTGGGCCGGCGTGGCGTTCGGCGCCGAGGGCGCAGTGGCAGGCGTTGCGGTCGGAGCGGCCGGCGCGGCGGCAGGCTGCGCGGCGGCACCCGCCGGCGCGGCCGGCGTGGTCGTTGCCGGCGCGGCAGTTGCCGGCGCGGCGCCCGCGGTGGCGGCGGCGTCACCCGACTGGGCAATCTGCGCGGCCGGCGCGTCCGGCACGCCATCGCCGTCCTCGTCCTTCGGCGCGTTCGGGTTGGCGAGCTTGACCTGCAGCTTGAACTCGTACGGCAGGCCCTTGTCGCCGCCCTTCGCCTCGATGATCGACAGGTCCGGATTGGTCATCCAGCCCGAGCCTTCGAGGTTGCGCATGTAGGTACTGACGCGGGCGTTGGACTGCGCGCGGCCTTCCAGCGTGAGCGTTTCGCTGTCCTGCTTGATCGAGGTCAGCACCGCGCCGTCCGGGATCGTGCGCACCAGCGAATCGAACAGGTGCACCATCTGCGAGCGGTTGGCCTGCAGCTTCTCGATCACTTCCTTGCGGGCGAGCAGCTTGGCCTTCTTTTCTTCGAGGACCTTGATTTCCTCGTTCTTCTTCTTGACCTCGTCGATCTGGCCCTGCACGAACGTGTTGCGCTCGTTCTGGCCGTCGATCTGGCCGTTGTAGTAGCTGACGATGACGAACGACAGCAGCAGCGCGCCGATGGCGGCCGCACCGAGCATCAGGCCGGTTTCCTTCTGCCGCTGCTTGCGGCGCTCTTCGCGCCACGGGAGGAGGTTGATGCGTGCCATCAGTCGAAACTCCTCAGGGCCAGGCCGCAGGCGATCATCAGGGCCGGGGCGTCCTGGGCCAGCGCATGCGCCTGCACGCGCGGCCCGAGCGTCATGTGGGCGAGCGGGTTGGCGATGGTGGTCGGCACGCCGAGCTGTTCCTCGACCATCTCGGCAATGCCGGCGATGGACGCGCAGCCACCGGCGAGCACGATCTGGTCGACGCGGTTGAACTCGCTGCCCGCGTAGAAGAACTGCAGCAGGCGGCTGATCTGCTGGACCATCGCCTCCTTGAAAGGTTCGAGCACTTCGGCTTCGTAGCTCTCCGGCAGCCCGCCCTGGCGCTTGGCCAGGCCGGCTTCCTCGTAGCTCAGGCCGTAGCGGCGCATCACCTCGTCGGTGAGCTGCTTGCCGCCGAAGACCTGCTCGCGTGCATACAGGCTGCGGCCGTTGCGCAGCACGTTGAGCGTGGTCATCGTCGCGCCCGAATCGACCAGCGCGATCAGGCCGTCGCGCGGACCGCCCAGCTGGTCGGCGACCAGCGCGAAGGCGTTCTCCAGCGCGAAGGCTTCAACGTCCATCACCTTCGGGGTGAGGCCGCCGATCTCCAGCGCCGAGGCGCGCACTTCGACGTTTTCCGAACGCGACGCGGCGAGCAGCACCTGCAGCATGTCCGGGCTGCCGGGCATCGGGCCCAGCACTTCGAAATCGTGGTTGACCTCTTCGATCGGGTACGGGACGTAGTTGACCGCCTCCAGTTCGACCTGCGACTCGAGCTCGTCCTCGTCCAGGTCGCCCGGCATCGGGATGACCTTGGTGATGACCGACGAACCGGCGACCGCGGCCGCGGCGTGCTTGGCGCGAGTGCCCGAGCGCGCGACGGCGCGACGGATCGCTTCGCCCACGGCCTCGACCTCGACGATGCTCTTCTCGACGACGGCGTTCGGCGGCAGCGGTTCGACTGCGTAATGCTCGACGCGATAGCGATTGCCGGCCCGCGAGAGCTGCAAAAGCTTTACGGCAGTCGAACTGATGTCCACGCCGACGACCGCCGGCTGGCTTTTTGTGACGATCCCCACGATATTTTCCCCTTGTCACAGGCGCTTACGTGCGCCTTGTGTGACCCCGCTTTAAATAACCAAGTTTGCACAGGCTGGCAACCTTTTCCTTCCGAATTGCCTTACTGCGTCACTTTCCAACCTCTCGTGGCGCTCTCCGGCCGGGTCGACCCACCCCTGGGTCGCCGCGCCCGCCCGGCCTTGCGGGCCGTGCGTTTCGCCGGTGTGCCTGCGCTCAAAAAACCCCCTTCCCCGCTCCTCTATACTCCACGCCCACTACACCCGCAATCGGAATCTGCTTGATGCCCCGTCTACGCCGCCTGCTGCGCTGGGCGCTGTTCGCGCTCGCCGGCCTGGCCCTGCTCGGCGCCATTGCGCTGGGCACCTTGTACTACCTCGTGGCCCCCAAGCTGCCGGACGTCGAAACCCTGCGCGCGGTCGAAATGCAGGAGCCGATGTACGTCTACGCCAGGGACGGACGCCTGATGGCGCTGTTCGGCGAGACGCGTCGCTACCCGGTGTCCATCCAGGACGTGCCGGAGCGGCAGAAGCAGGCCTTCCTCGCCATCGAGGACGCCCGCTTCTACAAGCACCACGGCGTCGACTTCAAGGGCGTCGCGCGCGCGGTGTGGCTCATCGCCACCACCGATGCAAAGCGCGTACCGGGCGGTTCGACGATTACCCAGCAGGTCGCGCGCCAGTTCTTCCTCAGCAACGAATACAGCTACACGCGCAAGCTGGCCGAGATGCTCACGGCCATGCGCATGGAGCGCGAGCTGAGCAAGGACGAGATCTTCGAGCTGTACTTGAACAAGAGCTTCTTCGGCAACCGCGCCTACGGCGTGGCGGCCGCGGCGGAGTTCTATTACGGCAAGAAGCTCAACGAACTCTCGCTCGATGAAATGGCCTCGCTGGCCGGCATCCCGAAGTTCCCGTCCAGCGGCAATCCGCTGACCAATCCCGAGCGCGCGAAGGTGCGTCGCGACTACATCCTCGATCGCATGGCGGAGCTGAAGTTCGTGAGCCCGGCCGAAGCCGCGCAGGCGAAGGCCGTGCCGATGCACGCCACGCCGCACGAGCGCCCGGTCGAGGTGTACGCGCCGTACGTCGCCGAGATGGTCCGCCAGGAAATGGTCGCGCGCTTCGGCAACGAGGCACTGACCAAGGGCTACCACGTCACCACCACCATCGACCCGGTGCTGCAGGCCTCGGCGGACAAGGCCGTGCGCGATGGCCTGGCCGTGTACGACCGTCGCCACGGCTGGCATGGCGTGGAGCAGCATTTCGACCTCGCGCCGAACGAGGACATCGCCGCGGTGCGCGCGCGCCTTCGCAACATCGCACCGCAGGCCGCGCTGCAGCCGGCCATCGTCACCGGCGTGAGCGGGAGCCAGGTGCAGCTGGTGCTCGGCGACGGCACGCAGGTCGAACTCGGCAGCGGCCAGGGCTGGGGCGATCGCGCGCCGGCAAGCCTGGTCAAGCGCGGCGACCTCGTCCGCGTCAGCCGCATCGAATCGACCGCCGAAGTGAAGCCGGGCGATGTCCCGCCGCCGGCGCGTTATCGCCTGGACCAGGTGCCGCAGGCGCAGGCCGCGCTGGTCTCGCTGGAACCGGCCAACGGCGCGCTGCGCGCGCTCTCGGGCGGCTACAGCTTCGCCGGTGCCAAGTTCAACCGCGCCACGCAGGCGCGTCGCCAGCCGGGTTCGAGCTTCAAGCCGTTCGTGTATGCGGCCTCGTTCGAACGCGGCTTCAATCCGGCATCGGTCGTGCTCGACGCGCCGGTGGTGTTCAAGGATCGCCGCGGCCACATCTGGCGCCCGCAGAACGACAGCGGCAACTTCGCCGGCCCGATGCGCCTGCGCGAAGCGATGGTGCAATCGCGCAACCTGGTGTCGGTGCGCCTGCTGGACGCCATCGGCGTGGATTACGCGCGCAAGTACATCAGCCACTTCGGCTTCGAGGAGGCGGAACTGCCGCCGAACCTGTCGATGTCGCTGGGCACCGCGTCGCTGACGCCGCTGTCGGTGGCGCGCGGTTTCGCCGTGTTCGCCAACGGCGGCTTCCGCATCACGCCGTGGTTCATCGACGAAGTGAAGGATCGCGAAGGCGCGGTGGTGTTCAAGGAAAAGCCGGCCGTGGCCTGCCCCGAATGCGGCGTGCCCGGCACGGTAGGCCGTGCCGTGCAGAACACCACCGTCGTCGACGGCTTCAACCTCGGCCCGGCCGGGTCGGCCGCGCCCGCCGCGACGCCCGACGCGCCGAAGGACGAACCGAAGAAGCCGGCCATCGACACCAGCAACATGGTGCTCGCGCCGCGCGCCATCGATGGCCGCATCGCGTACCAGATCGTCTCGATGCTGCGCGACGTGGTGAAGCGCGGCACGGGCACGCCGGCGAAAGTGCTCGAACGCGACGACGTCGGCGGCAAGACCGGCTCGACGAACGATCACCGCGACGCGTGGTTCTCCGGCGTGGGCGGCCCGTACGTCACCACCGTCTGGGTCGGCCGCGACAACTACAAGTCGCTTGGTTACCGCGAGTACGGCGGCAAGGCCGCGCTGCCGATCTGGATCGACTACATGCGCGTGGCGCTGAAGGACCAGCCGCTCGCCTTGAACGAGCCGCCGGAAGGCATGGTGAAGGTGTCGGTCGCCGGCAACGGCGCACTGATACCGGGCGGCGAAGGCGGCATCATCGAATGGGTCAAGGCCGAAGACCTCGACCGCATGCAGAGCTACGTCGACTACGGCCCGCAGGAAACCGCACCCGCGGAAGAAGCGTTCGACATCTTCTGACCGTTGCCGTCATGACGCGCATGAGAACGCCGGGCTCGTCCCGGCGTTTTTCTTTTGCGGGACGGCCTGCGTTCATGCTCGGACGATCGCGTCCACGGGACCGACACGCCACGGACGGTAACGTGCGAGCGCCAGGAAACATGCTAGCTTCGCCCTGCCGGCGCTGTCGGCCGCGGCGAATTCCGCCGTCGTGGTGCCCGCTGCGGAGGTCCTCATGCCCCACGCTCGACAGCACGCCCATCAGCACGCGCTCACGCGCACACGCGAACGGCGGCACCGCCTTGCGACCGAAGCCGCGCGACTGATGGCCGAGGGCGGCATTCGCGACTACCACCAGGCCAAGCTCAAGGCGGCCGAACGGCTGGGCATCTTCGACGACGCATCGCTGCCTCGGAATCGCGAGATCGAAGACGCGTTGCGCGAATACCAGCGCCTGTTCCAGCGCGAGAACGTGCCTGCGCTGCGTCAGCGGCGCGAAGCCGCGCTGCGCGCGATGGAGTTCTTCGACGAATTCCAGCCGCGCCTCGTCGGCTCCGTGCTCGACGGCACCGCCGACACGCGCAGCCCCGTCGCGCTGCATCTTTTCAGCGACGATCCCGACGCGCCGCCGCGCTTCCTCGAGCAACACGGCATTCCCGCCGAATCGCGCAGCCGTCGCGTGCGGCTGGATCGCGAACGCATCGCCGACGTGCCGGTCTGGGTGTTCACCGCCGAAGACATCGCGTTCGATCTGACCGTGCTTCCGCTCGACGGCCTGCGCCAGGCGCCGTTGTCGAGCGTCGACGAGAAGCCCATGAAGCGCGCGAGCGTGGCGCAACTCCGGCAGCTGCTCACCGAAGAAGAGATCGCCGGTTACACGGGCGGCTGATCGCCGCTATCCCGACGCTTCGGGCTGTCGCGCGCGACGCGACGGCATGCCGGCATCGCGCACGCCGAACACGTTGAGCTCGATCACCACGAACGCGACCAGCCACAGCAGCGCATCCCACGTGTCCAGCCACGCGGCTTGTGGGTTGTCCTCGCCGAAGCCCATCACCGCCCACGTCAGCAGGAAACCCACGAGCGCGAGGTACAGCACGGCGGCGGTCGCGCGTCGCATGCGATGCAAACGCAGGGCGTCAGGCGGAAGGCGCACTTCCAGCTCCAGCAATGCGATCACGCCCAGCCAGGTCACTTCGTTGAAGAAGTCCAGCCACACGCATTCGAGTGCGTAGCCGACCACCGCGACAACGACGGCGATGCTCGCCAGCATGCGGACGCCGTGGAGCACCGGAATCCAGCGCGCGCGAAGCGGCCAGCCGCCGGTTTCCCACTCGAACAGCATCAACAGAACGAGCCACGCCGCGGTGTCGATCAGTTCCGTCAGGCGGCCGTACAGCGAGTAGAGGACGACGTCGCCGGCGAGCAGCGCGTAGATGACCCATTTGAAAACGACGAAGCCGCGGCTGGGCCGCGGCTTCGTGGCTACGTTGGCGCGGACGCCAACCACCGGACCTCAGCGCTTGCCGAGGTCGGTGTAATCGCGCTGCGGCGAACCGATGTAGATCTGGCGCGGGCGGCCGATCTTGTTTTCCGGATCGTTCTGCTGCTCCAGCCAGTGCGAGACCCAGCCGGCGGTGCGCGCGATGGCGAACATCACGGTGAACATCTCCACCGGGATGCCGAGCGCCTTGTAGATGATGCCGGAGTAGAAATCGACGTTCGGGTAGAGCTTGCGCTGCACGAAGTACTCGTCCTTCAGCGCGGCCTCTTCCAGCTTCATCGCCACTTCGAGCAGCGGATCGTTGATGCCGAGCTCGCCGAGCACCTTGTGGGTCATCTCGCGGATGATCTTGGCGCGCGGGTCGAAGTTCTTGTAGACGCGGTGGCCGAAGCCCATCAGGCGGAAGCCCGATTCCTTGTCCTTCGCCTTCGCGACGGCGGAACCGACGTTCTCCGGACGGCCGATCTCTTCCAGCATCTTCAGCACCGCTTCGTTCGCACCGCCGTGCGCCGGGCCCCACAGCGCGGCGACGCCGGCGGCAACGCACGCATACGGGTTAGCGCCGGTGGAACCGACCAGGCGCACGGTCGAGGTCGACGCGTTCTGCTCGTGATCGGCATGCAGGATGAAGAGCAGGTCCAGCGCCTTGGCGGCGACCGGGTTGAGCTCCAGCGGCTCGCTCGGCACTTCCTTCATCATGTGCAGGAAGCGCGTGGTGTACTCGAGGTTGTTCTTCGGATAGCGCATCGGCCAGCCGATCGAATAACGATGGCAGGCGGCGGCGATCGTCGGCACCTTCGCGATCAGGCGGATCGCGGCCAGGCGGCGCTGTTCCGGATCTTCCAGGTCGAGATCGTTGTGGTAGAAGCTCGCCATCGAACCGAGCATGCCGACCAGCATCGCCATCGGATGCGCGTCGTGGCGGAAGCCGTACAGGAAGGTGCGGAAGGCCTCGTGCATCATCGTGTGATGCGTGACCTCGTGTTCGAACGAATCGAACTCGCCCTTGCTCGGCAGTTCGCCGTTCATCAGCAGGTACGCGACTTCGAGGAAGCTCGACTTCTCGGCGAGCTGTTCGATCGGGTAGCCGCGGTACAGCAGCACGCCGGCATCGCCGTCGATGTAGGTCACGGCCGACTTGCAGCTGGCGGTCGCCGTGAAGCCGTTGTCGTAGGTGAAGGCACCGGTTTCCTTGGGCAGCTTGCCGATGTCGATGCACGGCTGGCCGAGGACGGGGTGATGGACCGGCAGGGTCACGGTCTTGTCGCCGGCGGTCAGGGAGACCTGATCGAAACCGGATTTCTTGGAATCGGACACGAAACACTCCTCAAGTCTGCATGCCGCCGGGAGGCGCGGCACGGAGCGGGGACGGGGGTCACGGCACAGATCGGCGCCGCGATCCGTGAATTATCGCACAACGCCCTTGGAGCGCTGACTCGGACTTTGGTGGCAACCCGGTCGGGACGCCGTTCTGGCGGGTTCGCGCCCGTTGCGCGGGAATGGGCGCAGAAAGCGGCCAGATGGCGAAAAAAGACAGGAATGCGTCGCGAGCAGCGAGCGACCTGGCGCGCCCGTGTCGGACCCTCCCGGTGCGCGATTGCTGCGGATCACGTGGCGTAGTCCGTGCTCCTACGCATCAGCGCCCGATAGGCCGGTATGGCCGCTGCCGCACAGGCCGCATGCGGCGCCGCTCGAACCGGGCGCAGCAGGGCAACAGGCGCGAGCGTTTCCCGCGGACACGAAAAAACCGACGGCCGCCTTCCGGCAGCCGTCGGTAAATCTCATCGCAAAGCTACGTCGCAATCCGGGACGCCGCGGGCAACCGCGAGGCCGGCGAGTCGTCGTGCGAAGTCCCGTGGGTCGCGCCGTCGAGGCGCGGACCGCGGATTACTTCTGCGCGCCGTAACGCTTGCGGAACTTGTCGACGCGACCGCTGGTGTCGACGATCTTGTGCTTGCCCGTATAGAACGGATGCGAAGCCGAGCTGATATCGACCTTGATCAGCGGGTACTCGTTACCGTCTTCCCACTTGATCGTCTCCTTGCTGCCAAGGGTCGAACGCGTCAGGAACTGGTAGTCGGTCGTGACGTCCTGGAAAACGACGTCGCGGTAGTCGGGATGGATGCCGGCCTTCATGGCACTCACCAAATCATTCGGGGAAAGCGCGGCAGTATAGCGGCCACCTTCCCCTTTGCGCAAGCCGCCCGACGATGCGACATCAGCCGGCCGCCAGCGCCGCTCGGATCAGCCCCTCGAACCTGCCCTGGTCGTAGCGCATCAGGATCCGGAAGCGGTCCGCCAGCCCCGTCTGGCGGTTCCAGTCGACCACGGTCATGCCGCGCGCGTGGCCCTGGCCCAGTTCGACGACGACCGGGCGCTCGACCAGTTCCGCCGCGCCGTCCGGCTCCAGCGCGTAGGCCATCGCCAGCGCGTCGGCCGAATGCCAGTACTCGCCGCGGCGATCGGCCGACCACTCGCGCGTCTTCTTCGAAATGCGCTCGTAGAAACGCGCACGCGGCGAATCCGCCGCGAGCCACTCGACCACGCGGTCGTGCAGCAGGCCGTGCGCGATGGTGCCTTCCCAGTCGGCGAGGTCGATCCGCGGGAACGCCTCGAACACGATGTGCGCAGCTTCGGGATCGAAGTAGACGTTGAATTCCGCGGCCGGCGTGATGTTGCCGTGGCCGGTTACCGCGCCGCCCATCACGACGATGCGTGCCACGCGCTCGGGCAGCGTCGGGTCGAGCTTGAGCGCGAGCGCGACGTTGGTCAGCGGGCCGAGCGCGACCAGCAGCAGCCGGCCGGCATGCTCGTGCGACAGGCGAAGGATGGCCTGCGCGGCGTGTTCGCGTTCGGCGGTGCGGCGCGCGGCGTCGTAGCCGACATCGCCGAAGCCGTCCTCGCCGTGCACGTAGCCGGCGTCCGGCGCGGGATGCAGCAGCGGGCCTGGGCAACCGGCGAACACCGGCGCGTCGATGCCGGCGATTTCGCACAGCTTGAGCGCGTTGGCGACGGTGTGTTTGAGGCCGACGTTGCCGGCGGCGATGGTGAGACCGACGACCTCGTGCCGCGGATCGTTGAAGGCCATCAGCAGGGCGAGCGCGTCGTCCACGCCCGGGTCGGTGTCGATCAGAAGGGGAATCTTGTCCATTCGCCGATTATCACCGGCCCGCGTGTCGCGCGCCTTTCACGATGCCAGCGCATCGCGCAGGGCCCGCACGATCCCGGCGTCGGTCCGCGACCACGGCGCGTCCAGCCCGGGAAGGCGACGCGTCAGGTGCATCGGGGAGTCGACGGCCTGTTTGGCCGACGCATGCACCTCGCGAACACCCGCCTGCTGGACGAGATCGCGGACATTGCCGGGCGTGACACCCGCACCCGCCATCACGCCGATCCGTCCGGCTGCGCGCTCCACGAACGAAGCGATCGTCCGCGATCCTTCCGGGGCAGCGGCGTGCGCGCCGGAGGTCAGCACGCGTTCGCAGCCCAGCGCGATCGCCGCGTCCAATGCGGCGAACGGATCGCGCGCCACGTCGATGGCGCGATGGAACGTCACGCCCAGCGAGCCGGCCGCAGCGAGCAGATCGCGACACAGCACGGCGTCCACATCGCCGTGCGCATCGAGCGCGCCGACGACCACGCCGTCGCAGCCCAGGCGCACGCACATTTCGATGTCGCGCAGCATCGTGTCGCGTTCCAGCGTGTCGTACAGGAAATCGCCGGCGCGCGGGCGGATCAGCACGTACAGCGGGATACGCAGGCGTTCGCGCGCCATCGCGAGCGTGCCGTACGACGGCGTGCAACCGCCCTCGCCGAGGTTCTCGCACAGCTCGACACGGTCCGCGCCACCTTCCTGCGCTGCCAGCGCCGAGGCGAGCGAATTCGCGGCGATCTCCAACCGCACGCGTTCGGGGCGCGCGCTCACTTCTGTTCGGTCCGGTACACCGACGCCGCGTCGTGCAGGCGATCGTGCGGCCCCGGCGATGCGTCCTGCACCGCGTAGACGAAGCCCTTGTGCAGTGCGAACGCGCCGACGTCGCCGGCCTTGTTCATCGCGAGGAAGCACACCTGCAGCGTCTTGCTGGCCTCCGGGCGCTTGCGCACGACGCGATCGATCGCCTCGCGGCACGCATCCGCCGGCGAGCGCCCCTGGCGCATCAGTTCGACGACGAGGAAGCTGGCTGCATTGCGGATCATTTCCTCGCCCACGCCCGACGCCGTCGCCGCGCCGACTTCGTTATCGACGTACAGGCCGGCCCCGATGATCGGGCTGTCGCCGACGCGGCCGTGCAGTTTCCACGCCATGCCGCTGGTCGTGCACGCGCCGGCGAGGTTTCCCTTCGCGTCGCGCGCGAGGATGCCGAGCGTGTCGTGGTTGGTCTTGTCGCCGGGTCGCGACTGGCGTTCGGCGTTGATCTGCGGCGCGTACTTCGACGTCTTCAGCCATTGGCGCCACGCTTCGCGCGCCGTGTCGGTGAGCAGCGGCGTCTTCTCGAAACCCTGCGCGATGGCGAACTGCTGTGCACCGGCGCCGACCAGCATGACGTGCGGTGTCTTTTCCATCACCGCGCGCGCGACCGAAACCGGATGCGCGATGTCTTCCAGCGCCGCGACCGAGCCGCAACGTCCGTCGCCGTCCATGATGCTGGCGTCGAGGGTCAGCACGCCGTCGCGATCGGGATTGCCGCAGCGGCCGACCGTCGGATTGCACAGGTCCGCCTCTGCCCAGCGCGCGCCGGCTTCCACGGCATCCAGCGCGCTGCCGCCGCGCGCGAGCACCGGCCACGCGGCGGCGTTGGCGCCAACGCCGAAATCCCACGTCGATACGATGCGCGCGCCGCTGGCGACCGGTGCGCCTTCGCCGCGCGGAAGAACGGCGGCACCTGCCGCGAGCAGCGAGGCCTGCAGGAATTGTCGGCGATTGCCCATCAGGAATTCCCGGAAAGTGGGGTCGGGCCGTACCGGATCAGAAACCGGAATGGCGCTCGTAATACCAGGCCGCGGCGCCGACGAGGCCGAGCTGGCCGTGATCGACCAGCCACACCGGCACGCGGGCCAGCACTTCGCCGAGCACGCCCTTGTTGCGGAAACGGGCCGCGAAATCGCTCTCGAGCAGGAAGGGACGGATCTGCGCCGGGATGCCGCCGGCCAGATACACCGCGTCGGCGCCGAACGTCACCGCGAGGTCGCCGGCCAGGCTGCCCAGCAGGCTGCAGAACAGGCGCAGCGATTCCAGCGCCTGTACGTCGCTGCCGGCCTGTGCGGCGGCGGCGATGGACTCGGGCGAGTCGAGCCTGGGGGCGACGCCATCGAGTTCGCACAGCGCGGTGTAGGTGTTCACCAGGCCAGGCCCGGAGAGAACGCGCTCGTTGTCCACGTGCGGCCAGCGCTGGAGCAGGCGGCCGAGCAGCGCGATTTCGCGCGGCGTGCCGACAGCGAGCGCGGCGTGGCCCGCTTCGCTCGCCAGCACGCGCAGCGGCACGCCCTGCTGCAGCGTGCGCGGCAGACACAGCGAGGCGCCGAACCCGGTGCCCGGTCCGAGCACCAGCGCCGGCCCGTCGCCGGCCTGCAGCGGGCCGCAGACGCGGGTCATCGCGGCCACGTCGATGTAGGGCATCGCGCAGGCCACGGCTTCGAAATCGTTGAGCAGCGCGAAATACGCGACGCCGGCCTCGCGGCGCGTGCGCTCCAGCGAGACCGGCCACGGCAGGTTCGCGTTGATCAGCGTGTCGCCTTCGAGCCGGCCCGCGATGGCGACCACGACATGCGTGCGATCGGCGCCGTGCGTCTTGGCGAAGTCGTCGATGATCGCGGCGAGGGAGGGGAATTCGGCACACGCGTAGCGGTGGTACGCCAGCACGTCCACCTTGCCGCCGGGACGCACGTGGACCAGGCCCAGCCGCGCGTGGGTGCCGCCGACATCGGCCGCTATGAACGGCTGGGAGCCGTGCCGGCCGACGGGATGTTCGGTTGGAGCGGAAATCACGATCGGCGGGTTCAACGGCTGCGACGGGGGTTCATGATGCCCGCTCGGGCGGGCGGCTGCAGGATCGGCCTTCACGCTTCGGGTTTCCGCGGAATTCGGGCCTCATGCGGCCGCGAACCGCACGGCGCCGCCGACCCAGCGCGCGACGATGCGCTCGGCCAGTTCGGGGGATTCGCGCAGGAGCCGCTCGCCCATGTCGTGCACCTGCGGCAGCAGGTCGGCATCGCGCGCGAGGTCGGCGACGCGGAACTGCGCCAGGCCCGTCTGGCGGGTGCCGAGCAGTTCGCCGGGGCCGCGCAGTTCCAGGTCCTTTTCCGCGATGACGAAGCCGTCGTTGGTCTCGCGCATGGTTTCCAGGCGCTGGCGGGCCATCTGCGACAGCGGCGCCTGGTAGAGCAGCACGCAGCTCGACGCCGCGCTGCCGCGTCCCACGCGCCCGCGCAACTGGTGCAGCTGGGCGAGGCCGAGCCGCTCGGCGTTCTCGATGATCATCAGCGACGCGTTGGGCACGTCGACGCCGACTTCGATGACCGTCGTCGCCACCAGCAGGCCGATCTCGCCGTCCTTGAACGCGCGCATCGTCGCCTGCTTCTCGGCGGCCTTCATGCGGCCGTGGACCAGACCGACACGGACTTCGGGCAGGCGTTTGCACAGGTCTTCGTACGTGGATTGCGCGGCCTGCGCGACGACCTCGTCGCTGTCGTCGATCAGCGTGCACACCCAGTACGCCTGCCGGCCTTCGGCGCAGGCCTTGCGGATGCGTTCGACCAGTTCCGGCCGGCGTTCCGCGCTAAGCGCCACGGTCTGCACCGGGGTTCGACCGGGCGGAAGTTCGTCGATCGCGGACACGTCGAGGTCCGCGTACGCGGCCATCGCGAGCGTGCGCGGGATCGGGGTGGCCGTCATCACCAGCTGGTGCGGGACGATGGCATCGCCGTTGCCGCTGCCGCCGCTGCCCTTGTCCCGCAGCGCCAGGCGCTGGTGCACGCCGAAGCGATGCTGTTCGTCGACGATGGCCAGCGCGAGATCGTGGAAGGCCACGCCTTCCTGCATCAGCGCGTGCGTGCCGACGACCACCTGCGCTTGCCCGGATGCGACCTCTTCCAGCACCTTCGCGCGCGCCTTGCCGGTGACCTTGCCGGCGAGCCACGCGACGCGAACGCCCAGCGGTTCGAGCCATCCGCGCAGGTTGTTGAGGTGCTGCTCGGCGAGCAGTTCCGTCGGCGCCATCAGCGCGGCCTGCTGGCCGGCTTCCACCGCGCACATGGCGGCGAGCGCGGCGACGACCGTCTTGCCGCTGCCGACGTCGCCCTGCACGAGGCGGAGCATCGGATGCGACTTCGCGAGGTCGGCGCGGATCTGCTCGAACACGCGCTGTTGCGCGCCGGTCAGCGCGAACGGCAGGCGCTTGCGCAACGTGTCGGCCAGCGCGGTCTTGTGCAGCACCGGCGCGGCGTGCGCCTGTTGCGCGATGCGCTGGCGGCGCAGGCTGAGGTGGTGCGCGAGCAGTTCCTCGATCGCGAGACGGCGCTGCGCCGGATGGCGGCCGGCAAGCAGCGCGGCGACATCGGCGTCCTGCGGCGGACGATGCACCGTGAGCAGCGCCTCGCGCAGCGAAGGCAGGTTCGAGCCGTCGCGCAGTTCGCGAGGCAGCAGTTCGAGCGCGTCTTCCGGCGGCAGGCGATCGAGTGCCTGCCCGATGAGGCGGCGCAGCGACACCGGGCCGAGGCCCTCGATGGCCGGATACACCGGGTCCAGGCTGGTGCCGAGCGCGTCGTCGCCGGCCTCGTCGATCATGCGGTAGCTCGGGTGCACGATCTCGAGCCCGTGCTGCCCGGGTCGCGGCGTGCCGTAGCAGCGCACGCGCGCGCCGACCTGGAACTGCGCCACCTGCGCGGCGCGGAAATGAAAGAAGCGCAGCACCAGCGTGCCGTGCGAGTCGTCGCCGACGGCCACGCGCAGCATCGGCCGATAGCGGAAACCGCGCTCGACCGCCTCCACGCGCCCTTCGACCTGCGCGGCCACGCCGGGCTGCAGCAGCCGGATCGGCGTCAGCGCGGTGCGGTCCTCGTACTGGCGCGGCAGCTGCAGCCACAGGTCCTGCAGCGTGGCGAGCCCGCGCGCGGCGAGCTTCTCGGCCACGCGCGGCCCGACGCCCTTCAGGGCGCTGATCGGCTGCTGCTGGAGATCGACGGACGCCCCGCCCTTGCGAATCGGCATCCGGAAAGGATGCCGCGAAAGGCGCCGCGGGAGAAAGAGGGAAAGCCGGCGGTCCGCTGTCGGAAGATGCCGACGCGGTCGTGACACCGTCAGCGCCAACCCCTCTCCCGCGGTCGGGAGAGGGGTTCAAGACGAATCAGAAGTTCGCCGTCAGCTCCACGCCGTACGTGCGCGGTTGCGTCATGCGCGCGCCGACGGTGCCCAGCACGGTCATGCCGTAGGTGCCGAACGAGTTCACGTACTGGTTGTCGAGCAGGTTGTTGCCGTACACCGCGACGCCCCAGTGTCCGCTCGCCGACGTCCAGCCGATGCGTGCATCGAGCAGTTCCTGCGCCTCGCCCGCCTCGGCCTGGCCGAACCGACCGCAACCGAGCACCGACACCGATTCGTCGTTGGTGCGGCACTTGCCCACGTACGAGTAACGCGCCGACGCGCGCACGTCGCCGGCGTCGGCCAGACGCCACACGTAGTTCGCGCCGGCAGCGAAGGACCATTCCGGCGCGCCCGTCGGCTGGCCGCCCAGGTCCAGGCCCTGCGGATTCACGTAGGTCTTGAAGGTCGAATCCAGGTATTCGGCGTTGAAGTCGAAGCCCAGTCCGTCGGTGGCCTGCCAGCGCAGGTCGAAGTCGACGCCGTACGCCTCCTGGTCGGAGGTGTTGACGAGGAAGCGCGGGATGTCCGTCGTCATGTCCAGCGTGACGGCCTGGCGGTTGTCGTAGACGTAGTAGAACGCCGACACGTTGTACGCCAGCCGGTAGTCCGGCAGCGCATGCTTGATGCCGGTCTCGAAGTTCCAGACGTCCTCGTTCTCGAACTCGCTGCCGATCTGCAGCGCGTTGAAACCGCCGGCCTTGTAGCCCTTGGCGAGCGAGGCGAAGCCCATCAGGTTGTCGTTGAAGTGGTAGTCCACGACGAAGCGCGGGCTCCAGTCGTCCCAGGACTTCTTCGCGCGGTTGAGCACGCCCTTGTTCGCCAGCGCCGGCGGATCGATGAAGGCGATGTCGAACACCAGCATTTCCAGCGGAATGCCCGCGGCATCGAGGAAGCCGATGCGGTCGAGCAGCGCGAGTTGCGCGTCCAGTTCCGGCGCGCTGCGCAGGTCGTTGAACCAGGTGAAGTCCTTCTCGTCGCGCGTGTAGCGCAAACCCACGGTGACGTTGGTCTTGTCGTTGACGTGCCAGATCACGTCGCCGAACGCCGCGTACGCCTTGGTGTCGAGCGAGTTCACGAACTTCTCGTTCCACGGCAGGCCGGTGAGGTCGACCGGGATGCCGAACGCATTGGCTGCCTGCGTCAACGGACCGTACAGGCCGCCCGGCGCGAGGCCGAGGTTGTTGGCGATGGTGTCGACCGAATCGGTGAGCGCGTTGACCTCGCTGGTCTGGTCGGCGTCTTCCTGGAAATAGCTCAGGCCGGCGACCCAGTCGATGCGATCGGTCGAGCCGTTGAACTTGAACTCCTGGTAGAAGTTCGTGTTGCTCTCGGTGTTGGTCGAATCGACGTACAGGTAGCTCAGATTCGTGCCGTCTTCCTCGACGCGGTTGAGCGAATCGTAGTCGTGCCACGCGCTCGTCGAGGTCATGCTGAACCCGCCGAAGTTGTGGTCGACGATCAGCGTGACGCCATCGAACGTGCGGGTTTCCGCGTCGGGCGCATCGGTCGCGTACGGCTGGCGTTCCGGATCGAGGAACGAGTCGGGGTCCGCCGGCGCGGTCGGCAGCGCGGGCAATGCGGGGATCGGCACGACGCCGGTGGTCGCCTGGCCGCGCTGGTCTAGGCTTTCGTGGTCCCACGAAATCCAGGCGCGCGTGTTGTCGCCGAAGCGCGTCTGGAACGCGGCGCGCGTGGCCCAGTTGTCTTCCGGCGCGAGGTCCTCGCCAGTGACCGCGTCGCGTACCCAGCCATCGGAATGGTTGAAGATGCCGTTGAAGCGGAACGCCGACGTGTCGCTCACGGCGATGTTCGCCATGCCTTCGAAGTAGGTCTTGTTGTCGTTGCCCAGGCGCAGCTTGCCGCGCGCGTGGTTGCCGTCGGTGTCGGGGCGGTGCGTGATGATCGAGATGGCACCGGCCGCCGTGTTGCGGCCGAAGAGCGTGCCCTGCGGGCCCTTCAGCACTTCGATGCGCTGCACGTCGGTGAACGGCAGCAGCACGCCGCCGCCGCGTCCGGCGTACACACCGTCGACGTACACGCCGACCGCGGGATCGGTACCGATGCCGAAGTCGTCGGTCTCGATGCCGCGCAGCTGGAAGCTCGGCTGCGTCGGCTGGAGGCTGTTGACGCGCAGGCCCGGCACGAAACTGTCGATGTCGCCGAGATCCTCCGCGGCGACGTCGTCGATCAGTTGTTCGGTGACCACCTGCAACGCGATCGGCACGTCGAGCAGTTCCTGCTCGCGGCTCTGCGCGGTGACGGTGATCGTGTCCAGCTGCGTGGCGTCCGTCGTGGTGGACGCGGCTTGCGCGAATGCCAGCGGCGAGGCCGCGACGGCGATACATCCAAAGAGCGCGCGGCCTAGACCGACCGCGAGCCTGCTCTTGCGTGGCGACATCGGAACTCCCCTCCCAATGGCTTTCTTGTTTTTGTGGCGGCTTGCTTGGAAAACACGTTCAGCGCCGCGTCGTGCGGCCCCTTCCCGCGCGACGGACGAACCTTACCGCATCGCGACGTGCGCACCATCGCTGGTGCAGTTGCCCAGCCAGTCGGCGATCCACTGGCGAACCACGGCGACGCCTTCCTCGTGCACGGTGGCGCGTCCGACCTCGGGCATCATCGCGCCGGGATCGAGACTGCTCATGCGGTAGACCAGGATGGAGTCGTCCGGCTTGCCCGGCACGATGTCGAACAGGTGGTCGCCCGTGCCCTGCCCCGCGGCGACCGGCGGCTTGCACAGGCCCAGGCGGCGCGTGTCGTCGGTGCCCGCGTCGAGCCACAGGCCCGACGTATCGGCCGGACCGACCTGGCTGTGGCAGTGGCCGCAGTTCACGTCGAGGTACGCACGCGCGCGGCTTTCGACCGACGCGCTCGCATCGTCCAGTCGCGCGTTGTGCGCAACGCCCGCGCCCGGCAGCCCTTCCAGACGTCCCAGCGACACCATGTGCGCCAGCTGGTTTTCGCCCGGGTGCCACGGATCGTCGCGATTGAGATGGCGCGCCTTCGGGCCGATGGGATGCAGCTCGCGCGTGGTGTTGTTGGTGGAATGGCAACCGGCGCACTGGTTCTCGTCGGGCACCTGGTAGGCGAAATCGGTCTTCGCGCTGCCGTCGGGCTTGTGCATCGTGAGCGGCACGGTGTCGCCGGCGCGCGCGAGCGTGGCTTCGGTCTGCGCCTCGTTCCACACGTACGGCAGCGCGGTCCAGCCGGTCTGGCGACGCACGAGCAGCCGCGTTTCGATGAGACGCACTTTAGACAGATCCAGCCCGTTCGCCGATTCGCCCTTCTGCTCGGCCACGCGCAGCACGGCGCCGCCTTCGGCGCGCGGGTAGTAGAACGTCTTGCTGATGATGGTGCCGACCGGGAAATCGAACGCGTCGTTCGCGTCGTACTTCGCCTTCGTGCCGGGCGGCATCCAGATCGTGCGCAGCTTGTGCGCGTAATCGCTGAACAGCGCCGTGTTCAGCGCATACGGCTCGACGCCCTGGTTGAGCGTCAGGCGCGTTCCGTCGGAGGACAGCACATGCCATTCGCCCAGCGTCTGCGGCTGGCCTTGCGGATGGAACAGCACCGGCGCTTGGCTGCGCTGGCAACCGATGAAGGACATCGCGGCCGCCACGATGGCCGCGCAGATCACGAACCGCTTCATGCCGACGGGGCTGCCTTCGCGGTCGTCGCCGCGGCTTCGCTGGGCAGCGTCACCACCGGAAGCGGCGGCAGCGTGCAGCGCACCTTGTCGGTGACCACGCTCGGGTTCTTGTACTTGTTCGGGCCATCGGCGTTGAGCGTCTGCGCCTGGCCGTTGTCGATGCACACCTGCGGGCCGCCGGCGCGCTGCGCATTGACGTAGCCGTCCCACAGCACGTCCGGCAGGCGTCCGTTGAGGCCGAACATCGCGACCTTCAGCGCCTTGAGGTCGAACCCGTCCGGCCTGTCGCCGCCGCCCTTGAAGCGATTGCCGTGGATGGCGATTTCCTCCGGGTACGGATCGAAGGTCTTCGCCACGCCCTTGTCGGTCATGTAGCCGGTGGAGAAATAGCTCGACACGATGACGTTCGCGGTCTGGTTGTCGGCGATGTCGTTGTCGAAGATCTCCACCTGGTCGTTGGAGTTGATGACGATGCCCGAGCCCGCCGGCACGCTCGCCACCGCCGCGCCCTTCGCGGCGAAGTTGTCGGTGTTGTTCTCGAACACCTTGTTCCGGTAGACGCGCGTGGTGTGGCCCGGCTGCGGCAGGTTCGGCATGTTGAACACGAGGATGCCGCCGGTGTTCTGCGTGGCGGTGTTCTCGTAGACGTCGGCGCCGATGGTGTTCTCGATCTCGATGCCGGCGACGTTGCGCTCGGCGCGGTTGCGGCGCACGACGACGTTCTTCGACTGGCCGACGTAGATGCCCGCGTCCGACGCGCCGATCGCGACCGAATCCTCGATGAGCACGTTGGTCGTCTGCACCGGATAGATGCCGTATGCGCCGTTGCTGGTCTTCGGGCCGCCCGTCCATTCCACGCGCACGCCGCGGATGGTGATGTTGGCGCCTTCGTTGATCTTCAGCCCGTCGCCCTTCGCGTCCTCGATGGCGAGGTTTTCCAGGGTGAAATCGCCCGCGTTGACCAGCAGGCCTTCGGCGCCGGCCTTCTGGTCCTTGAAGCTGAGGATGGTCTTGTCCATGCCCGCGCCGCGGATGGTCACGCCGTTCACGCGCAGCGTCAGGCTGCGGTCGAAGGCGTGGCGGCCGGCGGGAATCTCGATGACGTCGCCGGGCTTGGCGTCGAGCAGGCGCTCGATCAGCACTTTCTGGAAGTCCGTGCTGGCCGCCGGCGCGGCGGGTTGCGGTTGCTGCTGGCAGGCGGCCAATGCCGCCAGTCCCATGGTGATCGCCACGCCGAGCACGATGCGCTTCATCCGACTCCGTCCCTTGCTGCAGCGCAGTGCGCCGCGAATGCCCCGCCGCGAAAACAGCCACGCCAACCCTGTGGCGTGGCCCTCCCCGGCCCCTTCCGGGAAGTCTGTGACGATCCGGCGATCCCGGTGGAGGGCAAAGCCGGCATACTCAGGGGGGAAAACCGGACAAGCTACGCCAGCGTATGCCGAGCCAGCACCGCGACGATCCCCGATTGAACACCGCCACGATCAAGAGCGGCATCGTTGCCAGCCTGGTCGCGATGGCGCGCGAGCATGGCGTGGCTTGCGAGGGCTGGTTCTCCGGCCTGCGGCTCGGCCCGGCCGCGTTCGACGGCGAAGCGCCGGTGTACCTGTCCTACCGCCAGGCGTGCCAGATCGTGCGTCGCGCAATGCGCAGCCTGCCAGTGCACGGCCCGGGACTCGTGCTCGGACAGCGCCAGGGCATCGGGCATTTCGGCCTGCTCGGACTGGCGATGCTGACGGCGCCGAAGTTCGAACAGGCTCTGCAACTCGGCATCCGCTACGCGCCGATCACCGGCGCGATGATGGAACTGCAACTGGACGAGCACGACGACGGCGCGATGAGTGTCGTCGCGCGCATGTTGTCGACCGAGCCGGAACTGGAACCGTTCCTGTGCGAGGAACTGTTCGCCAGTTCGCTGATGCTGTGCCGCGGCCTGCTCGGCGCCGAATTCCGCCCGCGCGTGCTGGAACTCACCTATCCGGCGCCGTCCTACGCTTCCGATTACGTGCACCTGTTCGCGTGCGAGGTGCGCTTCGACGCGCCGCGCAATCGCGTGGTGATCGACCCGCGCTGGCTGCAGGCGGCGATGCCGGCGAACAACACCGCCAGCGCGCAGCAGATCATCACGCTGTGCGAGGAGCAGATGCCTGCCGGCCAACCACGCAGCGAGATCGTGGCCGTTGTCGAACGCCTGCTGCGCCAGCGCGTGGCCGACAACCCGCGCGAGGTCGAGATCGCGGCCGAACTGCACCTCACCGAACGCACGTTGCGTCGCCAGCTGCACGCCGCGCACACCAGCTTCAGCGAACTGCACGATCGCGTGCGCAGCGAGTCGGCGCTCGCGTTGCTCGCCGACGCGCGCGTAAGCATCGCGCACGTCGGTGCGGCCGTGGGATTCAAGGATGCGCGCGAGTTCCGACGCGCGTTCAAGCGCTGGACGGGCGTAGCGCCGCGCGAGATGCGCATGGGCGAGAAGCCGGACGCGCTCACGATCGAACCGGTCGACGCGCGAAGCAGCACCTGATCACAGCCATGTCGCGCCTGCGCAGCTGGGCCCGTGCGTTGAAACGGCAGGCGCTGGTCGTGTGGTTCGCCGCGCGCGATCCGCGTACGCCGCTGTTTCCGCGCCTGCTCGCGCTCGCCGTCGCCGCGTACGCGCTGAGCCCGATCGACCTGATCCCGGATTTCATCCCGGTGCTGGGCTACCTGGACGACGTGATCCTCGTGCCGCTCGGCGTGTGGCTGGTGCTGCGCCTGGTCCCGGAGGAGGTGGTCGCCGACTCGCGGGCGAAGGCCGATGCGGCGTCGGAACGGCCCGTCAGTCGCGCGATGGCCGTGGCGATCGTCGCGATCTGGGCGATCGCACTCGCGGCGCTAGGCGTGTGGGCGTGGCGAATGTTTCGCCACGCAATTTGAGCGTTTGCAGCCCGGGCAAGCGACGCGCAACCGAGCCCTGGAATGACAAAACCCGGGCGCGCTTCGCGTACCCGGGTTATGGAGCAAGTCCTATCAACGGGCCCGGACGATCAGTCCAGCACCATCACCGCGTCGACTTCGAAACGCGCGCCGCGCGGCAGGCCGGCGACTTCGACGGTGGAGCGCGCCGGATACGGCGCCTGGAAGAACTCGCTCATCACCGCATTCACGGCGGCGAAGTTGTCCAGGTCCGTGAGGTACAGGCCCAGACGCACGATGTCGCCGAGCGAGCCGCCGGCCGCTTCGCACACCGCCTTGAGGTTCTCGAACGAACGGCGCGCCTGCGCGGTGATGTCGCCTTCCACCAGCAGGCCGGTGCCGGGATCCAGCGGAATCTGGCCGGAGAGGTACACGGTGTCGCCGGCGCGCACGGCCTGCGAATAGGGGCCGATCGCGGCCGGCGCCTTGTCGGTCTGGATGATCTGGCGGGACATGGACGGGTTCCTGATGGCGAAAGCGCGAGGTTAGCGCAGAAGCGACGCGATGCGCCTGTCGAAGAGACCGAAGCCCTCACATCCGCTGCACGCCCAGCACCACCGCGAGCCGTCGCACGCGACGCATGACGTCGGCGAGGTGCCGGCGATCGCTCACCTCGATGGCGAAACGCATCACCGCGATGTTCGCGTCGCGCTCGAGGTATTCGACGCGATCGATGTTCGATTCGGCTTCGGCGATCGCCGCTGCGACCTGCGCGAGCGAACCGGGGCGGTTGTCCACTTCGATGCGCAGCGCCGCGGAGAAATCGCCGGCCACCTGACGGTCCCAGCCGATGGGCACCCAGCGGTCGGGCGACTTGCGGTAGTCGGCGATGTTCGGGCAATCCAGCCGATGCACCACGATGCCCTTGCCGGCCGTGTGGTAGCCCATGATCTCGTCGCCGGGAATCGGCAGGCAGCAGTTGGCGAAACTGATCACGCCGCGTTCGGCGCCGGTGATCAGGATCTTGTCCTGCGACATCGGCAGCATGTCGCCGCCCGTCGTGCGCAGCGGCTTGCCCGGCGCTTCGCGCGCGAGGACCATCGCGACCTGCTGCGGCATGCGGTTGCCCAGCGCGATGTCGGCCAGCAGCGCCTCGAGGCGCGGATAGCGGAATTCGTTGAGGTACGCGTCCATGCGCACGGCCGGCACGCGGTCGAGCGAAATGCCGAGCGCCTCCAGCGCGCGATCGAGCATGCGATGGCCCAGCTGCACCGCGTCTTCGTGTTCGAGCTGCTTGAGCTGTTGCCGGATCGACGTGCGCGCCTTGCCGGAGACGACGAACTCCAGCCATTGCGGCTTGGGCGTGGAGGACTTGGCGGTGACGATCTCCACGCGCTGGCCGCTCGCCAGCTTGGTGCGCAGCGGCACCAGCCGCCCGTCGACGCGCGCCGCGACCGCGCGGTTGCCCACGTCGGTATGCACCGCGTAGGCGAAATCCAGCGCGGTCGAGTTGCGCGGCAGCGCCATGATGTCGCCCTTGGGCGTGAACAGGTACACCTCGTCGGGGAAGAGGTCTACCTTCACGTTCTCGAGGAATTCCAGCGACGAACCGGTGGCGCGCTGCGATTCGACGAGATTGGCGATCCAGCTGTGCGCGCGCGTCTGCGCGCTGTTGGGGCCATCGCCGCCGTGCTTGTACGACCAGTGCGCCGCGATGCCACGCTCGGCGATCAGGTCCATTTCCTCGGTGCGGATCTGCACTTCGATCGGCGAGCCGTACGGGCCGAACAACACCGTGTGCAGCGACTGGTAACCGTTGGCCTTGGGGATCGCGATGAAGTCGCGGAAACGCGAATCCAGCGGCTTGTACGCCGCATGCACGACGCCGAGCGCGTGATAACAATCCGGCACCGAGCGGACGACGATGCGGAAGCCGAATACGTCCATCACCTGCGCGAAGGTTTTGTGCTCGGCGCGCATCTTGGTGTAGATGCTCCACGGCGACTTCACGCGGCTCACGAGGCGGTGCGCGAGTTTCTCCTTCGCCAGGCGCTGCGCGAGTTGCGCCTCGATCTGCACCAGCGATTCGCGGCGCACCACCGGCTGCGTGCGCAGGCGTTTTTCGATCACCGCATGGCGCCACGGATGCAGCGCGCGGAAGCCCAGGTCCTGCAGCTCGGCCTTGATCAGGTTCATGCCCAGGCGCTGGGCGATGGGCGCGTAGATCTCCAGCGTTTCGCGCGCGATGCGGTGCCGCGCTTCCATGCTCTGCGCGCCGAGCGTGCGCATGTTGTGCAGGCGGTCGGCGAGCTTGATCAGGATCACGCGCAGGTCGCGCGACATCGCCAGCAGCATCTTGCGGAAGCTCTCGGCCGCCGCCTCCTGCCGATCGCGGAACTGGATCTTGTCCAGCTTGGTGACGCCGTCGACCAGCTCGGCCACGGTTTCGCCGAATTCGCTCACCAGGCCGTCGTAGGTGAGCGGCGTGTCCTCGATGGTGTCGTGCAGGATCGCGGCGATCAGCGTCTCGACATCCAGGCCCTGGTCGGCCAGCACCTTGGCTACCGCGACCGGATGCGTGATGTACGGCTCGCCCGACTTGCGCGTCTGGCCCACGTGCGCGGCGGCGCCGACCGCCCACGCCCGGCGCAGCTGGGCGCGCTGGTCGTCGGGCAGGTAGTCGGCCGCCTGTTCCAGTTCGCGGACGTAATCGGGAACGTCGGCGTCGTCGTGGAACGGCGGAACCGTGAGCGAAACGGTCGGCGCGGGTTGTGCGGGGGTCATGTAGGAAATCTAAGCGCCGTGCTTCCAGTGCGCAATGCGAGAGGATCAATGCGCTGAATAGGGTCGGTTTATCGCTGCATGAAGGGTAGGAACGGCCCCATGCGCGTACATCCCCCGCCCCGCTGGCGCCCGCGAGCGCGGTGCCCTGCGGGAAGTGGAACCTGCGTCGCGCACCGCGCGCCTTCACATCGCCCGATCGAGCCTGACGGCCAGCGCGCGCCCCAAACGAAAACGGCCCCGCGATGGCGGGGCCGTTCGTGCAGCGTGCCGGTGAACCGGCCGCGGCGGATGGATCAGTCGTCGCCCTTGGACAGGTCGTCGTCGGCGACCACTTCGGCGGCGGCCCACTCCAGCGCCTCGCGCTCCTTGCGCTCGCGCTCGGCCTTCTCGACGGCGTCGATGTAGTCCGGGTCGATGCGGCGCGCGGCGATCTCACGCAGCGCCAGCACGGTCGGCTTGTCGTTGGCTTCGCTGTTGTCCAGCTGCGGATCCACGCCATTGGCCAGCTGGCGCGCGCGCTTGGCGGCCATCATGACGAGTTCGAAGCGGTTGTTGACCACTTCCAGGCAATCTTCAACGGTGATGCGGGCCATGGGGCTCCTGGCGGCCGGCGGGCCGTCATGCGACTAGATGGGACCGCGAAGTCTAGCGATAGAGTTGTCCACAGGCAAGCCTGCCTATATGAATCAGTGGGTTATGGACAGCCGAAGCGTCGCGCGGGGCGCTCGACCGTCCAAAAACCCCACTCAGGCGCCCGGATCGTCCGCCAGCAGGGCCGTGATCAGCCGCGAATGGCGGGCCACCTGCTGGTCCTTGCGGACCCGGCTGGCGATGAAGATCGAGCACATCTCGCCCACCGCGGTCTCGAAGTCCTCGTTGACGATCACGAAGTCGAATTCGCCGTAGTGCGACATCTCCTCGCGCGCGGCGGCCAGGCGCTGGGCGATGACCTCCTCGGTGTCCTGGCCACGGTTGCGCATGCGCTGCTCCAGCGCCTGGCGCGAGGGCGGCAGGATGAACACGCTCACCGCGTCGGGCACCTTCTCGCGCACCTGGCGCGCGCCCTGCCAGTCGATTTCGAGCAGCACGTCCTTGCCGGACGCCAGTTGCGGCTCCACCGACTGCCGCGCCGAGCCCTTCCAGTCGCCGTGCACGAGGGCGTGTTCGAAGAAATCGCCGGCGGCGACCATGCGTTCGAACTCTTCCTTGCTGACGAAGTGGTAGTGCTCCGCGTGCCGCTCGCCCGGACGCGGCTTGCGCGAGGTGAACGAGATCGACAGGCAGATGTTCGGATCGCGCGCCAGCACGGCGTTGACGATGCTGGATTTTCCGGCGCCCGAGGGAGCCGCGACGATGAAGAGGGTTCCGCGCATTGGGTCGGGAATCGGCAATCGGTAATGGGGAATCGGGAGAAAAGCGGGAAGGGGCTCGACGGGGTTTCGCTTCGGACGATTTCCCATTCTCGATTCCCCATTCCCGGCTACTCGATGTTCTGTATCTGCTCGCGCACCTGGTCGATGAGCACCTTCAGCTCGACGGCGGCCGCGGAGCTGCGCGCGTCCACCGACTTGGAACCGAGTGTGTTCGCTTCGCGGTTGAATTCCTGCAGCAGGAAATCGAGGCGACGGCCGACGGCTTCCTTCAGTTTCAGCACGCGGCGCGCTTCGGCGACGTGCGAATCCAGGCGGTCGAGTTCCTCGTCCACGTCGAGTTTCTGCAGCCACATCACCAGTTCCTGCTCCAGCCGGCCGTTGTCGAGCGGCTGGGCGAGATCGGCCAGGCGCGTCTCCAGCTTGGTGCGCTGGCCGGCGCGGATCTGCGGCATCATCGCGCGCACCTGCGCGGCGAGCGCGGCGATGCCGTCGACGCGTTCGGAGATCACCGCGGCGAGCTTGCCGCCTTCGCGTTCGCGGGCGCGCACGAATTCGTCGAGCACCTCGTCCAGCAACGACAGCGCCTGCGCCTGCAGTTCGGCCGGATCGGCGGCCTGCGCCTGCAACACGCCGGGGAACTGCAACAGTTCGGTCAGCTCGGTGCGAAGACGCGGGAAGCGCGCGTCGAGGTCCATCGCCAGCTCGCTCAATTCGCGCAGGCGCGCGGCGTTGAGCTGCAGCGCGCCCTCGCCTTCCGCCGAGCGCAGGCGCAGGGTGAGGTCGATCTTGCCGCGCGCCACGCGGCCGGCGACGCGTTCGCGCAGCGCCGGTTCCAGCGCGCGCAGTTCGTCCGGGAGGCGCACGCCCAGTTCGAGGAAGCGGTGGTTCACCGAGCGCAGCTCGCAACCCAGCGTGCCCCAGGGAGTGGCGCGTTCGCCGCTGGCGAAGGCGGTCATGCTGCGGATCATCGACAAATCCAGCGTCGTCGGGCAGGGCCGACCGGGAGCGAATGGTAAACTCGCGCGCCTCCGAACGGTACAAACCAAGGTATTCAGGCCATGTCCGGCACGCCCGTCGCCCCTTCCGCCGGCCTCCAGGCCGCCGTCGCGCGCCCCAGCGGCCGCGCACCCGCGCAGATGCGCGAAGTCCGCATCGAACGCGGCTACACCCGCCACGCCGAGGGTTCGGTGCTGGTGAGCTTCGGCGAAACCCGCGTGCTGTGCACCGCAAGCGTCGAGAACAAGGCGCCGCCGTTCCTGCGAGGCAAGGGTGAAGGCTGGGTCACGGCCGAGTACGGCATGCTCCCGCGCGCCACGCATTCGCGTTCCGACCGCGAGGCCGCGCGCGGCAAGCAGGGCGGGCGCACGCTGGAGATCCAGCGCCTCATCGGCCGCTCGCTGCGCGCCTGCGTCGACCGCAAGGTGTTGGGCGAGCGCACCATCACGCTCGATTGCGACGTCCTGCAGGCCGACGGCGGCACGCGCACGGCGGCCATCACCGGCGCCTACGTCGCGCTGGTCGATGCCGTGCAATGGCTGCTCAAGCGACGCGAGATCGCGCGCGATCCGATCTTCGGCGCGGTCGCGGCCGTGTCGGTCGGCATCTATCGCGGCGTGCCGGTACTCGACCTGGATTACGCCGAAGACAGCGCCTGCGACACCGACATGAACGTCGTGATGAACGACGGCGGCGGCTTCATCGAACTGCAGGGCACGGCCGAAGGCCACGCGTTCCGTCGCGAGGAGCTCGATGCGCTGACCTCGCTGGCCGAAGTCGGCATCGCCGAGCTCATCGCGAAGCAGCGCGAAGCGCTCGGCCTCTGACGCTCGCCATGCAGCGACACATCGCCTGTTTCGCGCTGGTCGTCGCCGACTACGACGAAGCCATCGACTTTTACGTGCGCAAGCTCGGTTTCGAGCTGCGCGAAGACACCGACATGGGCGGTGGCAAGCGGTGGGTGCTCGTCGCGCCGCGTGGCGCACAGACGGCGATCCTGCTTGCACGCGCGGTCGACGACGAACAGCGCGCGGCGATCGGCCGGCAAACCGGGGGGCGCGTGGGCTTCTTCCTGCACACGGACGATTTCGCGCGCGATCACGCTTCGATGCTCGCGCACGGCGTGCGCTTCCTCGAAGCGCCGCGCCACGAGCCGTACGGCATCGTCGCGGTGTTCGAGGACCTGCACGGCAATCGCTGGGACCTGCTGGAGCCGACGGCATGAGCGCGCGCGAGCGCTGGGTCATCGCCAGCAGCAACCAGGGCAAGTTGCGCGAGATCCGCGAACTGCTCGGCGACACGGGCATCGAGATCGTCACGCAAGGCGAGCTGGGCGTGGCCGACGCGGACGAAACCGGCCTGACCTTCGTCGAGAACGCGCTGCTGAAGGCGCGCAAGGCGTCGCGCGAAACCGGGCTGCCCGCGCTGGGCGACGATTCGGGCCTGTGCGTGGATGCGCTCGGCGGCGCGCCGGGGCTGTATTCGGCGCGTTATGCCGGCGAACACGGCAACGCGGGCGCGAACATCGACAAGCTGCTGCACGAACTGCGCGACGTGCCCGACGCGCAGCGCACGGCGCATTTCCATGCGGTGATCGTGCTGCTGCGCCACGCGGACGATCCGCAGCCGATCATCGCCGAAGGCATGTGGCGCGGCCGCGTGCTGCACGAACGTCGCGGCGACGGCGGCTTCGGTTACGACCCGGTGTTCCTCGACATTCAACAGGGACTGTCGGCGGCGGAGCTGGACAAGGACCTGAAGAACCGCATCAGCCACCGCGGGCTGGCGCTGGCGGAGTTGAAGCGGCGGTTGTCGCTCTGAAGCCGTCTTTACCGGACTCGCCATCAGCCTGGGTCCCGGCCTGCGCCGGGATGACGGCCCTTCGAGACATGACGACGGCCTAAGCCCGCCAAGACCAGAATCACCCAGATGCTCACCACCCCGCCCCTGTCCCTCTACGTCCACCTCCCCTGGTGCGTACGCAAGTGCCCGTACTGCGACTTCAATTCGCACGAAGGGCGCGGGGCGCTGCCGTTCGACGCATACGTGGACGCGTTGCTGGCCGACCTCGACTTCGACCTGCCGCTGGTGTGGGGTCGCACGATCCACTCGGTGTTCTTCGGCGGCGGCACGCCGAGCCTGTTTCCGCCTGAGTTCATCGACCGCTTCCTGCAGGCCGCGAGCAGCCGGCTGCGTTTCGCGCCCGGCTGCGAGATCACGCTGGAGACGAACCCCGGCACCGCCGAGCACGGCCGCTTCGAGCTCTACCGCGCCGCCGGCGTGAACCGGCTGAGCTTCGGCATCCAGAGCTTCGACGACGAAACCCTCAGGCGGCTGGGCCGCATCCACGACAGCGGCGAGGCCGAGGCGGCGGTAAAGCTCGCGCAGGACGCCGGCTTCGACAATTTCAACCTCGACCTGATGTACGCCCTGCCCGGCCAGACGCTGGCGATGGCCGAACGCGACCTGGAGCGCGCCTTCGCGCTGCAGCCCACGCACATGAGCCATTACCAGCTCACGCTCGAGCCCAATACGGTGTTCGCGGCGCGGCCGCCGCGCGACATTCCGGACGACGATGCCAGCTGGGACATGCAGGAGCACTGCCAGGCGATGCTTGCCGCCGCCGGCTACGCCCAGTACGAGGTGAGCGCCTACGCGCGCCCGGGCCGCCAGTGCCTGCACAACGTCAATTACTGGCAATACGGCGACTACCTCGGCATCGGCGCGGGCGCGCACGGCAAGATCACCCTCGGCGCGGAGCAGGACATCCTGCGCCGCTGGAAGATCAAGCATCCCACGCGCTATCTCGCCGCGGCGGGCCATGCCGAGGCGATCGGCGGCGACGACCGCATCGCGCCGGCGCGCCGTCCGTTCGAATACATGCTCAATGCACTGCGCCTGGTCGACGGCTTCTCGCTGGACGCGTTCGAAGCACGGACCGGCCTGCCGCGCGCGGCGATCGGTGACGCGCTGGGTCAGGCGCAGGCGCAGGGATGGCTGGCCATCGAGGGCGACCGCGTCCGTCCGACCGAACTCGGGCGCCGTTTCACCAACGACGTCATCGAGTTGTTCCTCGGCGAGGACGACGAAAACCGTGTGGCGGTGCCGCACGAAGTGGCCGGCTACACGGTCGACTGAGCGCCGCCGCATCGGCCTCCTGTCTCGGGACAATGCACGCGCGCAGGGCGTGCTGGCCGCTGTTTAGGTCGCGATCCGTTACCTCGAGTGCGCCCCCTGAGGGACCACGCTGGGCGACAAGGCTGGCGGGGCACGGATGGGTCGATGCATGATCGTCCGATCTGAGACGGTGATCCCATGTCCGCCACGTTCGAACCCCTAGGCAGTTCGATCCCTCGCCCTACCCTGGCGTCGGCGGCGTTGCCGCCGCGCGTGCGCCGCGTGCTCGAACATCTGTACGCGCTGGTGTCCGACGAAATGTCGCGCCAGCTCGAAGCGATGCTCGGCGAATTCGAGCAGCAGCTGTTCAAGCATGCCGACCTCGCGCGCAACCCCGCGCAGCAGGCCAGCCACCTGGAAACCCTGCGCACCACGCGCCTCAATCGCGCCGACCTCGTGCCGCGGTATCTGGCGCTGGTCGAAAGCGAGCTGACGACGATCCGCGACCCGGTCGGCGCACCGGTCGAACGCGACGGCGCCGCGCCGGCATTCCGCGACCTCAAACTGGTCGAACACGGCGAAGTCGACGAATCGCTGCTGCTGCGCACGATCGCCGCGCGGCAGGAGTCGCGCGCCGGGCTTCCGCTGCTGCTGCTCGGCCAACGCTTCGGCGTGCTCGCCGGCCAGCCGGCCTTCGATGCCGAACGCCTGCCGGTCGGGCCGTACGCACTGGGCAAGATCCTGTCCGACGCCGCGCACGCGCTGCAGATCAGCCCCGAGGCGCGCATGCACCTCTACAAGGTCTTCGACCACCAGGTCATGACCGGCTACGCGCAGCTGGTGGAAACCATGAACGCCCTGCTCGCGCGCGAGAACGTGCTGCCGAGCCTGTCGTTCGTGCCGATCCGTCCGCGTTCGCCGCAGCGGCAGGAAGGCCAGCGGCGCGTAGTCGAACCCAACGAGGCCGCCGACAGCACGCCACGACGCCAGCGCCCGATGACGGCGTGGCCGGGCCAGCTCGACGGCAGCAACGCAGGCGGTCCGGCGCTGGAAAGCGAAACCTTCAACCTGTTGCAACAGTTGCTCGCCGCGCGACGCGACGTGATGGGCCGGTTGCGTCCGGGCAGCGGTAGCGACGCCGGCGCGCCGCGGCCGACGCTCACCCGCGAGGAACTGGTCAACGCGCTGTCCACGCTGCAGGACGTGCCGCTGCACCAGGCGCCGCCGCGCAACCTCACCGACGTCCGGCAGACGCTGCTCGCTCAGGCGCGCCAACAGCGTGGCGAGGCGACGTTCCTCTCGCGCGACGACGCCGACACGTTCGAACTGCTGGACCTGTTCTACAGCGAGATCGGCCGCGAACTGCGCTCCGATGCCGCCGTCGGCACGCTGCTCAACCGCCTGCAGGTGCCGCTGGTGCGGCTCGCGCTGCAGGACCGCGGCTTCTTCGTCCGCAACGAACACCCCGCGCGCCAGCTGCTCAACGCCGTCGCCGAAGCCGGCGCGCACTGGGTGCCGAAGGACGAAAGCGACCCGCAGCTCAACGACCAGCTGCGTCGCGCGGTCGACCACGTCGTGGAGAACTACGACGGCGACAACGGCGTGTTCGAGAACGCGAACCGACAATTGCAGGAACACCTGCGCTCGATGGCGCGCAAGGCCGAGGTCGCCGAGCGCCGCCATGTGGAGGCCGCGCGCGGCAAGGAGAAACTCGTGCTGGCCAAGCGCCAGGCGAGCGAGGCGATCGACGACATCGTCAGCGAACACAAGCTGCCGCGTTTCGTGCAGACGCTGCTCAGCCAGGCGTGGACCGACGTGCTGACCCTGACCTTGCTGCGCAGCGGCGAGGATTCGGAGGAATGGCAGCGCCAGCTCGAGGCCACGCGCGAGATCGTCGCGGCCAATGCGGCGGGACAACGCGGCCAGGTGTCGAACGCATTGGGCGAGGACATCGAGGCCGCGCTCACGCAGGTGGGTTATCACGTCGAGGATGCCGGCGCGATCTCGCGCCAGCTCGTCACCGGCACGGCCGCCAACGACGATGCGGCATCGCGCACGGAACTGGCGCTCAAGCTCAAGGCGCGCACGCGGCTGGGCACCGACGAGGCGCCCGCGCCCAGGCCGGCCGAGCGTTCGCCGAAGGAACAGGAATGCTGGCGCCACTTGCGCACGCTTCCGTTCGGCACGTGGTTCGAGTTCGACGTCGGCGATTCGGGCGAGGTCGTCCGCCGCCGCCTGTCGTGGTTCAGCCCGGTGACCGACAACGCCCTGTTCGTGAACCAGCGCGGCCAGCGCGTGAGCGAGCAGTCGCTGGACAGCCTCGCGCGTCAGGTCGCGTCCGGCCGCGCGCGCGTGGTCACCGAGGAAAAGAGCCGTCTGGTCGATCGCGCATGGAGCGCGGTCATGGGCGCGCTCGGCCAGCTGGTCGGGCACAACAACCACTCCGAAGCGCACGCCTGAAGGATGCACGCATGATGGAAGAGTTCCGCCGCGCCCGCCGCCGCGCGATCCAGGAGCCGGTGCAGGTGGTCGACACCATGACCGACACGGTGATCGGCCAGCTCAGCAATCTGTCCGAAACCGGGATGCTGCTCATCGCCAACGCGCCGCTGGTCGACGACGGCCTGTACCAGCTGCGCTTCAACCTGCGCGGCGCGCCGCACCAGTCATCGCCGATCGAAGTCGGCGCGCACCTGCTCTGGCAGGACAGCACCAGCACGCCGGGGCAGACCTGGTCGGGCTTCCGCTTCATCACCATGCTGGAAAGCGAGCTGCAACAGTTGCGGCATTGGCTGGAGTCGGGGAACGGGCGGGCGATGTAACGCCGGGAACGACAACGAGGACGGACAAACGCGGACGAGACAAACGGGGAAAGCCGGCGACTTTGCCGTTTCCCCTGTTTCGTTTCGCGCCCCTGTTCCCTGTCGCTGAATCGGGCGACGCGGCCGGCATGCGGCACAATAGGACGGTTTCCCGCCTCCGAATGCCTCCGCAATGAGCCAAGTCGCCGCGCTGTATCCCAGCCACATCGCCGAACTGCACCGCCGCACCGAACAGGCCCTCGCCCGGGGCGGTTTCGAACACCTCGTCATCCCCAGCGGCACCTCGCACTACCAGGTGTTCGACGACCGCGATTACCCCTACGCGGTGAACCCGCAGTTCAAGGCCTGGCTGCCGCTCACGCGCGCGCCGGGCAGCTGGCTGGTCGCCACGCCGGGCCAGAAGCCCAAGCTGATCTTCCTGCAGCCGTTCGACTACTGGCACGTCGTGCCGTCGGCGCCGAGCGGCTACTGGGTCGAGCATTTCGACATCGTCATCATCCGCAAGCCCGAGGAAGCGCTGCAGCACCTGCCGGCGAATCCGGCGCGGTGCGCGATCCTGGGCGAACCGCAGAGCACGGTCGGCCACTTCGCGCCGAACAATCCGGCGCCGGTCGTGAACTACCTGGAGTACCACCGCGCATTCAAGACGCCGTACGAAGTCGAGATGATGCGGCAGGCCACCAAGCGCGGCGTGCGTGCGCATCGCGCGGCCGAGCGTGCGTTCCGTGCGGGCGCGAGCGAGTTCGGCATCCACCTGGTCTACTGCCAGGCCGCCGCGCAGGACGCGAACGACCTGCCGTACAGCAACATCATCGCGATCAACGAACACGGCGCGGTGCTGCATTACACCGATCGCGACACCGTCGCGCCGCAGTCGCCGCGCAGTTTCCTGATTGACGCCGGTGCCGCGCACGACGGCTACGCCTGCGACATCACGCGCACCTATGCGTACGACGCGGGCAGCGAGTTCCAGGCGATGATCGACGCCGTCGATGCCGCACAGCTGACGATGTGCGACCAGGTGCGCGCCGGCGTGGACTACAAGCAGATCCACCTGGATGCGCACCTCGCGCTGGCCGGCGTGCTGAAGGATTTCGGGGTCATCAACGTCTCGCCCGAAGCCGCCGTCGCCACCGGCGTGAGCAGCGCGTTCTTCCCGCACGGCATCGGCCACGGCATCGGCCTGCAGGTGCACGACGTCGCCGGCTTCGCCGCGAGCGACGAGGGCGGCACGATCGCCAAGCCCGACGGCCATCCGCACCTGCGCCTCACGCGCGTGCTCGAGCCGGGCATGGCGGTGACGATCGAACCGGGCCTGTACTTCATCGACATGCTGCTGGACGAGGTGAAGAAGAACGGCCACGCCGACAGCGTCGACTGGGCGCGCGTGGACGCGTTCAAGCCGTACGGCGGCATCCGCATCGAGGACGACGTCGTGTGCACGGACGACGCGCCGGTGAATCTGACGCGCGATGGGTTCGCCGAAGCGGGCTGATCCCTCGCCCTTGTAGCCCGGGTAAGGCCGAAGGCCGCACCCGGGAGGGGCGGCGGTAACGTTTGGAATTCGGGGCCGCCCCGGGTGCGCTTCGCGTACCCGGGCTACGAAGGCTGCAAACGCGGGGACGGCGTTTGCATCGGCGCGACACGCGCATGGTTAGGATCGTCACCGGCCCATCGCCAGGGACGACGCCATGCCGTACGACCGCCGCCTTTTCCTCACCACGGCCGTAATCAGCGCGATCGCCGTCGCGCTGCCCGGCACGTCCCGGTCGCAATCCACTTTGACGGAGAACGCCGCCATGCATGGACTCATCGGCCGGATGATGGCCGCGCCCGGGCAACGCGATGCGCTGATCGCCATCCTGCTCGACGGCATCCACAACATGCCCGGCTGCCTGAGCTACATCGTCGCGCGCGACACCAGCGACGAAAACGCGATCTGGATTACGGAAGTCTGGGACAGCGAGGCGAGCCACAAGGCGTCGCTGTCACTGCCGACGGTGCAGGCGGCGATCGCGAAAGCGAAGCCGCTGATCGCCGGTTTCGGCGATTACATCCAGACCGCGCCGGTGGGCGGGCACGGCCTGGCGAAGTAGGCGCGCGGGCCCAACTGGAGCGCTTACCTCAACCGCGCGACGCCATCAGCGTCTCGATCTCGTCGGCACTGCGAGCGAGCGCATCGGTGAGCACCTGCGGTTCGCCGCTCGTGACCAGCACGTCGTCCTCGGTGCGGATGCCGATACCGCGCCACTTCGCATCTACCGTCGTGTCGTCGGGCGAGACGTAGACGCCCGGTTCGATGGTGAACACCATGCCGGGTTCGAGCAGCCGCGATTCGCCGTCGAACCGGTATTCGCCGACGTCATGCACGTCCAGGCCGAGCCAGTGCCCGGTCTTGTGGCGATAGAAGCGGCGGTAGCTGCCGTCGGCGAGGTTCTTCTCCAGCTTGCCCTTGAGCAGGCCGAGCCGCAGCAAGCCTTCGGTCAACGTTTCCACCGCCGCGACGTGGCCGGTTTCGTACGCAATACCCGGACGCGCCTGCGCGAGCGCGGCGGCCTGCGCCTGCCCGACCAGGTCGTGCAGCGCGCGCTGTTCCTTCGTGAAGCGGCCGTTGACCGGAAACGTGCGCGTGATGTCCGCCGCGTAGCCACGGTATTCGGCGCCGGCGTCGATGAGCACCAGGTCGCCGTCTTTCGCCTGCGCGGCGTTCGCGCGGTAATGCAGCACGCACGCATTGGCGCCGGCGCCGACGATGCTGCTGTACGCCGGATCCGCATCGTGCGAACGGAACACGCGTTCGACTTCCGCCTGCAGCTGGTACTCGTGGATGCCGGGGCGCGCGGCGAGCATCGCGGTTTCGTGCGCGAGCACGCTGATGTCCGCGGCGCGCTGCATCAGGCGCACCTCGTCGCGATCCTTGAACAGGCGCAGCTCGTCGAGCAGGTGGCCGAGTTCGAGGAACTCGTGCGGGGGCTGCGCGCCCTGCCGCACCATCGCGCGCACGCGGTTCAACCAGCCGATGAGCTTGAGGTCGAACTCCTGGTCGCGCCCGAAGTGGTAGTACACGCGCGAACGGCCTTCGAGCAGGCCGGGCAGGATGTCGTCGAGGTCGGTGATCGGATACGCGTCGTCCAGGCCGAACGCCTCGACCGCGCCTTCCGGACCGAAGCGCGGACCGTCCCAGCCTTCGCGCTCGGGATCGCGCTCGCGGCAGAACAGGATCACCTCGCCGTGCTTGCGGCCCGGCACCAGCACGAGCACCGCTTCGGGCTCGGGGAATCCGGTGAGGTACAGCAGGTCGGAGTCCTGGCGATATGGGTAGTGCGTGTCGCGGCTACGGATCCGTTCGGGCGCGGCGGGCAGGATCGCGATCGCGTTGTCGCCGGCCATGCGCATGAGTTGCCTGCGCCGCTTCGCGTACGCCTTGTCGGGGATGCGGAGGGGTTTGTGCATGGAGCCGTGATTGGTGAAGTGTGATGGGTGATTCGGAAGGAGCGCGCTTTAGCGAATACCCGATCCCGAATCACGAATCACGTCAGTTCAACTTCTGCCGATGCTGCGCCGCCAGCACGCAGTCGCCGTGCAGCAGCAGTACGGCCACGCGCACGAACTCCTCGATTTCGACCAGCGCTTCCTCGTCTTCCTCGTCGCCGTCGCTTTGCGGCTGCGCCGCGGCGAGTTTGGCCAGGTCGCCCAGCGCCTCGGCGCCTTCGTCCGACAGCTTCGGACGCGAGCCCGTCGCCAGTCCGAAACCACCGAGGAAGCCGCGGCACCATTCGAACAGCGCGCCGCTGCGCTCGGCGAGCGAGGCGTCGGCGTCGGGCAGCAGCAGCGCGAAATCGAAGCTGCGGTCGGCCAGCTGCGCGGCGCTGGCCAGGCGCAGTTCGTCCAGCGCGCCGCCCGCGGCAGGCGCGGGAAGCGCGTCGTCGGCCAGCACCTTCGCCGGCCACTCGCGCACCGAGGGGCCGCCGCCGGCCAGCCAGCCGCACAGGCCGCCATGCAGTTCGAAGGGCGAGGCAGCGAGCGCCAGCTGGCGGCTCTCGGCGTCGATCGCGGACACGGAAGGCAGTTCGATTTCGGACACGATCGGGCGCGCGGTGCGTGGAATCAGGGGAATGGCGGGCAGTGTACCAACCTGATGGTTGTTGCCGGCGCGAACGCCTGCCTACACTGCACCCAGCAACGCTGGAGTCGTTGCCGGGGGTGTTCGTGTTCCGCCAGTCCTTCTTGCCAGCCGCCCGGCTTGCCGGCGCGGCGTTCGTGCTCGCTGCGGCCCTGGCCGGGACGGCCGGCGCCGCCACGCGCGACTTCTATTTCGACCGCCCCGGCAGCGAACGCGGCCTGGTCCAGAACACCGTCACCGCGTTCGCGCAGGACACGCAAGGCTACGTCTGGGTCGCCACGCAGGGCGGCCTGCACCGTTACGACGGCCAGCGCTACCTGCCCTACCGCCACAACCCGCGCGACGCCGCGAGCCTGCCGGACAGCCACATCACGGCGCTGGCGATGGACGGGGATCAGGCACTGTGGGTCGGCACGTATTCGGAATACCTCAGCCGGCTGGACCTCGCCGACGGCCAGATCCGCCGCTTCATGGCGTCGGGCACCGCGCACCCGCATCGCCAGGTGCTGGCGATCCTGCCGCAGCGCGGACAGGTGTGGGTGGGCACGGGTGCCGGGCTGGAGCGCCTGGATCCCGCCACCGGCAAGCGCCAGACCGTCGTCCCGCTGGAGACGCAGGTCGTCGGCACCGCGGGACGGCAGAGCCTGCTCGCCGCACGGGACGGCGTGGCATGGTGGGGCGGCCCGCAGGGGCTGTACCGGCTCGATGGCAGCCTGCCCGAGCGCATCGGCCCGGCCGAGGCCGTCGCCACGCTGTTCCAGGACACCGCCGGCCAGTTGTGGCTGGGACGCCGCGACGGCCTGTTCCGCCTGCACAGCAACGGTCGCGAACTCGTGCGCGCCTGGCCGCAGCAGCCGATGCCCGACGACGCCGCGCCGATCGTGCGCGCGATTGCGCAGGCGCCGGACCGCCAGCTGTGGTTCTCGGTCTACGGCTACGGCCTGCGCAGGCTGGATCCCGCCACCGGCCACGTCGAGGAAGTACGCGAAGAGCCCGGCATCGACGCGAGCCTGCCGGACGATTCGATCAACGCGCTGATGATCGACCGCGGCGGGATGCTGTGGATCGGCGGGCAGTTCCGCGGCGTCGCGGTGACCGATCCGCGCGGCACACGGTTCCGCTACGTGTTCAACATGGAGAACCCGCGTCGCCCCGACAGCCCGGCCTCCGCCGACAGCATCCGCTCCATCGTGCAGGGGCAGGACGGCGCGCTGTGGGTGGGCACCGACAACGCGCGGCTGTTCCGCTATTCGCTGCAGGACGATCGTTTCGAAGACCTGAGCCCGCTGCTCGCCGACCAGGGCCGCGCGCCGCACGTCACCGGTTTCGCGAAGGCGAGCCCGGACGATCTGTGGGTCGCCACCGATGCCGGGCTGTACCGCCTGGATCCGCAGCGTCGCACCGCGCGACCGCTGCCGGTACCGGAGCTCGGGCGTACGCCGCTGCGCACGCTGATGCTGGGACGCGACGGCTCGCTGTGGATCGGCAGCCACGGATTCGGCGCGTATCGCTATCGCCCCGACAGCGGCCAGCTCACCCATTTCGCCTATCGCGAGAACGATCCGAGCGGGCTGAGCTATCCCGTCGTGCACGCGATGGTCGAAGACAAGCACGGCCACGTGTGGTTCGGCACCGGCGACGGCCTCGACGTGCTCGATCCGGCGACCGGTCGGCTGCGTCACTTCCGCCACTCCAACCGCGATGCACGCAGCCTGCCGGGCAATCGCGTGCGCGCCTTGCACCTGGCCAGCGATGGCTCGCTCTGGGTCGGCACGCATGCCGGCCTGAGCCGCATCGTCGAAGCGCAGGACGGCAGCGTGCACTTCGCGCATCCGCTCACCGGCACGCTCAGCAGCGACCTGGTGCCGGTGGTGTTCGCGATCGCCGAAGCACCGGCCGGCCGGCTGTGGCTGAGCACGCAGGCCGGAATCATCAGCTACGACATCCGCGACGAGCGCACGCGCAGCTACGGCCTCGCCGATGGCCTGCAGGATCTGGAATTCCACGGCGGATCGGTCGCGCAGCTGGGCGACGGACGCATCGCGTTCGGCGGCGTGCGAGGCCTGAACCTGTTCGACCCGACGCGCATGCGCGAATCGGCGTACACCGCGCCGCTGCGGCTGCTGGGCGCGTGGGTGGGCAACCAGGCCAAGGCCGACCCGCGCTCGCTGTGGCAGGCGCCGAAACTCGACCTGGACGAAGGCGACGGCCTGCTGCGCCTGCGCATCGGCGCGCTGGATTTCGCGCCGACGGCCGCCACGCGCTACCGCTATCGCATGGACGGCTTCGACCACGACTGGATCGACAACGGCACCGCGCAGGACGTCACCTATTCGCGCCTGCCGTCGGGCCACTACACGTTCCTCGTGCAGGCGACCAACCGGCACGGCGCGTGGAACGATGCGACGCTGGAGATCCCCGTGCACGTCGCGCCGCCGCTGTGGCGCCACCCGCTGGTGATCGCGGCCGGCGTGTTGGCGTTCCTTGCGCTGGTCGGTGGACTGACCTGGCGCCGAATGCAGGATCGCCGTCGCGAACGCGGCTACTTCGCGCAGATCCGCGAACGCGACGAACGCCTGAAGCTCGCGCTGTGGGCGTCGGGCGAGCAGTTCTGGGACTACGACCTGGAGCGCCGCGTGCTGCGTCGCACGCGTGCCGACGACCAGGCGGGGCTGACGACCGATCTCGGCGTGCAGACGCTGGTCGATGCGAACCTGCAGATCCATCCGGACGACCTGCCGCGGGCCATCGCGCAACTTCGTCGCCATCTGCGCGGCGAAACGCCGCTGTACGTGTCCGAACACCGCGTGCGTGAGACCGACGGCAAGTGGGTCTGGATGCGCGCACGCGGCCGCGTGGTCGAACGCGACGGCACCGGCCGTGCACTGCGCGTAGCCGGCACGGCGCGCGACATCACCGCCAACCGCAGCGCCGAGCGCGACCGCCGCATCGCCGGCCAGGTGCTCAACAGCATGATGGAAGCGGTGGCGGTGTTCGATCGCGAATTCCGCTTCGTTTCGGTCAATCCGGCCTTCACCCGCATGACCGGGTACTCCGACGCGGAAGTGATCGGTCGCCCGACACGGCTGCTCGACAGCGACCAGCACGATCCGGCGTTCTACCAGCACGTGCGCGGCGAGTTGCGGCGCAACGGCCGGTGGTCGGGCGAGATCTGGCAGCAGCGCAAGAACGGCGACGAATTCCTGTGCTGGTTCCAGGGCAGCGAAGTGCTCGACGCCGGCGGCCAGCACGGGCATTACGTCGCCGTGCTGGGCGACATCACCGACCAGAAGCGCGCCGAGCAGGAACTGCGCTACCTCGCCAACTACGACACGCTCACCAGCCTGCCCAACCGCGCGCTGCTGTCCGAGCGCCTGTCGCGCGCGATCGTGAAGGCGCGACGCGGAAACACGCGAATCGCGATGCTGTTCCTCGACCTGGACCGCTTCAAGGACATCAACGATTCGCTCGGCCATGCCGCCGGCGACCGCATCCTGCGCGCGGCCGCGCATCGCCTGCAGCACGCGGTCGGGCCGACGCATACCGTCGCTCGCCTGGGCGGCGATGAGTTCACGGTCCTGCTGGAAAACCTCGAAAGCAACGAGCACGCCGAGCAAGTCGCGCGCGACGTGCTCGCTTCGTTCGAAGCGCCGCTGGACATCGACCAGCGCCACGACGTGGTGATCTCGCCCTCCATCGGCATCAGCCTGTACCCCGACCACGCGCTCGTGCCGACGGACCTGCTCAAGCACGCCGACACCGCGATGTACCAGGCCAAGGCCGCGGGCCGGCGCACGTTCATGCGCTACACCGAGGCGATGGACGTGGAAATCCGCGGCCGCGCGACGATCTCCGCCGCGCTGCGCGGCGTGCTCGACCGCAACGAACTGCGGCTGGTTTTCCAGCCCAAGCTTTCGCTGGACCATTCGCGCATCACCGGCGTGGAAGCGCTGCTGCGCTGGACCAGCCCGGAACTCGGCGCGATCTCGCCGGCGCAGTTCATCCCGCTGGCCGAGGAAAGCGGACTCATCCTCGACATCGGCGAATGGGCGCTGCGCGAGGCCTGCAGCGTGCTCAAGGGCTGGCGCATGAAGGGCCTGGACCAGCTGACGATGGCGGTGAACGTCTCGTCGCTGCAGCTGTTGCGCGGCAACCTGCCCAAGCAGGTCGCGCGCGCGCTGGTGGAAAGCGGCGTGCCGCCGGAGATGCTGCAGCTGGAGCTGACCGAGAGCGTGATCATGGCCAACGCCGGCCAGACGTCGGCGACGCTGGACGCGTTGCGCTCGCTGGGCGTGGGCCTGGCGATCGACGATTTCGGCACGGGGTATTCGTCGCTGGCCTACCTCAAGCGCCTGCCGATCCACACGCTGAAGATCGACAAGGAATTCATCGGCGACCTCACCCGCGACGCGGATGACGAGGCCATCACCACCACGGTCATCGCGATGGCGCATTCGCTGGGTCTCACGGTCATCGCCGAAGGCGTGGAGACCGAGGCGCAGATGCAGTTCCTGCGCGGCCGCGGGTGCGACGAGATCCAGGGCTACTGGCTCGCGCGACCGCTGGAAGCGGCGGCCTGCCTGTCCTTCATCCGGGGCTGGACGCCGCATTCGGTGCCGGTCGCCAGTGGGACGGTCGGCACGGTCTGACGGCCGTCGTGAACGGGCGCGGCGCCCCGCCCGGTCGCGCCCTTGACCCGTCACCCCGCCCTGCTATCGTGCCCGGCATGGAACAGGCCCATCTCCTCGCACAAATGCAGTCGCTGGCCGACCGTGTCGAGCAGTTGGCCGAACGCGCGCGTCGCCTCGCCGAGGAGAACCGCAGCCTGCGCCAGCAACAGGAACAGCTGATGGGCGAGCGCTCCGCCCTGCTCGCCAAGAACGAACAGGCGCGCACGCGGGTCGAGGCGATGATCGCGCGGCTGAAATCGCTGGAACAGCACACGTGAGATCGCAATGACCAGCGAAGTCGTCAGCATCCGCCTGCTCGATCGCGAATACACCGTCGGGTGCGAGCCCGGCGAGCGCGACAGCCTGCAGGCTGCCGCGAAGCTGCTGGACGGGAAGATGCGCGAGATCCGCGGCACCAACCGCATGGCGGCGCTTGATCGCGTCGCGGTGCTCGCAGCGCTGAACCTCGCACACGACCTGCAGCAGATGCGCGACGAACTGGCCACGCGCGACCGCGAACTCGAGCGCACGCTCAACACGCTGCATCGCCGACTCGACGATCTGTTCGACGTTCCGGCGCGCTGAATTGCGGTATCGCGTCGGCGCGCCATCGGCACCCTGAATCCGGCGTGTTCGTGCACTGAATCGTTCCCGTGCCGGCACCGACGAGCGGGCACGCAGGCAAGGGTCGCCGCGCTATACTTTCGCCTCGTCCTCTGCTGTGCGCGACAGCGTGCGCAAACATTCGCCTTGTCCCTTAATGACGACCACGGGGGCGCGGCGGACGCCCGGAGTGCAGGTCCGCCTCGTAGCGGGAAGCCCGAAGGCATCCAAGCGTCCCCACTTGAACCCCGGGTTCAAGGTCGTTTCGCAAGCATCGCCATTGGCGGAGGACTTCCATCTCACGGTCGCGGCAGAAATGCCGCACCCCGATTCGGGCGCGGATTCGCGCCCGAATTTTTATGCTCCGGCGCGCGGTCTCGCGCCCGGATTTTGTACCCTCGTTGATTCCGTCCACCGGCCGCCCTCGCGCCGCCGCCTCCAAGGATCCTGCGCTGCATGACGGTCGACCGCACGGCGCTGCGCCGCGAACTCCGCAACCGCCGCCGTGAACTGGCCGCCGGCGAGCGCATCGCCGCTGCCGAGCGTCTTTCCGAACGGCTGCTGGCGCTTCCTTTCGCGCCGACATCGGGATACGTCGCCGGCTACTGGGCAATGGACGGCGAGATCGCGCTGCATGTGTGGCAACTGCGGCTTCCGCGCGACTGCGTCTACTGCCTTCCCGTGCTGAACGACGATGGTCGCCTGCGCTTCGCGCCCTGGCGTCCGGGCGACGCGCTGGTCAGCAACCGGCATGGCATTCCCGAGCCCGACATCGCCGAAACCTCGATGCTCGACGCCGAGCAGATGGACCTCGTGGTGGCGCCGGTGGTGGGCTTCGACGGTCGCGGCCACCGGCTCGGCATGGGAGGCGGCTGGTACGATCGCAGTTTCGCATTCCGCCACCAGCGCCCCGCGCCCCCGTGGCTGGTCGGTGCCGCATTCGACGAGCAGCGCGTCGACGCACTCGACCGCGCGGATTGGGACGTCGCGCTGGATGCGGTGTGCACGCAATCGTCCACGCTCGACTGCAGGAGCCCCGAATGAGCGCCCGTCGCCGCTACTGGCTGATGAAGTCCGAACCGGACACCTTCTCCATCGACGACCTCGAACGCGTGCGCACCGAGCCGTGGAACGGCGTACGCAACTATCAGGCGCGCAATTTCATGCGCGACGGCATGCAGGTCGGCGACGGCGTGCTGTTCTACCACTCCAACACCGACGTGCCCGGCATCGTCGGCACGGCGACGGTGGCGAGCAAGGCATACCCGGACGAGACGCAGTTCAATCCGAAGTCCGACTACTACGACCCGAAGAGCTCGCGCGAGGAACCGCGCTGGTTCCTCGTCGATGTCGCATTCGATCGCAAGCTCAAGCGCACCATCACGCTGGACGAACTCAAACAGCATGCCGACAAGCTCGGCGAGGACTTCGCACTGATTCGCCGCGGCAATCGCCTGTCGGTGCTGCCGGTATCGGCGGCGCAGTGGAAGTACCTGTTGTCGCTCGAGTGATCCCGTCGCGCTCCGCGAATCTCCACACCCCGTGCATCCCCTATGAGCGAATCCAAGCGCCTGGCTGGCGAGAAAGCCATCGAGTACGTCGAAGACGGCATGATCGTCGGCGTCGGCACCGGCTCGACCGTCGCCTTTTTCATCGATGCGCTCGCGCGCGTGAAGGACCGCATCAAGGGCGCCGTGTCGAGCTCCGACCAGAGCACCGCGCGCCTGCGGCAGCATGGCATCGAGGTGCTGGATCTGAACGCGACCGGCCCGCTGTCCCTGTACGTCGACGGCGCGGACGAGTGCGATCCGCACAAGCGCCTCATCAAGGGCGGCGGCGCGGCGCTCACACGCGAGAAGATCATCGCCGAGGCCAGCCAGAAGTTCGTGTGCATCGTCGACCCGAGCAAGCGCGTCGACGTGCTGGGCAGGTTCCCGCTGCCGGTCGAAGTGATCCCGATGGCGCGCAGCCTCGTCGCGCGCGAGATCCAGGCCATGACGCGCGCCCAACCGGTGTGGCGCCAGACCGCAGACGGCGCCGGCGTGATCACCGACAACGGCAACGTGATCCTCGACATCCACGGGCTGTCCATCGTCGACCCGGTCGGTCTGGAACAGGCGATCAACCAGATCCCGGGCGTGGTGAGCGTGGGCCTGTTCGCCCGTCGCCCGGCGGACGTGGTGATCGTCGGCGGCGAGCCGCCGCTCGTGCTCTGAGATCGGGACGATCTCAAGCACCGTTGGCCGGTCTCACGGCTTGAGACCGGCACCATCGACAATCGGGTCGCACATCGGCCGGCGACTTCGCCGCGCGAGACTTCTTTCCGGTGCACCCGCCGGCCCGCCATGACCCTGCGCTGCCTCTTCGTCGACTTCAACTCGTACTTCGCGTCCGTCGAGCAGTACGACGAACCGGCGTTGCTCGGCCGGCCGGTCGCGGTCGTGCCGGTCATGTCGGCCACCACCTGCGCCATCGCCGCGAGCTACGAAGCCAAGGCGTTCGGCGTGAAGACCGGCACGCCGGTCTGGGAAGCGCTGGAGCGGTGTCCTGACATCGTGCTGCGCGAGGCGCGCCCCGCCCGCTACATCGCGATGCATCACCGGCTGATGGCTGCGATCGAAGAGTGTATCCCGCTCGGCAAGGCGGAATCGATCGACGAGGTGCCGTGCTGGTTGATCGGCCGCGAACGTGAACGCGTCCATGCCGAAGCGATCGCGTCCCGCATCAAGCAGCGTCTGATCGATGAGGGTTTCAGCCCGGCGATCCGGTGTTCGATCGGCATCGCGCCGAATCGCTTCCTGGCCAAGACGGCCTCGGACATGCGCAAGCCCGACGGGCTGACGGTGCTGGAGGACTCGGACTTGCCGAATGCGCTGCATGCGCTGGAACTGCGGGATTTCTGCGGGGTCGGGCCGGCGGTCGAGCAACGACTGCTGCGTGCAGGCATCCACACATCGGAACAGCTGTGCGCTGCATCGCGCGCGCAGTTGCGCGCTGCGTGGGGCAGCATCGAGGGCGAGCGCTACTGGTTGCAGCTGCGCGGCCATGAACTGCCCGGACGCACCGAGCGTCGCGCATCGCTCGGGCACTCGCATGTGCTCGGCCCGGAACTGCGCACCTTCGAGGGCGCGCGTGCCGTGCTGTTCAAACTGCTCGCCAAGGCGGCGATGCGGCTGCGGCACGAACGCTATCTGGCGGGCGGGCTGTCGATTCGCATGCGCTTCGTCGGAATGGACAAGCGATTCGAACGCGACCTGACGTTTGCGCCGCTGGATGACACGCCGACGCTGTTGAGGCTTCTAGGCGACGAGCTCGCGTCTCTGGAGACCGCGATCCTTCGACGGCGCTGGAACGTGAAACGGCATCCGCCATTGTCGGTCGCCGTAACGCTCACGCAGTTGGAACCGATGGGCAGCATCACGCAGGAGCTGATGGAATCGCGCGGACGCGCCAAGGCCATCAGCGCGACGCTGGACTCGATCAATCGCCGTTACGGCAACAACGCGCTCTACTTCGGCGCGATGCAGGAAGCCCTGGAGCAGGATGCCGCGCCGATGCGCATTCCCTTCGCGACCATTCCCGAGGTCGGTTTGGAAGAAGACGTGGGAGCACGCACCAAGCCTGCGGATAGCGCGGAGGAGCTTTGGCTCGAACGCGAACGCCAGTTCAAGGTAATGGCCGAGGAGGCGCACCGGAAGGCACGGGAGCAGCCGGAGCGGGTTCGGGCTGCAACGAAGCCGTTCGGCGTGGGCGGCTGGGCACGTAATCCGGTCGTCGAGCCGGAGGCGCCGGGGACTACGGGGTCGTTGTTCTAAATCGTAGGAAAAGCGGGTGGGATGCGGTGCGAGTTCCGCGCGTCCGGCGGAGCCTTTTGCCTCGTAAACAAATGCCGGCCTGGCGGGCCGGCATTGTTGTTTCTATGCGGCACAGGCACCGGGCCAGTATCTGATCGCACGCGCGCGCTTCGGGCACGCAACCGAACGCCGGCCGCTGGGTCGGCGTTTTCATTTGCCACGCATAGTGGTTAGGCGTGAACCGAGCGGCGGCTGGTAGCGGGGACGAGCAGATGCACCGTCTGCGGACACATTTCCCGACACGCGCGTTGATGCATTTTCAAACGCACAAAAGAAGAAGGCCGGTCCTGTCGGACCGGCCTTCTGGGTAAAGCCCCTGGCGATGACCTACTCTTGCATGGCTTAAGCCACACTACCATCGGCGCATGTGCGTTTCACTTCCGAGTTCGGAATGGGATCGGGTGGGACCACACAGCTATTGTCACCAGGGAGAGGGTGGAGGGTCGCGGGTTCCGGTGAACTGGATCGCGCACACGCTCTCGTTGGGTTGCTCGGGACGCAGGGCGTCCTTCGCGGATAGGTTGGGATAAGTAGCGAGTGAGCCGAACGTCACGACGTTGTCGTAAGTCCAAGGCCACTTGAGGTTATATGGTCAAGCCACACGGATCATTAGTACTGGTTAGCTCAATGCATTGCTGCACTTACACACCCAGCCTATCAACCACCTGGTCTTGATGGTTCCTTCAGGGGAGTCAAGCTCCCGGGAGATCTCATCTTGAGGCGCGCTTCCCGCTTAGATGCTTTCAGCGGTTATCGCTTCCGAACATAGCTACCCGGCAGTGCCACTGGCGTGACAACCGGAACACCAGAGGTTCGTCCACTCCGGTCCTCTCGTACTAGGAGCAGCCCCTCTCAAATCTCCAACGCCCACGACAGATAGGGACCGAACTGTCTCACGACGTTCTGAACCCAGCTCGCGTACCACTTTAAATGGCGAACAGCCATACCCTTGGGACCGACTACAGCCCCAGGATGTGATGAGCCGACATCGAGGTGCCAAACACCGCCGTCGATATGAACTCTTGGGCGGTATCAGCCTGTTATCCCCGGAGTACCTTTTATCCGTTGAGCGATGGCCCTTCCATACAGAACCACCGGATCACTAAGACCTACTTTCGTACCTGCTTGATCCGTCGATCTTGCAGTCAAGCACGCTTATGCCTTTGCACACAGTGCGCGATGTCCGACCGCGCTGAGCGTACCTTCGTGCTCCTCCGTTACACTTTGGGAGGAGACCGCCCCAGTCAAACTACCCACCATACACGGTCCCCGATCCGGATTACGGACCTAGGTTAGAACGTCAAGCACATCAGGGTGGTATTTCAAGGATGGCTCCACGCAAGCTAGCGCCTGCGCTTCATAGCCTCCCACCTATCCTACACAGACGAACTCAACGTTCAGTGTAAAGCTATAGTAAAGGTTCACGGGGTCTTTCCGTCTTGCCGCGGGAACGCTGCATCTTCACAGCGATTTCAATTTCACTGAGTCTCGGGTGGAGACAGCGCCGCTGTCGTTACGCCATTCGTGCAGGTCGGAACTTACCCGACAAGGAATTTCGCTACCTTAGGACCGTTATAGTTACGGCCGCCGTTTACCGGGGCTTCGATCAAGAGCTTCGCCTTGCGGCTGACCCCATCAATTAACCTTCCGGCACCGGGCAGGCGTCACACCCTATACGTCCACTTTCGTGTTTGCAGAGTGCTGTGTTTTTGATAAACAGTCGCAGCGGCCTGGTCACTGCGGCCCTTCTCGGCTATGAACCAAAAAGGGCGCACCTTCTCCCGAAGTTACGGTGCTATTTTGCCTAGTTCCTTCACCCGAGTTCTCTCAAGCGCCTGAGAATTCTCATCCTGCCCACCTGTGTCGGTTTACGGTACGGTCTGCGTAAGCTGAAGCTTAGGAGCTTTTCCTGGAAGCGTGATATCGGCAGCTTAGTCCTAAAGGACTCGTCCTTAGTCTCAACGTTGCCCCCCGGATTTGCCTAAGGGGACCGCCTCAACTCTCTCACCGGGACAACCAACGCCCGGCCTGCCTAACCTTCTCCGTCCCTCCATCGCACTTACGCGAGGTGCTGGAATATTAACCAGCTTCCCATCGACTACGCATTTCTGCCTCGCCTTAGGGGCCGACTCACCCTGCGTCGATTAACGTTGCGCAAGGAAACCTTGGGCTTTCGGCGTGCGGGCTTTTCACCCGCATTATCGTTACTCATGTCAGCATTCGCACTTCCGATACCTCCAGCGGACTTCTCAATCCACCTTCATCGGCTTACGGAACGCTCCTCTACCGCGCATACAAAGTATGCACCCCAAGCTTCGGTTCCGTGCTTAGCCCCGTTAAATCTTCCGCGCAGACCGACTCGACCAGTGAGCTATTACGCTTTCTTTAAAGGGTGGCTGCTTCTAAGCCAACCTCCTGGCTGTCTGTGCCTTTCCACATCGTTTTCCACTTAGCACGAAATTTGGGACCTTAGCTGTGGGTCTGGGTTGTTTCCCTTTTCACGACGGACGTTAGCACCCGCCGTGTGTCTCCCATGCAGTCTGTCCTGGTATTCGGAGTTTGCCATGGTTTGGTAAGTCGCAATGACCCCCTAGCCATAACAGTGCTCTACCCCCAGGAAGATTCACATGAGGCGCTACCTAAATAGCTTTCGAGGAGAACCAGCTATCTCCGGGTTCGATTAGCTTTTCACTCCTAATCACACCTCATCCCCTACCTTTGCAACGGGAGTGGGTTCGGGCCTCCAGTTGATGTTACTCAACCTTCACCCTGGGCATGACTAGATCACCCGGTTTCGGGTCTACTGCCCGCGACTATGCGCCCTTATCAGACTCGGTTTCCCTTCGCCTCCCCTATACGGTTAAGCTCGCCACGAACAGTAAGTCGCTGACCCATTATACAAAAGGTACGCCGTCACCCTTGCGGGCTCCGACTGCTTGTACGCACACGGTTTCAGGGTCTATTTCACTCCCCTCTCCGGGGTTCTTTTCGCCTTTCCCTCACGGTACTGGTTCACTATCGGTCGGTCAGGAGTATTTAGCCTTGGAGGATGGTCCCCCCATGTTCAGACAGGGTTTCTCGTGCCCCGCCTTACTCGATTTCATCGAAAGAGCTCTTTCGCATACCGGGCTGTCACCGTCTATGGCCAACCTTTCCAGGTTGTTTTGCTAGAACTCAATCAACTTAAGGGCTGGTCCCCGTTCGCTCGTCACTACTTAGGGAATCTCGGTTGATTTCTTTTCCTCCGGGTACTTAGATATTTCAGTTCTCCGGGTTTGCCTCCAGCAGCTATGTATTCACTGCAGGATACTGCTTGCGCAGTGGGTTTCCCCATTCGGACATTGCGGGATCAATGCTTGTTGCCAGCTCCCCCGCACTTTTCGCAGGCTGCCACGTCCTTCATCGCCTCTGACCGCCAAGGCATCCACCGTGTGCGCTTATTCGCTTGACCATATAACCCCAAGTCGCCTCAGGGTCGTCTGTGTTCGGGGGTACAAAGCCCAAACGCGAATTCAACGACTCAATTATAAGGTGCCTTTCGGCACCCGCCTTAGCCTCACGACACGTCATGGACATTCGTCTCAAAACGCTCGCTACTTTCCCAGTTTTCAAAGAACACGATCCGGCCTCAACGCCGTACCGCTTCAATTCTTGATGTGTGCGCAATCTAGTTTCGTTCGGGAGTGGTGGGTCTGGGAGGACTCGAACCACCGGCCTCACCCTTATCAGGGGTGCGCTCTAACCACCTGAGCTACAGACCCAAAAGTCGTGCGTGTTTCCTTGAACGGTCCGCACAGGGATGTGCGGGCTGTTGCGAAGGATTCGCGTCATAGCTTGGTGGAGCTTGTCGGGATCGAACCGACGACCCCCTGCTTGCAAAGCAGGTGCTCTCCCAGCTGAGCTAAAGCCCCATGTTCAATCGAGTGAACGGGACGCTCCCGCGAAACTCCCCCTTGGGAGTTTCCGGAACTAGATGCAGGTCACTTGTGCGGACGTCCGGCCAGCAATTAGCTGTCTTTAGTCTCTAAAGGAGGTGATCCAGCCGCACCTTCCGATACGGCTACCTTGTTACGACTTCACCCCAGTCATCGGCCACACCGTGGCAAGCGCCCTCCCGAAGGTTAAGCTACCTGCTTCTGGTGCAACAAACTCCCATGGTGTGACGGGCGGTGTGTACAAGGCCCGGGAACGTATTCACCGCAGCAATGCTGATCTGCGATTACTAGCGATTCCGACTTCATGGAGTCGAGTTGCAGACTCCAATCCGGACTGAGATAGGGTTTCTGGGATTGGCTTGCCCTCGCGGGTTTGCAGCCCTCTGTCCCTACCATTGTAGTACGTGTGTAGCCCTGGCCGTAAGGGCCATGATGACTTGACGTCATCCCCACCTTCCTCCGGTTTGTCACCGGCGGTCTCCTTAGAGTTCCCACCATTACGTGCTGGCAACTAAGGACAAGGGTTGCGCTCGTTGCGGGACTTAACCCAACATCTCACGACACGAGCTGACGACAGCCATGCAGCACCTGTGTCACGGTTCCCGAAGGCACCAATCCATCTCTGGAAAGTTCCGTGCATGTCAAGGCCAGGTAAGGTTCTTCGCGTTGCATCGAATTAAACCACATACTCCACCGCTTGTGCGGGCCCCCGTCAATTCCTTTGAGTTTCAGTCTTGCGACCGTACTTCCCAGGCGGCGAACTTAACGCGTTAGCTTCGATACTGAGGGCCAAGTTGCCCCCAACATCCAGTTCGCATCGTTTAGGGCGTGGACTACCAGGGTATCTAATCCTGTTTGCTCCCCACGCTTTCGTGCCTCAGTGTCAGTGCTGGTCCAGGGTGTCGCCTTCGCCACAGATGTTCCTCCCGATATCTACGCATTTCACTGCTACACCGGGAATTCCACACCCCTCTACCGCACTCTAGTAAGCCAGTATCCAATGCAGTTCCCAGGTTGAGCCCAGGGCTTTCACATCAGACTTAACAAACCACCTACGCACGCTTTACGCCCAGTAATTCCGAGTAACGCTTGCACCCTTCGTATTACCGCGGCTGCTGGCACGAAGTTAGCCGGTGCTTATTCTTCCGGTACCGTCATAACACCCGAGTATTAATCGAGCGCTTTTCTTTCCGGACAAAAGTGCTTTACAACCCGAAGGCCTTCTTCACACACGCGGCATGGCTGGATCAGGCTTGCGCCCATTGTCCAATATTCCCCACTGCTGCCTCCCGTAGGAGTCTGGACCGTGTCTCAGTTCCAGTGTGGCTGATCATCCTCTCAGACCAGCTACGGATCGTCGCCTTGGTGGGCCTTTACCCCGCCAACTAGCTAATCCGGCATCGGCTCATCTATCTGCGTGAGGCCCGAAGGTCCCCCACTTTCTCCCGTAGGACGTATGCGGTATTAGCGTAAGTTTCCCTACGTTATCCCCCACAAATAGGCAGATTCCGATGCATTCCTCACCCGTCCGCCACTCGCCACCCAAGGAGCAAGCTCCTCTGTGCTGCCGTTCGACTTGCATGTGTTAGGCCTGCCGCCAGCGTTCACTCTGAGCCAGGATCAAACTCTTCACTTAAAATTGCAGAACCCGAAGGTTCAATATCTTGAGTGCAGAGCCCGTTCCAGGCACCAAATTACTCGCTTGCATTTGCATGCATTTGAATTGACTTGTTGCTCTGTTACGAACGTCTGCTTATGGACAACCATCCACTCGCCAGACGCCCGCACAAGTCACCTGCGCACACTGTCAAAGATCCCGGGGCCGGCCTCAGCGCCTTTCCCTTTTCTTGCCTCACCCCGTCGCACCGAAGCGCCCGAGGGAGCCGACTACTATACAGCGAATTTCGATTCCGTCAACACCGTGTCGAGATCTTTTTCGCTGCCCCCGCCTGCCGTTCAGTGCCTCTTTCAAGGCCGTCCCGGGTAGCGGGCCGCGCATCTTACAGCACCTTCGAAGTTCGTCAACCGCCCTTCGAAATCCGCCGCTTCAACCGCGCCCCGCGTCAGTGATTCACCTCGGCGGGGCGCGCATTGTGCACATGCGTGGCGGCTTTGTGAAGGGGGTCGCTCGAACTTTTTCTGTTGACTCGCGTTGGGGCCTGCCGGATGTTCCCTCTTCCCTTGTTCACGTTGTCCCGGAGCCTCGTATGACCGCCTTCCGTCTGTTGTTCGTCTGTTGTGGCCTCGCGCTGTCGGGCTGCGCCACCGGCGCCGACGCGTGGGTGGAGCTCGGCGGCAAGCGTTATGCGGTGGAAGTGGCCGACGACGAGGCCGAACGCGAGCGGGGCCTGATGTTCCGCGACGAACTGGCGGCCGATCGCGGGATGCTCTTCATCCACGACCGGGAGGAGCCGATCGCCTACTGGATGAAGAACACGAAGATCCCGCTGGACATCCTCTACTTCGATTCAGGCCGGAAGCTGGTGTCGCAGCAGCGCGACGTGCCGCCCTGCTCGCTCGGCGACCGCTGCCCGCCGTATCCCAGCAATGCGCCGGCCCGTTACGTGCTCGAACTGAACGCCGGCCAGGCGGCGCGGCTGAAACTGCAGGACGGGGCCGAACTGACCTTCAGCCCGGGCCTGACGAAACCCTGAGCCGGCCGATGCCGCGCTTCAGAGCGGCATCATCTCGAAATCGTCCTTGGTGACGCCGCAATCCGGGCACGTCCAGGTGTCCGGCACGTCCTCCCAGCGGGTTCCGGGGGCGATGCCCTCTTCCGGCAGCCCCTGCGCCTCGTCATAGATGAAGCCGCAGACGACGCACATCCAGGTGCGGAACGTGGTGGTCGCGGCGGTCTCGGACATGGGCGGATAATGCGTGCTTTGCGGAACGCGCATTGTCCCACCGCGTCCGCGTACACGGAAGCTTCCCGCATGAATCCGCCCCGGCCGCCGCGCGGCCTCTACGCCATCACGCCCGACGATTCCGACACGCGCCGCCTGATGGCGCGCGTCGAAACCGTCCTGGCGGCCGGCACGACGTGGCTCCAGTACCGCAACAAGGCCGCCGATGCTTCCCTCCGCGAGGCGCAGGCGCGCGAGCTGCTTCCGCTGTGCCGCCGCTACGGCGTTGCGCTGATCGTCAACGACGACTGGCGCCTCGCGGCGGCGATCGGCGCCGACGGCGCGCATCTGGGAGAGGACGACGGCGAGCTCGCCGCGGCGCGTGAGGCGCTGGGCGCGACCGCGATCATCGGCGCCTCCTGTTACGACGACCTCGACCTCGCGCGACAGGCCGCTGCCGCCGGGGCCAGCTACATCGCGTTCGGCGCGTTCTTTCCCTCGCCGACCAAGCCCAATGCCCGGCGCGCGACGCTCGACCTGCTGCGCGACAGCGCCGCGTTGGGCGTGCCGCGCGTCGCGATCGGCGGCATCACGCCGGACAATGCGCGCCCCCTGGTCGATGCGGGCGCCGACCTGCTCGCCGTGATTTCCGGCGTGTTCGACGCGGCCGATCCGGCCGCCGCGGTGCGCGCCTACCTCGACTGCTTCGATGCGCGCCCCGCGCATTCCTCCCTTACGAAGGACACCCGTACGCCATGAACCAAGAACGCTCGCACGCCCTGTTTTCCCGCGCCCGCGAACTCATCCCCGGCGGCGTGAATTCGCCGGTGCGCGCATTCAAGTCGGTCGGCGGCGAACCGTTCTTCGCGCAGCGCGCGGAAGGCGCCTACCTCATCGACGTGGACGGCAACCGTTACGTCGACTACGTCGGCTCGTGGGGCCCGATGATCGCCGGCCACGCGCACCCGCAGGTGCTCGCTGCGGTAACCGACACCATGGTCAATGGCCTCAGCTTCGGCGTGCCCAATCCGCTGGAAGTGACGATGGCCGAGCGCATCGCGCAGATCGTGCCGAGCTGCGAAATGGTGCGCATGGTGAACTCCGGCACCGAAGCCACGCTGTCGGCGATTCGCGTCGCACGCGGCGCCACCGGCCGCAGCCGCATCGTCAAGTTCGAAGGCTGCTACCACGGCCACGGCGACAGCTTCCTGGTGAAGGCCGGCAGCGGCGTGATGACGCTCGGCCTGCCCAATTCGCCCGGCGTCCCCAGCGCACTGGCCGACCTGACCTCGACGATTGCGTACAACGATTTCGACGCGGCCACCAAACTGTTCGATGAAGTCGGCAGCGAGATCGCCGGCCTCATCATCGAGCCGATCGTCGGCAACGCGAACTGCATCCTGCCGCGCGACGGCTACCTGCAGCACCTGCGGGAGCTGTGCACGAAGCACGGCGCGCTGCTGATCTTCGACGAAGTGATGACCGGTTTCCGCGTCGCGCTCGGCGGCGCGCAGGCGCGCTACGGCATCACGCCGGACCTGTCGACCTTCGGCAAGATCATCGGCGGCGGCATGCCGGTGGGCGCGTACGGCGGCCGTCGCGACCTCATGGAACAGGTCGCGCCGAGCGGCCCGATCTACCAGGCCGGCACGCTCAGCGGCAATCCGGTCGCGATGGCCGCGGGCCTGGCGACGCTGGACCTGATCCAGGTGCCTGGCTTCCACACCGAGCTGGAGCGTCGCACGCACGTGCTGTGCGACGGCCTTGAAGCGGCGGCGCGCGATGCGGGCATCGCGTTCACCACCACGCGGGCACCGGGCATGTTCGGCCTGTATTTCCGCGAGGGTCCGGTGGAAACGTTCGAAGACGCGAAGGCGTCCGACACCGCGCGCTTCAACCGCTTCTTCCACGCCATGCTGGGTCGCGGCGTCTACCTTGCGCCGTCGGCGTTCGAGGCGGGTTTCCTGTCGAGCGCGCATGGTGAGGCCGAAATCGCGCACACCGTCGAAGCGGCACGCGCCTCGTTCGCGGAAATCGCCTGACGTATACAAAAATCCCCGCGAAAGCGGGGATTTTTGCTTGAGGCGCCGACGTCCCGATCAGCCCGCGTTCGCAACGAACGCACGCAGCGCCACGCGCAGGCGCTGCAGGCCGTCGGCGATGTCCGCGTCGTCGATGTTCAACGCCGGCACGAAGCGCAACACGTCCGGTCCGGCCTGCAGCAGCAGCAGGCCGTGATCGCAGGCGATGTCGAGGATCGCGCCCGCCTTGCCGGCATGCGCCTCGCGCAGCTGCGCGCCGAGCATCAGGCCGGCGCCGCGGATTTCGGAAAACAGGCCCAGTTCCGCATCGATCTGCGCAAGCGCATCGCGGATGGCGAGCGACTGGCGCGTGACGTTCGCGAGCAGTTGCGGCGACGACAATTCCGCCAGCGCCGCACGCGCGACGGCCGCGGCGAGCGGGTTGCCGCCGAAGGTCGTGCCATGCGCGCCGAACTGCATGGTTTCGGCGGCTTTCTCGCCCACCAGCATCGCGCCGATCGGGAAACCGCTGCCCAGTGCCTTCGCGAGCGTCACCACGTCGGGCGTCACGCCGTACGCGTGGCACGCGAACAGATGCCCCGTGCGTCCCATGCCGCACTGGATTTCATCGAGCATCAGCAATGCGCCGAAGCGATCGCACAGCGCGCGCAGGCCCAGCAGGAACTCCGCCGTTGCCGGCGTCACGCCGCCCTCGCCCTGCACCGGCTCGACCAGCACGGCGCAGACGTTGCCGGAGGCCATCGCGGCTTCGGCTGCGGCGAGGTCGTTGAAATCGCTGTAGACGAAGCCCGGCGGCAGCGGCTCGAAACCCTCGTGGTACTTTGGCTGCGCACCGGCAGTGACGGCCGCGAGCGTGCGCCCGTGGAAGCTGCCGCGGAAGGTAAGGATGCCCCGCTGCGCCGGCGCGCGCCCCTGGGATGCAGACCACTTGCGCGCGAGCTTGATCGCCGCTTCGTTGGCTTCGGCGCCGGAATTGCAGAAGAACACCCGCTGCGCGAAACGCGAGGCGGTGACGAGCTCCTCCGCCAGGCGCAGCGGCGGCTCGCTGACGAACACGTTGCTGGTGTGCCAGAGCTTGCCGGCCTGTTCGGTGAGCGCGGCGACGAGCGGCGGATGCGCATGGCCGAGCGCGTTCACAGCGATGCCTGCACCGAAGTCGACGTATTCGCGACCGTCGCGATCCCACACGCGTGCGCCGCGCCCATGGTCGAGCACGATCCGGCGCGGCCGGTAGACCGGCAGGTAATAGCGTTCGGACAGCGAGAACAGGTCGGACGACGAGGCGGTCATGGCGATCGAATGAGGGCGGAATACGACATTGTCGCCGATCCGGACCGTCCTCGCGGGGTTGGCGCGGCCTGCACGAGCGCCTTCGCACAATCGGGCGCAGGAGGACGTCCATGCCCCTGCTGATGGATCCGCAGCTCCAGCCGGCGACCGAGACCGGCTGGCGCCGCCGCTGGTTCGACATCGTGTTCCGGCACGACACGCGGCGCTCGCGCAACTTCGACCTGGTGCTGATCGCGGCGATCCTGGTCAGCGTCGTCGTGATCATGCTCGACAGCGTCGCGCGCATCCACGCGCGCCACGCCGACGTGCTGCACGGGCTGGAGTGGGGTTTCACGCTGCTGTTCACGGCCGAGTACGTGCTGCGCCTGGCGGTGCTGCGCCATCCGTGGCGTTATGCGATCAGCCTGTGGGGACTGGTCGATCTCGCCTCGATCCTGCCGACGTACCTGTCCGTGCTGCTGCCCGGAAGCCAGAGCCTTCTCGCGCTGCGGATCCTGCGCATGCTGCGGCTGTTCCGCATCCTCAAGCTCACGCACTACGTCGAGGAAGGCGGCGTGCTGGTCGGCGCGTTGTGGCGCAGCCGGCGCAAGATCTTCGTGTTCGTGTGCGCGGTGCTCACCATCACCGTGATCTTCGGCGCGCTGATGTACGTGGTCGAAGGCCCCGAGCACGGTTTCGCGAGCATCCCCACCAGCATGTACTGGGCGGTGGTGACGATGGCGACCGTGGGCTTCGGCGACATCGCGCCGCAGACCACGCTCGGGCGTTTCATCACCTCGCTGCTGATCCTGATCGGCTACAGCATCATCGCCGTGCCCACCGGCATCTACACGGCGGAACTCGCCACCAGCCTGCGCGAGGCCAGCGGCGATACCGGCCATCTCGACCGCCGCGGGTGCACGTCCTGCGGGCTGGAAGGCCACGACCCGGCCGCGCACTTCTGCCGTCATTGCGGCACGGCGTTGCCGTCGTCGACCGGTTGAACCTCAGCGCGGCTGGCGCGCTAGCTGCGATTCGGTAAGGAACAGGTCCGGCAACAGGTGGTGCGCGTGCGGATCGACCGCGTAGCCGCTGAAATCGGTGATGCCGGCGGCGAACAGCACGTCATCGTCGATCAGGAAGTGGCCGAAATAATCGTCCGACGGCCGCGAGAGCACGATGTGCGCCGCGTCGGCGACGATCTCCGGCGTGCGGCACAGCTCCGGGCGCACGCCGGGAATCATGTTGATGGCGTCGGTCGCGATGACCGTGCGCGGCCACAGCGCATTGACGGCGACGCCCTGCGGACCGAATTCGGCCGCCAGCCCGAGCGTCACGAAGCTCATGCCCATCTTCGCCAGCGTGTAGGCGGTGTGCGGTGCCCACCACTTCGGGTCGAGGTTCAGCGGCGGCGCGAGCGACAGGATGTGCGGATCGGCGGCCTTCAGCAGGTGCGGAAGGCAGGCCTGCGAACACAGGAACGTGCCGCGCGCGTTGACCTCCTGCATCAGGTCGTAGCGCTTCATCGGCGTGTCGAGCGTGCCGCGCAGCCAGATCGCGCTGGCGTTGTTGACCAGGATGTCGATGCCGCCGAACGCGTCGACCGTCGCCGCCACCGCCGAGCGCACCTCGTCTTCCTCGCGGATGTCGCACCTGATCGCCAGCGCCTTGCCGCCGGCGGCGATCACTTCCTCCGCCACGGTGTGGATCGTGCCGGGCAGCTTGGGATTGGGCACCGCCGACTTGGCGACGATCGCGACGTTGGCGCCGTCGCGCGCGGCGCGCAGCGCGATGGCGCGGCCGATGCCGCGCGAGGCGCCGGTGATGAAGAGCGTCTTTCCGGACAGGGTGCGCATGGCGCGTCTCCTACAGGGGGCGCGCCGTCGCGGCGCGCCAGTGGCGGCGATTATGGCCGGCCACCGTCAGGGCTTGGGCCCCTGGCCTTCGTTGTCTTCCCATTTCAGCAATCGCCGCGTTACGAAGCGGTAGACCGGTTTTCCCGTGGCGAACCAGGCCTCGCGCAGCCACGAGTGCCGCTTGAGCACGCGACGCTCCACCGGCGTCAGCGCCTGCGGGCAGTAGGTGCGCTTGTGCTTGAGCAGGTGGCGAAGGTCCTCGCGCGCGAGCAATCGCATCCACCGCGAACGCGGGCTGCCGCGCGTGGCGAGCTGGAAGTCGATGATCCCGGGCCGGCCGTCCTCGAGCACGAGCCAGTTGGCTTCCTTCGCCAGGTCGTTGTGCGCGAGCCCCCGGCGATGCAGCTGCTGCAGCAGCCGCCGTGCACGTCGGAAATAGGCCAGATCCCCGTGCGGCGGGCGCTGGTACATCGCCGCGCCTGCCATGTAGCTGCGGTCGAGGCGTCGCCCGTCCCAGCGCAGCAGCTGCGGCATGTCCGGGAGACCATCGACCTGCTGGAGCGCGAGCGCCTCGCGTCGCGCGAGCCACCACGCCGGCATTCGCAGCCACAGCGGCACGTGGCGCAGGTCGCGGCGCACGAACAGGCCGCGCCCGTCGCGCATCAGTGCGATGCGGCCGAAGCTGTCGGCTTTCAGCGCCTGGACTTCGATGGCGGCTTCGGAGGATGGCGGCATCGCGCCAGTGTACGGAATCGTGATTTGCCGGCGGCACGGGAACATCGGGCGCCGCGCCGATGGTCACCATGACCGACGCCATCGCGCCGTCATGGACGCGCTGCCTATAATCGCCCGATGGAACCGGCCTGGATCGAAAGCGCGACCGCATGGATCGCGGAACACCCCGTCGCCGCCGGCGCCGCCATCTTCCTCATCGCGTTCTGCGATGCCGTGGTCCTGCTGGGTATCGTCGTGCCGGCGTTGCCGCTGCTGTTCGCGGTCGGCGCGCTGGTCGGCCTGGGACACATCAGCGGGCCCTATGCCCTGGTGTGCGCGACGCTCGGCGCCTTCATCGGCGACGCGCTCAGTTACTGGGTCGGCCACCGATGGGGGCCACAGCTGCGTTCGCGATGGCCGTTCTCGCGCTACCCGCAGTGGCTCGACCGCGGCGAGGCGATGTTCCGGCGCCATGGCGTGAAGAGCATTTTCATCGCGCGCTTCGTCGGCGCGGTGCGCCCGTTCGTGCCGGCCATCGCCGGCATGCTGCATATGCCGCTGCGCCGCTACGCCCTGCCGAGCCTGGTCGCCTGCATCGCGTGGTCCGCGCTGTTCCTCGCGCCGGGGTGGGTGCTGGGCCGCTCGTACGACGCCGTCGCCGCCGTCGCGGACCGCCTCGCGCTGGTGCTCGGCGCGCTGGTGGTCGCCATCGCGCTGGTGTGGGCCGTCGTGCTCTACACGTGGCGATGGTTCGCCGATCACGCCGACACGCTGCTCGCGCGCGCCCTGCGCTGGACGCGCCAGCACCCGCGTCTGGGGCCGTATGCGGCGGCGCTGATCGACCCGAACCGGCCCGAATCCCCGTCGCTGCTGATGCTCGCCGTGTGCCTGCTGGCGATCAGCTGGGCGTGGTTCACGCTCGTCGCATCGCTGCTGGCCAGTGGCGGGCCGCTCGCGCTGGACCACACGATCCACGATTTCATGTGGAGCCTGCGCAACCCGCTCGCCGATCGCCTGATGGCGGCGCTGGCGTGCATCGGCGACGCCTCCGTGCTGGGCCCGGCGGTGCTCGTTGCGCTCGCCTACCTGCTATGGCGCAAGCGCTGGATGGCCGCAGCGCATTTCGCGGCGGCGATCGTGTTCGGCCTGGTGTTCACGTCGCTGCTGGAAGCGGCGATCGACATGCCGCGTCCGCCGACCGCGCCGGCGGGCTTCGGCTTCCCGTCGGTCGCCGTGACGATGTCCACCATCGTGTTCGGCTTCTTCGCGGTGCTGATCGCGCGCGAACTGCCCGGCCGCACGCGCGTGTGGCCGTACCTGCTCGCCGGCGTCATCACCACCATCGTCGCCTTCGCCCGCCTGTACCTGGGCGCGCACTGGCCCAGCGACCTGGTCGGCGGCACGCTGTTCGGCGTGCTGTGGCTGCTGGCGCTGGGCATCGCGTATCGCCGGCACGTGCAGCGCTCGTTCTGGATGCGTCCGCTGGCATGGCTGTTCTACGGCACCTTCGCCATCGCCGCGCTGTGGCACGCGCCGCGCACGGCCGACACGCTGCTGGCGCGCTTCGCCGCGGCGACGCCGACGTCGGTGATGAATGCCGAGGACTGGTGGCGCAACGGCTGGAGCGAACTCCCCGCCCAGCGCAACGAGCGCGACCAGCGTCGCCGCTGGCCGCTGGACCTGCAGGTCGCCGGACCGCTGGCCCCGCTCCAACAGCGGCTCGAAGCGCACGGCTGGCACGTGCAGCCGCAGGCCGACTGGATCGCGACACTGGGCCTGCTCGACGACGACGCCGAAGCCAGCGCCCAGCCCGTGCTCCCGGCCACGCTGGATGCGCAGGCCGAAACGCTGCTGATGGTGCATCCGGGTGCCAGCGAGGACGAGGAATTCGTGCTGCGCCTGTGGCGCGCGCCGGTCCGGCTGGACGACGGCACGCCGCTGTGGATCGGCACGAGCCAGACGCTGCGCCTGAACAAGCCGCTGGCGGTGGCCACGCTGTGGTTGCCGGTCAGCGACGACGGGCGCGCTCACGCGATGGTGCGCGAGGCGCTCGGGGATCTGGACGTCGCCGAAGGCCCGCATCCGCACGGCGGCACGCCGGTGCTGCGCGTGCGCACCGCGTTGCCGGAGGCCGGCGCGTCAGGGAAGTAGCGCGAGCAGGCGATCCAGCCGCGCGTGCGGGTCGTCGGTCTGCAGCAGCGCCTGGCGCTGCGCGTTCTCCAGCGGTAACAGTTCGGCCAGCCGCCAGCCGACCCACGCGGCATCGTCGAAGCGCGAGTGCGGCGCCTTGGCGTGCTCGCCGCCGATCTTCTCCACGATCTGCTCCAGCAGCGTGCCCAGCAACCCGTGTTCGGGCCGCAGCGGATCGTCCGGATCGGGATCGCACCAGCTCACCTCGGCCACCTGCAGGCCGTTGTCGCGCACACGCACGCGCCGCGCATGGAAACGGCGCGTGCCACGCACCTGCAGCGTGAGCAGGCCGTCGTCGCCGCGGCCGAAATCCTCGATCACCGCCTCGGTGCCGTACGCGGCCGCGCTCGCTGGCTCGCCGGTTTCCTCGCCGTTGATGATCAGGCAGACGCCGAAGCCGCGGCCGTTGCGGCTGCATTCGCGGACCAGGTCGAGATAGCGCGGCTCGAACACGCGCAGCCCGAGCGCCGCGCCGGGCAGCAGCACGGTATGCAGCGGAAACAGCCCCAGCGGTTGCAGCGTGGCGTCGTCGGACATCGCGGGCAGTCTAGTGCCGGACGGGTGCCGACGATGCGAAGGCCGCGCGTCGCGCGTCAGCGCGCGGCCGCATCCCGAAGCGCGGCGAGGAACCGGCGCGGCGCGCCGTCGAAGCCGCCGTTGGACATGAACACGACGTGGTCGCCAGCGCGCGCGCGTTCGCGCAACGCCGCGATCAGCGCGTCGGCGTCCGGCACGGCGACGCCCTCGTTGCGCAGCGCCGAGACGACCTTGCCGGCGTCCCACGCGAGTTCCGGTCGATGCAGGAACACCACCGTGTCGGCGAGGTCGAGCGACGGCGCGAGTGCGTCGGAATGCGCACCCAGCCGCATCGAATTGCTGCGCGGTTCCATCGCGACGACGATCCGCGCGTCGCCGACTTTCGCGCGCAGGCCCGCGAGCGTGGTGGCGATCGCGGTCGGGTGATGCGCGAAGTCGTCGTAGATGGTGATGCCCTGCGCCTCGCCGATGACCTCCAGGCGGCGCTTTACGCTGCGGAATTCCGCGAGCGATCCGAGCACGCCGGCGACGTCGACGCCGACCGCATTCGCCGCGGCGAGCGCGGCCAGCGCGTTCATCACGTTGTGGCGGCCGAGCAGGGGCCAGGTCACCTCGCCCAGTTCGGCGCCGCGATGCACGACGGCGAAACGGCTGCCGTCGGGTTCGATCAGGCGCGCGGTCCAATCGAAGGCTGCACGTGCGGCGGTGCGATCGTCGGCGCGGTCGCCGTGGCTGCCCTCGCCGTCGGCGGGAATCTGGCTCGCGTCCAGGCCGAACGTTTCGACCGGCGTCCAGCAACCCATTGCCAGCACCTGCGCGAGGTGCGCGTCTTCGCCGTTGACGATCAAACGGCCACGGCGCGGCACGGTGCGCACCAGGTGGTGGAACTGGCGCTGGATCGCGGCCACGTCCGGGAAGATGTCGGCGTGGTCGTATTCCAGGTTGTTGAGGATCGCGACCAGCGGGCGGTAATGGACGAACTTGCTTCGCTTGTCGAAGAACGCGGTGTCGTATTCGTCGGCTTCGACCACGAACTCGCGGCCCTGCCCCACGCGCGCGGAGACGCCGAAATCCTCGGCGACGCCACCGATCAGGAAGCCCGGTTCGCGCCCGGCCGCCTGCAGCAGGTAGGTGAGGATCGTGGTCGTGGTGGTCTTGCCGTGCGTGCCGGCGACGGCGAGCGTGTCGCGGCCCGGCAGCAGGTTCTCGCTGAGCCACTGCGCACCGGAGGTGTAGCGCCAGCCGTCGTCGAGCACCTGCTCCACCGCCGCATTGCCGCGCGACAGCGCATTGCCCACGACGATCTGTTCGCAGTCGGCGCTGATGTGTTCGGGCGTGTAGCCCTGCTTCAGCGCGATGCCGAGGTGTTCCAGCTGCGTGGACATCGGCGGATACACCGCGTGGTCGCTGCCTTCCACCTCGTGGCCGAGTTCGCGCGCGAGTGCGGCGACGCCGCCCATGAACGTGCCGGCGATTCCCAGGATATGGATCTTCAAGATTGCGAATCCTTCAACGATCGCTGCACGAAGCGCAATGTGCCTCAGACGGAGGGCTGCGGCCATCCATGGCGGGACGCGATCGGCTTCGGGGCGCCCTGCCGGACCCTCCGTGGCCGGGCGTTCAGCACGCCGCGCGGCAATGCCGCGCAAGCGGCCTGCTTCACCCCACCTCTTTAGCCGGCGACAACGCTTCGACGATGCGCGTGAACACGTCGTCCAGCGGTCCCACGCCGTTCACCACGGTCAGCTGGCCGTGCTGGCGGTAGAAGTCCACCACCGGGGCGGTCTGGTCGTTGTAGATCTGCAGACGCGTGCGCACCGATTCCGGGCTGTCGTCCGCGCGGCCTTCGGCCTTGGCGCGGCCGGCGATGCGCTCGACGAGCATGTCGGTCGGGACCTCGAGCTGCACCGCGTAATCCATCGGCTGGCCGATGCGCTGCAGCAGCTGGTCCAGCGCGGCGGCCTGCGCGAGGTTGCGCGGGTAGCCGTCGAGGATGAAGCCGCCCTTCGTGTCGTCGCGCGAGAAACGGTCTTCCAGCATGCCCAGCAGGATCTCGTCGCTGACGAGGTTGCCTGACGCCATGATTTCCTTCGCCTCCAGCCCCAGCTTGCTGCCCGCGGCCACTTCGGCGCGAAGCAGGTCGCCGGTGGAAATGTGCGGGACCTGCAGATGGTCCTTGAGTCGCGCGGCCTGCGTGCCCTTGCCGGAGCCGGGCGCGCCCAGAAGTACCAATCGCATCAACATCACTCCTAGAACGGAAAAATGGGGCGGCCGCTGGGGCCCGACGCATGCCGGATGGGGTCCGGTTCGCCGCCCGCCGACCGGCGCTACACTCGCAGCAGCCTGCCCCGGCGGGCAAATTCGCGGTCACTTTACCGCATCCTGCCCTGCCCCCCTCACCCGATCCGCTCACGGACTGGAACCGCACATGCCCTCCGGAACCCTGCTTTACGCGCAGTCGGGCGGTGTCACCGCCGTCATCAATGCCACCGCATCGGCCGTGATTCAGACCGCCCGCGCGCACAAGGTGCGCGTGCTCGCCGGCCGCAACGGCATCCTCGGCGTGCTCCGGGAAGAACTGATCGACACCTCGAAGGAGCCCGCGGGCGTGATCGGCGCGCTCGCGCACACGCCCGGCGGCGCGTTCGGCTCGTGCCGCGTGAAGCTGAAATCGCTCGACCAGGACCGCGCCCGCTACGAGCGCCTGCTGGAGGTCTTCCGCGCCCACGACGTGCGCTGGTTCCTCTACAACGGCGGCAACGATTCGGCCGATACCGCGCTGAAGGTCTCGCAGCTTGCGGCGCAGTACGACTATCCGCTGACCTGCGTCGGCGTGCCGAAGACGGTCGACAACGACCTGGCCGTGACCGACTGCTGCCCGGGCTTCGGTTCGGTCGCCAAGTTCACCGCGGTGTCGGTGCGCGAATGCGCGCTGGACGTGGCCGCGATGGCCGATACCTCGACGAAGGTGTTCGTCTACGAGGCGATGGGTCGCCACGCCGGCTGGATCGCCGCCGCCGCCGGCCTCGCCGGGCAAGGCGAGGACGCCGCGCCGCACCTGATCCTCTTCCCCGAGCGCCCCTTCGACGAAGCCGATTTCTTCGCCAAGGTGAAGGCCACCGTCGAGCGCGTCGGCTACTGCGTCGTCGTCGCGAGCGAAGGCATCCAGACCGCGGACGGCAAGTTCGTCGCCGATGCCGGCGGCGGCAAGGATTCGTTCGGGCATACGCAGCTCGGCGGCGTGGCGTCGTTCCTCGCCGGGCGAGTGAAGGACGCGCTGGGCTACAAGGTGCATTGGGCGCTGCCCGATTACCTGCAGCGCTCGGCGCGCCATCTCGCGTCGAAGACCGACCTCGCGCAGGCGCAGGCGGTGGGCCGCAAGGCGGTCGAGTTCGCGCTCAAGGGCATGAACTCGGTGATGCCGGTGATCGTGCGTACGTCCGATGTCCCGTATCGCTGGAAGATCGAAGCCGCACCGCTGTCGAACATCGCCAACCACGAAAAAATGATGCCGCCGGAGTTCATCCGCGAGGACGGCTACGGCATCACGCCCGCGGCGCGGCGCTACCTGGAACCGTTGATCCGAGGCGAAGCCCCACCGCCGTACGGGCGCGATGGACTGCCCAAGTACGTGACGCTGAAGCAGACGCTTGTCGAGAAGAAGCTGCCGCCCTTGGCGGAATAGCGCCGTTCAGTTAGCTTCCCCTGCGCGGTACTTCGGAACAGGGGACAAGGATGAGATGGCAACTGACGCTGGTGGCCGCGATGGCCGCCGGCAGCGCTTTCGCGCAGACGCACGAACCGACGACGCCGGTAGATACCGACCATGCACCCCCGCAGGTGGCAACGGCCACGCCGCCGACCTGCCAGGCGTTATGCGCGGGGCAGCAGATCGAGCTGGAGCTCGCCGAGTTCGTCAGCTCCGATCGCCACAAGATCGGTGACCGCTTCAAGTTACGACTGGCCACCGCGCTGTCGCTCGATGGCACGGTGATCCTTCCGGCCGGAACGCCAGGCATCGGCGAGGTGGTTCATGCCCAGACCTCGCGCGGCGGAGGAAAGCCGGGCGAGTTGCTGCTTGCCGCACGTTTCCTCGAACTGCCCGACGGCCCACTGGCCTTGCGCGCGATGAAGCTCGCCGCGCGCGGCCAGGACAAGACAGGTGCCGCACTGGCCACCTCGTTCGTGGCCGGCCCATTCGCGATGTTCATGCACGGCCGGGAAATCGAGATCCCCGCCGGCACGCATGCATTCGCAAAGCTCGCGCAGGACCTGGATCCCGCGCGTGCCGTACCCACGCCGCCGACGCCCGCGCAAGCGGCCGCACCGGCACAGGAAACCCCACGCACGACAGTCGCGCACGACGCGTCCACCATCAAGGAGTAGATTCAATGCGTTCCATGCTGTCCCGCACCGCTGTTCTCTCGCTGCTGCTGGCTCCGGCCTTCGCCATCGCGAACGAGGGCGACGCCGCCTCGGCAACCTCGGCTGCGGCGAGCGCTTCCGCCGCCTCCACCAACACGCTCATCAATGCGGCACCTGCGGACAAGGCGCAGATCGTCTTCTTCCGCGAATCCAAGTTCGTCGGGGGCGCCATCGGCTTCAAGGTGCGCGAAGGCGATACCGAGCTGGGCAAGCTGCGTAGCGGCAAGTATTTCGTCGCCAACGTCGAGCCGGGCAAGCACGAGTACAACGTGCACGGCGAGACGAAGGATGTGCTGACGATGGAGGTCGAAGCCGGCGAGACCTACTACGTGCTCGGCTCGCTGGGCATGGGCATCGTCGCTGGTCGGCCGAACCTGTCCCCGTCTGACGAAGCGACGTTCCTGTCGATGTCGGACAAGCTCAAGCTGGCGAAGTAACCGATCGCCTGGAGCGAAAAGGAAAGGGGCCCGCATGGGCCCCTTTTCGTTTCACCACGCCTCGCGGCTCAGCGCGTGCAGCCCGCGCCCTCCACCGTCATCTGCGCGGCGAACATTGGGATGGCGTCCAGCTGCCCGGCCTTCGCCTTCTGCGATTGCTCTTCCAGATAGATGCGCTGCTGGCCCTGGCCGTCGAGCTTGGCGGTCTTGTCGACCGGCTTGCGCCACACGTGCACGACGGCCTGCTGCGACGGGCACGCGGCGTTCGGCACGCGGATCACGTCGTTGAGCAGCCATCCGTTCTGCGCCGGCTTCGCCTTCGCCGCGTCGACGAAACGCGCACGCGGCTGGCACTGCGGCGAGATCCGCACGACGGTGAACGTGTACGGGTCGTCGGCCTGTCCGGTGAACATGCCTTCCAGTCGCGCACACGCTTCGGGAATCTGGCGCAGCGTGTGCACGGCATTGGGTGCCTGCGGCTGGACGGGGCCGCGCGCGATTTCGGCCTTGGGATCGGACGCCGGACCGGCCTTCGAATCGGGCCCGGCATGGGCCGCGATCACCGGCAGCGTGAAAAGCAGGAGAAGGAGCGGCGACACTCGCATGGCGGCGGGAAGCTCTTTCCGTGACGGGGAGCGCAGGCTGGCACGGTTGCGCTGAATGCTGCGTCTACAGCGTGCGCCCAGCCGGGGCCCTGTGCGATAGTCGGGACGTTGTCGCGGTGGCCCACGACCCGCGCAGCTCACAAATCCGAAAAAGCAGTACTCGGTTTCCTGGTGTTTCCACTTCTTTGGGGAGGGATTCATGCTGGAGCAGTACGGTCTGGTTCTGGCGCTGGTCTGCGCCGTCATCGCGATCCTCTACGGGATCATCTCCGCGCGCTGGATCGGCGCACAACCTGCCGGCAACGAACGAATGCAGCAGATCGCCGGCGCGATCCAGGAAGGCGCGCGCGCCTACCTCAACCGGCAATACACGACCATCGCCATCGCAGGCGTCGTGCTCTTCATCCTCATCGGTTTCTTCCTCGGCTGGGCGACGGCGGTGGGCTTCCTGCTCGGCGCGGTGCTCTCCGGCGCGGCGGGCTACATCGGCATGAACGTGTCGGTGCGCGCGAACGTACGCACCGCCGAAGCCGCGCGCAGCGGCATGGGCAAGGCGATGGACGTCGCGTTCCGCGGCGGCGCGATCACCGGCATGCTCGTCGTCGGCCTCGGCCTGCTGGGTGTCGCGGGGTATTACCTCGTGCTGCAACGCATGGGCTACACCACCGAACACGCCCTGCACGCACTGGTGGGCCTGGCGTTCGGTTCCTCGCTGATCTCGATCTTCGCGCGCCTGGGCGGCGGCATCTTCACCAAGGGTGCGGACGTCGGCGCCGATCTGGTCGGCAAGGTCGAAGCGGGCATTCCCGAAGACGATCCGCGCAACCCGGCGGTCATCGCCGACAACGTCGGCGACAACGTCGGCGACTGCGCGGGCATGGCGGCGGACCTGTTCGAAACCTACGCGGTGACGGTGATCGCGACGATGCTGCTCGGCGGCCTGATGCTCGCCGAAGCCGGCCGCAACGCGGTGCTGTATCCGCTGGTGCTGGGCGGCGTGTCGATCATCGCCTCGATCATCGGCGCGTTCTTCGTCAAGGTTAAAGCTGGCGGCTCGATCATGGGCGCGCTGTACAAGGGCGTGATCGTGTCGGCGGTGCTCGCGGCCATCGCGTTCTATCCGATCACCACGCAGCTGATGGGCGACAACTCGCACGGCGCGATGAACCTCTACGGTTGCGCGCTGATCGGGCTGGCGCTCACCGGCGCGATCGTGTGGATCACCGAGTACTACACCGGTACGCAGTACAAGCCGGTGCGCCACGTCGCGGCCGCCTCCACCACGGGCCACGGCACCAACATCATCGCGGGCCTGGGCGTGTCGATGAAGTCGACCGCGCTGCCGGTCATCGCGGTGTGCCTGGCGATCTGGCTGGCGTTCCATCTCGGCGGTCTGTACGGCATCGCCATCGCCGCCACGGCCATGCTGTCGATGGCGGGCATGATCGTCGCGCTCGATGCGTACGGCCCGATCACCGACAACGCCGGCGGCATCGCCGAAATGGCGGAACTGCCGCCGGAAGTGCGCAACGTCACCGACCCGCTCGACGCCGTCGGCAACACCACGAAGGCGGTGACCAAGGGCTACGCGATCGGTTCGGCGGCGCTCGCCGCGCTGGTGCTGTTCGCCGACTACACGCACAACCTGTCGGCGGCCAATCCCGGCCGCAGCTTCGCGTTCGACCTGTCCGACCACTACGTGATCATCGGCCTGCTGATCGGCGGCCTGATCCCGTACCTGTTCGGCGCGATGGCGATGGAAGCGGTCGGCCGCGCCGCGGGCGCGGTGGTCGAGGAAGTGCGCCGCCAGTTCCGCCAGATCCCCGGGATCATGGAAGGCACGGGCAAGCCGGAGTACGACAAGGCGGTCGACATGCTCACGCGCTCGGCCATCAAGGAAATGATCGTGCCCTCGCTGTTGCCGGTGATCGTGCCGATCATCGTCGGCCTGCTGCTCGGCCCGACCGCGCTCGGCGGCCTGCTCATCGGCACCATCGTGACCGGCCTGTTCGTCGCGATCTCGATGACCACCGGCGGCGGCGCGTGGGACAACGCGAAGAAGTACATCGAGGACGGCAACTTCGGCGGCAAGGGGTCCGACGCGCACAAGGCGGCGGTGACCGGCGACACCGTCGGCGATCCGTACAAGGACACCGCGGGCCCGGCGATCAATCCGCTGATCAAGATCATCAACATCGTGGCGCTGCTGCTGGTGCCGTTGCTGTAAGGCGAACTTCCCCTTCTCCCGCGTGCGGGAGGGGGCCGGGGTGAGGGAGGCGGCCCGGCGCCTGGTCGAAGTCGACCACCCTCGCCCTCACCCCAGCCCCTCTCCCGAACGCGGGAGAGGGGCTTCGTTCCGCCCGGCGTGAATGTCGACCGCCGCGCCCAACGCCACTGCTGCGCCGCAGCAGCCAGACACGTAAAATACCGGCCCGCTATCCCAATCCCCCGCCCCGCCGTCCCGGCGCGGCCTTCAGCAGTCGGAGCAACGCATGGGCCTGGACCTCGTCCCCACCGGCAAGAACCCGCCGGATGAGATCAACGTCATCATCGAAATCCCCAAGGACGCCGAGCCGGTCAAGTACGAGGTCGACAAGGCTTCGGGCGCGATCTTCGTCGACCGCATCCTGTCCACGCCGATGCGCTATCCGTGCAACTACGGCTACGTCCCGCACACGCTGTGCGGCGACGGCGACCCGGCCGACGTGCTGGTGATCCTGCCGCTGCCGCTGGTGCCGGGTTCGGTGATCCGCGCCGTGCCGGTCGGCGTGCTCAAGATGAGCGACGAGGCCGGTTCGGACGAGAAGCTCATCGCCGTGCCGGTGCCGAAGATCTTCGGCGGCTACTCGCACATCACCGACATCGAGCAGGTGTCCAAGCACTGGCTCGAGCGCATCGGCCACTTCTTCGAGCACTACAAGGACCTGGAGAAGGGAAAGTGGGTGAAGATCGAAGGCTGGGGCGGCGCCGCCGAAGCCAAGGCGATCCTCAACGACGCCATCGCCCGCTACAACGCGACGTCGGAAGAAGACAAGCCGAAGTTCTGATCGGCTCCGCATCGCGATGAAACAGGCCGCCTCCAGGCGGCCTGTTTCGTTTCAGCGCCCGCGGTCGACGTACAGCGCGTAGATGTACGCCAGCGGCCACACCAGAAGTGTCGCGAGCATCCAGAGAAGACGTCCCGCGCGGTACGCCCGCCGCGCGGCGATGAACATCGTGAGCAGCGTGCCGGCGATGCAGAGGGAAAACCCGATGCCGAGCGCGGTCCCGGATGCCCACGGGCCGGCCACGAGCCCGTTCCGCACGACGAGCGTGCCGTATGCCAGGAAGGCGAACGTCAGGTACAGGCTGCCGCGTGGGATCGCGTTGGGCGGCATTGCGAGCTTCATGCGTTGTCGCCCGTTGCGCGGCGCTGCGCGGCGGTGGCGAACGCGGCGTCGTCGGTGCCGACCGCGAACTTGCACACGATGGTCATCAGCGCGTTGAACCAGCGCAGGTCGTTCCTGAGTACGAGCGGCTGCGCGGGACCGCGGACGTCCTCGATGAAGCGTTGCAGCGCGGCGCTGTAGCGCGCCCGACCTTCCGGCCGGTCGCCCAGTTCGAACCACAGTCCCTGCCACGTGCGCGCGAAACGCATGGCGATCTGCCGCACCTGCGACAGGTTCGGATGCGGCACCGCGTCGGCGAACAGCAATCCGAGGTGATCGTTGAGCTCCCACGGCGTCATGACGGTCGGCACGTTGACGGTCTCGCACGGGAAGGCGGCGATGTCGCCCGCCTGGGGCGCGATGTGCACGCTCTGCCAGCCGGCGCGCGGCGCATCGTGCGGGCGCCCGCGATTGACCAGGTCCCAGAACCGCCCGCCGCCGACGGTATCCACCACCAGGTGCACGCGCGATTGCACGGCATCGTTGAGCACGCGGTGCTGGCGCCAGGTGTCGAAGATCCAGCATTCGCCGGCGGCCATGTTGATCACCGCCTTGTCGCACTCGAACTGCACCGTCGGTTGCGTGACGACGGGAATGTGCACGCGCACGCGCTCGGTCCAGTAGTAGCCCTGGTCGGCGTGGCGCGTGACTTCGGCGTGGCCCGACAGGCGCATCAGCCGGCTCCGGCCCACCGTCGCGCCCAGGCTGGCGAACACCTGCGTGAGGTACGGGCAGCGCAGCAGCTCGGGCGTCGGGCGCATCGGGCCGGCGAAGGCCTCGTTGTCCGCGTTGCCTTCCACGGCCACCAGCGGCAGCATCGAATTGCCGGCGAACCCCTGCGGATGCGGCTTCCAGGGCCCCTCGCCCAACGCGTCGATCTCGGCGGCCAGCGCGGCGGCGTCGAAGGCAAGCGGCAACTGGATGAAGGGCACCTGCAGTTTCATTGCGGATCCGGCGACGGGAATGCGCCCATCGTAACGTCGGCGGCGCCCGATTCCGCAAAGTCGCCGCGCGCAGCCGGGAACGCGGCGATGGGAGGAGCCGCCGGGCCTTTCCGGTCAGGCCTGCATTGCGCATGCGGTGCCACGCGCCGCAAAAAACTACGGCCCCTTTCGGGGCCGTAGTGGTACTGCGTGTTGCGTGTTGCTTCAGCCGATCAGAAGCGCTGGGCGTACTTCAGGTAGTAGAAGCGGCCGATGTCGAAGCCGCCGTACATGCCGAAGTCCGAGTTCGGGCTGGTGTACAGGTACGTACCCTGGTGGTCGAACACGTTGTTCGCGCCGACCGAGACGGTGGCGTTCCACGGGGTGCTGTAACGGAACTGCACGTCGTGGAAGGTGTTCGCACCCGTCGAGTTCGTCGGCTGCTGCAGCGTGTACGGCGAGGTGAACTCCGGATCGGAGCACTCGTTCTCGTACGCGCACGCTTCCTTCAGACCCGAGTAGTAACGCGTGCTCCAGGTCGCGCCGAAGTCGCCCAGGCTCCAGTCGAGGCTGACGTTGGAGCGGGTACGGAAGTACGCGCTGCCGTCGACCGACCAGCCGTTCTTCTGCTCGACCGGGGTGACGGCCTCGTTGTCGCGCTTGTATTCCCAGTAGTCGATGTACGAGGTCTTCCAGTCGATCGCGAACTGGCCGATCGAGGTTTCCGGCAGGCGGTAGCGGACGTTGAGGTCGTAACCGGCCGTTTCCTGGTAGCCGCCGTTGACCAGCGTCACCGTCGCGTCGTAGATCTCGCCCGCGGCCGTACCGATGTTGCCGGTCAGGTCACGCGTGAAGCTGCCGCACGAGGAGGCGATGTTCAGCACGTAGCAGCGGTTGAGGATGGCGGTCATCGTCTCGGCGGCGATGACGTCCTCGATCTTGATCTTCCACCAGTCCAGGCTGACGTCCAGGCCTTCCACGGAGCTCGGGCTGTACACGAAGCCGAACGTGGTCGACTTCGAGGTTTCCGGCTGCAGGTCGGGGTTGGAGGTCACCAGGAACGGCCAGTCGGCCTGCTGGTTCGGACCGGCGGCGACGGTGCCACCCGAAGCGATCTGGCGGAAGTCCGCCGGAACGCCAGCGGCCTGGCAGCGGGCGGCCACGTCCGGGTTGCCGGCAGCGGCGCCGAAGCTGGTGTCGCACGGGTCGGTGTAGAACGCGAACGTCTGCGAGCTGCCGCCGTACAGGTCGCCCAGGGTCGGGGCGCGGAAGCCCGTCGCGTAGGTGCCGCGGACCAGCAGGTCGTCGATCGGACGCCACTTGAGGCCGAACTTGCCGTTGACCGTGTCACCGAAGGTGTCGTAGTCCGAGTAGCGGCCGGCCACGTCGATCGACAGTTCCTTCGCGAAGGGCATGTCGGCGAGGATCGGCACGTTGAACTCGAGGTAGACCTCGTCCAGCGAGTAGCCGCCGGAGGTGACGCCGCCCGCGAGGTCGGTGCTCAGGCCCGACTGCTTCAGCGCGTCCGGCTCGAAGCGCGCGTCTTCCTTGCGGTGCTCGTAACCCACGGCCATGTTCAGGTCGCCGGCCGGCAGGCTGGCCACGGTGCCGCTGAGGTTCAGGCTGTAGATGTGCGTGGTGGTTTCGGACGTGTCGTGCGTCGGCAGGAACAGGTAGTCCGCCAGCGCCTGGTTGCCCGTCAGGCCGCCCGGGCCCACCTGGCCGAAGCCAAGCGCCGGATTCCACGGCACGCAGCCGTCGATCACCGCACCGGCGGTGCCGCAGCGGGCCACGCCATCGGCGTCGATGAAGCTGGCGCCCAGCGCGTTGCGTGCGTTCGGGATGAACAGGTTACCGGTACCGGTCTGCACACCCTTGTTCTGGTTGTAGACGTAGCCGGCGTCCCAGTTCCACGGCTTGTCGCCGATGTCGAACGCGCCTTCCAGCGTGCTGCTGAAGCGGTAGGTGGTCAGCTCGTTACGGGTCTGACGCGGCACTTCCGAGGTACGGCGGATGAACTGCGCATCCTCACCGAACGGGTTGTACACGTTGTCGGCCGTCCAGATGTTGCGGACGCCGTCGTTGCTGCTGGTCGAGCCGAACGGATAGCCGGCGATCTGCTGCAGCGTGTCGCGGTGCGTGTACAGGCCGTCGACGTTCAGGCGAACGTTGTCGGTGAAGTCGAAGCTGCCGTTGGCGAACACCGAACGACGCTCGATGCCCGTACGCAGGAACATCTGCGCGTTCGGGTTGACCAGGTCGAAGTTCTCGCCTTCGCCGTACGGATGGTAGTTGGCGGTGTTGCTCGGGTCGGCGCCCGGGTTCAGCACCCACTGGCCGGTCGAGGTGATGATGCGGCCCTTGTCGGTGTTGCCGCTCCAGCCGTTGGCGCCTTCGTCATCGTTCGGGAACGGATGGAACGGGCCCGACGGGTAGCGCGAGAAGCCGCGGTCGCGTGCGTAGACCGGCTCTTCCTTCGAGTACTCCACGCCCAGCGTGATCGAGCTGCGATCGCTGGTGGAGCCGAGCAGGAAGTTGTACTGCTGGACTTCACCGTCGCCCTGGCTGTACTGGCCGACGTAGCCCGAAGCTTCCAGGCCGTCGAAGTTCTTGCGGGTGATGATGTTGATCACGCCCGCGATGGCGTCCGAACCGTAGATCGCCGAAGCGCCGTCGGTCAGGATTTCGATGCGCTCGACCACGCCGGTCGGGATCGAAGCCAGGTCGGAGTAACCATTGGAGCTGATGCCCAGACGCTTGCCGTCCAGCAGGACGAGCGTGCGCTGCGGACCCAGGTTGCGCAGGTCGACGTACTGGCCGCCGACTTCCTCGCCCGAGGAGAGCGCGTTGGCGCGGCTGATCGCCGGCGAACCGGTGGTCGTGATGTTCTGCAGGATGTCGCCGACGCTGGTGAAACCCTGCTTCTGGATCTGATCGCGGGTCATCATGATGACCGGGTTCGCGGTCTCGATGCTGGCCTGGCGAATGCGCGAACCGGTGACTTCGATGCGGTCAAGGGTGGTCGCGTTCTGCTCCTGAGCGCTGGCAAACGCCGGCGTCAGTGCGATCGCGATACCGGCCGGCAACATGCCGACGCGCAACGCGGTGCGCAAATTCCGTTGGTTCATCTATCTCTCTCCAGATATCTGTTATGGGCGTGTTAAACGCCCACCAAACTTAAGTTCTGGGGAGGTCCACTGCTTTGCGGCTAGCGTTGAGAGACTTTGCGAAATCTGCCCGCGAGGACACGCCCTTCACGTTCGCGTCGGTGGTTGACGCACATTGAAAATGCGCAACCGGTCAAGCCGCGACGCCGTTCTCAGATTGGCGCGCCAACGAAAACGGCCGGCGATCGCTCGCCGGCCGTTTGCTTTGCGTCCATCGAAGGCGATCGGCCGATGCGGTCAGCCGTTCGTGGCGAGCGACTTGCGTTCCAGCGACTTGCGGGCGGCGGCCTGGGCCTTGCCCGTCTCGCCGCGGTTCGCGGCGGCGCGGTAACGCGTCGCCGACACGCCGAAGCGGGCACGGAAGGCGCGCGCGAAGCTGCAGCAGTTGTCGAACCCGCTGGCCGCGGCGACCTCGCCGATCATCATCGAGGTGCTGGTGAGCAGGTCCGCCGCGTGCTCCAGGCGCATCCGCGCCGACGCCGCCTGCGGACTTTCCTCGTAGAGACTGTGGAAGGTCTTGGAGAAGTACCAGCTGGAGAAGCTGGTCAGCTCGGCCAGTTCGCTGATGCGCACGACGCGGTCGCAGTTGCCTTCCAGGTACAGGCGGGCGCGCTGGAGGCGGCCGAAGACCTGGCGCTTGCGGCTGCGCGAACGGCCCGGGCAGCGCGGGATGCGTGCGGCCAGGTCGCGCTGGACGCCGGCCAGGTGCAGCAGGATTGGGCGCAGCAGCGAGGCGTCGAACGCCGTGCCGGGGTTCTCCGAAAGACGGGCCGCCGCCTCGCGCCACAGGCGCAGGCCGATGCGGGCGTCGTGGCGGGTCATCTGGCCACGGCCGGCATACAGGCCGCGATCGGCGAAGCGGGTCATCTCCCGCAGCGCGTCGCCGGTCAGCGTGAGACCGACGCAGACGCCGAAACGGTCGGCCTGGATGGTCGGCTTGGAGTCCTTCTCGAAGGCGATCCAGTCGCCGCTACGCAGCCGGAACTTGCCTTCCTTCGCCTCGACCCAGGAGCTGCCGTGCAGCTGGAGCCAGAAAGAGAACGTCCCCGAAACCTGGACGCTGCCCAGTCGCGAGACGCCGATGCAACCGCCCTGAACCGCGCCCTCAGGGGTCTCGAGCTGCAGTAGCTGCCCGCGGTCCGCCCATTGCACTTGCTCCATTGGTCCACCTCATGTGCCGAGAATGGTCAATGGATTTGCCGTACACACCCACTTCGCTTCAGGAAAGTTGGTGGAGACTTATCCGAAATCGCAACGAATGCAAAACCGAAGGATTTCCGATAGCACTTTTCCCAAATGGATCAATCACTTGATCCAGCCGGGTACCACCTCGGCAGTTTCTTTCGGAAGCTCCATGTAGCCGATGTCGGCCCCGTCCCAGTCCACGAGAGCCAGATACGCGACGTCACCGCGCGGCCCGCCGAGGCTGAATCCGTTCACCGCGGAGCGTCGGAGCTGGTCCAGGCAGCGCGGCGAACCGGCATTGGCGGGCACGATCCGGCGCAGGCTGGCGGCGCAATCCTGCAGGCGCTCCAGGTAGCGGATCTCGCCGTCGGGCGCGACCCGCCACATGCGATAGCGGTCGGCGGTGGGCTCGCTGGCGCTGACGCGGCGGATCGTCGCGGTGGTGAGGTCGAGCGACACCTCCCACAGCCCGGCCTCGGTCAGGCGGGTGAACAGGATGCGGTTGCGCGGGCCGTCGACCTCGAAGTGCGACACGCCGTCGATCCGGCCGAGCGAACGCCAAGGCCGGCTCGAACGGTCGTACAGGCGCAGCTGCGGCGCGCCGTCTTCGCTCGCGGCCAGCACGAACAGCCGGTTCTCAGAGGTCGAGTACTGGGCCTGCAGCGGGTCGGCGTCGGGAACCGGCAGCGTGGCGACCTGCCCGCTGGCCGCCATCAGTTCCTGGACGACCCCGCGGCCGTGGGCATCGGTGCCGGTGGCCAGCAGCCGGCGCGAGTCCGGCGACCAGGCCGGTGCGTAGCGCGTGCCCGGACGGACGCCGCCCATCATGCGCAGGGTGTCCGGCTGGGTGACGTCGCCGACCCACAGCCCGTTGCTGCCGGAGCGATCGGAGACGAACGCCAGCTGGCGGCCGTCCGGCGCGATCGACGGCAGCAGGTCGCGGGAGGACGACGCGAACAGCGGCTCGACCACGTGCACCCGGCCCGGGCCGTCGCCGCTGGCGAGCTGCACCCGGTACAGGCCGAAGTACGGCCGGCGCTGGACGAAGGCGATCGCGCGGCGCGAACGTGCCGCCACCGGCGCCTGGCCGTCTTCTACGCCGACCGGGCGCGCCTCGCCGGTGCTGGTGTCGAGCTTGAACAGGCGGTACTCGCCGTCGACCATCGCGCTGAACAGCAGCCCGCGGCCGCTCGGCGACCAGTCCCAGCCGCGCAGGTCGGCGCGCAGGCGGCTCAGGCGCTCGGCGTTGCCGCCCTGCGCCGGGATGCGCCAGAAATCGCCCAGCGGCGCGTTGCGCACGAACACGATCCAGCGCCCGTCCGGCGAATAGCGCGGGTCGGTGTCCAGCTCATCGGGATCGTGCGGGTATTCGATCGGGCGCCACTGGCCGCTGTCGAGGTCCAGGACGCGCAGGCCGACGGCGCCTTCCCCGGTGCTCATGCTGCCGAAGATCAGCCCGTTGCTATCGGGGGTCCAGTCGAACGTCGGCGGGCTGCGGCGATCGCAGGCGCCCACTTCATGCTCGGCGCGCGCGTTCGGCGTGACCAGGCGGATGCTGCAGCTGTCCTCGGACAACCGCATGAACGCGATCCAGCGCCCATCGGGCGACCACGACGGCGAGGTGTCGTCGGAGCCCTCCGGCGGTCGCGTGAGCTGGCGCGGCTGCGTCTGTTCGGTCGTCTGCACCAGGATGGCGGTGCCGCGCTGGCCTTCGGGAATGGCGACGTACGCCACCAGCCCGGCGTCGGGCGACAGCGCCGGCGAGAGTTCGAAGCCCGGCGCCGAGGTGATCAGGCGATACGGTCGATCGCTGCGCAGGCCCTGCATGCCCGATACCGCGACGGGCGCCGCCTCGGATTCCTCCGGGGCGCGCACCAGCGCCCAGGCGAGCAGGCCGGCGACCAGCAGCGCGACGGCGGCGATCACCATCGCGATCGACATCCACGTCCCGCGGGGCGAGGACGTCGTCGGGAACGGCACCGGCGCCAGCGGCTCGGTCGGGTCGGCGCCGGCGATCGCGGGGTATTTCGCGGTCGTACGGGTCGGATCGGACCAGCGCTCGTCGGTGGCGACCACTTCCGCGCTCGCGGACGGCCCGCCGGAATGCACCCATTCGATCGGCGCGAGCAGGCGGTAGCCGTTCTTGGCGATCGTCTCGATGTAGCGCGGATTGCCGCGCTCGTCGTCGAAGGCCTTGCGCAGCTGGGTGATCGCCTGGGTCACCACGTCGTTGGTCGGCAGCGTGTCCGGCCAGACCTCGGTCATCAGCGCATCGCGGCTGACCACGCGGCCGGCCTGCTCCACCAGCACCAGCAGCACGCCCATGGATTTGGGCGTGATGCGCAATGGGCGACGCTTGCCCGGTGCGCGGATCTCGCGCAGGGGCACGTCGACCACGCATTCGCCCACGCGCAGTCGTTCGGACGGCAGGGGCGAGGTGGAGGGTTCGGAGGGTCTTTGCATGAATCAGGGATGGTGAGCGGCAAGCTGAACGGCCGTCATGTGCCAAACGGTTCGGACACAACTACTCGGCAAACCCGGCAAAGAGGCCAGACCCGACGGGGAAAGCAATGCTCGCCCGAACATTCTAACGTCCGCAGGCTTACTCCCGTTTACACGGGGGTGGCTTCAGGCCCTCTCTCGCCGACGTATTACAGAACGTACCGTTCCAGCATTCGCGCCTTCCGGCGCGAATCTTTTTCCCCGGCGCCCCACCACTTCGCGAGTCCAGCGCCACCCTGACGGCGGAAAACGCTGCGTGCTTCTTAGCACAGTCGTATTAAGGCCGATGCCGCGGGCGCCGCTGGGGCCCCGGGAGCGCTATTTCGTCGCGCGGAGCATCGTCAGGCCGACCAGGCGCGACACCACCACCGCGATGTACGCGACGCCGGCGAACTGCTGGAGCATGACCAGCACGCGCGCGGGCGAGGACAGCGGCAGGATGTCGCCCAAGCCGGTGGCCGACAACGTGGTGAAGCTCAGGAACAGCAGTTCCAGCCAGGTGCGCGGCTCGCCCGGTCGCAATGCGCCGGTGAAACTCCCCGGATACCACGCCTGGCAGACGAAGTACGCATAGGCGAAGCCCCACGCGAGCAGGGTGAAGGTCGCGCCGGCGGCGAACAGTTCGTCGGTGGTCACGCGGTGGTCGCCGAGCATGTAGGCGATCAGGCTCGACGCGGCATACAGATACAGCAGCGCTTCCAGTGCGGAGGACACGACCAGCAGCGTGTCGTTGCCCAGCACGACCGACAGCACGGCCAACGCGAGCGCCGGCCCGACCAGCAGCCAGGCCACCCACACCTTCGCCGGGCTGCGGTTCACCACCCACACCGCGAGCATCAGCGCGATCACGCCGAGCGCGCCGAACAGCACGCGTCCGCTGCGCATTTCGTCGAACAGCGGATACAGGATGAGGCTCAGCAGCTGCACCGCCAGCAGGAACGCCGAAGGATGGCGCCGCACCTGCACGCGCCAGCGCAGCTGGCCGACACGGTTTTCCGCCATGGTCGCGATCCTTCGGGTAGGTCGCGCAAAGCCTAGCCGATGGCGGGGAGCGAGTGAGCGGGAACGGGAAACAAGGAGCGAACGCCCGCCGCTCCCCGTTCCGCCGCTCCCGTTGCTATGCCTTGCGGTAGACCTGCGCGCCCTGGGCGCGGAACTCCGCCGACTTCTCCGCCATGCCTTCGGCCAGCGCGGCCTGCTCGTCGACGCCGTGCTCCTTCGCGTAGTCGCGCACGTCCTGGGTGATCTTCATCGAGCAGAAATGCGGGCCGCACATCGAGCAGAAGTGCGCGACCTTGTGCGCGTCCTTCGGCAGCGTTTCGTCGTGGTATTCGCGTGCGCGCTCGGGATCGAGGCCGAGGTTGAACTGGTCTTCCCAGCGGAACTCGAAACGCGCCTTGCTCATCGCGTTGTCGCGCGCCTGCGCACCGGGATGCCCCTTCGCCAGGTCCGCCGCATGCGCTGCGATCTTGTAGGCCATCAGGCCTTCGCGCACGTCGTGCTTGTTCGGCAGGCCCAGGTGTTCCTTGGGCGTGACGTAGCACAGCATCGCCGTGCCGAACCAGCCGATCATCGCCGCACCGATGGCGCTGGTGATGTGGTCGTAACCCGGCGCGATGTCGGTGGTCAGCGGCCCGAGCGTGTAGAACGGCGCCTCGCCGCACTCGCGCAGCTGCTTGTCCATGTTTTCCTTGATCAGCTGCATCGGCACGTGGCCGGGGCCTTCGATCATGGTCTGGACGTCGTGCTTCCACGCGATCTTGGTCAGCTCGCCAAGGGTTTCGAGCTCGCCGAACTGCGCCGCGTCGTTCGCGTCGGCGATCGAGCCCGGACGCAGGCCGTCGCCCAGCGAGAAGGCCACGTCGTAGGCCTTCATGATTTCGCAGATTTCCTCGAAATGCGTGTAGAGGAAATTCTCCTTGTGATGCGCCAGGCACCACTTCGCGAGGATCGAACCGCCGCGGGAGACGATGCCCGTCACGCGGCCGGCGGTGAGCGGCACGTAGCGCAGCAGCACGCCGGCGTGGATGGTGAAGTAATCCACGCCCTGCTCGGCCTGCTCGATCAGCGTGTCGCGGAAGATCTCCCAGTTGAGCTCTTCCGCGCGGCCGTCGACCTTCTCCAGCGCCTGGTAGATCGGCACCGTGCCGATCGGCACCGGCGAGTTGCGGATGATCCACTCGCGCGTTTCATGGATGTGCTTGCCGGTGGACAGGTCCATCACCGTGTCGGCGCCCCAACGGATCGACCACACCAGCTTCTCCACTTCCTCGGCGATGCCCGAGGACACCGCGGAATTGCCGATGTTCGCGTTGACCTTGGTGAGGAAGTTGCGGCCGATGATCATCGGCTCGCTTTCCGGATGGTTGATGTTGTTCGGAATGATGGCCCGGCCGCGCGCCACTTCGTCGCGCACGAACTCCGGCGTGATGATCTTCTGGATGTTCGCGCCGAAGGCTTCGCCCGCGTGCTGGCGCAGCAGGTGCGCTTCGCGGATCTGCTCCAGCCGCTGGTTCTCGCGGATGGCGATGAACTCCATCTCCGGCGTGACGATGCCGCGGCGCGCGTAATGCATCTGCGTGACGTTAGCCCCGGGCAGCGCACGACGCGGCAGCGGACGATTGCGGAAACGCACGGCATCGAGCTTCGGATCGTGCTCGCGCTTGCGGCCGAACTCCGACGACAGCGCCGACAGCACTTCCGTGTCGCCGCGTTCGGCGATCCACTGCGCACGCAGCGGCGAGAGCCCACGCGCCAGGTCGATCTGCGCGTTCGCATTGGTGTACGCGCCGGACGTGTCGTACACCGCGAGCGGCGCGTTGTCCTCGCCGCCGAACATCGTCGGCGTCTTCGCCAGCGCGATCTCGCGCATCGGAACGCGGATATCGGGGCGCGAGCCTTCGACGTGGATCTTGTGCGAGCCGGGAATCGGACGCGTGACGTCGGCCGAAAGCTGTTCGGCCTGCTGGATCAGTTGGCTGGGGACTGCGTTCATTGGATTCGTCCTGTGGTGCGCTCTTGCGAGCCGGGACGAAGCGGGCAGCGACGGACGCGAACGGGTCGCACCCGGCGAAGCTTCCCTACGGCGGTCTCAACCGCGTCAGGTTCGAAGGGTCTTTCTCAACCGGCGACGACGCCGGTACCCCCGCTTCGGCGCGCATTTCACCATGCGGCGCCCCGCGGGTCCAACGCCAGGCACGGCCCGCCCGTTCATGCGTGCGGCCCGATGCGCCGCCCGGTTGCGTATGTAACTGTTGACAGCCCCCGAAACCGCGTGATCTTCTCGGCTCATGACGCATCGCAACACGCCGCCGCAGACCGTACGCACCGCGCTGTCCAGCACGGCGCACGCGGGCGTCGTTGCGATTACCACCGGTACCGGTACCACTCGCTTGCGGGTGCGGACGGGCGTGTCCAGGTGATCTGAAGACCACGCCTCCGCACCCCGACCGGGTGCGCAGGCATGGCACCCGGCCGGTTCGCGGAAGCCCCCACAGGAGCCCGCCCCAATGCCGCCCGCCGATGCGTCCCACCCTTCCGCTCCGCCGTGCCACGTGCACAAGTTCGGCGGCAGCAGCCTCGCCGATGCCCCGCTCTATCGCGCCGCCGCGGCGCTGGTCGATGACCCGTCCCGAACGCGCGTCGTCGTCGTATCGGCGATGCAGGGCGTCACCGATGCGCTGATCGCCCTGCTGGACACCGCGCAGCGAGGCGACGCCTGGCAGCCCGCCTTCGATGCCTTGCGCGAACGCCATCTCGTGGCGGCCGAAGCGCTCGATCCCGACGGCCACTTCGATCTGCGCGCCCGGCTGGAAGAGGAATTCGCGACGCTTCGCCACCAACTCCAGGCGATTGCCGGGGGCGAGCCCGACGCCGCGCAGCTCGCGCCCGGGCTGCCCGGTTTCGGCGAAGTGTTCTCGTCCTTCCTGATGCACGCCGCGCTCGGCGGCGACGCCGCGTCGTGGCGCCGGCTCGATGCGCGCGACGTCCTGGTCGTGCACGAAGGCGAGATGGGCATGGCCGTCGACTGGCCGCAAAGCCGCGCGCGCCTCGCGCAATGGCGGGCGGCGCAGGGCGATGGCAACGTGGTGATCACCGGCTTCGTCGCGCGCGACACGCACGGCCGCGCGACGACGCTGGGCCGCAACGGCAGCGACTACTCCGCCGCGATCTTCGCCAACCTGTTCGATGCCGCCGCGCTCACGATCTGGACCGACGTGGACGGCGTGCTGTCGGCGGACCCGCGCCTGGTACCGGAAGCCGTGTGCCTGCCGTCGATGTCCTACGCCGAAGCCTGCGAGCTGGCCTACTTCGGCGCGAAGGTGCTGCATCCGCAGACCATGGCGCCGGTGCAGGAACGCGGCATCCCGCTGTGGATCCGCAACACGAAGCGGCCCGAAGCGCCCGGCACGCTGATCGCGCCCGACAGCGGCCGCGATGGCGCGCCGGTGAAAGGCTTGAGCCTGGTGCGCGACCTCGCCATCGTCGAACTCGTCGGCAACGGCATGGTCGGCGTGCCCGGCGCGGCCGAGCGCCTGTTCGGCGCACTGCGCGGCGCGGGCGTCTCGGTGACGATGATCTCGCAGGGCTCGTCCGAACATTCGATCTGCTGCGTGCTGCGCGCCGACCAGGCCGAACGCGCGCGCGACGCGGCCGCTGCCGCGTTCGCCGACGCCATCGCCGACGGCCAGGCGCAGGGCGTGACGCTCACACGCGACATCGCGGTGCTCGCAGCCGTCGGCGACGGCATGGTCGGCACACCGGGCGTCGCGGCGCGACTGCTCGGCGGACTCGCACAGGCGCGCGTGAATGCCCGGGCGATCGCGCAGGGTGCGGGCGAACGCAACATCTCAGTCGCCATCGGCGCGAACGACGCCACCCGCGCATTGCGCGCCGCGCACGCGGCGTTCTGGTTGTCGCCGCAGACGTTGTCGGTCGGCGTGATCGGGCCCGGCCAGGTCGGCAGCGCGTTGCTGGTCCAGATGTCGGCGGCATTGCCGCAGCTGCGCGAGCGGTCCGGGCTGGACCTGCGCCTGCGCGCCATCGCCAACAGCCGCGCGATGGTGCTGGACGAACGCGGCGTGGAGCCGGTCGATGCCGTCGCGCGCCTGCACGGCGGGGCGGCGCAACCGCTCGACCTGGACCGCTTCGCCGACCACGTACGCGGCGAGCATCTTCCGCATGCGCTCATCGTCGATTGCAGCGCGAGCCCCCGCGTGGCGGCGGAGTATCCGCGCTGGCTCGCGCGCGGCATCCACGTGGTCACGCCGAACAAGCAGGCCGGCAGCGGCGCGTGGGATCATTACGCCGCCATCCAGGACGCGAGCCGTCGCGGCGGTGGGCGCTTCCGCTACGAGGCGACCGTCGGCGCCGGCCTCCCGGTGATGCTGACGCTGCGCAACCTGCTCGACACGGGCGACGAGCTGCACGGCATCGACGGCATGCTCTCGGGCACGCTGGCCTGGCTGTTCAACCGGTTCGACGGCTCGGTGCCGTTCTCGCAGCTCGTCCGCGAGGCGCAGGCGCTGGGCTACACCGAACCGGACCCGCGCGACGATCTGTCCGGCCTCGACGTCGCGCGAAAACTCGTGATCCTGGCGCGCGAAGCCGGTCGTGCGCTGTCGTTGGAGGATGTGGACGTGGAAAACCTGGTGCCGCCGGCACTGCGCGACGTGGACCGCGAGGAATTCCTCGCGCGACTGTCCGAAATGGACGAGCCGATGCTCGCGCGACAACGCGACGCGGCGCGCGAAGGCCGTTCGCTGCGGCACCTCGCGCAGCTCGATCGCGATGGCCTCGCGCGCGTGGGCGTGGTCGCGTTGCCCGCCGAACACGCCTGTTGCCACACGCGACTGACCGACAACCTCGTGCAGTTCCGCACGCGCCGCTACTCCGACAATCCCCTCGTCGTACAGGGCCCCGGCGCCGGCCCCGACGTCACCGCCGCCGGCGTGTTCGGCGACGTGCTGGCGATCGCGCAATCGCTTGGCGCAGCGGCGTCGTGGTCGTCGCCCGCGATCGACGTCCGCGCGCAGGTCCACGCATGAGCGGCGACATCGACGCACAACATCGTGCTGCCCCGCCCCGCGTCGTCCGCGCGTTCGCGCCGGGCAGCGTCGGCAACATCGGCGTGGGCTTCGACCTGCTCGGCCATTCCATCGACGGCGTGCGCGACGTCGCCGTCGTCCGACGCATCGACGAACCGCTCGTGCGCATCGCGGCGATCCGCGGCAACGTCGAAGGCGCGGACACGCTGCCACTCGACGCCGCGCGCAACACCGCCGGGCAGGCGTTGATCGCGTTGCGCGCCAAGGTCGGGCTCGCGCACGGGTTCGAACTCGAACTGGAAAAGGGCATCCCGCTCGGCTCCGGGCTCGGCGGTTCAGCCGCCTCGTGCGTTGCGGCGCTCGTCGCCGCGAACGCGCTGCTCGACGCGCCGCTTCCGCGCGCCGCGCTGTACGAGTTCGCGCTCGACGGCGAGTCGGTGTCCAGCGGCAGCCGGCACGGCGACAACGTGGCGCCGATGCTGCTCGGCGGCGTGGTGATGGCCACGGCCACGCGCATGATCCAGCTCGACGTGCCCGCATGGTTGCATGCGGTCGTCGTGCATCCGGACCAGGTGCTGGAGACGCGCCGCGCACGCGCGGTGCTCGCCGATCCGTACCCGTTGCACGTCATCGTCGAACAAAGCGCGCATCTGGCGCTGTTCCTGACCGGATTGCAGCGCGGCGATGCGACGCTGCTGCGCGAAGGGCTTCGCGACCTGCTGGTCGAGCCGCGCCGCGCACCACTGATTCCAGGCTTCGCCGAAGCGAAGGCTGCGGCGCTCGATCACGACGCACTCGGCGCGAGCATTTCCGGCGCGGGCCCGAGCACGTTCGCGTGGTTCGCCTCCCGCGCGCAGGCCGAAGCCGCCGCGCCGGCGATGCAGGCCGCGTTCGCGGCGGCGGGTTTCGGATCGCGCGCCTACATCACGCCGGTCGCCGGCCCGCACGCCGAAGTGATCGCCGCCGGAGCGCACGCATGAACTTCATCAGCACGCGCGGCGGCACGCCGGCCACCGGCATCGACGCCGCGCTCGTCGCCGGCCTCGCGCCCGATGGCGGCCTGTTCGTTCCGCAGCGCATTCCCGAGGTCGACGTCGAACCCGGCGACACGTTGGCCCGCACGGCCCACGACGTGCTCGCGCCGTTCTTCACGCAGTCGTCGTTGCGTGATGCGTTGCCCGACATCTGCGCGCACGCCTACGCGTTCGACGCCCCGCTGCGCGCGATGGCCGGCAAGAACGATCGCCTGCTCGAACTCTTCCACGGCCCGACCGCCGCCTTCAAGGATTACGCGGCGCGCTTCCTCGCCGAAGCCTTGTCGCGCCTGCGCCCCCAGGGTGCCGCGCCGACGACGATCGTGGTCGCGACCTCGGGCGACACGGGCGCAGCGGTCGCGTCGGCGTTCCATCGTCGCGACGGTTTCAACGTGGTGATCCTCTACCCCGAAGGTCGCGTCTCGCCGCGCCAGGCGCACGGGCTGGAATGCTGGGGCGACAACGTGCGCACGTTCCGCGTGCGCGGCACGTTCGACGATTGCCAGCGCATGGCGAAGCAGGCGCTGTCCGACGAAGCGCTGCGCCGCGAGGTGTCGCTCAGTTCCGCCAACAGCATCAGCCTCGGACGCCTGTTGCCGCAGGTCGCGTATTACGCGCACGCCGCATTGCACTTCCATCGCGACCACGGACAGCCGCTCAACCTCATCGTGCCGACGGGCAACCTCGGCAACGCGTGCGCGGCCTTCCTCGCAAGGCGCATGGGGCTGCCGGTCGGCGATCTCGTACTCGCGTGCAACGCGAACGACGTCCTGCCGCGCTATTTCGCAGGCGCCGTCTATGAGCCGCGCGAAACGAAGGCGACGCTCGCCAACGCGATGGACGTCGGCGCGCCGAGCAACTTCGAGCGACTGCGCTTCTGGCATGCAAGCGACGACGCGTTGCGCGCGTCGCTGCGCGCCTTCACGGTCGACGATGCGACGATCACGCAGGTCGTCCGCGATGCGCCCGCACGGCACGGCATCGTCGCCGACCCGCACACCGCCGCAGGGCTGCACGTGCTCGAAGGACTTCGCGCAGCCGGCGATACGCGCCGATGGGCCGTGGTGGCCACCGCGCATCCGGCGAAGTTCGACACCATCGTCGAACCGCTCGTCGGGCACGCGATCGACGTGCCGCCCGCGCTTGCGCAATGCCTGTCGCGCCCCGCGTCCGCGCAGGCGTTGAGCGCGGATTACGAGGCGTTGCGTCATGCGCTTCGTGCATGACGCGGTTACATCCGAAACCATCGGACGGCCTGGGTGAGGAACGCGCCACACTTCGCCGCAGTTACGAAAGAAACTGTTGACACGCCCGTTCCGGCCGTGTTTCTCTCGATCCCATGACGCAGCGCAGCAACCACCTGCAGACCGCACCGGGCCGGAGCCAACGCTCCGCCGCTGCCGCGTCGCACGCCGACGCGCGTCGCATCGCCATCGCACTCCTGACCAAGGCCGCGCCCATCGCGGCCTCGCTCATTCTTGTACTCGTACTTATTACCGGGCTTGCCAGCGCGGAGTACGGGTTTGTGTAAGTAGCACCACACACCCAGGTCGATACCCAAGACCCCGCGCCCGAAACGGCGCGGGGTTTTTGTTTTGCACAACAGGAAACCCCTCCGTGAGAAGCAACGCCATCAAGCAAGGCCCCGCACGCGCCCCGGCACGCGCGATGCTGCGCGCCACCGGGCTGGACGACGCGGCGATCGCGAAGCCGCTCGTCGCCGTCGTGCACACCTGGTCGGACGTCTCGCCGTGCAACTTCACGCTGCGCGACCTGGCGCAGCACGTGCGCGAAGGCGTGATCGAGCACGGCGGCACGCCCATCGAGTTCAATACCATCGCGGTGACCGACGGCATCGCCATGGGGTCCGACGGCATGCGCGCCTCGCTGCCCTCGCGCGAGACCATCGCCGATTCGATCGAGCTCGCCGTGAACGGCCATTGCCTCGACGCGATGGTGCTGCTGGTCGGCTGCGACAAGACGATCCCGGCGGCCGCGATGGCCGCGGCGCGGCTGGATATTCCGACGGTGATCCTCTACGGCGGCACGATCATGCCGGGCCATTGCCGCAAGGATGAAGGCGACAAGGCGCTCACCGTGCAGGACGTGTTCGAAGCCGTCGGCGCGCATTCGGCCGGGCGCATCGACGATGCCGAACTGCACCGCATCGAGTCGCACGCCTGCCCGGGCGCGGGCGCCTGCGGCGGACAGTTCACCGCCAATACGATGGCGATGGTGCTGACGTTCCTGGGCCTGTCGCCGCTCCAGTTCAACGACATTCCCGCCGTGCATGCCGACAAGCCCGCCGCCGCGCGGGCCTGCGGCGCGCTGGCGATGCAGCGTTTGCGCAACGGTGGTCCGGGACCGCGCGAGATCCTCTCTCCCGCCGCGCTGCGCAACGCTGCGTGCGCGGTCTCGGCCACCGCGGGTTCGACGAACGCCGCGCTGCACCTGCTCGCCATCGCGCACGAGGCCGGCGTCGCGTTCGACCTGGAAGAATTCGAAGCCGCCGCGCGCACGCCGGTCATCGCCGACCTCAAGCCCGGCGGGCGCTACACCGCGGCGGAAATGTTCGAGTTCGGCGGCGCGGCGCTCGTCGCGCGCGAACTGCGCGCGGCGGGGCTCATCCAGGACATCCCGACCGTCACCGGCCGCAGCTTCTTCGCCGAACTCGACGAGGTTCCCCTGCCCGGTGCGCAGGACGTGGTGCGCCCGGTGTCGAACCCCTTCAAGCCGCGCGGCGGCTACTCGATCCTCTACGGCGATCTGGCGCCGGAAGGCTGCATCCTCAAGCTCGCCGGCCACGGCATCGAACACTTCGAAGGCACCGCGCGGGTTTTCGATTCCGAGGAAGCCGCGTTCAACGCCGTGCAGGCGCGGCAGATCCGCGCGGGCGATGTCGTGGTCATCCGCTTCGAAGGCCCGGCCGGCGGCCCCGGCATGCGCGAGATGCTCGCCGTCACCGCGGCGCTGGTCGGACAGGGGCTGGGCAACGACGTCGCGCTGATCACCGACGGCCGTTTCAGCGGCGCCACGCACGGCTTCATGGTCGGGCACATCGCGCCGGAAGCCGCACGCGGCGGTCCCATCGCGAAACTGCGCGATGGCGATCGCGTGCGCATCGACGTGACCACGCGCCGCATCGACGTCGGCGCCGACCTGCGCACGCGCCCCGTCGCGCGCATCGCGCCGCGCGTCGCGACCGGCGTGCTCGCCAAGTACGCCGCGCAGGTGAGTTCGGCATCGCGCGGCGCGGTCACGGCGCCGGGCCCGCTCGACGCGGCACGCGCGAAGTCGCGCGACATCCCCGTGCAGGTCGTCGAGGAAACGCCGGTGACGCCCGAAGACACGAAGGAATTGTTCCTCGCTTGACCCTCCGCACCGCCCTCCATCCCACCTCACGGACACCACCATGACCACCCAGCACAAACCCCGCGTCGCCATCCTTGGTTACGGCAGCCAGGGCCGCGCGCATGCGCTGAACCTGCGCGATTCCGGCTTCGACGTGACCGTCGGCCTGCGTCCCGGCGGCCCGACCGAGATCAAGGCCAAGGCCGACGGCTTCACCGTGAAGACGCCGGCCGAAGCGGTGAAGGACGCCGAACTCGTTGCGGTCCTCACGCCCGACATGGTGCAGCCGCAGCTGTATGGCGAGGTGATCGAGCCGAACATCGCGCCCGGTGCGTGCCTGCTGTTCGCGCACGGTTTCAACGTGCATTACGGGCAGATCACGCCGCGCGAGGATCTCGACGTCGTGCTCGTCGCCCCAAAGGGGCCGGGCGCGCTGGTGCGTCGCGAATACGAGATCGGCCGCGGCGTGCCGTCGGTCTACGCGGTGTACCAGGACAGGAGCGGCAACGCCGAGCAGCTCGCGCTGACCTACTGCGCCGGCATCGGCGGCGCGCGCCAGCACGCGATCCGCACCACGTTCAAGGAGGAAACCGAAACCGACCTGTTCGGCGAACAGGCCGTGCTGTGCGGCGGTGCGACCAAGCTGGTGCAGGCCGGCTGGGAAACGCTGGTCGAAGCCGGTTACCAGCCGGAAGTCGCGTATTACGAGTGCCTGCACGAACTCAAGCTGATCGTCGACCTGTTCTACGAGGGCGGCATCACGCGCATGCACGAGTTCATCAGCGAGACCGCGCAGTACGGCGCGCTCACGCGCGGTACCTACGTCGTCGACGACAACACGCGCGCGCAGATGAGGAAGATCCTGACCGAGATCCAGGACGGCACGTTCGCGCGCCAGTGGATCGCCGAGTACGCCGCCGGCAACGCGAATTACAAGGCGCTCAAGGAAGGCGACCTGACGCATCCGATCGAGGCCGTCGGCCGCAAGCTGCGCGCCAACATGAAGTGGCTGTCCACCGCGCCGCAGCCGGCGCCCGCCGCGAGCGAAACGCGGCAGGCGCAGACCGAGGCGGCGTGATGAACGGCGCCCGCTGGCTGGTGCAGGCCCTGGCGGCCGAAGGCGTGCACACGCTCTTCGGCTACCCGGGCGGCGCGATCATGCCCTTCTACGATGCGCTGCACGGATCGCAGCTCAAGCACGTGCTGGTCCGCCACGAACAGGGGGCGGCCTTCGCGGCGAACGGGTATGCGCGGGCCAGCGGGCGCGTCGGTGTATGCGTGGCGACGTCCGGTCCCGGTGCGTCGAACCTGGTCACCGGCATCGCCGATGCGATGCTCGACTCGGTGCCGATGGTCGTCATCACCGGGCAGGTCGCCACGCCGTTGATGGGCACGGACGCGTTCCAGGAACTGGACGTGTTCGGCATGACCATGCCGATCGTGAAGCACAGCTTCCTGCTGCGCCGCGTGGAGGACCTGCCGAACGTCGTCGCCGAGGCCTTCCGCATCGCGCGCTCGGGCCGCCCGGGTCCGGTGCTGATCGACCTGCCGAAGGACGTGCAGGTCGGCGATGCCTCGCATCTTCCGCTGCACGTACCCGCGGAAATCGACGCCGTGCCGGCGCCGAAGGACGCCTCGCTGCACGCGGCGCTGGCATTGATCTCGCAATCAAAGAAGCCGGTGGTCTACGGGGGCGGCGGCATCGCGCTGGGCGATGCGGTTCAGGCGTTCCGTACCTTTGTCGACGCGACGCAGATCCCGACGGTGCTGACGCTGAAAGGCCTCGGCGCGCTGCCGTCGAACCACGCGCTGAACCTGGGCATGCTCGGCATGCACGGCAGCCGCGCGGCGAACATGGCGGTGCAGGAAAGCGACCTGCTCATCGTCGTCGGCGCGCGTTTCGACGATCGCGCCACTGGCAAGCTGGCGGAGTTCGCGCCGCACGCGCGCATCGTCCACATGGACCTGGACGCGTGCGAGATCGGCAAGCTGCGCCACGCCGACGCGGCCGTGTGCGGCGACATCCGCCGCACGCTGACCGCGCTCACCCTGCCCTGCGCCGCGCACCTGCACGGCCGCAACGGCGCGGCGCGGCGCGAGTGGCGCGCGACCTGCAAGCAACGCATGCACGAGTTCGCCGCGCGTTACGACGCACCGGGCGAAACGGTGTATGCGCCCGCGCTGCTGAAGCGCCTGTCCGAACTCGCCCCGAACGCGGTCGTGGCGTGCGATGTCGGCCAGCACCAGATGTGGGTCGCGCAGCACTGGCGCTTCGCTACGCCGCGCCAGCACCTCACCAGCGGCGCGCTCGGCGCGATGGGCTTCGGCCTGCCGGCGGCGATCGGCGCGCAGATGCAATCGATGGATGCGCAGGTCGTGTGCGTGAGCGGCGATGGCTCGTTCCTGATGAACGTGCAGGAGCTGGCGACGCTGCGCCGATACGGCCTGCCGGTGAAGATCGTGCTGCTCGACAACCAGGCGCTCGGCATGGTGCGCCAGTGGCAGGAGCTGTTCTTCGATCGCCGCTATTCCGAGATCGACCTGTCCGACAACCCGGATTTCGTCGCGATCGCGGCGGCGTTCGGCGTGCAGGCGCTGCATGTCGATCGCGCCGATGCGCTGGAAGACGCCCTGCAGGCGCTGCTCGCCGTCGAAGGCCCGGCGCTGCTGCACGTCGCCATCGACCAGGCCGCGAACGTGTGGCCGCTGGTGCCGCCCAACCACAACAACGCGCAGATGCTCGATCCGGAGCGCGAAGCCGGCGCGTCGAACGAACCCACCCCCACCGAGGATCCCCGCCATGCGATACCAGCTTGATCTCACGCTCCGTCAGGCCGAAGGCGCGCTGTCGCGGGTACTGGGCGCCGCCGAACGCCGCGGTTTCCGTCCGCTCGCCGTCGATGGCGAAGCGCAGTCCGACGGCGACCGCTGGCACCTGCGCCTGACCGTCGAGGGCGAACGCGACGAAGTCAACCTGCAGCACCAGCTCGAGAAGCTGTACGACTGCCTCGCGGTGGAGGTGTCGCCATGTCGGTGATCGCCGCCCCCGCTCCGGCCGCGCGACAACCTATCGCGCCGCCGATCGAAGTGCGCGACGAGGCACGTCGTCCGGGCATGCCGGTGGTGTGGTTCGACGGCGAGCTCACCCGCGCCGACACGCCGCACGCGCCGCTCACCACGCATGCGATGCATTACGGCACCGGCGTGTTCGAAGGCATCCGCAGCTACGCCACGCGCGACGGCGCGGCCGTGTTCCGCCTGCCCGAACACCTGCAACGCATGCGCCGCGGCGCCGACTTGCTCGGCATCGACTTCGACGTCGATACCGCCTTCGATGCGACGCTGCAGACCCTGCGCGCGAACGGCCATCGCGACGCCTATATCCGCCCGCTGACGTGGCTCGGCAACGGCGCGGACGGCGTGACCGTCGGCCTCGACGTGCCCGGGCTGAGCCAGCATTTCATGGTGCTGACCTTGCCGACGGTGGTCCACCTAAACGGCAAGCGTTCGCGCCTGACCGTGTCGCCGTGGAAGCGCAATCCCGCGTCGTCGCTGCCGCCGCTGAAGCTGTGCGGCGCCTACATCAACTCGATCCTCGCCAAGCGCGAATCGCGCCTGCGCGGCTTCGACGAGGCGCTGTTCGTCGACGAGGCGGGCCTTGTCGTGGAATGCACGGGCGCGAACGTGTTCATGGTGCGCGGCGGCGAAGTGACGGCCGTCGAGCATCGCGACGCGCTGCCCGGCATCACGCGCGACAGCGTGATCGCACTCAGCGGCGCGCAGTCGCGGCCGGTCACGCATCACGAGCTGCTGGATGCGGACGAGGTCTTCGTCTGCGGCACGGCGGCCGAGATCGCGCCGATCAGCGCACTGGATCGCCGGGAGTTCGGCGACAACCCCGTGACGCGCGAGCTGCAGGCGCTGTACGCGCGCGTGGTGCGTGGCGAGGAAGCCGCGTACGCGCACTGGCTGACGGCCGTCTGACCGTGGACGGCGACGTAGCCAGCACCGCGCGTGTCACCGCAGCCGACGTACTGGCGGCGCAGGCCCGCTTGCGCCGCTACCTGCCGGCGACGCCGCTGCATCACGCCGAACGCTTCGGCTGCTGGCTGAAGCTGGAAAACCTGCAGCGCACGGGCTCGTACAAGGTGCGTGGCGCGTTGAACGCGCTGCTGGCGGCGCGCGAACGCGGCGACCATCGCCCGGTGATCGCCGCCTCCGCCGGCAATCACGCGCAGGGCCTGGCGTGGGCGGCGTATCGACTGGGCGTCAACGCGATCACCGTCATGCCGCGCGGCGCGCCACAGACGAAGATCGCCGGCGTCTCGCACTGGGGCGCCACCGTGCGCCTGCACGGCGACACCTACGACGAGGCCAAGGCGTTCGCCGCCGAACTCGCTTCGCAGAACGGCTATCGCGTGCTCTCGGCGTTCGACGATCCCGACGTGATCGCCGGCCAGGGCACCGTCGGACTGGAACTGGCCGCGCTCGCACCCGACGTCGTGCTGGTGCCGATCGGCGGCGGCGGTCTCGCCTCGGGCGTGGCTCTCGCGCTCAAGTCGCAGGGCGTGCGCGTGATCGGCGCGCAGGTCGAAGGCGTCGATTCGATGCTGCGTGCATTGCGCGGCGACCGCACGCCGCGCGACCCGGCGGCGACGCTCGCCGACGGCGTGCGCGTGAGGGAGCCGGGCCTTCTGACGCAGCGGCTGCTCGCGGAACTGCTCGACGACGTGGTCGTCGTGCGCGAAGCCGAACTGCGCGAAACGCTGGTGCGCCTGGCACTGGAAGAACACGTGATCGCGGAGGGCGCCGGTGCGCTGGCGCTCGCCGCCGGTCGTCGCATCGCCGGCAAACGCAAATGCGCGGTGGTGTCGGGCGGCAACGTCGATGCCGTCGTGCTGGCGCAACTGCTTTCCGATGTGCGCCCGCGCGCGCCGCGTCGCCCGCGTCGTCGTCATCGCGATGCCACCCCCGCGCCCGCGCTGGAGCCGGCCATCACGACGCTGATCCCCGCTTTCCCACCCAAGCCGCGCGCCTTGGCTGCCGCGCGCGACCACGAGGAGCTGACCGCATGAACGACCCCGCCGCCCGAGTACGGATCTTCGACACCAGCCTGCGGGACGGCGAGCAATCGCCCGGTTGCAGCATGACCGCGCCGCAGAAGCTCCGCTTCGCGCACGCGCTGGCCGAGCTGGGCGTCGACGTGATCGAAGCGGGCTTTCCGGCGAGTTCGGAAGCCGACATGGACGCAGTGCGCGCGATTGCGCGCGAAGTGCGTGGCGCGACGGTGGCGACCCTGGCGCGCTGCCACGTCGGCGACATCGAAGCCTGCGCGCGTGCGCTGGAAGGCAGCGTGCATCCGCGCATCCACGTGTTCATTTCCACCAGCCCGCTGCATCGTGAGCACAAGCTCGGCCTGAGCCGCGAGCAGGTGCTGGAACGCGCCGTGATGGCGGTGGAACTGGCGAAGCGCCACGTCGACGACGTCGAGTTCTCCGCCGAAGACGCGCTGCGCACGGAACCCGATTTCCTCGCGCAGGTGTGCATCGCGGCGGTGAATGCCGGCGCGCGCACGCTCAACATTCCCGACACCGTCGGTTACACCACGCCGAGCGAGATCCGCACGCTGTTCGAGTTCCTGCGCGCATCCGTCGTCGAATCCGGTGTGCCGGGCGCGAAGGACGCCGTGTTCAGCGCACACTGCCACAACGACCTCGGGCTCGCGGTCGCGAACTCGCTCGCGGCGATCGAAGGCGGCGCGCGCCAGGTCGAATGCACGATCAACGGCATCGGCGAGCGTGCGGGCAACTGCGCGCTGGAAGAGCTGGTGATGGCCCTGCGCGTGCGCGGCGAATACTACGGCGCGCACACGCGCATCGACACGCGCCGCCTGGTGCCGACTTCGCGCCTGCTCTCGCGCATCACCGGCATGGCCGTGCAGCGCAACAAGGCCGTCGTCGGACAGAACGCGTTCGCGCACGAATCCGGCATCCACCAGCACGGCATGCTCAAGCATCGCGGCACGTACGAGATCATGCGGCCGGAGGACGTCGGTTGGGCGCAGTCGCAGATGGTGATGGGCCGGCACAGTGGCCGCGCCGCGCTGAGCGACCGGCTGCAGGCGCTGGGCTTCACGCTGCCGGAAGCGCAGCTCAACGCGGTGTTCGCCGGCTTCAAGTCGCTGGCGGAAAAGAAGCGCGAAGTGTTCGATGCGGACCTGGAAGCGCTGGTCCTTGGCGCCGACGCGCGCGCCGCGCGCGGGCATCGCCTCGCACGCTTCCACGTGAGCACGGGCGTCGCGCAGGACAGCCTGCCGACGGCGAGCGTGCAACTGGTCGATGCCGATGGCGCGTCGGTCAGCGAAGCCGCCGTCGGCGACGGCCCGGTGCACGCGCTGTTCGCCGCGCTCGCGCGCGGCACGGGGATCACGCTGGAGATCGACAGCTACCAGGTTTCCAGCGTCACCACCGGCGATGACGCGCAGGGCCAGGCGCAGGTCATCGCGCGCGTCGACGGACGCGAGTTCACCGGCTCGGGCACCAGCACCGACATCCTCGAAGCCAGCGCGCTCGCGTGGCTCGACATCGCCAACCGCCTGCAGCGCACGCGTGCGCAGGCCGCCGACACGCGCGCCGCCGCGATCGCCTGACCCACCGCATTCCATCCAGCCAAGTCCATGACGAGCCAACCCAAAACCCTGTTCGACAAACTGTGGGACGCGCATGTCGTCACGCCCGAGACCGAGGCGGCGCCGGCGATCCTCTACATCGACCTGCACCTGGTCCACGAAGTCACCTCGCCGCAGGCCTTCGCCGAACTCGACGCGCGCGGCCTGCCGGTGCGTTGCCCGGATCGCACCAAGGGCACGCTCGACCACTCCACGCCGACGCTGCCGGCGAACGCGTCCGGGCAGCGCCCGTACGTGAACGACGAAGCGCGCGCGCAGGTCGATACCTTGCGCGCGAACTGCGCGCGTTTCGGCGTGGAACTGTTCGACTACGACAGCCCGCAGCGCGGCATCGTGCACGTGATGGGGCCGGAACTCGGCCTCACGCAGCCCGGCCAGACCATCGTGTGCGGCGACAGCCACACCGCCACGCACGGCGCGTTCGGCGCGCTCGCGTTCGGCATCGGGACCAGCGAAGTCGGCCACGTGCTGGCCACGCAATGCCTGCTGCAGCGCAAGCCGAAGACGTTGTCGATCACCGTCGATGGCGAGCTCGCGCCCGGTGTCGGCGCGAAGGACCTGATCCTGCACGTGATCGGCGTGATCGGCGTCAACGGCGGCACGGGGCATGTCATCGAGTACCGCGGCCCGGCCGTGCGCTCGCTGTCGATGGAGCAGCGCATGACGGTGTGCAACATGTCTATCGAGGCCGGTGCACGCGCGGGAATCATCGCGCCGGACGAGGTCACCTTCGATTACCTGCGCGGCCGTGCGCGCGCGCCACAGGGCGAGGCGTTCGATGCGGCAGTCGCACAGTGGAAGACGCTGCGCACCGACGAGGGCGCACGCTTCGATCGCGAAGTGCGCATCGACGCGCGCGACATCCAGCCGACCGTCACGTGGGGCACGCATCCAGGCCAGGTCGCCGCGGTGTCGGCGCACGTGCCGGGCGGCAGCGACGCCGATGAGGCGAAGGCGCGCGACTACATGGGCTGGGACGCGAACGCCGCCATCGCCGGCCGCGCGGTGGACGTGGTGTTCGTCGGCAGCTGCACCAATTCGCGCCTGTCCGACCTGCGCGAGGCCGCGCACGTTCTGCGCGGTCGTCGCGTGCATCCGCGCGTGCGCATGCTCGTCGTGCCGGGCTCCGAACAGGTCAAGCGCGATGCCGAACGCGAAGGCATCGATCGCGTGGTGCGCGAGGCCGGCGCGGAGTGGCGCGAGCCCGGCTGCTCGATGTGCATCGCCATGAACGGCGACATCGTCGGACCCGGGCAGCTCGCCGTTTCCACCAGCAACCGCAATTTCGAAGGGCGCCAGGGCAAGGGCGCCCGCACCGTCCTCGCCTCGCCCGCCACCGCCGCCGCATGCGCGGTCGCGGGCGAGATCACCGACCCGCGCCCGTATCTCACCACCGAGCCCGCGCCGCACGCGGCCGTCGAACTGGAGGCCGTCTGATGCAGCCCTTGACCGAAGTCGTCTCGCGCACCGTCGTGCTGCGCGAACGCAACATCGATACCGACCAGATCATTCCCGCGCGCTTCCTCACCACCACGCAGCGGAGAGGCCTGGGCAAGCACGCGTTCAACGACTGGCGCACGCTTCCCGACGGTTCGCCGAACCCGGAGTTCGCATTCAACCGCGTCGAGAACATCGGGGCTCGCATCCTCGTGGCGGGTCGCAACTTCGGCTGCGGTTCCTCGCGCGAACACGCGCCGTGGGCGTTGACCGACCTCGGCTTGCGCGCGGTGATCAGCGCACAGATCGCCGACATCTTCCGCAGCAACGCGCTGAAGAACGGCCTGCTTCCCATCGTGCTGGACGAAGGCATCGTCGATGAACTGCTGGACCAGCCCGGCGTCGAGCTCCGCATCGATGTCGCGCAGCGCAGCGTGACCTTGCCCGATGGCCGCATCGTGCGGTTTCCGCTGGACGCCTTCGCGCAGACCTGTCTGCTGGAAGGCGTCGACCAGCTCGGTTACCTGCTCAAGCAATCGCCTGCCATTTCGCAATTCGAACAACAACGCCAGACCCAGGAGTTCCGCCATGCAAGCTGAGATCGTCGTTCTGCCGGGCGACGGCATCGGCCCGGAAGTCACTGCGAGCGCGATGCAGGTGCTGCGTGCCGTCGGCCAACGTTACGGGCACGAGTTCCACTTCACGCATGAACTGATCGGCGGCGCGGCGATCGACGCCACCGGCGAACCGCTGCCGGCCCGCACGCTAGAGGCCGCCAAGCGCGCCGACGCCGTGCTGCTCGGCGCGGTGGGCGGGCCGAAATGGTCCGACCCCGGCGCGAAGGTGCGGCCCGAACAGGGCCTGCTCGCGATCCGCAAGGCGCTGGGCCTCTACGCGAACCTGCGCCCTGTGAAGCCGCATGCGGCGGCGCTCGGCGCCTCGCCGATCAAGCCGCACCTGCTCACCGGCGTGGACCTCGTCGTCGTGCGCGAACTCACCGGCGGCGTGTATTTCGGCCAGAAGACGCGTACCGCGACCAGCGCGAGCGACCTGTGCGAATACAGCGTCGAGGAGATCGAACGCGTCGTGCGCCGCGCGTGCACGCTCGCGCGCAGCCGACGCGGCCACGTCACGTCGGTGGACAAGGCGAACGTGTTGGAAACCTCGCGCCTGTGGCGCGAAGTCACCACGCGCGTGGTGCGCGAGGAGTTCCCGGACATCACGCTGGAGCACCAGCTCGTCGATTCGATGGCGATGCACTTGCTGTCGCGGCCGCGCGAGTACGACGTCATCGTGACCGAGAACATGTTCGGCGACATCCTCACCGATGAGGCGTCGATGCTGGCCGGTTCGCTGGGCCTGCTGCCGTCGGCGTCGCTCGGCGAGGGACGCGTCGGCCTGTACGAACCGATCCACGGCTCCGCGCCCGACATCGCGGGGCGCGACGTCGCCAATCCGTACGCGACGATCCTCAGCGCGGCGATGCTCTTGCGGCATTCGCTGGGCCTGGAACCGGAAGCGCGCTGCGTCGAGAAGGCGGTGGACGGCGCGCTGGCCGCGGGCGTGTTCACGGCGGACCTTTCACCCGCGGGCCGGGGCGTCTCCACGCAGGCGGCGATGGTGGCGGTGCTGGAGCAACTGGAGCTGGAATGCCAGCCGGTGGTGATGCGCGACTGAGACGCCCGGCGCGTTTCGGGCGCACTGGGCCAGGGTCGCATTGCCGGCTTCACGTCCTTCGGGCTAGCGTGGGCGCCCATGAGCCCACGCACCGCCCTCGCTTTCGCCCTTGCCTGCTGCCTGACCGCCTGCGGTTCCACGCCCGATGCCCCGGGCGCGGCGTCGCAGGACGTGTTCTTCCAGAACGTGGCGTCGCTGTGCGGGCAGGCATTCGCCGGGCGCATCACCGTCGATCGCCCGCCCACGCCCACGCAGGACAATCCGCTGGCGGGCAAGGCGCTGGTGATGCACGTGCGCGAATGCAGCCGCGACACGATCCGCATCCCGTTCTTCGTCGGCAGCGACCGCTCGCGCACGTGGGTGCTCACGCGCACCGCGTCGGGGCTTCGCCTCAAGCACGATCATCGCCATGAAGACGGCACCGAAGCGACGCTGAGCCAGTACGGCGGCGACACGCTCGACATGGGCACGCCGGAGCGCCAGGAGTTTCCCGCCGACGCGGCGTCCAAAGCGCTGTTCGCGCGCGAGGATCGCGGGACGTCCATCTCCAACGTGTGGGCGATGGAAATCGAACCGCACGAGCGCTTCGTCTACGAACTCACCCGCCCCGGCCGCGAAGTGCGCATCGAGTTCGACCTGGAGCATCCGATCCCGGCGCCGCCTCCGCCGTGGAGCGTGGCGCCGAAGCGGTAAGGGCGATCCTTCTGCAGCTGGATGCCACGTGCAATCCGGAGACGTCTGCAGCGGGCATCCCTTCAACTCGCGACGCAACTAAATGTTGCATACCACTTCCGTTCGCCGAGGCGGAAGTCATACCGAACGAACTGCGTAGCCTCGGCCTTTAAGAACGCACCCTCGTTCGTTGACGCTGCCCCCGTCGAAGCGCATGCACAACGTGCATTTCGCAGCCGCGCGCGCAAGGCACGTTTCAACAGCACCCACGAACTCTTCGCATTGTCTGACGCGCCGTGATGAAGGAGCGTCCGTTCACGCGGCGTGATTTTCCGCCGCACGTGAACAGCCCAGCGAGATCATCCGCACGGGCCAGGACTCACGGAGAGAGCATCCGCTCAAGTGCGGACGAGCATCTCTCCCAGACGGAGAAGAGTGCATGAAGCACGATAAAGGGAAGAGCGCTAGCTGTGGCGCCATAATTGCAACCATCAGGCGCTATTCGCCCCTGACACTTGGCGTTGTCGCGCTGCTTGCCCCGACGCTAAGCAGGGCAATCAACACATGGTCTGATTCCGGAACCACCGTAACGAGCTCGGAAACAAGACGATACGACGGCGCTGTTACCGGCCCCTTCGGTACACCTGACATTCCGCGTCGGTCGCGTTTCGACCTACCAGCGTTTGCCCTCGCCCGCACCGACGCCACATTGGAGGACACGTCGGTCACCTGCCCGAGGGCGGGAAACCCCGTTGTTATCGGCACCGGACGAAAGTTCGAGGTGGAGAGCGACATCCCATCACTTCCTGGAGAGATGGGCCTCTCGTTGGGCCGCACTTGGGGCGCCGGGGATGGAGACGGAATCTTCGGCTATGGATGGCATAGCAAACCTCATCAGTGGCCAAGAGTTGTTCGCCCTGCTAAGTAAGGACCCGAAGTTCCTAGAGCAACTCGCTCAGGCTGATGCCGTGCAACTAAACTCCTGCCGTGCTGGAAAGTCAGATGATGATGGTTACAACGCTGCGCAGGATTTTGCGGATTCGGCTCGAAAGCCAACTTATGCGCCACAGCAGTGGAACTGGCGAAGGCCGAACGGCTCCTTCTTCATCGGTGGCGCAATTGGTGGCGCGAGTAGAAATGGCTGGGACCATGGCTACGATGGAAACATAATTTTCTTTCCGAGAGGTGCGCGATGAGAACGGCCGCCGCTTTCCTGTTGTGCGCCGCAATGATGTGCCAGTACTGTACCGGAGTGATCGCTGCATTCTCGGCGGATTGGATAGCAAGAAGGCTGGAGCGAACCGGATGAGCGGGGCTGCTTCATTCCTGACGTGCGCCGCAATGATGAGCCAGCACGGCACCGGACCCGCGCAGGAGCACTCCGCGGGCCCATCGATAGCCAGGGACAAGAAGGCTCTTCTCGAAGCCGGAGCCCTACAAGGCCCGCCAGTTGCCGCCCGCGAGATCGCACTGTTTCTCGCAACGCGAGACGAAGATCTCATGGAGTATTGGAACTGGATTCCGGACAAGTACTATCGCCCGCGCCCGACAGACCCGAGCAAAGTGGTCTACACGAACCCGCAGACAGGGAAGAAGGATTGTTAAATCGAGGCCACCTGGATTCCCGCCACGATCAGGTGGGGTGCTACCTATCCTCATGCTCGAACGCCTGTTTAAAGAGCGGTGTGCGGCCGGGGACACGCTTGCGTGTGAAAACTGGTGCGTGATCAATCCACCCGAGTGTAGCGAGGTCGCAAAGAACGTCACCCAACCGATCGCTGATTCGCGCCCCGAACAAAAGAGCTCTACTTATGACAACTGAAGGACATAGCCCTTGGCGCGAAGGATGGAGCGCCATGGAACTTGGCGATACACGGCGAGCGTACAAACTGTTCCTGCAGGCTGCGGCCGCCGGAGATGCAGATGCTCAAGTAGCCATTGCCTATCACATTGAGACGGGCGAGTTCTCTTGGCTCAGCAAAGCCGACGCGCTCTACTGGTACCAGCAGGCAGCCGAGCAAGATAGCTCCTCGGCCCTCTTCAACCTTGGACTTAACGAAGTCGAATTTGGAGAGCCGGCACGCGCTCTCGACCTGATGATGCGCGCATACTCGTTCGGGGAACTGGATGCACTCGTCTACATCATCGAGCTCCTCCCATACTCGAATCGATCGGCCGAGGATATGGCGTTCTTCAGCAAGAAGTTGAAGTATGCGCTGCGGCACGGCGCGCTTTCAGAGTCTTTGATCGCAAGAGCAGGGGCAATTCTAGCCTTGTAAGGCGTGTGTCGGGCTGCGCATATGCGGCGCTGTCGGCGCCGCCGTCGGATTCGGCATAGGGCTGTGGGTTGCCAATGAGGCTATCGACGCTCTCAATGACGATGCCTCAGGCGGCGACTCGTGCCCTGTGTCTGCGGATGCACCTGGATAACCGACCGGAGCTGACGGGTTCACGCCTCCGAAGAGGTGGAACGGGGACGAAGTGCGCAGTCCAAACGGTCGCGGATATGGCTGGCCTGACAGCAAGGGTAACGTGTGGGGCCCACAGGCCCGGGCTCAGGCGCACACGGCGGACCTCATTGGGATGTACAGAAGCCTGGGGGCGGATATGTCAATGTTTACCCAGGCGGGCGAGCAAGAGGTGGGAAGTGATCAATAGGAACATTCAAGTCATCGACGGCGCTGACAACTGCACATTCGACATCTTCACCACTGACAAGGAGAGCTTCGCGATCATCTTTCCTGAGGAAGGGCAGGACATTGAGTTCGTTGAGGACCTTGTTGCCCGCGTCGGGGAGCGGCGGGCCACCGAGGTGCTTGAGGCCATCTGGGCGCAACGGAAAGACAAGAAGAGCGTGGTTGGCATACACGGGACGCTCTTCTTCGAGCTTTCCAATAGGAAATGTTACTACCCAACGAAGAACGAAGCTGAGATGGTCGTGATTATCTGATGTGCTTCTGAAGCATCCGTAGATTCGCTCGCGGTTGTGCGGTTGAACGCCGAACTTGAACCTTGGATAAGGCGATATTCCTGAGCCTCAGGCAATGGACGGAAAGGGCACCTCAACGGCGCCCTTTCAGTTCCGCAAGAACAGCCCTGTCGCTTCCGCTACGCGGGCGCCCTCACCCGGAACCACGCCGCATACAGCGCCGGCAGGAACAGCAGCGTCAGGAAGGTCGCGACCGTCAGGCCGCCCATGATCGCTACGGCCATCGGGCCGAAGAACGCGCTGCGCGACAGCGGGATCATCGCGAGGATTGCAGCAAGCGCGGTCAGCACGATCGGGCGGAAGCGGCGCACGGTGGCTTCGACGATCGCCTGCCACGGCTGCGCGCCTTCGCCGATGTCGTGTTCGATCTGGTCCACCAGGATCACCGAGTTGCGCATGATCATGCCGGCCAGTGCGATCGTGCCGAGCATCGCCACGAAGCCGAACGGCACGCGGAACACCAGCAGGAACAGCGTCACGCCGATCAAGCCCAGCGGCGCAGTGAGCAGCACCATGAAGCTGCGCGAGAAGCTGCGCAGCTGCAGCATCAGCAGGGTGAACACGACGAACACGAACAGCGGCATGCCGGCGGCGATGGACTTCTGGCCGCGCGCGGAATCCTCCACGCTGCCGCCGATGTCGATCGAGTAGCCGTACGGCAGCTTCGAACGCAGCCCATCCAGCGTGGGCGAGATCTGCGCCGTCACCGTCGCCGGCTGCGTGCCGTCGTAGATGTCGGCGCGCACGGTCATCGTCGGCTGGCGGTCGCGATGCCAGATGATGCCTTCCTCGAAGCCGTAGTCGAGCGTGGCGATCTGCGTGAGCGGCACGCTCTTTCCGCTTTCGGTCGGCACCATCAGGCTGCCGAGCATGTCCAGGCGCAGGCGCTCCTCGGCCGGGCCGCGCAGCAGCATCTCGATCAGCTCGTTGCCTTCGCGGTACGTGCTGATGTGCGATCCCGACAGCGAGCTGGAAAGGAACTGCGACAGTCGCGCCGAACTCACGCCCAGCGCGCGGGCGCGCTCCTGGTCGACGACCAGGCGCACGACCTTGTTCGGCTCGTCCCAGTCGAGGTTCACGTTCACCACGTGCGGGTTCTCGCGGATCTTATCGCGCACCTGGTAGGCGATCTTCCGCACCTGGTCGATGTGCTCGCCCGACACGCGGAACTGCACCGGATAACCCACTGGCGGTCCGTTCTCAAGACGCGTCACGCGCATCTGCAACTCGGGGAAGCGCTGGAAGACGTCATTGATCAGCCACGTGCGGATTTCCTCGCGCGCTTCCAGGCTCTTGGGCGTCAGCACGAACTGGGCGAAATTCGCCGCGGGGAGCTGCTGGTCCAGCGGCAGGTAATAGCGCGGCGAACCGGTGCCAACGTAGGCGACGAAGTTCGCCAGCTGCTTGTTCTGCTTCAGGATCTGCTCGAAGCGCTGCGCCTGTTCGGTCGTCGCGCGCAGCGAGCTGCCTTCGGCCAGCTCCATGTCGACCATGAGTTCCGGTCGCGTGGAGTCGGGGAAGAACTGCTGCGGCACGAAGCGGAACATCACGATCGACAGCGCGAACGCGCCCGCGGTCACGGCGATCACCAGCCAGCGATGGCGCACGCAGAACGTCACCCACTCGCGGAACCGCACGTAGAACTTCGATGCGTACGGGTCGTGTGCGTGGCCGTCGATCGGCGCCTTCGGCGCGATGTAGTCGTGCAGCTTCGGGAAGCGGCTGGCGATGCGTTCGCGCAACGCGTGCCAGCGGTACGGAATCGACCCCGGCTTGAGCGGCTTGGCCGCGTGCCCGTATTCCGGCAGCAGCTTGTCGCCCAGGTAGGGGATGAACGCGACCGCCGCGATCCACGACACCAGCAGCGCGATGGTCACCACTTCGAACAGCGAGCGCGTGTACTCGCCGGTGCTCGACTTGGCGGTGGCGATCGGCAGGAAGCCCGCCGCCGTGATCAGCGTGCCGGTGAGCATCGGGAACGCCGTGGAATCCCACGCGAACGCCGCGGCCTTCAGTCGGCTGAAGCCCTGCTCCATCTTGATGGCCATCATCTCCACCGCGATGATCGCGTCGTCGACGAGCAGGCCGAGCGCGAGCACGAGCGCGCCGAGCGAGATCTTGTGCAGGCCGACGCCGAACAGGTCCATCACGGCGAAAGTCATCGCCAGGACGAGCGGAATCGACAGCGCGACGACGAAGCCGGTGCGCAGGCCGAGCGAGAAGAAGCTCACCAGCAAGACGATCGCGACGGCTTCCGACAGCACGCGCACGAATTCGCCGACCGATTCGGTGACGGCGGCGGGCTGGTCGGCGACCTTGCGCAGCTGCATGCCGGCCGGCAGCGTCTTCTGCAGTTGCGCGAACTGCGTCTCCAGCGTCTTGCCGAGCTTGAGGATGTCGCCGCCGTCCTTCATCGCGACGCCCAGGCCGATGGCGTCCTCGCCCATGAAGCGCATGCGCGGCGCCGGCGGATCGGAGAAGCCGCGCTTCACGTCGGCGACGTCGGCCAGGCGGAACGTGCGATCGCCGACGCGGATCGGGAACTCGCGGATCTCCTCGACCGACTTGAACTTCCCGCCCACACGCAGCGCGACGCGGGTGCTGCCCGTCTCGAAGAAGCCCGCGGGCACCATCGCGTTCTGTTCGTCCAGTGCCTGCTGCACGGCCGCGGCCGGCACGCCGAGCGTGGCGAGCTTCACGTTCGACAGCTCGACCCAGACCTTCTCGTCCTGCACGCCGAACAGCTCGATCTTGCCCACGTCGGGCTGCTTCTGCAGTTGCAGCTGCACGCGCTCGGCATAGTCCTTGAGCACGGCGTAGTCGAACCCCTTGCCGGTCAGCGCGTAGATGTTGCCGAAGGTGTCGCCGAATTCATCGTTGAAGAACGGCCCGACGACATCGCTCGGCAAGGTCGGGCGGATGTCGCCGATCTTCTTGCGCACCTGGTACCACAGCGGCGGAATGTCCTTCGAGCGCAGCGAATCGCGCGCGACGAAGATCACCTGCGATTCGCCGGCGCGCGAGTACGAGCGGATGAACTCGTACTGGCCGGTTTCCATCAGCTTCTTTTCGATGCGTTCGGTGACCTGCCGCGAGGTTTCCTCGGCGGTCGCGCCCGGCCACAGCGTGCGGATCACCATCACCTTGAAGGTGAAGGCCGGATCCTCGCTGCGCCCCAGCCGCAGGTACGAGAACGTGCCGGCGATGGCCATGACCAGCATCGCGTAGATGATCAGGCTGCGATGGCGCAGCGCCCATTCGGAGAGATTGAAACGCATGGCGGCCTCAGCGCGCGGAGGTCGCGGTCGGGGTCACGACGGGACGGTTGTCGCGATCCACCGGCTGCACCTTCTGGCCATCGCGCAACAGGTGCCCGCCCGCGGCGACCACCCAGTCGTCCGCCTGCACGCCGCCCTGCACCGGGACGCGATCCTCGCCGAAGGCACCGATCTGCACCGGACGCAGTTTCACCGTCGAGGTCTTCGTGTCGACGACGAATACGGAGGCCTTGCCGTTCTCGCGCTGGAGCGCGGCGATCGGCACGCTCAAGCCTTCGCTGGTCTGTGTCGGCAGGTAGACGCGCGCACTCTGGCCGAGGTCGATCGCACCCGCCGGCGCATCGACGGTGACGCGCGCGGCGAACGTGCGCGACGCCGGATCGGCGGCGGGCGAGATCTCGCGGATGCGGCCGTTCCAGCGCTGGCCCGGACGCGACCACGCTTCGACCTGCACCGCCTGCCCGGCCTTCACCTTGCCGGCCATGGTTTCCGGCACGGCGAAGGCGACTTCGCGCACGCCGTCGGCGGCCAGCGTGAACACCGACTGCCCGGCCGCGACCACCTGCCCGGCTTCGGCCTGGCGTGCGGCGATGACGCCGTCGCGGGTCGCGCGCAACTGCGAGTAAGCCGCCTGGTTGCGGGCGACTTCGACGTCGGCGCGTGCGGCGTTCACCTGGCCCTGCGCGGCGGTGGCGGCGGCGTTCTGCGCGTCGAGGGTGGAACGGCTGACGAGCTGCTCGCCCGCGAGCTTGGCGAAGCGGGCCTGGTCGGCGCGTGCGCGACCCAGCTCGGCCTCGGCCGCGGCGAGCTGCGCCTGCGCGGCGCGCGCCTGCGCCTGGAGATCGCCGGGGTCGAGCGTCGCCAGCACCTGTCCGGCGCGCACGTGGTCGCCGACATCGACATTGCGCTGCACGAGCTTGCCGCCGACGCGGAACGACAGCGGACTTTCCTCGCGCGCCCGGACGTCGCCGGCGAACGCGCTGGCGGTGTGGTCGGAGGCGGTGGGATGGATGACCAGGACCGGACGCGGCGCTTCTTCGACCGCGTCGTCGCGCCCGCAGGCGCTCAATACCAAGGTGGAGGCGGCGACCAGCGTCCATGCCCAGAGGCGGAACGCAGCGGCGGAAGAACTGCGCATTGCGGGGGTCCCTGCGGTTAATTAATGTACTTGTGGGTACTGTATAAATATCAAACCGGTTAGTCTAGTATTCCAGCATGATCGCCTCGCGCCGCCCCTCGAACACCCCGCCGCCCCCCGGCGCCACCAAGCCGGCCGGCCCGGGTCGTCCAAAGGACATGGGCAAGCGCGCCGCCATCCTGGAGGCGGCGAAAAGAATGTTTACTCAGCATGGATTCGACGGCGCGAGCATGGACCAGATCGCCGCCGAGGCCGGGGTCTCCAAGCTGACCGTGTATAGCCACTTCGGCGACAAGGACGCGTTGTTCCTCGCCGCGGTCGAATCCCACTGCGACCTGTCGCTGCCCTCGTCGCTGTTCGAGCCCTCGCCCGACACGCCGCTGCGCGAGCGCCTGCTCGACATCGCCAACGCCTTCTATTCGATGGTGACCGCCCCGGAGGCGATCGCCGGCCATCGCATGCTCTGCTCGCCGCAGATGTCCAATTCCGGCCTGCCCAAGCTGTTCTGGGACGCCGGTCCGATGCGCGTGCAGAGCGATTTCGCCGCCCTGCTCGAGCGGCGCATCGCGGCCGGCGAGCTGGAAATCCCCGATGTCGCGCGCGCCGCCGGCCAGTTCTTCAGCCTGCTCAAGGGCGAGCCGCACGCGTGCCTGGTGTTCGGCGGACCGGGGCCGACGGAGGAGGAAATCCAGTCGCACCTGGCCTCGGCGGTGGACCTGTTCCTGCGCGCCTATCAGGTGCGCGAACCTGCGTCCGGAAAGCCCGCCGCAAGCGGACGGTCGCGTCGATGACATCCGTCTTGGTTACTTCTGGCACTCAGTCTGACTTGGGGCCGCGGCCATCCTGTGCGCCGCGCCCGCAAAGGCCGGAACCGGCATTCCCGGTACAATTCGCGGTCTTCCGCGCGAGAGTCACGTAATGAGCACCCCCATGGATTACAGCAAGGCACGCGAACTGATGGTCGAACAGCAGGTACGTCCGTGGGACGTGCTTGATGGCCGCGTGCTCGATGTGATGGCGACGCTGCCGCGCGAGGCGTTCCTGCCCGTGGCGCATCGCAACCTCGCCTACGCGGACCTCGCGCTGCCGCTATCCCATGGCGAGTCCGCCATGAAGCCGGTCCTCCAGGGCCGCGCCCTGCAGGCGCTGGCGCTGGATCCGTCCGACGACGTGCTGGTGATCGGCGACGGCACCGGGTACCTCGCCGCCTGCGCCGGCCGCCTGGCCCGCGACGTCCTCGCGCTGGAGCGCCACGCCGAGCACGCGCAGGCCGTGACCGCCGCGCTGTCGGAGCAGTCGATCGACAACGCCCAGGTCGTGGTCGGCGACGCCCTCACGTGGACGACCGACCGCCGCTTCACGGCGATCCTGGTCGCCGGTGCGGTGGACACCATCCCGCAGCGTTTCATCGACTGGCTGGAGCCGAACGGGCGCATGTTCATCGTGCGCGGCCGCTCGCCGGTGATGGAAGCGGTGCTGGTGCGCAACGAAGTCAACGCGCCGCGCATCCAATCGTTGTTCGAAACCGATGTTCCCTATCTCGCCGGTGCGGCCCCCGCCCCGGTGTTCAAGTTCTGACGCGATACCCCCACACGCCTGCAGCCACGCGGGCGGCTTGATAAGAACGTAAAACCGGACAAGGACCTCGCATGATTCGCCGCCCGCTCGTCATCGCTCTCGCCGCAGCCGTGAGCCTGTCGGCCCTGTTGCCGGCCACGGCCTCCGCCGAAGACCTCCTGCAGACCTACGAGCTGGCACGCCAGGCCGACCCGCAACTCGCGGCGGCCGAGTCCAACCGCCTGGCCATCCGGGAAGGCGCGGTGCAGACGCGCGCGGCGATGCTGCCGCAGCTGGACGGCTCGGCCTCGATCACCAAGGGCCGCAGCTACTCGCGCGGCAACAACTCGATCAACGCCGACGGCACCATCAACCCCGGCGACAGCGACACCGAGAGCACCACGCGCAGCACGGGCGTGAACCTCAGCCAGATGGTCTACGACCGCGGCAACTTCACCCGCCACAAGAGCGCGAAGGCGCTGGCGCAGGCCGCGGACTTCCAGCTGGCCGCGTCGGGCAACGACCTGGTCACGCGCACCTCGGCCGCCTACTTCAACGTGCTGATCGCGCTGGAATCGCTGGCTGCCGCCGAAGCGGCCGAAACCGCGCTGAAGAAGCAGTTCGACTACGCCTCCAAGCGCCTGGAAGTCGGCCTGGCGCCGATCACCGACGTGCACGAAGCGCGCGCCCAGTACGACAGCGCGCGCGCCAACACGATCCTGGCGCGCAATGCCGTCGAGGACTCGTACCAGGCGCTGGCCGAAATCACCGGCCAGCAGGTCCGCAACATCAAGGGCCTTCCGAAGGACTACCAGCCGTCGCTGACCGAAGCGCGCGACGCCGACGGCTGGGTCGCCACCGCCATCGAGAACAACCCGGCCCTGCGCGCCAAGGAACTGCAGGTCTCCTCCACCGAGGCCGACGTCGAGACCGCGCGTGCCGGCCACTGGCCGCGCCTGTACCTGAGCGGCTCCTACGGCGACAGCACGACCTGGGGCGAGCGCCAGATCCTGGACGCCACGCGCGACATCGACAGCCGCACCTTCGGCCCGTCGGTCGGCCTGACGCTGTCGGTGCCGATCTTCTCCGGCGGCGCCACGCAGTCCGGCGTGCGCCAGGCGCTGGCGCGTCGCGACGTCGCACAGGACGAGCTGGAGCAGCAGAAGCGCCTGCTCGTGCGCAACACGCGCAACGCCTACCAGACGCTGGTGGCGAGCATCAGCGAAGTCGAGGCGCGCCGCCTCGCGCTGGTCTCCGCGCAGGCCGCGTACGACGCGTCGCAGGTCGGCCTGGAAGTCGGTACGCGCACCGTGCTGGACGTCCTGCAGAACCAGAACAACCTGTTCACCGCGCAGCTCGAGTTCGCCCGTGCGCGCTACAACCACCTGCAGAGCCGCCTGCTGCTGGAACAGGCCGCCGGCACGCTCGACATCGCCGACGTGCAGGACGTGAACCGCCTGCTGACCGTCGACACGGCATCGCAGCTGCCCGCCGGCGACGTGCCGGGCTGATCGGCGCCACACGTCGAGACGACGAAGGCCGGACGGAAACGTCCGGCCTGCTGCTTTTCAGGCTCGCCTGCAACACGCGTGCTAACACCAAGCGCGCTTACAGCACGCCTTCGATCGGAATGGCCAGCGCCGCCGCCTCGGCTGCGCAATCGACACCCGGCGCTTTCCCGCCGGCACGCAAGGACTGCACTTCCCGGGTCGCGGCCGCGACGTCGGCCTGGTACGTCGCGTTCGACTGGAGCCTGGCGAACGTGCCCGATGCGATCGTGCGACCGGCCAGGATGTCGCTCTGCCAGTGCGCGTTGCAGACCAGCCGGCTTTCGCCGAACGAGCGTCCGCGCACGAGCAGCGCATCCGCGTGATCGGGCGCGACCTGCGTGAGCACCAGCGCCCACATCCAGCCGATCGACGTGTGGCCGGACGGATACGAACCGTCGTCGCGCAGCGCGGCTTCGTCCTTCGGGGCGCACGTGCCTTCCTTGTAGAAGACGAACGGCCGCGTGCGCCTGTAGTGATCCTTCGCCGCATACGTGGCGAGGCCGGCGTCGGTCATCGAGCGACGCAGCAGCTGATAGAGCCGGGGCGAGTCTTCCTGCGAGACCGGCACGCCGAGCGCGCATGCGAACGCGCCGGCGACGTGCGGGAACGCGAGATCCGCGTCGGAGGTCGCCTGCGTGTCGCGGGCCGTGCCCCGAAGTTTCTGCGAGGCACGGCTCACCGCCTGGTCCTGCTTGAACGCCGCCGAGCCGTCCTTCGGTGGCGCGGGCAGCAACGCGAGGCTGTTGGGCAGGTCGCGGCCGAGATAACCGGCCAGCACGCCGGGGCGGATTTCCGGCACGGCTTCGGCGGCGGCGGGTGTCGTCGCGGCGGGCAGCATCGGCGAGGCGGCCGGCTGCGTCGCAGGCTGCGTGGCGCACGCGGAGAGCGCGAGGGTCGCCGCGATGATCAGCGGCCTGGCGAGCGACGCGGTGCCGTGCGGGCAGGCCTTTCCGGGCGACTTGTTCACGTCACTTGCTCCTTCAGGTGATGTCCGTCGCCAGATGCATTACTGGGCGTTCACGGGCCGTGAAGTCTGCCGGCGCGCGCGGGCGCCGCACCATCGGAGGAATCCGCGTATCAGGCCGCAGGCGGCAGGAGCGGTTGCAGCAACTCGAGCGTGCGTGCGAGCGCGCCGCGTCCGGTTTCGACCAGCGCGCGACCGGCCGCGGTCATCCGCTCGCGGCGTTGCGGGTCGCCCAGCAGTTCGGCGAGCGCGCGTTCGACGTGCTCGGCGTCCGTCGCCACGCACAACGCACCGGCGTCTTCCAGGCGCTGCGCGATCTCGACGAAGTTGTGCAGGTGCGGCCCGGTGACGATGGCGGTGCCGGTCGCCGCGGGTTCGAGCAGGTTGTGGCCGCCGATCGCCTGCAGGCTGCCGCCGACGAAGGCGACATCGGCGCAGGCGTAGAAGCTCATCAACTCGCCGAGCGTGTCGATCACGAACACCGCGTCGTCCGCCTGCGGCCACTGCTGGCGCGAGCGCGTGGACACGGTCCAGCCGGCGGCGCGCGCGGTGTCGGCGACGGTGCGGAAGCGTTCGGGATGGCGCGGCGCCCACAGCATCAGCAGGTCGGGGAACCGGGCGCGCAGCTGGCGGTGGATGGCGATGACCGCCATCTCCTCGTCCTCGTGCGTGCTGGCGGCGATCCACACCGGACGCTCGCCGCACTGCGTGCGGCATCGCGCGGCGAAACCGGCCAGGTCTTCCGGCACGGCGACGTCGAACTTCAGGTTGCCCACTTCGGCGACCTGCTCCGGGCGCGCGCCCAGCCGCACGAAGCGTTCGCCGTCCGCATGCGACTGGGCCGCGACCGTGCGCACCGTGCGCAGCGCACGCGCGACCAGCGGCGCGAGCACGCGGTAGCCGCGCAGCGATCGCTCCGACAGGCGCGCGTTGAGGATGACCACCGGAATGCCCGCGTCGCGGCAGCCGAACAACAGGCTGGGCCACAGTTCGGTTTCCATGATCAGCGCCGCGTAAGGACGGTAATGCGCGAGGAAGCGCCCGACCGCGCCGGGGAGGTCGTACGGCAGGTACACGTGTTCGACCGCGTCGCCCCACAGCGCGTGCACGCGTTCGGAACCGGTCGGGGTGATCGTGGTGACCAGCAGGCGCAGGTCGGGCCGCGCGCGGCGCAACGCATTGACCAGCGGCACGGCGGCGTTGACCTCGCCCACCGAGACCGCATGCACCCACAGCGTGCGCATCGGCGCTGCATCGCCGTAATGCGCGTAACGCTCCTGCCAACGCAGGAAATACGCGGGCTGGCGCAGGCCGCGCCAGATCAGGTGGTAGACCGTGATGGGCGCCAACAGATACAGGGCGACCGAATACAGGCCGCGCAGGAGGCGCTCGATGGGGTCCGTCGGCATCGGCATAAGGATAACGAAGCCGGTGACGAGCGGGCGAAGAACATCGCCTCGCGTATCGCCCGATGCGCGCCATGTCCATCGCGTCTACTGCATGCCGGCACCGTCCCCGTAGAATCGCCGCATGCCCAGGGCAGTCGAATCCCCCACGTCCCCGCCGTCTCCGCCGTTCGGTCCACGCCATTGGCCGATGTGGTTCGCCCTCGGCGTCATGTGCCTGGGCGCACGCCTGCCGTGGTCCGTGCAGCGTGGGCTGGGCCGCGTCATCGGCGCGCTCGCGTTCCGTGTCGGTACGGCGCGACGCCGGGCGGCGCGGATCAACCTGGGCCTGTGCTTTCCCGAAATGTCGCCCGACCAGCGCGAACGCCTGCTGCGCGACAGTTTCCGCGACCTGGGCATCGGCTTCTTCGAATTCGCGCGTGCGTGGTGGGGTTCGGCCACGCCGATGCGCCGCACGGTGCGCATCGAAGGCCTCGAACTGCTGGACGACATCCGCGCGCAGGGTCGCGGCGTGCTGATGGTGTCGGGCCACTTCATGACGCTGGAAATGTGCGGGCGCCTGATGTGCGACCACCTGCCGCTCACCGGCATGTACCGCCGGCATCGCAGCCCGGTGATGGAGTGGGCCGTGAAGCGTGGCCGCCTGCGCTACGCCAAGGCGATGTTCACCAACGACGAGATCCGTCCGGCGATCCGCCATCTCAAGCAGGGCGGTTTCCTGTGGTACGCGCCGGACCAGGACATGCGCGGCAAGGACACCGTGTTCGCGCCGTTCTTCGGCGTGCCGGCGGCGACGATCACCGCGACGCACCAGTTCGCGCGGCTCAGTGGCTGCGCGGTGGTGCCGTTCTTCCATCGTCGCGAAGGCGCCCATTACGTGCTTCGCGTCGGCGCGCCGCTGGCGGATTTCCCGTCGAACGATGCGGCCGCCGATTCCACCCGCGTCAACGCGGCGATCGAAGCGATGGTGCGCGAGGCGCCGACGCAGTACCTGTGGATCCACCGTCGCTTCAAGCGCCGGCCGCCGGGGATGACGTCCCCGTACGGCAAACGCTGAGCGTCACTCGCGCGCGAGCAGGCTTCCCGCGTAGAGCGCGGCGAGCAGCAGGGTGAGCCCGCCCCAGAACGTCGAATAGAACGCCAGGTGCGTGTTGATCGGGAACACCGTCACCGCCAGCGCCCACATCGCCGGGCGCGCGCGTTCGCGGGCCGCCTCGTCGGCGAAACGCCACGCGCGCCACGCCATCGCAAGGCCGGCCAACCACAGCAGCACGCCGAAGGCGCCGGTTTCGCTGAGCACTTCCAGGAAGATCTGGTGCGCGTGCAGCGCCGGGCCCGTGCCCCACGCCGCCCGTTCGCCCGGTGCGGGGTCGCAGGCCGGGAACGCTTCGCGGAAACCGCGCGCGCCAATGCCGTTGATCGGATGCTCGCGCGCCATGCACAGCGCGGCGCTCCAGATGCGTGCGCGACCGGACAGCGCGCTGTCCACGCCTTCGACGTCCGCCGACACCGCGTGCGTGGTGCGTGCCAGTCGTTCGCGCACCTGCGGGACGGTCATGCTGAGCACGGAGATCGCGATGGCGCCCACGGCGAACACGCCGATCAGCTTCTTCCACCCGACCAGGCGCCAGCCGGACAGCACGAGCGCGACGGCGTAGGTGATCCACGAGGCGCGCGAACCGGCCAGCACCAGCACGATGCCGATGGCCGCCGCGGCGAGCAGCCAGCCGGTCGTCCCCATGCGGCGCCCGCACGCGAACAGCAGGAACGGCGATAGGCTCGCCAGTACCGGGCCCAGCTTGAGATTGCACGGACCGAGCACGCCGCTGAGGCGATCGACACCGGCCACTTCCTGCGGCGTGCACATGCCGTGGCCGCTGATGGCGTGCTTGATGCCGTCGATGCCGGAGAAAAGCGGGCTCGCGCCGGTCGCCGCCTGCGCGAGCGCATCGAGCGTCCAGATGCCGACGATGATCGCCAGTCCGCCGAAGGTGATCCGCCGGCCGCGCGGATCGGCCACCGCCGACGCGACCAGCCACAGGAACGGCAGGTAGCGAAGGTCCACCGCCGCTTCGCGCAGCGCGCGGGCGGGGTCGATGGCGTCGATCGCCGACACCAGCTCCGGCGTCCAGTACGCGAAGAACAGCACGCTGGTCAGCGCCCACGCGGGATTGCTCAGCAGCTTGTCGCCGCCGCGGAAGCGCGACAACGCCAGGTGCACGATCGCCGCCAGCGCGCCCAGCACCAGGATGCCTTCCGCATAGCCCGGCGCCGGCCACAGCGCGACGTACGCGAGGATCCACGCCGGCGCCCAGCGCCAGCCGCGGACGCGCGGCGCGGGCGGCGCGGCGTCAGCGGGGTGCATCGATGAGCTCGGCGTAGACGTCAAGCGTGGCCTCCTGCATCGCGTGAAGTGAAAGCGGAATCGTAGCCGGCGGCGAGACCGGGTGCGTAAGAAGTTCGTAGCCGCTGCGATGCAGCGCGTCGAGGTCGAACGGCGCCACCGCGCCCTTCGGCTGCCACGTCGCCAGCAGTTCGCCCACGCCACCATGCGCCCAACCGAGCACGGGACGCCCCACCGACCAGGCTTCGAGCACCGTGCGGCCGAATGCCTCGGGCTTGCGCGAAAGCTGCAGTACGACGTCGCTCGCGGCATACGCGCGCGCGATCGCGTCGGTCGGTTCGGTGAAGGCGACGGCGTCCGCGATGCCGCGCGTCGCCGCTTCGCCTTCGAGTTCGGCGATGTACGCCTCGCGTCCGGCTTCGCGCGCGCCGGGCAACCACAGGCGCGCGTCGAGTCCGTCGGCGCGAAGCCGAGAGAGCAGCGCGAGCGCGTCGGCGTGTCCCTTCAACCGCGTGCCGCGCCCCGGCAGCAGCAGCAGCGGGCCGTCGCCGCCGAGTGCGGGATGCGACGCCGCGGCCCACGCGCGCGCTTCGGCGTCGGGACTGGGCGCACGCGGGAACGTGCGCGGGTCGATGCCACGCGGGATCACGCGCAGCTTCGAGGCATCGACCTCGGGGTAATGACGCAGCACGAACGCGCGCACGGTGTCGGACACGCAGATCACGCGCTCGCCATGGGTCATCACCGCGCTGTAGCGCGACGGCGAATTGAGCCCGTGCACGGTCGTGACCCAGTGCGGACGCTTCGAGGCCGGCAGGCTGCGCAACGCGAATTCGCCGACCCACGCCGGCAGGCGCGAGCGTGCATGCACGAGGTCGACGCGTTCGCGTTCGAACAGCGCGCGCAGGGCGAAAACGTGTCGGAAGGTCAGCGGCGACTTGCGCCCGATGTCGAGCGCGACGTGCTCGGCGCCGAGCGCCTGCAAACGCGGCACCAGCCGGCCGCCTTTGGAGACGACGATCGCGCGATGGCCGGCATCGACCAGCGCCTGCGCGATCTCGAGGGTGGAACGTTCGACGCCGCCCGATTCCAGGGCCGGCAACAACTGGACGACGGTCAGCCGGCGCATGCGCGGCTCCGCGGCGGAGTTTCGCGGCACCGGCGTTGCGTGGAGGTCAGTCCTGGAGGACGAAGTGCGAACCGCAGTACGGGCACTGCACCTCGCCGTTTTCGGCTTCGATGGGCAGGTACACGCGCGGATGCGAGTTCCACAGCGCCATCGAGGGCAGCGGGCAGCTCAGCGGCAGGTCGGCGCGGTGCACGACGTAGCGCTGCTCGGCGTTGGCCTGGGTCGGATGGGCGTTGGCTGCGGTCATGGGTCGGAACGGCTGTGGCGACGCGGGGCCGCAAGTTTACCAGCCCCGACGCGAAGACCGGCGCGAAGGCCGGGATTTCCGGCTATTCCGGCAGATCCAGCAGCACGAGCAGCGCGGGCTCGTCGCCGGCGCCCTGGAACCGCAGCGTGCCGGACTCGTCGCGAAGCGCGAGCGCGTCGCCGGGCCGGAGCGCGATCCCGCCGTTGGCCGTTGCCGCGCCGGAGACGACCTGCAACCAGTAGAGCCGCGAACCATCGGGCACGAAGTCCGCCGCTTTGCCCGGCTCGAGTCGCAGTTGCAGAAGCCGCGCATCCTGCCGGATCGCCAGGCTTCCGTCGGCGCCATCGCCCGATGCGAGTAGCGTCCATCCGCGCGCATCGGCCGGTGCCGCCGCGCGACGCGCGTACGCCGGCTCGTGGTTCAGGCGCGAAGGCTGGATCCACAGCTGCAGCAGGCGGAGGGGTTCCGACGAGGACGCATTGCGTTCGGCGTGCTGGACGCCGTGGCCCGCGCTGAGCCATTGCAGCTCGCCCGTGCGCAGGACGCCGCTGCCGCCGATGGCGTCCTCATGGGCGAGTTCGCCGGAGACGACGAGCGCCAGCAGCTCCATGTTCGCGTGACGCGCCGTGTCGAAACCGGCGCCGGGCGCGAGTCGATCGTCGTTGAGCACGCGCAGCGCGCCCAAGCCCATCCACGCCGGGGCGTAGTGGGAGCCGAACGAAAACGCGTGGTGGCTGTCGCGGCCTTCGGCCGTGGAGTGGCCGCGGGAGTCGGCGGGACGGTGGACGATCATCGTTCTACTTGGTCATTCCAGCGAAGGCTGGCGACATTTTGCCCGTTCCGCGTGGGCCTGCGCTCGCCCGAGCGCGTGCGGGCAGCGCGCGTGCCGTGACCCCTCTCCCGCAGGAGAGGGGCTGAAGCCACGGCCGCTTACTTCGCCGCCGGCACGACCGCTTCGGTCGTGATGCGGATGGTGACGTTGTCGCTGACGTTCGGGGCGTACTTGTCCACGCCGAAGTCGCTGCGCTTGATCGTCGTGGTCGCATCGAAGCCGGCCGCGGCGCGCTTGGCCATCGGCTGCTCGCCGATCTTGTTGATCGTGGTGTCGAGCACGACCGGCTTGGTCACGCCCTTGATGGTGAGGTCGCCGAACACGCGCAGCTTCTTCTCGCCCGCGGCTTCGACCTTCGTGCTCTTGAAGGTGATGTTCGGGTACTTCTCCGCGTCGAAGAAATCGGCGCTGCGCAGGTGCTCGTCGAACTTCTCCACGTGCGAGTCCAGGCCCGCCAGCGGGATGGTCACCTCGACCTTCGAGGTGCCGACGTTCTTCGGATCGTAGGTGATGCTGCCGTCGACCTGACCGAAATGCGCGATCGGGTTGGAGAAGCCGAAGTGGCTCCAGCTTGCGACCACGTCGGTGTGGTTCGGGTCGATCTTGTAGGTAACGGGTGCGGCGAAGGCGGCGGTGCTGGCGGCGACCAGCGCCGCGGTGAGGGCGATGCGCTTGAACATGCGTGAGGCTCCGTGAGGGTGGCAGGGCGAACAGGAATGACGGCGTTACAGGATCCGCGCCGCCTCGTCGAAGGACAGTCGCGGCGAACGGGGGAACAGCTTGGCCGTGTCGCCATGGCCAAGGTTGATCAGGAAATTGGACTTGATCTTGGTGCCGGCGAAGAAGGTTTCGTCGACCAGCGCGTTGTTGAAGCCGGACATCGGGCCCGTATCGAGCCCGAGCGCGCGCGCGGCCATCAGCACATAGGCGCCCTGCAGGCTGCCGTTGCGCAGCGCGATGGTCGTGAGGTCGGGCTCGGGCTTGCCGTCGAACCAGCCGCGCGCATCGGTGTGCGGGAACAGGTACGGCAGCTTCTCGTAGAAGGCAAGGTCGTAGGCGACGATCGCGGTGACCGGCGCGGCCAAGGTCTTGGCGTAATTGCCTTCGTCCAGCGCCGGGCCGAGCTTGGCCTTTGCTTCGGGCGACTTCACGAAGACCAGGCGCAGCGGCGACATGTTGGCGCTGGTCGGGCCCCACTTGGCCAGGTCGTAGAGTTCGCGCAGCGTCTCGTCGCTCACCTCGCCCGTGAGCTCGTTGTGCGTGCGGGCGGTGCGGAAGAGCTGGTCCAGTGCGGACGCAGGCAGCGGCGAGGTGGTGTGCGACATCGTGTGCTCCGTGGATAGCCGCGACATTCGCCGCGGCGCAGGTTCGAGAGTGTAGAGTCTGGCACGTTCGCAACAGCCGACTGATCCGGAACGGATTACTCACAAACGTGCAACGAACGAGACCCGATTCCGCACCTTCACGCGGGCCCTCGACCTGGACCCTCACCGACGGCCACGCCGGCAACGTGCGCCAGGCGCAGGCGCTCGCGACCGCACTCGGCGAGCCCTTTCGCGCCTGGACGCTGGCGCCGCGCACGCCGTGGCGCTGGTTCGCGCCGCGCACGATGCTGGGCTGCGCAAATGCGTTCGGCCCGACGTTCAAGCTCGCCGCGCGCACGCCGCCGTCGCTCGCCATCGGCTGCGGGCGGCAATCGGGCCTGGCGACGCGCCTGCTGCGATCGCGCGGCGCACGCACCGTGCAGATCCTCGATCCCCGCATCGACACGCGGCATTGGGACCTCGTGATCGCGCCGGAACACGATGGCCTGCGGGGCGACAACGTCATTACGATGACCGGCAGCCTGAACCCGGTCGACGACCTGTGGCTGGCCGCTGGCCGGCATGCATTCCCCGACCTCGGCGCCCTGCCCGGCCCACGCACCGCGCTGCTGGTCGGCGGCGCGAGCGCGCACGCGCATTTCGACGATGCGATGTACGACACGCTGCTGCGCGACGTCGAACGCACCGCGCGCGAGGAAGGCGGCAGCGTCCTGGCCACCACGTCGCGACGGACGCCGCCGCACGTCGGCGCCGCATTGCGCGACCGCCTGCGCGGAATTCCCGGCCTGATCTGGACCGACGGCGCGGACGGCCCGAATCCCTACGCAGGACTGCTCGCGTGGGCGGACCGCGTCGTCTGCACCGCCGACTCGGTGAACATGCTGTCCGAGGCCTGCGCGACGTGGGCGCCGGTGTTCGTCGCCGGGGACGACCAGGTGAAAGGCAGGCCGCGGCGCTTCGTGGATGCGCTGCTGCACGCCGGCCGTGTGCGCCCGTTCGGCGAGGGCGTCGGCGCCCACGCGGTCACGCCGCTACGCGAGACCTCGCGCGTGGCCAACGAAGTGCGTCAGCGGTTCGCGTCCTGATCGAACACCAGCCCATGGCGCTTCGCCGCGCCTGAGATGGCCTCGCGCGCGGCGGCGATCGCATCGTTGATCGGCAATCGCCGAGGACGGCGGTCCAGCGTGCATGCGAGGCCCGCGTCGACGAGCGTCGCGTGGGCCTGCGTCAACGCGGCGACTTCGCTTTCGTCGAGCCAGCCGGCATCGCCGGTCGCTTCGATCAGCGCGCGCGTGTTGCGCGACGACAGCCATTGCGCGTGCGTCGCCGAGTGCGCGAGCACCGCGTACTGCAACAGGAATTCAAGATCGACCAGCCCGCCCTCGCCCTGCTTCAGGTCGAACGCGGCCGCGTCGGTGCGATCGAGTTCGGCGCGCATGCGTCGTCGCATCGAGACCACGTCTTCGCACACGCGTTGCACGTCACGCGCGCGCGATAGCGTCTGGCGGCGGACGTCCTCGACGTCGGCGCCGAGTGATTCATCGCCGGCGACGAACCGCGCGCGCACCAGCGCCTGGTGTTCCCACGTCCACGCGCGTTCGCGCTGGTAGTCGCGATAGCTGGCTAGGCTCGAAACGAGCAGGCCTTTCGCGCCGTCCGGACGAAGGCGCACATCGACGTCGTACAGGCGCCCCGCGCCCGTCACCGCGCCCAGCAGGGCGACGACCTTCTGCGCGACGCGCGCGAACCAGCGCGTGACTTCGAGAGGCCGCGCGCCGTCGGAATGCGCGTGTTCGCCACCGGGCGCGTCGTAGATGAAGACCAGGTCGAGGTCGGAACCAAAACCCAGTTCCTCGCCGCCCAGGCTGCCGTAGCCGATCACCGCGAAGCGCGCGCCGGGAACGCGGCCGTGTGCGCTGGCGACTTCGTGCTCGGCCAGGCGCAGCACGCGGATCACCACGCCGTCGGCGAGCCACGCGAGTTGCCGCGCGCCATCGACCGCGGACAGGCGCCCGTCGCGCACCGCCATCGCAATGCGGAAACTCAGCGCCTGCCGCACTTCGTTCAACGCCTGCAACACGGCTTCGGCGTCATCGTCGGCATCCGGCGCGACGTCGGCGCAGGCGGCGTGCAGTTCGTCGCGACCCGGAAGCGGGCCGGCCACGCGCGCATCGAGCAGTTCGTCGAGCAGCAGCGGGTACGAGGCCAGCCGTTCGGCGAGCAATGCGCTGTGCGTGACGACTTCGACCAGGCGCGCGAGCGCGACCGGCTGTTCGTCGAGCAGCGCCAGGTACGCGCTTCGACGCAGCACGTTGTGCAGCAGCGCGAGCAGGCGACGCAACGCGAGCATCGGCTCGCTCGAGGCCGCCGCGGCCTGCAGCAGCGACGGCATCACGCGATCGAGTCGGCCACGCGCGCTGTCGGACAAACCGCGCACGCCGGGACTGCGCGCGAAATCGCGCAGCGCGCCGTCCGCGTTGCCGGCTTCGATGAAACCGGCGTCGGCCAGCGCTTCGCTTTCGCCGCCGTCGGGCAGCGCGCGCCAGTAAGTCGTCAACGCGTCGGGCGCATTGCGACGGCGCCGCGGCGCGAGCAACGCATCGAATTCGTTGGCCACGCGCGCACGCTGGACATCGAGCGCCTCGCGCAATGCCGGCCAGCCGTCGTAGCCCAGCGCGAACGCGATGCGGTCGCGATCGTCGTCGCGCTCCGGCAGCGCGTGCGTCTGCGCGTCACGCAGCATCTGCAGGCGGTTTTCGAGCCGACGCAGGAAGCGGTAGGCGTCGGCGAGCATGTCGCCGGCGTCCGCGCCCATCTGCCGCGCCTGCACGAGCGCGCGCAGGGACGGCAGCAGCCGGCGGTCGCGCAGCTCGGGTTCGCGACCGCCGTAGATCAGCTGCAGCGCCTGCACGAGGAATTCGATCTCGCGAATGCCGCCGGGCCCGCGCTTGATGTCGTCGGCCAGTTCCTTGCGCGCGACTTCGGCGGTGATCGCGGCCTTCATGCCGCGCAGGCCATCGAGCGCGCCGAAGTCGAGGTAACGGCGATAGACGAACGGACGCAGGCTGTCGAGGAAGCGCTCGCCCGCCTCCGCATCGCCCGCAACGGGCCGGGCCTTCTGCCAGGCGTAACGCTCCCAGTCGCGGCCTTCGCGCTGGAAGTACTGCTCCATCGCGTTGAACGACCACGCCACGCGTCCGGCGTTCCCGTACGGACGAAGCCGCAGGTCGACGCGATGGCAGAAACCGTCGACCGTCGGCTCGTCGAGCAGCTTCGCCAGCTGCTGGCCCAGGCGCGCGAAGTAGTGCTCGGCATCCAGCGGGCGCGCGCCATCGGACTCGCCGTCGTGTTCGTACGTGTAGACCAGATCCACGTCGGAACTGAAGTTGAGCTCGCCGCCGCCGAGCTTGCCGAGGCCGAACACGACCAGCCGCTGCACGTTGCCGTCGCGATCGCGCACCACGCCATGGCGCTGGGCGAACTCGCCTTCCAGCGCGTCCAGTGCGATCTGCAGGCAGCGTTCGGCCAGGTGCGTGCTGCCGGCTAGCGTCGCATCGACGTCGTCGAGCCCGAGCACGTCGCGCCAGATCAGCCGCGTGGAACCGGCCGCACGATAGCGCCGCAGCAGCGCGGGCCAGTCGGCGCGATTGTTCGCGTCGAGCACGGGCTCGTCGATCGGCTCCTCGCCGTCGTCGCGCAGCAGGCGTTCGAGCAATTCGGGTTGGCGCGCAAGCGTATCGATCGCGAAGTCGCTGGCGATGGCCACGCGCTCCAGGCGCGCGATCGCGTCGGGTCGCGACAGCGGCTCGGCCTGATCGGGCAGTGCGGCGCGCAGGCGCGCAAGCACGCGGGCGAGCAGCGGGTGGAATCGGTCGGGGGGCGAAGCGGACGCGGACGGACTCATCGCGGCGATTCTGTCATGCGCCTTCGCGACCTCGTCAGCGCGCGGCGGCAAGAGGCGTGCCCGTGCGTGGAAGACGGGCAAATAAAAAGCCCGCCCCGGTCGAACCGGTTGCGGGCCTGCTCCCTCCCCCACGTCGGGATGCGCGTTGATCGTGAAGGAAGCGTTACATGCATTGCACGCTGCACTGCAAAATAGAACTCAGCGGTTCAAATAGCGGCACAAACGACTTGTATCGCGTCCCCTGTTCAGGTTTGGAGGCTGCCGACGCGGCCGCGTTTTCAGGCCGCCGCGAAGAACATCAGGTACACCAGCCGGCCGTTTTCCATGCGGTCGCCGAACGCCGGCCCGGCCGTGTGCCACAGCCACGGGCGCAGCAGCACGAGCCGGTTGAACCGCATGGGCGCGGTCATCGTGTGCTCCCACTTCGCGTCGTCGTTGGTGTCCTTCTCGATGATCTCGCGGTGCATGTGCTCCAGCGAGTCGTAGCCCATCGACTGCGCCTCTTCCTGGCTCCACGGCGCGCGCTCGCTGTTGGTCGGCCGGTGGCGGAAGAATTCCGTGCCGCCGCGACAGTCTTCGGGCCGGCTGAGGTAGAGGATCCCGGACCAGTACGCCTGGTCGATGTGCACCTTCGCGCGGCCCTTGTCGGCGGCCAGTGTCATGCGGAACTTCGCGTGCGACTGCAACGGCGAGATCGGCTTCACGCGTTCGCCGACGATCGACGACACGGTGCGGTCGAGTCCCTGCATGTCGATGCGTTCGAGCGAGTTGCGCCCGGGAAACGCGCCCTGCTGTTCGGGATAGGTGAGTTGCAGTCCGACCTCGCGCAGCGACTGCGCATCGCGCGTGCTGAGGAAGTCGTCGACGATGATCAATGAGGTCGGCATGCGGGCGAGCTTATCGGGGTGCCGCTTCCCGGTCACGCGGACGCGGCGGTGATGGCGGCGAGCGCGCAAAAAAGAACCCCGCATCGCTGCGGGGTTCTTCGTACTGCCAGTGACGTAAGGAAGCGGGACTTAGAAGTCCATGCCGCCCATGCCGCCCATGCCGCCGCCGCCCGGCATCGCCGGCTCGTCCTTCTTCGGCAGCTCGGCGACCATCGCTTCGGTCGTGATCATCAGACCGGCGATCGACGCCGCGTTCTGCAGCGCGGTGCGGGTGACCTTGGTCGGATCCAGGATGCCGGCTTCGAGCATGTCGACGTACTCGCCGTTGGCGGCGTTGTAGCCGAACGCGCCCTTGCCTTCGATGACCTTGTTGAGGATGACCGACGGCTCTTCGCCGGCGTTGGTCACGATCTCGCGCAGCGGCGCTTCCATCGCGCGCAGGGCGATCTGGATGCCGTGGTTCTGGTCTTCGTTGGCGCCCTTCAGGCCGGCAATCGCCGCCTTCGCACGCAGCAGGGCGACGCCGCCGCCCGGGACGATGCCTTCTTCCACGGCAGCGCGGGTGGCGTGCAGCGCGTCTTCAACGCGCGCCTTCTTTTCCTTCATCTCGATCTCGGTCGAGGCACCGACCTTGATCACCGCCACGCCGCCGGCCAGCTTGGCCACGCGCTCCTGCAGCTTCTCGCGGTCGTAGTCGGAGGAGGTTTCCTCGATCTGCGCCTTGATCTGCTTGATGCGGCCTTCGATGCCCGAGCCTTCGCCCGCGCCGTCGATGATGGTGGTGTTCTCCTTGGAGACCTGCACCTTCTTCGCGCGGCCGAGGTCCTTGATGGTCGCCTTGTCCAGCTGCAGGCCGACCTCTTCGGAGATCACGGTGCCGCCGGTCAGGATGGCCATGTCTTCCAGCATCGCCTTGCGACGGTCGCCGAAGCCCGGGGCCTTCACGGCGCAGACCTTCACGATGCCGCGGATGGTGTTGACCACCAGCGTGGCCAGCGCCTCGCCTTCGACTTCCTCGGCGATGATCAGCAGCGGCTTGCCGGCCTTGGCGACGCCTTCCAGCACCGGCAGCAGGTCACGCACGTTGGAGATCTTCTTGTCGTGCAGCAGGATGAACGGATCGTCCAGTTCGGCCTGCATCGACTGCTGGTTGTTGATGAAGTACGGCGACAGGTAGCCGCGGTCGAACTGCATGCCCTCGACGACGTCGAGTTCGTTCTCCAGGCCCGAACCGTCTTCGACGGTGATCACGCCTTCCTTGCCGACCTTGTCCATCGCCTGCGCGATGAGGTCGCCGATGTTGGTGTCGCTGTTGGCCGAGATCGCGCCGACCTGGGCGATTTCCTTCGAGGTCGACGACGGCTTGCTGATCTTCTTCAACTCGCCAACGGCCTCGGTCACGGCCTTGTCGATGCCGCGCTTGAGGTCCATCGGGTTCATGCCGGCGGCGACGGCCTTCATGCCTTCGCGGATCAGCGCCTGCGCCAGGACGGTCGCGGTGGTGGTGCCGTCACCGGCGTTGTCGGAGGTCTTGGAAGCGACTTCCTTCACCATCTGCGCGCCCATGTTCTCGAACTTGTCGGCAAGCTCGATTTCCTTGGCGACGGACACGCCGTCCTTGGTGATGGTCGGGGCGCCGAAGCTCTTCTCGAGCACGACGTTGCGGCCCTTCGGACCGAGCGTTGCCTTGACGGCATTGGCGAGGATGTTGACGCCGCGCACCATCTTGACGCGCGCGTCCTCACCGAAACGGATTTCCTTGGCTGCCATTGTTCTTAACTCCGGGATTCGTGATTCGTGATTTGTGATTCGTGAGAGCGACAACCGTGGGCTTCGTGATGCGGCAGGGATTCGTCAGCGCGTGGCGCTCTTTCGAATCACCCATCCCGAATCACGAATCACGGCTTTCAGCCGAGGACGGCGAAGATGTCGTCTTCCTTCACCACCAGGTATTCGGTGCCGTCGAGCTTCACTTCGGTGCCGCTGTACTTGCCGAACAGCACCTTGTCGCCGACCTTCACCTTCGGCGCGCGCACGTTGCCGTTGTCGAACGCCTTGCCCTCGCCGACGGCGACGACTTCGCCCTTGATCGGCTTCTCGGTGGCGGAGTCCGGGATCACGATGCCGCCAGCGGACATCTTTTCTTCTTCCATGCGCTTGATGACCACGCGGTCGTAGAGCGGCTTGATATTCATGGCGACTGATAACCTCTGTGAGTCGTAAGTGGTTGATACAGCGGGAAAAGTGAAGGAATTTTAGCAGTCACCCGCGACGAGTGCCAAGATCGCGGGCAACAAAGACCCGGCGAACCGGGATCCGTCACAGATGGGGCGGCGGCGGAACCTTTCAAGGGCTGCGCGTCCACGCGCGGCGCCTTCGTCCAACGCGGGATGGGCCGGCGGGCGGCAATGCGGCAGCCCAAAAAGAAAGAGCGCGTCCCGTGGAACGCGCTCTTTGGTGTCGAAGATGCCGTCCTGGCGCGGCGCCATCCCTGCGCACGTGCTCCGAACCTGCGCCTGTCATGGCGCACGCGAATGGTGTGCGGTTCGTCGCGATCGGGCCAGTCGGAACCCGGCCGAGTCTGCTGACCAGCGGTATCCACTCCGGCCGAGGGTTTGTCAGAATCACGGCTCTGAGCTTGCTTCTGTTGGCGCACCTGCTACCGGCAGCGCACAGCTTGGGGTGTATCTCGTTCACCCTGTGACTTCTGGTAGCCATGACGCCCCAACAGCGGATCCGCCTCGCCCGTCGCCACGCCGGCCTGTCGCAGGCCGCCCTCGGTGCGGCCGTCGGCGTCCAGCGCAGCGCCGTCGGGCATTGGGAAGCCGCGCGCGGCAAGTTCCCCAGCGTGGCGCACCTGCGCGAGATCGCGATGATCACCGGCGTCCAGTTCGAGTGGCTGGCGACGGGGCGCGGGAGCATGGGGCTCGCCGCCGACACGGCGCTGGATTCGGTCGCGGCCGCCGAGGCCGTGCTGGTGGAGGACCCGCTCGAGCTTCGGCTGCTGGTCGCGTTCCGCGCGGCGCCGACGCGTTCGAAGGCGCCGCTGGTCGAAGTGGTGGAGCAACTGGCCGAATTGCGGACCGGCCGGCCTCGCGCCGCCATGAAGGCGACGCGGACGTAGGGCTCAGCCGCCGGCCAGTCGCTTGACCGCCGCGGCCGGAACCGCCGCGCACTCGGCGGCCGGGGCGAACGCCGCCGTCGCGGTCTCGTCGTTCTGCACCAGCTGCAGGCGCTTGGCCGCCAGGGGCGCGCCCAGCACGGCGGTCCAGACGGCGCGGATGGTGCCCTGCATCGGCGGCTCCGCCTGCAAAGCGCCATTCGCGTCGACGTAGACCAGGTCGCGACCGGAGGCCTCCACGCGCTCGCCCGTATCGACGTCGAGCACGTCCAGGCTCGCCGGATCGCTCCAGCAATCCATGGCCGATTCGCAGCTCAGGTCGAGCAGCAGCCGGGGCGCCGGCACGGCCTGCGCGCAGGCGGCGCGGACCTGGATGCCGTGGGCGTCGCCGGTCTGCGAATCGGTGGACTGGGCGATGGCGAACGGGCTGGCGAGCATGAGCGCAAGGCCGAGCGTCGCGGGCAGCGGGCGGTGGGACATCGAACCTCCTGGCCGGCTGGGACGCGCCGGCGCCGGCAGCCTACGCCATCCGGGGGCGCACTGTGCAAGCCCCGTCCGGCGCGCGGTGGGCGGAACGCTGCGGGCCGCTCCGGCACGGGCAGCGCCTGCGGGCAGGCCCTACACTGGCGCCCCTCATGCCTACGCCCACCGACCCGCGCGTGCGGCTGGTGCTCAGCACCTGTCCCGACGCACCGACCGCCGAGGCCCTCGCCGCCGCGCTGGTGGACGAGCGACTGGCCGCGTGCGTGAACGTGCTGCCGGGCATCCGTTCGATCTACCGCTGGCAGGGCGCGGTCGAACGCGGCGAGGAAATCCTGCTGCTGATCAAGACCACGGCCGACCGCCAGGATGCGCTGGTCGCGCGCCTGGCGACGCTGCATCCGTATGAACTGCCCGAGGCGCTCGCGGTCGAAGCCGTCGGCGGCCTTGCCGCCTACCTCGACTGGGTGGCCGAACAGACACGTGACGATGAGTGAACCGATGATCCGAACGCGCGCCGCGCGCCTGCTTGGCTTCCTCTTCCCGCTCGCGCTCGCGATGTTCGCGATGCCCGCCACCGCGGCGATCGATCCCGACGACCTGCTGCCGGTCGACGACGCCTTTGCGCTGCGGGCCGAGGCGCCCTCGCCGGACCGCATCGAGATCCGCTGGCGGATTGCGGACGGTTATTACCTCTACAAGCACCGCATCGCCGTGCAGGCCGACGCGGGCTTCGCCGCGCAGCCGTTGCAACTGCCCAAGGGCGACGCGCACGAGGACGAGTTCTTCGGCCGGGTCGAAACCTACCGGCAGCAGCTCACGGCCGTGCTGCCCGGACAGGCCAACGCGCGTCAGGTCACGCTGAAGATCAAGTACCAGGGCTGCGCCGACGCCGGCATCTGCTATCCGCCGCAGACACGCAGTGTGACCGTCGCGCTGCCCGCCGCCGCGCCCGACGGCGCCAAGCCGCTCGTGAACTTCGGCCCGCGTAACACCGCGCCACTCGGCGGCGGGTTGCTCGGCCAGAAGGCCGGTGCCGGCACCGACGCATTGCCGCTTGCGCCGGAGCAGGCGTTCGGCTTCGAGGCCATCGCCGGCGACGGCAGCACCCTGTTGCTGCGCTTCACCCCGGCGCGCGGCTACTACCTGTATCGCGACAAGACCACGCTGAAGCTCGATGCCGCCGCGACGAAGGCCGGGTTCGCGCTCGGCGCGCCGCGCTGGCCGCGCGGCGTCGCGCATCGCGACGAACACTTCGGCGACGTCACCGTGTACTTCGACCAGATCGACGTCCCGGTGCCGGTCAGCGCGCGCGTGGCCGATCCCGCGACGCTGCACCTGACCGCGACGTTCCAGGGCTGCCAGACCGACGGCATCTGCTATCCGCCGATGACGCGCGTCGTCGACGTCGCGCTGCCGGCGCGCAAGGTCGAGGCGATCCGCAATGGGCCGTCGCCCGCCGCCTCGGTTCCGGACAGCGCGCCTGCCGCACCGGCCGCCAGCGCCCCGCAGAACGCCACGACCGCGCAGACGCCGGCGATTGCCGAAGCCGCGCCGTCCACGACTGCGGGGAACGAAGCCGCAACGTCTCGCGCCGCCGACACCGGGCAGGCAGAAGACGCGCGACTCGCCGCGGCGCTGTCGGGCAAGGGCCGCTGGTTCGCGCTGCTGACCTTCTTCGCGCTGGGCCTCGGCCTGTCGTTCACGCCGTGCGTGCTGCCGATGATTCCGATCCTCTCCGGCCTCATCGCCGGGCAGGGGCCGAACCTCGGCGTTCGTCGCGCGCTCACGCTCTCGTTCGTGTACGTGCTGGCGAGCGCGCTCGTGTTCACCGCCGCAGGCGTGGTGGCCGGGCTGGTCGGCGCGAACCTGCAGGTGGCCTTCCAGACGCCGTGGGTGATCGTCGCGTTCGCGGCGCTGTTCGTCGTGCTGTCGCTGTCGAGTTTCGGCCTGTACGAGCTGCAACTGCCGTCGTCGCTGCGCTCGAAGCTGGGCGCGCTGAGCGATCGCCAACGTGGCGGTTCGATGGCCGGCGTCGCGGCGATGGGCGCGCTGTCGGCGCTGATCGTCGGCCCGTGCGTCGCGCCGCCGCTCGCCGCCGCCGTGCTCTACATCGGCCAGACGCAGGATCCGACGTTCGGTGGCGCGGCGCTGTTCCTGCTCGCGATGGGCATGGGCGTTCCGCTGCTGGTGTTCGGCGTGGCCGCGGGCAAGGGCCTGCCGACCAGCGGGCCGTGGATGGTCGCCGTGCAGCGCGCGTTCGGCTTCGTATTCCTGGGCCTCGCCGTGTGGATGCTCTCGCGCATCCTGCCGGCGCCGGTGACGCTCGCGCTGTGGGGCGTGGTGCTGATCGCCGCTGCCGCGACGACCGCGGTGGTCGTGCGCAACTCGCGCCACGACGGCGCGCGGATCATGGGCTGGACGGCGGCGCTGGTGCTCGGCCTGTTCGGCGCGGCGCAGCTGCTCGGCGCGATGGCCGGCAGCCGCGATCCGTTCAAGCCGCTCGCCGGCCTCGTCGGCGGCGGCGCACACGTCGAGGCCGAGTTGCCGTTCCGCAGGATCAAGTCGACCGACGACCTCGATCGCGAGATCGCCGCGGCGAAGGCCACCGGCAAGCCGCTGATGCTCGACTTCTATGCCGATTGGTGCGTGGCCTGCAAGGAAATGGAGAAGTACACCTTCCCCGAACCGGCCGTGCACAAGGCGCTGGACGGCTTCGTCCTGCTGAAGGCCGACGTCACCGCGAACGACGAGACCGACCAGGCGCTGATGAAGCGGCTCGGCATCATCGGCCCGCCGGCGACGCTGTGGTTCCGCGACGGCGCCGAGCGCCGCGAACTGCGGCTGTTCGGGTTCGAGGATGCGGAGAACTTCGTCGAACGTGCCGGTCGCGTGCAGCCGGCGCAGGCCGGCCGCTGATGGGTTCGACGGCGAAGATCCTGCTGGTCGCGGCGATCGCCGGCGCGCTGGGCGTGGCCGCCGGGCTCCTCGTCAACGGGCCCGGGCCACTGCTGCGCACCGAGGTCGGCCAGCGCGCGCTGCAGTCGGCGATGGACGCCAGCGCGCCGAAGCCGCCGGCCGACCTTCCCGTCGCGCGGCGCGGCGAGGCGATCCCAACGATCCGGCTGCCCGCGCTCGACGGCGCCTTCGTGGAACTGCCGTCCGCCTACGCCGGCCGGCCGGTGCTGGTGAACCTGTGGGCCAGCTGGTGCGGCCCGTGCATCGAGGAGATGCCGGAGCTGGATCGCTTCGCCGCGTCCCAGGGCGCGAACGGCACGCAAGTGGTCGGCATCGCGCTGGATGACGCGGCCGCCGTCGAGGCGTTCCTCAAGCGCATTCCGGTGCGTTACCCGATCCTGCTGGACGACGCCGGGCCGCGCGACGCCGGTGTGCAGCTGGGCAATCCGAAGGGCGTGTTGCCCTATACCGCGCTGATTTCCGCCGACGGCCGCCTGATCAAGCAGAAGATCGGCCCATTCCAGCACGGCGAAATCGATAACTGGGTCGCGGATTAGAGCGACCACTCAAACGCCCGATTAAATTCCGCGAACTTCGTCGATACGGCGGCGAACGTCTGGACACCCCGATGGCCATGGCGCACACTGCCGGCCTTCGACCCGTTCGACGCGAGTTTTTCGGCCCCGATGGCGAAGCTGCTGCTCCTGCACGGCCCTAACCTCAACCTGCTCGGCACCCGCGAGCCGGAGGTCTATGGCCGTGCGACGCTCGCCGACATCGACGCCGCGCTGCGCGAGCGGACGCAAGCCGCGGGCCACGCATTCGACAGCCTGCAGTCGAACGCCGAGCACGTGCTCGTCGATCGCATCCAGGCCGCGCGCACCGACGGCACCGCCTTCATCCTGATCAACCCGGCGGCCTTCACCCACACCAGCGTCGCCATCCGCGACGCACTGGCGGCGGTCGCCCTGCCCTTCATCGAAGTCCACCTGTCCAACCCGCATCGCCGCGAACCCTTCCGCCACACCAGCTACTTCAGCGACCTCGCGGTCGGCGTGGTGTGCGGCTTCGGCGCGGACAGCTACCGATACGCGCTCGACGCGGCGCTGGCCCGCATGGCCACGCCCGCCGGCACGCCCTGACATCCACCTGCCTGCCCGCTCGCCGGGCGCACGCAACCTGAGGCCCGAACATGGACCTGCGCAAAATCAAGAAGCTGATCGACCTGCTCGAGGAATCCAACCTCGCCGAGATCGAGATCAAGGAAGGCGAAGAGTCGGTCCGCCTGGCCCGCACCCCGAAGGGCGTCCAAGTCGCCGCGGCGCCGATCATGCAGGCCGCTCCGGCGCCGGCGCCGGTCATGCCGATGCATGGCCCGACCGAAGCCGCCAGCGGCGGCGCGCCCAAGCCCGCCGCCGACCTGCCGCCGGGCCACGTCGTCCGCGCCCCGATGGTCGGCACCTTCTACGCCTCGCCCTCGCCCGACAAGCCGGCTTTCGTCAGCGTCGGCCAGGCGGTCAAGGCCGGCGACACGCTGGGCATCATCGAGGCGATGAAGATGTTCAACCCGATCGAGGCCGACGTCGCCGGCACCGTGCTCAAGGTGATGGTCGAGAACGGCCAACCGATCGAGTTCGACCAGCCGCTGTTTGTGATTGGGTGAGCGGGGATTTCGAGCGGCGCCAGCCGCGAGCCCGCGAACGCCAGCGGGCATGCAGGCCCGCTGGCCGGGGGCTCAGCCCCCACAACCACTAACGGAAACATCCCAATGCTCGACAAAGTTGTCATTGCCAACCGCGGAGAAATCGCGCTGCGCATCCTGCGCGCGTGCCACGCGCTGGGCATCCGCACGGTCGCGGTGCATTCCACCGTCGACCGCAACCTCAAGCACGTCGCGATGGCGGACGAGTCGGTCTGCATCGGCCCGGCGCCGTCGACCGACAGCTACCTCAACATGGCGTCGATCATCGCCGCCGCCGAGGTGACCGACGCGCAGGCGATCCATCCCGGCTACGGCTTCCTGTCGGAGAACGCCGACTTCGCCGAGCGCGTGGAACAGTCCGGCTTCATCTTCATCGGGCCGAAGGCCGACACCATCCGCCTGATGGGCGACAAGGTCGAAGCCATCCGCGCGATGAAGTCCGCCGGCGTGCCGTGCGTGCCCGGCAGCGGCGGTCCGCTCGGCGACGACGCGGCCACCAACGTGAAGATCGCGCGCGAGATCGGCTATCCGGTCATCGTGAAGGCCGCCGGCGGCGGCGGCGGTCGCGGCATGCGCGTGGTGCACACCGAGGCGCACCTCACCGCGGCGATCCAAACCACCAAGACCGAGGCGAAGGCCGCGTTCGGCAACGACATGGTCTACATGGAGAAGTTCCTGGAGAACCCGCGCCACGTGGAGATCCAGGTCCTCGCCGACGGCCAGGGCAACGCAATCCACCTGGGCGAGCGCGACTGCTCGATGCAGCGCCGCCACCAGAAGGTCGTCGAGGAAGCGCCGGCGCCGGGCATCACGCCGGAGCAGCGCGCGGAAATCGGCAAGGTCTGCGTCGAAGCGTGCCTGCGCATCGGCTACCGCGGCGCCGGCACGTTCGAGTTCCTCTACGAGAACGGCCGCTTTTACTTCATCGAGATGAACACCCGCATCCAGGTGGAGCATCCGGTCACCGAACTGGTCACCGGCATCGACCTGGTGCGCGAGCAGCTGATGATCGCCGCCGGCCACAAGCTGTCGATCAAGCAGAGCGACATCGTGCTGGAGGGCCACGCGATCGAGTGCCGCATCAACGCCGAGGATCCGGACACCTTCATGCCGTTCCCCGGCCTGATCCAGCATTTCCACGCGCCGGGCGGCCCGGGCGTGCGCGTGGACAGCCACATCTACGAAGGCTACCGCGTACCGCCGAACTACGATTCGATGATCGGCAAGCTGATCGTGCACGGCCCGGATCGCGAAACGGCCATCGCGCGCATGCGCGTGGCGCTGAGCGAGATGGTGGTGGACGGCATCAAGACCAACATCCCGCTGCAGCAGCGCATCATGTCCGACGCCGGTTTCCAGCAGGGCGGCATGAACATCCACTACCTGGAAAAGCGCCTGAAGGAACAGAAGGAAAAGGCGCTCTCCATCGTGTGAATTCAACCGCGGCCCAGGCCGCGGTTTTTCTTTGTACGCTGCCCGACGCACCCGTCCCGGAGCCCGCATGTCCCCGCGCCTGCTCGTCATGCTCATGATCGGCCTGTCGTCGCTGCAGGTCGCCGCCGCGCAGAAATCCACCGACGCCCACAAGCGCCCCGCGAAGCAGGCCGCCGACAAGCGCGCCAGCGCGAAAGCGCCGACGAACTGGCTGCAGGTGGAAATGGCCGGCGACGACGGCGTCGCCGCGCTCTATCGCGACCAGTTGCTGTCCTGGTACCGCACCAGCGGCACGATGGACGAACGCGAACTCGCCGCGCTGCCCGAAGCCGACTACTTCGCCTTCCGCCCGGACCTCACCAGCTTCTCCATCGACAGCGGGCCCTCCGCCGGGCAGTGGACGTTCGCGCCGCCGGACCAGGGCCGCTGGCCCGGCGCGGCGGTGCAGGTGATCGACCGGTCCGACGCGGCGAACTACCGCATCCTCGCGCGCGTGCACTGCGACGCCGCCACCGAGTCCTGCCGGAAACTGCGCGCGGACACTGCCTCGATGGCGCCGCCGGAACCGGTGACCAGCGACGAATCGGCGTCCTACGACGCATGGCGTCGCCTGATCGAAAAAGAGGCCTGCGCGCCCGCGCCCAAGGCGATGCCGGCGCCGCGCTACCCGGCCTCGCTCGCGCGCCACGGCGAAGGCGGCCGCGTCGAGCTGCGCCTGCTGGTCAATCCGTGCGGGGAAGTGCGTGCGGTGCGCCTGAGCGGGTCGTCGGGCTTTCCGCAGCTGGACCAGTCGGCGATCGATACCGCCTGGGAATGGCGCGTGCAGTCAGAGCGCCAGGAATCGGGTGCGATCGTGCGGGTACCGGTGGATTTCGTCCCGCCGCAGTTCGAAGCCGCGCCCGGTGGGCGCGCGGAGCGGGCGTCGCGCTGAGGGCGCCCGCGTCGGGAACTGCATCGTTCAGCGTTGCGTGGCGGCCTGCGCCGAGGCGTCGGCGGCGGCGTCGATGAGGTCGGAGTCGCCCAGCGCCCTGGCGGCGCTCTGCGTGCCGGCGATGGGACGCGCGCCGGACGCCGAGGTCGGGCTCACCACCATCACGTACTCGCTGGAACCGTCGGGCCAGACGACCTTGAAGGTGCTGCCCGGCGGCAGCGTCGAGAACGGCGCACCGCTGCTCGCGCGGTACACGGCCGCGATCTGCGCCGCGCCCGACATCCGCAGGTCCTCCGACGAGCGTGCGGTGGTCACCGCGACCTGCGACAGGTGGCGGTACTCGTCGGCGAGCACGTCGATCACCACGCCGGCCGCGCCCACCGAGTAGGTGGCGAACAGCAGTACCCAGAAATACCGGCGGACCTTTCCCGCCAGCGGCCTCGTTGTCAAAGCTAGCTGCTTCATTTCAGTTCCCTCTTCCCGCCCATGAGCGAGTCGACCATGTCGTTGATCACGTCCACGCCCTGACGCGGTACCGCGGCGTCGAAGACGAAACGTTCGAAATCCTGTCCGGGCACGCTGGAACAGATGCCGCCGTTCGCGCAGTACGAGGTCATCAGCGCGCTGTCGGCCGTGCAGTCCATGCCCAGCCGGCATGCCGCCAGTTGCCAGGCCAGCTCGGAAAACTGGGTGCCGGCGACCTTGTCGGTGTATTCGACCTTGCCGCTGGCGGCGATCCCCATGGCCGGCGCGAGCGCCGAATACGCCTCGGGATCTTCGGATTTCTGCACGCGCTCGACGAGCTCGCGCCTGTACTCGGGCGTGTCCTTGAGCGGTTCGCCGGAGGCCATCAGCGACGCCTCGGCCGCCACGCTGCCCGCTTCGGCCGCTTCCACGCGCTTGAGCACGATCATGCGCGGCGTCAGTTCGTCCTGCGGGACGAAGCGCGCGCAACGCTCGCTCACGCGCTGCCGCGCGGCGACCATCGCCGCCGAACCGCGCATGCCCATCTCGCCGATCACGCGCGTGTCGCGGTCGAATGCCGCCGGCGCCATCGCGAAGCCGGAGCAGTATTCGTAGACGCGGCTGATCATCCAGATCGCGTCGGCGTCGCGTTCGCGCGCGGCCGGTTCCAGCGATTGCGCGTACGCGAACAGGTCGCGCGTGGTGTCGAACGCCGTGCGGATCGACGAGGGCCGCAACGCGGACGCATCCGGCGCCTGGATGCCGTTCGCACGCGGGCGATCGATCGTGCGATCGACGCCGCCGTCGGGAAGCCGCGCGTCCACCGCCGTGGCGATGGCGACGCGTTCGACGCTGTCGTGGTCCCCGCCCTGCACCCATGCCGCCACCGACGCGACGACGAGCAGCACCAGCGTCGCCCAGGCGAGCGTGCGGGTGCCCGGCCACGAAGGCGATCGTCTGCTCATCCCGGTTTGCAGGGTGTCGGTCATCGGCGGGGGATCACCGGCTGGCGCCGGCGTTGGGCCATTCTAGGCCAACTGGCGCGAGGTGCCGCCCGCAAGTCGCCTGAATGCGCGGGCCGCGAATGTAACCTCGTGATCCGTGCCCGCTTTACGCCGCCCCGGCCACGGCCCACCATGGCCGCCCGTCGCCGTTCCGAACGCCCATCGCCATGCCGTTCCTCGAACTCACCCTGCCCTGCACCGAAGCCCAGCAGCCGCGTTACGAGCGCGCACTGGAGAACGTCGGCGCACTGGCCGTGACCCTGGCCGACCAGCACGCGGATGCCCCGGACGAACAGGCCATCTTCGAGCCGGGCGTCGGCGAGCAGCCGCTGTGGAACGAGATGCAGCTGACCGCGCTGTTCGAGGGCGGCACCTCGCCGGAGCTGCTGCTTTACGCGCTAGATGCCGCCGACGAGGGCCTGGACTGGTCGCGTGCGAGTTTCCGCGAAGTCGAGGACCAGGATTGGGAACGCGCGTGGATGGACCAGTACGAGCCGCTGCGCTTCGGCCGTCGCACCTGGATCGTGCCGTGGAACCACGAGCTGCCCGAAGGCGCCGACGCCGACGATGCCGCCGTGGTCCGTCTCGACCCGGGGCTGGCCTTCGGCTCGGGCACGCACCCGACCACGGCGCTGTGCCTGGCGTGGCTCGACGAGATGGCCGACGAAGGTGCCCTCGCCGGCCAGCGCGTGCTGGACTTCGGTTGCGGCTCGGGCATCCTCGCGCTCGCCGCGCTGAAGCTCGGCGCCGCGCAGGCGATCGGCGTGGACAACGACCCGCAGGCGCTCACCGCCACCGACGACAACGCGCAGCGCAACGGCGTGGCCGATCAGCTCGTGGCGTATTCGCCGGAAACCGAACCGGCCGACGCCTACCCGGTCGTGGTCGCCAACATCCTCGCCTCGGCGCTGATCGCGTTGGCCGATACCCTCAGCGCGCGCGTCGTGCCGGGCGGCCGCATTGCGATGTCCGGCATCCTGGCCGGCCAGGAAGACGAGGTGATCGAGCGCTATCGCGCCGACTTCGACGACCTGCGCGCGGAGCGGATGGAAGACTGGATGCGCGTCACAGGCGTGCGCCGCCGATGACATCGGCGCGCGGCGGCATGTTTGAATAGCCGCCATGTTCGTTCCCTGCCCGCATTGCGGTTTCCTGGTCGCGCTCATCGTCCGTCCGGACGGTGCGCCGCAACGCTGCCCGCGTTGCGATGGCCTCGTGCAGGACGACGCGGAAGCGCCCATCGACGAGAGCGCCCCCGCCGCGACCACACAAAGCGGTTCATCGGATGCAAGCAACGTCGCGCGGATCGATGCGCCCGAACCGTCGCCCACAACCGACGATGCGACGACGGTTACGCCGGCAACCAACGACGACGGCACGACGGTCGACGTGGACGACGTCGCGGTCGAAACGACGCCCGAACGCAGTTACGAAGCCGCCATCGCCGCGGCGAACGTCGGCGGCACGCCGGCGCGCGCGACCCGACGTGCCGCGCGCCCGCGTCGCAAGGGCGAACCGAGCTTCGCCCGCCACACCGCGCAACGCACGACCACCCGCACGCACTGGGGCTGGTACGCCGCCATCTCCGCGCTCGCGTTGCTGTTCGCGTTGCAGTTATTGCTCGCTCAGCGACATGAACTCGCCGCCGATGCGCGATGGCGACCGCTCGTCAGCGGCTCATGCACCGTGTTGCGCTGCGACGTGCCGGCGTGGCGCGAGCCGGCGGCGTTCACGATGCTCCAGCGCAGCGTGCGTCCGCAGCCGAACGCGGCCGGCGTGCTCGCCGTAGACGCCAGTTTCCGCAACGATGCGCGTTGGCCGCAGCCCTGGCCGACGCTGGTGTTGAGCCTGTCCGACGTGGATGGCCGCCCGGTCGGCGTTCGTGCGTTCGCACCTGCTGAATATCGAACGACGCACCGTCCCGACGACCGGTTGTTGCCCGGACAGAGCGCGCATGTGACGTTCCAGGTCATCGAACCGGCACCGCGCATCGTGGCGTTCACGTTCGACTTCCGCTGACGCCCGCGCATCATTGGCGCCTGCGACAGGCGCACGCTAGACTCGCCCTCCCGCCGATCCTGCACCGGGCAGATCGACGCGAAGACTGGGGATTCCGTTTGAACGCCGCGACCGACCGAAACGACATCGCACGACCCGCGCCGCGCGTGCCGCTGCGCGACCATGTCGCCACGTCGATTCGCCGTTTCCTCGGCGACCTGGACGGTCACGGCACGGAAAACCTGTACGAGATCGCGCTGCGCGAACTCGAGATCCCGCTGTTCGTGGAAGTGCTGCAGCACTGCGACGGGAACCAGAGCCGCGCCGCGTCGATGCTCGGCATCCATCGCGCCACATTGCGCAAGAAGCTGCGCGAATACGGGCTGGATTGATGTCGCGCGACGCGTTCGTGCGCCCGCTTCCAATGATGCTTTTGTAGCCCGGCGAAGCGAAGCGCACCCGGGGCGCGCGATGTTCCCGCCGCTTCCGTGCATCGCGCGAACTGCAAGCGTGCTCCATCTCACCGTCATCGCCGCGAAAGCATGGATCCATGCCTGCGTGCGTCACGACCTTCGAAGATGCCGCGGGTTCGGACGGTTGGATTCCCGCCTTCGCGGGAATGACGGCTGAAAGCGGCCCCGAGCGCCCGCTGCGTATAATTCCGGGCTCCCCGCCGCACGCTGCCACCCTCATGACCTCCGAACTCCTGTCCGGCCCGCCGGTCACCGTCCGCCGCGCCCTGCTGTCCGTTTCCGACAAGACCGGCCTGATCGAACTGGCCCGCTCGCTGCATGCGCTGGACGTCGAACTGCTGTCCACCGGCGGCACCGCGAAGGCCATCCGCGACGCCGGCCTGCCGGTGAAGGACGTCAGCGACGTCACCGGGTTTCCCGAGATGATGGACGGCCGCGTCAAGACGCTGCATCCGATCGTGCACGGCGGCCTGCTCGGCCGCGCCGGACTCGACGAAGCGGTGATGGCGCAGCACGGCATCGGCGCGATCGACCTGCTCGTGCTGAACCTGTATCCGTTCGAGAAGGTGTCGGTCAATCCCGACTCCACGCTCGAGGACATCATCGAGAACATCGACATCGGCGGCCCGGCGATGCTGCGTTCGGCGGCGAAGAACTTCGCGCGCGTGACCGTCGCCACCGATCCGGCGCAGTACGGCGCGCTCGTCGCCGAGTTGAACGCGAATGGCGGCGCGATTTCGGGCAAGACGCGTTTTGCGATGTCGGTCGCCGCATTCAACCGCGTCGCGCAGTACGACGCGCGCATCAGCGATTACCTGTCGTCGATCAACGTCGAGGACGGTTCGCGCGCCGCGTTCTCCGCGCAGGCCAATGGCAGCTTCGTGAAGGTGATGGACCTGCGCTACGGCGAGAATCCGCACCAGGCCGGCGCGTTCTACCGCGACCTGTGGCCGGTGCCCGGCACGCTGGCGACATTCACGCAGCTGCAGGGTAAAGAGCTGAGCTACAACAACCTCGCCGATGCCGACGCCGCATGGGAATGCGTGCGCCAGTTCGAGCGCCCGGCGTGCGTGATCGTCAAGCACGCCAACCCGTGCGGCGTGGCCGAAGGCGTGGCCTGCGGCGACGCGTACGAACTCGCGTACGCGACCGATCCGACGTCGGCGTTCGGCGGCATCCTCGCGTTCAACACGAAGCTCGATGCGGCCACCGCGAAGGCCGTCCTCGACCGCCAGTTCGTCGAAGTGCTGATCGCGCCGGATTACGAGGAAGGCGCGCTCGATTACGCGCGCAAGAAGGCGAACGTGCGCGTGCTGCGCATTCCGCACGGCGAGGGTCGCAACAACGTCGACGTGAAGCGCGTGGGCTCGGGCCTGCTGATGCAGACCGCCGACATCCGCGAAGTCACGCGCGAGGAGCTGAAGGTCGTCACGAAGATCGCACCCACGAAGGAGCAGCTGGACGACCTGCTGTTCGCGTGGCGCGTGGCGAAGTTCGTGAAGTCCAACGCGATCGTCTATGCGAAGGATCACCGCACCATCGGCGTCGGCGCCGGCCAGATGAGCCGCGTGTACTCGGCGCGCATCGCCGGCATCAAGGCGACCGACGCGGGCCTGATCGTGCCGGGTTCGGTGATGGCGTCCGACGCCTTCTTCCCGTTCCGCGACGGCATCGACGCGGCGGCCGAAGCCGGCATCAAGGCGGTGATCCAGCCGGGCGGCTCGATGCGCGACAGCGAAGTCATCGCCGCCGCCGACGAGCACGGCCTGGCGATGGTGTTCACCGGCGTGCGGCATTTCCGTCACTGATTCCCGCGGAGCCTTTAGTTCCGTCATCCCGGCGAAAGCCGGGACCCAGGCCCGTCACGCACGGGCACTCCCACGCACCCGTCTGGAAAACCACCCGCTCTTGTAGCCCGGGTGCGCTTCGCTTTACCCGGGCTACAACGCACGCGGCTGCGCCACTCCACCCGACCGTAACCGCCGCCGCTTCAGACTACGGCCACACGACCGGAGGCTCTATGTGGATCCGCACCGAAACCCACGACGATCACGCAGCCATCCGCGAACTGCTCGGCGAAGCGTTCGCCGGATCCGACGGCAACGGGCGCATCGAGCAGCGGATCGTCGATGCCTTGCGTGAGGACGGCGAGCTCAGCCTGTGCCTGGTGGCCGATATCGACGGGCGGATCGCCGGTGTGGCCGTGTTCTCGCCAGTCGCGATCGAAGGCGCGAAGTCCTGGTACGGCCTGGGCCCGGTCGCGGTCGCACCGCGCGACCAGGGCAACGGCGTCGGCACCGCGCTGATCCGCGCCGGCCTGGCCGAGCTCGCCGACCTGGGCGCGGCCGGCTGCGTCGTACTCGGCGAGCCGGCGTACTACGAACGCTTCGGCTTCCGCAACGACGGCGAGCTGCGCTACGCCGACGCCCCGGCCCAGTACTTCCAGTCGCTCGCCTTCGGCGAAGCAGAGGCGAAGGGCGACGTGCGCTACCACCGCTCGTTCTCGTCCCACTGACGCGCGTGCGCCGCGCGTCGCGGGCGATCAGTCGCGACGCACCGGTTCCTTCCAGATCTCGTGGTCCACGCCGTCGCCCAGTTCCGGGTATTGCGCGATATGGAACGTGGGCGAGCGGCCTTCGGACAACTGGCGGTCGTAATCGCGCGTGAGCTTGATGACCACGCCCGACAGCATGACGATGGCCACCAGGTTGATCGACGCCATCAGCGCCATCGCCGCATCGGCCGCGTCCCACACCAGCTGCACCTTCGAGTAGACGCCCCACACGATCACCGCCAGCGCGGCCAGGCGCAGCGCGAGCAGGCTCCAGCGGCCGCCGCCGAGGTACAGCAGGTTGCTCTCGGCGTACGAGTAGTTGCCGATGATGGTGGTGAAGGCGAAGAAGAACAGCGCGATCGCCACGAAGTACGTGCCCCATCCGCCGAAGAACACGGTCATCGCGTTCTGCGTGATCTCCACGCCGTCGCCGCCCTGGCCGAGCACGCCCGACAGCAGGATCACGAAGCCGGTGGCCGAACAGATCAGCAGCGTGTCGATGAACACGCCCAGCGACTGCACGAAGCCCTGGCTCGACGGGTGATGCGGCACCGGCGTCGCGGCGGCGGCGACGTTCGGCGCGCTGCCCATGCCGGCTTCATTCGAATACAGGCCGCGCTTCACGCCCTGCAGCATCGCCACGGCGATCGCGCCGAAGATGCCGCCGGCCGCCGCATCCAGGCCGAACGCGCTGCGCAGCACCAGCGACAGGACGTCGGGCACCTGGCCCAGGTGCGTGAACACCACCCAGGCCGCGAGACCCAGATAACCGACCGACATGAACGGCACTACCCACTCGGCGAAACGCGCGATGGTGCGCAGGCCGCCGAAGATGATCACCGCCGTGAGCAGCACCAGCCCGGTCGCAATCTGGGCCTGGCTGAAGCCGAATGCGCTGTGCAGCGACTGCGCCATCGCGTTGGCATGCACGCTGCTGAAGACCAGTCCGTACGTAAGCAACAGGCACAGCGCGAACGCCACGCCCATCCACTTCTTCTTCAGCCCGCGCGCCATGTAGTACGACGGGCCGCCGCGATACTGGCCGTTCTCGTCGCGGACCTTGTACAGCTGCGCCAGCGCGCTCTCGGCGTACGCCGTCGCCATGCCGAGCACCGCCGTGCACCACATCCAGAACAGCGCGCCCGGGCCGCCCACGCTCAGCGCGATCGCGACGCCGGCGAGGTTGCCCGTGCCCACGCGCGAGGCCAGCGACGTGCACAGCGCCTGGAAGGGCGAGATGCCGGCGGTATCGCCGTCGGTGCCGCGGCCGATGACGTGCAGCATGTGCGGGAAGCGCCGCACTTGCACGAAACGCAGGCGTACCGTGAAGTACAGGCCTACCGCCAGCAGGCCGTAGACCAGCACGTAGTCCCACAGGACCTTGTTGATCAGGCCGATCACGGGCGACAACAACGTTTCGATCAGGTGGGCTACGGCTTCCATCGACATTCCTGTGGGGGCGCGTTCATCCCGCGCATGGCCGCCGTCGAGGGGCCCGGCGCGTGACGACGTCGCGAACGACATCCGCGGCCGGGGCCGCGCGGCTGGCGATGGTACCAGCCGGGTCGCGGTGTCCTCCCGTCGCCCGTAAAATCGGCCCCTTCCGCAGGCCCCCAGCAGGAGCGCACATGAAAGTCCTCGTCATCGGTTCCGGCGGTCGCGAGCACGCCCTGGCCTGGAAATTGTCCCAGTCGCGTCGCGTGAGCGAAGTCCTCGTCGCACCGGGCAATGCCGGCACCGCGACAGAAGCCAAGTGCCGCAACGTGGACGTGCCCGCTTCCGACATCGACGGCCTGCTCGCCCTGGTCGAACGCGAGGGCGTCAGCGTCACCGTCGTCGGCCCGGAAGGCCCGCTGGTGAACGGCGTGGTCGATCGCTTCCGCGAGAAGAAGCACCGCATCTTCGGACCTACCGCCGCCGCCGCGCAGCTGGAAGGCAGCAAGGCGTACGCGAAGGATTTCCTCGCGCGCCACGGCATTCCCACCGCGCACTACGCGGTGTTCACCGAGGCCGACGCGGCGCTGGAATACGTGCAGGACAAAGGCGCGCCCATCGTCATCAAGGCCGACGGCCTGGCCGCCGGCAAGGGCGTCATCGTGGCGATGACGCTGGCCGAAGCCGAGGCCGCCATCACCGACATGCTGTCCGATTACGCTTTCGGCGCCGCTGGCGCGCGCGTGGTGATCGAGGAATTCCTCGATGGCGAGGAAGCGAGCTTCATCTCGATGGTCGACGGCACGCACGCGCTGCCGATGGCGACCAGCCAGGACCACAAGCGCGTGGGCGACCGCGACACCGGCCCGAACACCGGCGGCATGGGCGCGTATTCGCCCGCGCCCGTGGTCACGCCGGAAGTGCACGCGCGCATCATGCGCGAGGTCGTCGAACCCACCGTGCGCGGCATGCAGGCCGACGGCATCCCGTTCACCGGCTTCCTCTATGCGGGCCTGATGATCGACAAGAGCGGCGCGCCGAAGGTCATCGAATACAACGTGCGCTTCGGCGATCCGGAAACGCAGCCGGTGATGCTGCGCCTGCGTTCGGACCTGCTGGACCTGGTGGAAGCGGCGATCGACGAGCGCCTGGACAAGGTGAGCGCGCAGTGGGATGAGCGCCCGTCGCTCGGCGTGGTGATGGCGGCCGAGGGTTACCCCGGCACGCCGCGCGCGGGCGATGTGATCGGCAGCTGGGACGCGCCGGAAGTCGACGACGTGAAGGTCTTTCACGCCGGCACGAAGCTGGAAGGCGAGCACGTCGTCACCGCCGGCGGCCGCGTGCTGTGCGTGTGCGCGCTGGGCGACACCGTCGCCGACGCGCAGCACAAGGCCTACGAAGGCGTGGCCGGCATCTCGTGGCACGGCGAATTCCATCGCCATGACATCGGCTGGCGCGCGATCGAGCGCGAACGTGCGGAAGCGGGCGAGCCGGCGTAACGCACTAAAGCCCCTCTCCCATCGGGAGAGGGGTTGGGGTGAGGGGCAACGAAGCGACAACGCTCGAACGCCCTCACCCGCACAGCGCTGAAATCCAATGTTTCAGCGGATGGCCGCCTACGAACCCTGCTCCTCCGGAGCCGGCGTCAACTTCACCACCACCTCCTCCAGCTCCGCGATCACGCGCTCCAGCGCATCATAGAACTCGGCCTGCCGCGTCATCAGATCCTCGATGTTCCCGGCTTCTTTCAGCTTCGCCAGCTCGCCATCGAACAGCAACCACTGTGCGGTGAGCCGTTCCACGTTGCCCTTCGCGTAATGCCGCATCTCCTTGAGCTGCAGCAGCGTGTCGTTGACGTGGTCGAGCGGAGATTTGGTGTCGGACGACATGACGACCTCCTGTTGGGAATCGCCCCCGCAGCGTAGCCACCCGCAGGTGAACCGGCCGAAAAACCCGGCGTCAAGCATCCGTTGGGGCTCGTGACGAAGGACACGGGCCTGCGCCGCGCACTCCCGCGACACTGGCGCCTCGCATCGCAAGGCCGCACAACCACGTGAACATCGGAACGTTCCAGCGCGCGCTTCGGCGCATCGCCTGCGCCCTAGCGCTTACCGCGCTTCCTGCGGGCGCCAGCGCCGCAGTCGCACTCGAAAACGCGATGACGCGGGAACTGCAATCGCACGGTTTGCAGGGCGCCGTCTGGTCCACGCTCGTCGACGACACCGTCGATACCGGCGCCGCCGGCATCCGCGATGCGCGCAGCAACGCGCCGATGCGGCCGGACGATCGCGTACATGTCGGCTCCGTCGCCAAGACGCTGCTCGCCACCGGCGTGCTTCGGCTCATCACGCAGGGCAAGTTGACCCTGGATGCGCCGGTCGCGCCGCTGCTGCCGGACATCGGCTTCGACAACCCATGGGCGACGACGGATCCCATCCGCGTCCGCCACCTGCTCGATCACACGGCCGGCCTCGATGACGTGCGCTTCTCGCAGGCATTCACCCTCGTCCCGCGCGAAGACACGCCACTGCGCAATGCCTTCGAAGGACGCGACCCGCTGCGCGTGCGCAGCCGTCCCGGCGCGCGGCATTCGTACTCGAACACCGGCTACACGCTGCTGGGCATGGTGGTTGAGCGCGTCGCCGGCCAGCGGTACGAGACCTACCTCGACGCGCATCTGCTCACGCCCCTGCGGATGCACGACAGCACGTTCGCGTTCACCACGCAGGATGGCGAACGCGCACACCCGCGCCTGGCGATGGGACATTTCGAGAACGGCGCGACGCACGCCGCCGTGCCGAGTTACATCCGGCCGGCCGGGCAGTTCACCACGACCGCCGCGGACATGGCCCGCTTCGCGCGTTTCCTGATGAGCGACGGCCGCATCGATGGCGCACCCTTCATCGACCCCGCGCTGCTGCGCGCGATGGGCGAGCCCGTCTCCACCGAAGCCGCCGACGCCGGCCTGCGTGTCGGCTATGGCCTTGGCCTGAGCACGCGCGACCGGCACGGCGCGGTCGGCCGATGCCACGGCGGCAGCACGGTCGGCTATCGCGCGATGCTGTGCCTGTTTCCACGCGAACAGCGCGCGTTCTTCGTCGCGGTGAACGCCGATGTCGAAGGCGTCGATTACGGGCGGCTCGATCGCACGCTGATCGACACGCTCGATTTGCCGCCGAGCCATACGCAGCCCCAGACAAAGGCCTCAGCGCTGCGCGAATGGGAAGGCGTCTACATCCCCGCGCCGAACCGGTTCGCGAGCCTGGAATGGCTCGACACCACGCTGAACTTCGTGCACGTGCGGCGCGACGGCGACACGCTGCGTTTCAAACCGTTCCAGTCGAAAGAGATCGTGCTGCAACCCGTCGGCGACCGCCTGTTGCGCGCGCCCGACCGCACCCTCGCGTCGCACGCCCTCATCACCATGCCCGATGGCCGCCGCGTCATCAGCACCGGCCTGCAGAGTTACGAACGCGTGTCGCTCGCGCGGATGGCGCTGCTGTGGGGCAGCGTGATCGCCGGCCTGCTCGGTTGCGTGTGGCTGCTGATCTCGGGCGCGTTCGTGCTGATCCGGCGACGCGGCACGGCGAACAGGGCGGTGCTGATCCCCTGCTGCGGCCTGCTCGCCCTCGTGCTGCCCCTCCCGTTCTTCTACGGGCAATCCTTCCTGCAACTGGGCGACGTGACGATCGCCAGCGTCCTGCTCGCCATCGTCACCGCGCTGTGGCCGTTGTCGATGCTGGCGGGCCTGATGGCGGCACTGCGCCATCGCCCGTGGTCGGCGCGCATGACGCTCGACGCCGCCGCGATGCTCGCCGTGCTCCAGTGGACCTGCGTACTGGCATGGTGGGGCCTGGTGCCGTTGCGGATGTGGGCATGAGGGCAACTGCACCGCCGACATCGATGTGCGAACCCCATCGTTCGTCATTCCCGCCGAAGCAGCAGCTCCACGCCTTGCGCGCCCCGTAGCTGGCCTTTGTAGCCCGGGTAAGCGAAGCGCACCCGGGAAGGCGCACGGTTCCCCGGGTGCGCTTCGCTTACCCGGGCTACAAGAGCGGGTCGCGCAGCAGAGAGCGACAACCGCACAAGCTCACGCGCCTGCTGGAACAGCTTCGCAACGCGGAAACTGCGCTGGGCAGCGACGTGATGGTCACCGCGCGGGAGGGCTACGCGGTGCTGAAGGCTGTCGGCAAGGGCGATGGTTTGGAGGCGCTGAAGAAGTTGCTGGCGAAGCGGTTCGCGTCCGGGCCGCGGGAGCCGGCGGCGAAGGTGCCGGCGGTCTGATTTTTCGCTTGGTGGATGCGAGAAGGCCCCGCATGCGGGGCCCTTCGTTTTGGTGTGGCGCGGGTCGCATGGATGGGCTCTGCCCACCCAGATCCATTTGCCCCGCCGTGAGCGGCATGAAGCGCCGCCCCATCACCTCAAGACCGGTGGCGGCGCCTCGGTGGCGATATGGGTGGGCCGCTCGGTCAGGGTTTTGCCAGTTCGACAGTAGCCGTCCGCATCCAGCCTTCCGACGACCGCGGGGGCCGAGTTGAACAGCAATGTGCACGCCAGATCGCTCAGGGGTTCTCCTGTCTCAGCGTCGACCATCTGGACTCCTCTTCGAACGGACGCTCGCGGGCTTCGTTGGCGCCCGCATCGAGGGCGTCGTCCGATGAGCCCATGGTGAGCGTGCTGCAACCGGCCAATGCGGCAATGGCGGCTACCAGTACTGCGATGCGCTTCATCGTAGCCTCCGGCGCGCCGCATGGCTGCACGGAACTGCCTCGTGGATATCCGCGACTTTGAGCATGCCAATCGCGACAGTGGGACCCCAGTGCGTCTGGCCTAGCGATGTGCCTTCGTAAACGTCGGTTTCTGTAATCAAGTCGTTGGTTGGAGCGTAGTAGAGCCGGTAGAAGACCGGGAAATCCCACAGCGGGAGGGTCCAGAACGGTCGCTTTCCTGCCTCCGGGTCGGGATGGGGTTGCGTGTGCAGGAACGAGGGCAGCACCCAGAAGGGGCGATAACGCTCAAGGCGATAACAGCCATCCGGGCTCGTCTCCTCCGCCTCTTTGGTTGCCAAACCGCGTTCCCAGTACGGCGAGGCGAGATTCAGAACGACCAGGACCACGGCTGAAATCGCGAGACCATTAGCCCACGTGCGCATCGGCATCTCCGCGGATTGAGTCCCATGCAGAGGTGATATCGATCACGCGATCCTCGTCCACCCAGTGAACATCGGAAAAGACGAGGAAGTCCCCGCCACGACCGGTAGATTTCCGGTATCGGTTGAAGTCGTGATTCCAAACCTGCATGAATGCCCCTTCGTCCAGACTTGCCACGTCCGGGGTGTTGGACGCCCCGACCGTTACCGCCATCTGCTCCGCCTTGGTGAGCACGCGGCTCTTGGTCCATATGCCGAGAAACTGAGGCCCAGTGAAGTCATAGGTGTCCCGCAGGTACAACGCACTTCGCTTCACATGGAAGTAGCGACGCCCTGATTCGGCTTCAAACCAGGCATTGCCAATCAATCCGACCTTAGCCGAGGCGTACCCGAGCGCGCCGTAAACTTCGTCCAGCGTGTCGCCAAGCGCCCCGAATGGCCTGACATTAACCTGGCAGATCGAATCGATTTCCGCTGCGGGCATCCGATCTGCACCGAGCGCCTGAGCGCGCATCCCGTCCCACCCTACGCCCCGAAGCTTCTGACACAGCTCCTGGATTGCAGCGATATTGAACCGTCTCCCATGCACGTCACGCAGCGCTTCCGCCACGCGGGGAAAGCGCTGCGCCCATGCGACTTTGACGATATCTCCGTCATACATGGATGGATGGAGTTTCGAGATGGGGGGCGTCTTCACCTTGAAATCGCCAGGCAACTCCCAGGCTTCGTTCTGGAACCATCGCTCCATCAGGCTGGCTGCAGTGCTCCACCCCATCGTGCGCATGGCGTGCGGAATCTGAGTAATCGAGAGCCGATCAATCGTGATCCGCTTGCCCTGCGTGACATCGACGGGGCTGGTTCTCGATTTGGCGCTGCTCGTGAGAATCAGGGTGTCAGGCTTGAGTGCATTCAACGCGGAGAAATCGCTAAGTCCCATCGTCTTCACTCCTCTGCAGGTGCCGGAGCAGAGATGGCGACCGAGATGGGTATGGGCGCAGCCGTGCGATGTCGCTCGGTCCTCCCCCTATCGTCGAGCGCGCACTGCTGCGGGAGTCCGACCTCGGGTATCAGTAAGCACGTCAAGCCCCTCAGCGGGTCGCCAGTAACAGCGTCCACGAAGATGAAGTGCTCGTCGAACTGGCCCGTTTCCATTCCGCCCTTGGTTGGTTCAGCGAACCGCTCGGCGGCACGGGCAGCTGAAGCGTTGCTGCCATGGCTCGGCGTCTGTTCGACGCGCGCGAGCGACGGCGCCGTAGTGGAGATCAGGCCGCAGCCGCAAGCAAGTTTGCTGAGCTGTTCGGTCGCTGTGTTTCGGCCGCTCTGCTTGAAGAACGCGTATCCCCCGACGATCGGGAAGTCGCCCCCGTGCAGTGGGCAGGACGCCTTGTCGTCCTCCAACGCAGTCGGGATGCCGTCGCTCGGAAACCCGCTTGCCTGAACAACTTTGCCGCCACTGGTCGTCGGATCGCCCAGTCTGATGAATCCATCCCGCATGTTTGCCACCTTGAAGGTCGAATCGCGTCGATGCGACGCGTGGTCGAGGCTTGCAATGTGCGGACGTTGGATCAACGGTTTCGGGCGGGACTTTTGCTCGGTGCCCCGTGGTGTCGGGTGAGGCCCGTTGCTGGAGGGCGGTGCCCGTGCGCTGCGGGCCGGGGTCCCGGCTCCCGCCGGAATGACGTCTTAACTCTGGATGAGTTTGTGTAGTGCGCACTTCTGTCGCCCGGGTACCCGAGCGACGCATGCGGTCGCCGCTCTTCCGGCACCGGCTTTTGCTAGTCTCCCCTGACCCTCCAGCCAGAACACCGAGTGCATGGCACACAGTCAGTTCGACCTGCTGCGGCAGCGGCGCTTCCTGCCGTTCTTCGTGACCCAGTGCCTGGGGGCGTTCAACGACAACGTGTACCGGCAGGCGATCATCGGCCTGCTGTTCTGGCTCGGCGTGGACGAGGCCGAGCGCACGCTCTACACCAACATCGCGCCGGCGTTGTTCATCCTGCCGTACTTCCTGTTCTCGGCCACGGCGGGGCAGATCGCGGAGAAGCTGGAGAAGTCCAGGCTCATCCGCATCACCACGACGATGGAAATCGCGATCATGTCGCTGGCGGCGGTGGGCTTTCTCACGCAGAACATGATCGTGCTGCTCGTCGCGCTGTTCTGCACGGGCGTGCAGTCCACGCTGTTCGGGCCGGTGAAGTATTCGATCCTGCCGTCGGTGCTGAAGCCGGAAGAACTCACCGGCGGCAACGGGCTGGTGGAGATGGGCACGTCGATGTCGATCCTCATCGGCATGATCTTCGGCGGCCTGATCTTCAAGCTCGCCGGCGCGCACGGGCCGGTGGTCGCGGCGACGGCGATCATCCTGCTCGCGGTGAGCGGCAACGTGGTGAGCCGTTTCATTCCGCGCGCCGAACCGGGCGCGCCGGGGCTGCGGATCAACTGGAACCCGATCCCCGAGTCGCTCGCCGTGCTGCGTCTGGCCAAGCGCCAGCTCGCCGTGCGCAATTCGGTGCTGGGCGTGTCGTGGTTCTGGTTCATCGGCACGGTGCTGACCTCGCAGCTGCCGAGCTACGCGGTGGTGAACCTCGGCGGCAGCGAGACGCTGTACATCCTGGCGCTGGCGCTGTTTTCCATCGGCACCGGCGTGGGTTCGGTGCTGTGCGAGAAGCTCTCCGCACGCACGGTGGAGATCGGCCTGGTGCCGCTGGGCGCGTTCGGCATGAGCGCCTTCATGCTCGATTTGTATTTCGCGCGCAGCGGTGCGGCCCCGGTGTCGGACCTGGGCGCGATGGAGTTCCTGCAGCAGCCGGGCAGCTGGCGCATCGCAATGGATTTGACGGGTATCGGGCTGTTCGCCGGCTTCTTCGCGGTGCCGCTGTTCGCGCTGATCCAGAGCCGCACGCCGCGCGAGGAGATCTCGCGCGTGATCGCCGGCATGAACATCCAGAACGCGGGCTTCATCGTGCTGGCGGCGGTACTGGGCATCGTGGTGCAGCGCTTCTTCGGGTGGACGATCCCGCAGGTGTTCCTGGCGCTGGCGATCGCGAATGTGGTCGTGGCGATCTACATCTTCACGATCGTGCCCGAGTTCATGATGCGCTTCCTGAGCTGGGTGTTCGTGCGCGTGCTGTATCGCATGCGGCCCCACGGCATCGAGCAGCACGTGCCCGACGAAGGCGCGGCGCTGATCGTGTGCAACCACGTGAGCTACATGGATGCACTGATCCTGTCGGCCAGCGTGCCGCGGCCAATACGCTTCGTCATGTATTACAAGATCTTCCGCATCCCGGTGATGAGCTGGATCTTCCGCACGGCGAAGGCCATCCCGATCGCCGGCGCGAAGGAGGACCCGGAGCTGATGCGCCGTGCATTCGACGAGATCGACGCCGCGCTGGCCGAAGGCGAGCTGGTCGGCATCTTCCCCGAGGGCGCGCTGACGAAGGACGGACAGATCGCGCCGTTCAAGTCGGGCGTGGAGCACATCCTCGAACGCGCCGCCGCGCGCGGGCAGGTTGTGCCCGTGGTGCCGATGGCGCTGCGGAACATGTGGACGAGCATGTGGAGCCGTCGCGACACGCGGCTGGGGCGCATGCGCGTGCCGCGCCGCTTCCGCGCGCCGGTGGAGGTGATCGCGCAGGCGCCCATCGTCGATGCGACGGTGGATGCGGCCACGCTGGAAGCGAAGGTGCGGGCGATGCGCGGCGACGCCGCCTGAGCCGTCACCACGGCGGGATGACGCGCTGCTAGGATCGGGTCGCCGCGGCGTCGCGGCGCACCCGAAGGATCGCCATGAACGTGCCGCCCCCCATCCCGCCGTCGCCGTCGCCGCTGGCGACGCGCATTCCGAACTACATGATCTGGGCGATCCTGATCACCATCGCCTCGGTGCTGTTCTGCTGCATCGTCGGCACGATCCCGGGCGTCATCGCGATCGTGTTCGCCGCGCAGGTCAACACGAAGCTGGCCGCGGGCGATGAAGCCGGCGCATGGGTGGCCTCGCGTCGCGCGAAGCTGTGGTGCTGGATCACGACCGGCCTGACGATCCTCGGCCTGTGCTGGACGATCTGGTTCATCAGCGCCGGCGGCATGGCGCAGTACCAGCAGATGCTGCAGGAACTGGAAAACGCGCAGCGCGTCCAGCAATGAACGCCGTCGCGTCCCGCGCCTCGACCTTCGACATGCGCACCGTCGTGGTGGGCGCCGCGGCGGTAAGCGCGCTTTCCGGCGCGGCGTTGTTGCGGGCGGTCGAGCCGGGTGCGCTTTGGCCCTGCGCGTTCCATGCGATCACCGGATTGCACTGCCCCGGCTGCGGTCTCACGCGCATGCTGCATGCGCTGGTGCACGGCGACATGGCGCGCGCGTGGTCGATGAATCCGCTGGCGATGATCGCGCTGCCGCTATTGGCGATGATGCTGATGCAGTGGTGGCTGGCGCGCCCGTTGGTGCCTGCGCGCCTGAATCGCGTCGTGCACGATGGGCGCGTCTGGATTGTCGCGATGGTGCTGTTCGGCGTGCTGCGGAATCTTCCGTTCGCGCCGTTGGCGTGGATGGCGCCGGGCTGAGATTGTGCTGTTGTAGCCCGGGTAAGCGAAGCGCACCCGGGGCTGTCACGCGTGATCCCGGGTGCGCTTCGCTTACCCGGGCTACAAGAGCTACGGTCAGCTCACCCAGCCGGCGATCACGAACAGCGCCAGCACCGCCAGCCACACCAGCAGGCTGCGCCAGACCAGACTCATCGCGTCGCGCAGTTCGGGCACTTCGCCGGAGAAGGCCGGAATCGGCGCGGGCGGCGGCGTGAGGCCGGCGTCACCGGCTTCCACGCCGATGGTCGCGTCGTCGTAATCGGCCGCTTCGTCGGCGAGTTCGCACTTCACGCTCGCGCGCGCGACGGCACCGAGAAACGGACGGCGCACGTCGAACGAGGCGCCACCCGCATCGCGCCACGCGCCGAGCACGGTGTCGAAGTTGCCGACCAGCGCGAGCGACAGGGTCATGAGCTGCGCGACGGGCCAGTCGAGGATCGCGAAGAAATAGCGCGCGCCCTCGCGTGTCTGCACCGGCAACGCGGTCGCGGCCTCGCCTTCGGCCGAGATGGCGGTGAGTCGATAGAGCAGCGCGCCGAACGGACCGAGCAGCAGGAACCAGAACAGCACGCCGAACCAGCGGTGCTGCGCGTTGCGGAAGACCGCTTCGACGAGACTGCCGCCGTCGAGCACCGCCGGCATGCCGCCTTCGGGCCACAGGCGCATCGCGGCGGTGCGTCGCGATGCAGCGTCGGGGGCGTCGGCGACCGCGTCGACATCGACGTCCAGATCGCGCGGTCCCCAGGCGTAGAACAGCACCGCCACGCCGAAGATGAGGCTTGCCAGTCCGAAGAAGGCATCGTGCAGCGCGAGCTGGAACAGCGTGACCAGTAGGGAGATCGGCGCGAGCGCCAGCACCAGGCCCCATCGCCCGTGCCAGAAGCTGCCTTCCGGAAAGCGCGAATCCAGCCAGCGCAGCCAGTCGCGATACCAGCCGTAATGCCGCACCGACGCGGCGAACGACGGCGCCATGTGCCCGAGCACCAAAGCAACGACGACGGCGATCAGCGTGGCGGACATGTGCGCGGCGGGCTCCGGATCGCGGGGGCTGCGGGGATTCTAGCGCCTTGGGTTTGCGGTGATTCCGGTGGGAGTGGAGCTGGGTGCGCCGGATGCGTAAGCGCTAGTCGCTTACGCGCCCTGCCCCGCCAGCCACTGCTCGATCAACCAGCGCGAGATCGAAATGCTCGGCGACAACACCGGGCCTTCGCCATCGTCCTGCGTGCTGCCCCATTCGCCGCGCTGGCGTGCGCGACGCACCTCGTCCGCGGTGAACCAGCGCGCCTCTTCCAGTTCGTCGCCTACCTGGGGCGCGTCGGGTTCGGCTTCCGCGTAAAAACCGAGCATCAGCGATCCCGGGAACGGCCACGGCTGCGACGCGAGGTAACGGCAACGCCGCACGCGCACGCCGGATTCTTCCAACACTTCGCGCGCGACGGTCTGCTCCAGCGATTCGCCGGGTTCGACGAATCCGGCGAGCACCGAATAACGGCGCGCCGGCCAGCCCGCCTGGCGACCGAGCAGCAGACGCGAGCCGTCGGTGACGGCGACGATCACGGCCGGGTCGGTGCGCGGATAATGTTCGGCGCCGCACTGGACGCACTTGCCCTGCCAGCCCGCGCGCGACAAAGCGACCTCGCCGCCGCACACGCCGCAGAAGCGATGGCGGCTTCGCCAGTGCTGCAGCGCGCGCGCCTGCGCGAACACGCTGGCATCGAACGCCGGCCACAGCGACGCCGCACTGCGCAGGTCGACGCGACGCGGCGCATCGAGCGCGGTCAGCGCACCTTCCAGCGCGAACCACGCGATGTCGTGCGGATCCAGTCCCAGGAACACCGACGCGCCCACGCCGCCGGGGCCGTCGCTGATGTCGCGGCCGGTCGCCGCGAACAGGCGGCCTTGATCGTCGGCGTAGGCGTTGCCCTTCTCGTCGAGCAGGATCACTCGCGAGGTGGGCCAGCGGGCTTTGAGTGCGTCGGGGTCGTCGCGCAGGGCGTCGGCGCGATCGAGCGCGCCGCGGCAGGCCGCATCGACGCCGGCCTCGACGAACGCGAAGGGTGCCGGCGTGTCGCTCACACCGCGAACGAGGAACCGCAGCCGCAGGTGGTCTTGGCGTTCGGATTGCGGATCACGAACTGCGCGCCGTGCAGGCTCTCGGTGTAGTCGACTTCGGCGCCCATCAGGTACTGCAGGCTCAGCGGGTCGACCAGCAGCGTGACGCCGTCGGTCAGGATGGCGAGGTCGTCCTCGGCCTGCTGCTCGTCGAACTCGAAGCCGTACTGGAACCCCGAGCAACCGCCGCCCTGGATGTAGACGCGCAGCTTCAGGGCATCGTTGCCCTCCTCCGCGATCAGCTCGCGCACCTTGGTGGCGGCGGCCGACGAGAACTGGAGGGGGCGGTCGAGGGACTGGTAGTCCGGCGTGGCGGAGAGGGTCGGCAATTCCATGCGAAAAGGATGGGGCGCGCGGCCGGGTTGTTCAAGGCGCGAGGCGGGTCGCTGTGTCCTGCGGGCGCCGGATTCCAGGCATTCAGGGGGTTGCGGTCGCCGGCGCGACGTCGCGCGTGGCCTCGGCCCAGGTGAAGGACTGCTCGATCGCCGCCCCCGAGCGCGGGGCCAGCCGCACCGCCACGCGGACCGGCGTGAAGCCCGGCGGCAGGAAGACGTCGCCTTCGATCTGCTGGAAATACTTGAACGAATAGGTGATGCCCGGCGCGTTCGCCTGCTGCCGCAGCACGGGCCAGGTGAGTTTTTCGAGCTTGCCGCCGCGCGTGCCTTCGATGGCGAGCGTGAGCTGGCCGGTGCTGACCGCGCCCCGGTTGAGGTTCTGCGTGAGCGTGCCGGTGAAGTGCCACGCGGTGTCGGTCTGCGGCTGCAGTTTCAGCGAATGCACCGCCAAGCCACGGCGCTGGGCAGTGCTGCCGACCAGACGCTCATAGAAGGCGACGTCGGCGCGCAGGCCGGCGATTTCCTCGTCGCGTTCGGCCAGCGTGCTCTGCAGGTCGCGGTTGGCATCGCGGCTGATCTGGTCGGAACGACTCAGCGTGGCCACGCGCTGTTCGAGTTGCTCGATCTCGCGCCGCTGGCCGCGCGTTTCGCGCTCGCTGGTTTCCAGCTGGCCCTGCGGGCTGTCGGGAGCCGGCGCGAACACCCGCCACAGCCCCCACAACCCGAACAGCAGCGACAGCGCCACCGCGCCGAGCAGCAACGGCGTGCGCCCGCCGACCAGCGCGTCGCGCGCGGCGGAGGGCGCGGCAACCGGCTCCGGCACGTGGCCGGCCGGTCGGGACGAACCGGGTTGTTCGGGATCGCTCGGGGTCATGCCGGGGCGCCGTGGAAACCGGCGCCCAGCCTACCGCGACGCGATGTGACCGTCAGCGCAGAATGGCGGCGGCGTCCAGATCCGCTTCAGTCAGGGCGTGCCCTTCGTGGGCACCGGCGTGGATCAGGCGACCGGTGAGCACCGAGCCGGCCAGCATCTCGACGACCTGGTAATGCACGTTGCCCTGCACGCGCGCCTTGGCGGCCAGCTCGACGCGCTCGCTGGCGTAGACGTCGCCATCCAGGCGGCCGTTGAGGATCACCACCGGCGCGCGCACCTCGCCCTCGATGCTGCCGTTCTCGGCCAGCGTGATCGTGGCGCGCTGGCCTTCCTCGGCGATCACCTTGCCGACGATGCGGCCTTCCACGTACAGGCCGCCGCTGAACTTCAGGTCGCCGTGGATGACCACCTGGGCGCCGATGAGGGTATCGACCTGGCCGTCGACGTGGGCGGGTTTGCTCTTGAACATCGGGTACTTCCGGTTGCGCGCCGGCGAACCGGCAAAAGGGATGAGGTCAGGTGGCGCCGAGCTGCCAGCCCAGCGTCTGCTCGACGGCCACGTCGCCGCCTTCCAGCGACACGCGCACGCGCTGCGGCGTGAAATCGGCCGGCAGCATGACGCTGCCGCCCAACTGCTGGAAATAGCGGAACGAGTATTCCTGCGTGGGGGCGGAGCTGCGCTGATGGAGCTCGTCCCAGCTGATCGTCGCGAGCTTGCCGTGACGCACGCCTTCCACGGTGAAATGCAGGCGGCCGCGGCTGATCGCGCCCTTGTTGAGGCTCTGCGTCAGCACGATCTGGTAGCGCCAGCTGCCGCCGGATTCGGCGTCGAAGCGTGCCGAATGCACGCTCAGGCCCTTCGGCTGGCCGGTGGCGCCGACCAGGCGCTCGTAGAAGGCGAGGTTGGCGCGCAGGTCGGAGATTTCCTCCTCGCGCTCGGCCAGTTCGCTCTGCACTTCCTTGTTGGCCGCGCGGCTGATCTGGTCGGAACGCGACAGCGTGGCCTCGCGCTGGGCGAGCTGTTCGGCCTGCGAACGCCAGCGGCGCAGCTCGTCCTGCGCGGCGTCCAGCTGCGCGGTTACCTGCGGCAACTTCGGGGCGGCGTGGCGCTCGGCACCGAGCCACACGCCCGCCAGCGAGCCCAGCCATGCGACGGCGAGCACGGCCACGATCAGCGGTCGGCGGTCGGGCCGTTGCTGGACGATCGTGAAACGCGGCGGCGGCGCCCTGCGCGGCGTGTTGTTCATAAGCGTGTTTTCCGGCGATGCAGTCGCCGGATTCCCCAGCCCCTATACTTCGATGGACAGTCTAGCGAGGGAGCGACATGACGGATGCGCACCTGTTCGCAATTGGCGTAGTTCTGGCCTGGTTGGCCGGCATCCGCGTCTATCTCACGGTTTTCGGCGTCGGGCTGGCCGGCTTCTTCGGCTGGCTGGACCTGCCGGAGGCGCTGCAGGTTACTGCCTCGCCCTGGGTTCTGGGCGTTTCGGGCCTGCTCGCCGCTGGTGAATTTTTCGCCGACAAGATCCCGGGCGTCGATTCGGGCTGGGACCTGCTCCACACGCTGTTGCGCGTCCCGGCGGGCGCCTTCCTCGCGGCGGCCACGCTGTCGCCGGACGGCCAGCTGGGCGCCGGTGCGCTGGCGGCCGGCGCGGGCGTCGCGCTGACCAGCCACGTACTCAAGTCCGGCTCGCGCGCCCTGCTCAACACCTCGCCGGAACCGGTCAGCAACTGGACGGCCTCCATCACCGAAGACGTCGCCACGATCGGCGGCCTCGCGCTGGTGTTCGCGCATCCGTGGGTCGCGCTGACCATCGTGGTGCTGATCAGCATCACCGTCGCGCTGCTGCTGTGGTGGGTGTGGCGGATGCTGTTCCGGCGCGCGCCGAAACCCGGGCCGGTCTGATGGCTTCGCAATGAAAAACGCCGCCGGAATCCGGCGGCGTTTCGTTTGCGCAATTGCGATGCGATGCGGCGATCAGTCTTCCAGCTTGGTCAGCAGGTAGTTCTGCTCGCCCAGGCGTTCGATGAGCGACAGCTGCGTTTCGATCCAGTCGATGTGTTCTTCCTCGGAATCGAGGATGTCGGCGAACAGCTTGCGGCTGACGTAGTCGTTCACCGATTCGCAATAGCGGATGGCATCGCGCAGTAGCGGCAGGCCTTCCAGTTCGAGTGCGAGGTCGCACGCCAGCACTTCGCGCGGGTTCTCGCCGATGCGCAGCTTGCCCAGCGCCTGGAAGTTCGGAAGCCCTTCGAGGAAGAGGATGCGCTCCGACAACTTGTCGGCGTGCTTCATCTCGTCGATGGATTCCTTGTATTCGTGTTCGGCCAGTTCCTTCAGGCCCCAGTTCTTCAGCATCTTGGCATGCAGGAAGTACTGGTTGATCGCGGTCAGCTCGTTGTAGAGCGCCTTGTTGAGGAATTCGATGACCTTGGCGTCGCCCTTCATGGCCGGCCTCCTGTAAGCATGGATGCCGGCACTCTAGCCCGTTCAGGCGCGCGATGACGGAACGCGAATCGGGTGCACCCGCGTCCGAGAATCAGTCTCGCTTGGGAGCCAAGTTCAACGAAGCGGGCTCAAGCCGCTTCCTGCATCACCGCGAAGGGCAACTCGCGCACCGCGTGGGCCGATTCGAGCAGCGACGCCGCCATGTCCAGGCAACTGCCGCAATTGGCGCCGGCGCCGGTACGCATGGTCAGTTCGGTCACGCTGCGGCAGCCGGCCTCGGCGGCCGAGCGGATGTCGTGATCGGTGACCCCATTGCAGATGCAGACGTACACGGCGGCGGTATCGGGCAAGGCAGCCGGATCGGCTGCAGGGCCATTCCGCCATGAATGAGAATGATTGTCAATTAACGGCAGCTATCCGCCGCCCGACATCAGCCTGGCCCGCATCCGGCGCCCCGCCAGCGCGGGCTGCGGCTCCGCCCCGCCGGATCCGCGGCCCGGAATTCCGGCCCCGGCGTCGGCACGGCCGCGGGACCCGCCACCTGCCGTGCGGCCGGTGCCAGATGGCGCAGAGCGCGCGCGTAGACGGAGCGTTTGAACATCACGACGTGCTCGACCGGGTACCAGAAGTCCACCCAGCGCCAGTGGTCGAACTCGGGCTTGTCGGTCAGGTCCAGGCGCAGGTCGGACTCCTGCCCGCACAGCCGCAGGAGGAACCACACCTGCTTCTGGCCGATGCAGACCAGGCGGTCGTTGCGGCGGATGGCGCGCTGCGGCAGGCGGTAGCGGAGCCAGCCCGGCGTGGCGCCCAGGACCTCGACGTGCTCGGGAAGCAGCCCGGTCTCCTCCCGGAGCTCCCGGTACATGGCTTCCAGCGGCGTCTCGTCGCTGTTCATCCCGCCCTGCGGGAACTGCCAGCCGTCGCGATGCACGCGGCGCGCCCAGAACACGCGCCCGTCCGGGTGCATCAGGACGATGCCGACATTGGGTCGGTAGCCGTCCGGATCGATCACGATGCGGACTCCTGAATTCACTGCCTCCGACTCTGCCACGGCCTCGCCCGCGACGACAACCCGGTCCGGGGCGATTGACGCGCACCCCTTCGGCATGAATAATTCGCGGTTCTTCGCGGGGCTATGTAGCTCAGCCGGTTAGAGCACAGCACTCATAATGCTGGGGTCGGTGGTTCGAGTCCACCCATAGCCACCATCCGCCGAGATTCGTCACCCCGCAAGGGATTTGGACGACACATCTAACCCCGCGATTTCGCGGGGTTTTTTGTTTCTGGGTATCGCCAATAGGGCACGTTTGTCACCCCTCTGAGCATTTGGCTCACTTCGCCGTGTGCCGGGCCAAGCCGTCCTCTGGCGGGCAACGTAACCCTCCAGATTTGTCACCCCAGCAACGATTTAGACCGGGCTCGCTGCCCACCCGACTCGGGGTCATGGACTGGCACCAAGCGTGGCGAACGCGCCTGAGCGATTGACGTAAAACCCTCCCGATTGACGTGCCGCATTGACGTGCCGGGGCAATGGCTCCCAAGCCTTCCCGCCAGAAATATTCCCAACACCCCCTCACGCAGGGGGGGTTAGCGTGATCGCACGTGCCGCCGGACGGCCAACATGTCCCTCATGGACATGCCCCTCACCCCCATCCTCAAACGCCTGTCGTCGTCAGGACGGCCTTTCGCTGAGACCGACGCCGCCTTCCTGAAGGGCGCACTGCGCGGACTCATCCGGGTCTGCACAGGCCGCCCCCCGCTCGTGCGGTTGCTAGGCCTTGACGTTGACCATTGCGTGGACGCGTCAGTGGAGGAGCTGCCCGGAGACCCGCGCGGTCTTGTCATGGGGCGAATGGATGAAGAGCCGGTCCTGTCGATGCTGGTCGTGCTCGCCTGCAGCCCGCCATCTGCACGAATCGATCGTCTGGCCGCCGTCCTGATACGAGCATGGCTTCGCGCACCCGACAGCACGGCGGCCGGCGCCGGAACCAAAAACACCGCCGACGCCGGCTTCCGCTATATCCGCCAGTGGGCAACCGGGTATCGCTCCTTGGGCAGCCTCCGGGATAAAGACAGTCGACCATACGTGCTCGCACTCCAGACCCTTCGCGGCAAGCGGGAACCTATCCAGCGCATCCGCGGCCAGCGTCAGCCCACGACTGCTCCGGTAACGCCAGAGCCCACCCAAGCGGGCGCCCGCGCCAAGCAGCGCCTTTGGAGGGGTGTTCGCGCCCGCACTAGGCCGCTAACCCTCCGCCGAATTCTTGGCAGTGGTCGCAGCCACCTGTTTGCTGCCCGGGCACGACACGCCAGCGGCCATGTCCTTCCGTTCGGGTCGCGATCACTGATCCAGCCCTATGACCGCGCCCGGCTGCGGGAGTACTTGCCTGACGCCCCGCTCAATGACCAGGCCGTCATCGCAGCAGTGTTGCTTAGTGGTCAGCAGCCCGAGCAGCTCACCGAATTGCGGATCGCTCCCGACGTGAGCGCTGCGACAGCAATGGATTCAGGCGCCTGTCTCGTGATCGAACCCTTTGGGCTCGTGGTTCCCAATCGCGTCAATGGGGCGCTGCCCAAGCCGAACGGTCATGAGAAGCCTGCAACTCACATTTACCTTCCACTTCCGTACGCGAAGAGTGGGGTTGCTGAAGCACTGCATAAGCACGCCTCGTCGCGGATCGGGGGTGTGTTGTTCACTGCTGAAGAGGTCGTCCAGTGCCGTAAGCGTCTGCGTGCCTACGCCTCCTCGGTCAATAGCAGCCTGCGTCTCGAACGCCTGTCCCGTGAACTGCTCGTCGCTGGATTCGATGTCACGGAGCGACGTGCGTTCGAGTACTACCTGCGGTCGGCGAGATCCATCGAACCGGCGTTCGCTGCGGACCTCCACTACGCGGTGCATGACGGCATTGAGATGCAGGAAACTTTTGCCAAGGCCCTCGCGTTGGTCGGGGAGCGCTACGGCACCGAACTTTGCCCCGATGTCGTGGCGCCCTGCCCGATCGAAGGCTCCATCGGCAGCCGCTTCTGTCCTCCGCCCGAAGACATCGCCACGTTCGTCGATGATCTCAAGAAGGCTTTGCCGCCCTTGCGGAGGGGTCGGACGGATCTCGCCGAACTCATCAAGTTCCACAACGCGTTTACCCACTATGTCATGGCCATGTTCATGACGGCGTCCGGCATTCGCCCGTTCGCTCTTGGATTCCCTGCCCTCCGGCCCGTCAACAACACCTGGCTGGTTAACGAGAAACCGCAGGGTGGATCCTCGGCGCGGTTGCTTCCGGTCCCGAAGCTCGCGGTACGTCAATGGCAGCAGTATCAGCGCCACCGCGAGTTCGTGATCAAGACGCTCAAACTCAGTAATGCCCCGCTGTGGTTCCAGCTGGAAGGTTCAAGCCCTACGGTTCGGGCAGTCAGTCCCGCCTCGTGGCGAAAGATCATGGCGCCAGCGGCGGCGAACGCGCTGCGCCATTCGCTTCCTAATGAGTTGCGCCGTCGCGGCGTGCCCGGCGAACGCATCGGCTTGCTTATGGGACATCACGCCCAAGGGTGTGAGCCGGGATATCCGTGGAGTGCGATCGAAATCACCTGGAGCGCTGACGAAGTTCAGGCGCTTGAAGCAGTTTTGGCGGCTGCCGGCTTCGAAGAATGTAAGGGTTATCGCAGTGCGGCTTAAACCTGATGCCAAGCACCCTCCCAAGCGGAAGGCCACTCTCCCGGAACTCCGCGAAAGGCTCATCACGGCCATATCGGTTCGGGCTGATGCTGGCTTCTCGGCTTGGACGCCAGAGCTTCAAAACCTTACGCTCGAAGACGTAGGCATCCATGCACTTCCCACGAAGGATCGGAAGTTCGTGTTCAACGAACTTAGCCGACTGCTTGCCGAAGGTGCGCAGGAAGGTTGGTGGACCTACCCGGAGTTAGACTCCGCGTCCAGCCGGACGCGCCGCGTGCGCCATGCAACACCCGCCCATCGAAGACTGCTTGCTGAAGCTGAGCACCTCCGCGCAGCTATCGCTGCAGGTTTGGGCGACCTGTTGGCCTCAGAAGATCCCGATGTGCTGATGGGAGGACTGATCCTGAATGCGGCGCTCGTAGGCGCTGTTGTGCACTCGGACTTCCTCAGCCAGCTCACCGAACTGCCTCATCGGCGAGAACTACTTCAAGAAGCGGGAGGGAGCGCTTCGATTGCTTTCCAGATCGCCCGCGCCGGATCGCCAAACCATCGGGGCCGCCGCAAGCAGGCTTCTGAGCAAAGCGACGAACCACCCGCAGAGGAGCCTGCGTCCAACGTTCGCCGCTGGACGCCCGACGACGCCAGCGCACTCCTTCTAGCCCGGCTCTTCGGGTTTGCGCCGACACGCGAGCGGCCATCCCCGGACCGCTTTCTAAGTGCCGCGTGCGCGCGACTCGGCCGAACCGCATTGACCATGAAGCAGGTAGTTCGACATGCGAGCGCCTGGTGGGCGAGCCGCCTGCCGCCGATCCTGTACGAGTACGTCTCAGATCCACGAGTCGCACCCTCATTGCCCCACTCCGCATGGCAACGGCTGCTAACTGGCCGGCCGGCCTTGGCGGAGGCGCCGAGACCCAGCTCCGTGACTGAAGGATTGCGCATTGCGCGCCTCGGCAGCATGTCGCCATCGCAGGCGCCTGCACAGCTCATGGAACAGCAGCGCGCATGTCGAGGCCTGGTTGCCGCGCTGGGCAAGGGCCCAGACAAGCAAGTGCCTAAGCCCTCCGAGCTGGTCGAGCGATTGGAGAAGTGGCGGCATGAGTTCGGCCACATTGACGGATGGCCAGCCCTATTCGAGTGCTGGGCACGTCATGTCGTTACTACCGGTAGCGCGATCGGCATGAAATTGCACCGCGCGGGGCTACAGCGTTACCTCCAAGGCTTTGGCGACCGGTGGCTAAAGGTGCTCCACGATCTCGATCCGTGGTCGATAGTCCAAGATCCGGCACATTTCGCCAATGACATCTCCGACCGACTAGAACAGTTGCGTCACGACTTGAGCGGCTTGCAGCAAGCCGGCGTTCCTCGAGCTGGCTTGCAGGCATTCTTGGCCTACGTTACCGCCATCGGCGGACCGAGGATTGAGCTCGACAGCGAATGGAGATCAGTGGTTTCCGTCGGACGAGTTGACGTCAACATCGTCACGCCTGGCGAGTATGAGCAGTTGCTGTGCTGGCTAAGCGAAGTCGCCGGCGCGGATAGGTTCGGAGCGCTGCGAAACCAGGTGCTAACTATCCTGGCGTACCGCATAGGACCCCGCTGGGAGGAGTTGCAGACCCGGCAGCGCCGCGATCTGATGCTCACCACGAACCCCGACGGCAGCCTGTGCGGAATCCTGGATATCCGCGTCAACCGCTGGTTTGCAGGCAAGACATCCAAAGCGCTCAGGCGACTGCCGCTTGAGCAGTTCCTGACGCCCGATGAAATGCGTGTGCTGCAGGAGTACCTGGCGTTGCTTGACCGGGACGATGTTCGTCCCGCCGAATTGCTTTTTGCAAATCGTGAAACTGGAGGTACACCGCCAAACGTCCGCGATACGCACGACGTCATACAGAGGGGAATGCGCCTGCTCTCTGGCGACGGGAGTCTAGTGTTTCACCACCTACGCCATTCAGCCGCCTCCTTCATTTCCCTCCGCATCTTCACGGACGAGATCGAAGACCCCAGCGCACTTGAATGGATCAATGGGTACGCGCGCATTAGTGCTCGTGGACTCGGCGTAGCGGAGAAGCCGTACGCCGAAATCCTGTCCGGACGCCGGGCCGAACATGGCTCGCGCTCCCAGTTAGTCCGTGCACTGCTGGGCCATATCGACCCAACGACGTCGATGCATAGTTATGTGCACTTCATGGACGTGATCCTCGCCCAGTACGCCAAGCGGTTGGCGCCCGCCATCCCCATCGCAGTTCGCGCTCGGCTGGACGGTATCAAGCGAAAGTCCGTCGTCCGCCGCGACATCCGTGCGCGCCAGCGCGCTTGAGTCGCCAACCGCATGGACAAGGCAGTGAGCCGCGCGAAGGGGGCCTTGGCCACGATAGCTTCGCGCGCTCCCATGTCGCGCCGGCGAAAGTCGCACTCGCCCGCCGCACGCACACCAGCTCCTGCCGAGACTTTGGAGTCAGATGCAGACGGATCCATGGGGAGCGATGACTATCGCGCCGGCGAAGTCGACCAGCTAGAAGCCATGCTTGTGGCGCAGGCGCCAAGCGACGCCTCAGTCGCCCGGGCGCTTACGGCATACCGGGCGATGCCTTCTGCACCTAAGGCAATCCTCTCGGAGCTATACCGGGATCTGCGGCTTTTTTTCTCCAACCCTGCAAGTCCTGCCGAGCGGGAGTCGGTTGAGAAGCTCATTCATTCGATGAAAGTGTTCAGGGCTGCCAAACGCGACTGGACAGAGAGCGAAGCTAGAACTGTGCTTCTTGCAGTCCAGGGTGCGGGTTCAGGTGTTACGTTCAAAGTTGCGAGCCACGACGGCTGCCGAAAGGTTCAATGGTTAGCCAAGGGTCGGAAGAACGAGATAGGCCGCTGGCTGCCGCTATTGATAGTCATCTGCCGTCCGCGAAGCGATGCACGCGATGCAGATCCCTGATGTGCCAGTGATCCGACGGCAAATATTCCAAAAGAGCAAGGTTGACCTCGTGCGGATAACTTTGGAATCGAGCTCCCCATGAGATCAAGGAAGGACGCGAAGCGACGTGCTTCGCCTCACCGGGAATTCGAATGAAAGTAGACGTTACGTGGAACATGGCCTTGCCCGCCTCAGGTTCGATCGATTGGCAGCCACAGCCTGCAACTTCCCTACCCTCGCTGACGCACCCGCCAATGACGCAGACCCCGACCTTTGAAGAGTTCTTCCACGAATGGCGAATGGAGAAATTGCCTGAGTGGCGCCGCCTGCATATCCAGGGGGTGAATGACATTGCAAGTAAGCACCTGCTCCCCTGGTTCGGGGCAATGCAGCTGAGTCGGATCGGCCGCGCGGACGTCATGAAGTTCAGAGCCCACTTGGCGAAGCTGCCAGGCCACCGTGGGCGCACTTTGTCGGCGTCCCGCATCAACAAGATCCTCGTCATCCTTGGCCAGGCAATGGGAGAGGCGGCCAACCGCCATGGTTTCCAGAGCCCACTTGCAGGGATTAGGAAGCTTAAGTCTCAGAGGCCGGAGGTTCAGCCGTTTACTCTGGAAGAAGTGCGCCGCCTTTGCGACGAGGTGCGTCCGGACTACCGCGACTACCTTGTTTGTCGCTTCTTCACCGGAATGCGGACCGGCGAGATCAACGGGCTTAAGTGGGGCCGCGTGGATCTCGAGCGCAACGTCGTACTGGTTAGGGAAACGTTCTCGGCGGGAGAAACGGAGGAGAACGCAAAGAGCGAGCACTCCATTCGTGACATTCCGATGCTGCCTCCTGTCAGGGAGGTGTTGCTTGAGCGTCATGCCGTCGCACGACCTCTGGGTACGGACTATGTCTTCGCGTCTCCGCGCGGAGGCCCGATTGATGCAAAGAACTTCACCAATCGCGTTTTCTACCCGTTGCTTGATCGCCTCGGAATCGCCCGTCGCCGTCCTTACCAGACCCGGCACACGACTGCGACCGTCTTGCTGGCAGCCGGCGAGAACCCGGAATGGATCGCCCGATTCCTTGGCCATGTGAACACTGAGATGTTGTTCACTGTGTACTCGCGCTACGTTCCGAACTTGACCCGGCGCGATGGCGCAGCGGTGTCAGCGTTGTTGGCGAGGAGTTCAACTGACCCCGAAAGTAAGGAGCAATTCTGATGACGGACTGGATCTCATCACACCTGGCTGAGATCGTCTTTGAGCAGATCGTGTGCGCGCTCCTTCGGCGATGTTTGTGTCGGGTAGCTCCGTCATTGCGGCACGGCTTTACCCGCCTCCAGCGACTATCGAGGTAGGAGCTCTCGCTCGGGCCTTCCTTCTGAAGGCCCTCTGGGTACCACAGTGCGGTGAGCCTGCCTGGCTCGCGACGACCAGTGCCCCACCAGCAACCGCATTACAACGGTAAGCGATTGACTACGTTGATTTTCTAAAGAGATTTTCGACGGCCTGACTCACAACTTGGTCCACTTTTTGGTTGGCTGGAGCCGCACCAACCCGGACCACACCGGACAACCTCACCTTCGCTTTCGCGCTTGCTGCTGCGCGGGCGCGCTGGTTCACCCTGGACTGTTGGCTCGGAGCACGGCGCTATCATAACAACCCCAAACTCGCGATCAGCGGGCCATGCTCCACGACGTTGAGTTTAGACAGGGCGCGAGGGAACAGAGATCTCTGCGAGAGTGGGAGCAGCGGCTGAACATCCCCGCCAGATCGCTGTTGCACCACGCGTCACAAGGGCGGCTGAAACTCCTTGTCCAGCCACCACCCAAGGCCGTGGAGTACGCGCTGTTTCGCGTCGATGAAGACGCGATGCCTCTGACCCAAGGACCGTTAATCCGGCTACCCAAAGGCGAGCTCGTCGGTTTTGTCCCAGACGCCCCAACTCTGGAAGCGCTTCTTAGCAGCAACCCCGTTGAAATCGAGTCCTTCGATACAGTCATCTGCAACAACCTGAGCTGGGATTGCTTCCGCGGACTTTTTCCGAGCACGTCCGGCCACACGTTCCGGCCTGTGGGCTGGCGTGCCGGGATATTCCGAATCCTTGATGGGTATGACGCCTCGGACGAGGCAAACGCGGCCGATTTGCTTTCAATCGACGGCCGCAGCGTCATACAGGCCAGCTTCGTCGTTCGTCCCGATCACGTTTGCATCCGGGACGCCGATGCAAAAAGGTTCCTCGTCAACCTGACGTCCTACAGCTTCATTTCAGATCTTTTTGACGGCGGAACGTTCAAAGAAGAACTCCCGCCCTACATCTCCGGAAAGCTGAAAGAGATGATCGAGGCAAACCAGGTCCTTTGGCGCAAGCACGAGGGGCTGGGAACCGACGAGCGTGTCCGAAAAAGGGCGTTCACCGTCGAGTACTTGAACGATAAATTCCGTTCGTTCTGTAAAAAGGGCACAAATCCGAATTCCCTCGTAAAGTTTGCGGCTGATGCCTGCGATCCCTCCAGCTTGGCTAAATCGAGGAAGTTGGAGTCGTCAGTGACGCCGGACATGCTTGCTTTAGTCACTGCCGCCAAGTTGTTTTGGTCCCCCATCAACGTCCAGAACGACAAGCCTGAGACGCACCCAACTCGGGACGAAATAGTTGCGTTCCTTCAGTTTATGGGCCTTACCGGAACGAATGCAGCGAGCCATGGCGTAACAATCATCCGGCCCGAGAAGGCGGCCGCCGGGAAAGTGGGCGAAAGACCTCCGCTTTTCAGTCCCCCCCTCAGACGTTCCCCTCTTATGAGGGCTGGAAGAGCGCCTTTGAAGTGAAGAACGCGGCCTGCCTGAAGCAGGCGAACATGTCAAGCGTCACGTTCATAACGGACGACGACGGTCCGAGAACTTCCGACGATGGCCACGCTGCAATGTGCAGCGTCATCTACGAGGTTTATATGCGTCGCTCCGCCGTAACTGCCCTGGCACCTTACCGGGCCACCCCGCCGAAGTGCGGTGAATCCTCCCTCACTCGGGATGCGCACTACGAAAACTTGCGCTGGCTGATCGAAGAACAGGTGCTTGCTCGCCTGGAGGCGATCTTCGAAGGGGTCAAAGCCTTGAAGTCCCGCGAATGCGGGCCTGCGCCGAATCAGGGCCACGCCATCCGATTGCCCGAAGTTCTGCAGATTCTGGGTATTTCCAAGAGCTGCCTCTACGACCGCCTCAACCCCAAGTCGGCCTCGTACGACCCGGCTATGCCGCGCCCTTTTAAGTTGGGCACGACCGAGCGTTCGCCGTCGGTGTGGTGGGACTCCTCCGTGATGGCGTACCTGACGTCTCGCGCCCAGCTGCATCACGGGAACGGAGGCTAAGAGCATGACGCACAACAACAACTTCCCGGCCGCAGAAGGCCTTCGGGCTCCGGAGGCCCCTGTCGAAAGGGCCGGCGTGCAAGCGCTCCAGGACAAGCTCGACCGCCTGCTGGCGAAGGCCAAGCCCTCGAAGCGCGAGCTCGCCCAGCAGTACGTCCGGGACCTTTATCCGAAGCTCGAGGCCCATCTCGCCAACGGCAAGCTCCTGAAGGACATCCTGGCGGCCTTCAACGAACTGGTCCAAGCCAAGGTCTGCGCCCGCAAGTTCAACGAAATGCTCGAGCGGGAGCGTGCCCGCCGGGACGCCAGTGGCGAGCCCGTCTGTTGCGTCGCCTGTGGTCACCGTCTGACCTCGGCGGAGCCCAACGACCCCGCCCGCCCCCACACCAACGGCCCCGTGCGCGAGTCCGCCGACCACTTTCTGGCCCATTCGGAGTAACCGACATGTTCATCCTCAACCAGTCTTCCTATCCCACCCATGCCTTCCCGCCGCGCATCCAACGCGCGGCGGAAGAGCTGGCCAAGAACGTCCAAGTCACCGACATCATTGCGGGCACGTCCTGTCTGACTGCACTTTCGATTGCGCTGAGTCCCCTTGTCGACTGGCGGCATCCGTTGTCCGGGCAGATCCGCCCGTGCGTTCTCTATCAGGCGATTGCTGCGATTTCCGGGGATCGCAAGTCCTCGGCCGAAGCCGAGCTCTGTGCCCCGCTTTACGCCCACGACATCGAGGTCATCGAACAGGAAGACGACCACGAGGACGCATACAAGAAGGCGTACGCACGTTGGGCTGCCCTCCACAAGCGGGTGCTCGGTCAGTACGCGAAACTGGTCGAAGCGGGCGAGGTCGCCGAGGCGGAGGCCCGTCTTTCGGCGATCGAAGCTCAGGAGCCTGCCCGGAACAGGGCGCACCGCTTCATCTACACCGATGTCAACAAGCGCTCCATCTTTGAGGCGCTCGACGGCAACGGAAAGGCCATGGCCCTTTTGACGGACGAAGGGCAGACCCTGCTTTCCAGCACAGTGATGCGCCACTACGGCTTCCTCAATAGTGCCTGGGATGGCAAGAAGCTGCTGTCGCTCGATCGCGCCGAGCACAAACATCTCGTCGCCCGAGATTCGCGACTGACCATCAGCTTCATGATCCAGCCGGACGTGCTGGCGGAGTTCTTCGCTAAGCGAGGCAAGATCGTGCAGTCCTCCGGCTTCTGCGCCCGCTTCTTGTTCTCGCGGTCTCCCTCGATCCAAGGGCGCCGCGAGCCGAAGCTCAACCAGCCGCTTGAGCACCTTCTGCCCTTCCATGCGCGTTTTCGCGAGCTGCTCCTGGCCTATAAGGAGATGCTCCAGTCCGGACGCGTGAGCCGGGACGTCCTTGAGTTTGATGAGCAGGCGAAGGTTCTGTGGCTTCAGATCGCCGGCAACGTCGAGGCCAGCTTCCAGCCTGGCCAGTTTCTCCACGACATCAGCGACTTCGGCAACAAGTACATGGACATCGTCGGCCGCATTGCCTGCCTCCTGCACTACTTCGAGCTCGACACCTCCCGCCTCCCGGCTGACCCCGAGGCTCGTGCCCGTGCTATTGGCTCCATTTCCCGCGACACCCTCTCCCGGGCAGAAACGATCGCTGGGTGGCACATGAACGAGTACAAGCAGCTCTTTTCGCCGCCGCTGCAGCGCGCTCCCGAGGAGATGGACGCCGACAGCGTCTACGCCTATCTGTATCGGACCTTCTATCTTCGGGGGGTTGGAGAAGTACCGAAGAACCACGTTCGCCAGTACTGCGGCGTGCGCAACAGCAGCCGGCTCCATAGCGCCCTCCAGATTCTGGCGGGACGCAAGGCAGTGTGGGTCAGGCCGGTGGTGTACGGGGACAGCAAGAAGCCGAAGGACTCCATTGCGCTCAACATGCAGTACTTCAATTCCTGCCCGATCTGCTGATCGAACCGCCAGTCCACGACCCAGCCCGCCGGCCCGCAAGAACCGGCGGGCTTTCTCGTTTCAGGGTCGCAGACGACCTTGAAGATTTTGAACGATCTTCCCACTCGGACGGGGGAATTGATGACACGACCATCGAGCGAACCGCTTACCGCCTCGCGGTCTCTCGGCCCCTATTCCGCCAATTTTCGCCCTCTCCTGAAAGCTGCACGCGACGACGGGGCAATCGTTGACGGTTTCAACCTATTGCTGCCGTTCCAGCACCAAGCGGGTGAATGCGTCGACATCGAACAACCATTGCCGCTGCTCAGCGTTATAAGTGTCGTGCAGACCACGGGGCAGAACTAGCTGCAGATGTTTGGCCTGCATTTCGCTGGTCTGGTTGACGCTGATTGCGGTTTCCAGAGTGAGCAGATGCTTTTCTTCGATCCGGTCGGCCTCAGCCAGCACTTGCCGCCAGCGATCCTTGCAGGTGCTCTTGACCGCGAGCATGGAAAGGCGCAAAGGATCAAATCCGCTGTCGTGGTATTCGTTCTGCCCCGGGAAGAGGAAATCAGGTTTGGATCTGTTTTCGGTAATGGCCGTGCGCTTGTACCGGATTCCCAGCGAGGCCAGGACAACCTCCATGTGATTTTCCAGGGCCAGACCGACCCGACTTTTGCGCCGGTTCTGCACAGACAGGGAGAACTGGATGAAGTCCTCGATCTGGTCGCCACTGAAACCCTGCGCCAGCCTCTCTCCAATCAGATGGCGTTCCAGAGTGCGGAACAGGATTTCCTCGCGCTCCATCCAGGCCATGAGCGCCGCGTCCGGGTCGTCACGTGGATCGATCTCCGCGAGTGTCTCCCGTGCGTAAGCTGAGAAATCCAGCGTCTTGGGGAACCTTCCGCCGAAGCGCGCCAGCATGGTTTCGAGATAGCTTTCTTCCCGCTGCTCCACCTCGATACCAATGCTTTCGAGAATGATGGTTGCTGCGAAACCAACCTTGTCGTTCTCGCCTTCGAGTTCGGAACGCACGGAAAAATTTAGAAGCCCCTCATCGTCGAAACCGAATAGCCATTCGATCTGGTTCACCGCGCTCGAACCGTTGGCGGCAATCACGACCAGCAGCCCCTCATCACGTCGCTTCGCTATAAGCAGCAGATCCCCTTCACCGCCCTTCTCTGAAACTGTAGTGGTCGGAAAATAGAAGCGGTACTCGGCAGAACGGAGAGGCTGGTTCTCGCGGCTGTCGTACAGCGTCAGGAAAGCGTCCTCAATGATCGGTTCGTCACTCTGGTCGTCCAGGTAGATGAACCGCGCAGGCAATCGGGTACGCCCGGATGGGCGTCCCATGAAAGCCAGCATGTCCTTCGTGGCGTTGTATTCGTGCTGGTTCGATCGCGTCGTATCGGCCTCGACGGCCGACAATCGCTTGACCGCCACGCCTTCAAAATACTCTGACAGGTAGCCGCGCTTCACCACTTAGCTCTTTATCTCGCAGAGTTCATCATTGGACCGGAGCCATTCTGACAATCGCTGCACGGCGACGGCGGGATCCGTCCGAATGGCGCACTCCCAAACCGTACCCACGCGCCAGCCCGCCTCGAGCAGCGCAGCCAGATGCTTTTGGTCGTTCTCACGATTGCGGCCGATCTTGGTTCGCCAGAACTCCTGCCGGGTCCCAGGCTGTTTGAAAAGCCGGCAGTCATGGCCGTGCCAGAAACAGCCGTGCACGAACACTACCGCACCGTATCGCGGCAACACGACATCCGGGTTGCCCGGCAGCCTTCGTTGATGGAGCCTGTAGCGGAAGCCGAGCGCATGCAGCCCGCGGCGGACGGCAAGCTCCGGCTTCGTATCCTTGCCACGGATGCCGGACATCATCCGGCTGCGCGTGGCCTGGTCCACGATGTCCATGCGGCTCAGGCGGCCAGCAGCGACTTCTGCCGGGCCAGCTCGGGATCGATCAGTTCCATGATGCGCGGCTTCATCACACGGGCAACCTCGCGCATGACCGGCATGACCACGCTGTTGCCGAACTGCTTGTAGGCCTGCGTGTCGCTGACCGGAATGATGAAATCTTCAGGGAAGCCCATCAGACGGGCGCACTCGCGCGGTGTCAGCCGACGTGGGCGCTTGCGTGGACCTTGGGACACGAGGATCTCCGAGCCGTCCTTGTAGTAGCGGGCCGACAGCGTGCGCGACACGCTGTCCGGGCCGACCAGCCCGAACCCGAAACCGTTGCCGGCGGCGCGGTGCTTCTCCGCGTAGGCCTGCAAATAGGCCCAGAGCTTCGGGGTGAGCGTGTAGCGGTCGTCGACCTTGGCCTTCGGCCCGACGGTGTAATGCCCCTCCGGTTCCTCGCTTCCGTCCTGCGGGTGCAGGATGCCCTTCATCCTCGGCTTGTGCTCCGGCAAATACATGTCGTCGAAGGTGAAATCGGTCTTGTCGCGGAAGCCGACGATCAGGATGCGCTCGCGGTGCTGCGGCACGAAGTGCGCGCCATCCACAACCTTGCAGGTGATGTGGTAGCCAAGCTCCTCCTCCAGGACCTTCTTGATGACCCGGAAGGTGTTGCCTTTGTCGTGGCTGACGAGATTCTTGACGTTCTCCAGCAGGAACGCCGCCGGACGCTTGGCTGCAATGATGCGAGCCACGTCGAAGAAGAGGGTGCCTTGGGTCTCGTCGGCAAATCCGTGGGCGCGGCCCAGCGCGTTCTTCTTTGATACGCCAGCGATGCTGAAAGGCTGGCAGGGGAAGCCAGCTAGCAGCACGTCATGAGCCGGAATGTCGCGCTCGTCCACCTTGGTGATATCGCCCTCCAGGGCGTGGGCCGACTCCGGGAAGTTGGCCAGGTAGGTCTTCTGCGCGTAGGAGTTCCACTCGCTGGTGAACATGCAGCGCCCGCCGTGAGCCTCGAAGGCCATGCGGATGCCCCCGATACCTGCAAACAGGTCAATGAAGCGGAAGTCGCAGTCTCCCGACTCATTGGCCAAGGGCAACAGGCGCTGGCGGATCGCGTCAGCAGCATATGGCGGCGGGTCGGTCTCCCCGACCTCCCAGCGCCGCAGGGTTCGGGTCGTGATGCCTAAGGCCTGGGCCAACTCTGTCTGGTTGTAGCGACCCCGGAGGGCAGTCAGAAGCTGGCGGGCGTCTTGCATGGGCGACCTCGGCGGCGGGACGGAATGCGGACAGTATGTCCGATTTTCATCTCACACGCTGCGAATCAGCCCGCCCGCTGGGGTAAGGGCAGTCAGTGGACGCTTCGGAAACCCCGGAGCCTTATGAGACCAGGCGCAGAGGACTGAGAGATGCTCGAAGGGACGACTTGGGGCCGAGCCTTCCTTCCCGACCGCCGGCCGCCGGGGTACTCGTCCAGCACAGCCCACAGGATTTCAGTTCCAACGCCGCTGGATGGAAGCGGGATGCCCCACTTCAGAGAAGTCTGTACCTGGAAGCTGCCGAAGCTTCCGTGGCTGCTGGCGTAGAAATCAGCAGCCTCTCGCCAGTAGCGAAGGAAATTTGGCTGAAGCAAGGCTTTGGCCGTTGAGAAATCCCCATCCACAAGCTGGTCGTTGAGAGCGGTCAACATGATCGACTCTTCACGTTTGACCGACGGACCATAGGTGCCGAGCGCGAGGGCAGTCTGCTCCAGCGTGGGCCGTGATGCCCTGAGCACAGCTATCCGCATTCTGAAAATGTCGGCAGCACGCGCGGTAATGCTGTTCGCACGAATGATTTTCTCGACGATTAGAGGCAATGCCTCTACAAATTCCTCGGCCGAATCCGGGTCATGCTCCGGAAGAATCTCCAGATTCATCGCCTTCGCGTAGGCGAAAAAATCGATCGATCCATCGATGGAAATGGATGCTCTTAGAAGAGAAGCCACCTTCCGAAGATTTTTTCCGGAGCGTGTATGAGGTGACGGGCCCGCGCCGCTCCTGAAGGAATCCCAGAGGTCGCCCAAGGTCGTCAGGCCGTGGTTCGCCAGATCCGTAGCTGGTTCGCCCAGTGGAATCGAATGAAGCGGAACCGACCGGAGATGCTGGCTCAGCGGCAAGAAGAGGCCAGGGTCGAGCTTCATCTGGGCACGCAAGACCTCCGGAATGGAAGCCTTGCTGGTAAGGATGGTCAAGATAAGCGGCAAATGGGGAAAGAGGAGTTCTGCCGGGACATCCCATGCGGTCTGAAGTCCGTCCAGGAAATCGGGAAAATTGATCTCCTCCTTTGCGCCAAACCACTCGGATGCACGCTTCCAATAGCCTGTAAAGCTTGTCCGCAGCGAGATGCCAAGCTTGCGTTGCCGACCGAGTACGAAGGCCGAAAGTAGCAACTGGATGAGCTTTGCTTCCTTTTGCCGGATTCTTTCGCGTGTTACCTGGACAGGAGACGCGGTCGCCACCTGCTCCAGCGTCATGCGCTCTTCCGGGAACCGGAGGATCCGCCCAGTAAGGATCAACCTGTCCGTCTCGGATCCTCGTGTCTCAAGGATCGCTTTGATGACTTCAGGGATTGACGAAACAAATTCCTCTCCATTGGTCACATCGCACTTTGGAAAAAGAGGACCAAAGGGCGACTGTGGCGCAACGGGGCCAACGAAAGGCTCATCCGTGCTGCTCGCCGAATCTGGGCCTTCGCCAACTGGAGAGATCGGCGGAAGCCCATTGAACTCACTCCAGTCAACAAAGCCATAGTCATCAACCATGAGCGAAAGCGCATCCAGCCTTCGCTGAATGACATCGGCGTCATCACGCCGAAGCCCCACGATCATCCTGAGTGTGCGAGGCTCGATTTCAAGCCTTCCAAGCAGCGAACCAAGCGTTCCGAGTCCTACGCTCTGCAGGACCTCTGCCAGATCGCCAATCCCAATCTTGGACACAGGGAGGGAATGAAGCGAATTATCCAGCCGATAGAAGAGCGAATGACTCATGACTCAATGCACCCGGCGCCATCCCTGAAGAACAATCACACCTGGCGGCGAGTCTTCGGCAGGTAACTCTTTTCGCTTCAGAGAAATACGGTATTTGCCGACTTCGTTTGTCGTGGAAAAGAGGAGACTGTCCCCGGCTTTCGCTCCCATCCTCTTGAAGAATTTCGTCAGATACGTAAGGCGATACTCGTTCCGGGTCCCATGCTCGGCATGGAGACGGTTGTTGTAGTAGACATAGCGAAATTTCCACTCATCCCCGAACTCGTCGATGCAAATGATCCAGGCATCCGGGTTTAATATGGCTGGATCCAGCACCGGAAAGAACGCCATCAACTCCTTGTCAGCCTTTGGAACAAGGATGCCCGCCTGGTGGCTGCCAGTTGCGCCCACATCGTTTGCGCTGAGTGTTTTGGCGAAAGTTGCTTTCATTTGCTGACAGGAGAGATGGAAAGTGCGCGACTGAGGTCAGCTGCATCGTCGGCACTGGTCGGAACTGCCTCGGCTCCCAGTTCACGCCTCATCTGAGATCTGTCCATCATTACCTGCTCGACGGTATCGGCATAGTAGAGGTGATAGACGGTGACTGGATTTTTCTGGCCTCGCCGATGTGCCCGGGCGCTGGCCTGAGCTTCGAGTGCAGGGTTCCACACCTGGGTGTAGTGGATGACCACGGTTGCAGCGGTAATGTTGAGCCCGGCGCCAGCCGCCCTGGGATTGAGAACTAGAACTGCGTCCCCGTCGTGTTTCTCGAATTCGTCAACGATTCGCTGTCGATCTTCCTGGGGAGTGGAGCCATTTATGGCGCCCCAGTAGACCGATGCAGGAAGATGCATAGCGGACCGGACAATGGGACCGCATGCGTTGAAGTTGGCGAATATCAAAACTTTTCGGTTGTTTGCAAATGACTCCATAACCAGCTCGATAGTGCGCAACAGTTTCGGCGTCATTCGCACTGAGCCGGAGCGGCCTCGAAGACTTACAAGCTCCTCCCATTCATCCGACTCCATTCCCCCGCTCACAAGCGCCGGATGCGCACAAAAAATCTGGAGCTGCCCTGTTGCGACCAATGAACCTGCTTTCGGATACTTGTGGAGGGTCTCTAGCCGCACAGACTCATATTCGCTGGCCAAGTCAGCATCGAGTTCCAGCGGAACAAGAACATCGGTCCTTTCCGGCAAATCCTGGGCTACGTCTTTCACGCGCCGCTTGAGGATTATTGGCGATGTAATTCTCGCCAGGGTGCGAGCCGAATCGTCGGTGTCGGAGTAAGAGGCCTCGAAAACGTCCCGTGTACCGAGCAGTCCCGGAATCGCAATATCGGCTAGCGACCACAAGTCGAGCAACCTCGTTTCAACTGGCGTACCCGTGACCGGAATGGTGCGTTTCCTGGGAATGTCACTGACGGACTGTCGCCGCTGCGAATCAGGATTCTTCAGGGCTTGCGCCTCATCGCAAATCAGCCATGACCACTCGACGGCCTTAAACAGGACTAGGTCGTTGACGACCGTGTCGTAGGTAGTGATTACGATCTGCGCACCAAGCAGGTGGCGCGGGAGCGTGCCCCTTCCGCTGCCGCGATGGATCATCACGGTCAGCGATGGAGAAAATTTTCCGAATTCGCGAACCCAGTTGGCGATCAGCGTAGTCGGACAAATGACCAATGCAGGAGAGGTTGAATCTGGCGGGTCAAGCAGGAGAAGAGAAATGATCTGCAAGGTCTTTCCCAAGCCCATCTCGTCGGCAAGGATGACCCCACCCGTTTTCGACAGGGCATTCCGCATCCATGAAACGCCCTTGTTCTGATATGGATAAAGATTGGCTTGCAGGTTCGGAACAACTAGAGGCGCGGTCTCACGATCGGCCGCGTCATTGGCGGAAACCAGAACGCTTTCGTCAAGTTCGACCTGGATCTCATCTTTGGCCGTTTGCTGCAGCTTGAGAACTTCAGGAAACGAAAGCGATTCTGAGTTTGCTCCCGCCAGCACTCTATTGATGACAGGCTGGACATCTTTGGGTAACGGATAGATCAGCCCATTCCCACATACCCAATTGAATTCGGGCGATGGCGCGGTAAGGAACTGGGTACCGGCGCGCCGCACAAGGCGTGCGCCCAAATTTACGACATAGCCATTGTTCTCCCGCACGATGGAGAGGACCGGGTCGAGTACGGTAGTGAAAAGGATCCAGCCATCAGGCGGATCCTTTTCAAGAACCGAAAATTCGCGTGGCCATGTTTTCGGATCAGGAGCGAGCATCGACCAGCAGTTCCTTCAGCTCATCAGGCGAAAAGGGGACGGGCTTCCTGGTGTGTATCAGCCGATGGCAGTTAGGACACAGGGGGATCAAATCGGAGACAGGATCGTATTGCCTCGGCATTTCGAGCAGGGAAACCGGCTCGAGGTGGTGGACCTCGATGATGTTTCCGCTTTCGCCAAACGCCTCCAGCGGGCTGAACCCGCAGGCGGCACACTTGTTGCCATGAATGGATAGACAGAGATAGCGGTTTCGGCGGCTTCTTTCGCGCTTCCGTATCAGCGTCTCTGTCACTTCACCTTCGATGTCCGGGACTTTGTCAGTCCACTCGTCATAGCCGATGAGTTCGGCCATCGCGGCCATCAAGGGCACCATGATGGTCTTTGCAGTGTCTGCAACCGCATTGGCACTGTCGTGCTCATCAACATTTCTGACGGTTACTTCGATATTGAAGTCACCGCCGCTGACCACCCAGTCATCCAAGCCGTAGCCCGGATTGATTCTCAGGTCATGGGATCGGGCAATTTGCTTCAGCAAGCCACGTGCGGTGGCCTGCTGCTCGTAGTTCGCTGCTTGCATTTGCCGGATGCACGGCGTGGAAAAGTCTCCGAATTTCAGGAGAACCAGATGGCGCCGGAGCCCGGAGGGTCTGACAGTGACAATCGGGCCATTGTTTGGCTCCAGATCGGAGAAATGAGCACGCAGTCCAGTTCTCAAGCCGGCCCTGTCCAGCTTGACTTCAATTCCAGCTCCAATTCCTAGTTCGAGAACCTGCTTGAGCAGGTTCACCCTGTCCCCTGTCACTGCTCAGCACCGGCTTGGGCAGGCAACAACTCCTCGATGTCATCCTCGCTCGCCGCCGGAGTGTCTCTCAGAAGCTTTCGCAGGTTCGACGAAATTTCATCTCGCAGGTCCTCGAATACCGCAGCCAGCTCCGGATTTGAGTTGTTGATTTCCGCGGCGGCAAAAGCCCAGAGGAGATAGTCGATGCCGTCAACTGTGTAGCCTTGCGAACCGGCCCGGAGGTACACCTTCTGGAAGAAGTCGTGATGCTTGTTGATTCGAACACTCACATGATGCCCGGACTGGTTCGGACTCCTTACGGCAGGCTCCCAAAGCAGGCCACTGGTCATGTCATCAACGGTCTCGACGTAAATCGACTTCACGTTGACGTTGTTTTCGACAGGAATATGAAGCTTGATGCCCTGACCAAGCCGGTTGTTGACGGTCGCAGTCTGAGTGGCGATGTCAACAGCCGATACTGAGGCCGTCTGGGTATTTGATGCGGCGATGGTCTTGTTGGCGCTCTGATGATTGATAACCGTTTCCGCCGCAATGGTCCTTTCCTTGCGGCGATAGCGATTGTTGGCTTCATTCCTGAAAGGAGTGAGGATCTTGTCCAGCACTTCTTCCAAAGCTGGGTCAAACAGGACCTTCGACTTCTTCACGTCAATCTTGAAGGCCTCATCCAGCAGGTGGTCGAAATCGAATTCGACCCGGATGAGGGAGAAGTGGGGTTCGAGGTCGAACAGGCCGAGCCAGCCGCCCCAGTGGATCACTCGTCCTTCGCGGTATACGTAAAACCCCTGAGCCCGATTGGAGATCTTCGCAATCTTGTTTTCCTCATCGGTAAGGGTTTTCCGATGAGGAAGAATCCACGCCGCCAGCTTGGCTTCGTGGACTGATCCGTCTTCAACTTGGATTTTCAGGGCCCGCGCATGGGGCGGCAAAACCTGCTCGGACTTCTCTGGATAAAAAGGATTCCATGCCTGAACGGCCGTGCCATCGAGAGTGATCGAAACGTTCCGTTCACGCTTGTCCGTGGGATCAATAAAGCGATGAAACACCAGAGCGAGGTGATCGCGGAGCTTATTGACGCGTGTCCGGATCGCATTCTTTTCCTTGGTGCCGCCCGCTTCTTCGTAGTCCTTGTCGAGTAGCCTGTCGCACTTCGACCAGATGACCAGCGTGCCCTTGTCGCCGCACAGTTCGGAAAAATAAAAGTCGTCCGTTGGAGTGATTGGCTCCTTCAGCATTTCCCACTTGTTCTCCAACTCCACATGCTCCAGGTCCCAAGCAAGCTTTTCGAGCGGAGCCGAAGCGTCCTTGCGCGTAATGATCGTAAATTTCTTGCCGATGGAACTGGAGGCAGTTTTCAGGCCGAGTCCGAACTTGCCCAGACTTTTCAGATTTTGCCGTTTGGGAGCGCCATAGCGCATGGCATGAAACAGTTCGGATGAACTCATGCCAGAACCGTTGTCGCCGAAATAGACGAACTTCCGCCCGTCTTTTTCCAAGGTGACCCTGATGTTCACCTCGGTTGCGCCAGCTGCAATCGAATTGTCGACAATGTCGGCCGCTGCAGTGTTGAAGTCGTAGCCGGTATCCCTGAGCCCGTAGATCAGGCGTGACGGATCCGGAAGATTGGTCAAGTCCTGTGCTTCCGCGTGGCTCATCTGGACACTCCCCCTTTGGCAGTTTGAATCGGACGATAACGTCGCGGCCAAGCGAAAGGCCGACACCGGATCGTCTCGGCGCTAACCGGCAAGCGCCTCCCCAGCCGATCCTCCCGAGGTTGTCGTCCGCGGTTCCAAGCGATATTACAGACAGGCGTCTCGAAAGTTGAGATGCCCGGTGTTGAGCCCACCTGGTGCGGTCAGGGGGATGGGTTAGCGGTTTGCGGCCTGATTGGCCCGCGCTTGGTTCCGAGTTACCCGAAGGGAGGGTTTTGGTCGAGGCTCACCGCAGCGGCGTTGTCGCGCATGGCCTCACGGTTCACCTCGCACGGCTGCACCTCTGCACCGCCACAGCGTTGCGGAACAGGCCTTCACTGCGATGACCCGATTCCGGGTATCAAGTCACATGGCACTTTTCATGGTCAACGCGCCCATCCGCATGCGCAAATGTTGCTGGCGTCGCAGGGGTAGCAGCTGTCACCTTCGAGGCCGCACTCACTGATCGGCGAACGATTGAATCCCAGGTCTGCTCTGTCTGCATGTTGGTTAAAAAATACTGGTGTAACGGTACGTTATGGGAAGCAGATTCGTTGAACTAGTTGCACGACAGATGCGCGCCATTGCCAGTCGAGGTAGTAGGGGCAAAGCCGACGTGCACTAACCGTTTCCCATAGACATCGCCAAACCCACACCGAGCCGGCGAGGCCACCCTCGCTGGCTTTTTTTATTACCAAGAGAGAATCAACCCATGGAATCCCTGCACTTCGGCATCCGCAGCGGCAAGCGCGGTACTGCGACCGACCACCTGAACTACATCACCCGCGAAGGGTCCTACGCGGCCCGCAATGATCTGGTGGCAACGGGTCGCGGCAACATGCCGTCATTCGCGCTGGACCAGCCAATGCTGCTCTGGCAGGCATCCGACCGGAACGAGCGAAAGAACGGATCGACCTTCCGCTCATTCACGATTTCCCTGCCCAACGTCCTGACGATCGAACAACTGACCGAACTGGCATGGCGGGAAGCCCGACGGCTGGCCGGGCCCAAGCCCTTCCAGTTCGCGCTGCACATGTCGCGCTCCTCGCTGCGGGACGAGCTCCACCCCCACGTGCATATCGTGATTTGCGACCGTGTACCGGACGGGATCGAGCGTTCACCAGAGCATATGTTCAAGCGTTACAACCGGAAGCATCCGGAAAAAGGCGGTCGCCGCAAGGACAGCGGCGGCAAGACACCGCAGGCGCTGCACAGTCATTTGACTGCGCAGCGCAAGGCTGCCGCCGAGGAGATCAACGCCGCCCTGGCCAAGTACGGACACGACCCCCGGGTCGACCATCGGACCCTACGGGAACGTGGCATCCACCGGGCACCTGAGCGCTATCTGGGTCCAGCACGGATCCGCACAATGACGACGGAAGAACGCGCGTCCTACGCTCGGTAGACAATGCGCGGAAACTTTGAACCGGATGGCGATCCCATGCGCTGTTGCGACCCACTCTAGTCCTTGGGCCCGCTCAAGAAGGGGACGGCCTGCTGACCGGAATTCAGGACAGCGGGCCGCCAATGGCAGTGCTATTCGTGCCACGAATGGCAGGAATAGCAAGTTTTCAACCGCAGGGGCCAAAAAAACAGGACACGCGCCCTGACCGGGTGAGCGCCGTGGCGCTCACCCGGTCAAAGCCGCCAATCCCTCCAGTCGCTCCATCGTCCCCCCACCGTCTTTTGGCAATAGTTCGGGTGTCGCGTCTGTGTTGGACGAACAACGGCTAGACCCAGCCCCTCGCCGCCATGCTGAGGCTCTGATGGCCGCCGACGATGACATGGTCGAGCAGGCGGATGTCCACCAGCGCCAAGGCCTGCTTCAGCCGTGCGGTCACCGCCCGGTCCGCCGCGGAAGGTTCGATCTCGCCCGAAGGATGGTTGTGGGCGACGATGACCGCCGCGGCATTGTGGCGCAGGGCTTGCTTGACGACCTCTCGCGGATGGACTTCCGCGCCATCCACGGTGCCGAGGAAGAGCTCGGCGTACTCGATCAGTCGATGCCGGGTGTCCAGCACGGCCGCGACGAATACCTCCCGTTCCCGGCCGCCCAGCTTGTCCCGAAAGAAGGCGCAGGCCACGTTGGGATCCTTGAACGACGTGCCGCGCTGCATGCGTGCATCCACGATCGAGTGCGCGGCTTCCAGGACCTGATCTGGCTGGGCCGGTTCATAACGGCGCGTCCGGCAGCGCACGTACAACGCTGGAGTCGACTGCATCATCATTTCTCCTCTTCGTGCTCCACAACGCAGGAGGGGCGCTTGCGCGCCCCTTCCTGCCACCGCCACTAGGACGTCACCTTTGCTATCAGCCGACAGCGCGCGCGCCATCGGATGAGCCCGGCGACGACACCCGCTCGCCAACGATCTCTGCGCCGGAGCCTTCCGTCCCCACTACCTGTGCGGCATCGGCCGGGGCTACTACTGCTTTCGATTTGGTCCGGTCCAGATAGATCACCAGGCCATACAGCGCAAAACCGCATACGACGGCACCACCAATTAGCTTCAACATCTTTGGTTTCCTCGTTGTTGACTATCCGTTGCCGATGCGGGCGACCTTGTCCTGCAGCCGGTCACTGAGCCTGTCCGATCGGTCCTTCGCGTCGGTGGCCTGGGTCGTGGTCCCTGCTTCGGGATAGAACTCCTCTGTCACCGCCGCACATCCTCATCCAGCTCCTCGAATGCGCCATTGGCGAAACCGCGCCTGGCCGCTTCATCCAGTGCCTCCTGGTCAAACCCGCTGCCCTTGCGCTGCGCGTCCTTTGCGTGGGCCTCGGCAATCGCCTGCTCCAACGTCATGCCGGTTCGCACCACCAGATCGACGTAGTAGATCGCCGCGCGATGGCTCATTGCCGTGCTTTTCCCCCGGAGCTTGAGCTCCAGTGGCATGCACGCCAGCCGCCCTCCGGAGACCGCGCTGAAGTACTGCAACCTGGCAGCGAGGGTCCGGATCGTGTTGAACGACGTGGTCCGCAACACGAAACTGCCCAAGGCATCCTCCTCGCCGTCGCCGACCACCGTGTTGAACCGGGCGTAGGCCTTGCACTCGCCGCCAGCGAATCGGCACAGGTCCGGCCCGAGGCATGGCAGGGTTTCGATGCCCTCCTCTCCACCGCGTCGCCGGCAGCTTTCGCCGTTGCCTACGCACATCGGCCGGCCGGTGCTGCGGTCGAAGAGGGAGTAGTCGGCCCGCAGATTCAGCGATGGATCGTTGAACAGTAGGCGGACGGGGATGGACCGGAGCTTTCCGGCGCCATCCCGGCGCAGGAGCTCGTCCAGCGGGTGCAGCACCCAGCCATCCCGGTTCTGCATCTGGCTGGTCAGGGTGAACTGGTCGTCCTTCTCCGGCAGCCGCTTGCCGTTGCGCTCCACCACGCGCCCAATGGAAATCCGCCCGACCACCGGCGGCGTAATCGAAAGACCTTTCAGCATGTCGCACTCCTTTCCGTTGATTCGACCTGGCGAGACAGCAGGAACCGGCGCGAGCCGGTAGTGGGCACGGTGTATCGGGCCGCAATGTCGGGGTGGTTTTCGGCCAGCTTTTTCGTATCGAGACGCGATCCGTCCTTGGCCCGCTTGAACGTCACCAGGCCGTTAGCGAACGCCGCCTTGGAGGCGTCCCCCATGGCCTGCTGGATGAGCTGCTTCAGGCGCTCGGCTTCTCGCTCCTTGGCGGCGAGATCCCCCTCCAATTCCGCCAATGCATCGAACGCTTTGCCGAGCTCCACATCCGCGGTGAAGTCCACGGTAGTGTCGTTGCCTCGGTACAGGTGGCGTAGAGCACGGGCGGCGGACTCACTGCCGTCCGCAGGCGGCGGCGTGTCAGACTCGACGTAGCTCCAGAAATGACTCTCCAACACCATCAAGCGGGCGATGATTTCGTCGTCCCGCTCGATACGGTGGACCTCCAACTTCTGACCACAGAGCAGGACAGCGACGTCCGCCGCCGCCTTACCGGTCACCGCAAGCTGGTGGTGCACCTGGAGCTGGATGTACTCCGGCACCCCGTCTTTCCAGAGCCTCGAGCCGAACTCTCCGGCCGTCTTGCACTCCAGGATCTGCACATCGGGGCTTCCGACTACTTCCCGGTCGATGTTGGCCAACATGAAGGGCAGCGTCGGATGCTGGAGCACGGCGTTGAGCTTCCTGACCTTCCGGTTGGTCTTCTGCTGGTAGGCCACCGCCACATACGGCTCCAGCAAGGTGCCCCAGAACCGGGGGTCGTCCATGCCCTGATGTTCGCCCGATGACACCTCCCGGCCGGTCTTTTCCAGCCACAGTTCCAGTTGGCTCTTGTACGGGTTCAAGCCGATGGCCGCGGCGGCGTCGGAACTGCCGATTCCGCCCTTGCGGACTTCCAGCCACTGCTCACGATCAAGCGCCCGGGTGTCAGCCAGGCGTAATGCACTTTGGGTCTTCATCTCAATCCTCCAAAAGCAGACGCCCGCCCGTGGGGCCGGGCGTCATGGCGCGTTGATCAGTGGGGACTTCAGGACACCAGCTCGAGAGCCTCTTCCCAAGCCCTCTGCTTGATCTGCGCCCCTTGCCCAAACCACGCCGCGTCCCGACGGTGGTCGTCGCTGCGGGCCCTGCGGTGGTGATCCACGAACTCGGTGACGCTGTTGAGCAAACCCCACGCTGTTCCGCGGCTGGAAGCCAACATCGCGCCACGACCACCGCCGTCGTACAGCGCACGGACATTCGCCAGCGCCTGTTCGTTGACCACGCCCGCCTTCCCCTCCTGGACCTGGTAGGTCAGGACACGTCGCAACAGACCTTCGACAGTGTCGGGGTCGACCGGGCACTCCGCCAGCGCCTTCATCCGTGCTACGAAGCCATCCCACGACGAAACCGTGATCCCGAGCTGGCGTTTGACCGTGTCGGCATCGAAGCGGCTACGGTGCGGCACCTTGATCGCACCGCTCGCACCAGTCAGAGCAACACGCAACGTGTTGTTGCAGACCACGCGAACGGACGTGAACTGGGCCGTGGTGGCCAACGACCCATCGCAGGCGGTGGCGAGAAGCAGATACCCATCCACCCGGTCTCGACCCTTGAGCACGATGCTCTGCCCCGTCCGAGCCAGTGCCCAGAACTTGCGCCCCTCGCGCAGGACGCCGGCGGTCTCCAGCTCGAATCCACTGTGGGCGGTCAGGTCGCGGTAAAACTCGAGCACCTCTCCGGGCTGGACAACCTTGAAGCGCTTACTGACGACGGCCAAGGGAGCCTTTGTGTCCGACCGATACAACACCTTCTGCTCTGGAAAAGCATTGATGACCCCGACATTGTTGCTGCCCGAGATGTAGCGGACCTCTGCTTCTTCGATCGCCCAGTCCATGCCGGCCTGTTCCTTCCACACCTCGACCGGTTGCTGCGCAGCCAGTTTGTTGCCAAGGCCGTGCCACGGTTTCTCACCGGCATAGGCCATCGTTTGAACCAAGTGCATGTCGACTTCCTCGAATGGCGGCATAAACGCAGAAGGCCCGCCGATGAGGGCGGGCCTTCTGTGATGCCAGCGGACTGGCTTAAGGCAGACGAATGTTTCGCTTGGTCAGAAGACCCACCAGAACCACAGTAGCCCACGTCAGCAGCTGGACAATCGTCTCCCTTGTGTCATTGCGCATGGCTCTGACCTTGCCGTGAGCGCTTGGGACGCAGCGCTCGGACGTGAAGCGAAGAACTCCTCCGCTTCAGGTCGGTATTAAGGGCTTGAAATATTTTTGGATCTCGGCGACGCCTGTCAGTGTCCGCCAGAAGCGAAGGCTGGTCGCGCTCTGAATAGATCTACAGGACGGAAGCGGCCAGCCTTTGTCACCACCGGCTTAGTGCAGCCGACGTCCAACTGTCACTCGACGGAGAAGACTTGTCGATTCATCCAAGCATGTCTGGGCAGTTGCGACCATCAGTTCGAATTAGACGTTACGGCCCGGAGAGTACTCGGACTTTCGTGCGTTCGGTCTGGACAGGTGCCTCAGCCAATATCCACAGGAACGCCAACAGCCGGAACCGGAATCTGGGCAAGGATGGGCGTGTACAAGTCGACCTCCATGTTCTCTGCCACCTCTAGAGTGACCACCAAGGCGTATCGGACGGTCTTATTCGGCTGACCTGCGCCTTTCCAGTCTTTCCACCACCCTCCGACTGGGAATACGGCGATATGGGATTTCTCCGCGAGCTCCGCCGCTGTCCCCATCCACACGTCCGAATGGATAGAGCCTCGGGATTGGAGCTTCGTTCCAAGGAACCAGCCGGCCGAATCGGGATCCCTAAAGGCCCCGTGCTCATCCTCTCCATTCTCGGCGGCCGCCTCCCGCTCAAGGAGGTTGATGCGCTGATTGAACTCCTCGGCCAACTCCGTGGCTCCCTTTACCGCGAATCGAAGCCCATGTGACTGGTAGCGGAACTTGCTCTGCCAACCCCGTTGACTAGGATTTGGGTCCACGAAGTGCGAGAGCGTTATGCGCAGTGCGACGGTTGCCTCGCCCAAGGCTTGCAGCGCGGCGGCCGGCCAAGGAAGCTCGTGCAGATTGATCGTGTTGAGTCTGATGTTGGATCCATCGACACGGTACGGCTTAATGGTCTCCTGGAGAACCAACGTAGGCCTGGTGGCTGTCGACTCAAGGGAGTTGTCCGGGCTAATGGCGCCAAAACCGTAGCGCTTCAGCAGGTTCAACTTGTGCCGCATGAGTCGAACGAGCGGCAGCTGCGCCAACATCGCGGGCGTGTACCGGGCGCCGTGGATGACCAACGCTCGTAGCGTTTCGGGCCAATAGTCTGGGTACCGGTCCGATAACCTGGCACAAAGCCTGGCCACTTCGGCGGTCGCGGCGCTTGTATCCCCTGTTTCCGTTAGCAACGCCGTCGCCATTTCGTGTGAGGTCGACAGCAAGCGAAGGTTTTCTGGTCCGACGATTACGTGGATCCCGGCGTCTAAACAGCCGTTTCCGCCCTCGGCGACCACGTCGGGTTTGTACGGCCAGTTGGTCCTTGGCCACATCAACGATGTCGATGATGAAGGCGACAAGCCTCCGCCGGTGGCGATCGCCTGGAAGGACGGATATTCGTCTTGATCGAAGTCGGTTAGATAGGTGCAGGCACCAACCGTAATCGCGTTCCAGGACTGACCTGGATTTTCTACCGGCGACAGATCATTGATTGCCGGATAGTTGTTCCAGTCTGGCCATCCAACGTTTCCAGAAGACAGGACGAATAAGCGGGGTTTGCTCTGTGCTTCCTCGCTCTCATCATCAACCACCTCGGGCGCACCGAACGCCAATCGGTCAATGGTCGCAGACCATTCTGACGGAGAGCCCGTAGTCTTCCCAATGGACGTCGTCATCATCGCGAATGTGCGGCGACGATTGGGATACGGATCCTCTACGGCCCTTGTCGCCTGTTCTGTAATCCATCCATACAGGTGCGGGGGATTCTCCCCATCTGGCGGCAGAATCTTGACGGATTCCAAGCGATGCGCGATCTGATAGGCCTGAGTCGATGCCAACGGGTCCACCAGATTGCCGTGCAGCACAAGTCCGGCCATCTGCGTTCCGTGGCCATGATGATCTGTGCGACGCCATGCAGGCTGCAGCGCATGCAGGTCGTCGTCCGCCAGCCCATGCCTGAGAAGAGGATGTCCGTTATTGACGCCCGTATCGAGCAACGCAACGTACGGGGCCCCCTCGCTCTCGCCGTGCGTCGTGCGCGCGGCGAGATCATTCACCCACTCGGCTTGCTCAGCAGGATTCAGCTGTGACAAGAAGAACTCGGCCGTGGGTGCGACGCTGCGGATCTCGGCCACGGCGTCCAACAGCTCGATAGCCTGTTCGAGCATTTCTCGCACCGCGCGTGCTGCAATGACTACGCGACCCGGAAAAGGCACGAAGCCCGGCTCTACCTCGATACCGAGCTGTTGTGCGAGGCCAGCGAAACGATCGCGAGTAACCAACGGTCCCTCACGCAACTCTCTGAGCCACAACTGAAACCACCTGACCTCGCCGGCAGGCGGAGCCTCAGAGACATCTGTCCAGAGCTCGTCGAAGGCAGCCTTCCGAACGTTCTCGATGACATTAACCAGCGCCGCATTTTTCGGCCTGTTGAATCGTGTGTCTTGCTCCAAGTACTCGGTTATCCGACTGACGAATGCTGTCAGGTGCCCGTCAGGAACAAACACCACCACAAGGTCGGAGGTATTCCCTTCCGCAACATTGAGAACTTCGATCCCTTCCCGACGCCACTCCAGCTTCTTGTAGTCGAGGAATCCCTTGGGAGAGATTTCGAGCACGATGGACATGCCCTGCTGGGGCAAATTTCTGTCCGCGCGGAGCTGCGTGAGCTCAGCTTCTCGCCGCGTTAGTTCGGCAAACTGCCGGAGCAGCCTCTGGCCATGGGTCGCCCGATCCCTCGGGGGCGGGGGTGGCTGCTGTACTGTCAGGGTCGACCGAAAAGGCCGCGCGTCCGCAGAATCGACGATTCGAAGGTGATCTAACTCTGGCATGACCCTTACAGGCCATGAGAGCCTGTCCCTTAGCTGAGTTTCACCGGGCCAAGGCTAGCAGAACGTTCTGCCAAGTGCTGAAGCACGCTTTCCTCCGTCGCGTAATCCCGATGCTCCAAGACCGCATCCTTCATGGCGTCCTGGCATGCGCGCACGATGTCGGAGTGAGACAAGCCTCGAGCGGCGGACACCATACGCCGGGGATCCAGGACCGGGGGCGTCAGCAGCGCCAGGCTGTTCTTGAGCAGGTGAGCGATCTCATCATCATCGGGCGCGCGGTAGCGAATGACGTCGTCAAATCGACGAAACAACGCGCTATCCAGGGAGTCGCCGTGGTTCGTCGCTGCCACTATCAAACTTTCTGACGAATCCTGCTCAATGAGCTGCAGAAACATGTTGAGCGTACGACGCATCTCTGCGACGTCGTGCTGGGTTCCACGCTGCAATCCGAGCGAATCGAATTCATCGAATAGATATACGCCTCGCGTGGTCTTCAAGGACTCGAAGACCAGACGAAGCTTGGAGGCGCTTTCGCCCATGAATTTGGTAATCAGGCTGTCAAAGCGCGCAATGAAGAGAGGTAATCTCAGCTCCGTTGCCAAGACGCTGGCGGTAAGCGTCTTCCCCGTACCCGGAGGCCCCATCAGCAGCAATTTCCGGCGTGGCGACAAGCCGTGGCCGGTAAGTCGTTCGTGCTGACGCTGCTCATTTAGAACGCGCTCGAGCTTTGCTCGAACCTCGGGCGACACGACCATCTCAGACAAATGATGGCTGGGGTACTGCACGGTAAGTAGTTCCGCCAGATCGCCCTTTGGTTGGGCCAGCGGAACGGGGCGGGAGCTTGGCTTCGCGAATTGTTTCGCCTTGGCGGCGTCAATGAGCGCGCGCAATTCCGCGGCAAGCCGCGTATGTCCGCGCTGCGCCTCATCGGCCGCCATCTGGAGTGCGACCGAGAAGAATTGCGCGTCTTCTTCGCCTGCGTAGGCGCGCAGAAGCGCTTTGAGTTGGTCTGCACGCGCCATGGGAGTCTCCTAGGCGAATAGTACGGGAAACCTCCCACAACCCCAGTGGGGTGCGGCTTGTGCTTTTATAGCACACCTGTGTGATAGTAGCAATATGGCTTACGCGTTTCCGACCTCTCAACGAGAACTTCTGATCGCAGCGCGCGGGGGGGCAACCCAAGCGGAGTTTGCGAAGCGGCTTGGCGTCGACCGTAGCTGCCTGTCTCGCTATGAGACCGAGCAATTGGGAGCGCCGACCTCAGTGTTGAACTACTGCCTTAAAGCCGTCGCCGAGCTCCATTTGGGCGTCGAAAATGGCTCCGGCGTGCAACTCGCTCTTGCCCATGTCAGAAGGGCCGCCGACACACTGGAACAAGCTGCAAAGAATGAAGCGCAACGTTTTGCGACAAAGCGCGTTCGGCCTGCTAGTAGGTCCTGAAGTGACCCACTTCGGTGAGTTTCGTGCGGCGGGTCGCACAGGTTGCGACTTGAAAGGTGCTCTGCCTGACGGTTAGGCGCCATTGGCCCATCGTCTTGGACTGGGATTGTGCGGCGCCCTAGGCTGGGCATGTTCGGCGCAGGTAGGGGCGACGGCCCGGAGCGGGCAGTCAGTGGTCCGTCAAACTTTCGATCATCGGTTGTATACCTCGGCCTAGAATGGTCGAGGTGCGCCCAGGAGAAAGCCGTTCGCCTACTTTGCCCCCTTTGTTGCCGCCCTGCGTAGAATCGGACTAGCACAATCACCTCGCCTGAAGCCGCACGTGAACGAACACCTCCCATCGCCGGGTTTGACCACTATCGCCGGCGATGCGCACTGTGTCCCTTGAGAGCATGGGCCCGACGCCGAAGGTCGCGCCCGCCACGGCTAACCCCTTGGCGTCCGCGCTGGACGTCTCGGGACAGCTCGCCGCTCTGATCGGTGCGGCGTGGGAGTCGACGTCGGCGTTCACCGACGCCCGGCATCGCGCCGCCCAAGGGCTGTGCGCGATCTCGTTGCATCACGGCCAGGCCGTGCTGTCGCTGCTGCCCGTGCTGCCGGCTTCTGCCATCGTGTTGATGCGTCCGCAGTACGAAGCCCTGGTGCGCGCCGTCTGGGCTATGCACGTGGCTCCCGAAACACAGTTGCAGCGCCTGGTCGCCCCGCTGACGCTCGAAAGCCAGCAGGCTGCCAAGAAGCTGCCCGGCGTACCGGAGATGCTGGAAAAACTGGAGGCCTCGGGACCGCGCGGCGCGGCCACGTTACTCGGACGAGCACGCGAGCGCCTCAACGATGGTCTGAATTCCTTCGTGCACGGCGGCATTCATCCGTTTGCGCGCCAGCAGGATGGCTACCCGATCGGCCTGCTGATGGACGTGATGAAGAATGGCAATGCGATGGCGATGCTGACGCTCAACGTGCTGTCAGCGCTTCCGCAACAAGCCGACGCGATAGTGCTGATGCGGGCCTTGTACCAACAGTTCGAAGACGTGCTGCCGACGCTGGAGCCCTCACCTGCCACGACCGGAAGCGCCTAATGGGCACGATGATTTGCCTTGCCCTAGGCAAGCTCGAGGTCGACTGGGGAAAGAACAACTTTTTCTCCGACCACGGCGCGCTTTTCCAGCCGAGCGATCTCAAGCAAATCCCTACGTACGACGAGGACGAGGACGAGGAGGATCCGGAAGGGGAGCCACTCGTCTTGATGGACCAAGGGTTTGGCAAACCCTTGCGCCACGTGCGCGATCGGCTGGAGCTGATGGGCTACACGTTGCGCGCCGTAGAGCATCACTACGAGCGCCTGCACCGCATGCATGGGATGTCGGACAAGCCGATCCCCTTCACTACATTGCGCCGCGCCCTAGCAAAGGTCGATGTCACCAAGGTCAGCGGCAACTACAGCGAGGACTATGACCCGGGCGAGTTCGTGCGCAAGGAAATCCTCAAGCGTTTGGCACTGGCCTCGGAACGCCATCACTACTACCAGACAGGCTCGCGACCGGATCACTGGGAAATCGACCTGCTGCTTGAGAACTTCGGCGCCAACGGCGCGCTGCGGCTGCTCGCTGAAAACCCGGCGAACCTGGATCTGGACGTTACCTGGGATTTCGGACCCCTAGTGGATGCAGGGTGGGCAGAGCGCGAGGAGTTTCAGCCGGGGCCGACACCCGAGCAGCGCTTCCTGATCGTCACCGAGGGCAGCTCGGACGCGAAGATCCTTCAGAAGGCGCTGCAGCTATTGCGCCCTCATATCGCCGACTTCTTCCGCTTCGTGGACATGGAAGAGGGCTATCCCTTCGCCGGCACGGGCAACCTGTACCGGTTCACCCAAGGACTGGCTGGCATCGGCATCCTCAACAACACGGTGCTGCTCTACGACAACGATGCCGAAGGCGTCGCCAAGTGGCGCGACACCCAGAAGCTGACGCTGCCGCCGAACATGCGCCCCATGAAGTTGCCGGACCTGAAGGCGCTCAAGCAGGTCATGACGGTGGGGCCGTCAGGGCGTAAGCGCGCCAACATCAATCAGCGGGCCGCGGCGATCGAGTGCTACCTGGACTTGACGCGACCCGGCTTGCCGGAGCCGGTGGTTCGCTGGGGCCCCTTCAACAAAGCGTCGGAGACCTATCACGGCGAGCTTGAGCACAAGACGCAGTACATGAAGCATTTCCTCGACCTGCGCGCCGCCGATCCGGCCTACGACGTTTCCAAGATCGAGGCCGTGCTGGACGCGATGGTGGCTGAGTGCGTGGCAATCGCCGAACACAACTTCATCGACTCACGAGCCTCGAGATCCGAGCCGTGGAAATAGGACATCGGGACGAGCTAACCCGCGAGCAACGGACCGCCTGGGATGCGATGTGCGCTGCCATGGTCCAGGCGATGACCGCTCTGCTCTCCAATCCCTATCCTGAGACTTAATCCTACCGATGCGGCCCACCCCCTTTTCTCGCCCCACGATCGTTGCCGCCACCGAGCTGCTGGATCGGCACAGCCAGGCGGGCATCAACCGCGTCGTGATCCGACTCGGGCTGGAAGCCGAGGTCTCATCCAGCAGCGACCTAAGCGTGGGCAAGAAGTGCGCCCTCATCGCCCGTGCAATCGTGCTGCGACCCGATCGGGTGCTCGAAACGGTGGATGGGCCGATGACGCTCGGGGAGGCGGTCGTCCGCGAGGCGGTAAAACTCGCGCAGCCGGCCTCGACCGACGACGCGCATACGGCGTTCCTACGCGGACTGGCGCGCGACGGATTCGTCCTGGTACCTGCCGTCGGCGGGCAGAATGCCTCGATCCGCGCCGCGTTGCCGAACGAGATCCAGCTGCCGGCCACCGACGACGACGTCCACCACCTACTCCGGCATTTCGGCTTCATCACGCCGCTCGGCCACTTGGACCAGGCGATCGATGCACACACCCGTGGCGACTGGGCCGCCTGCAATGCCCAGCTGCGCTCGTTTCTCGAGGGCTTGTTCGACGACATCGCACGACTCACGTACCCGCAACAGGCCGCCCAACTAGCGACGTCGGACAATCGGCGCACGTTGCTAGGCAACGAAGGCTTCCTCGACTCGGGCCGAGGCGAGTGGTCGATAGACGGCAAGAACTACGTCAACGGTTTGTTCAAGATGCTTCACACCCACGGCTCGCATCCTGGCCTGTCGAACGAGGACCACAGCACCTTCCGCCTACACGTGGTACTGGTGACTGCAGGCATGTATCTGCGCCGGTTGTACCGTCCCTGACGCAGGCCCATGACCAGCCATCTCAACTTCTTCGTCCCGTTCCAGTCCGCGCCTGCGTGGCACGAGAACCAGCTCACCCGTGCCCTATTGGTCGTGTTGCGCTACAGCCCGATGGCGCATCAGGCCTGGCTCGAGCGCGTGGCCCCGGGACGCCGGCTGCACGCATTGCCGCCCGCCGAGTTCGCCACGCAGCGCCAGCGCGTGCTTTCTTCGGGGGAAACGCTGAGGGACGGCGACGCGATCCCGGGCATCAGCGTGTGGCTGGCACCCGATGCAAAGCAGGTCAACGCCACTCTGGAGGCGTCGGACCGGCAACAGGTGTTGGACGCGATCATCACCTACGGCGGCGAGCTGGTCGTCGTGGTCGAAAACAAGATCAGCTGGTGTGATCCGACGGAACAGCCCCATCGTATCAACCTGCACGGGGCCCCAGTCCAATTCGAGGAGCACCCGCGCTCTGTGCCGTGGCAGGACGTGCTGGCGATGTTCTCCGACTTGGTAGAGCGCGACTTGGTCGCCGGCGCAGAGCGTCTCGTGATCGGAGACTTCCTCGACCTGGTTGAGGCGCACTTCCCTACCATCGGTCCGTATTCGACGATCGGCCGCTGCGGCACGAATGCTTTCCGCTTGGAACGGCGCCTGGACGCTGTGCAGGGATTCGCGGTGGCCACCGACGAAGGTAAAGCCCAAGGATGGAGAAACATTGATGGCACGCAGAAGATCTTGATGGCCTGGCTCGGCTATCCCAGCGACGTCTCCGCCGTGAGCCTTCGGATGTATCCGGCTGACACACTTGGACAGGCACGACACTTCTATGCCGATCCGGAGTCCGTGCAAGCCGTGCTCGCGCTTCGGTCGCAGGATTGGCGTGTCGATCCAAACTTTCATTGGGGCTTCATGGCGCCCGGCTATGCATGGGCGACATCCCCGTGCGCCGTCGAGGACTACTGCGCGTACTGGGTGGAGCACATCGGTGGTTCGCGCGAGCTGGCGCGATCTGAGTGGGACAGCTATCTGGCCACGCTGCAGGCCAATCGCATCTTGGACGCATCCGGGAGGGACGCGTTCGAGCAGGAGTTCGCGGGAAGCCAACGCCAGAAGGCCAGCCCACGGCCGGGTTTGTTCTGTGAGGTCACATGGCCGCTGGCGGAAGCGGCCCGACTGGATGCTCGAGGGGCCTTTGTAGATGCGGTCAAGCATCGCATCAACCAAATGCTCGCTGCGCTGCGGGCACCACTCCTCGCGTAGCGATCTCGCGCCGCATCCCAACTGGCCGGCGCGAATAGCTCCGCCGATCGACGCGGGCCAAGGAAGGCTCTGCGATGCGCTTATGCTGGCACTTGGGCCAGGATTTTGGCGATCGCTGCCTCGTTCACTGAAGGCCGTCCAAATGCATTGGTCAGTTTGTTAAAGGCTGATGTGAGGAATACTAGCTGCGCCTCTGAGCCCCAATCGCGTGCTTCGCGCGAATGCCCCACGTAAGGATCTAGGGCGAGCGTCCGGTCAGATTGGAATTGACCCGGCCAGTACACGCCCTCTAAGCCACCAACTCCAACTTCCACACGGTAGGGCGATGACGCACCAAAATGCTGATAGAACGCCAAACTGCGCTCCAGCATGGTAGACCAGTCCTTGAGGACGCGCGCATAGCCTAAATAGTTGCGATCGCCCTCCAAGGATGTAACTCCGGCGTCAAATGCCCATATCTCTCCGGTTTTGTCGAACCACTGCGTTGCCGTATGCGTGATGCCAGGGACGCCTCGCCACAGCCCGACAGAGACGCTGCCGAGTGCGTTTGCTCCACCATCTCCGTTAGTCCATCGCCCCAAGGGCGACAGACGCACCGGACCTGTCAGGTCGCGTACTTCTTGCCGCGTAGGCTTCTTACCCGTCCAACCGGCAGGCATCATCCGGAAGTAGCTCCGAGTGGTGCCATGCACCTCAAGAACATGCTCGCCAGACTCGCCGAAAAAATTCCCGTGTTGAATACGCTCCTCCGGTTGCAACCAAGTCGAAGGATCATCGTTCCGAGATGGGTGGCGCGCGAATTCAACCTGTTGATCGCGGCGCGACAATGCACTTTGCAAGTTGACCTGCAGCGCCGCTGTCAGATCTGCAACAAGCTGCTCCCTGACTGTGCAAGCGACTTCGTCTCCATCGGTGGTGCGGAGCCGATAAGTAATGGCGCCGCGTCGGTGCCGAAGATCAAACGGCAAATCTTCCGGCTTACCGCCATATACTGTATTCGCTACAAGAATAATTGGTTCGTGACCTAAGACCTTCATTGCATGACCTAGTTCGATCATAACGTTCGGGTTAGGCACCTTCTTTCCTTGTCCTGTTTCAGCTATTGGCGTCACATCAGCAACAAAAGCGTCGGCGCGCTCAATTTTGTCGAAAATAGTCTTCACGATTTCGACGAGGCCTGCCTCGCCCTTCGTGTCGTGATCCAGCTCGGGCCGATCCGCGGGCGACAGCGCTAAATCGCTTGCGACCTTGTGCAGAGCATCTTCCAAAGCCGATTGGATGAAGTTCCTCGTGACTGCGACTGGGCGGTCACTTTGCCAAGACCAAAAAACTCTCATGCGGGCTCGCTCATCGCCAGATCCATATTCAATTCTAAGCGAATTGCGTGGCCTATCAGTCCACCGCTTAACTTCATTGCAATCGTTTCTCAGGGACCTTCGAGCGAGCCGCAAATCGATCCGATTGAAAGCTAGGGCTCTTCTCCGGAAACGCAACGTCCGTGCAAGAGGCTACCGAAGCCGTCACGCAATCCTGCGCGACGGGCGCCTCGGGTTGTAAGGAGTCGCCGGCATCCTTTACTCAGTGCGACGGCGAATTCTCAAGGAGTTGGAATTGAGCCTCAGACTGTCCAAGTAGTCCGCCCACGCCTGCATCATCTTCGTGCGCTCTGCCAGGTGCGCTGTGCGGTTGTAGGCGCGCCCAAGCGGGTCTCTAACTGCGTGCGCAAGCTGATGCTCGATGTAGTCCGGCCGAAAGCCTAGGACTTCGTCGAGGACAGTGCGAGCCATTGCCCTAAAACCGTGTCCGGTGATGGTATTGCCATCAAAGCCCAAGTAACGCAATGCCGCATTGATCGTGTTTTCGCTCATGGGCCGCTTCGCGCTTCTGACGCCCGGGAAGATAAACTCGCTTCGCTTGGTGAGAGGCCGGAGTTCCTCAAGAACCTCCTTCGCCTGTGTTGCGAGCGGGACGATGTGCGGAGTTCCCGTCTTACTGGCGGTAAAGCGCCATTCGGCGGCATCCAGGTCGATGTCTGCCCAACGCGCCTTCCGAAGCTCCCCTGGTCGGACGAACAACATGGGGGCCAACTTCAGCGCCGCCTGCGTGACAGGCGAACCGCTATAGGAATACATGGCGCGCAGCAGGTCCCCGATCTTATCGGGGTCGGTCACGCTGGCGAGGTGTTTGACCTGCGGCTGCTCAAGCGCGCCCACCAAGTCATTCGCCGGATTGTTCTGCGCGCGGCCCGTGGCGATGGCGTACCTGAAGACGCGACCTGCGAAGGACCGGGCTCGATGAGCGGTCTCGACCACACCACGCTTCTCCAGCTTGCGCAACGCCGCCAACAACAGTGGCGCCGTCACGTCCGTGATGGGTAGCCCGCCGATGGCGGCCATGTCCTTCTCGATCAGTCGACGTTCGCGTTTCACCGACCCTGGGCTAAGCCCTTCCTTGGCCCGCTTATTCAGGAACTCAATCGCAATCGCTCCAAAGGTCGTCTCCGCCCGTTCGGCCTTCGTGGCCCGCTCGACCCTGGCGGCATTGGCGGGACTACCACCCCCCTTAACCAGGGCGCGAAGGCGATCCCGTTCGGCACGTGCCTCTGCCAGACCCATCGCCGGGTACTCCGCCATCGTGATGATGCTCGGCTTGCCGGCGTAGCGATATCGATATCGCCAGACCTTGGCGCCGCTCGGGCGCACTTCGATGCAAAGGCCATTGGTGTCAGCGAGGCGGTAGGCCCTCGTTCGTGGCTTGAGTGTGCGCAGCTTCGTGTCGGTGAACATGTGTGAGTCAACCAATTGTGAGTCAGCGCCCCCTTGCCGGCCGCATGACTCACAGCCTGACTCACTTTTTTTCCGGATTCAAGCGGACACGCGTGGACCATGGCGCACAAAAAACCCCGCTATTTGCGGGGTTTTTCGCTGCATCATGGACTGCCCCGGAGAACCTTGGACACTTATGTGGTGGGCCCACCAGGATTCGAATCCAGAGCCAATGGATCGCTGCCACAAGCGCCTGCTCGCCCGCTGCCGACCCCAGCACCCGCGATGCTGCGCTCAGCCCGACCCGCAACAGGTGTCGCAGTTCATGCGACGGGCGCGCGTAGGATGGCAACAGACCAAGAATTGCCTTCGACTGGTGTCAGTGCTCGCCTGGGCTTTCAGACCACCGCTAAGCAGCGAAGGACATCCCTTCTTTCGCGCCATGGGAACCAACGAACTGGCCGGTAGTCGATTTTCGACTCAGCTCTTCGACTATCACGCGCGCGCTTCGCTATGGATTACATGATGCGAACACCTTTTCCTCGATTTCGATGGCACCCTACACCCGACGTGGGTCTTCGAGGAGAAGGCCGACAGGGTCATTGCGAAGGCCTACGAAGGCCCGTGGTGCATCGAAGCATCAACCTTAGAGCGCATACCGAGTCCACATATTGAGCGATTCGAAATCGTCATCTCCAGCTGGTGGGCGTATCGGCACCCTCTAGAGCAGGTGTGCTCAATGCTGCCGGCAGGTTTAGCGCAGCACGTGACTGACTCGATTTGGCTATGGACGCAGCCGAATCTGATGGAGCAATGGGAGGCACTCTATGAGTGCCTTGCCCGCGGCTTCTGGTCACGCCTCTAGACGGCATCAAGCCCCACTTTCATAAGAAGGGCATTGCTGAGCACATATCGGCGTTGGAGACTGACCCTTTCGCCCGCTGCAAGATGGGATCGCACCGTCACGTACCTCTGACCGACGGAGAGCGCGACGAGACCGACAGCGACATCTTGCTTAGGATCCAAGCACTGGAAAGACGGGTTAGGCGTCTGAGGTCGCCTCACGACGTTGCGGACGTTCAGACGGTCACGTTCGTGCGGGACGATCCGTTGCCAGCCACGTGAATCAACAGATGTCCGTCGGAAGAGGCCCTGCCGCTGGCGCAGCGCTGTCCGCCAATTCGATCCTTGTAAGCTCGGCGTAAAGCAGGCGCCTGCCGGCCTTGGATCCCAACAGCATGGCCGGTGTCGCCCCCAAGAGGGGGTGGTTGGCCATTAGCCAAAGCGCCGCGCTGTCCGCGCCGCCGAACACTTCCTCCGCCTTGCCGACGACGACGTTCAAGGCTCGCGACCCCTGCCGTGGGAGACGCGTATGCGCTTGGCCGGCAATCAACTGCCAATACTCATCGGCTGCATCGAGTAGGCGGAAGCCTTCGGGCACCGCAGCCCCGTAGCGCGCTTCGAAGACGTAGCGCGCGTCATCGTCGTAGCCAGGCTCTGCGTCAAGTACATAGAGACGGCCGCTATGAGTTCTTGCCGTCGCGGTGCTCGGATCAAACGCGACTACAGGCGTGCTCAGGCGGCCGCACCCCTTCGCCAAATCCCAGCCGCTAAGGACGTCCCAATACTGATCGCCCAGGACGAACCGGTACACCTGCCACCTGGCCAGCTGCACACTGGGTTGTCTCCGGACTGACGGCATCGCCCAAACACTCATATCGCGCCCCTGCTTCGCTGTGTGGACGGGAGAGCCTATGCAGCTCGAATCTCACGCGCTGCGATAGCGCGTCCGCACTGCCTGGCGGGCTGCGTGCTAGGGAGCTCCCAGGGGATCTCAGCGGCATGCCGGGGCGACCGGATTCGTCGTGATGCGCCACGCGATGCCCGACGCGCGGGAGAGACGCTTCACCAGGTTGGCTGCTTAACTTTGTGGCTTCGATTCGAGATCAGGCGTACAACTGCGCGTCGAGGTATTGGCGCACCAGCGCCAAATCGGCGAATTGGCCGCTCACCATCCGATCCAGAGCCCGTGCCCCACCGAAAAGCGGAGCCGAGTTCGGCTGCTTGATCCAGGCGTCGGCGCGCTCTGGGATTGGCAGAAGCACCTGCAGCGCCGAATAGATCGCGAAGATGTGGGATAGGCGTGCCGTCGTCGCGTCGTCCAACTTGGCGGTGAGCTCGCCCGCTTCAAACGCCGCGAAGGTAATCTCGTCAACGCCCAACAACATCAGGCGCTCGACCCTGCTAAGCCCCCACGCTTGGGCGATGCGGAAGAACACCCGCAGCGCCTCCGGGCTCTCCAGGTCAACGACAGGCGAAGCATTCTCGAGGGCCATGGCACAATTCAGAGCGGAGTTGGGCCAGCAGCAGCTTGGAGATTCCCAGCATAGCGCACCTTCTCGCCAGCCACGGTAGCGGCTTCGATCGACGCTCCGGTGCGCAGCGTATGCAAGCGGCAGCGTGATCGCGCAGGCGACTACGGCAGGCCTCTGGTCCGCTGCCTCCCGGCCCGGCGCGTGACGTAAATCAAGAGGCGCCCGCCTGCTCATACGCGACTTGGACCGGGTGGGCCGCCTCGGAAGCCGCCGCCATCGCCTCCGTGAGCGACCCGGGCCTCGATCCCGACATTAGCACCGCTGGCCTGCACGCTTCGAGCCCGATCTCCATTGGCGGTCCGAAGCAACCGATGGCTCGCCCCCCCCCCGCCCTAACAGCGGCCGCGCGCGGAGGCCCCTCGGTCGGACCGGCCACCACACGCCCACTTCACAGTCCCGCCACGCTGACATCGCGCGGGCGTCCCACGCTTCTGGTCATGTGCCCCGAGAGATCGCCACCATGTCATTCGCAATGCCGCGACCTATGCCCACGCTTCTGCTCTGCATCGCTGCGCTCGCGGTGGGCTGCGGAGGCCCTCCCGAGGATCGGTCACCGGATCTGCAACTGCTTGCGACCGACGTCCATGTTGCCGTTGCGCGGCATACGCTTGTCCTGCCGTTTGTTGCTTTAGCAGATCATGCGGCCGGAGGGATGTCCTTCTCGCTCAATCGGAAAGCCGATGCGAGGCACGCGGCCCAGCGAAGCACTGCTCTACTTCAAGAGACTCGCGACCATGGGCGCCAGCTTGCGCTCGACTTGGTCTCGGTCACGGTGCACAACTACGGCGCGAGCGACTTCGATGTCCGCCGAAGTCAGCTGTGTCCCCGGTTGTCGCGCCAGTGGGCACGCTCCGTGTGCGACGACTCGCTCGGCTTGATTCGACGCGCACTGCCTCCCGGTCGCTTCAAGCTGGTCGATCTGGCCCGGCTGCGGCTCGATGACCCTCGCGGGCCGGCGAACTGCCTCCGCGATCGCAAGCACACCGCCTTGCCCTCCGTTCCCGGGCGCGGCGTCATCGTCTGTCCCGCGCTGGTCTTTGGCGGCGACGAAGATGAGTTTCATACGGCGGTCGTGCGGATCGATGGCAACCTGGGTGCAATGTGGACGGTGTGGCGAAATGGGCAGAACGGCGAATCGGCCCAAGCGATGGCTGCGCGAGAGGGCAACGCCATCGCGCTGTTTGTCGAGACCGCACTGGGCGAACGCGAGGACTATCCGAAGCTTGAGCGGGGCATGTGCCCTTTGATGCGACCCGGCATTTGACGCCCCATCTGAGTTGCACCTACCGGTTCGGGCGCCGATAGCCAAACCGGAGCGTTTGGACGGCGTCGTCCAGAACATTGGACAGAGGTGCCGCAGGGCCAATTCACGAGTGTCCGCTATCGGCCAGAAGCGGACGTTCGCGGCAGGCGTAATGAGATCGACGGTCAGACCGAGCGCGTCCTGTGCGACCTGCCGAAGCGCTTTCCCGGACAGCCAACGTACCCGTCAACAGATCGGCGTCCGTCGGAATCTTCCACGATCACGGAGAAATGCCTGCCAAACACAGGGTCGGTGCCAAATCTTGCAATCATTACCTTGATTTTCGCAGCGTCCAGACGGTGCTGTTCGGCGAATTCCGCAAGCCGCTCCGAATAGCGTCGGACGGCTTCGTTGAGATCGGCGGAAACCGGGCTACCGGAGGTCGAACCTGTCTTGAAGTCCACGGTGATGTGGCCTTCGGGCGACGCCGCAGCTTCTTCGTAGATGTCGACCCAATAGATTCCCACCATGAGGCAAATGCCGCTTGCCAGGGAATCGGCGACGTTGTGGCCAAAGGATGCGAGTTCACCGATCTTCACGGCCTCTTCCTCGTGTCGCTTTGGGTCCGAAGCGGACATTACCACCGCGCGCGGCCCATCCGGCAAGATGTCGGCAGCCGTGCGCCTACCCGCGATAAATCCGCCTAATCACTACTCCACTCGGTTTCCGCTTCTGGCCGACAGCAGACGCAATCCGGCCCCGGCATCCTCGCCGACCGTTTACGCAAACTGGTCGATACCGGCATCCTTGAGATGCGCGATGCCTCAGATGGAACGGCGTATCAGGAGTACGTGCTGACGACCAAGGGCAAAGGACTCTTCCCCATGGTGGTCCAATGGGGCGAGTCGCATCTGTTCGCCCGTGGCGAACGCCACTCGGTGCTGATCGACTCGCGCACGCGCGAGCCGGTTCCACGCATGGCACCCAAGGCCAAAGACGGCTCCACGCTGCTGCCATAGTTTACCGAAGTGCGGAAGATCACGTAGTGCGAAAGCCGCGCCCGTCCGCTATCCGCCAACAGGCGACCTGGTGCCGCGGCCCTCGTGATCCGGCCGAATGACGGGTCGCACCATACCTGCGACACGGACTGTCGGCGTCAGCTCCTCGAGACGATCGCCAGGATGGTGTCGCGCAGTTCGGCACTCGCTTGGTCGCGGGAGATCTCGCCGGCAATAGCCGCGTCAGACAGGGCATCGGCCGCGCCGAGTATGGCCCAAAATGCTGCGCGCGAAATCCCGTTAGAACGCGCGAACGGCGCGAGGATGTCACCGCACTTCTCGATGAAGGCATGCTGGTATCTGCGTTTGACCGATGCCAGTTCCGGCGAGCCGTTCAGCGCAGCCAGAACCTCGGGGATCTCGCGCCCCTGTGTGAGGACGCACTCGACGTAACTGTGCGCGATGACCTGCGCCTTGTCGTCCAGCGTCGGTCCGCTCGCCGCGATCGCCTCGTCGATGAGCGCCGTCTGTCGCGCGTCGTACTCTTCGTAGAGCGCCGCAAGCAGACCGTTGCGCGTGCCGAAATGGCTGTAGACGACGGGCTTGGTGACGCCGGCCGCTTCGGCGAGCCGCCCCAGCGTCAGCGCGTCGGTACCTTCGTCGCGAATCAGCTGCCACGACACCTGGAGCAGCTGGCGCAGGCGCAGCTCCCGCGGCAAGCGCTGGCGCGCGGCATCGGTGCGTTCATTCTTGCGCGAGTTCTTGGACACGGAGCCGCCGGCGATAGCGAGTCAGGGATGAGAGGACGAGAAGATGTTCTGGCCGATCGCGTACGCCGTATCGATTTGTCCTTCCGGCGTGCGGGCATCGGGCAGGAGCAGTTCGGATGTCGCGACGCGCGCGCCGCAGTAGCCGAAGATGCCGTGGTCGATCTGCGTCTTCATGGCACCGAAATATCCGTGGCGTGCGTAGGTTCGCGTCGTGGCGCCGGCGTTGGCGACGAGGTGCACGTTGAGCCGTTGCAGCTTCTTGACGAGTTTTCCGCCGGCGGACTCCTCGTAGGCCCAGCCATTGGTGAAAACACGATCGATCCATCCCTTGAGCAGGCCCGGAAACGACCACCAATAGACCGGGTACACCAGGACCAGTGCATCAGCACGGTCCAACCTCGCGTGCTCGCGTGCGACGTCGCGCCCCGGGGATCTCTGCTGCAAATGCAATTCGTGGTCGGCTGAGGAGAAGCGCGGGTCGAAGCCCTCTGCCGCCAGGTCCGCGAACTCGTGAGTGTTCGTGGCATCTGATGCCGCTATGCCGCGCCCCACTTCGACCGCGACAGCGTGCGTGAAGGACTTTGAGTCAGGGTGTGAGACAACGATCAGGGCGTGCATGGGCGTCCGCGCCATTAATATACCATCAGTATGTTACCATTGGTATATTTACCGCGCAACCGTCCGTTGGCCGTCTTGCCGCAGGCCTGCTCGATAGCTCAGGCGACGGGCCGCCCCTCGAATCGCGCCGCTTCACGCTGGAGCCGCTGGGACAGGAACTCGGTCAAAGCCGCGATCCGGCGGACGTGTCGCAGATCCGGATGCGTGATCAGCCACAACGGGACGGCCGCGTCCTCCAGTACCGGCGTGACGCGCGTGAGCAATGGCTCGCTATCGCCGAGGTAGCACGGCAGCACCGTTGCACCAATACCGGACTTCGCCGCCTGCATGAGGGCTATCAACGAATCGGCGCGCAGAACGATCTGTGCCAGGGGAACGTGCGCGGCGATCCAGCGGGCGCTGCTCGCGTGCGACAGCGACGCGTCGGGCGCGACCCACGCCTGATCCGACGCGCTCTTGAACTCCCCCGCCCACGCCGCATCCGCGCGTGCGTACACCGCCGAGGCGACCGTCCCCACTCGCCGCGCAACGAGTTGCTCGGACACCACGGCGCTCGGCCGGATCGCGATGTCTGCGTCGCGCCTGCTCAGATCGTAGATGGCATTGGCCACAGAAATCTCCACGACGATGCCGGGCTCGATGGCACGAAATTCGGCGATCATCGGAAACACGACGTGCAGGAGCGTGTCCGTGGTCGTAACGCGCACCACGCCGGACAGGCGCGTGTCCTCGCCCAGCACGCGGCGCTCAAGTGTCAGCAGCTCGTCGCTGATGCGCTTGGCCGCTTCGATGGCGGCTTCTCCCGCGGGCGTCGGCCGATACCCGTTGCGCGAGCGGTCGAACAGGCGCGCGCCAATTCGGCGCTCGAGGGCTCCGAGTTTCTTGAATGCGGACGAGTGATCCACGCCGAGTTGCTTCGCAGCGCCGCCCAGATTGCCCGTGCTGGCGATCGCGAGCAGGAGCTTCAGATCGGAGAGGGCCACGCCATTGGATGTCGTCGTGTTTTGCATCGCGTGCAAGATCGGCTTTCGTGTGGGCCGTATTGGCGCGAGAACCATACACCACGAAGCTGGACGCCCCTCCCCAGGAACATCCCCGTGAAGCTCTATTACGCATCCAACACCTGCTCGCTGGCCGCGCAGATCGTCGCGCTCGAAGCAGACATCGAACTCCAGGGGGAAAAGGTCGACATCCACCAGCAGCCGCATGTCCTCGCCGACGGTTCGCCGTTCACGGCCGTCAACCCCAAGGGCTATGTTCCCGCGTTGGAACTCGACGACGGTCGGCTGCTTACCGAAGGCGTCGCCATCCTCACGTTCCTGTCGGACCTGCGCCCCGATGCCGCGCTGGCGCCGCGTGATAAAAGCCTGGCGCGTTACGAGTATCTGCAGTGGATGACGTTCATCGCGACCGAGCTGCACAAAAGCTACAGCCCGTGGCTGTTCCACCCGGAGGTGGGCGCGATGGCGCAGGACGCGGCGCGCCAGAAAATCGGGGAGCGCTTGCCGATCGTCGAGGCGCGTCTGGTCGGTCGCGATCACCTGGTGGGCGAGCGCTTCACCGCCGTGGACGCGTATGCGTTCACGATCCTGTCCTGGTCCACGTACGCGGGCGTCGCGCTCTCCGGGTTCCCGAAGATCGAACGCTACCTGCGCGCGATCGCCGCGCGTCCGTCGGTGCGTCAGGCTCGTGTGGCGCACGGCAACCTCATCGGGCAGGAATCCTGACCATGAAGGCCTCGATGGCGTGGGGCCTTTTGCTGGCCGCCGGCGTCCTGGACGTGCTGTGGGCGCTTTCCATGAAACAGGCCGAAGGCTATACGCGACCGGGATGGACGCTGGTTTCGGTGGCGTTGCTGGCGTCGTTCGTCTGGTTGCTGGGCCGCAGCCTGACGGTGCTCCCGGTGGGAACGGCGTACGCCGTCTGGACGGGTATCGGCGCGGCGGGCACGGCGATCGCGGGAATCTGGCTGTTCGGCGAATCGCTCAGCCTGGCCCGCGTGGCGGGCATCGGACTGATCGTCGCCGGCGTGGGCGTGCTCAAGCTCGCACCCTGATCCCTGTCGCGTTTCGCTGCCTTGTCACGTCCAACTGGGAGGAGCGAGTTGTATCGATCCCGCACCGTTGCCCCCTACCTCACACGAGAAACGTACATGTCCACTCGAATCAACCTCGGCAAGGCCCTTCCGAACCTGTACCAGGCCGTGGCCGGCCTCGACAAATCCGCGGCGAGCGCCCTCGCCGACGCCGGTGTCGAGAGCGGCTTCAGCCATCTGATCGCGCTTCGCGTCTCGCAGATCAACCAGTGCGCGTACTGCGTCAGGATGCACACCCGCGATGCGCTGGCCGCCGGCGAAACGACGGACCGCATCGCCGTGCTCCCTGCATGGCGCGAGAGCGGCTACTTCAGCGACAAGGAACGCGCGGCGTTGGAAATGGTCGAAGCGGTCACGTTCATCTCCGACGTCCAGTTCGCCGACAAGGCCTACGAGAAGGTCGCCGTACACCTGTCATCAAGTGAGATCGCCGCGATCGCATGGAAGGTGATCGTCGTCAACGCCTGGAATCGCATCGCGATTTCCAGCCGGTACGAGGTCGGGCCGTGAGGGGCTGGATATCCTAGATCGCGGGTCGGCTTGCCGGGTGGATGTCTGCTATCGGCCAGGAGCGGACATCACGCCTATCTGCCCAACATAGCCAGCTTCGCAAACCCTTCCATGAAGAGCGGCGCTACAAGAGAGCTGCCGAGCGTAAGGACCGAGCAGTCCGTGTGGAAACGGGCCCGATCGTCCTGCCGGGCGGGCAAGGCCAAGATCACGAGCTGACATAGGCAGAATCCAGCGCCCCACAATAGGACGGCCAGTAGTGCCGCAATGGCTGCTGGTCCCGTCGCGAGCATCGCGAGCACAGCAAGTACCGCCAACATGGTAGCCGTGTAAGGCAGATACCCACTCCTGAACTTCTGGGCGACCGTCATCCTTGTATCCATTGGCGGCGTCCACTTCGGGTCGGAAGCGGACAGTACCAAACCATGTCGCACAAACCGAAGTGAACGCTATCGGTTCTGGGTCGATACCGGAGGCAAGCGGTCCCTGATGACTCCGCAGTTCTGACATCTCTGGGGTGCGCCCCAGAAGGGTCCCAAGAAACGGTACCCGCAATATGGACAGCGGAACAGAATTACGCGGAGGCCCGTGCCCATCATCGTCAGGCCCCATACCATGAACATGCCGTGCCCGACGCTCTCAGAGAGCTTTCCGGCGAGGATTGCCCCGAACGTCGCAGCGAAGACCATGAAACCGCCAATCCCGATGCCGAAGTGCCATCGCACACGTCGCGAGAAGTCAGCCCAGCTCATTCTTATCCGCTGACGTTCGTCCATAGCGCCCCCATCGCCCCCGTTTCCTTCGCGCATCCTAATGTCCGCTATGGGTCGGAAGCGGACATTAGCATCGGCCCCGGCGCAATCAGCGCTCAACACAAGTTGTCGCCATCGGATCGCTCGTTTGAAGCGTGCTTGGCAGGTCGAGATCCAGGCCTTCCAGATGGAAAGCTAGGGCTTAAGGTGCCCAACATATGAGGTTTGCACGACATGATCGGCCGAACTTGTACGTGATGCGCCGAGTCTCCGAGAGGCGTGCGGCCCAAATCCGCTGCGATTCGTGGGGTCTGGCAAGATCTCCGCGTGAGCTTGCCGCGCTAGTGGGAGGAGAGGACAGCAGAGCAAGTGCTCGATCTCACTTCGCAACCGATGTAATGGCGTTTATGGCAAATTGCAGCTGTATTAGGAACTGCTTTGGCTGGTCCAGCATCACATAGTGCTTTGAGCGCTGGATCTCCAGTAGACGATCCGCGGAGAGCCAGGCGTATTGTTGTCGATAGCGACTTCGCATGAACCCAGGTGGCGCACCATTGGGGCTTTGGTCTGCATATATCACGAAGGTAGGCAACCCCCTAGAAATGCTCAGCCCGCGAAGATCGGCCAGCATGGTGGCGCGATATAAGGATGCATATGTGCGCCGGTCACTGGTTGATGCGACAGAGGCCACTTCGGCGGCGAGTACGGGGTTGGCAATGGCTCCCGCCAACTGCTCCTGCATTCGTTCGGCAAACTGCCGGGTCGATTCACCTAGCATTCGTTGATACTCGCCATTTGTCTTGTCGATCAGTGACTGATCAACGAACCGGGCGCCAAAGTTAGCCGCGCTAAAGGGCAAGGTGTCGAGGATCACGAGACCTTTGATCAACCCGGGCCGGTCGTGAGCTAACTGGAGCGCGGCCAATCCCCCTGCCGAATGGGCGACCACGATCGCGTCGCTTGTACTGGACTCCACGTAAGCCCCGAGCCGCGCACTGACATCAGCGATTTCATCTATACATTGGCAAGGGTCTGCCGACTCGCCACCCAGGCCAGGCAGCAAAACGAGGTGTACCCTGTAAGTCTGACCGAGAACGATCCGCGTGGCGTTCCATTGGGTCTTAGATGCAGACAACCCTCCCAAGAGAACGATGTCTTGAGTGCCTTTACCCGAGACGATGGAGGGGACTTCCGGAATGCGCTGAGATTTGGCGGTTGTTCCTTGTACCACCGGCGCATGCGAGCAAGCGGCGAGATGGGCGCATAGTGTCAGCGTGCAAAGTTGAATGTAAAGACGCATGGTACTTTCATACCGCGTACGAAGTGAGTTGTAGCTAATAGGGAAAACCTTGCAACGCCCTGACGGCGGAGAGCCCCTCTCCTCCCTTACGGTCTATCCAACTGCCGGCGCATGCCGCGCTACAGATAGGCGGAAAGTTGCGCCGCCCCCAAGTGTCTCGGTGACGGTGATCGTACCGGCATGGACCTCAGCGATCCTTCGGGCTATCGCCAACCCCAAGCCCGTTCCCTTCCAATGATTGTCACGACGCCAAAAAGGCTCGAAGACTTGCTCCTGGTCGGCAGGATCCACACCGGACCCGTGATCAATCACGCAGATGTTCGCCATGGCCTCGTCCATGGCGAGAGTCACCAGCACGGTCCCACCCAGGGGTTCTGCCCGGATCGCATTATCGATCAAGTTGGCAATCGCGGATCGCAGACCATCAGGCTGGCCAAACACCTCCACCCTCGGCGCGTCGACCTCCAAAGCAAGCATTCGGGAGCCGCGTCCGGCGAGCGGGGCCATGTCCGCAATGAGTTCTCGCAGGAGAGCGACCAGTTCGACCTGTCGCGATAACGACGACGACTGTGTGTGAATGCACGATGCAGCGAGCAGCTGATCGACCATCAACGACAACCTCTGTGCATCGCTGCGCAACTCTCGCGTGGTCTGATCGTAGGGAAGGGAATCGAGTCTGGCACAGAGGATTGCAACGGGCGTCCGCAGCTCGTGCGCCGCATTCCCGACAAGCACCTGCACCAATCCGACCTCTCGCTCAAGGCGTTCCAAAAGTTGGTTGATGGCGCTCACAAACGGATGGATTTCCGGCGGCACCGCCGTCGATGAGAGGCGCTGATCGAGTGTCTCGATTCTTATCTTGGCCGCTTTGGCGGCCGCTTGACGAAGGGGCGCCAGCGCACGTCGAATAGCGAAAGGAATCGCAACAATTGATACCGCAATGGCGGGACCTAGCTGCTTCGCGGCGTGGGAGAGCAGTTCCGCCAGTAGCGTCGGAACATCATCAATGCCAAAGCGATTGCCAGTGGTCACGACTACCGCACCGAAATCACCGCCGCCGCGGATCTCGTACAGATCTGAGTATCCGAGCTTCCCGTTCGCCAGCCATATGCGCCCTTTAGGTAACGGCAAGGCTGGCCCGCGCCCTGAGACAGCCTTTGCGAGTGCGGGCGAAGATCCCTCCAACAGCCGACCCTGCACGTACGCCGCATACATGAACTTAGGACGCCCCCTGCCGTAGGCCATTAAAGGTTCGGATGGGACGATGCGCAGATTCCCGGACGCACCCACCCTGATGGATTGAGCGACACGCCTTTGAGCGTTGACGGCCGACACGTCGTCATATGAGACGTGCTGCGAGAACACGAGCCATAAAAGAAACCAGCCAACTATCAGCGTTGTTTGGGTTGCAATGACGACGAGCGCCAATCGTAGCGACAGTGACCTTCGGTTTAGCATTGTCGGTCGTCAATAAAGTAGCCAACGCCGCGGACCGGGTGCACTACAACGCCAGCAAGATTTGAATCCAGCTTCTTCCTTAGCCTGGAAATATGTGCTTCTAATGTGTTCTGAGAAGGCTCCTCGTCGAATCCGTACACTTCGCGGATCAATGTATCGCGCTGCACGACACGGCGTGCGCGGCGCATTAGAGCCGCCAGCAGCGCCGCCTCACGACGGCGCAGGATAAAGGGGGTGCCGGAGACGGAGAACTGACGCGATGTAAGATCGAATTCCAACGCGCCGCACCGTACCGGGGCCAACTTCTGAAGTCGTGCGGGCCGCCGAAGCAGGGCCCTAACGCGCGCGCGCAACTCATCGACGTGGAATGGCTTGCCTATGTAGTCGTCGGCGCCTGCATCTAAGCCCGCTACGCGTTGCGCAACATCGCCGAGCGCACTGATGACCAAGACCGAACATTCAGGCTGCTTCGCCCGAATTAGCGGTACTAGGCGCAAACCGTCGCCATCGGGAAGCCGCCGATCGAGCAACAAAATGGCGTACGTACCCACAAGCAATGCTCCGCTCGCCGCAGTCAACGACGGCACTGCGTCGACGGAAAGTCCCTGTGCTTCCAGCTCTCTGGAAACGAGCATGGCCAGCTCAGGCTCGTCTTCGACAAGGAGTGCCCGCATGGTCGTTACGTTGCCCTGAAAGGGAGGTGCAGTTGTCTCATGTACGCGTTCTGCGGGCAACTTTACCGTTTGCGATCTGTCAGCACCCTGCAAGCATAGGGAGGGATAGATCAACGGGCGTTAGCAACCCGTGGTACGTAGGCTACGGACGTTGGATGCTGCCGCCACCGCACCGAGAGCGGACATTAGCACCTGAGGGCCGCCCTGCTCCGGTCCGATGTCCGCGATCGGCCAGAAGCGGACATCAAGCCCGCATACCGAGGAGACTCAATACCCGTGGGCGGCTCGCCGGCCGTAGCCTCGGCATCGGCCATAGCGATGCCCTGTTGCCGCATCAGCATCACGAACTCCGTCCACGTATCCGCGATCGCGGGCGACGGATCGGAAGGGTTCGGTGGAACGTAATCGAACGTCGCGCCCTCGTGGCTCATGAGGGTCAAAAAGACCCCGTGACTCACCCCGTCCTTCTGTACGCGCAACGCGAGCGAGGAGAGGTCGCGCAGGGGCACCCGTCCCACACGCAACAGCGCAGTTGGTCGCTCTCCGGGCACTTCAATCGGGATGATGCCCACCGAATTCTCTAACACCATCTGCCGATACTCGGCCGCGCCAGCCCCCGACCCAATCTCGATCACACCGAACGGCTCAGTGTTCGTGGTCGGCGTGAAGGCGGGCGGGCAAAGCTTGTACACCCCGAACATTTTGTACTGTCCCAGTGGAGTTACCAGGACGATGAACTGTGCGGACTCCTTGCCGTCACGGAAAGAGTTATAGAAATAGCGGATGCTTCGGCGCAGCTGGTCTGCAACGCACTAGGGCTCCTCGAAGAGGCGCTCATCGAGCCGTGCAATAAGCTCACTGCGAAGTGCGCTAATGACGCCCAGCGCAAGCCTGACTGATCCTGAGCAGGGGATCGCGATCCGTGGGTGTAGGGCATGCACTTTGCGCAGTGCATCCACGTAGATCTTGCGTCCGTCGGGATACTCGAGCGTGACTTGGATGTCCGACATTGCCGTTGCGCAGAACATTTCTCTGCAGGCGACTACCCACGTCATGCAATCTCCTCAAGTACCAGCGATTGTATCCATGCCGAAATTTAACGGCCGTGACACTTAGATGCGATCGGCGCGCTTCTTGGCTACGTAGTCCCATCACTCGACATGCCGCACCTCCTAGCTGTTGCGATGCCCCGGCCTTCAGCCGGGGCAACGTTGGTTGCATGAACCCACGCGAATCAGTGGGAAGTTCTGCGTGCCTTTGCTTCACCTCTGCCGAGCATGAAGTGGCCAAAAGCAGAGACCGCGATGGTGGCTACCACACCCGCCACGAATGACACCGCGAATGACTTGAGGTAATCGGACGGGTCTGGAACAAACATCATCAGGCCTCCTGAGCCGTGCCGCACTCGGAGCAGAACTTGTCCGTCCTCTCGATGGCGGCGTCACAGCTCTTGCAGGATCGGTAGGTATGCTGGGCAATAAGCTTGCTGCGCATGTAAGCGATCTGCACTACTGCCGGCACCGTCACGCGGTACGCTGGACTGGATAGGTCGGCAAGCGTCCACAGGGCAGTCACAGCCCAGCCAATCGGGCCCAGGGCTACGCTCAGGCCCTTCATGAGAGCGCCGGTGGTCGCGAACGTAAGGCCCCGGCCCAGCAGAGCCTTGGAAACTGCGTGCGCCACCATCGTCGCGAGCTTGTACGTCGCGAAACCACCCAGACGAGCGCCTTGGATCACCGCTGCCAGGGCTGCCGGGCCCATGGGCTTGCTGCCGAAGCCGAGTACCTTCTCAACTTCTGCACGCTCATCATCCGTCATCTTCTCGACCGCCCGTCCCAAGATGCGGCGCAGGATCGCCTCTTCGACGTCCGCCACAGCGGTGTAGCCGGGCAGCTTCACGTCGAGGTGGCTCGCGACATCGCGCACGATCTCGTCGTATTCCACAGTTGCTGCCGCGTTCGGCAGGATGCTGTCCAGGAGGCCGCCTGCCGGAATTGCCGCGCGAGCCTTACGATAGGCGTTGCCAAGGGTGTTACCGCCGAACTCAAGCACTTCGTGTGCGATCAGCGCCCGCTCTGTCGGGCCGTAGTGTTGACCTTCCTTCGCCTTGACCAGGATCGAACAGACGGTGCTGTCCAAGGTCAGGCGGCCTTGGCCACGATCGGTGATGTAGTCGACCATAATGTCTAGATCAGACGGATCCGCAGAATCCATCAGAACGTTGAGGTCGGGCGTCGCGCGCAGCGCATGGGCATCGAGTGCGAGGCCAGCGTCGTTGTCTTGGGCAATGATGGCGTTCATGGGTCAGTCTCGGTAGTTGGCGCCCATAGCGGCGCAAAGGGTAAGGAGAAGCGGGACGTACTCGGTTCGTTGGGCGTGAAGGTGCTGAAGAGGCGGTGTGGCGCAGGTGGCGCCGATTCGGTACGCCTGCGCCTCGAAGTTGCTTGTTGTCAGATCGTCCGTGCCATCGGGTAGCTTCTGCAGATAGTCGGTGCGCAATGCCAATTCGCGACCATGCTCGACACTGGCCCCCGGGCTGTGGTCCGTACGCTTACGGATTCGTTCTGCGAGTTCCCGAAACGTCTCGTAGCCGACCAAGCGCTCGTGTTCGAAGATTGCCGTTGCAAGCACTTGCCAGTCGCGATCACGCATCAGCAATAGCGCGGGCGGCACGCCAAGGCCATCGGCGAGTTGGCAGATTGTCTTCAACGTCGGATTGGCTTCGTCCCCAAGGGCGAGCAGCTTGGCAATTGAGGACCGCGACAGGCCGGCATGCTCGGCCAGTTGTTCCTGGCTCACCTTCGAGCGTGCCCCGGAACGATGGATGGTGGGGCGCGCGTTGGACACTCGTCGTACTGCATTGACGAATGCATCGGCGACCGACGCATATACGGAGCGTTTCGATGTAGTCATCTGTCCCCCTGAACAGTGACGCTAGTCTCTCTAATCAGTCCAGGCATTGCCATGGAGCGCTGTCCACTGCAATGGACAATCTCACCAGCCTGCGTACTTGGGTATACAACGAGGGCAGCAGCCAGGGCACCTTCGGTGACTTGGCGGCAGGCTCCTTGCCAGAGAGCGAGTGGCGCCAGTTTCTTGACGCAGCTCGCATGCCGGACGCGTTTCAGCGCAAGCCAACTGGAATTCTGTTCCTAGGCCGTAGCGAAGTCACCCGATGGATGCGTCCTGGAGGCCAGCTAAGTTGTGTCTTCGATCTTCTGCTTGAAGCCGCGCAGCCGCAGCGGCTGTTCTGGGTGCCGGTCGGAACAGCGCACCCCGGGCGTGTAGCTCATCGTGGGGGCGCCACGCTGCACATGGCCCCATCTGGCCTTAGCGTGCTCGCGCGCTTTTGCTGCAACCGAATTCGCACGACGTCTGCACGCGGGTTCCAGATGCTGCTGCGTCTGGAGCAGGTCCGGACGGATTGTCGGTTGGTGACCTTCGCGACCGCTTGGGCCTACCGCCCGCCACGCTGAGCGCGCAACTCAACATCCTGCGCAATGCCGCGTTGGTCCATGACCAGCGCGAAGGACGCGTCATCCGCGTGCGCGCCAACTACCTGCAGATGAACGACCTCATCACCTTCCTCACTGAAAACTGCTGCAGCGGCCGGGCCGTCTGCGAGCCCGCCAGCGGCTGCAAGCCGCAGAAGAAAGGAGCCTCGAAGTGAACCGCTTCCATGTACACCTCAACGTTTCGAACCTCGACGCCAGCATCCGCTTCTACTCGCAGTTGTTTGCCACCGCACCAGCCGTGGTGAAAGGCGACTACGCGAAGTGGATGCTGGAAGACCCGCGCGTGAACTTTGCCATCTCCACCACGGGCCGCACGCCGGGCATCGACCACCTGGGCATACAGGTCGACAACGGCGACGAACTCGTCTCGCTTGGCCAGCGTCTGGACGCTGCCGGCAGCACCGTCGTTCCCGAACCCGACGCGACCTGCTGCTATGCGCGCTCGGACAAGATGTGGACGGAAGATCCACAGGGCACGCGCTGGGAAACGTTTCATACCTTTGGGGAGGCGGTGACCTACTACGCCGGCGACGATGCGTGCACCGCCGATGGCGCTGCATGCAGTGCACCGATGCACCCCGCGCACGCGGCTTCGGCGCGCACGGGCGGATGCTCCACCCCGACGTCCGGCTGCTGCTGAGGTCCCCATGAACTTACGGTTGCAGCTTCCCCATGAGCGCGAGGGAGCCCGGTCGCTGCTCGACCGCGCCGCGCTACCTGTCGAAGACCTCGATACTGCCGATGTGCGGTTCATTGTCGCAATCGAGAACGATGAATTGGTTGGTGTCGTCGGATTGCAACAGTTCGGAAGTGCGGGCCTGCTGCGATCCCTCGCCGTTCGCCAGGATTTTCGCGGCAGCGGCGTCGGCGGGAGGCTGGTCGATGCGCTGGAATCGCTCGCACGCGAAGGAGGGCTCGATCAGCTGGTACTGCTCACGCAGACCGCTGCGCCCTTCTTCGCGGCACGCGGCTATCGCGCGATCGAACGCGCTGATGCACCGGCTTCCGTGCATGACAGCGCGGAGTTCCGTTCGCTGTGCCCAGCGACCGCATCTTGCATGAGCAAGCAGCTGGACGACGACCGATGAAACGAATCCTGTTCGTGTGCGTGGAAAACTCCAATCGCAGCCAGATGGCCGAAGCGTTCGCGCACATTCATGGCGGTGGCGGGGTCGAGGCATTGAGTGCCGGGTCGAATCCGTCCGGACAGATCAATCCGAAAGCCGTGCGCTTCATGTCCGAACTGGACTATGACCTCAGCAAGCACGAGTCCAAGTCGTTGGATGATATCGACGGCGAATTCGATGCCGTCATCACCATGGGGTGTGGCGACAACTGCCCGTGGATTCCTGCGACACGGCGCGAAGACTGGGGACTTCCCGACCCAAAGCACATGGACGACGAGGGCTACCGCGAGGTTCGCGACGATATCTCCGCGCGCGTCAAAGCGCTGCTGGCGTCGTTGTGATGCCGCTTTCACGCAGGCTGGCGGCCGAGTTCATCGGAACCATGTTCCTGCTCGCCGCGGTCGTTGGCTCGGGGATCATGGGCGTGCTGCTTTCGCAGGGGAACAACGGCATCGCGTTACTGGCAAACGCGGCTGCGACGGCGGGCATTTTGTATGTGCTGATCGTGATCTTCGGTCCGATTTCCGGCGCACACTTCAATCCGGCGGTCTCATTCGCGATGCACCTCCGCGGGGAGCTGGGTCGAAGAGACACTGTGGCCTATATCGCGATTCAGGTCGTCGGGGCTGCCCTAGGCGTGGTGCTCGCACATGCCATGTTCGGCCTGGCACTGGTGCAGGCAGGCACCCATGTGCGAAGCGGTTGGCCGCAATGGCTCAGCGAAGCCGTAGCGACGTCCGGGCTCCTGCTGACCATCGTGATGGGCGTGCGCAATCGCCCGCAAGCTGTGCCGGCTCTCGTAGCCAGTTACATCTTCGCCGCGTACTGGTTCACTGGCAGTACGTCCCTCGCCAATCCCGCCGTGACTCTGGCTCGCGCACTCACTTCGAGCTTCGCCGGCATCAGGCTCGTTGATGTCGTCGGCTTTGTTGCTGCCCAGATGGCAGGGCTTGCGAGCGCTGTTCTGGTTCTAACGCTCGTTTTGCCCGAAGGCCGCACTTACGCGGCGAGGCTCGCTTCGCCGTAATGTCCGGTTAGGGTCGAAAGCGGACGAGGCTGCGGATGCCACAAGGGAGGATGGCAGTTGGACACTTGGTTTCCCCCCGCGACAACGTGCGCTTTGTGAGGGGCGGCCGGGGACCTGCACTTGAAGGGACCTCAGTTCGCATCGAGCAGCTCAGCCCACTCGCGCGCCGTTTGGCCAAGAGGGGCCAAACGCTCATAGACCGACTGCCCCATATCGGTGACGACGTAGCCGTCGACGTCGCGCGCGACTAGCCGCGCCATCTGTAGTTCCTTCAGACGCTGGTTCAGCACAGCCGGCGAGATGGACTCGCAGCGCTCCTGCAGCGCCCGGAACGTGAGCGCGCCCGACTCCGCCAGGGTCCAGAGCACGCCCATAGCCCAACGGCGGCCAAGGAGATCGAACAGCGCCATGATCGGGGCTCCGGATTTGGAACCACGCACGGCCTGACCTGGCTTGGGAATCTGCGTTCTCGACATGCGGCCTACTCCCGAACTTTGCGCTTCCCCCGACTTGCGGGGCGCGCGGCTATGCTATTAAATCCATAGCGCGCTGCCTATCTGGCCTATCGATGACCCGTCACCGGCTGTATTCCGGAACCCGAAACGCCTCGAGCTGGGCGATGCGCGCCTGGCTCGCTCTCAAGGCCGCGGGCGTAGATTTCGATGAGGTCGTGGTTGATATCCGACGCCCGCAACGGTTTGCGAATCTCGCTGCCGTAGGTGCGTTCGCGCCGTCGGCTACGGTACCGGTGCTAGTCGTCGATGAACACGTGATCTTCGACAGCCTCGCGATCATGGAGTACGCCAATGATGTGGCTGGTGGGCGCTTGCTCCCGGTCGACCCTCTTCACCGTGCAGAAGCCCGGTCCATCATCGCGTGGCAGCACGGGGGTCTATCTGGAATCGCACGGCGAGTCTGCTTCGAAAGCGCGTTCTACCCGGACAAGCGTGATCTGTGTCCGGAAGAGATCGCGGAATGCGATCGCCTCGGGACCTATCTGGCTGCCTGCCTGGCTCGCTCTGGGGGCCCCTTTCTGTTTGGCGAATGCTCGCTTGCCGACTTCGCACTGACACCGACGGTAATCAGGCTCACACGCCACCAGTTGGACTGGGCGCGTTGGCCTGGTACGGAGCCGTGGTCCGGCCATGTGCTGGACCACCTTCACGTGAAAGAGTGGCTACGCGAGGCCGACCTCTGCCCACCAATCTGGTACGACAGTTACATGCTCGATCCGGAACGTACCCCTTCAGCCTCAAGCGCATGGACGGCGGTGCGAGAGCCCCGCGGCCAACGGTAGGTACATGCCAGAGAAGACGGTTGCGTGGTCTTCGCGTTGCGGTGGTGGACCCCTGCCATCGGTCAGGCAAACCCAGCTAGCGTCTGCGCCGCATAAGCACGCACCCTCGCCGACCGCCCGGCGGCGTCGATCAAGTGATTGCGAATCCAGCGAGCAGCCGGGCTGCGAATCGTCGCTAAGCGGGTGAGTCGATCCGTCATCGCTAGCACTTTCGTCGCAGCCGTGCGGCGTGTCTCGTTGTAGGAATCCAGAGGTTCGTCAGATCCGACTCGTATCGATTCGCCCAGCGCGGTACTCAGCGCGACTGCATCCCTGATGCCTAGGTTCATGCCTTGGCCTCCTGCAGGGCTATGTACGTGGGCCGCGTCACCGACAAGTAGAACCGGGCCATCACGAAATGTCGCGGCGAGGCGGTGATGGACTTGGAACCGCGAGCCCCAGAGCAGCTCGTGAATGCGTACGCCCCGACATGGCCCACGCTCGTCGATCAGCGCCTGCACGTCATCGGTCGTGGGGATCGAAGTGGCACCTTCGAGCTGCGCGACGACACGGTAGCGATCCTGTGACATCGGGGCGACGACGAGTGTTCCCTCGCCCGAGAAGAACAAGGACACCTCATCGCGACTCAGCGGCCACTCCATCCTGACGTCCGCAAGCAAAAACGAGCCATACGTCTTACCCGGGAAGGCAATTCCCGACTGCTCGCGCACGGTGCTACCCATCCCGTCAGCGCCAACGATGTACTGCGCGCGGATCACGCACTCGCCCTTTGGGCCCTCGCACGCTGCGACGACATGGTCGCGTCCCCGCGTCAGCTCCGTCAGACGAACCAGGCGGTCCACGCGACGTCCCGCGGCCGCTAGGCGGTCTGTCAGGATCTGCTCGGTCTCGTCTTGCGGGATCATGAGGGCATAGGGCGAGGCCGCGGGGAGGCCCGAGAACTCAACCCGCAGTAGGTCCTGGTCCCGGTCGCGCACCCGGAAGAAAGGAACCTTGAGGCCGCGCGATATAAGCGCATCCGCAATCTGCAGTTCCCGCACGCTCTCGAGCGTGGCCGCGTGAATTACGGCTGCCCGGGACGTGTTCTGCGCCTCGGGGAGTGCGTCGATGATCGTGAAATCGACTTCTTGCTGGGCGAGGCCTATAGCGGTCGACATGCCCGCCGGACCAGCACCGACGATCAGGACCTGAGTGTCGAGATGGGACATCGGGCAACGTTCCAGATGATGTAAACATGCGTTTACTACCGGATCGTGCGATTGTTGTCAACGCTTGTTTACACGGAGCCATCAACTGGTGAGAGATGCGCAGGCCACGCGGCAGCGACTTCTGTTGGCGGCGCGAAAGGCGTTCTCCGACCGGGGATTCGAACGAACCACGGTCCGTGAGATTGCAGACGACGCGAATGCCAACCCGGCATTGATCAATCGATACTTCGGAGGCAAGGAACAGCTTTTTGCTGAAGCCGTCGCGATCGACTTGGCCCTGCCTGACCTGTCAAAGGTTGAAAAGGCTTCCATGGGCAGAGCATTGATCGCGCACTTCTTCCACAAATGGGAAGGAAGCGAGCAGGACGACCTGTTGCGGACGCTGATTCGCGCTGCGGCCACCCACGAGGTGGCGGCATCTCGCGTTCGCGCGATCCTGACTGACCAGGTCCAAGTCATGGTGGAGCGCGTCGCGGGACAACATCGAGCCCATGAACGCGCGTGCCTGATCGCGACACAGATCCTCGGTCTCGCGTACGCGCGCTACGTCATCGGGTTGAGTAATGAGGACCTTCCCAGAGACACCATCGCTGGCATGGTGGGAGACACCATTCAGCGCTATTTGTGCGTCGAGCTTCCCTGATTGTTGCCGTCGTCATATTCGTCCGTTTCCGGGTTACCAGAGCAGGTCGAGAGCAATAAATCTGGAGCCCGGAGCATCACCTTTGTGCAACTCCTATCCCCAGAGGCATCGAGCGCCGTCGAAACCGGCGTTAGTGGTTGCTGAACTGACTTCGCAGGGCTTGACCGCGCAGGCCGTCGCTTCCGGGGGACGCGCTGCTGAGGCGACTCCCGTACCGGCGATACGTAAGGAACATCCGCCCGAGTCAATGCACCGACGTCCGCTTTCGGCCATGAGCGGTCATTCGCCTGACGTACGACGTATTGCAAGCTGCGAAGCTAGGTCCACAACGTGCCGAACGGGACCAGGTCTTTTGCGGCAGGCAGCGTCCGAGGCACGGTTTCTCCGTCAATCGACCAAAGGTCGAGCCCACCCAATAGTCCGTCCTGTTCGATTCCAGCGCGAGACCATTGACATCACCCTGCGCTAACACTTGCGGGAGCCTCCTATGCCGACCGCCGCTCAGGCGGTCCCTGTGTATTCCCCCGGTTTCCTCTGCTGAAGGAGAAGGTCCGTGAATACGAGACTGGCCAGGCTGGCCGCAATGTCGTTGTGCATGTCGCTGACGTTCTTGACGCTTTCATGCTCCCGCGACGGTGGGCGGCAAACCGAACAAACCGAACAAACCGAAACGGTGCAGAAGCAGGACGCGCCCGTCCAAGGTGCGGGAGGACTGAGCGACAAGGAGGTGGTCGATATCGCGACCGACGCATACATCTACGGCTATTCGCTGATCACCACCGAAGTCACACGGGTGCAGATGTCGAATGTCGCCAAGGCCGACGCCCTGCACGCGCCGCCGAACCAGTTCGCGAATGTTCCGCGTTATCCACCCGGCGACTATCGGGGCGTATCGGCACCCAACGCGGACACGCTTTACTCCGTCGCGTGGGTCGACCTGCGCAAGGAGCCGATGGTCTTCAGTCATCCCGACATGGGCAAACGCTTCTTCCTGTTTCCGCACTACAGCCTGTGGATGCCCGTCGTCGCGTCGCCTGGCAGCCGCACGATGGGTGGCAAGGCCGCCGACATCCTGATCAGCGGGCCCGGCTGGAACGGGCAGGTTCCTGCCGGCATGGAACACGTGAAGTCGCCCACGCAACACCTCGTCATCCTCGGGCGAACGTATGCCGACGGCACCGAAGCGGACTACAAGGCCGTCAACGCGTTGCAGGCCCAGTACAAGCTCGTGCCGCTATCGGCGTTCGGCAAGCCGTATACCTACACCGCACCGCCGGTTGATCCGAACCCCGGCTTTTCGATGACGGACAAGCCGCAGAAGATCATCGACGAGATGGACCTGTCCGCGTACTTCGGGATGATGGCGCGTCTGATGGGCACTACCGCACCACCGGCACCGGAGGACGCCGCGATCGTTGCCCGCATGGCGAAGATCGGGCTGGAGCCCGGCAAGCCGTTCGACATGGGCAAACTGTCGCCCTCGGCGCAGGCTGCGCTGAAGGATGTCACCAGGACGGCGCAGCAGAAGATCTTTGCACGGCGGGAGACGTCGGGAACCAAGCAAAACGGTTGGTTCATTCCTGCAGCGGCCGGGACGTACGGAACCGATTATCTCCAGCGTGCCCTGATTGCCGCGTTTGGATGGCCCGCCAACCTCCCGGAGGACGCGATCTATCCCTACGCGTTGACCGATGGCAATGGCGAAACGCTCAACGGCGCGAATTCGTACACGCTGACGTTCCCGAAAGACCAGACACCTCCGGTCAACGGCTTCTGGTCGATCACGATGTACATCGACGATGGAGGCTGGTGGTTCAATCCGAACCCGCTGGACCGGTTCACCATCAGCATGCGCAACAAGCCGAAGTTCAACGACGATGGCTCGCTGACCTTGTACTTCCAGAACAAGTCGCCGGGCAAGGACAAGGAAAGCAACTGGCTGCCGGCGCCGCAGGGCAAGTTCATCCTGATGTTGCGCACGTACTGGCCGAAGGACACGCCACCATCGATCCTGCCGCCGGGCAAGGGCACATGGCAGCCACCGCCGGTGGTCAAGACATCGAATCCGACGTCGTAGCTTCCATTGCCTCGGCGTGAGGAACACCCGGACGGCCCGGGCATGGGCCGTCCTGCACCACGCGAAATCGGAGCGACGGTTTGCTCCCGTGTCCATGATCGACAACGTCGGACCATGGGTCCGCGAATGGGAGGCCCGACGATGAGCATCCATCTGCGATCGTTCGCGACTGCTGCCATGGCCCTGTGCATGATGGGTGCACCGCTTGCATCCCACGCGCAGGAAAGCGAAGCGTGGGAGTGGGCGATCGCGCCCTACCTCTGGGCTCCGAGCATCGCGACGGATCTGCGCACCGGCCAGCCACCCGCAGAAACCGATTCGGCATTCTCCGACATCATCGACAAGATCGATGGTGCGTTCCTGATACATGCCGAGGGACGAGGCGATCGCTTCGGTGTGTTCGCCGATTACATCTTTCTTGGCCTGGCGGACGACAGGGAGTTTCCGCGGATCAGGACCCAGTCCGATCTCGATTCGCAGCTGTTCGAGCTGGCCGCCTTCTGGAGTCCGGGCCAGGAGCGTTTCCGCGGGCTGGATGTGTTCGGCGGCCTGCGTTACGTCGACGTGGACCTCAAGGTCAGGTTCGACCCCGTCAATCCGGTCTTCTCCCCGTCGGAGCGCGGCATCGACAAGTCCTACAGCGACTTCATGCTCGGAGCGCGTTACACGTGGGCGTTGTCCGATCGCTGGCAGCTCACGTTGCGCGGCGACGGTTCGTTCGGAGAAACCGAAGGGACGCACAGCGCCAGCGCGGTAGTCCGATATCGCGTGAAGCATGGCGCCTGGATCGTCGGCTACCGATACCTGGCGATAGAGGTCGAGACCGGCGGCAACAACACCGATATCACGTTGAGCGGCCCGCTCGCCGGGTTTGAGTTCGCTTTCTGAAACACGTGCCGCCAACGCATCAGATCGCGCAACGATTGATCCAGGCGCAATGTTGTATCGCTGAACGCGGATCCATCAACAAAATGCCGCCGAGCCCGCTTCGATGGGCCGGATGCCCGCTATCGGCCAGGATCGGAAGCCTGCCGCGCGAGTGCAAGTCCTAGCTTCGCGGCTACGCCTTCAACGACCGCCTCGACGGTCGTGAGCACCAGTCGTTGGTTGTCGCTGTCGCTTTCCAAGACGAACGGGCAGTTTCCCGTGGTTGCTTCCAGCTGCACCTCCGAGCGGGAGGCCGGATGCGTAAAAAACCACACACCATCGTCATCGGCGCCAGGATGAACCACCTTCAGCTGGGAGACCTTGAGCGCCGGATACAACTCGACGAGCGTGCGTTCGATCTGATCGATGTCGCGCATCAGATTTCTCCACTCGGAGGACCAATGTCCGCTATCGGCCAGAAGCGGACGTCGCTTACCGACACTCCTTGGCGGGCGTAACGGGTTACGAGGGCTCTTCGGCGCGGTAACAGACTCAGGTTGACCCTTCACCCGAGCCAAGGCCGTAAGCTCCCCCGGCAGGCAGACATCTCATAACTAGAACTTTCTGGCATCGTTTTCCCAGCCAGGAGGTTGCATGCGCACTTCGAAGTTCACCGAAGGCCAGATCGTCTCGATCCTCAAGCAGGCGGACGCTGGCGTGCCGGTAAAAGACCTGTGTCGACAGGCCGGCATCAGCACCGCGACCTACTACCAGTGGAAGAGCAAGTACGGCGGTCTGGAAGCGTCCGAACTGCGACGGGTCAAGGAGCTCGAAGCCGAGAACGCCAAGCTCAAACGCATGTACGCGGAGATGGCGCTGGACAACGCGGCACTGAAGGACCTGATCGCAAAAAAACTGTAGGGCCGGCCCAGAAGCGTGAGGCGGTGCGCTTTCTGACCGAAGTGCACGCGCGGCCGCTGAGCCGGTCCTGTGGCTACCTGGGGCTGTCGCGGGCAGCGTGGTACGCGCCGCCGCTGGACTGGACGGTGCGCGATGCGGAGTTGATCGCAGCGCTGGCAAAGCTGGTGGAGGAGCGGCCCAGCCGCGGCTTCTGGAAGTGCAGCGATCAGCTGCGCCGACAGCGGCCGGACTGGAATCCCAAGCGGATCTACCGGGTCTACAAGGCGATGCGATTGAACCTGCGGCGGGCTGCGAAGCGGCGCCTCCCAAAGCGCGAACGCGTGGCGCTGTACGTGCCCAGGCTGCCGGACACCGTCTGGTCGGTCGACTTCATGAGTGATGCGCTGGCCTGTGGTCGACGCTTCCGAACCTTCAACGTGGTCGACGCCTTCAACCGCGAGGTACTGCATATCGAGGTCGACACGTCGATCAACTCCAACCGGCTCGTGCGTGTGTTCGAGCAACTCAAACGCGATCACGGCTTGCCGCAGGTGCTGCGCTCGGACAACGGCCCGGAGTTCCTGGGCGAGGCCTTTACCGCCTGGTGCAAGGCCAACATCGTCGCGATCCAGTACATCCAACCCGGCAAGCCGAACCAGAACGCTTTCATCGAACGCTTCAACCGTACGTTCCGCGAAGAGGTACTGGATCAACACCTGTTTGCACGCCTTGAAGACGTCCGCGAGGCCGTGCACTGGTGGATGATCGACTACAACGAGACTCGACCCCACGACGCGCTCGGCGGCTTGACGCCTGCCGAGTACCGCGTTCGACACGCCGAAAGTTCTACTTTTGAAGTGTCTGCTTGACGGGGGAGCTTACGCCTTCCCCCATGAAACTCCCGTTGCTCTGCCGTTTGTGCGGCATGGAACTGCTCTTTTGCGGCAAAGGCCTTCTCTCGCAATAGAAAGCCTAGATCCAGAAGGAAGTTGTCAGCGATGTCTGTCATGCGGCCTAACACCTAAGTTAAGCCGAGACGCGTAGTGGAGCAAACCACATGGCAAGCTTTTCCTGCCATGTGGTTTGCGTAACGAAGCGGCTTCGGCTTGAACGCATTGTTAGGCCTCAACCCGGTCCGCCGGATGTTTGATCCCGTCGTTAACTGGCACATCCGGAATGGCAAAAGGATTTATGCCCTCTAGGCAGCCGACGTTGAAGCCGTACTGGTGAGGGTTGGACCGACGCTGGTGGTGCGTGTAAATGCCGCAGTTGCCACAGAAGTAGTGCTTGGCGGTATGGGTGTTGAACTCGTAGAGCTTGAGATGCTCCGAGCCTTTCACGATGCGAATCCCACCCAAGGGAACCGACGCCACCACTGCACCCTTGCGACGGCAGATGGAACAGTCGCAGCGCCTGGGATTAACGATGCCCTGTGGCAGGTCAAGCTCAAGCTCCACAGAGCCGCAGTGACACGTGGCACGGTGCTTGGCTAGGACAGGCACGCCGTCGATCTCTTTAAGCACCCGCAGACTCTCCCTTGAGGCCTAACGCCTGAATTAAGCCGCGCCGCGAAGCGGCGTCGGCTTGAATGAACTGTTAGGCCCCATGCCGGGCCTTGTGGTAAGCGACAAGAGCATTAGCGTGGCCGTGCCCGATCTTGTACTCAGTCTTGAGGAAAGCGACCTGCTCCATATGCTTCTTGTCTCGAACAGAATCGAGAACTTTGAACCAATGATCGACGGGCTTGACGTATGCCTTCTCGATAGATGGGAAGTACGAAGCCGGTCCCTTAACTTTTGTAGCAGTAGTCATGAATTCGCCCTTCTGTTCCGGAGAAGCAGGGGATAACCGGGATAGCTACCTGGCCTGCATCTACCTGTCCGACGAATGAGCTAATGGAAAATCGACAACAATCGTCATCAGGGGTCTAACGCCTAAGTTAAGCCGAGACGCGTAGTGGAGCGAAGCACATGGCAAGCTGTATCTGCCATGTGCTTTGCGGAACGAAGCGGCTTCGGCTTGAACGCATTGTTAGGTCGCGACCCACGATACCCCTAAACATGCTTGATCCACTGCCGGACGATTGCAACCAGCGCGTGGTTCTTCTGCGCCAGGTCTTCCGGCCCCTTGAAGCTGATAGATGCGCGGTCTGTCCCGAGCCACTTAAGCAGCCCGTCCGGGTCAGCAATGGCACCAGGCGGAACCGCCCGCTTGGACTTTGCTCCGAGATGAAGAATGAGCTGCAAAGAATCCTTCGCCCGCAAATGCATCGTGGCGAAGTGCTCAGATGTACGAAAGCTAGGTGCGTTCCATTTGATCTCTTCGGAGATCTTCGGATCCACCCCGAGCAGGAGCTGCCTGAGTGCAACGATCTCATGCTTGAGCGGATGATCGAGCGCGTCAATAAAGGACTGCACCGTAGTAGCTGGTTTGCGGATTTTCTCAGCCATTCCCGCGTCCTTCCCTAGCGGCCTAACACCTGAGTTAAGCCGCGCCGCGAAGCGGCGTCGGCTTGGACGAATTGTTAGGCGGCTGGCTCAAGATCTTCCGGGAACTGACCTGCGGGACCCCACTCAGCTTCAGTGAAGTCTTCCGGTACGTTCCGACGGCGCCACGCCCGATTGAGATGAGCGTACACGTGGCCCAGATCGACGCGAAGCTCCGGCTCGCCATACTCGGGGCCTGCCTGAATCTCCCGGATGAGCTGGCCAAGATGTTCGTGCGCATCTTCAAGATCGCTCAGAAGTAGCGACCAGCCCATCGGGTTCGAGTTGCGATCAATCATGTTCCAGCCGCCTAACACCTGAGTTAAGCCGCGCCGCGAAGCGGCGTCGGCTTGGACGAATTGTTAGAGATCACACGCTGAAAGAGCGGCCGGCCGGATCTCTTGGCTTGCGGCGAGTCTGCCACGCGAGCGCGAGAGCTGGCACGCAACGGGAAACGAAAGGCGCAACGCCACGCTTTCCGCGGCCAGGAGAAGACGGCGCGAGCGCGATACTTGCGCCGCGGCCACGATTGCTGCCGCCGAATGCTGCCGTGAACCCGGATGCACAAGAACGCCCATGGAGCCGCCGGAAATACTGCCCTCGTGTGAGCGCTAACACCTGAGTTAAGCCGCGCCGCGAAGCGGCGTCGGCTTGGACGAATTGTTAGGCATTCGACCCCGCCAACTGCCGGCGCAGCAACTGCACAGCGCGAGCGCGGCCCCGATTGGCCGGCATTGACTCAAGGCGCACGATTTCCTGCTCAAGATCATGGCGCTGCCGGACAGCCATCTCGTGCTCCCGAACATCACGGGCGGTACGCTCCCGAAACAGCTGCTCACGGAGCGCAGCCCACTCTCGGACCTTCTGCTTAGGAGGGACTAGAATCCTGTAGCCCAGAAAAGTGCACTCCTTGCTGCAGATAGGGCACGGAACCTCCCCGCGGAAGGCGGAGCTGCGCCGGACGGCGCTCCTGCAGTTGAAACACACCCACGCTGAAGTTGCCATGGCAAAGGCCTAACACCTGAGTTAAGCCGCGCCGCGAAGCGGCGTCGGCTTGGACGAATTGTTAGGCGGCTACCCCTACGCGCCGCCCGCGTGCCTTACCCATGGACAAAGGGCTGCCAAGACGATCAGACCTGCCGGTATCGTGGCGGACAGAGCGAGTTCACGCCACGGGAAAGGCTCGGTTCCGTCCGGATTGGCAAACCCTCCTGGCAGATCATCGTCGATGGTGACGAGAAAACCGATAAGGGGCAGGCCTGAAACAGCGATGAGTGTGACGACAAATGGCACATGCGCGAAGTAGGATGCGCCTGCCGCTATCACCGCAGTGACCGCAATGCTTTAGCCCACGCCTGCCACCTCTTCGGCTTCTGCTCACTGTCCATGCCGCCTAACACCTGAGTTAAGCCGCGCCGCGAAGCGGCGTCGGCTTGGACGAATTGTTAGCCATCACCGAGTGAGCTGTGCGACTACGGCGGGCGCTAGCGCGGTAGCAGCTGAGAACGCCTGCTGAGCAAGCAGTTTGACCGTTTCAGTGCCCGCTTCTCGCACACCGCCGGCGAGCGCTCGGCGAATCCGCGCAATGAGTGGCTCGCGATTCTCCAGCGAGCCCGGCGTGCTGCCAAGAACTGCTAGACCCTTAGACGTAAGCCGCACCTCAAGGAACACGGCCCTTTCAAGGTATCTGCCCTGATGGGTGACAAACCCCTCCTCGGCGAGAAACGTCACGGCATGCTCAGCAGCCTGCAACAAGTCGAACCCAACGGCCTGATCGACATCCTCCGGAAGCAGGCTTGCCCCGATAGACACTGCATCGACTTCGACTGGCGTGGGGAAGCTCGAGTACAGGCGTTCAAACAGCGCGAGAGTGAAACGATCGAAGAACTCCATGTTGTCCACGCGCGAGTCTCCTGCAGTGATGGCTAACACCTGAGTTAAGCCGCGCCGCGAAGCGGCGTCGGCTTGGACGAATTGTTAGGTGTGCTGGCCGCGTAGGTGCTCACGCCATTCCACGAGCAGATCACCGACTTCTTGGTTCGACTCGGCTGACCCACCCGAGCCAATCGGTGAGCGTTCGATTTCGGCCAGCAGCTTAGCAAGCGCGCCTGCTGAAGCGCCTGCCGCAAGTGCAGCGTACACCTGAGGCACGTAGCTCTCGTACTCGTCGCGAGCCTGCGGGACTTGGGCCGCCTGACAGGGATCCCAGACGTAGTGAAGCACCTCACTGATGCGGCGCCAGAGCAACTTCTCGTCGGGAGCTAATTGATTTCCCGCAGCACACCTAACACCCGAGCTAAGCCGCGCCGCAGCGCGACGGTTGGGAACCGACGATACACCGGCCGTCGAACCTTTGAACGCAGCGACGATGCGGCGTCGGCTTGAGCGACTTGTTAGCTGCAACGGCAGCGGGCGCGAACCAAGGCAACGACCAAGCGGTTTTGAGCCCGCTGCGCCGGACGAAGCGACAGACCAGCAGAGCAAGCCCGCGCGAGCATTATTTCCGAAGCCGGCGCAGCCTCGCCGCTCCGCCACCGAGCGCCGGCACTGATAGCCGGGCGGTATGGAATACCGCTGACGACTCTGCCGCCACGGCGCGGGCCGAGAGACTTTGGCGAGCGAAGAGCGGCCGAAGCCCAGCGCGGAACCACGAGCGCCATCCGTAACCTCAGGACCGATAACAGCAGCTAACACCTGAGTTAAGCCGCGCCGCGAAGCGGCGTCGGCTTGGACGAGTTGTTAGAGGGCAGCTGTGTGACGCCTTGGGGGACGATTCTGAACCAGCCATTTGCCGGCTCATGCACAGCGACGTAAACCAAGTAGTTACAGCGACAACGCCCGCATGACTCGACACGAAATTTTGGCCAGCCGTCGATAAGCGACCGGTCTGCGCGCAAGCCAAAGTGCACGCGAATTGCCTCGGACTGTTCGGGACCTAACACGCTCTCGCGGTCTTGGTAGTTGCCGATATAGGAGGGAAGATTGATGGCAAGTGTGGAGTTGCAAGTCACACAGCCGGACCGAAAGTACTCCTCCGGGCGCGCGCTGGTCGAGTCGTAGACAGGGTCTCGCGTGGGGTCAGGAACTAGGACCCGCGTGCCGAAGATTTCCATCTGCCCTCTAACACCTGAGTTAAGCCGCGCCGCGAAGCGGCGTCGGCTTGGACGAATTGTTAGCGCGCGCGTTCCTGCCAATAGCGCGCCGAGTATCGAAACCACTCTGCGGTGGGCGCCCCATCGAGCAGCGCAGGCTTGAACCGGAGCTGCCGTACTTGTTTAGTGATTACCCGATTGAAAGCGGGATGAACTGTTTTCAGAACTTTGACTTCCGTTACTTCACCCGATGGCGATATGAGGAGGTCGGCTTCGTATGTACCCGCGTAGCCGAGCCGCAAGAACTCCGCAGGGTAGGGAATGTTGAGAGAGTCGATAGGCTCAGCTGGGATAAAACGTTCGTCGCTGGGAGGAGCGGAGCCATCCTCGAGTCGTGGCGGCACCTTCTCTTGCGTGAATGCTGCCGACCAAGAAAGTAGCGCCGAGAGTGCCGCAATTGATCCGGTAAGTCTGCTTCTCTTCTGCACGAGCGAATTTCTCCCCTAAGCGCGCTAACACCTGAGCTAAGCCGCGCCGCGAAGCGGCGTCGGCTTGAACGAATTGTTAGGCGGCGGCTCCGATACCATGACCGCCGACTGGAACAGTCTCATGGTGCTCGTCGAATGCTGCAATCAAGGGCCTGCCACGGGCAATGGCATCTTGGACAGACGACAGCGATAGTGACGCCTTATGGCTCTCTTTGCTGTCCCAAACCTCTGTGATCCAGATTGCGTCAGGATCTTTGGGGTCTTGTGCGACAACATAGCTCAGGCAGCCCGGCATGCTTGAAACACCTTCAACGAGAATGGCGATCAATGCGTCACGTTGCCCCGGTGTGGCCCGCATCTTGCCGATTAGCCCATACATGCTTTTTTCTCCAGTGGTTGAAGCCATTGATGGAGCAGTGAGCGCTATGCAGCCAGCGACGGCTGTACCGACAAATGTTCGTCTGCTGATATGCATGGAAGCCGCCTAACACCTGAGTTAAGCCGCGCCGCGAAGCGGCGTCGGCTTGGACGAATTGTTAGCGCCCATTCCGGACGCAATGCCTATTCTGGGCCAGCATTTGGCGGAGGCAAAGTAGATCGCCGGTACTCGATGGTGAATTGCCCGGTACTCATCCTGCACACCGTTCCTTCCCATGTCTCGCCACCGCGCCAAGCCCAAAAATCCATTTCGTGGATGTCGGTTTCACTAGGGCACGTTCTCCCTCCGGCGATGTTCTTCACTTCGACGAACCCCTGCAGCTCTAATGCGTGCGCTGCGGTCTTGCCGGGGTATGCCCTGGCTCTTTCTGGTGCTGCTCGCATGCCTGGTGAAGTGTCACCTGATGTGCAGCCAACCAACGCGACGGTGAAACATATGACCGCCGCGGCTAGTGCTTGACTGGGAAGTATCGACATTTCACTGGGCAGCAGAGGCGGTGGAGCCGGCATCCAAGGTGCACGGATGTTGGCTATGGGCGCTAACACTTTAGTTAAGCCGCGCCACGAAGTGGCGTCGGCTTGAATGAATGGTTAGGCGGCACCCACATTTTCGTCCGCACTACTTCTTTACCGTTACCTTGTACACGCGGCCGAGCTTGTCGTAGGTGGTCCACTCGCCGACTTGTCGCCCTTGCTCGAAGTGACCGGAGCGCATGAGCGTCCCATCGACACGGAACCACTCCCAATACCCGGTCGGGACACCTTCCAGGGTTTGTCCCTTTGCCCAGACACTTCCGTCCTTGTGCAGTTGGACATGCTTCTTGGCCTTCGCACCAGTAGCCGTCATACCATCTCCAGACGCAATGAAGGTTCGTGTGCCGCCTAACACCTGAGTTAAGCCGCGCCGCGAAGCGGCGTCGGCTTGGACGAATTGTTAGGCAGCTGGCCGAATAGTTCGACAGCCGCTGCCCTACAGCCTGGGATCATGGAAGGCAGAGCCTCGCGAAGCAATTGAACGGCCGCTTCCGGATCGCTGCAGTCATCTAGCAGGTGATCGAGGTGATAACCGAACCTCACCAATGGGTCGTCCAGGTCCTCGCCGATGGCGTTCCAAGCTGCCCACTTAGCGAAGGCCAGCGCCTCTTGCTCGGAGGATAGATCAAGGCCCACGGCTTTAACGGAGAACTTCTGCGAGAAGGACACCGCTAGAGGCCGGGCGTGAAAATATGGATCTGGGCGAGCGACGCATTGTGCCGGGCCGTGAAGCGACAGCTCTATTAGTTCGTAGGAAGGCTGACTGGAGGCGCTTATCTGTGCGTCCGCCCACGCGACAGCTGCGTCCGACGAAAGCACGCCGAGTTCCCAAAGAGCTAGCACGTGATCGACGGACTGCATGCAGCTGCCTAACACCAGAGCTAAGCCGCGCCGCTGCGCGGGCTTTCCGGAGCCGATGATGCCAGAGCAGCCGGCCGGTTCAACGAAGGGACGAAGCGGCGTCGGCTTGAGCGACTTGTTAGCTGCAACGGCAGCGGGCGCGAACCGCGGCAAGCGACGAATTGCTCTTGAGCCCGCTGCGCCGGACGGAGCCGGGAACGATCAGAGCGACCCGACGAAAGCCCAAACTGGCCGAAGGCAGGCAGCCTCACCAGGGCGAGTCCGAGCGCCGGCACTGACAAATGGGCGGTATGGAATACCGCTTACGGCGAAAGCCACAACGGCGCGGGCCGAGAAGAATCGGAGGGCGAACAGTGGCAGAAGCCCAACGCGGGATAACGTGCGCCACCGTGAAACAACAGAACCACTGACAGCAGCTAACACCTGAGTTAAGCCGCGCCACGAAGTGGCGTCGGCTTGGACGAATTGTTAGGGCGCACCCGTGCAACGGCCGGCAAGCGAAATGGGGCCATAGATCTGGCGCATTCCCGCAAGGCCGCCGGTTTGCTCCAGGTAGAACGAATTGGTGGAAGGCGACAGGTGTAGTGTGCGGTACAGCGCGTCGGCGATCGCTTCCGGCGGATGGGCGCCTAGCGAAACCACTTGCAATGGCAATCCGTCGGGGAGGCTTGGTGACACCTGCCAGGACTGCGGTACGCCGTTCTGCAGCATGTTCACTGCTTGGGTCCGAGCGCAGGAGGACCAGGACTGAGAATCTTCGCGCTCACGCGTGCCCGCGCAAGCAGAGACCACGACTAGTGCAGCAACGACCACGAACGATCGTTTCATGCTTCCTCCAGTTGCCTAGTACCGGCTGTGCGCCCTAACACCTGAGTTAAGCCGCGCCGCGAAGCGGCGTCGGCTTGGACGAATTGTTAGCTGCCAGCTTACGACAGTACGGCTGCAGCCCTTTGAGGAGCTTGGAAGCCACGCCAACCGCTAGCAGGTACCGTGGCAACCGGCGCGCGCCGGCGAACGCGTACTCCAGTTCCTTGACGCTGTAGCACTCGTTCAGCAGGTCGAGCACGAGCAGATCCTGAGGTGTGAGCTTTACGACCAGCCCCAGCGTTCGATGTGGCACCGGACAATGCGCTGTGGATCAAACCGGAGAGCCGTGCTCGTATTTGTTAGGTAGTGAGCGGATCACCTACCCGAAGGGAGCCGTTGAGAACGCGGTACAGGCGGTGAGATGTCCGCTATCGGCCAGAAGCGGACATTTCATCGTGGCTGATCGAACGCTCCCGTCATTGCTCGCCGAAGCCTCCGGTAGACGAGCCATCCCCCCGACCCGGAAGCGGCAAGCGTCAGGAGACCAACCAGCGACCAGGCCCAAAGGTGGTGGAACAGCACGTAACCCGGCGCATGCATGAAGACGCTGGTTGCAAGCAGCGTCCATGGACCGAGAATGCCTAGACCGATCGCGCAGCGGAGCCAAAGCGCCGGCCGAGGCTGCAAGAACACTCCCCAGACCAGCGCCGCCTCGGCGAGCATGATCGCGCACACGAACGCGACATGCCCCGGGCGATACACCCAGGTGGTCCGATCTGCGGCCTCGTAAAAGAAGTAATGGCGCGGATCGAGACTGAGGCGCACGGCGTATGCGATCGCGATGACCACGATTACGCCGGCAACCAAGCTAATCAAGCTGGCACCACGCAGCATCCCTGCCCCCCCCTGAATGTCCGCTATGGGTCGAAACCGGAAATTAGCACCGGTCCGGCCGCCTCGCCCGCCTCAACGTCCGCTTACGGCAAGAAGCGGACTCTCGCGAACTCAAATGCTTTCGTCCAAGTCAGCCTCTGGCCGATGCCCGCGCGTCCGGAACACCTCGAGTGCAGCGGACGCGGCGTCGCGCAGCTCACCCCACTCGGCGGATTCAAGCAAGACGCCCAATGGCGGCAACGGATCCTTGGTTGCAGTCATGGCAGCCGCGAAAGACGCGTTGAAACTGTCGACTGCCTCCACTTCCTCGTGCGAGAACACCGGCGGCTTCAGGTACTGCCGCCAGTCGGGCCGGACCCAGTCTTCCCATTGGTTAGCTACTTCACTCGGAACATGGAGATCTGGAACGGCCGCTTGGTATGCAATCTGGTCCTCTGCCGACGCGGCCAAGTCGAGGTACTCAATGATCCGATTGCGGATTCGCCAGAGGACGATTTCAGAGGTCATTGGCATCGCTCGGGGCGGAAGTCGAATGTCCGCTTTGGGTCGAAAGCGGACAGTACCATCGTCCCTCCGAGCGCATGTGGGCCACCTTCAGGTCGGCGTGGGATTTGCGACACGGCCGGGGGGCCGGTAGGGTTGTGGCGGGGCCGCGCTTCGAGCGCCCGCGCTTCGTCGCGACGCCCCGGGGACGAACGACACCATTCATCGTGCACAGGGAGATGGCAGTGATGGTCCATGGAAACGTATTTGTTCTGGCGATGCTGCTCGCGGCGGGTGCGGCGGGTGCACACAGCGGCCAAGGGCAGGACCTTCGGCTCAGCGACAAGAATTTCATGCAGCTCGACGCGGTCGTCATCACGTCCAAGGACAAACCGAACGAGCTGCAGCGCGTGTTCGGCCTGAAGTCCTATCTGAGGGGAGACGGCGAAGACGCGGTCGATCATTTCATGACCGCCGCACGGTATGCGGACAAGTATTCGCAGCACTACCTGAGCCTGATGTACTGGCACGGGGCCGGCGTTGCCGAAGATCGCGCACAGGCGTACGTCTGGGCCGACCTGGCGGCCGAGCGAGGCAATAGGAAGTTGCTGCTCATCCGCGAGAAGATGTGGTCGCAGTTGACCCCCAGCGAACAGGCGCACGCACTCGCGCTTGGAGGCGACTTCTACGCCCGTTACGGCGACGAGGTTGCGAAGCCCCGTGCGGAAGGCCTGATGCGTGCGTTCGCCCGCGACATGACCGGCAGCCGCCTCGGGTATCGAAGCCAGCCGTTGGATATCGTTTCGCAACCAGTCAATGGCGCCTTCGCAACGAAAGTAGGCGCCAACGTCGCTGCCTACCACGTTGCCGATGTGGTCACGCCCGAACAGCTCTACGACCGAACCGGCGGCGTCAACTTCGACGCTTACTGGAAGGAGCAGGATGCACTGCTCGATGGCATCGGTTCGACTGCCGTGGGCCCGGTTTCGCCGATGAAGAAGTCGAAGTAGTCGCCTGTCGATGGCATCCGGAGCCCGGGGGCTCCGGATGCCGCATGCCGGCGCCCGTTGATGGCCGCTAACGGCCAGAAGCGGGCATCACGCCTACCGGCCCAAGATGGCTAGCTTCGCAAACCCTTCCATGAAGAGCGGCGCTACGAGAAAGCTGCCGAGCGTGAGGACGGTGCAGTCTGTGTGGAAACGGGCCCGATCGTCCTGCCGGGCGGGCAAGGCCAATATCACGAGCTGACATAGGCAGAATCCAGCGCCCCACAACAGGACGGCCAGGAGTGCCGCAATGGCTGCTGGCCCCGTCGCGAGCATCGCGAGCACAGCAAGTACCGCCAACATGGTCGCGGTGTAAGGCAGATACCCACTCCTGAACTTCTGGGCGACCGTCATCCTTGTATCCATTGGCAGCATCCGCGGCGTCCGCTTCGGGTCGAAAGCGGACATTAGCAGCCCGGCTGCCGGGCGTCCCGGCCGAACGTCCGCTATCGTCCAGAAGCCGAAATCGAGAGATGTATACGGAAACCGCCCATGGAATCAGATCGCTTGCCGGACGATCTTCAGTACACGCGGTTGCTGGGCATCCATGAAAAAGCAGCGCCCGAGACGAGCCTGGATCCAAAGGCAATTGAACTTGTTCTGGCCAAGGTGAGTCGTGAGCACCTCGTCCTTGGCAAGGGCGCGTTAATGCTGCGCCTCGATCTCGGTCCAGCTAGACGCCACGACATCGCTGAGCACGACATTTGCCGAGACCACAGACCGATGGCGTCTTCGCATGCTCGACTACCTCGCAGTACAAATCCGCTCGCAACGGCGCATACGACTGGATCAACCCGGGCTTAGTTGGCTCAGAACGGGCATCCGCTTTTCAGGTCGGTCGAGCGCCGCTACGTAGGCGCGTGGCGCGACTTGCGCCGCGTCACGATGCACTGGCCGACGATGGCGGTCACCAGGATCGCGATGTTGGTGGCGACGAACACCGTGTTGCCCACCATCAGGCTGTAGGCGACGAACCCCACCGACGCTAGGCACTGGCCCAAGAAGAGCCAGCGCGAGACGCCCTGTGCGTTCTCGTCGCGCGCCATGGTGACGATCTGCCGGATCAGGGTAGCCAGCAGCACGATCGACGCGAGCCAGCCGATCACATCCGGGTTCATGCGGCGTGCCCGCGAACCAGGTCGCAGCGGGACGGGCCGATCAGCCCAGCGCCTCGAAACCGTGCTTGAGGCGGCTCATCTCGTCATGCCCCTGCTTCACCGAGGCGTAGGCCTTGTCGATGGCGTCGCGCGCGGCCGGGGACAGCTCGACGTCCTTCAGCGCGTCCTCGTACTTGTGCTTGATGTGGTCTTCGCCGCGCTCGACTTCCTTCACCACGGCCTCGTCGCCCTTGCTCAGCGCGTTGCGCAGGTCGACGAACACGCGGTGCGCCGCCGCGAGGATGGTGCCGTCGTCCTCGGCCTTTCCGCCATGCGCGACCACGTACGACTGCAGCGCCGCAACGGACGCCTGGCGCTCGCTCGCGCGGCGCTCGAACAGCGTGCGCAGCGTCGGGTTCTGCGCGTCGCCGGCCGCCTCGCGGTAACCGTGCACGCTGTCGATGGTGGTTTCGATGAGGCTGTTGATGACGCGAAGTTCGTGATCGGCAATGGCCATGGCGATGCTCCGTTGGTGGTTGCGATGAACCGATCTTCCGTGTGCGACGGCGACGGCATCGTGAATGGGAGCGCAAAATCTCCGTTCATACGTACACGCATCCGTTTCGTTCAGCGATGCGCATTTTTTGTCATCGCGCTTTCTCACGTTCGCGTCACGGTTCTTCACCGAGTCTTGAAACCTAGCGGTTTTCAACATCGGTATGCACATGAACCACAACGGCCGACTCATCCTGATCGTCGAGGATCATCTTCCCATCGCGGAAATGCTCGGCGGTTACTTCGAGGCGGGTGGTTACGAAGTCGACTTCGCGCGCGATGGCGCCGAGGCGCTGCGACTGTCCGCGAACAATCCTTATGACGCGATCCTCCTGGATCGCAACCTGCCACGCATCGACGGCGTGGAAGTGTGCCGACGCATCCGTCAGGAGCAGCGCCGCGCGACGCCCATCCTGATGCTGACCGCGCGCGACAGCGTGCAGGACCGCGTGGAAGGCCTGGAAGCGGGCGCCGACGATTACCTCACCAAGCCGTTCTCGATCGAGGAACTCGAAGCGCGCCTGCGCGGGCTGATGCGTCGTTCGCGCAAGACCGCGAGCGAACCGATCCGCGTCGGCGACCTGGTGCTCGATCCGCACTCGATGACCGCCGAACGCGGCGGCGTGACCATCCACCTGACGCCGATCGGCTTCCAGATCCTGCACCTGCTGATGCGCGAGGCGCCGCGCGTGGTGAGCCGCGAGGAGATCCAGCGCGAGGTGTGGCGCGACGAGCCGCCGGATTCGGATTCGCTGCGCAGCCATCTCTACATCCTGCGCAAGGCGATCGATCGCGGGCACGACACACCGCTGCTGCAGACGATTCCCGGCATGGGATTCCGCATCGGCGAGCATCCGTCGGCGTTCACCGCTTCGCGCAACCAGCGTGAGAGCGTGGCGATGCGCGGCTGAGCGCGCGCGTTCCAGCGCAAGAGAACCGACGCGGTCAACCCGATTCGGGTAGGCTGGTCCACCTCGAGACGCCCAGGAAGCGCGCCGATGTCACTGTGCCCCGTCCGATCCCATCTCCGGCACGCGACCGCCAACGCGCACGAGCGCGTGGACGCCCTGCTTCCGCACGGCATTTCGCGGCATCGCGACTACGCGGCGTACCTTCGCGCGATGCACCGTTTCGTCGCGTCCAGCGCATTGCCGGACGGCGCGCGGGAGCGCTACCTGCCGCTGTTATTCGACGATCTGCGCACGCTCGGCATCGCCGGCGAAGCCGCGCCGGCGGCTGCGACACACGGCGATCTTTATGAACGGCTGGGCTGGGCGTACGTGTTCGAAGGCTCGTCGCTGGGTGCGCGCATGCTGCTGAAACAGGCGCGCACGCTCGGGTACGACGATCGTGCCGGCGCGCGCTACCTGAACGAGCACGCGACCTCGACCGGATGGCCTGACGTGCTCGCCCAACTCGAAGACTCCACGCCGGACGCAGGCGAGCTCGATCGCCTTGTCGCCGCCAGCCACCGTGCCTTCGCCGCCGTGGAAACCGCATTGCGCGACGCCCTGCACATCGAAAAGGAACTTTCATGAACGTCGTCAACGCCACCGAAGCGGAGATCTGCGCGCGCGAGCCGATCCATCTCTCGGGCGCGATCCAGCCGCACGGCTATCTGGTCAGTTGCAGCTGGCCCGACTGGACCGTGCGCCACGTGTCGGCCAACGTCGCCGAGCTGTTCGACGAGACGCCGGCGCAGCTGCTCGGCACTTCGCTGCGCGAACACGTCGACGGCAGCATCCTGGAAGCCATCGCCGATGCGCTGCGCTTCATCGAGCCGGGCCTCGCCGCGCAGCGCGTAGCGACGACGAACCTCGGCGGGCGCGGCGCGCTGTGCGACATCAGCACGCACCTGCACCAGGGGCTGGTGCATATCGAGATCGAGCCGCAGCAGGCCGGCGCGGATAACGTCGGTCCGATCACGGCGAATGCGATGATCGGCCGGATCGCCGGGCAGGATCCGGGCCCGGCGTTCTTCCAGCAGGTCGCAAGCCTGGTGCGAGAACTGACCGGCTACGACCGCGTGATGGTCTACCGGTTCCGCGCGGACGACGCGGGCGAGGTGATCGCCGAAGACCACGCGCAGGACATGGAGCCATACCTAGGCCTGCGGTATCCGGCGACGGACATCCCTGTGCAGGCGCGGAACCTGTATCTCATGAACCGCCTGCGCGTGATCCCGGATGCGGGCTACACGCCGGTGGCGATCGAGCCGCAGCGCCATGCCGGCGGCGCCGCGCTCGATCTGTCGCACCACGCGCTGCGCAGCGTGTCGCCGATGCACCTGGAATACCTGCGCAACATGGGCGTGGGCGCGTCGATGTCCATTTCGATCGTCAGCGGCGGCCGCCTGTGGGGCCTGATCGCCTGCCACCATCGCACCGCGCGACTGATGCCGCCGGGCGTTCGCGCCACCGCGGATCTGTTCGGCATGTACGTCTCGATGCGCGTGGCCGGCCACGAGCAGGCCACCGCAATGGCGCTGTACGACCAGAGCCAACAGCTGGGCGACGTATTGCGCGACGCGACGCAGTCGCGACCCTTCGCGGACGTGCTGCCCACGTACCTGCGCGTCATCGTGAAGCTGCTCGATGCCGACGGCGCGATGATGGTGCTGGGCAACCGGCAGATGAGCATAGGCACCGTGCCGGGCGGCGAATCGTTCTCCGAACTGTGCGCGTGGGGCGCCGCGCGCGCCGGCGCCGTCGCGTCCACGCATCGTCGGGAGGAATGGCGCAGCCAGACGCGTCCCGCCGACGGGCTGGCCGGCGTGCTGTCGATGGCCTTCGGCCGCGATGGCGACGGCGTGTACTGCTTCCGCAAGGAGCAGATCGAGGAAGTCACCTGGGCCGGGCATCCGCACAAGGCCACGGTGCCGACCGACGATGGCCAGCGCATCGCGCCGCGCCGCAGTTTCGCCGCCTGGCGCGAAACCGTGCGCGGGGAAAGCGTGCAATGGAGCGACAGCGACCGCCGCATCGCAGAACGCCTGTATGACGTTCTCATCGACCTGCATCGGCGCAGCACCGTGAATGCCGAGGAACAGTTCGCGCTGCGGCTGCGGCGGCACGTGCGCGGCGAAAGCGAGCGCCTGTCGCGCCTGGCCGCGATGCTGGGCGACATGCAGCATCTGGACGACGAACAGACGCGCCGGCTGGCTGAACGCATCGGCGAACTGGAGCAGCACCTGCATCGCATCACCGGCACCGCGGAGCTGAGCCACTCGCTGCCTTGAATTCTTCGCGACGCCCCCACTGACGCGCCATCTCGGTTCAGCCTGAACCCACCCGCGTTCGCGCGCTCGTCACGACGGTTTCACGCCACATTTCCGGAAATGGTGGCCGCGGTCCGACTTCGCGACACCATCGCAACCCGACCGCACGCGTCACGCACCACCGGGCAATGGGACTGTCGGGAGGGAGGGACGATGTCGAGCAGGCATTCATCGCCTAGCCGGGGCGGCGCGATCGCGCAACCGACGCGCCGCAGCGCGCGTCCTTCCTACGCCGACGTTCACAGCCGCACAACCACGCACGCATCGGCGTCCGGTCCGGACCGCTGACGCGTCGCCCTGGCCGCATCGCGGCCAAACGGCGGCGCATCGTCGGCCGCCGTCACATCGAGGAGGTGCGCAATGCGTCGTTCTTCGTTGTTCGTTGTCGCGATCGCCTGCATCGTCGCGCCGGCATTGGCCTGTGCGCAGACCCGTGAACGACGCGATGCGGCGAGCTCCGCCATCGCCACCGCCCCTGCCGTGCAACCCGAGGCCGTCGCGGCGCTGGAACGCATGTCGGCGTACCTGCGCGGGTTGAAACAGTTTGGCCTGCACGCCGACACCACGATCGACCTGGTGACGGACGACGAACAGAAGCTGCAGTTTCCCGGCACGCTCGATTACAAGGTGCGCGCGCCCGATCGCCTGTACATCGGCATGAAGACCGACCGCAAGGAACGCGAGCTGTTCTACGACGGAAAGACGCTCACGGTGTACGGGCCGCGCAACAAGCTCTATGCGCAGACGCCGGCGCCACCCACGATCGCGGCGCTGCTCGGCGCCGCGGAAGACCGATACGGCATCGAGTTGCCGTTGGCCGACCTGTTTTTGTGGGGCACCGCGAAGGCGCCGACGTCGTCGCTGCGATCGGCCGCGTACGTCGGTCCGGCGCGCATCGACGGCAGCGTCACCGACCAGTACGCCTTCCGGCAGGACGGCGTGGACTGGCAGATCTGGATCGAAGCCGGCGACAAGCCTTTGCCGCGGCGGCTGGTGATCACCACCACGGCCGATCCCGCGCAGCCGCAGTACGCCAGCACGCTCACCTGGAACACGAACGCGAAAGTGCGCGATGCCGACTTCGCCTTCGTGCCGCCGAAGGATGCGCATCGCATCGAGTTCGTCGAAGTCGACGTCGTCGCGACGCAGGAGGGCTCCCGATGAAACGCCACGAACCCCGACGCCACCTCGTGCGCAACGCCGCGCCGCCGCATCGACGCGCGATCGCCATCGGCTTGGGCATCGGGCTGCTCGCCGGTGCGATCGCCGTGCTCGCCGTCACCAGCGACGCGCAGGCCGGGCCGCGCGCGCGAGGTGCCGCGCGGACCAGCGTCAATCACGCGGGTGCGTCCGGAAACCACGCGGCGGTGGCGAATCGAAGCGTGCAGCACGACGCCAGCCGCACATCGGCAAGCCGCAGCACGAGCGTGAACCGCAACACCAGCATCGACGTGCACAACGACATCGACATCGACAACCGCTGGCACGACGACTGGTACGACGATCATCCCGTTGCCACCGCCGCTGCGGTGACCACGGCGGCCGCGGTGACTGCGGCGGCCATCGGGTCGATCGTGCATTCGGTGCCGCCCAGCTGCGTCACCACCGTCGTCAACGGCGTGCCGTACCAGCAATGCGGCAACACCTGGTACCAGCCGCAATACGCAGGAACGACGGTGCAATACATCGTGGTTAATCCACCGAACTGACGATTCGTTGCTGAATTTTTCTGGCCTTTGGCGATTCACGTTCCCTGTCACCATCCGTCGCCTTGTCGTTCAGTCGCTGTTCGCGAACGACTACCGCAACGCCGATCCGAGCAAGGAGTGCCCATGCCATTGCGTTCGCTGATGATCGCCGCGACCCTCGCGTTCTCCATCGCCACACCGGCGGCGGCGCAGGTCGATCGGCTCGTTGCACAGGCCTCCACCGCGGGCGCGGCCGTCGCCATCGACGCGCGCCCCTTCCCGCGCGAATTCACGCGCGACGGAACGACCTTCAGCGTCCACCAGCCGCAGTACGACAGCTGGAAGGACAATCAGCTCAAGGGACGCTTCGCGATGTCGGTGAACACCGGCACCCGTAGCGGAGCGGACGGAAAGACCGAGCAGACCGCCGATTACGGCGTGGTGACGTTCCAGGCGCGCACGCAGATCGACAAGGACGCGCGCGCGGTCGTGCTGAGCGACATGCAACTGACGGGTGCGAGCTTCCCGACGGCCAGCGCGAAGCAGGCGCAATACCTCGAACTGGCGCGCGCGCAGCTGAAGCAGAAATCCACGCTCACCGTCTCGCTCGACCAGCTCGAATCGGCGCTGGCCATCGCTGCGGTGGACGCGAAGGCGCCGGCCTCCCTGCCGGTTCGCAACGATCCGCCGGAAATCCTGTTCAGCACGCAGCCGTCGGTGCTGATCCTGGTCGACGGCGCCCCCGCACTGAAACCCACTGGCGTCGCCGGCGTGCAGCGCGTCATCAACAGCCGATCGCTGCTGTTGCAGCAGGGCGGGCAGTACTACACGTACATCGGCGGTCACTGGGCGAAGGCCGCGTCGCTCGACGGCCCGTGGTCGGCGGCGCCGTCGGTCGATGCGAAGCTCACGCAGGTGATGCAGCAGGCGGTTGCTTCGAAGCAAGTCGACACGCTCGACAAGCCGCCGCAGGCGCTGGCGCAGGCGTTCGCCAACGGCGGCATGCCGCAGCTGTACGTGCGCACGCATCCCGCCGAACTGATCACGGTGCAAGGCGATCCGCAGTTCGCGGCCGTGCCGGGCACGAGTCTGAGCTACATCGCCAACACCGGCGCGGACGTGTTCGTCGATGCCGGCGCGGGCAACGCGTGGTACGTGCTCGTATCCGGTCGCTGGTTCACCGCGCCGGGCAGCAAGGGGCCGTGGACGTACGTCGCGCCGAACCGCCTGCCGGCGGACTTCGCGAAGATTCCGCCCGACAGCCCGAAGAGCGGCGTGCTCGCGTCGATTCCCGGCACGCCGGAATCCAAGGAAGCGCTGATCGCCAATGACATCCCGCAAACCGCGACGGTGAAGAAGGCGCAGGCGAAGCTCAGCGTCGCGTACGACGGTGCGCCGCAGTTCGCAAACATCGAAGGCACGTCGCTGCAATACGCACGCAACACGGCGGTGCCGGTGATCCGCGTGGCGAACGACAGCTATTACGCCGTCGACAAGGGCATCTGGTTCAGCGCTTCGTCGCCGACGGGTCCGTGGGCAGTGGCGACGAGTGTTCCAGCCGCGATCTACGGCATTCCGACGAGCTCGCCGCTGCACTACGTCACCTACGTCCGCGTGTACGGCACCGACGGCGACGAGGTGTATGTCGGCTACACGCCGGGCTACTACGGCACGGTCGTCACCGACAACGTCGTGGTGTACGGCACCGGCTACGCATGCACGCCGTGGGTCGGCGCGTACTGGTACGGCTGCCCGGCGACGTACGGCATGGGCGCGTACTTCGGCTGGAACCCGTGGGTGGGCTGGAGCTTCGGCTGGGGCTGGGGCTGGTACGACGGCTGGTACGGCCCGTACAGCCCGTGGTGGGGCCCGTGGTACGGCCCGGCCTACCCGTACGGCTGGTGGGGCGGCGGCGCGGCCGCATGGAACGTCTACGGCCACTGGGGCAACGCGGCGGTGCGCGGCACGGCAGCCGCGTGGGCCGATCCGTGGACCGGCAACGTCGGGCGCGGCGCGCGCGGCGGCTACTACAACGAGGCCACCGGCGGTCGCGGCATCGGGCGCGCGGGCGTGAACACCAACGTCTACACCGGCACCACCAGCGCGGGCGGGCAGGGTATCCGCTACAACCCCGAAACCGGGCGGGTCGTCGCCGGTGGATCGGCCGCGGCGGTGAATCCCTACACCGGGCAGGCAGCGCGGGCGGGCGAACGCACCGTCGTGAACACCAATACCGGCCGCGTGACGGAAGCCGCGGGCGGCGCGGCCATCGGACCCAACGGCGCGGGCGCGGCCGGCGCGTTCAACACGCAGGGACCCAACGGCGGCGACGCGCGCGGCGCCGGCGGGTTCCACTACAACGCCGACACCGGCACGTTGAATCGCGGCGGCGTGGTGCAGGTGAACGACAACGTCTATGCCGGTCGCGACGGCAACGTCTACAAGCACGACGAGAACGGCTGGACGCAGGTCCATCGCCCCGACCGCTCGCGGAACCTGTCGGGACAGACGCGGCAGAACGTCGATCCAGCCGCGCTCGATGGCGACCGTTTCGCGCGCGAACGCGGCGACCAGCGTGTCCGCGGCGATGGCGGTTCGTTGAATCCCGGCGCGTTCCAGCGCCAGGGCGGCGCCATGGAGCGCACCGGCGGATTCGAACGCGGCGGCGGCATGCAGCGACCGGCCGGCGGGATGCAACGCCCTGTCGGCGGCTTCCGCCCCGGCCTCGGCGGCGGCGGTTTCCGCGGCGGCGGCTTCCGTCGTCGCTGATCGATCAACCGCGCGGCGATGAGGCTGTCGCCGCGCTCGCTTATGCGTCGCCGCACGCGCGTGGCGACGCGACACGTCTGGAGAAACAACACGATGAACATCCGTCACCTGCTCGCGATCGGCATCGCGCTGGGCTGCGCGTCGCTCGCGCCGCCCGCCTTTGCCACCGAAGGCGCGCTCGGCCGCACCATCACCGGCACGAGCGTGCAGTCGTTCGCCGGCGTGGTGCCGCCGACGCCGGGCTTCAACGCCGCCATCGGCTACGTGCACTACAACGGCGAAATCAGCGGCTCGCGCGAAGTGCCGGTGGCCAACCAGGTGACGCTCGGCCTGGATGCGACCTTCGACATGCTCAGCGTCACCGGCCTGTACGTGTGGGACACCGGCGAGGGCCGCTGGAACTTCGCCTCGATGGCCACGTTGCCCGTCGCGGAAGTCGACGTCACCGCCGACGTGTCGATCGGCTCGCGCACGGGCCGGGTGAACGACGAAGCCAGCTGGGGCGTGTTCGATCCGTTCTTCGCGCCGATCATCGCCGGCTATCACTTCGACCAGACCAAGCACATGAGCCTGGCGCTGTACGTCTACACCGACTGGGGCGATTACGACCCCGACCGGCTGGCGAACCTGAGCCTCAACAACTGGACCTACTCGCCTACCGTCGCCTACACGCAACTGATGCAGCAGGGCACGCTGGAATTCACCGCCGTTGGCGCGGTCGACTTCTACACCGAGAACGACGCCACCGATTACCAGAACGGCGCGGTGTTGCGCCTCGATGCGCAACTGGTCAAGCGATTTCCCAACGGTTGGGGCGCGGGCGGCATCGGCGGCTGGATCGAGCAGCTGGAAGACGACGAGGGCCCGACGGCCGACCGCCTGAATGGCTTCAAGGGCCGCTCGTTCGCGCTGGGGCCCACCGTCAACTATACGAAGAAGTGGGACGGCGGGCAGGTCGAGTTCGCCGCACGTTGGCTCACCGAGTTCGACGTGAAGCGCCGCCTGAAAGGCGACCCGCTGATGGTCACCGCGACCATCGCGTTCTGATGCGAAAGGGAGATTCGAGCATGCTCCGCACGCGTGTGCTGTCCGCCTGTTTCCTCGCCGCCATCGCGGCGCCCGTCGCGGCGCTCGCGGACGAGAGCGCCGACGAGTTGGCAAAGAAGCTGTCCAATCCCGTCGCCTCGATGATCAGCGTCCCGCTGCAGTACAACGCCGATTTCGGTTACGGCAGCGAGGACGGCACGAAGCAGACGCTCAACATCCAGCCGGTGATCCCCGCGTCGCTATCGGAGAAATGGAACCTGATCACGCGCGTCATCGCGCCGGTGATCTACCAGGACGACATCGCCGGCAAATCCGGCAGCCAGTTCGGCTTGGGCGACATCACGCCGACGTTCTTCTTCTCGCCCAAGCAACCCACCGCAGGCGGCGTGACGTGGGGCGTCGGGCCGGTGTTCCTGCTGCCCACCGCCAGCAACGACCTGCTCGGCGCGGACGAATGGGGCGCGGGCCCGAGCGTGCTGGTGCTGCGGCAGGGCAAGCACTGGACGGTCGGCACGCTCGCCAACCACATCTGGTCCGTCGGCGGTTCTGCTAACGATCCGGATATCAGCAACACGTTCCTGCAACCGTTCTTCGCGCGGCAGTTCCCGGGCGGGCGCACGCTGACGTTCAATTCCGAATCCACCTACGACTGGGAAAACCAGCAGTGGACGGTGCCGATCAACGTCGTGTACTCGAAGGTCACGCGCATCGGCGGACAGACGATGAGCTTCGCCGGCGGCCTTCGCGGCTATGCCGATGCGCCGCGCGGCGGTCCCGACTGGGGCGTGCGGCTGGTGGTCACCTTCCTCGTGCCGGAGCACTGATGCGACGCCCGGCGACGACGTGCGCCCTGGTGCTCGCGGGCGCGCTGGGCTGCGGCGGCGCCGCGGCGCAATCGCAGGCGGAAACATCGCAGGCGCGCGACGAACCGCGCGCCGAAGCACTGCCCGCCGAAAAGCCGGGCATGCGCGCCCTGCTCCACGATCCGAAGGACGGCAAGTTCGACATGTCGCGCTGGCTGCTCGACCACAAGGGCTTCCTGCCGGTGCCGATCGTCATCAGCGATCCGGCCGTCGGCTACGGCGGCGGGCTGGCGGCGGTGTTCTTCCATCGCCCCGCCGGCGCCGCGACGACGCGCACGACCGACGATGGCCGCCAGCAACTCGTGCCGCCCAACATCTTCGGCGGCATGGCGATGAAGACCGAGAACGGCACGCATGCCTACGGCGGCGGCGCGATGCTGCACTTCAAGGACGATCGTTGGCGTTACACCGGCGGCGTCGCGAAGGCGTCGGTGAACCTCGATTTCTACACGCCCGGGCGTTTCACCGAGCCGTTGGCGATCGGCTACAACGCCGACGGGCTGGTCTCGTTCCAGAAGATCGCGCGGCGCCTGGGCGATGAGAGCCTCTACCTCGGCGTGTCGTGGACGTACATGGACCTGGACCTGAGCTTCGACGTCGACGACGACGCTCAGCGCTTCACGCCGAAGGAGCGTGCGCAGGTCACTTCGGGGCTGGGCGTGTCGCTGCAGTACGACCAGCGCGACAACACCTTCACGCCCAACAGCGGCTGGCTCGGGCAGATCGAAGGCAACTTCTACGACGATGCACTCGGCAGCGACACCACGTTCCAGAGCTACCGCTCGCACGTCTTCGCGTACCTGCCGCTGGGCGGCGACCGCTTCGTGCTCGGCGGCCGCGCCGACGTGCGCTGGGCGAACGGCGACATCCCGTTCTACCGCCTGCCTTTCATCGACCTGCGCGGCGTCGGCTCGGCGCGCTACGCCGACACGCGCGCGGCGACGCTGGAAACCGAACTGCGCTGGAACACCACGCCGCGCTGGGCGCTGATCGGCTTCATCGGCGCGGGCCGCACCTGGGGACGCCACAACGATTTCGGCGAAGCGCCGAGCCAGGTCGCGAAAGGCGCCGGCGTGCGCTACAAGATCGCCAGCGTGCTCGGCCTCTACGCGGGCGTCGATTACGCCTGGGGCCCAGAAGACGAAACGCTCTACTTCCAGGTCGGCAGCGCCTGGCGCTGAGCGCTCGCGTCACTCCGTGCGCGGTGCCGGGCCGCGATCGCCGTCGTCGCTTTGTTCCCGCTGTGCGGAGCGTGCCTTGCGCGCATCCTCGTGCACGGCCGAGCCGCGCCTGCGCGTCTCGCTATGTTCACGCGCCAGCCGCGCGAGTTCCTCGTAGCGCTGGCGCATGCGGTCCAGCTCGGCCTGGTCGAGTTCCTCCAGGTCCAGCAGCGTGTTCTCCGCCAGTCGCGTCGCGCGGATGAGCTCGTCCAGCTTGATCTGCATCGCTTCGGTGTCGCGGTTCTGCGTGTTCTGGATCAGGAACACCATGAGGAAGGTGATGATGGTCGTGCCGGTGTTGATCACCAGCTGCCACGTGTCGCTGAAGCCGAACAGCGGCCCGCTCACCAGCCACACCACCACGATCAGCACCGCCAGGCCGAAGCACGACGCGTTGCCGGTCCAGCGGGCCGCGGCCTTGGCGAACTTCGCGTGCCAGTTCATACGCTGCGCCGTCGCGCGGCGGATCGCCGCGACGAAACCATCCGCCGGGGCCGGGAAAATCCACGTGAACAGCGCGATTGCGTGACTTCTGCACGCCCCGCGCGCCATCACGCAGCGTTACCCGGGCGCGGTCGTATCGTCGATGCAACACCGACACCGACGCTCGGAGGCAAGCCATGTCGCAGGATCGTAAAGACCCGCCGCTGCACGACGACAAGAAGACGCCGCAGGGCAAACCCGAAGACGCCCGCGACCGCGAGAAGCGCAAGCAGCACGAAAGCGAGAACCAGGACCAGGCGCTGGAGGAAACCTTCCCGGCGAGCGATCCCGTGTCGCCGTTCGTGCCCGCCAAGGCACCGGACTGACCGCACGATGGCGGCCGGCGGAGTCTGGACCTCGACCGCACCCGACACCGGACGCGCGCCCTGCGCCGACGGTTCCGGCTGCGTGGTGGAACTGCTGTGGCGCGATCGTCGCAGCGAACACGAGGCGGCCACCGGCCGCTGGATCGGCGAACGTCTCGCCGCGCTGCTCGGATTCGAGTACGGCGGCGTGCACGCGGACGGCGTTCGCTACGACGCGCCACCGCTGTTCGTCCCCGACGTCACGCTGCTGGCGTCGGACGCACGCGAACTGGGCATCACCGGCCCGCACGCGCTGCTGGGCGGCGTGGTGCCGCACGAGTTCGTCGCCACGAAAACGATCACGCATCCGCTGGTCGACGGGGCGCGCGCGAAACCGGACGGCTGGTCGGACGCACTCGGCCTCGCACTGGACGAGGTCACCCTGCCCGGCTTTGCGGCCTTCAGCGTGGAGGATGTCGGCCGCGCGGCGCGCACGCTGCTCGACCAGGGCCTGCCGGCGCGGATCAAGCGCGCCGATGGCATCGGCGGGCTGGGGCAGTCGGTCGCGACCGATCGCAAGTCGCTCGAGGCCGCGCTCGCGCACCTGGATCCGCACTCGCTCGCGCGCGTGGGCGCGGTGGTCGAACTCAACCTCAAGCCGGTGAAGACCTACAGCATCGGCACCGTCGCGGTCGGTCCGCACCGCATCGCGTACTTCGGCATGCAGCGGCTCACACGCAGCCGTTCGGGCGTGGCGGTGTACGGCGGCTCGTCGCTCGCGTGCATCCGCGGCGACCTGAACGATCTGCTGGCGACGCTGGAGGACGAAGCCGAACGCCGCGTGCTGCGTTGCGCGATCCGCTACGACGCGGAAGTGTCGCACGCGTATCCGGCGTTCTTCGCGTCGCGGCGCAATTACGACGTGGCCCTCGGTGTGGACCCGTCGGGCGTTCCGCGCACGGGCGTGCTCGAACAGTCCTGGCGCGTGGGCGGCGCGACGCCGGCGGAAATCCTCGCGCTGGAAGCGATGCATCGCGATCCGCTATTGTCGCGCGTGCACGTGTCCACGCACGAATTCCACGAACTGGTGGACCCTCCGCTCGGCGCGCAGGTGTCGTTCCGCGGCGATGATCCAAACGTGGGCCCGATGACGAAGTACGCCATGCTCGACGCGCAGGACGATGCGCATGGACGTTAGCCTCGAAACCATCGAACTGGCGGTCGAGCAGGAGCGCATCAGCGGCACCGTGCTCTCGCCGCCTTCGAAGTTGCCGGGCGTGCTGTTCGTGCACGGCTGGGGGGGCAGCCAGGAACACGACCTGGTGCGCGCGCGCGAAGCGGCCGGCATCGGCTGCGTCTGCCTTACCTTCGACCTGCGCGGGCACGAGCGCACCGCGCGCCACTGGGAGAAGGTCAACCGCCCGCAGAACCTCGCCGACCTGCTCGCCGCCTACGACTGGCTCGCGGCACGGCCGAACGTCGATCCCGATGCGATCGCGGTGGTGGGCATCAGCTACGGCGGCTATCTCGCGGCGCTGATGACGGCGCAGCGTCCGGTGCGCTGGCTCGCGCTGCGTTCCCCGGCGATCTACATGGACGAGGGATGGGAACGACCGAAGCTGCAGCTGCACATCGACACGGACCTCGTCCAATACCGCAAGCGCCGCCTGGACTGGCAGGACAACGCGGTGCTGCGCGCGTGCGCGGCGTATCGCAACCATGCGCTGCTCGTCGCGGCTGAACACGACACGGTGGTGCCGCATCCGGTGATCGACAACTACGCCAACGCCTTCCACAACACGCGTTCGCTGACGCGGCGCGTGATCGAAGGCGCGGACCACGCGTTCTCGCAGAAATCCGCGCAGAAGGCCTACCAGGCGATCCTGGTCAAATGGCTCGCGGAGATGATCATGGGCGCGCGAGAGGAAGCCGCGCTGGCGCGGCTTCGGGAGCGGAAGGTGGCGGAGGATGAGGGCGGTTGAGGGTGGGCAGCCGTTCGCTCAGGCCCGCGTCGCCCGGGCGCTCTCATGGCGGCAACAGTCGGCCGTCATCCCGGCGAAAGCCGGGACCCAGGCCCGAAACGCAAGGGCACTCCCGACTGAGCAAACCACATCACCGTCATTCCCGCGAAGGCGGGAATGACGAGGAAAAGTGCCCATGACCTTTGCGCGGCAACATCGCGCAGGCGGCCCGCCTCACCCCATCGGCCCACCCATCACCGGCAGCACAATCCCGTTGACGTACGACGAGCACACCGGCGAGGCCAGAAACACGTAGGCCGGCGAGATTTCCTCCGGCTGCGCGGGGCGGCCCATGTCGCTGGATTCGCCGAACTTCGCGACGTCCTTCGCCGAGCGATCGGCTGGATTGAGCGGCGTCCACACCGGGCCCGGCGCGACGCAGTTCACGCGGATGCCGCGTTCGAGCAGGTTGCTCGCCAGCGACTTGGTGAAGGCGTGGATCGCGCCCTTGGTCGCCGAGTAGTCCAGCAGTTGCTTGGAGCCGAACAGGCCCGTTTCCGAGCCGGAATTGATGATGCATCCGCCGCGCGGCAGGTGCTGCAGCGCGGCGCGCGCCATGTGGAAATAGCCGCCGATGTTGGTCTGCAGGGTTTCCTGCAGGTGTTCGTCGGTGAGGTCTTCCAGCGACTGCGCGTGCATCTGGAAGGCCGCGTTGTTGACCAGGACGTCGAGCCCGCCGAACGCCTGCACGGTGGCGGCGACCGCGCCGTCGCAGAACGTCGCGTCCTTCACGTCGCCCGGGATGAGCAGGCAGCGCCGGCCTTCGTTCTCGACGGCGGCGCGCGTTTCCTCCGCGTCTTCGTGTTCGTTGAGGTACACGATCGCGACGTCCGCGCCTTCGCGCGCGAACAGCACCGCGACCGCGCGACCGATGCCCGAGTCGCCGCCGGTGACCAGCGCCACCTTGTCCTGCAGTTTTCCGCTGCCCTGGTAATCCGGCGCCTCGTAACGCGGACGCGGATCGAGTTCGTGTTCGAGTCCGGGCTTCTTCTGGTTCTGCGCGGGCAGCGGATTCTCCGGCTGCTTGCGCGTCCCGGCCTGCACGGGTTTCTTCTTCGATGCGGATTTCTTCGCGGCCTTCTTTTTGGTCGCTTCCTTCGCCTCGACCTGCGCCTGGATCCTGCGCTGCTTCGCCGCCGTGGCATCAGCCTTCGAGGCCGGCTTCTTCTGTGTCGCCATGCTGGTTCTCCTGCTTGCCGGCGACAAAACGCCCGGGTGCGGACACCCGGGCGTTCGTCGCCCGCGGCCCCCGAGGGCCGCCCTACCCGTGCTGGTTACTTCTTGCCGCCCTTGGCGACGGCCAGGCCCTTGGCATCGACGCTCTTCACGCCCTTGATGCCCTTGGCGACCGAGATCGCCTTGTCGTGCTGCGCCTTGCTGTCGACGTTGCCCGACAGCTTCACCACGCCATTGGTGGTGTCGACGTCGATCGTGGTGCCCGGGACGTCGGAGGTCGCCATCAGGTCGGCCTTCACCTTGGTGGTGATCCAGGTGTCGTTGACCGGCTGGGCGGAATCGCCTTCCTCTTCGGCCTCGGTCTGGGTGCGGTCCTGCGCCATGGCGGACATCGGGACCGCGGCGACCAGCGCGGCCGCGCCGAACACGGCGGCGAACAGCGAGGTGTGCGTACGGATCTTCATGTCGTGGCTCCGTTGGAAAGGTGCCGACAGCTTTCTGCGCCCCTGCGTATCGCCGCGTGAAATCGGCGATATGCGCGCGATCCGGCGCAAGGCTTCGTTCACCGTTGCGAACTTTGCGTGTAAGACCCGTTGCGTCGTTCAGCGCGAGGCGCGCGCCAGCTGCAGCGCCTTGTCGAGCGCGTCGTCGGAGGCGACGGCGACGTCGGGCGCGATGCCGGTGCCCTCCCAGTTCCTCCGCGTGACCGGATTGACCGGCGAGCCGTCCGATACGAACACGCTGAAGCCCTGGCCGATGTCGATCATCGCACCGGGATTCGCCGCGCCGGCGGTGCGCTCGCCGACCACCGTCGCGCGCCCGGCGCCCTGCAGCGTGTAGGCGAAGGACTCCGCCGCCGACGCCGTGCCGCCATCGACCAGCACGTACAGCGGGACCTGCGCGCGCGGCGTCGCGTACGGCATCCGGGGCGCTTCGCTCAAGGTCTGTGTGCGCGTGTGGAAGGTGTTGTAGATGTTCGCGCCCGGCTCGACGAACGCGCTGGCGAGGTAGCCGACCATGCTCGGCGAACCGCCGCGGCAACCGCGCAGGTCGACGATCATCGCGCGCGTGCCCGACAGCCTGGCGAGTGCGTCGTCGATCGCGACGCGTTCCGGCGCGTTGGCGTCGTCGAACTCGAAGTGCGCGAACTGGCTCAGGCGAAGGTGGCCGATGTCGCCCGGCAGGGTTTCCACGACGGCGATGCCGTGGTTCGCCGGCGGCGGCGGGCGGCGCGGGCCCGGCGTCGGCGCGGCGGAGCCGACGCCGCCTTCCCAGCGCACGCGGAAGTGGCGGTCGAGCGGGCGCAGCCGTGCGGTCAGCGTCTCGGCCAGCGCCTGCGGTGCGAGCGCATCGAACGTCCCGCTGGCCGCGTCGCGGCGCAGGTCGTCGGCGATCGCCTTGCCGCGCGCGGCATCGAAGTAGTTCGCGGCGATCGCATCGGCGACGGCGTCCACACGTTCGCGCGGAACCGGCGCGGCCTGCGCGGCGAAGGTGGACAGGAGCAATACGGCGGCAACGCGCAGCAGCTTCGACATGGCAGGCAATCCCGGGCGGTTTCTCCTTCTGGATGCCGCTGCGGCCGCAAGCGTCGCACCGCCACGGCGGCGGCCCGGCGGTACACTGCGCGCATGAAAATCTTCAAGGCCTTCACGCTCGAAGCCGCGCACCGCCTGCCCAACGTCCCCGAGGGCCACAAGTGCGCGCGCCTGCACGGGCACAGTTTCCGCATCGAGATCCACGTCGAGGGCGAGATCGACCCGCACTACGGCTGGGTCATGGATTTCTCCGATCTGAAGGCGGCGTTCAAGCCGCTCTACGATCTACTGGACCACCACTACCTCAACGACATCGAAGGCCTGGAAAACCCGACCAGCGAAGTGCTGGCCAAGTGGATCTGGGATCGCCTGAAGCCGTCGCTGCCGCTGCTGTCGGAAGTCGTCGTGCACGAGACCTGCACGTCGGGCTGCCACTACAAGCCCTGATGCGTCCAGCGGGCGCGCGACGCACGCGCGCTCGCGAACCTCACTTCACCTGCGGACGCAGCAGCGATCCGAACGTGAGGTACCAGGAGTTCTCGCCCGCATCATTGCCGCCGTAGGCCAGGAACATCGGCCCCAGCGGCGTGCTGAACCCGATGAAGAGGCTGCCGGCGAGGATCAGGTCGTCGGCGTCGACGTCCTCCTTCGTCGCCCACGCGTTGCCCGTTTCCAGGCTCGCACCGACGAACATCGGCAACGAGAACAACCGGCTCGTGTTGCCGGTGCGCCGGTACATCACCGCGCGTGCGAGTGCGGTCTGCGTACCGAACAGCGCGCGTTCGTCGAAGCCGGACAGGTTGAGGAAGCCGCCGAGGAATCCCTGCGTCTGGAAGAAGCTGTCGTTCTCCAGCGCGCTGCTCAGGTGCGCGCCGAGCAGCAGGTGGTAGCGCCCCCAGGCCTGCGCCCAGTCGGCGGTGAGTCGCGCGACATTGCCTTCGACGTTCGCGCCGGCGACGTCGTGGTACGTCTCCACGTCCGCGCTGACACGCAGGCCACGCGTGGGGAAGTTGATGTTGTCCAGCGTGTCCCAGGTCGCGTTGTAGAACACGCCCGCGTATTTCTCCTGGCTGCTGGTGAAGTCGGCGGGATTGCCGATGAGCAGGTCGCCGCGATCCTTGCCCGCCACCAGCTCTGCGCTGACGCGCCATTCCGGTTGCGGCGACCAGCCCGCTTCGACCGCGACCTGGCGCCGGTTGACGCGGTATTCGGCGAGCTGCGCGTCCTCGATCCACAGCGGGAAGGATTCGTTGCGCAATTCGAGCGCGGGCTTCACGTAGAACGCGCCGGTTTCGCCCAGCGGCTGGTAGAACTCCGACAGCAGCCCGGTGATGCGCCCCAGTCGCAGCACGTTGCGCCATTCCGCGCCCAACGTATTGACGTCGTTGAACGTCAGCTCCGCCGAGACCATGTAGCTGTTGCGGCCGTTGAAGTTGTCGTCCAGCTGGAAGCCGAGCTTGCCGAACGCCGACCATGGTTTTTCCGCCGGAATGATCTGCAGGCCGCGTTCGCCGTTGCGTTCGACCAGGCGGTAGTCGATCTGCTGGAAGCGGCCGTCGCCGTACGCCGTGCCGATGGTCTTCTCCAGACGCTCCGCGTCGAACGGCTCGTCCAGGTTCGGCGCGACGGCACGCTCGACTTCGCGCGTCGCCGATGGCGAGCGGCCTTCAACGACGTCGAGGAACGCCACCAGCTTCGGATCGAAATCGCGCTTGCGCTGGCGCTCGCGATAGGCGGCGTACGTCGCCTCGTCCACGGACAGCGCGCGCAGCCGCGGCAGCGCCGCTTCGGCCGCGCGTTCGCCGATGGCGATGGCTTCGGCACCGCGGTTGAATTCCGCCGCGGTGATGTCGCCCAGTTCCGGGCGGATGAGCACGTCGTCGGGGCGCAACGTGGCGAGCGTCGCCTCGGTCTTCTCGGTCATCAGCGCCGAGATCATCTGGTCCATGATCACCAGCGGATTGGTCAGCGCCTCTTCCTTGTGCAGCGGCGAGCCGACGTCGACGACGATGAGGCGGTCGGCGCCCATCTGTCGCACGACATCGACAGGCACGTTGTCGACCATGCCGCCGTCGACGAGCAGGCGGTCACCCACGCGCACCGGGGCGAACGCGCCCGGCACCGACATGCTCGACCGGATCGCCAGCGCGAGGTCGCCGTCTTCGAACACCACCTTGTCGCCGTTGATGATGTCGGCGGCGACGGCGCGGAACGGGATCGGCAGCTGGTCGAAGTCGTTGACGTTCCAGGTCGAGATCGTCAGCCGGCGCATCAGCATCAACAGCTTCTGCCCCTGCACGATGCCGACCGGCAGCACGACGCGGCCGTCGACGTAGCCGATCTCCAGGTCGAGCAGGTAGCGGAAATCGGCGTCCTTCCGGCGCATCGGCTGGCCGGGCCGCGGCGGGTCGTCGACGAACATGTCCGCCCAGTCGATGGTGTCGATCAGGTTTTCCATCTCCGCCGGCGTGTAGCCGGTGGCGTACAGGCCGCCGACGATCGAGCCCATGCTGGTGCCGGCGACCTTGCAGACCGGGATGCGCTCGCGTTCGAGCACCTTGAGCACGCCGACGTGGGCCGACCCGCGCGCCCCACCGCCGCCGAGCACCAGGCCGACGCAGGGGAGATGGGCGGGGTTGGCCGGGGTGGCCGGATCCGGGGCCGCGGTCTGGGCGATGGCCGGGGATGCGACCGCTCCGAGCAGGACGGCAACGAGGACCGCCAAGCGGGCCATCAGCCCCCGGCAGCGCGGCGTGGAGGGGAGGCGGGCCTGCATCATCGTCCGGTCATCCTGGTTGGCGATCCTGCGCGGGCAGAGCCCGTTGCAGCGGGATTCTGCCACCGGACTTCAACTCCCCCAATGGGACCTGAGTCCCGTGCCGCCGCGTGTTGCACCGCAACAAGACCTCGGTTATGCTGCACCGCACAATCCGAACTCCCTCCCCTCCCCGGATTGCCTGGAGACCACCATGTACCAGCCGTTCAACGAACAGTTCGCCGCCGCGACGCGCCAGTTCGCGGACACGGCCGCACAGGTCAACCGCCTGGCCCTCGACAACGCCGAGGCCGTCTTCGGCCTTCAGCTTTCGGCGATCGAGGACCGCGTCAACGCCACCTTCGCCTTCCTCGGCGAAGCGGCTGAAATCCGCGATTTCGACGGCTTCAAGAACCTGTGGCCGAAGGGCTCGCAGGTCGCCCGCGAGAATTTCGAGCGCGGCGTCGCCACCGGCCAGGAAGTGTTCGGCCGCACGCTCAAGACCCAGGGCGCGATCACCGATCTGGCGAAGTCCCAGTTCGAAGCCGCCGCCCGCGGCGTGCAGGGCGAGGTCGAAAAGACCGTGCAGGCCGCCACGGCCGCCGCTTCGAAGCCGAGCGCCAAATGATTCCCGCGTCATCGCGGATCCGCTGATCTCTCTCCTTTAGCTCTTCTTTTCCAACGATCTCCGCCAACCCCTCCCGGCGGAATGGAACCCGGCAGCCCATGCTGTCGGGTTTTTCTTTGAGCGCGCCCCTGGACCGCGCTGGAAATCCGTGCGCATTTCGTGCATGATTCGTGCATGTATCGACCGGAGTTCCCCATGAACGCCGTCATGAAACCCCGTGCGAGCCTCGCCGAGACCCTGCGCGAGCCCGACCAGGTCTACCTCTCGCCGCGCCGCATTGGCGATGCGCTCGGCCTGCAGGTCCAGAGCCTGGCCGAACGCGCCCGGGTCAGCCGCAACACGCCGACCGCGCGCCCGCAGAACGAACACCTCCAGCAATACCTGCGCGACGTCGTGCGCGTCATCGCCGCTGCCGAAGATGCCGCCGGTGGCGATCGCACGCGCGCCATCTTCTGGTTCATGAACGATCCGCTGGCCGAATTCGACTACCTCACCGCCGACGCACTGGTGCAGGCGGGCAAGGCGCAGGTCGTGATCGACTACATCGAGTCGATCGCCGGCGGCGCCACCGGATGATCCTGCGCACGCTGGGCGATGGCGACGCGCTGTACCGCGTCATCGTCCCGCGCTGGTCGCATGCGCCCACGTCCGGCGCGGGCGCGGCGCGCAAGGGCGGGCGCTTCAACCGGCCGGGCCTGGAAGCGCTGTACCTGTCGAAGGACGCCATCACCGCGGTGGAGGAATACCGCCAGCACGAACGGCTGCTGCCGCCGGGCACGCTGGTGACGTTCCTCGTCGGGCCGCTGACGGTGGTCGATTTCGCCGGCGGTTTCGAAAGCGGTCGCTGGGAGCCGATCTGGGCCGATTACGCCTGCAACTGGCGCCGCCTCGCCTTCGACGAACGCAGCGAACCGCCGAGCTGGGTGCTCGGCGACTTGGCGCTGGATGCGGGCGCCGCCGGGATTCTCTTTCCGTCATCCGTCCATGCCGGCGGCACCAACCTGGTGTTGTTCGATTCGAGCCAGCTGCCCGCGCGAATGCTGCGCGTACACGATCCCGACCATCGCCTGCCCGACGACGCGCGTTCGTGGCTCGACGCGGACGACGCGCGCGACTGATCGCGTCGCACGAATTTTTCCGGCTATCCGATCCCTTCCCTGCACTGCACGTTATCGCCTCGCGGCGCAGGCCGTCGCGCTTGCTTCGTGCATCGCACGCATAACGACAGGGATGGAATCGATGGATCTTCGCAAGCCTTCCGCCGCCTTCGTGGCGGCTTCGTGGTCGGCCCTGGGGTTGGGCATGGGCGCGTTCGTGCTGGGATTGTGGAACGCCACCATGGCGCTCAACGAAAAAGGCTATTACTTCGCCGTGCTGATGTACGGCCTGTTCTCCGCCGTATCGGTGCAGAAGAGCGTGCGCGATCGCGCGGAAGGCATTCCCGTCACGGTCGTCTACTACGGCTTGTCGTGGTTCTCGATCCTGCTGGCGCTGTCGCTGCTGGTCGTCGGACTGTTCAACGCCGACAGCCTGAGCCTGAGCGAGAAGGGCTTCTACGGCATGACCTTCGCGCTGAGCCTGTTCGCCGCGGTGACGGTGCAGAAGAACACGCGCGACCTGACGCAGTTGAACGAAGCCGACGCCTGACCGCCGCAAAGAAAAAGCCCGCCGATCGGCGGGCTTTTTCGTGTTGCTGCGAAGACCGTTACGTCGCAGGACGCGGCGTCGGCTCTTCGTCGTCGTGCTCGATTACCGGCTTCTCGTCCATCTTGTCGCCGAGCAGGCGACGCACCGCGACATAGAACACCGGGATCAGCAGCAGGCCGAGGAACGTGGCGAAGATCATGCCGCCGATCACGCCGGTGCCGATCGCGTGACGCGAGTTCGCGCCTGCGCCGCTCGAAATCGCCAGCGGGAACACGCCCATGATGAAGGCGAACGACGTCATCAGGATCGGGCGGAAACGCAGGTGCGCCGCTTCGATCGTCGCCTCGCGCAGCGTCTTGCCGTGCTGGCGCTGCTCGATGGCGAACTCCACGATCAGGATCGCGTTCTTGGCCGCCAGGCCAATCACGGTGATCAGGCCGATCTTGAAGTAGATGTCGTTAGGCAGGCCGCGCAGCAGCGAGAACAGCACCGCACCCAGCGCGCCCAGCGGCACGACCAGCAGCACCGCGACCGGCACCGACCAGCTTTCGTACAGCGCCGCAAGGCACAGGAAGACGACGAGGATCGACAGCGCGAGCAGCGCGGGCGCCTGGTTGCCCGACAGGATTTCCTGGTACGACTGGCCCGTCCAGTCGTAACCGAAGCCCTGCGGCAGGTCGTTCTCGACGATGTTCTGCATCGCGGTCATCGCCTCGCCCGAGCTGTGCCCCGGTGCCTGCGAACCGACGATTTCCACCGCGGCGTAGCCGTTGTAACGCGTGAGCGACGGCGACGCGGTGATCCAGTGGCTGCGCACGATGTTCGACAGCGGCACCATCGACGCCGCTTCGCCCGGGGCGGCCTGCGTGAGCGGGCTGGGCGTGTAGAAGCGCGCGAGCGATTCCGGGCCCGTGCGGTACGGCGCGTCGGCCTGCATGGTCACGCGCTTCACGCGGCCTTCGTCGACGAAGTCGTTGACGTACACCGGCGCCAGCATCAGCTGGATCGCGCTGTAGATGTCGCCCACCGACAGGCCCATCGACTGCGCCTGCACGCGGTCCACGTCCAGTCGCAACTGCGGCGCGGCTTCCAGTTCGTTCGGACGCACGCCGGTCAGCGCCTTGTCCTGCGCGGCCTTGCCGAGCAGCGTGTTGCGCGCTTCGGTCAGGGCGGCGCGGCCCTGGCCGCTGCGATCCTGCAGGTACATGTCGAAGCCGCCGAACTGGCCCAGGCCCGACACCGTCGGCAGGTTGATCACGAAGATCTGCGCATCGCGGATGCCGAACAGCGCCATGTTCGCCTTCTGGATGAACTCCGAAGCCGTGACGTCGCGGTCGTCCCACGGCTTGAGGCGGATGAACGCGATGCCCACGTTCTCGCCCTGGCCGACGAAGCTGAAGCCGGCGACGGTGAAGATGCCGTCGAACGCCTCGTCCTTCGCCATCGTCTCGCGGACCTGGTCCAGCACGGCGTTGGTGCGGTTGATCGTCGCGCCGGCCGGCAGGTTGATGAGCGCGATGGCGTAGCCCTGGTCTTCCTCGGGGAGGAAGCTGCCCGGCATGCGCGTGAACAGGAAGCCCGCGAGCACCACGAGCACGCCGAACACCATCATCCAGCGCGGCGCATGGCTGATCGCGCTGCCGATGTGGCCGACGTAGGTCCTGGCGACCTTGTCGTAGTACTTGTTGAACGTGCGGAAGACGATGTTGTCGCGGTGGTGGTCGGCGGTGGGCTTGAGCAGCGTCGCGCACAGTGCGGGCGTGAAGCCCAGCGCGAGGAACGCCGAGAAGAACATCGCCATGGCGATGGTGATGGCGAACTGCTTGTAGATCTCACCGGCCGAACCGCCCTGGAACGCCGACGGAATGAACACCGCCGCCAGCACGACGGTGATCGCCACCACCGCGCCGCTGATCTGGGACATCGACTTGCGCGTGGCGGCCTTCGGCGACAGGCCTTCCTCGGTCATGATGCGTTCGACGTTCTCGATCACCACGATCGCGTCGTCCACCACGATGCCGATCGCCAGCACCATGCCGAACAGGCTGAGCTGGTTGATCGTGAAGCCGATGAAGTACATCCCCAGGAACGTGCCGAGCAGCGCGATCGGGATGACCAGCGTCGGGATCAGCGTCGCGCGCAGGTTCTGCAGGAAGATCAGCATCACCAGGAACACGAGCACGATCGCTTCGAACAGCGTCTTGATCACTTCCTTGATCGAGACGGCGACGAAGGTCGAGCTGTCGTACGGCGAGAACCAGGTCACGCCCTTCGGGAACGTGGCCTGCAGCTCGTTCATGCGCTGGGTGACGGCCTCGGCCACGCCCAGCGCGTTGGCGCCAGGCGCCAGCTGGATCGCGAAACCGGCCGCGGGCTTGCCGTCCCAGCGGCTGTCGAAGCCGTAGGACGTCGCACCCAGGCCAACGCGCGCCACGTCGCGCAAGCGCACCGACGTACCGTCGGTATTGGTGCGCAGGATGATGTTGCCGAACTGCTCGGGCGTGCTGAAGCGGCCTTCGGCGGACACCGTCGCGGTGAAGCCCTGCTCCACCGGCGCCGGGTCGGCACCGATCTTGCCTGCGGCGAACTGCACGTTCTGCGAGCGCACCGCCTGCAGCACCTGCGTGGCCGACAACCCGAAGCCGCGCAGGCGATCGGGATTCAGCCAGATGTTCATCGCATATTCGCTGCCGAACAGCTGCGTGCTGCCCACGCCCGGCACGCGCGCGATCTGGTCGAGCACGCGCGAGGCGATGATGTCGCTGAGCGCGTCGCGGTCCATCGACTCGTCGTCCGAGCGCAGCGCGACGACCTTCAGGAAGCCGGCGTTCGCCTTCGCCACGACCACGCCCTGCTGCGTCACTTCGGTCGGCAGGCGCGGCGTGGCGAGTGCGACCTTGTTCTGCACCTGCACCTGCGCGATGTCCGGATCGGTGCCCGGTGCGAAGGTCAGCGTGATGTTCGAGCCGCCGCTGGAGCTGGACGACGAGGAGAAGTAGACGAGGTTGTCGATGCCCGTCAGCTGCTGCTCGATCACCTGCGTGACCGCGCCTTCGGCCGTCTCGGCGCTCGCGCCGGGATAGGACGCGGACACCGTCACCTGCGGCGGCGCGATGGAGGGATACGACTCAACGCCGAGGTTCAGGATCGCGAGCACGCCGCAAAGCGAGATCAGGATCGCGATGACCCAGGCGAAGACCGGGTGGTTGATGAAGAATCTGGACATGGCGGGGGGTTAGTCCTTCTTGGCCGGTTCCTGACCGGCGGCCTTGTCGGCCGGCTTCTGGCCGGCCTGTCCCTGCGCGGCGGCGCCCGGCGCGGCGGCCGCGCCCGGCTTTGCCGCCGCATCGGCCGGCTTGGCCGTCGCCGGCGAACCCGGCTGCGCGCGCTGCACGCCCGAGACGATCACCTGGTCGTTGGGCGACAGGCCCTGCGTCACGACCCAGTTGCCGCCCTGCTGGCGATCGGCGCGGACGTCCTTGCGCGCGACCTTGCCGTCGCTGCCGACGACCAGCACGAAAGCGCTCTTGGCATCGCGCTGCAGGCCCGCCTGCGGGACGAGGTAGGAGTTCGGCTGGATGCCGAGCGTCGCCTGCAGAGTCACGAAGGTGCCCGGCAGCAGGTTCTTCTCCGGATTCGGGATCAGCGCGCGCAGCGCGATCGCGCCGGTGGTCGGATCGACCACGTCGCCGGAGAAGTCCAGCTTGCCCGGATGCTCGTACGGCGTGCCGTCGGGCAGGATCACCTGCACCTTCGCGTCGCCGGCGATCGACTGCGCGCGGCGCACCTGCTCCAGCTCGCTGACGCTGAGGGAGAAGTTCACGTACAGCTGGTCGATCTGGTCGACGGTGGTGAGCAGCGTCGCCGTGCCCTGGCCGACGAGCGCGCCTTCGGTGACCTGCTGCTGGTTCGCGCGGCCGCTGATCGGCGCGGTGACCGTCGCGTAGCCCAGGTTGATGCGGGCGTTGGCGAGCGCGGCCTCGGCCTGCTTCACCGACGCACCGGCGCTGCGCTCGGCGGCGAGCGCGTTGTCCAGGTCGGACTGCGAGACGAACTTGTCCGGCGCGAGGCGACGCGCGCGGTCGGCGGCGGCCTTCGAGTTGGCGTAGTTGGCCTGCGCGGAGGCGAGCGACGCCTGCGCCTGGCCCACTTCGGCCTGCAGGGGTGCGGGATCGATCAGGAACAGCACCTGGCCGGCCTTCACGTCGCTGCCTTCCTCGTACACGCGGCGCTGGAGCACGCCCGGCACGCGGGCGCGCACGTCGGCGCTGCGGAACGCGGCCAGGCGGCCCACCAGATCCTTCTGCAACGGCACGTCGCCCGGCTGCACCTTGACCACGCCGACTTCCGGCGGCGGCATGCCGCCACCGGGCTGGGCTTGATCCTTGCCGACGCAGGCGGACAGTGCGAGGGCCAACGCGGCGGCGATCGCCACCGTGCGCGGGTTCTTGACCATGGGGGAAGACTCCAGTTCCTTCATTACGAGCGTAGAAGCCCGGATGGGTTCGAATTCCTATACCGCTCAGTCTAGCATTCGCCGGGAGCGGCCCATCTCCCATTGGTCACGCCTATCGACGATCAGGCCGTTTGCAGCAAAGACCGCAGTTGTGCGGGATCGGGCTTCTCGCGGAACGGAAGCCGTCCCCAGCACGCCACCGGGAGCCGCTGCCTGAGCAGCTCGAAGTTGTCGTCGGCGCGGGCCATCGCCGGGTCGATGTCGTTGGCGATCCAGCCCGCCAGGTGCAGCCCGTCGTGTTCTATCGCACGTGCGGTCAGGCGCGCGTGGTTGATGCAGCCCAGCCGCAGGCCCACGACCATCACCACCGGCAGGTCCAGCGCGCGCACGAGGTCGGCCTGATCGAGGTCCGACGACAGCGGCGCGGCCCAGCCGCCCACGCCTTCCACCACCACCGCGTCGGCCTGGGCATGCAGGCGCTGGAACGCGGACACGATGGGCGCAAGGGTAACGCGAATGCCGGCGTCGGCGGCCGCCAGTTCCGGTGCCAGCGGATTGGGCAGCGCGAGCGGATTGACCTCGTCGTAAGCCGGTCGCGGATCGCTCGCCGCCTGCAGCGCGAGCGCGTCCTCGTTGCGCCAGCCCTCCGGCGTGGACTCGCAACCGCTCGCGAGCGGCTTCATGCCCACCGCACGCAGCCCGCGCGCACGCAACGCGTGCAGCAGCGTCGCGCTGGCGAGCGATTTGCCGATGCCGGTGTCGGTGCCGGTGACGAACCAGCCGCGATTCATCGCGATGCCCCGGGCTGGCGCCGGCGGTTGCGGCGATGGCGGACGGCCCCATCTACACTGGCATCTGAGGCACTATGCGACGGCAGGAACGAGGCGATCATGTTCACCAGCGAAAGTCTAAGCGGCAGCAAGCCGGAACAGTACGAACAGCTGCTTGCGCAGGCACGGGCGCTGGTGCACGGCGAGCGCGATCGCATCGCCAACGCCGCCAACCTGTCGGCGCTGGTCTACCACGCGCTGCCGCAGCTCAACTGGGCGGGATTCTATTTCTTCGACGGCACCGAACTGGTCGTCGGCCCGTTCCAGGGCCTGCCGGCCTGCGTGCGCATCCCGCTGGACAAGGGCGTGTGCGGCGCCGCGGCGTCCTCGCGCCAGACCCAGCGCATCGCCGACGTGCATGCCTTCCCCGGCCACATCGCCTGCGACTCGGCGTCCAACTCCGAACTGGTCGTCCCGCTGGTCTCGTCGAAGGGCGAACTGATCGGCGTGTTCGACCTCGACAGTCCGGTTCAGGATCGTTTCGACGTTGAAGACCAGCACGGCCTGGAGGCGATCGCGCGGGCATTCGTGGAGTCACTGGAATGACGGACAAGCTCGACCCGAAGCAGGCCGACAAACTGCGCAACATCGGCCCCAAGTCCGCCGCCTGGCTGCGCCAGGTCGGGCTGCGCACGCGCGAGGACTTGGCCGCGGCGGGCACGGTGGAAGCGTTCATGCGCGTCAAGCGCGCGGGCTTCAAGCCGACGTTGAACCTGCTGTACGCCATCGAGGGCGCGCTGCAGGACTGCCACTGGCAGGAAATCTCCGACGAGCGCCGCAGCGAGTTGATCCTCGCCGCCGACGCCGCCACCGCACTGCTTCCGCCGCCGCGCTACAAGCCGGCCGCCGCGCCCGTCACCACCACGCAGATGGCGCGCGAGGAAGACACGATGCCGGTGCCGACGCTGTTCGACGAGCCAGCGGATCGGGACTGAGCGCAACGCGCCGGCCTTCAAGCTCCTTCCCCGGCGAATGCCGGGATTCGCCACGGAAGCGCAACCTGCAGCACCGCAGCAGTCGTTTGCCGCGCTCGCTCCGTTGCCCCTCACCCCAACCCCTCCGTTGGGAGAGGGGCGACAGCGCACGCGAGCTTCCAGAAGTCCCAATCAAGCACAACCCGAAAATGCCGTAGACTTCGCCCCGCTTCGAGGTGACCCGGCGGCGTTGCGCCCACGGGTTGAAACGGGAAGCCGGTGACGCCGCACGCGGCCATTCCGGCACTGCCCCCGCAACGGTAAGCGAACGTGGATCCACCCGGATCCGGGCTCGGCACACCGCCACTGTGCGCACGCACGGGAAGGCGCCGCAGCCGGAGGACACCCGTCCTCGTTCGCAAGTCCGGAGACCGGCCCCGCAGCATGGACCGCCTGGCGACAGGACGGACCACCCCTGGTTGCGATGCGGAGGGCGTCGCGGCGGCGACGTCGGCGCCCCGCGCCACGTGTGCAGCCTCGATTCTCCCGGCAACCGTTCCCTTTGCCGTTGGCGCGATCCCGCGCCGGAGAACCCCGATGTCCTTCCGCAGCACCGTCCACGTCCATGCGCTCGCCTTCGCCTGCGCGCTCGCCCTGCCCAGCCTCGCGCATGCCGCGCCGCAGGCCACCGACCTGGACGAAGTCGTCGTCACCGCCAACCGCACCGCCGTCACCGTCAACGACGCGCTCGCGCCGGTGGAAGTGATCGACGCCGAACAGATCCGCCGCAGCCAGGCGCGTTCGCTGCCCGACCTGCTGCGCGGCCGCGCCGGCATTTCGCTGTCCAACCAGGGCGGCGCCGGCAAGCTCACCACGCTCTTCCTGCGCGGCGCGGAGTCCGACCACGTGCTCGTGCTCGTCGACGGCATCCGCATCGGGTCGGCGACCTCGGGGCTCGCCTCGCTCCAGGACCTGCCGGTGGACCTGATCGATCGCGTGGAAATCGTGCGCGGCCCGCGTTCGAGCCTCTACGGCGCCGACGCCATCGGCGGTGTCATCCAGGTGTTCACGCGCCGCGACCGCGAAGGCTTCGCGCCGCGCGTCACCGTCGGCGGCGGGTCCAACGGGCTCAACGAATTCGCCACCGGCTTCGGCGGCCGCAGCGGTCGCACGTGGTTCGGCGCGGACTACTCGCACAGCCACACGCAGGGCATCAACGCGTGCCGCGGCTATTTCGACCCGGTGACCTTCGACGGCGCCGGCTGCTTCATCGCCACCGATTCGCAGCCCGATCGCGACGGCTACACGCGCGACTCGCTGTCGGTGCGCGGCGGCATTCAGTTCAACGAACAGTGGAGCCTGGAAGGCCACGGCCTGCGCAACGAAGGCGACAACGAATTCGACGGCGACTTCACCGATCGCGCGAAGACCGTGCAGCAGGTCGTCGGCGGCAAGCTGCGCTGGCACCCGAACGACCGCGTCGACCTGCACCTCACCGCGGGCCGCAACATCGATGCGTCGGACAACTACCTCGGCGACACCTACCTCGACTACTTCAGCACCTACCGCGACAGCGCGACCTTGCAGGGCGATTTTGGCCTGGCCGAGAAGCACCTGCTCAGCGTCGGCCTGGACTGGCTGGACGACAGCGTGAGCAGCACCACGCCGTACGACGAGCTCTCGCGCAACAACAAGGCGGCCTTCGTGCAGTACCAGGGCCGCATGGGCGCGCAGTCGCTGGAGGCCAGCGTGCGTCGCGACGACAACGCGCAGTTCGGCGGACACACCACCGGCAGCGCGGCATGGGGCATCGAATTCGCGCAGAACTGGCGCATCACCGCCGGCTACGGCAGCGCGTTCAAGGCGCCGACGTTCAACGAGCTGTACTACCCGTTCTTCGGCAACGCCGACCTGCGCCCGGAAGACTCCGAAACCTGGGAACTCGGCGTCGCCTGGCGCGGCGATACCTTCAACGTGCGCCTGGACACCTTCGACACCGACGTCGACGACCTGATCGCGTTCGACGCCGCCATCAGCCTGCCGAACAATGTCGAGCGCGCGCGCATGCGCGGTGCGGAGCTCGGCGTGGACACGACCGTGGCCGAGTGGACCATAAACGGCGCCATCAGTTATCTGGATACCGAGAACCGCAGCGGCTTCTACGAAGGCAACGACCTAGCGCGTCGCGCGAAGAACAGCGCGCGCATCGACGTGGACCGCGCGTTCGGCAAGTTCCGCGTCGGCGCCACGGCGGTGGGCGAAGGCTCGCGTTTCGACGACGTCGCCAACACGCGACGCCTCGGCGGATACGGCACGCTCGACCTGCGCGCCGAGTACGCGATCACCTCGTCGCTGACGCTGCAGGCCCGCGTGGCGAACGTGTTCGACCGCGATTACGAAACCGTCGCGTTCTACAACCAGGCTGGACGGGAGTGGTTCCTCACGCTGCGCTATGCGCCCGTGAACTGAGTGCTCCGCATGAACCCTTCCCCGCATGGGAAGGGTTCATCCCGCGACGCGGCGATCACGACCGCGTCGCGATCCTAGCCTTCCGTTCCCACGCGCGCGCGACGTGAAAGGCCACGCTCTCCTCATCGTCGACATGATCAATGCCCTCGATTTCCCCGATGGCGACAAACTGTTGAGCACGGCACTACCCGCCGCGCGCAACATCGCGCGCTTGAAGCAGCGGTTGAAGCCGCGCGGCGTGCCGACGATCTACGTCAACGACAATTACGGGCAGTGGCGTTCGGACTTCAAGCAGGTCGTCGCGCGTTGCGCCGCTGAGGATTCGCTCGGCGCGCCGCTGGTGAAACTGCTGCATCCGGACGACGACGACTTCTTCGTCCTGAAGCCCGAACGCAGCGGTTTCCGCGACACGCCGCTGCGCATGCTGCTGGGCAAGCTCGGCGCGAAGACGCTCATCCTCACCGGCGTCGCGCTCGACGTGTGCGTGTTCGCCACCGCCACCGATGCCGACATGCACGGCTTCAAGCTCTTCGTGCCGTCCGACTGCGTCGCGTCCGAAACGCCGGGCCGTCGCACGGCGTCGCTGAAACTGCTGCGCGATTCGCTGCAGGCCGATACGCGGCCGTCGCGTTCGATCACGTTGCGCTGACGCGACGCCCCGCGCGGGAGCGTTCGAACCACCACAACGCGGCGCTCGCCAGCAGCCAGCCGAACCACCACGGCCAGCGCGCACCCGGAACGTCGGGGGCCTGCGCTGCCGCCTCATCCGCCGCATGTCCAGTCGAAGCGGCGGCAAAACGCGACGTCGCGTCGCGCGTCGCCTGCGCGCGCAAGGCCGGCGTCGCATCGTGCGCACGCACGAAGAATGCCTGTTCGCGATCGCCCGAACGCAACCGGTGCCAGCCCGCCGAACGCGGCCAGAACGCCGCGCAGTTGCTCGCCGCCGGATCGCGCAGGACCGGATGCGCGACGCCATTGGGCGCGATGATGGACGCGCCGTCGGCCACGCCGCACAACGCCATGCGCTGGCCTTCCCACGCGTTCGCGTCGATGTCGAACGCGGCGTGCGGGCGCGCACGCGCCAGCGTCGCGACCGCGTCGCTCCACAGTTGCGCGTGCCGATCGCCGCGACCGCCCAGCACCAGACGGAAGCTGTCGGTGAGCAGCCACACGCCCACGCGACCGCGGCCGTGTGCGCGCCACATCGCGAGCGTCGCACCGTCGGCATCGCGCAGCAGCGGCACGCCGTCGGGCGCGGCGAGCTTCGCGTCGCGACGCGTGAGTTCGGGCAGCGGTGCAGGCGGTTCCTCGTGCGAGCGCGGCGCGTCCTGCGTGCCGGGTCCCAGGCGCGCGCGCTCGGCTGCGTCGTCGCGCGCCGGCTGCGCCAGCTTCGTTGCCGTCGAATCCCGGCCGCCGTCGATCGCGAAACCCAGCGCGCGCAGGCGGGCACGTTCGTTGGCCGACGGCGCGCCGGTCACGCGCACGAGCAGGCCGAGGCCGTCGCGCACCGCGGCATCGAGCGCATTGCGCTGCGCTTCGCCGAGTGAGGACCACGCACGGTCGTCGATGATCGCGACGTCGTGGCGTGCGAGCGTGGCAGCGTCGATCGCGACCGGCGCATCGCCAAGCTGCACGCCGCCGCCAACGGTCATCTGCGCCTGCGACGGTAACCCGGCGTCTTCCAGCCAGCGGCGCAGGTATTTCACTTCCGGATTGGGCGCGCCGGCGATCACCAGCACGCGCGGCGGCGCCTGTGCTTCGACCTGCACCGGCACGTCGATCTCCTCGACCACGCGCTGACGCGAATCGAGCAGACGGATGCGGAACACCGCGCTGCCCTCGCCGCGCGCCGTGGCGGAAAGCGCGAATCGACCGTCCCGGGAAAGCGCCACGCGATCGATGCGGCGACGCGCGGGATCGAGCAGTTCGACGGCGCCACCGTCCAGCCCGCCGGCGCGGCCCGCGACGTTGAATTCATCGCCAACGGCGATCCGCTCGGCCACGTGCAGCTCGAGCAGGCCGCGCGGCAGCGGCTGCGCGGCGAACTCGATCGCGACGTTCGATGCCGCATCGCGATCGCGTGCATCGAGGCCTTCTCCGATCACGCGCACGCGCTGCGTACCCGGATGCCGGCGCAACGCGGTCGCAAGGTCCGGCGCGCGCTCGACGCCCGACCACACCGGCGCTTCAGGCAGCGCGATGAGCGTATCGCCGGCCCCGACCTGCGTACGCTGCGCGCCCGCCGTGGCGACGACCAGCGTGCCCGCGCGTCCGGGCACCGACGGCGGCCACAGCGCGAAGTACAGCAGCGCGGCGCAGACGGGTTGCGCGATGAGCAAGGCGGCCATGCGCGCGCCGTGCGATCGCGGCGACGGTTCCGCGCGCAGATGTCGGACGATCAGCCGAACGATCGCGATCGCAACCGCAAGCGCGAGCACCCATGCGGTCGTCGTCGGCGTGAACCAAGGCGTCATCGCGCGTTCCCCTGGCGCAAGGCGTCGAGGTAGCGTCGGCCCGCCGCATCGCCGTCGTCTCGACGCGGCACGGCAGCGGGCGGGCGCGACAGCAGCGGCCACAACTGCGCACGCAGCTCGCGACGGCACGCTTCGCACGCCGGCTCCGCGCGCAAGGCATCGATGGCCGCGATGAGCGACAGCGGATCGGCCACGCGCGATTCGTTAGCCCGCAGCCAGCGATCGAGCGCGCTGAAGTCGATCCCGTCGGCGCCGTTCGACCGCGCATCGTCCAACGTCTGCCACAGCTGCGTCAGCGCGGGATCGGGCGCCGTCGCCGCGACCAGGCCGTCCCCGCGGCGCGCGATGCCGGCGCGATCGCCGGTCATGCGGCGCGACTCGTCGATGGGCGGAAGCTCCGGGCCCACGCGCGCGAGGTAAATGCGGCCGGCCTGCTGCACCCGCTTGATGTGCTTGAGCGCCGTGTACGCGTAGGGCAGCGCGAGGTCCGGATGGCCCTGGCGCAGGTGGCCTTCGGACTGCCACATCGCATCCAGCGCGAGCTTGAGCGTCGCGCGCGTTTCCGGATCGAGCAGCGTCGCCGCTTCGGCGTGATCGTGCGTGTGGCCGTATTCCTCCAGCACCGCGCCTTCCTGTCCGAACGTCGACGGCGTCGTGGCCGTTTCATGTGCGTGGTCGTCGGTGGCCGGCTCGCTCGCGTGGTCGTGTGCGTCGGCTTCCGTCGCCGATTCGGTCACCGCGGACACGTCGTCCGACGTCGGCGGCGGCTTGGGTTCGCCTTCGGCTTCTTCGCCAAGGAACTGGCCGTAGCGCAGTCGCAGAATGCGCTGGTCGACGCCGATCGCATCGCTGCGGCGCAGGTATTCGGCGGCGTCGAGGCGTCGCTTCTCCTTCAGCAGCGCTTCGGCGTCGATGATGATCTGGCGCTGGCTGCGGAAGTACGCCGGCATGACCTTGCGGACCATGCCTTCCATGTCGCTGGTCTCCGTGCCGAGGTCCGAGGGCCAGCGCAGGATCAGGCTCGCGCTGCGCGCGTTCTGCGGCGAGGGCGTGCGGTTGTCTTCCACTTCGAGTTGCGCGATCAGGTCGTCGCCGACGGCGAAGCCGAGCGCGCGAAGGTCGAGGGATTGCGCGAAACGTTTCGTCGTCGCGCTGCCTGTCCCGCGCAGCGTCATCGTCTGCTCGCGGAACGTGATGTTCTCGCCGCTGCCCTGCGCGAGCGTCACGCGCAGCTTCGCGGTGCCGGCGATGCCGTAATCGTCGCTGGCTTCGAACGCCAGCGTCCACGCCTTCTGGTTCGCGGTGGCAAGGCTCAGGCTGCGATCGGGCTCGATCACGCGCACCTGCGGCGGGCGATCGGCGACGACGTCGAGCCGATGCGGCTTGGCATCGCGCAGTGGCGGCGCGTCCTTCAGTTCCAGGCGATACAGCGCGGCGCGCGTCAGCACGTGCTCGCCGTGCCAGAGGTCGCCGTCGCGACGCAGCGCGACGCGGCGGCCATCGTGGAAGACGAGATCGGCCGCCGCCGGTTGCGGCGCAAGACGGAAGGTCCACGCGAGCCGCGTGCCGTGCGGCGCGCGGGTGTCGAGCGAGGGTTCATCGCGCGCGGCCTGGCGCGTGTACGCCGGCGGCGCGACGCGCAGGTTCTGCTCGACGATGCGCGTGTGCGTCGGCTTCGCGGCTTCGCCACTGAGTTGCGCGACGACATCGTCGAACGCCTGCGCCGGCCGGTTCGGCCAAAGCAACGCGCCTGCGATCACCACCGCCGCGATCACGACGGCCAGTGCGATGGCCCGCGAGGACCAGCGCGGCCGCAGATCCGGCGTCGCGCCGCGCTCGAGGCGTTCCTGCAAGCGGCTGCGTTGCAGGCGCTCGAGCGTCGTCATCGACGACTCGGGCGCGAACAGCAGGTCGCTGCTGTCCTCCATGTCGGAGCGCGATGCATCCAGACGTTGCACCAGCCAGCGCGTATCGAGCTGGCGTGCGCGATGGATGGCATAGGAGATCGCGAGCGCTGCCGCGATGGCGAGCACCGCGATGGCGAGGCCTGCGCCCTGCCATCGCCACGCGATCGCCGCGGCCGCAAGCGCCCACGGCGCCGTGCGCGCGATGACGTCCAGCGCGACGCGCATGCGGGCGCGTTGCAGGCTTTCGCGCAGCTGCGTGGTCGCGTTCATGGCGCGGCCCCGCGTCGCGAGGACGTCGCGAGCCAGCGTTCCAGCAGGAAGACGAGCGCGATCAGCAGCGCGAGCCACGGCTGGAGATCGCGCGGCGCGATCGGATACGTCGCGCCACCCGTGAGCGGTGCGTGCTCTGCCGTCGCGACGCGCGACGGCATCGCAGCCGGGGGCTCAAGCGCGGCGCGCAGATGCTGCGGGAAGGTGGCATCGAGCAGTTCAGGCATCGCCTGCGGCGCGAGCGTACGCGTGAAACGCAGCACGCGGCCGCGCCCGTAGGCCGCCGCCTCGATCAGCACAGAACCGGCTTCGTCGCGCCAGAGTGGCGCCCATGCGGTCGCGTCCGCCAGCTTCGCATCCGTGTCGAGCAACAACGTGCCGCCATTGCGGGTCCATTCGCGAACCTGCGTCGGCACGTTGCCCGGTGCGAGCCAGGCGAGATGTTTCGCACTCGTCGGCAACGGTTGTTCGCTCGATGCGGTATCCACCTTCGCCGCGGGATCCGTCCGCCACGCGAGCGCGGCCGCGCGGAGGAAGCGTGCGGCGGAGGCGCGATCGGCCGCATGACGAACGACCAGCGCGGGTGGCGCGGGCGCCTTCTGCGCGGCATCGGCCGGCAGCGCGCCGGGCACGATGCGCCAGTCGACTTCGCGCGAGAGCACGATGCGCCGGCCGTCCGCATGCTCAAGGCGTTCGGGCACGAACACCGTCAGCGCGACGTCGTCGGGCAGGGTCGCGTCGAGTTCGCGCAACAAGCTCGACACCGATGTGTCCGACGCGACGGGCGACGCATCCACCGAAGGGAACCCCGGCGCCAGCCAATGCCAGCGCGCCGGCTCCGACGCGAGCGTGGCACGGGCCCTCGAAAGATCGACGCCCGGCGCGACGGCGACGTACGGCGTGTGCGCCTGCCCGCCGTGCAACACGGGGCGCGCGAGCAACAGCGCCATCAGCGCCACCAGCAACAGGCGCACGATGAGCAGCGGCCATTCGTCGAAGCGGATGCGATGGCGCGGCTTCGGCTTCTGGCGCAACCAGCGCAGCGCGGCGAACTCCGTGGGGCGCTGCTCGCTGCGTCGCGCCAGGTGGATCGCCAGCGGGATCAGCAGGGCCGCGAGTGCGGCCAGCGCGGCGGGAATCAGGAACGCGAGGCTCACGCGTACTCCGCGGCGTCGCGCGCGCCGAACAGCCGGCGCAGCGGCAGGTCGAGCGGCTGGTCGAGCACGTACTCGGCGTGGCGGATGCCGCTCGCATCGAGCCGCGCGTCCAGCTCACGACGCGCCTGCGTGAAACGCGCGAGGAACTCCGCACGCATCGCGGCACCGTCGCCGAGCAGCTCCTCGCCGGTCTCCGGATCGTGGAAGCGATGCCCGCCGCTGAACGGGAAATCGCGCTCTTCCGCCGTGAGGATGCGCACGGTGAGCAGTTCGCGACGCGCCGCCGCGAGGCGCGTCATCACCTCGATGCTGCCATCGTCGAAGCCGTCGCTCAGCAGCACGACGAGATCGCCGGCGCCGATGCGCTCCCACAACGGGCGCAGCTTTTCCGGCGATGGCCATTGGCCGCGCGCTTCCAGGCCATGGAGTTCGAGCAGGAAGCGGTCGCGCTGACGCAAACCCGCGCCGGGCGCGAGCAGGCGCACGCCATCGTCGCGCAGGGCGACAAGACCAAAGCGGTCGCCCTGTCGCAATGCGAGTTCCGCGATGCACGCGGCGAGGCCTTTCGCGGCGGCCAGACGCGACCACCCGGGGCGCGCCTTGTCCTCCTGCGCCATCGACGCGCTCGCGTCGATCAGCAGCCACGCCGCAAGCGGGCTTTCGCGCTCGGCTTCGCGCACGAAGAAGCGGTCCGATCGCGCGTAGAGTTTCCAGTCGATCTGGCGCAGCTCGTCGCCGGGTTCGTACGCGCGGTACTGCGCGAACTCCAGGCCTGCGCCGCGACTGCGGCTGTGATGCAGCCCGAGCCCCTGCAGCCCGACCGCGCGTCGCGAGGTCAGGCGCAGGTCCTTCAACCGCGCGCGCACGGCGGGCGGGATGAAGTCGGCGATGCGGGTGCCGGGCGCGTTCACTGGCGCGTCGCGATCAACCGTTGAAGGGCACCGCGCGCAGCAGCGCGGCGATCACGTCGTCGGCGCTCTTCTGCTCGGCTTCGGCGGCGAACGAGAGCAGCAGGCGGTGACGCATGACCGGTGCGGCGAGCGCGGCGATGTCCTCGCGCGTTGCGGCCAGGCGCCCGTGCAACAGGGCGCGCGCCTTCGCGGCGAGCACCAGCGACTGGCCCGCACGCGGACCCGCGCCCCACTTCACCCACTGCTTCACTTCGTCGGGCACGTCGCTGCCCGGACGCGTGGCGCGCACCAGTCGCGTGACCCACGCAAGCAGGTCGTCGCCGAAATGCACCTCGCGCACCAGCGCCTGCAACGCGAGCACTTCCTCGCCGTGCATCACGCTGGGCACGTGCGCGCTGTGCGTGCCGGTGGTCTGCGCGAGGATGTCGCGCTCCTCGCGCTCGGTCGGGTAATCCACGCGGATGTGCAGCAGGAAGCGGTCGAGCTGCGCTTCGGGCAACGGATACGTGCCGGCCTGTTCGATCGGGTTCTGCGTCGCCAGCACGAAGAACGGCGCCGGCAGGGAATGCGTCACGCCGGCATAGCTGACGGTGCGCTCCTGCATCGCTTCCAGCAGCGCGGCCTGCGTCTTGGGCGGCGTGCGGTTGAGTTCGTCGGCGAGCAGCAGGTTGGTGAAGATGGGGCCCGGCTGGAAGCGGAAATGACGATGCCCGGTGCCGTGGTCTTCTTCCAGCAGCTCGGTGCCGAGGATGTCGCTGGGCATCAGGTCGGGCGTGAACTGCACGCGGCGGAACTGCAGTTCCAGCGCCTGCCCGAGCGAGCGCACCAGCAGCGTCTTGCCCAGGCCCGGCACGCCTTCCAGCAGGCAGTGGCCGCCGGCGAGCAAACCGATGAGAAGTTGTTCGACCACGGATTCCTGGCCGACGATGGCCTGCGCGATCGCATTGCGCAGCGTGCCGAGGCGTTCGAGCTGGGACTTGAGTTGCGCTTCGGTGAGGATGTCGTTCATGGCTTCTCTTTGCTCGTCATTCCCGCGCAGGCGGGAATCCAGTGTCTTTGCGGCGGGAGGGTGGCGTGAGCCCCGCTTTCGCAGCGACGACGACCCGCTGCCCGTCAGCTGTTAAGCGCGTACATCACGATATTGACCGCGAACTTCGTGTTGTCCTCGGCGAGGAAACGCTTGTTGCGCCAGTCGTAGTCCCACTCGCAACCGTAATCCTTGTTGCTGTAGAGCACGCCGAGGCGGCCGTCGATCTCGATGCCTTTCAAATAGTCGTGCACCAGATCGTCGCCCCAGCCGTTGAGTTCGAACGTGGTCGCCGGCGGGCCGTCCTTGAATTCGAAGAAGCTGCGGTACAGCGCATGGTTGTTCGGGAGCTTCTTCAGCGCCTGCGCACCGAAGATCTTCGCCATCTGCTCCTCGAACGACTTGGCGAACAGCCCGTCGATGTCGTGGTTGCAGTCGTCGACGAAAACGAATCCGCCGTTGCGCACGTACTGCTCGAAATTGCGACGTTCGGCCGGGTTGAACTCCACCAGCTTGTGGCCGGCGAGGTAGCAGAACGGCGCGGTGAGCATCTTCGGATCGGCCAGCGCCAGCACGTGTTCCTTCGGGTCCACGCGCAGGTTGGTGTAGTCGATCAGGGACGTGATGAGGTTTGCCGGCATGCGCTGGTCGACGTCCCAATCGCCGGAGTCGTATTTCAGGCGCGTGAGCCAGAAGTCGTAGTCCGCAGCCGCCGCGTGAGCGAGAGGCGGCAGCATCGCGGCTGCCGCGCTTCCCAGCATCAGGCGGAGGAACTGCGCGCGGTTCATATCGACCGCGCGGTATTGATGACGTTGACCCCGTTGAATCGTGCCGTCGCCGCGCCGTGCGACACGGCCGACACCTGGCTCGGCTGGCCCTTGCCGTCGAAGAACGAACCGTTGAGGCGGAAATCGCGCTCGTCGCAGATCGCCACGCACGCGTTCCAGAACTCCGGCGTGCGGATCTGGTACGCGGCGTCTTCGACGAGTCCGGTCACCTTGCCGTTCTTGATTTCGTAGAACAGCTGGCCGCCGAACTGCGCGTTGTAGCGCTGCTGGTCGATGGAGTACGAACCGCGGCCGTGCACGTACAGACCGTTTTCGACGTCCTTGACCATGTCGGCGACGCTGAGCGGCGTCTTGCCCGGCATCAGCGAGACGTTCGCCATGCGCTGGAACTGCACGCTCGACCATGAGTCGGCATAACTGCAGCCGTGCGATTGCGTGTGGCCGAGGATGTGCGCTTCATCGCGCGTGGCCTGGTAGTCGACGAGGATGCCGTCGCGCACCAGGTCCCACTGTTTGGTCTTCACGCCTTCATCGTCGTAACCGACCGCGCCCAGGCTGCCCGGCCGGGTCTTGTCGGCGACGAAGTTGACGATCTCGCTGCCCCAGCGATAGCCCTCGTCGCGCTTGTCGAGCGTGGCGAAGCTGGTGCCGGCGTAGTTGGCTTCATAACCAAGCACGCGGTCGAGTTCGAGCGGATGGCCGACGTTCTCGTGGATGGTGAGGAACAGGTTGGTTGGGTCGATGACGAGATCGTACTTGCCCGGCTTCACCGACGGCGCCTTGAGCTTGGCGCGTGCGTCGCGCGCGGCCTGCACGGCGTCTTCCATCACGTCGTAGCTGGTGGCGTACGCGGTGATGCCGCCCGGCAGCGCGCGCTTGCCCGCCGCCGCGCCATCGAGGTATTCGTAGCCCATGCCCATCGGCGCGGACAACCCGTTGCGCGTGCGGAACTTGCCGCTCGCCTTGTCCACCGCGGTGGCCGTCACCGGCAACCAGATGCGGTGGATGTCCTGGTCGACGTAGCTACCGTCGGTGGACGCGAAATATTTCTGTTCGTTGATCAGGAACAGCGTGGAGTTGAAGAAGTCCGCGCCGGCCTTCATCGCCGCGGCATTGACCGACAGCAGCAGGTCGACCTTGTCCTTGATCGGCACTTCCATGCCGTTCTTGCGGATCGGCGTGGCCCAGCGCACTTCGCCCAGGCCCGGCGTCGGCGCGAGTTCGACCTTGCGCGTCTGGTTGCGCGCGTTGGCCTTGGCGATGGACAGCGCGGTGCGCGTGGCCTGCGCCACGGCATCGGGCGTCTGCACGTTGGTCGCGGCGAAACCCCATGCGCCGTCGGCGAGCACGCGCACGCCGACGCCGGAGGATTCGCCGTTGACGACGTTTTCCACGCGCGCCTCGCGCGTGATGACCGACTGGCGCAGGTAACGGCCCACGCGGACGTCGCAGTACTGCGCGCCGCCCGCGCGTGCGGTGTTGAGCGCGGCGTCGGCGAGCTGCCGACGACGCGCGTTGTCGACCGGTTCCAGGAGCGCCTCGGCGGCGACGCTGCGCCCGAACGGGAGCAGCGCGCCGGCGGTCGTCAGGCCGGTGAAGCTGAGGAAATCACGACGTTGCACGATCGAACTTCCCCGTCACACCGCGTCCGACAGCGAGGTGAAGGTGAAATCGCGCAGCTTCATCGGCGGGATCATCATCACGAACGAGGATTCGTCGCCGGCCACGCGCACCGGACGGCCGAGTTCCTCGATGTTGTTGAGCATGATCACCGGCGACTCGTTGAAGCGGAAGTTCTTCACCGGGTGCTTGATCTGGCCGTTCTCGATGTAGAAGGTGCCGTCGCGCGTGAGGCCGGTCAGCAGCACGGTCTGCGGATCGACCATGCGGATGTACCAGGTGCGCGTGACGAGGATGCCCTTCTGCGTACCGCGGACGAGGTCGGCGGTGGACTTGTCGCCGCCGGCCACCAGCAGGTTGCCCGGCTCGCCCACGGCGCGCTTGCCCTGCTTCTTCGCCCAGTAGCGCGAGTAGTTGAGCGCGACGACCTTGCCGTTCTCGACGATGTTCATCTTCTCGCGCGGCAGGCCCTCGGAGTCCCACGGAAGCACCGGGGCGCGCGGATCCCACGGATCGGCGGAAATATTGACGCGCGGGTCGTAGACCTGCTCGCCCAGCTTGTTGCCGCCGCCCTTCTTCGACAGGAAGCTGCGGCCTTCATCGGCCTGGCGCGCATCGAAGAAATTCATCATGAACGAGATCAGGCCCGCGGCCGCGGCCGGTTCCAGGATCACGGTGTACTTGCCCGGCTCCAGCGCCTTGGCTTCGGCCGATTCGGTGGCCTTGCGCATGGCGGTGCGGATGTCGGCGTCGGCCTTGAAGTCGGACGCGTCCTTGAGGTTGCGGCCGACCCAGCCCGAACCGCGGCCGTCTTCGGTGCGCACGGTGCAGGTGTAGTTGAAGTTCGCGCCGCGCTGGTAGGCGAAGTTGCCGTTGCTGTTGGCGATGGCCACGAAGTTCTGGCCGTCTTCCAGGAAGCCCGCCGCGATCAGCTTCTCGCCCTTGCACGGACCGATGGAGTCGGCCGCCACCTTGGCGCGGTATTCGGGCGTGATGGCCGCCGTGGATTCGCTGAAGGTCGGGCTGGGCTTGTAGGTCTGCTTCTCGATGGCCGGCATGAACTCCGGGTTTTCCGGCGCCAGGCGCGCAAGGTCTTCGGCGCGACGCACCACGCGTTCAAGTGAGGCGTCGTCAAACTCGTTGATGGTCGCCGTGCCCACGCGGTTGCCGAAGGCGACCTCCACCGCGAGTTCGGTGTTGTCGACGATGCCGCTGGTGGAGATGTTGTTCAGCGCGAAACGGATGTTGCCGTCGACCGAACCGGCCAGCGTGGCGGTGATCTGGTCGGCCTTGGACAGCTTGATGACCTTGTCCAGGATGGCCTTGGACTGTTCTTCGGTGAAGATGCTCATTCTCTGGTTTCTCCAGCGCGCGATCAGCCGAGGCTGCGGGCGGTGTTGATGACGTTGATGCCGTTGAAGCGCGCCGTGCTCGAACCGTGCGAGACCGCCGAGACCTGGCCCGGCTGGCCCTTGCCGTCGAAGAACGAACCGCCGAGGCGGTAGTCGCTTTCGTCGCAGACGGCGACGCAGGCGTTCCAGAATTCCGGCGTGCGGATCTGGTAGGCCACGTCCTCGATCTGCTTGGTGATCTGCCCGTTCTTGATCTCGTAGAACAGCTGGCCGCCGAACTGCGCGTTGTAGCGCTGCTGGTCGATGGAGAAGGAGCCATCACCGATGATGTAGATGCCGTTCTCGACGTCCTTGATCATGTCGGCGACCGACAGCTTGTTCTTGCCCGGCGCCAGCGACACGTTGGCCATGCGCTGGAACTGCACGCTGGACCACGAGTCGGCGTAGCAGCAGCCGTCGGATTCGGTCTTGCCCAGGATGTGGGCCTGGTCGCGGATGGTCTGGTAGTCCACCAGCTTGCCGTTGCTGATGAGGTCCCACTTCTTGGTCTTCACGCCTTCGTCGTCGTAACCCACGGCGCCGAGGCTGCCCGGCTGGATCTTGTCGGCGAAGATGTTGACGTTGCCGCTGCCGTACTGGAAGCGCTCCTTCTGCTTGTCCAGCGTGGCGAAGCTGGTGCCGGCGTAGTTGGCCTCGTAGCCGAGCACGCGGTCGAGTTCGAGCGGGTGGCCGACGGACTCGTGGATGGTGAGCCAGGTGTGCGACGGGTCGAGCACCAGGTCGTACTTGCCCGGCTTGACCGACGGCGCGGTGAGCTTGGCCTTGGCCTGCTTGGCCGCGGCGATGGCGTCTTCCTTCATGTCGTAGGACAGGCCGTAGTTCACGACCCCATTGGGCGAGACGACCTTGCCCGACTGCGCGCCGTCCAGGTATTCGAACCCCAGGCCCATCGGCGAGGACAGGCCGTCGCGCGTGCGGAACTTGCCGGTGGCCTGGTCGATGGCGGTGACCGTCATCGGCGCCCAGATGCGGTGCACGTCCTGGTCGATGTAGCTGCCGTCGGTGGACGCGAAGTACTTCTGCTCGTTCACCAGGAACAGCATGGAGTTGACGAAGTTGGCGCCGGCATTGATGGCCGCGGCGTTGACGCCCAGCAGCAGGTCGGCCTTGTCCTTCAGCGGGACTTCCATCGCGTTCTTCTTGATGGGCGTCTTCCACGACACCTCGCCCACGCCCGGCGCCTTGGCCAGCTGGACGGGCGTGGTCTGCATCTTGGCGTTGGCCTTGGCGATGGCGGCGGCCTGCTGCGCGGCCTTCACCACGCCCTGCGTGTTCAGCGAGTTGGTGGCGGCGAAGCCCCAGGCCCCGTTGACCAGCACGCGCACGCCGATGCCGGTGGACTCGGTGTTGACCACGTTCTGGACCTTGTCCTCGCGCGTGATGACGAACTGGCGCAGGTACCGGCCGATGCGGACGTCGGAATAGGTGGCGCCGGCGGACGTGGCGGCCTGCAGCGCGGCGTCGGCCAGCTGCTTCTTCTTGGCCACGTCGAGGGTGGTGAGCAGCTCTTCGGCGGCGATGGCGCGGCCGAACGGCAGCATCAGCCCGGCGACACCAATGCCGGACATGGTGAGAAAGGAACGTCTATCCACTGTTGTATTACCCCCGGAGTGGGCCCGCGGACGCCGGGGCGGCGGACGGGCAGGCGATCGAGACAAAATCGCACCGACTGTGTGTGGGGGGCTCGGGGGCCGTCAAGTGACGAACGGGCTATAGGCGATGGTCGTAAGGCGGCGCAGGGGCGGAAGTGTGCGCTGGGTCGTGTCCGCTGGCGCTGTGGCCTTCGCGCTGTGCCGAGTCGGGCGGATCAGGACTCGATCGCTCCCGACAGAAGACGCCGGGACTAGCCCGGCGTCTGGTGGTGCAGGCTACTGACTAGTAGCCACGGCGGGAGGAACCAACGAAAAGCACGATCGCGTAATACGGCGTGCTCTTAATTGCGTCGATCAACTCTGGCATGCGCCCCCCGCCAACATTGAACCGTCTGAAAGGTATGAGGGTACCCGAGTGGCTCCCCTCTTGCGGACGCTCCAAAGCAAAACGGCCCTCACACAGGAGGGCCGTTATCCGAAGCAAGTTGAGTGGACGCTTACTCCACCGTCACTGACTTCGCCAGATTCCGCGGCTTGTCCACGTCGGTACCGCGCGCCAGTGCGGCGTGGTACGCCAGCAGCTGCACGGGAATCGCATGCACCACCGGCGACAGCACGCCGACGTGGCGCGGGGCGCGGATGACGTGCACGCCTTCGGACGGGCCGAATTGGCTGTCTTCGTCGGTGAAGACGAACAGCTCGCCGCCGCGCGCGCGCACTTCCTGCATGTTGGACTTCACCTTCTCCAGCAGCGTGTCGTTGGGCGCGATGACCACCACCGGCATGGCGGCGTCCACCAGCGCGAGCGGGCCATGCTTGAGTTCGCCCGCCGGGTAGGCCTCGGCGTGGATGTAGGAGATTTCCTTGAGCTTGAGCGCGCCTTCCAGGGCGATGGGGTAATGCACGCCGCGGCCGAGGAACAGCGCGTGCTGCTTCGGCGCGAAGCGCTCGGCCCACGCGGTGATCTGCGGTTCCAGGTTCAGCGCGTGCTGCACGCTGCCGGGCAGGAAGCGCAGCGCGTCCAGGTACTGGCCTTCCTGTTCGACGCTCAGGCGGTCGTTCAACTTGGCCAGCGTGGCGGCTAGCGTGAACAGCGCCACCAGCTGCGTGGTGAAGGCCTTGGTGGACGCCACGCCGATCTCCGCACCGGCGCGCGTGTAGTACACCAGCTTGCTGGCGCGCGGGATGGCGCTTTCGGGCACGTTGCAGATGGACAGCGTGCGGTCGTGGCCCAGCGACTTGGCGTACTTCAGCGCTTCCATGGTGTCGAGCGTTTCGCCCGACTGCGAGATGGTGACGATGAGGTGCTTCGGGTTGGCGACGGCCTTGCGGTAGCGGTATTCGCTGGCGATCTCGACCGAACACGGCAGGCCGGAAATCGCTTCGATCCAGTAACGCGCGGTGAGGCCGGCGTAATAGCTGGTGCCGCAGGCGAGGATCTGCACGCCTTCCACGTCGCGCAGGACGTCTTCCGCATTCGCGCCGAACAGCAGCGGGTTGAACGCGTTGGCGTCCATCACCGCCTCGATGGTGTCGGCGATGGCGCGCGGCTGCTCGTGGATTTCCTTCTGCATGAAGTGGCGGTACGGGCCCAGCTCCAGCGAGGCGAGCGAGACGTCGGACACGTGCACTTCGCGCTCGACGGTGGCGCCGGTGGCGTCGAACACGCGGACCGCGTCGCGCGTGATGTCGGCGGTGTCGCCTTCCTCCAGGAAGATCACCTGGCGCGTGGCCTGCAGGATGGCGGACACGTCGCTGGCGATGAAGTTCTCGCCTTCGCCCAGGCCCACCAGCAGCGGGCAGCCCATCCGCGCGGCGATGAGACGGCCGGGGTCGCGCTTGCTGACCACGGCGATGGCGTAGGCACCCACGAGTTCGTGCACGGCCTTCTGCACGGCACTCAACAGGTCGGCGCCGCGGGCCTGGTGGAAGTGGATCAGGTGCGCGATGACCTCGGTGTCGGTCTGCGACTCGAACACGTAGCCCTTGGCGCGCAGGACTTCGCGCTGCTCGTCATGGTTCTCGATGATGCCGTTGTGCACCACCGCCAGCTCGCCGAAGGAGATGTGCGGGTGCGCGTTGGCTTCGGTGACGCCCCCGTGCGTGGCCCAGCGGGTATGGCCGATGCCGAGCTGGGCGTGGAAGCCCTCAGCCTGCGCGGCCGATTCCATCTCCGACACGCGCCCCGTCCGGCGCACGCGGCGGACGTCGGGGCCGTCGAGGACGGCAATGCCGGCGGAGTCGTAGCCGCGGTATTCCAGGCGCTTGAGGCCTTCGATCAGCACCGGCACCACGTCGCGATCGGCGATCGCACCCACAATTCCGCACATGCAGCGGCACTCCTAACGAGGGAAGGCGGACAGTCTAGCGGGAGCTACGCGAAGGCGGCTGTACGGCGGACACGCACGCGTCCGCGCGGACACTCCGGACACTGCCACGCACGCGCAAGTCGTTGAAATCAATAGGCGATGGACTTGGCACGCCTCCTGCGTATTCAGGTGAGTTCCCCATCACCCGACGACCGCATGATCCGCGACACCTCCGCCCAAGACCGCGTCATCGCCGCGCCCCCCGCGAACCCGCGCCGCAAGCAACTGCTCATCGGCGGCGGCGTGGCGGCCCTGCTGCTGGTGGCGCTGAGCGTGCCCACGCTGGGGCGCTGGCTGGGCGCCGGGCAGTCGGTCAGCGGCGAGCGCCTGCGCACGGCCGAGGTGCATCGCGGCACGCTGGTGCGCGACGTGTCGGTGCAGGGCCGCATGGTCGCCGCCGTCAGCCCGACGCTGTACGCGCCGGCCGCCGGCACGGTGACGCTGAAGGTGCGCGCCGGCGACACGATCAAGCAGGGCCAGCCGCTGGCGGTGATCGACAGCCCCGAGCTGCGCAGCAAGCTGGTGCAGGAGCAGTCCACGCTGGCGAGCCTGCAGGCCGAAGCCAGCCGCGCCGCGCTCGATGCGCAGCTGGCGCGCTCCACCGCGCAGAAGGCGCTCGACCAGGCGGAGATCGACCGCACCGCGGCGATGCGCGACCTGGAACGCAGCCAGAAGGGCTTCGAAGGCGGCGCGGTGTCGAGCATCGAGGTCGCCCGCGCGCAGGACACGCTGAAGAAAGCCGACATCGGCCTGTCGCACGCGCAGCACGACTACGGTCTGCAGGACCGCGGCGCGGGGCTGGACACGCGCAACAAGCACCTGCTCGCGCAGCGCCAGCAGGCGATCGTCGACGACCTGCAGCGCCAGGTGGACGAGCTCAACATCCGCTCGCCGGTGGACGGCATGGTCGGCACGGTGAACATCACCGACCGCACGGTGGTGCCGATCAACCAGCCGCTGCTGGTGGTGGTCGACCTGCGCGAACTGGAAGTGGAGCTGCCCGTGCCGGAAAGCTACGCCGACGACCTGCGACTGGGCATGGGCGCGGAGATCAGCTACGGCGGGCAGAAGTACAACGGCGTGCTGCAGTCGGTGTCGCCTGAGGTGGTGAACGGCCAGGTGATGGCGCGACTGCGCTTCGCCGACAACCAGCCCGACAACAAGCGCCCGACCGGGCTGCGCCAGAACCAGCGCGTGAGCACGCGCGTGATGATCGAGGAAAAGCCGAACGTGCTGATGGTGCAGCGCGGTCCGTTCCTCGACACCGGCGGCGGCCGCGTCGCCTACAAGCTCGACGGCGACACCGCGATCAAGACCGCGATCACCACCGGCGCCAGCAGCCTGTCCGACGTCGAGGTGCTTTCCGGCCTCAAGCCCGGCGACCGCATCGTGATTTCCGATACCACCGCGTTCAACGGCGCGGACCAGGTGATGGTCAACGACTGACCGCGCAACCCATAGCCGCCGCACCGCATCCACAAGACGCCCCCGCATTCCGCCGCACTACGAGAACGCACCCTCCAGGAGCACCGCCATGTTGAAGATGACCCACCTGAGCAAGGTTTACCGCACGCACATGATCGAGACGCACGCGCTGCGCAGCTTCGACATCCACGTGCGCGAGGGCGAGTTCGTCGCCGTCACCGGGCCGTCGGGCTCGGGCAAGACGACGTTTCTGAACATCGCCGGCCTGCTGGAGGACTTCAACGACGGCGATTACCTGCTCGATGGCGTGTCGGTGAAGGGCCTGGACGACAACGCGCGCTCGAAGCTGCGCAACGAGAAGATCGGTTTCATCTTCCAGGGCTTCAACCTGATTCCCGACCTGAACCTGTTCGACAACGTCGACGTGCCGCTGCGCTATCGCCGCATGGGTTCGGCCGAACGCAAGGAGCGCATCGAGCATGCACTGGGTCGCGTCGGCCTGTCCTCGCGCATGAAGCATTACCCGTCCGAGCTTTCCGGCGGCCAGCAGCAGCGCGTGGCGATCGCGCGTGCGCTGGCCGGTTCGCCGCGCCTGCTGCTCGCGGACGAACCCACCGGCAACCTCGACTCGCTGATGGCACGCGGCGTGATGGAACTTCTGGAGGAGATCCACGCGCAGGGCACCACCATCGTGATGGTCACGCACGATCCCGAACTCGCCGCACGCGCGCAGCGCAACGTGCACATCATCGACGGCCAGGTGACCGACCTCGACGACGCGCCGCGCCTTGGCGGCGACGTCCACGCCACGCACGCCGCCGCCGCCGCGACGGCCGGCTGAGGAGCGCACCCATGTTCACCTACTACCTGCGGCTGGCGGCGATCTCGCTCAAGCGCAACCGCATCCTCACCGCGCTCATGGTCGCGGCCATCGCGCTGGGCATCGGCATGTCGATGACTTCGATGACCGTGCTGCACATGATGGGAAGCAACCCGCTGTCCTACAAGGACGAGCAGGTGCGCCGCGTGCAGCTGGACAACTGGGACATCAACGAGCCCTGGGACGAGGACTATCCGACCGAGCCGCCGGATCTGATGACCTACCAGGACGCCAACAACCTCGTGAACGCGCACAAGGCCGAGCACGAGGCGGCGTTCTTCCCGAACGTGCTGCCGCTGGAACCGGAAAAGCGCGAGATCAAGCCGTACATGGTCGAGGCGCTGTTCACCACGGCGGGCTTCTTCCCGATCTTCGAGCCGCCGTTCCGCTACGGCACCGGCTGGACGCCGGCCGAGGACCGCAGCGCCGCGCGCGTGGCGGTCATCGATGCTGAAACCAACGACAAACTCTTCGGCGGCGAGAACAGCGTCGGCCGCAAGGTGCGCCTGGGTGGCGAGGACTTCACGATCGTCGGCGTGCTCGCGAAATGGCGCCCCACGCCGCGCGTCTACCACGTCGCCAACGACGCGTTCGACGATCCGCAGTCGGTGTTCGTGCCGTTCTCTTTCGGCATCGAGAAGAAGCTCAACAGCAATTCGAACAACAGCTGCTACAAGGATTCCGAGCCGGGCTACGAGGGCCTGCTGGCGTCGGATTGCATCTGGATCGATATGTGGGTGCAGGTCAAGGACGAGGCCGACGCACAGCGTTACCTGGGCTTCCTCAACGATTACGTCAACGAGCAGAAGAAGTCCGGCCGTTTCGCGCGCCCGTTGAACAACCGCGTCTACAGCGTGTCGGAGTTCCTCGAGGCGCAGCGCGTGGTCGGCCGCGACGTCCGCACGCAGGTGTGGCTGGCGTTCGCGTTCTTCGCCGTGTGCCTGATCAACACCGTGGGCCTGCTGCTGGCGAAGTTCATGGGCAAGGCGCCGGAAATCGGCCTGCGCCGCGCGGTGGGTGCGAGCAAGCCGGCGGTGTTCGCGCAGTACCTGACCGAATCGGGCCTGGTCGGCATCGCGGGCGGGCTGCTCGGGCTGGTGCTCACGGGGCTGGGATTGCTCGCGCTGCGCAAGCTCTACGCCGGCACGTCGATCGAACGGCTCGCCGAACTCGACTGGGTCATGGTCGGGCTGTCGTTGCTGATCGCGTTGACCGCCAGCCTGATCGCCGGGCTGTATCCGACGTGGCGCGCCTGCCAGGTGCAGCCGGCCACGCAGTTGAAGACGCAGTAACGTCGAGGACCCCATCATGGAATTCCGTCCGATCCTCAATGCGCTCATGCGCAACAAGACCGGCCTGCTGTTGATCGCGCTGCAAGTCGCCATCACGCTGGCCATCGTGTGCAACAGCGTCTTCATCATCCTGCAGCGCATCGAGAAGGTGAACCGTCCCAGCGGCATGGACGAGAAGGCGCTGTTCACCATCACCAGCCTCGGCTTCGCGCAGGACTTCGACCTGCGCGGCAGCCTGCGCCAGGACCTCGAGGCGCTGCGCTCCATTCCCGGCGTGATCGATGCGACCACGATCAACTCCGTGCCGTTGTCCAACGGCGGCTGGAGCGAAGGCATCTCGACGCTTCCCGAAAGCGTGCCGGAAGACCAGCGCAAGAACACGCCGACGGCGATCTACATCCTCGACGACCACGGCGTGAACACGCTGGGCGCGCACCTCGTTGCGGGGCGCAACTTCACCGCCGACGACGTCAGCTATCGCAGTCGCGACGACAAGGGAACGCCGAATTCCGTCATCGTCACCCAGGCGCTGGCCGACCAGCTGTACCCGGACGGCAATGCCCTCGGCAAGCCGGTCTACAGCGGCCTGGGCGGCAAGGGCTCGTCGAGCACGATCGTCGGCGTCCTGGAACGGTTGCAGGCGCCGTGGGTGGGCTGGGACAAGGTCGAGCACGCGATGCTCGTGCCGCAGTACCAGATCGGCGAGTTCGACAGCTCCGCGCGTTACCTCGTGCGTACCGAAGCGAGCCGACGCGACGAGATCATGAAGGAAGCCGAACGCAAGCTCGGCGAGATCAACACCGGCCGCATCGTGCGCGGTTTGCGTTCTGTGGAGGAAGTGCGTGGCGACAGCTATCGCCAGGATCGCGCGATGACCGTCGTGCTGACTACGGTGATCTTCTCGCTGCTCGCGGTCACGGGCCTGGGCATCGTCGGCATGGTCAGCTTCTGGGTGACGCGCCGCGTGAAGCAGATCGGCACGCGTCGCGCACTGGGCGCCCGCCGTTTCGATATCCGCCGCTATTTCATGGTCGAGAACGTGATCGTGGTGGGCGTGGGCATCGTGATCGGCCTGCTCCTCACCTACGGCTTCAACCTGTGGCTGATGAAGCATTACGAGCTGCCGCGCCTGGCGTGGTACTACGCGCCGCTCGGCGCACTGACGGTGCTGATGCTCGGCCAGCTCGCGGTGTTCGGCCCGGCCACGCGCGCCTCGCGCGTGTCGCCCGCGGTGGCGACCCGCACGGTCTGATCGCACTGCCCTCCAGCGTCGTCCCCCGGGTGAGCGGGGACGACGAGTTCGCGTAACCGGCGGTGGCCGTTCCCCTCTCTCTCCGGAACGGCCGCCGCCCTGCCCCGCTGCTACCCTAGGCGCCCATGCGGACCATCCTCGTCATCGACGACAACCATGCCGTCCACGTCGCGCTGGACGTGCTGTTCTCGCTGGCCGACCTGCGCGTGCTCAGCGCGGAATCGCCGGAGGAAGGCCTGCAGCTGCTGGAGCGCGAAACCATCGACCTGGTGATCCAGGACATGAACTTCACCGCGGACACCACGTCCGGTGAGGAAGGCATCGCGTTGTTCCGCACGATCCGCGACCGCTTCCCGGACCTGCCGATCATCCTGCTCACCGCGTGGACGCGGCTGGAGTCGGCCGTCGCGCTGGTGAAGGCCGGCGCCGCCGATTACCTCGGCAAGCCGTGGGACGACCACAAGCTGATGACCACGGTCACCAACCTGCTGGAGCTTGGCGAGGCGAACCGCGCGCTCGCGGAGCATCGCGACGGCGAGCGCCGTCGCCGGCAGGAACTGGAGCGCCAGTACGATCTTCGCGGCGTGGTGTTCGCCGATCCGGCGAGCGAACGCGTCGTGAGCCTTGCCTGCCATGTCGCGCGCGCGGACGTGCCCGTGCTCATTGCCGGCCCCAATGGCGCGGGCAAGGAGCGCATCGCCGAGATCATCCAGGCCAATTCGTCGGTGCGCGACGGCCCGTACGTGACGCTCAACTGCGGTGCGTTGCCGTCGGAGCTGATCGAGGCCGAGCTGTTCGGCGCCGAAGCCGGCGCATACACCGGCGCCAACAAGTCGCGCGACGGCAAGTTCGAAGCGGCCGACGGTGGCACGCTGCTGCTGGACGAGATCGGCAACCTTCCGCCCGCCGGGCAGATGAAACTGCTGCGCGTGCTGGAAACCGGTCGCTTCCAGCGCCTGGGTTCCAATCGCGAGCGACAGGTGAAGGTGCGCGTGATCGCCGCGACCAACGCCGACATTCCGGCGATGATCCGCGCCGGCACGTTCCGCGAAGACCTCTACTACCGCCTCAACGTGATCGAACTGCGCGTGCCGCCGCTGGCGGAGCGACGCGGCGACATCCTGCCGCTTGCCGAGCATTTCCTCGAAGGTCGCCGTCGCCTCAGCGACGCGGCGCGCGGCGCGCTGCTGCGGCATGCGTGGCCCGGCAACGTGCGTGAGATGAAGAACGCCATCCAGCGCGCATTGCTGCTGGGCTCGGCGGACGTCATCGATGCGGAGGAACTCGGGCTTGTTCCGACATCAGCGGCGCCTCGCGCGCACGAAGGCGAGCCCGATCGCGAGGCGATCGAAGCGGCGCTGCAACGCGCGGGTGGCGTGATGAGCCAGGCCGCGGCGGACCTCGGAATGAGCCGGCAGGCGCTGTATCGACGCCTCGACAAGCTCGGCATCGCGCGGTGATGCGATGGACGCGCACAAGCGCCACTTCTCGATGGCCGGAAAGCTCGCGCTGCTGCTGTTCGCGGCGATGCTCGCGGCGGTCGGGCTCTGCGCGCTGCTGATCGACTGGCTCGGCAACGCGCTGCTCGGCGCGAGCCTGACGCTGGTGGTCTGTGCGATCGTCGCGCCGCTGATCGCGCAACGCTATCTGGCGCGGCAGCTGAGCCTGTTCCGCGCGTTGTCTGGATCGGTCGCGAGTTTCCGCGACGGCGATTTCAGCTTCAGCGTCACGCGCCGCTCGCACGACGAACTCGACGACCTGGTCGAAGCGCATAACGAACTGGGCCGCGTGTTGCGCGATGAGCGCCAGTCGCTGTTCCAGCGCGAACTGCTGCTCGACACCGTCGTGCAGAACACGCCGACCGCGTTGTTGCTGATCGAGAGCCGCGGCGCGATCGTGTACGGGAACGTCGCGGCGCGCCAGCTGTTTCACGACGGCCGCAAGGTCGAAGGACTGAAGTTCCCGCAGTTGATGGAGAACACGCCGGCGCCGTTGCGCGAAGCACTCGGCGAAGGTCGCGACCGCCTTTTCAGCTTCGAACACGCGGGGCAGGAAGAGACGTACCACCTCGCGCGCCGCGATTTCCATCTCAACGGCCGCGTGCATACGCTTTTCATGTTCAAGCGGCTGACGGCGGAGTTGAACCGCCAGGAAGTGGCGACGTGGAAGAAGGTCATCCGCGTGATCAGCCACGAGCTCAACAACTCGCTGGCGCCGATCACGTCGCTGGCGCACTCGGGCGCGGAACTGTTGCGGCGCGGAGACCACGAGAAGCTCGGCCGCATCTTCGAAACCATCGAGGAACGCGCGCGGCACCTGCACGGCTTCCTGCGCGGCTATTCGAGCGTCGCGAAACTGCCGGTCCCGGAACTCGAATCGGTGGAATGGGCGCCGTTCCTGTCGCGCCTGCAGCAGCATTACGGGTTCGAGCGCGGCCCGATCCCGTCGGAGCCTGCGCGCTTCGATCCGGCGCAGGTCGAGCAGGCGTTGATCAACGTGCTGAAGAACGCGCACGAGTCCGGATCGAAGGAAGACGAGGTCACGCTGACGGTGCGGCAGATTGGCCGCGTCGTGCGCGTGGAGGTGAGCGATCGCGGGCCCGGCATGTCGGACGCGGTACTCGCGAATGCGCTGGTGCCCTTCTATTCGACCAAGCGCAGCGGGAGCGGCCTCGGGCTGGCGCTCGCGCGCGAGATCTGCGAGGCGCATGGCGGACGGATCGGGCTGGCGAACCGCGATGGCGGCGGCTTGACGGTGAGTTTGACGTTGCCGGTGGAGTGAGGCGTGTTACGAGCGCGGTCGTGCTCGCCATCCCTACAGCGCTCGTCAACTTCTCTTCCGTCGCCTTCTTTCGCCGGCGCCTTCTTTTGCCGTCACCTTCTTTTGCCGTCGCCTTGTTTATCCGTCATCCCGGCGAAGGCCGGGATCCAGGCTGGCAAGGCGTCCGTCGCCGACGGTTTCATCGCGTAAGGCGAGGCACTGCAAACGTCAGCCGAACGGGCCTGGGTCCCGGCCTTCGCCGGGACGACGGGTTGAGTGGACGAACGAGCTGCGCACGTCAACGCACCGCGCGCGATGCGGCTACGAAAACCATCAAACCTTCGGCTTCTTCTTCGGCCGCTGCCAGCCCGCGATCGTCGATTGCCGCGCACGCGCCACGGTGAGCTGGCCTTCCGGTGCATCGCGCGTGACCACCGAACCGGCGGCGATCGTCGCTTCGCGGCCGATGGTCACCGGTGCCACGAGCGAGGAGTTCGAACCGATGAACGCGCCGTCCTCGATCGTCGTCGTCGACTTGTTCACGCCGTCGTAGTTGCAGGTGATCGTGCCCGCCCCGACGTTGACGCCCGCGCCGATCACGGTGTCGCCCAGGTACGTGAGGTGGTTGGCCTTGCTGGTGACGCCGATGCGCGCGTTCTTGGTCTCGACGAAGTTGCCGACGTGCACGCCGTCGGCGAGCACGGTGCCCGGGCGCAGTCGCGAATACGGGCCGATCTGCGCAGCGCCTTCGACGATGACGCCGTCCAGGTCGCAATGCGCGCGCACTTCGGTGCCAGGGCCCAGGGTCACGTCCTTGAGCCGGCAGAACGGTCCGATACGCACGCCATCGCCGAGCACGACTTTGCCTTCGAGCACCACGTCCACGTCGATCTCGACGTCATGCCCCACGCGCACCTCGCCACGCTGATCGAAGCGTGCCGGATCGGCCAGTCGTGCGCCCTGCACGCACAGCGCGCGCGCCGCGCGCCGCTGGAACGCGCGTTCGAGCTGCGCGAGCTGCCACGAATCGTTCGCGCCTTCGACTTCGATGGGGTCCTGCACGTGCACCATCTCGGCCGCGTTGAACTCGGCGGCGGCCGATGCGAAGACGTCGGTGAGGTAGTACTCGCCCTGCGCGTTGTCGTTGCCCAGGTGCTGCAACCAGCGACGCAACGCCTCGCCGTCCGCGACGAGGATGCCGGTGTTCACCGTGCGGATCTCGCGCTGCTCGTCGTCGGCGTCCTTGTGCTCGACGATGCGACCGACGCGGCCCTGAGGATCGCGCACGATGCGGCCGTAACCGGTGGGGTCTTCCAGGTCGGCGACCAGCACCGCGATGCGGCCCGGCGCGGCGAGCAGACGCTGCAGTGTTTCGGCGGTGATGAGCGGCACGTCGCCGTAGAGCACGAGCACGCGCGCATCGACCGGCACGGACGGCATCGCCTGCTGGACGGCATGCCCCGTGCCCAGACGCTGCTCCTGTTCGGTCCAGTGCAGGTCGGCCTGGTCGGCGAACGCGGCGCGGACCTGCTCGCCGCCGTGCCCGTACACGACATGGATACCGGCCGCGCCAAGTTGGCGCGCGGTGTCGATCACGTGACCGAGCATCGGCTTGCCGGCGATCTTCTGCAGCACCTTGGCCGTGACGGACTTCATGCGCTTGCCCTCGCCGGCGGCGAGGATGACGACGTGGAGTGGATTCATGCGGTGGGACGACTCGTGGGCGTGACCGCAGGATCTTATCAACGTGAACCGGAATGCGCCGTGCGTGTGGGTCGCGTGCAGGGTGGCGTTCCGCCGGGCGACTAGAATTCACGCATGCGCCGACGTCCCAACCATTCCAGCCTGGCCCGGCATGGCAGCCGCTACATCGCGGTCGGCGCGGTGCAGCTGCTCGTGGACTGGGCGGTCTTCGTCGCCCTCAGCGCGGCCGGCGTGCTGGTGGAACCGGCGAACATCGTCGGACGCATCAGCGGCGCGGCGATCGGCTTCTGGGCGAACGGACGATTCACGTTCGCAAGCGACGACACCGCGCTGGGCGGCCGGCAGTTCGCGCGCTTCGCGGTGATGTGGCTGGCGACCACGGCGATCAGCACGTGGGCCGTGGGCCATATCGACGATACGGTGGGCTTGAAGTGGGCATGGCTGGCGAAGCCGGCGATCGACGTGGCGGTGAGCGCGATCGGCTTCGTGCTGTCGCGGCACTGGGTGTATCGGCGGTAGGTCGGCGATCTGGCGCCGAACAGTGCGTCATCCCGGTGCGGGCCGGGACAAGGGCGCGCAGCCGATGGGCACTCCCTGACGGTTCCCACATTGCGCCGTCGGTCCAGCGAAGGCTGGAACCCATCCTGATCTTCGCTCTTTCGTGGGAGCCCCGGCGCATGCGCGTCCGCCCTCTGAAACAGATGCGCTGACAGCAGAAGGATGCGTACCTGCCTGTAGCAACGCGGGAAGCGTGCATGGCGAGTGCGAGCGTCGGCCCTCCGCCGACCCTCACCCAGTGAGAGAGGGCTCAAAATCTCCACAAACAAAAAAGGCGACGGGTTCGCCGTCGCCTTCTTCCGCAGTGCTGGAGGTTCGCTCTTCGAATATCGAATCCCGAATCGCGACTCCGCTCCCGCGTTTAGTGCTTCATGTTCTTGCGCAGACGCTCCAGCGCGCTGAGCTGGGCGATGCTCATGGCCAGCTGGGCCTGGGCTTCTTCCATGCTCATCTGCGGGTCCTTCTTCGACAGGATGCGCTCGGCCTCTTCCTTCGCGGCGCGAACGGCGGCTTCGTCGATGTCCTGGGCGCGCACGGCGGTGTCGGCCAGCACGGTGACCACCGTCGGCTGCACTTCGAGGATGCCGCCCGAGATCGCGAAGTCGAGTTGCTCGCCACCCGGCAGGGTCACCACGACCTTGCCCGGCTTGAGGCGGGTGATCAGCGGCGCGTGCTTCGGCGCGATGCCGAGCTCGCCGATCTCACCGGTGGCGACCACCAGCTCGGCCTCGCCGTGGAAGATTTCCTGCTCGGCGCTGACGATGTCGCAACGAATCGTGGATGCCATGTAGTAACGCCTTTGTACTTTGTCCCCCTCCGCCGCGCGCGACGGAGGGTTGGAATGCGGATGCGGGCCGGGCCCTCATCCTGACCCTCTCCCGCACGCGAGAGAGGGAGCAAGACCGACGGATCAGCCCGTGATCTTCTTGGCCTTCTCGACCGCTTCCTCGATGCCGCCGACCATGTAGAACGCCTGCTCCGGCAGGTGGTCGTACTCGCCTTCGACGATGCCCTTGAAGCCGCGGATGGTGTCCTTCAGCGACACGTACTTGCCCGGCGAACCGGTGAAGACTTCGGCCACGTGGAACGGCTGCGAGAAGAAGCGCTCGATCTTGCGGGCGCGCGACACGGCCTGCTTGTCTTCTTCGGACAGCTCGTCCATGCCGAGGATCGCGATGATGTCCTTGAGCTCCTTGTACTTCTGGAGCGTCGACTGGACCTTGCGCGCGACCTCGTAGTGCTCCAGGCCGATCACGTTCGGATCGAGCTGGCGCGAGGTGGAGTCGAGCGGGTCGACGGCCGGGTAGATGCCCAGCGAGGCGATGTTTCGCGACAGCACGACGGTGGCGTCGAGGTGGGCGAAGGTGGTCGCCGGCGACGGGTCGGTCAGGTCGTCCGCGGGCACGTACACGGCCTGGATCGAGGTGATCGAACCGGTCTTGGTCGAGGTGATGCGCTCCTGCAGGACGCCCATTTCCTCGGCCAGCGTCGGCTGGTAACCCACGGCCGACGGCATGCGGCCCAGCAGCGCCGACACTTCGGTACCGGCCAGCGTGTAGCGGTAGATGTTGTCCACGAACAGCAGCACGTCACGGCCCTTGCCCGAGGCGTCCTTCTCGTCGCGGAAGTACTCGGCCATGGTCAGGCCGGTCAGCGCGACGCGCAGGCGGTTGCCCGGCGGCTCGTTCATCTGGCCGTACACCATCGCGACCTTGTCCAGGACGTTGGAGTCCTTCATCTCGTGGTAGAAGTCGTTGCCCTCGCGGGTACGCTCGCCCACGCCGGCGAACACGGACAGACCCGAGTGCGCCTTCGCGATGTTGTTGATGAGCTCCATCATGTTGACGGTCTTGCCCACGCCGGCGCCGCCGAACAGGCCGACCTTGCCGCCCTTCGCGAACGGGCACATCAGGTCGATGACCTTGATGCCGGTTTCCAGCAGCTCGTTGGCCGAGGACTGGTCTTCGTACGTCGGGGCCGCGCGGTGGATTTCCCAATGGTCCGCAGCCTGCACCGGGCCGGCTTCGTCGATGGCGTTGCCCAGCACGTCCATGATGCGGCCCAGCGTACCGGCGCCGACCGGCACCGCGATCGCGCGACCGGTGTTGGTGGCGACCAGGTTGCGCTTCAGGCCGTCGGTGGAGCCCAGGGCGATGGTGCGGACGACGCCGTCACCGAGCTGCTGCTGGACTTCGAGCGTGATGGCGGTGTTGTCGACCTTCAGCGCGTCGTACACCTTCGGCACGGACTCGCGCGGGAACTCGACGTCGACGACGGCGCCGATGATCTGAACGATCTTGCCCTGACTCATGGTGGTTTCCTCTAACTTGAATCTGTTGTGCGGTCGCGGAATGTCGCGCCCGCGCGGTTTGTGTGTTCTGCGCGGTCAGACCGCCGCGGCGCCGCCGACGATTTCCGAGATTTCCTGCGTGATCGCCGCCTGGCGGGCCTTGTTGTAGACCAGGTTCAGCGTGCCGATCAGCTTGGTGGCGTTGTCGGAGGCGGCCTTCATCGCGACCATGCGCGCGGCATGTTCCGACGCGACGTTCTCGAGCACCGCCTGGTACACCAGCGACTCGATGTAGCGGTTGAGCACGTGGTCGAGCACGGTCGCCGCATCGGGTTCGTAGATGTAGTCCCAGTCGTGCTTGGCGACCTGCGTCTCCGCCGGCGGCAGCGGCAGCAGCTGGTCGAACGCCGCACGCTGCGTCATCGTGTTGACGAAGTCGTTGTAGCAGACGAACACGCGGTCGAGATTGCCGGCGCTGTAGCCGTCGAGCATCACCTTGATGACGCCGACCAGTTGCTCCAGCTTCGGCTGGTCGCCCAGGTGGGTGACCGAACCGACCATGTTGACCTTGATGCGACGGAAGAACACCGAGGCCTTCTGGCCGATGGTGACCACGTCGATCTCGACGCCCTGCTCCTGCCACTTGCGGAATTCGCCCAGCAGCTTGCGGAACAGGTTGTTGTTGAGGCCGCCGGCGAGGCCGCGATCGGACGACACGATGATGTAGCCGACGCGCTTCACGTCCTGGCGCTCGACTAGGTACGGATGCTGGTAATCGGAATTGGCCTGCGCCAGGTGGCCGATCACCTGCTTCATCACGCGAGCGTACGGACGCGAGACCTTCATGCGTTCCTGCGCCTTGCGGATCTTGGAAGCCGAGACCATCTCGAGCGCGCGCGTCACCTTGCGGGTGTTCTGCACGCTCTTGATCTTGGATTTGATTTCGCGTCCGCCTGCCATGCTCTACTCGCTTCGCTCGCTTCGGGAATGGGGAACCGGGAATGGGGAACCGTGAGAGCGCCTGCTTCTACGATTCCCGACTCTCGTCGATCGATTCCCTGCTTACCAGGTACCCGTCTGCTTGAACTCGGCGATGCCCTTCTTGAAGGTCGCCTCGATCTCGTCGTTCCAGTTGCCGGTGCCGTTGATCGTGTTGATCAGCTCGCCCTGCGTGTTGACGAAGTGGGCGTGCAGGCCCTCTTCGAACGCGAGGATCTTGTTGACCGGCACGTCGTCGAGGTAACCCTCGTTGACGGCGTAGATCGACAGCGCCTGCAGCGCGATCGACATCGGCGCGTACTGCTTCTGCTTCATCAGCTCGGTGACGCGCTGGCCGCGCTCGAGCTGCTTGCGGGTGGCTTCGTCCAGGTCGGAGGCGAACTGCGCGAACGCCGCCAGCTCACGGTACTGGGCGAGCGCGATGCGGATGCCGCCCGACAGCTTCTTGATGATCTTGGTCTGGGCCGCACCACCGACGCGCGACACCGAGATGCCGGCGTTCACGGCCGGGCGGATGCCGGCGTTGAACAGGTCGGTTTCCAGGAAGATCTGGCCGTCGGTGATCGAGATCACGTTGGTCGGCACGAACGCCGAGACGTCGCCGGCCTGCGTTTCGATGATCGGCAGCGCGGTGAGCGAACCGGTCTTGCCCTTCACTTCACCATTGGTGAACTTCTCGACGTACTCCTCCGAGACGCGCGCGGCGCGCTCGAGCAGGCGCGAGTGCAGGTAGAACACGTCGCCCGGGTAGGCTTCGCGGCCCGGCGGGCGCTTGAGCAGCAGCGAGATCTGGCGGTAGGCGACGGCCTGCTTGGACAGATCGTCGTACACGATCAGCGCGTCTTCGCCGCGGTCCATGAAGAACTCGCCCATCGTGCAGCCCGAGTAGGCCGAGATGTACTGCATGGCGGCCGATTCCGACGCCGTGGCGGCGACGACGATCGTGTGCGCCAAGGCGCCGTTTTCTTCGAGGCGACGCACGATGTTCGCGACGGTCGAGGCCTTCTGGCCGATCGCCACGTACACGCACTTGATGCCCGTGCCCTTCTGGTTGATCACCGCGTCGATCGCCAGCGCGGTCTTGCCGGTCTGGCGGTCGCCGATGACCAGCTCGCGCTGTCCGCGGCCGATCGGGATCATCGCGTCGACGGTCTTGTAACCGGTCTGCACCGGCTGGTCGACCGACTTGCGCCAGATCACGCCCGGGGCAACGCGTTCCACCGGAGCGGTCTGCGAGGCGCCGATCGGGCCCTTGCCGTCGATCGGCTCGCCCAGCGCGTTCACGACGCGGCCGAGCAGCTCGCGGCCGACCGGCACTTCGAGGATGCGGCCGGTCGTCTTGGCGACGTCGCCTTCGCGCAGGTGTTCGTAGTCACCCAGGACCACGGCGCCGACCGAGTCGCGCTCCAGGTTCAGCGCCAGCGCGTAGGTGCTGTTCGGCAGCTCGATCATTTCGCCCTGCATCACGTCGGCCAGGCCGTAGATGCGCACGATGCCGTCCGACACCGAGGTGACGGTGCCTTCGTTGCGCGCTTCGGCGGTCAGCTTGACCTTCTCGATGCGGGTCTTGATCAGTTCACTGATTTCGGACGGGTTGAGCGTGGTGGTTGCCATGGGTTGAGTCCCTTGATCCGGTTGCCCGGAATTGCAGATGAATTCGTTATTGCGACAGCGTCGACTGCAGGCGCTCGAGCTTGCCCTTCAGCGAGCCGTCGATGACCACGTCGCCCGCGTCGATCACGGCGCCGCCGATCAGCGAGGCGTCCACCGCCGTCTCGATCTCGACCTCGCGGCCGAAGCGCTTCTTCAGCGCGGCCTTGATGGCGTCGAGTTCGGCGGTCGGCAGTTCGCTCGCGGCCGTGACCTTGGCCTTGACCACGCGCTCGGCTTCGGCGCGCAGCTCCTCGAACTGGCCGGTGATCTCCGGCAGCAGCGCGAGGCGACGGTTGTCGGCGAGCAGCCCGAGGAAACGGGTGAAGGCCTCATCGGCGCCGTCGGGCGCGAGCAGGCCGACCGCATCGGCCGGGTTCAGCAGCGGGTGGCCGAGCAGCGCCTGGGCCTGCGGATCGGCGGCCACGCGCGAAGCGAAGGCGAGCGCCTGCGACCACGCAGCGGTGCGACCGCCCTCGCGCGAAAGCGCGAAGGCGGCACGTGCGTACGGACGGGCGAGGGTCAGGGCCTGGGTCATTTCAGATCATTCCGCTCGAGCGAGCCTGGGTGATGCCGCGTACACAGATCAAAGCTGGGCTGCCAGCTCGTCGAGCAGCGCCTTGTGGGCGTTGGCGTCGATTTCGCGCTTGAGCAGCTTTTCGGCGCCGGTCACGGCCAGCGTGGAGACCTGCTTGCGCAGCTCCTCGCGGGCGCGGTTGGACGCCGCGGCGATCTCGGCTTCGGCCGCCGACTTCTGTCGGTTGGCTTCGGCGATCGCGTCGTTCTTGGCCTGGTCGATGATCTGATTGGCGCGCTGGTGCGCCTGCTCGATGATCTCGTTGGCCTTCGTACGCGCGGTGCGCAGCTCGGCATCGACGCTCTGCTGGGCCTGTGCCAGGTTCTTCTGGCTCTGCTCGGCAGCGGCCAGACCCTCGGCAATCTTTTGTTGACGTTCTTCGATCGCCTTGTTCAGCGGCGGCCAAATGAACTTCATCGTGAACCAGATGAGCACGATGAACGTGATCATCTGGCCGAAGAAGGTCATGTTGAGATTCATGACAGCTCCGATGGAACGCTTTTTTCGGGCTTACGCCCGGGAGAGCCGCCCGGCATGGCCGGACGGCTCAACGGTTGCTTGTGCAGCAATTACGGCGTGGCGCCGACGGCGGCAGCAGCGTTCTTCACTTCGCCCAGCAGCGGGTTGCCGAAGGCGAACAGCAGGCCGACGGCCAGCGCGATGATGAACGCCGCGTCGATCAGGCCGGCCAGCAGGAACATACGGCCCTGCAGCATCGGAACCAGCTCCGGCTGGCGGGCAGCCGACTCAAGGAACTTCGAGCCCATCAGCGCGATGCCGAGGCACGCACCGATCGCGCCGAGGCCGACCATCATGCCGATCGCGATAGCGGTCAGGCCCTGCACACTGGCGATGAATTCCATGGTTTTCTCCTACTGAAACGTTTTGGTTTGGAAGGGTGAAGCTGAAAGGGTGGAGCGAAAGCGGTGACGCGGCGTTCCGAACAGGCTCAGTGACTCTCGTACGCGCCGGCGATGTAGACGACGGTGAGGATCATGAAGATGAAGGCCTGCAGCAGCACGATCAGGATGTGGAACAGCGCCCACGCGATGTTGAACACCACGCCCGGCACGAACATCAGGATGCCGCCGCCCAGCAGGCCGGCGATGAGCATGAAGACCAGCTCGCCGCCGTACATGTTGCCGAACAGTCGCATCGCCAGGCTGACCGGCTTGACGAGGTACTCGATGACGTTGAGGCCGAGGTTGGCCGGGGCGAGCGCGATCTTGGCGCCGGTGCCGTGCGCATGGAACGGCGCGGTCAGCAGCTCCTTGCCGAAACCGAAACCGCCCTTGGCCTTGATCGAATGACCCAGGATCAGGAAGAACACCACCACCGACATCGCCAGCGTGGTGTTGAGGTCGGCGGTCGGGACCCAGCGGAAATAGGTGTGGTGCGCGGCCTCGGCGCCGGCGGCCAGCTTGATGGCGGTGTACGGCGCATCCAGCGGCAGCAGGTCCATGCCGTTCATCAGCACGACCCACACGAAGATCGTCAGCGCCAGCGGCGTGATCGAGCGACGGTCGCCGTGGAAGCTGTCCTTCACCTGGCCGTCGATGAATTCCAGGATGAGTTCGACGAACGCCTGGCCCTTGCCCGGGACGCCCGCCGTGGCCTTGCGCGCGAAGAACGCGAACCAGGCGATGAAGATCAGTCCAAGCACCAGCGACACCGCCCAGGTGTCGATATGGAACGCACCGCCGAACACCTCGATGGTGTTCTGCTGGAGGTGATGCTGGATGTATTCGTTCAGGCCGCCCGAACCGGTCTGTTCGCTCACGAAAGACACCTTATCGTTTCAAAAGATTGGCCAATACGAATGCGAGCGTCGCCGCAAGCACTCCCACCAGCATCGGCAATGGCGGCAGCTTGAACCCGGCCAGGCCGAGGGTTAAAACTCCAAACACCACCACCCACTTCAACATCACCCCGGCCAGAAGCCGCCCCATCGCCATGCCGGCCGGCTGTATGCCGCCGCCCAGGGCCATCAGGGCCGCCACCAGTCCGCCTGCGACGACTGCGCCGCCGCCCACCGCCGCCGCCAGCGCCATGGGCGCCCCGAGGGGGATGAACGCCAGCGCGGCCAGCGCTGCCGCGGCGGCCTGCCAGGCAGTCGCGCGCGACGCCAGCCGGCGGCCTGCGGACAAGGGATCGTGCACGCGGGACTCGTCGGTCTGGGGCAGGCGCAAAGCGCCCGGTAGAGCCGCAAAAGTATAAAGGTCCCCTTAAGTCCGGGCAACCTGCGAGGCTCGCCGCGGACGGATTTCGCCCGGATTCGGGCCAATCGGCACGATTTCGGAAGGCCGCGACATTTTCTCGAACAATAGGCGCCCCCTATCGTTCCGCACGGAACATTCGATTGGACCGGTACACGGCGACCCCCATAATGAGAACCACTCTCATCTAAGGCATTCGCCATGGCCAAGACCTTCAGCTTTGCCGCCGTGCACTTCAGCGTCGCCTTTACCGTGGGCTACCTGATGACGGGCAGCGTCTGGGTAGGCGGCGCCCTGGCCCTGGTCGAGCCCGCCTGCAACACGGTGGCGTTCCACTTCCACGAGAAGATCTGGAAGCGCATCGAGGCCCGCCGCCACGCGGCACGTGGTGCGTCGGGGACCAACGCCGTCGCTTTGTGACGGCCGTCCGGTTTCGCAATCCCCGTCGCGGAATGCGGAACCTTTCCGCAGCCCCCCGGTCCCATCTGTTGATCGCCCGCCGACGCTCTCTCCTCGTCAACGGCAGTCCCGGTGGGCCCTCCGAAGCCCCGGCTCGCGCCGGGGCTTCTCCTTTTCTGTTTCTGCACCTGTGCATTGCGCGTCGCCAATGCGTTCCGCGGATCGACGTGCGCGATGTCGCAACCACTTCGCGCAACCACGAAGCGATGCACGTGAGTCGCATGTGATCGTGCGTGCGCTTCATCGCATCGACGCGGCATCAACGCATGCATCGCGGCGACTTTCACTTTTGCTGCATCGCTCATAAGGCTCCATTACGCACTCGCAATCGCCTCGATGGAGTGGACTGATGATGGAGTTGAAGCGTTTGGGCCTTGCGTTGGCCCTGTCTTCCGTGTTTTTTGCCGGCGCCGCGCAGGCGCAACAGAACGATCGATTCACCCTTCGCATCGGCGCAATGGATGCCGATGCGTCCAGCGAACTCACTGCCAACACGACCTTCATGGGGCAGGACTATCGCTACAGCCAGGACTTCGATTTCGGCAGCAACGAAGTGTCGCCGCGCATCGACGGCACGTTCCGTTTCAGCGACCGCCAGCGCCTGGTGTTCGACTACTTCCAGTACGACAAGGAAAACACCACCACGCTCGACCGCGATCTGTCGTACGACCAGTACACGATCCCGGCCGGCAGCTTCGCGCGCGCCGAGGTGGAGTTCACGCTGGCCAGCCTGATGTACGACTACGCCGTGGTCGACACCGACACCTTCGAGCTGGGCCTGCAGGTCGGCGCAGAGTGGGCGAAGCTCGACGGCAAGCTGCTCGCCGAGGCAGGCCCCTACCGTTACGCGGACAGCGACCAGGAAGACGGCTACGCGCCGGTGGTCGGTGCGCGCTTCACGTTCACGCCGAGCGAGAAGTGGCTGATCAACGTGCAGGGCCAGTACCTGGACGCCGACTGGGGCGACTTCGGCGACTACGACGGCAGCATCTCGCGTGCGAACGCCGCCGTGGAATATCGCTTCACGCCGGTGTTCGGCGCGTTCGTGGGCTACGACTGGTTCAAGCTCGATGCGCGTCGAAACGGTCGCGATGCCTCGCTGGGCCTCGACCACCGCTTCAAGGGTCCGGTCGCGGGCGTGTCGTTCTCGTTCTGATCGACGCCGCAAACGCGTGAAACGAAACAGGCGCGGAGTTCCGCGCCTGTTTCGTTGATGCCGCCTGCAACCCCGCTTACTTCTTCTTCGGGATGTACAGGTCGGTGATCGTGCCTTCGTAGACTTCGGCCGCCATCGCCACCGTTTCGCTGAGCGTCGGGTGCGGATGGATGGTCGCACCGATGTCGCCGGCTTCCGCGCCCATTTCGATGGCAAGCGCCACTTCGCTGATCAGGTCGCCCGCGTGCACGCCGACGATGCCGCCGCCAATGATGCGATGCGTCTTCTCGTCGAACACCAGCTTGGTGAAGCCTTCGCCGCGGCCGATACCGACCGCACGAGCGGAGGCCGCCCAGGGGAACTTGCCCACGCCGACGTGCAGGCCCTTGGCCTTGGCTTCGGTTTCGGTGACGCCGACCCAGGCGATTTCCGGATCCGTGTACGCCACCGACGGCACGACGCGCGCGACCCACTCGCGCTTCTCGCCGGCGGCGACTTCCGCCGCGAGCTTGCCTTCGTGCGTCGCCTTGTGCGCCAGCATCGGCTGGCCGACCAGGTCGCCGATGGCGAAGATGTGCGGCACGTTCGTACGCATCTGGCGATCGACCGGGATGAAGCCGCGATCGGTCACCTGCACGCCCGCCTTGTCGGCGTCGATCTTGTTGCCGTTCGGCGCGCGGCCGACGGCGACGAGCACGCGATCCCACGTGCCGTTTTCCAGCGCGGGCGTCGCGCCGGCTTCGGCCGCTTCGAACGACACGTTGATGCCGGCCTTCGAGGCTTCGACCTTCGCCGCCTTGGTCTTGAGGTGGACGATGACGCCCTGCTTCTTGAGGCGATCGGCCAGCGGCTTGACCAGGTCCTTGTCGGCGCCCGGCATCAGCTGGTCCATGAACTCCACGACCGTCACTTCACTGCCCAACGCGCGATACACCGTCGCCATTTCCAGGCCGATGATGCCGCCGCCGACAACCAGGAGCCTTTTCGGCACGTCGGCCAGTTCCAGCGCATCGGTCGAGTCCATGATGCGCGGGTCGTCCCACGGGAAGTTCGGCAGCTTCACCGCCTGCGAACCGGCGGCGATGATGCACTGCTCGAAACGCAGCAGCTGCGTCTTGCCGTCTTCGGCGGTGATCTCCAGCTCGTTCGGCGACACGAACCGGCCGACGCCCTGCACCGTGCGCACCTTGCGCTGCTTGGCCATGCCGCCCAAGCCCTTGGTGAACTGGCCCACGACCTTGTTCTGCTTGAAGTCGCGCAGCTTGTCGATGTCGATCTTCGGCTTGCCGAAGCTGATGCCGATGTCGGCCGAATGCGCGGCTTCCTCGATCAGCGCCGCGGCATGCAGCAGCGCCTTCGACGGGATGCAGCCGACGTTGAGGCAGACGCCGCCGAGGCTGGCGTAGCGCTCCACCAGGACGGTATCCAGGCCCAGGTCGGCGGCGCGGAACGCGGCGGTGTAGCCGCCGGGGCCGGAACCCAGCACGACGATGCGGCATTCGATATCGGCCTTGCGCCCGGTGCCCAGCGCGGGCTTGGGCGCTTCGCTCGGCGGTGCGGCCGGCGACGGCGCGACGGGCGGCTTCGCGGTTTCGGGCGACGGCGCGGCTGCGGGCGCGGCGGCCTTCGGCGCCTCGGCCTTCGGCGCAGCGGCTTCGCCGGCGCTTTCCAGCACGACGATCACGGCGCCCTCGGCGACCTTGTCGCCGACCTTGACCTTGATCTCCTTCACCACGCCTTCGTCCGACGACGGCACTTCCATCGTCGCCTTGTCCGATTCCAGCGTGACCAGGCCCTGGTCCTTCTTCACCGTGTCGCCGACGGCGACGAGCAGCTCGATCACCGGCACGCCGTCGTAATCGCCGATGTCCGGCACCTTGACTTCAATGGTCGCCATTGTGGGGGTCTCCTGCGGCTCAGCCGGTGGCGCCGGCGAGCGTCTGTTCCAATTGCAGTTCGAGTTGGTCCAGCGACTCTTCGAGTTCGCGCCAACGCTTGAAGCGCTTTTCGTCGCTGTCGTCGGTCGCCTCGATCAGCAGGCCGACCTGCTCCATGAGTTCGGCGGCCGGGCCGCAGCCGGGCTGCAGGCCGCTGAAACGCAGCGGCTGGCCGGTGGCCGTGTCGTCGACGACGAACAGCAGGACTTCGCCGTCGTGGAACTGCGCGGCGCGATCGGCCGGCACCTGCGTGCCGAGCGCGCGCTGCCAGTCGGTGACGACGCGACGCGCGAGCGCGGCCGGCATCGGCACTTCGACCACGTCGGGCTGCTGGCCCACGCGCAGTTCGCGTTTGCCGCCGCTCCAGACCTCGACGCGCTCGTCGGCCTGCGTGAAGCGCAGGCGCCAGTCGCCCTCGCCTTCGCCGGCATAGAGCTGCACGCCGCTTTCCACGCTGCGCGCGGGCAGGCGGGTCAGGCTCAGCACGGGCCGGGTGCCCCCGAAGAACAGCTGCTCCACGGCGGTGCCGTAGTTCTCCGTCGCCGGCGGCCAGCCGCGGCCGATGTCGAGCGTGCATGCATCCTGCGCGTGCACGGCGGACGTCGTTGCCAGGGCGGCCAATGCCGCCATCGCCAGGCCCAGCGCGCGCTGCGTCACAGCAGCACGCGCCGCATGTCGGCCAGCAGCTGCGCCAGGTATGCGGTGAAACGTGCGGCCGCGGCGCCGTCGATGACGCGGTGGTCGTAGCTCAGCGACAGCGGCAGGATCAGGCGCGGCGCGAACTGCTTGCCGTCCCACACCGGGCGGATCGCCGACTTGGACACGCCGAGGATCGCGACTTCCGGTGCGTTGACGATCGGCGTGAACTTGGTGCCGCCGATGCCGCCCAGCGAGCTGATCGAGAAGCAGCCGCCGCTCATGTCGGCGGGGCCGAGCTTGCCGTCGCGGGCCTTCTTCGCCAGCTCCGAGGTTTCCTGCGCGATCTGCAGCACGCCCTTCCTGTCGACGTCGCGCACCACCGGCACGACCAGGCCGTTGGGCGTGTCGGCGGCGAAGCCGATGTGGAAGTATTTCTTGAGCACGAGGTTCTCGCCCGAACCGTCGAGCGAGGCGTTGAACGTCGGGTACTTCTGCATCGCCGCCACCGACGCCTTCATCAGGAAGGCGAGCATGGTGAGCTTGACGCCGCTCTTCTCGTTTTCCTTGTTGAGCGCGACGCGCAGCTCTTCCAGGTCGGTGATGTCGGCATCGTCGTGCTGCGTGACGTGCGGGATCATCGCCCAGTTGCGCGCGAGGTTCGCGCCGGACAGCTTCTGGATGCGCGACAGCGGCTTGCTTTCGATTTCGCCGAACTTGGCGAAGTCGACCTTCGGCCACGGCAACAGGTTGAGCCCACCGCCACCGGCGATCGGCGCGGCGCCGGCCGACGGTGCAGCGCCGCCTTCCATGACCGACTTCACGAACTTCTGCACGTCCTCGCGGCTGATGCGGCCACCGCGTTCGCTGCCCGAGACCTGCGACAGGTCGACGCCAAGCTCGCGCGCGAACAGGCGCACCGACGGGCTGGCGTACGGCACCTTGTCGGGCATCAGTTCGTTGGAGTCGAAAGTGACCGGCGGGCTGCGCGGCGGCATGGCTTCCGGGTCCACGCCCGGACGCGAGGCGTCGATGGACGCCTGGGCGATGCGGTCGGCCTGCTGCGGCACGACGACGGGCTCGACACTGGTGCCGGTCTCGGATGCCTTGACCTGCTGCGATGGCGCGGCGGGTTCGGCACGGGCCGGGGCGGCGGCCTTCGCCGGCGCGGCTTCGGCCTTCGGTGCTTCCGCCTTCGGCGCTTCGGCGGCAGGCGCGGCGTCGGTCGGCTCGATCAGCGCCACCACGCTGCCTTCGGCGAGCTCGTCGCCGATCTTGACCTTGATCTCGCGGATGACGCCGGCGAACGGCGCCGGAACCTCCATCGTGGCCTTGTCCGATTCGAGCGTGACCAGTCCCTGGTCCAGCTTCACCGTGTCGCCTACCGCGACCAGCAGTTCGATCACCGGCACGCCGTCGTAGTTCCCGATGTCGGGAACGCGTGCTTCTTTGAGCTCAGCCATTGTGGGGGGTCCCGCAGACGCGAAAACCCTATTGTGCGGTTTGCCGGCCCATGCGCCAACCAAGACTTCCGTACGTACCGGTATCCGGTACTCAGCGTGTCGTCTCGCCCTGCTCGCCCGCCCGGGCGGCCTCTTCGGCGGCGTCGGCGGCGGGCGTGGGATCGCCGGACCGGTGGGCCCGGAGCATGGACAGCGGTTGCCCGTCGGCAAGGCGGAACTCGAGCGCATCGTCGATGCGGTCCAGTTCGACCAGGCGCCGGCACAGACCGTCGGCGCGTGCTTCCAGCGCCCGGGCACGGGGTTCAACGCGGGCATCGATCTGCGCGTCGAGATCCTCCAGCCGCTTGAGCCGCGACGCGTCGCCACTGAAGGCGGCGCCGATCGCCCCGGACACGATGTCGCCGATCATGCTCGGGATCACCTCGGCGACCGCTTCGCCAATGCCGTCGCCGAGCTCGCGGCCATTGAACCGGGTGGGGGTGACCGACCGCGCCAGCCGCGCGTCGATCTGCGAGCGCGCGCGATCGAGCTTCTGCTTCACCAACTTGGGGTCGCTCGCAAACCCGGCGGCCACCTCGCCCAGCACGGTGAAGGCGATGTCGGCGGCGTCGCGCCCGATCGCCTGCGCTTCCGGCATCGCGGCACGCGCGCCGCGTTCGAAGTCGGCGATGCGTTGCCGGTCGGCGGCGTTCAACTCCACCCAGCGGTCGTCGACGAACAGCTTCCCCTGGCGCATCACGATGGCGTGCGGCACGCCCGATTCGCGGGTGAGGATGACGCTGCGTTCGTCGATGGTCAGGTCGTAGTCACTGTCGATCTCGCACGACGCGTTGAGCTCGACGTCCGCCGCCATCGCCGGCGGGACGACGAACGCGATGCACAGCGCGCACGACGCTAACTGTCGATTCATGGAGCGCTCCCCCGTCCTTTCCGTGGGTTTCCATCTTGCATCCTGCGCGGCGCGTTGTCCTCCACCGCGTTTACACACCGCCCCGTGCGCCGGGCCGTCGAGCTTTCGTCAACGATGCGCGACCGCGGTCAAGCGCGATTCATCACGAAAGTGGCAAGCACGCGCGCCGCGTTGACCCGAGTCGACCGCGCGAAAGTTCCGTGATCGCGCGATCGCGACGCAAGAACGGTTCATTCGCCGGTCGCTACGTTGGCGCCGCCTTTCCAAGGCAGCCTCCCCCAAGGCGTGATCGCTAGACCAATAACAGGAGATTTCTCCATGAAGCACTTTCGTCAGTTGACCCTGGCCGTCGTGGCCACCCTCGCCATCGCCCCTGCCTTTGCGCAGGAGATCACCGGCCCCGATACCAGCGGCAAGCGCTTCGCCGTCGTGGGCGGCTACACGCTGGCCGAACCGACCAAGAATCCGCTGATCGCCGGCGAGCGCACCACCGTGGACGGCGACGGCGCCGCCACCCTGAGCGCGAACTACTACGTCACCGACAACATCGCCATCGAGGCGTGGGGCGCGGCCGACAAGTTCGGCAACCGCGTGCGCACGCCCAACGGCAAGATCGCCAGCGTCGACACGCAGCCCTACGCGCTGAGCGGCCAGTACCACTTCGGCAACACGCAGAGCATCGTGCGTCCGTTCGTGGGCCTGGGCTATTTCGAAGCCAACACCGACGGCGAGAAGGCCGAGCCGACCGGCGCGCTCGCCGGCCAGCGCATCGGCGTGGAAACCGCCAAGGGCGCGATGGCCACCGCCGGCGTGGACGTCAACATCACCCCGACCTGGTTCGCGCGCGCCGACGTGCGCTACATGCACGACACCACCGGCCAGCCGAACGTCACCGTCGACGGCGCCAACGTCGGCAAGGCCGAGCTGAATCCGGTCACGGTCGGCGTGGGCGTGGGCGCCCGCTTCTAAGGCGCATCGTTCCATGCATGACGAAACGGGCCCCGATCGGGGCCCGTTTTGTTTCGGTGGCGTCATGGCTTCACGCCGGGCACGCGCCGCGCTCGACCGCGCGCTGAACGTGTTCACGCCACCCTAACCGCGTCCCCGTAGGGTCGCGGTGACCCACGGAATTCACCCCTGCGAGGAGTTGCGCATGACCACGAAGCTCGACAAGCCCCTGCGTCGCGAAATCCAGATCGAGGAACGCGCCTACACCCTGACCATCGACGCCGATGGCCTGAAACTGGTCGAGAAGGGCCGCCGCAACGGCCAGGAACTGCGCTGGGCCGACCTGGTCAGCGGCAACGCGCAGCTGAACGCGGCGCTGTCGGCCAGCACCGAGCGCTGATCCGCCCGTGCCTGAAGGCCCGACGATCGTCATCCTTCGCGAGGAGGCGGCAGGGTTTCAAGGGCGCGTGGTGAAGCAGGTCACCGGCAACAGCCGGCTCGACCTGCAGCGCATGCGCGGTGAGCGCATCACCGCGCTGTGCAGCTGGGGAAAGCATTTCCTCATCCGCTTCCCCTCCTTTGCGATGCGCGTGCACTTCATGCTGTTTGGCAGCTACCGCATCAACGAGCGCCGCGAAGCCGCCCCGCGCATGAGCCTGCAGTTCGCCGATGGCGATGAACTGAACTTCTACGCGTGCTCGCTTCGTTACGTCGAAGGCGACCTGGACACCGTCTACGACTGGAGCGCGGACGTCATGGCCGACGCCTGGGATCCGAAGAAGGCACGCCGCAAACTCAAGGCCAGGCCGAAGCTGCTCGCCGCCGACGCGTTGCTCGACCAGACGATCTTTTCCGGCGTCGGCAACATCATCAAGAACGAAGTGCTGCACCGCATCCGCGTGCATCCGGAGAGCCAAATCGGTGCGCTGTCCCCGCGCAAGCTCGGCGAACTGGTGACCCAGGCGCGCGAGTACAGCTTCGATTTCCTGCGCTGGAAGAAGGAATACGTCCTTCGCAAGCACTATCAGGTACATACCAAGACGATCTGCCCGCGCGACGGCACGCGGTTGACGTACCGCGCAAAACTCGGGCATTTCCAGCGCCGCGCATTCTTCTGCGAGACCTGCCAGGTGTTCTACGGCGAACGCCTGCCGCCGCCGGAACCGATCAGTCGCGTGAGGAAAGCGGTCCCGAAAGTAGCGACGAAAGCGCCCGCGAAGGCCGTCAAGAAGGCCGCGAAAAAGATCGCCAAGAAAGCCGTCAAGAAGGTGGCTAAAACCGCGACGAAGCGGACCACTGCCCGACGCGTGTGATGCGCTTACCGCTCAGGGATGCTCCGCTTCGGCGTGCACCTTCTCGCGGCGGATCAAATACAGCCCGCTGGCGACGATGATCGCCGCGCCGATCCAGGTGATCGCATCGGGCAACACGCCCCAGAAGGTCAGGTCGAACAGCACGCCCCACACCAGCGCGGTGTATTCCAGCGGCGCGATCGCCGACGCCTCGCCCATGCGGAACGCCTCGGTGATCGCGTACTGTCCCAGCGCCCCGGCCACGCCGATGCCGGCGATCAGCCAGAAGTCCTCGCGACGGATTGCCACCCATTCCGGCCACGCCAGCACGCCCGCGCCGACCGCGATCATCGCCATCAGCCAGACCATCATCGACTGCGTGCTGTCGGTGCGCGCGAGGATGCGCACGGTGATCGCGCTGACCGCGTACATCACCGCCGCCACGAGCACCGCCAGCGCGGCGAGGCTGATCATGCCCTCGCCGGTCGGTCGCAGCAGCACGATGACGCCGACCAGGCCGATGGCGATCGCGGTCCATCGACGCGGCCCGACCTTCTCGCCGAGTACCGGCACCGACAGCGCGGTGATCAGCAGCGGCGCGACGAAGAAGATCGAATACGTCGTCGACAGGGGCAGCTTGGAAACGGCGAAGACGAAGGTCGCCATCATCGCCACGCCCAGCACGCCGCGCAGCAGGTGCAGCGACCAACGCACCCGCAGCAGCGGCGCGACGCCGGCCGTCGCGATCGCCCACACCAGCACCAGCGGGAAGGAGGCCGCGCCGCGCAGCGAGGCCACCTGGAACGGCGGATAGTGCGTGGAGAGCTGCTTCAGGCCCGCATCCATCATCGCGAACATCGCCACGGCGACCAGCATGGTCAGCATGGCGCGGCCCTGGTGCGCGTTGCGGGAGGGGGACATGGCGGGAACCGGCGGGTGGGGCCCGGCACTATAGCGGGCCGCAGCGGCCGGCATGCGCCCCGGTGGCCCGGGTAAGCGAAGCGCATCCGGGTTGCGCGTGACAGGACCCGGGTGCGCTTCGCTTCCCCGGGCTACGAAAGCGTGGGGCGTTGCGCTACTTCAGGCTAGCCAGGTCGATCACGAAGCGGTACCGCACGTCCGACTTCAGCATGCGCTCGTAGGCCTCGTTGATCTGGTCCATGCGGATCAGTTCGATGTCCGACGCGACGCCATGCGCGGCGCAGAAATCCAGCATTTCCTGCGTTTCGGCGATGCCGCCGATCATCGAACCGGCCAGGCGGCGACGCTTGCGGATCAGCACGCCCGCGGCGACCGACTCCGGCGCTTCCGGCAGGCCGAGCAGGACCATCGTGCCGTCGAGCCTGAGCAGGTTGAGGTAGGCGTTGTAGTCGTGTTCGGCCGAGACGGTGTCCAGGATGTAGTCGAAGCTTCCCGCGAGCGTCTTGAACACCGTGCCGTCGCGCGTGGCGGCGAAATCCTGCGCGCCCAGTGCGAGCGCGTCGTCGCGCTTGGATTCGGACGTGCTCAGCACCGTGACGTGTGCGCCCATCGCGGCGGCGAGCTTCACCGCCATGTGGCCGAGCCCGCCCAGGCCGACGACGGCCACGCGGTCGCCCGGCTTGACGCCGAAATGCTTCAGCGGCGAATACGTGGTGATGCCGGCGCACAGCAGCGGCGCGGCGCGATCGAGCGGGATCGACTCCGGAATGCGCAGCACGTAGCCCGCGTCGACGACGATCTGAGTCGAATAGCCGCCGTAGGTCGGCCGGCTGCGGTCCTGCCGGCGACGATCGCCCGGGTCGCGCTCGAAGCTGTTGTACGTGGCGGTCATGCCGAAATCGCAGTACTGCTGCTCGCCGGCGTCGCACGAGGGGCACTGGCGGCACGAATCGACGAAACAGCCGACGCCGACCGCCTCGCCGATCGTGAACGCGGTGACCTCACTGCCGAGCCTGGCGACGCGGCCGACGATCTCGTGGCCCGGCACCATCGGGAAGGTCGCGCCGCCCCAGCCGTCGCGCGCCTGGTGGATGTCGGAGTGGCAGACGCCGCAGTACAGGATGTCGATCAGCACCTCGCGCGGACCGGGCTCGCGGCGCTCGACGGTGAACGGTTCCAGCGGCGTGGTGGCGCTGAGCGCGGCGTAGGCGGGCGTGGCGGACATCGGTGTTCCTGGATGCGGGAGAATCCGGAAAGTCTAGTGGCGCCGATGTTCCCGCGCCGTGCGCCAATGGTCGGCACGCCGTCGACACAGCGTTCCAGCGCTGCAGCTTCGCGCCCGCTGCGCTACCCTTTGCGCCCCCGAAACAGCCGCGGAGCGACCCATGCCTTCCTTCGACATCGTCTCCGAAGTCGAGAGCCACGAACTGACCAACGCCGTCGACCAGGCCAATCGCGAACTGGGCACGCGTTTCGATTTCAAGGGCGTGGACGCGAAGTTCGTGCTGGAAGACCAGGTCATCACACAGTCCGCGCCGAGCGATTTCCAGCTCAAGCAGATGAACGACATCCTGCGCGCGCGGTTGATCGCGCGCGGCATCGACGTGCGTTGCCTGGAATTCGGCGACGTGGAAACCAACCTCGCCGGCGCGCGCCAGAAGATCACCGTCAAGCAGGGCATCGAGCGCGAACTGGCGAAGAAGATCCAGGCCTCGATCAAGGACGCCAAGCTGAAGGTCGAAAGCCAGATCAACGGCGACAAGCTGCGCGTCACCGGCAAGAAGCGCGACGACCTGCAATCGGCCATTGCGCTGCTGCGCGGCGTGGAGTTTGAGCGCCCGCTGCAGTTCGAGAACTTCCGCGATTGATCCGCGTGCCGGCGCGATGAACACAGACGACCCCATCGCGCAGACCCGCCGCTGGCTGGAGCGCGCGGTGATCGGGCTCAATCTGTGCCCGTTCGCCAAGGCGGTGTACGTGAAGCAGCAGGTGCGCTTCGTGCTAAGCGAAGCGACCACGCAGGAGTCCCTGCTCGATGAACTCGCCGCGGAGCTGTCGCTGCTGGCCGCCGCCGAGCCCGAGGCCATCGATACGACGCTGCTCGTGCACCCGCACGTGCTGGCGGATTTCCTCGACTACAACGACTTCCTCGATCGCGCCGACGCGGCCGTCGTCGCGCTCGGACTGGAAGGCGAGATCCAGGTCGCGAGCTTCCATCCGCAGTACCAGTTCGCCGGCACCTATGCCGACGAGATGGGCAACTTCACCAACCGCTCGCCGTTCCCGACGCTGCACCTGTTGCGCGAGGCGAGCATCGACCGCGCGGTGGCGGCGTTTCCCGATCCGGACGTCATCGTGGAGCGGAACATCGCGACCCTGGAAAACCTTGGCCGCGAGGGCTGGGACGAGCTGATGCGCTGAGTGTTCAGCGACGCAGCGCGGGCTCGATCAACGCCCGCGCGTGCACCAGCGAATCGACGATGCGATGGCCGAGCGCGCGCACGGCGTCGTCGGGAATCACGAGGTCCGGCACCTGGATCGGCGTCATCCCCGCCGCGAGCGCGGCACGCACGCCGGGCACGGAATCTTCCAGCACGACGCATTGCGACGGCGCCACGCCGAGGCGCTTCGCCGCGAGCAGGTAGATGTCGGGCGCCGGCTTGGTGTGCTGCACTTCGTTGCCGGCGACGACTTCGTGGAAATGCGGAAGCAGTCCGGTCGTGGTGAGCTTCTGCAACGCGCGCTCGCGACGCGTCGAGGTGACGACCGCGCGCGGGATGCCGCGCGCTTCCAGCAACGCGAGCAGTTCGAGCACGCCCGTCTTCAGCGGCAGGCCGGCCTCGACGTGTGCGTCGTAGCGCACCTGCAGCCCGTGCAGCAGCGCCTGCAGCGTTTCTTCGTTGCCGAAGCGCTGCCGCAGCAGGTCATGGCACGCCCGATCGGAGAGGCCGACGAACGACAGCCACAGCGCGTCCTCCACCTCGAGCCCCAGTTCCTGCGATGCCTCGCGCCAGCATTGCAGCAGCGCGCGCTCGCTTTCGATCATCAGGCCGTCCATGTCGAACAGCACCGCGGCGGGGGTGAACTCCAGCTTCATGCCTTGCCTCCGAACAGCGCGTCCAGGTCGCCCGCGTCGAGCAGCCGCCACTGCCCGGCGGGCAGGTCGCCCAGCGACAGTCCACCGATGCGGCTGCGATGCAGCGCGTCCACGTGGTTGCCGACCGCCGCGAACATGCGCCGCACCTGGTGATAGCGGCCCTCGGTGAGCGTCAGCGCGGCGTGGCGCGCGTCGCGCACGTCGAGCGACGCGGGCGCGAGCGGCGTGGTTTCCGATTCGAGCATCAGCGTGCCGCTGGCGAACACCTCGCCCTCGTCGCCGCGCAGGTCCTGCGCGAGCGTCGCCTCGTACACCTTCGCGAGCTTCGCCTTCGGCGAGACGATGCGATGCAGCAGCGCGCCGTCGTCGGTCATCAGAAGCATCCCGCTGGTGTCGCGATCCAGGCGGCCCACGCTCGACAGCAGCGGCGAGCGCGCACGGAAACGCAGCGGCAGCAGGTCGTAGATCACACGCCCCGGATCCTTCGTCGAACACGTGTAGCCGACGGGCTTGTGCAGCATCAGAGTCATGCCGGCGGGCGGATCGAGCGGCTCGCCGTCGATGCGGATGACCTCGTGGCCGACCTTGTCGTCGGCGTAGAGCACCTCGCCCTGCGCATCGGTGATGCGGCCTTCGCGGAACATCGCCGCGACCTCTTTCCGGCTTCCGTAGCCGAGGTTGGCGATGAGTTTGACCAGCTTCATTCAGTGAATCCTCATGGCGAACGCATCGCCTCGACCACCTTGAACCCGCCGTCCTGCGCGACGGTGCGCACACGCGTGAAATGCGCATCCAGCTCGGCCTCGTACGGCAGGTGGCGATTGGCCACCAGCCACAGGCGGCCGCCCGGGTTCAGCGCCTGCGCGGCGACGGCGATGAAACGACGCCCGATATCGGGACGATCGCCGCGCCCCTGCGCATGGAACGGCGGATTGCAGACGATGACGTCGTAGCGCCCATCGATGCCGCGCGTGACGTCGTGCCAGTGGAACTGCAGCGCGACGCGCCCGGCGAACGACGCGAGGTTCGTGCGCGCCAGATCCAGCGCGCGACGCTCCGCTTCGTAAAGGTCGACGGCGCGGATGCCCGGGCAGCGCGTCAGCAGTTCCGCGGTGAGATAGCCGTAACCGGCGCCCAGGTCGGCCGCGTGGCCGGCGAGGTCGTGCGGCAGGTGCGAGGCGAGCAGTCGCGATGCGGCGTCGATGCGGTCCCACGCGAACACGCCGGGGCGGCTGGTGAAGCGGCCCTCGGCGATGGGACGCGGCGCATCGGCCCGGGCCCACTGCGTGGCGAGCGCGGCGTCGGCGGGCCCGTCGATGGGCGCCGTCCAGAACACGCGGCATTTGTTCTTCGACAGGCTCGATACCGGCCCCGCGATGCGCGCCAGGTCCGCTTCACCGGATTTCGCGCCCTCGTTGTTCGGCACGCACGCGACGACGCGCCCGCCCGGCGCGCAGCGGGCAACGGCGCGCGCGAGGAGCGCACGGGCTTCGTCGCGCTGGCGCGGCGGCAGCACGAGCACGAGCGGCACGCGCGAGGTCTCGTTTTCATCGGCCAGCGACAGGCCCGAGCGTTCCAGCGCCTCGGCGGCAGGTCGGAAACTCTGCTCGCAACGCAGGCCCGGCCAGGCGCGCTGATGCAGCGGCCAGCCGTCGCGCGCGCGCAGGAACAGCGCGCCGCCGGACGACGGCCACGCGAGCGTGGCGTCGATGAACGGCAGGAACAAGGTTTCCAGTGCGTCGTCGCCGACGTCGGCGCGCATGGGCAGGTCCGAAGGTGTGATGGGGGTCAATTCTACCTGTGCGCGATGCGGCGGCCGGCCACGGCTTCATGCCGATTCAACGCGCGGCGGGCCACCATCGCCGAAAGCCAAAAGGAGAATCGCGATGCGCGCCCTTTTCGTCGGCGGTACGGTCGACAACAGCGAACTGGACATCGACGGCGCCGAGCCGCCGCTGCACTACCCCGAGAACACCGGCGGCGGCCGCCCGCGCTACCGGTTGCACCAGATCGGGGTTCGCGACGGCGAGATCGCCTATGCCGTGTACGGCGCGCCGGAACTGGCGACGGAAGAAGTGGACCGCGTCATCGACGAGCGCGATTACGCGCGCCGCTTCAGCGCGAAGCCGCAGGCGGTGATGCAGTAGGTTTTCTAGCCGACGACCCAGCGCTCCTGTAACCGGGGCAAGGCCGGAGGGCACGCCCAGGTTGCCGCCACGGTGACGCCGAGCGCATCGCCTGGGGAAGCGACCCTTCTCCCGTTCGCGGGAGAAGGTGCCGGCAAGCGGATGAGGGCGCAAGCGCACTGCACCGACGTGCCGAGGCTGCCGCTCCCACCCCGGGCACGCTTCGCACATCCGGGCGACCAAGGCGTCAACGACGTCAGCTCTGCAACTCCCGCAACGTCACCGACGGCGGTGCATCCAGCACGCGCCGCGTCGCGAACATCCCCGCGAGTAGCGCCGCGAGCACGCCCGCCACTGCGCCGACAGCCGCCATGCGCCAATCCGCTTCCCACGGCAGGTCGAACACCTGCGTGGCGACCACGCCGGCGAGCAGCGATGCCGCGATCGCCGCGACGAGGCCCGACAGCAGCCCGATCGCGATGAATTCCGACGCCTGCGCCAGCCGCAGCTGCCGGCGGCTGCCGCCGATGGCGCGCATCACGCCGCCTTCGAGCAGGCGCTCATCCTGGCTCGCACTCACCGCCGCCATCAGCACCAGCAGGCCGGCGACCAGCGAGAAGTAGAAGACAACCTCGACCACCGTCGACACCTGGTCCGCCGTGCTGCGTACCTGCTTGAGCACCGCGTCGATGTCGATGACCGACAGGTTCGGGAAGCGCTCGACCAGGTCCGCGGTGAAGCGCGTGCGCTGCGGCGGCACGCTCACCGCCGTGATGTGGCTGGCAGGGAAACCGTCCATCGAGCCCGGCGAGGCGATCACGAAGAAATTCGGCCGGAAGCTCTCCCATTCCACGCTGCGCAGGCTGGTGATGGTCCCCTCGAACGGCTGGCCGGCGATGTCGAACGCGATGCGGTCGCCGATCTTCCAGCCCAGCCGCTTGGCGAACTCCTCCTCGACCGACACTTCGGGTTTGGCGGGCTTGCCCGTCCAGAACGTGCCTTCGGTGACGCGGTTGTCGTCGCGCAGATGGTCGGCGACGGACAGGTTGAACTCGCGTTCGGCCAGGCGCTGCGCGCGCTCGCCCTGCTCCTGGTAATCCTTGCCGGTGACGGGCTTGCCGTTGTGTTCGACCAGGCGTCCGCGAATCATCGGATACAGCGTCGGCGCGGCCACGCCCTGTTCGGCGATGAACGCGCGCACCGCGTCGACCTGGTCGTCCTGCACGTTGATGATGAAGCGGTTCGGCGCGTCGCTTGCGAGCGCGAGCTGCCAGCGGTCCAGCAGGTCCGTGCGCACGAAGGTGAGCAACAACAACGCCATCAGGCCCAGGCCAAGCGCCGACACCTGCGCGATGCTCGTGCCGGCGCGGCGGCTCACGTTCGCCAGTCCGTAGCGCAGGCTGCCGCGCAGGCGCGATCGCACGCGCCTCACGACGAGGATCAGCGCCCACGCCAGCAGCCCGAGCACGAGCAGCGTCGCGGCGATGCCGCCGAGCATCGAGAAGCCCAGCGCGGCCGAACCCGCCTTCCACCACAGCAATGCGGCGAGGCCGACGAAGCCGGCGATGCCGACCAGCCACGCGCTCGGCTCGGTGGGATCCAGGTCGCGACGCAGCACGCGCAGCGCCGGCACGCGGCGCAGCGCGAGCACCGGCGGCGCGCCGAACGCCATCAGCACCACCAGCCCCACGGCGTATCCCTGCAACGCCGGCATCAGGCTCGCCGGCGGAATCGAGAGCTTGAGCGCCTGCGCGAGCCAGCCGCCGATCGCCCATTGCAGCGCGAACGCGAGCAGCACGCCGATGGTGCTCGCGATCACGCCGAGCATCAGCAGTTCGCCGACCTGGATGCCGACCAGCGTGCGCTGGCTCGCGCCGAGGCAGCGCATGACGGCCGTGCCCGACAGGTGGCGCGCACTGTGGCGTCGCGCGGCCATCGCCACGGCGACGGCGGCGAGCACGACCGACACGAGCGCGGCGAGGCCGAGGAAACGGCCGGCGCGATCGAGCGCGGAGCGGATCTCGGGCCGTGCATCGGAAATGGTTTCCAGCCGCTGGCCGCGACCGAGCGCGGGCTTCGCCTCCTGCACGAAGGTTTCCACCGCCGATGCGGGGCCGGCGACGACGAGGCGATAGCGGATGCGGCTGCCTTCCTGCACCAGCCCCGTCGACGGCACGTCGGCGAGGTTGAGGAACACCTTCGGCGCGACGTTGAAGTAATCCAGCGTCGCGTCGGGCTCCTGCACGACGAGTGCCGCGAGACGGAACTTCGCATCGCCCAGCGCGATCTCGTCGCCGGTTTTCGCGCCGAGCGTGTCGGCGCCGGCGCGGCTCATCCAGATCGTGCCGCGTGCGGGCACGGCATCGGCATCGCGCTCGACGCCGTCCGCGCCGCTCACGCGGAACGCGCCGCGCAACGGAAAACCTTCGCCCAGCGCGCGCAGATCGCCGAGTTGCAGTCGCTCGCCGACGCGCACCATCGTCTGCAGTTCGATGGTTTCGGTGCGTTGCAGTTGCGGCGCGTTGGCGGCCTCGCGAATGGCGCCGGCGATGGGCGCATCCGCGCGCACCACCGCATCGCCGCCGAGCAGGCGGTTGGCTTCGATCGCCAGCGCGCGTTCGGCGCGATCGGTGACGAAGCCGACCGCGGTAACGGCCAGCACCGCGAGCACGAGCGCCGCGATCAGGATGCGCACGTCGCCGGCCGCGAGATCGCGACGCAGCTGGCGCCACGCGAGCGCGAACGCGTTCGGGGCGGCGCTCACGACGCCACCAGTCGGCCGCTGTCCAGGCGCAGCAGTCGTCCGCAGCGCGACGCGAGGTGCTCGTCGTGCGTCACCAGCACGAGCGTCGTGCCGGCCTGCGCATTCAGTTCGAACAGCAGTTCAATGATCGCCTGGCCCGTATGCGTGTCGAGGTTGCCGGTGGGCTCGTCGGCAAACAGCAGCGACGGTCGCGTGACGAACGCACGCGCGAGCGCGACGCGCTGCTGCTCGCCGCCGGACAGCTGGCGCGGATAGTGGTTGAGACGTTGTCCGAGCCCGACCTTCTCCAGGATGGCGCGTGCCGGCGCGTCTACGTCGCGATCGCCGCGCAGTTCGAGCGGAAGCATCACGTTTTCCAGCGCCGTCAGCGACGGCAGCAGCTGGAAGTTCTGGAACACGAAGCCGACCTTCTCGCCGCGAACGCGCGCGCGGCCGTCTTCATCCAGCGTCGACAAGGCCTCGCCGTCCAGCACCACGCGGCCGCTGCTGGGCGTATCCAGGCCCGCGAGCAGCGACAGCAGCGTGCTCTTGCCCGATCCGGAGGCGCCGACTATCGCCACCGTATCGCCAGGCGCGATGTCGAACGTGACCTCGTCCAGGATGATCAGCTCGCCCGAGGGCAGCATCACGCGCTTGCCGAGGCAGGCCACCTGAAGCGCCGCTTGAGTCCGCGTGCGCGGTGCGATGGAATCGGCCATGTTCGTCCTTATGCTCTGTTCGTTCATCGTCCACATCATGATTGGGAGCGCGGATTAAATGTTCTTTAAGAAGACCACCGCCCGCGGTTCAGGCACCGCCCATAGGGGATATGCGCGCCTTGCGCACCGCCTGCAATGTGCCATCGGCTGGGTCGCGGCCGCGTCGCTGATGCTGGCGGTGGCCTTTCCCGCCTTCGCCCAGTCGGCCAAGGCTGCGCCCGCCGCGCAGCCCGCGCGCGCGGTGCTGGTGATGGGCGATTCGCTGTCGGCCGGGTACGGGCTCGCGGCGTCGCAGGGATGGGTCGCGCTGACCGCGGACCGCATCGCGAAGACGAAACCCGGCTGGCGCGTGGTGAATGCGAGCATCAGCGGCGAGACCACCGCCGGCGGCGCATCGCGCATCGAGGGCGAACTCAAGCGCAACAAGCCCGCGGTCGTGGTGATCGAGCTCGGCGCGAACGACGGCCTGCGCGGATTGCCGCTGGCGCAATCGCGCGCGAACCTCGACCGCATGATCGTCGCGTCGAAGAACAGTGGCGCGAAGGTGCTTCTGATCGGCATGCGCATGCCGCCGAACCTTGGGCGCGAATACACGCAGGCCTTCAGCGACAACTACACCGCACTGGCGAAACAGCACGGCGTGGCGTTGCTGCCGTTCCTGCTGGAACCCATCGCGACCGATCGCACCGCGTTCCAGGACGACAACCTGCATCCGGTCGCGAGCGCGCAACCGAAGTTGCGCGATCACGTGTGGACGCAACTCGCGCCGCTGTTGCGTTGATTCGCTGATCGCATTGCATGCATACGACCGTTCATTTCCCGACGAACGGTCTTGCATTCGTTTTTACGAATGCGTAACTTGCGCGACCTTCGTTGCACCACAAACTTTTCGAGTCAGTCGATCCTCATGAACGCCGTCGCCCACATCGCCAAGCGCCACGCACTGCAGCCGAACGGCCGCGGTCTGTGCGCGTTCGCGCCGCGACTGCGGGACGAAGGCACGTCCATCGACTGATCTCCTGCACACGGGAGATCGGTCACCCCGATCTCCCCGAGGCAATGCGAACGCCCTCGGGTCCACACCCGGGGGCGTTTTGTTTCCAGCGTTCGCAAAGGCCAGTCACACACGATCACAACGCGATTGCATCGCGCATCCCGAAGCATCCGGAGCATTGCTGGTTCCGATGAGGGGAATGCCGTGAAGCGCATCGGCGCTGCGCCTGGATGCTTCGGCGCGGGCGGCGGGCGGGTGCATTCGCAAACAGGATTGACGCTTCGGCCATCGTTCGCGATGGAACGCGGCGGCAATGAACGACGCATCACGCAGTACATCCACAGCGGTGCAGGTTTGCGGCGGAAGCCGTGCCTGCCCGGTGCGCGCGGCCGTGCCGTGGCGCATGCCGTGCATGCATTGCGGTGCGTCGTGCCAAGGGCAGTAGCTCAGCGGGAGAGCAATGGCGCATGCCATCGGTCGCCGGTTCGAGTCCGGCTTGCCCACCACTGGATAGCTCAGTCGGGTAGAGCATCAGGCCAATAACCTGAGAGTCGCGGGTTCGATTCCCGCTCCAAACGACCTTTCACGTCGTTGCACACCGGGACGAAAGTCCCTCCACGGAAACACCCCTTGCGGTGTTCCGCCGAACGCGTCGCTTCGTGCGTCGCGCGAAACGGAAACCGCAGCGGTGGATCCGCCGGGCTGCCGCCCTAGGGCGTGCCTGCGCTGGTGGTTCGCGTTTCGATCGCACGGCGTGTTCGTGCATCGGGGTTCGACGGCCTTCGCAGTGCATGCATCGAACGCGACGTGCTCCGCGGGTTCGGCGTCACGGGGTGTTTCCAACTTTTTCGATGTGCGCTGCGCCTGGCATTTCAGCGCTGTGCACCTCACGCCTCCTGCGCACTCGCGCAAGGAGCGAGCTACACGCGGCGACCGATCCCTCGCGCACCAAGCGGATCGGACCACCAGAGCCAACAAGGAGGACATTCCGATGTTCTGGACCAAGAAGGTCGTGATCGGTGACGGCGAGCGCGGCCTGGTGTATCGCAACCGTCAATTCGCAGGCGTCATCGCGCCGGGCGTGCACAAGTGGTTCGACCCGTTCGGCGCGGTCGAAGTGAAGGTGCACAACATCGCGCTGCGCGCCGAGTACGTCGGCAGCGACGAGAACGCGCTGGTCGATGCACTGGGCGCGCGCCTAGCCGAAACCTTCGTGCTCGCCGACATCGGCGTGGACGAGGTCGGCCTGGTGATGAAGAACGGCCGTCTCGAGGAGGTGCTCGCGCCGGGCTCGCGCCGGTTGTACTGGAAGGGCCCGATCGCCGTGGCGATCCGCACGCTCGCGCTGCAGGACGAGCCGGACGTGCCGAACGATGTCGCCACGCGCCTGCGCCAGCTCGGTGTGCTCGAAAAGGTCGCCGTCGTGCTGGCGGTGCCGGCCGAGTTCGCCGGCCTGGTGTTCGTCGACGGCAAGCTCGCGCGGGTCGTCGGCGCGGGTTCGTACGCCTTCTGGAATTTCCGGAAGAACGTCGTCGTGCAGGCGGTCGATCTTCGCGTGCAGTCGCTCGAGGTCTCCGGCCAGGAGCTGCTCACGCGCGACAAGGTCAGCCTGCGCGTGAACCTTGCCGCGAGCGTGCGCATCGTCGATCCGGTGGCCGCGATCACGAAGGTCGCCAAGTACGGTGACTACGTGTACCGCGAACTGCAGTTCGGCCTGCGCAAGGCGGTGTCCGCCAAGACGCTGGACGAACTGCTCGGCGACAAGGCGTCGCTGGATGCGGACATCTTCGCGTACGTGCGCGGTCGCGTCGGTGAGGTCGGTGCCGAGTTGCTCGGCGTCGGCGTCAAGGACGTGATCCTGCCGGGCGAGATGAAGGACATCCTCAACGCGGTCGTGCAGGCGGAGAAGTCGGCGCAGGCCAACGTGATCCGCCGTCGCGAGGAGGCCAACGCCACGCGTTCGCTGCTCAACACCGCGCGACTGATCGAGGAGAGCCCGGTGCTCATGCGCCTGAAGGAGCTGGAGGCGCTGGAGAAGATCACCGAGAAGATCGACAAGCTCACCGTGTTCGGCGGCCTGGACGGCGTCATGAGGCAGCTGGTGAGCCTGAAGCAGTAAGCTGCGTGCAGGCGAACGGATTCGCCTGCACGCCTTTCACAAGGAATGGAACCATGAACACGCAACACACTTCGTTCGACCTGCTGCACGCGGAAGGTGCGACCACGCCGATCAAGGGCTGGACGCACGGCGTGCCGGTCGAGGACCAGGCGCGGCAGCAGCTGCGCAACATCACCACCCTGCCCTTCGTCGGGCCGTGGGTCGCGGTGATGCCCGACGTGCACCTGGGCATCGGCGCGACGGTGGGCTCGGTCGTGCCCACGAAGGGCGCGATCATCCCGGCCGCGGTCGGCGTCGACATCGGCTGCGGCATGGCCGCGGTGCGCACCACGTTGCGCGCCGACGACCTGCCCGACGACCTCGCGCTGCTGCGCAATTCCATCGAGCGCAGCGTCCCGGTCGGCAACGGCCCGGGCGGCGAGCACCGCCGGATTCCCGACAGCGTCGAGACGGCGCTGGAGAAGTCCAACCTCGTCGCGCGGCTGGCGAAGATCCGCGAGAAGCACCCGAAGATCCGTCCGGACAAGCTCGACCGGCAGATCGGCACGCTCGGCGGCGGCAACCACTTCATCGAGATCTGCCTGGACGAGGAAGACCGCGTGTGGGCGATGCTGCACTCCGGTTCGCGCGGCACCGGCAACCTCATCGGCACGTACTTCATCGAGCTGGCGCGTCGCCAGCTGGAGAAGCGCGTGCTCGGCTTCCACTTGCCCGATCGCGACCTGGCGTTCTTCCTCGAAGGCGAGCCGCTGTTCGACGAGTACGTCGAAGCGGTCTCGTGGGCGCAGGATTACGCGCGTGCGAACCGCGAGGCGATGATGGTTCGCGTGCTGCACGAGATGCGCCAACGCTTGCCGAAGTTCCAGACGGAGAAGTCGGCGGTGAACTGCCACCACAACTACGTGCAGCGCGAGGACCACTTCGGCGAGTCGTTGCTGGTCACGCGCAAGGGTGCGGTCAGCGCGCGCGAGGGCGAGCTCGGCATCATTCCGGGCAGCATGGGCGCACGCAGCTTCATCGTGCGCGGCAAGGGCAACGCGGACAGCTTCCACAGCTGCAGCCACGGCGCCGGCCGCGTGATGAGCCGTACCGCCGCACGTGCGCGCATCACGTTGAAGGAACACCGCGAGGCGACCGCGCATGTCGAATGCCGGAAGGACGCCGGAGTGATCGACGAATCGCCCGCCGCGTACAAGGACATCGACGCGGTGATGGCGGCGCAGCGCGATCTGGTGGAGATCGTGCATACGCTGCGGCAGGTGGTGTGTATCAAGGGATGAAGCAGGCCGCTTACGCGGCACGGCCGCGTGGCCTGCCGAATGCCCAGCCATGGAGGGCCGGGCTGGGCTTTCCGGAAGCCGGGTGCGTGACGCCATGGATGGCATCGGCGCTTCCTTCGAAGTGGCTTTCGTTCGAGGCGCCGCTTCGATCTTCATCAAGCCGCTTTGTAGCCCGGGTAAGCGAAGCGCACCCGGGTTTCAGCCGCCTCGGCGAAGGCTCCCCGGGTGCGCTTCGCTTACCCGGGCTACAAGAGCGGGCCCGGAAGGTTGGATTGCGCTTCGCCGGGAAACGACGGGTTCTTTCATGCATGGGAATGCGTGCGTGATCGCGCGCGCCGACCCTCACCCCAACCCCTCTCCCGGAGGGAGAGGGGCTCAACACAGGCGGCTTGAGCGCTACGCCAGCCCGCGCGGCAACTCCACATCCGCGCGCATCAACCGCGCGACACCCTGCCAGGCCAGCGACACCGCGAGGCAGCCGACGAGCAGGCCCGCCCAGTCGGCCGATTGCGGCGACAGCGTCGGCCACACGCGTTCGAACGCCGGCATCCACTGCGCGCCGTAAGCCGACACCGCGTAGAGCACCGCGATGGCGAGCGCCACGCCGAGCAGGCGAAGCAGCCAGCGTTCCAGCAGTTCGCCGGCCGCCGGCGTGCCTTCGACGTGACGCACGATCTGTGCGGCGAGGTCGTAGGGCACCGGCTCCATCGCGGGCGTGCGCAACGCGCGTGCGATGAGGCGGTATTCGGCCAGTCGCGAATCGGCCGGATCCAGCGGCTGTCCGCGCCGCTCCTGTTCCAGCGCGCGTTCCTGCGCCTGCCATTCGGCTTCCAGGCGCAGGGCGTCGAGGTTGCGCCAGGCGTTGCGGTTCATCGGCGGCTCGTCGCGGTCGGGCTTGCGATCGTCGGGTGTGTTCATGCGGTCACTCCCATCCGGGCCTGCAGGCGTTCGCGCAGTCGCGCCCGGGTCCGGAACAGATGGCTCTTGATCGTACCTTCGGCGAGACCGGTGATGCGGGCGATCTCGACGATGGGCACTTCATCCAGGTGATACAGCGTCAGCAGCGTGCGCTGCAACGGCGGCAGCGATTCGATTTCCTCATGGAGACCGGCAGCGATCTCGGCATCGGCGCAGGCGGTTTCCAGATCGAAGCCATCGCTCATCTGGTCCAGCAGCGAGATGCCGTCGTCCTCGTCGCCCACCGGCTCGACGATCGCGATGCGGCGCTTCTCCAGGTGCCGCTTGGCGACCGAATAGGCCACCTGTCCGATCCACGATTTCAGCGCGCTCTCGCCCCGGTACTGATGCAGGCACTGGTGCACGCGGAGGAAGGCCTCCTGGCACAGCTCGCGCGTGTCCTCCGGCTGGCGGACCATGCGCTGGATGATGTGCCAGCACAGGCCCTGGTACTCGCGCACGAGGCGTTCGAACGCGCCGGGCACGTTGCCCAGCACGGCGTCCACCAGCTTGCGGTCGTCCTCGGTCACGGGGTTTCACCGGTCATGACCTTTGTGGATACGTTCAGGGGCGCGATGGTTGCAACGCGGCCTTCACGAAATCGCGCAGGCCCGGTGCAACCGACCGGGCGGCGGCCGTATCTCTCGTCCCGTACCCCACATCACGGCCCCGGAAGACACCCATGAACTTCGAAATCCTGATCCCGATCACCCTGTTCATCTGCGTCGTCTACGCCATCAAGGTGGTGGTGGACGCCCGCACCCGCGCCAAGCTGATCGCGAGCAACGGTTCGGAAGACCTGATCCGCTCGCTCGTGCAGGCCGAAGCGCTGCAGCGCCGCCACGCCTCGCTGCGCTGGGGCATCCTGCTGCTGGCGGTCGGCCTGGGGTTCGCGCTGATCGAAGCCTTCGGCTGGAACGAGATCACCCCCGGCGTCGTTGCCGTGCTGCTCGGCGTGACGGGCCTCGGGAACCTGGCCGCCTACGCAGCCTCGCGGAAGCTGGGGTGAGGCCGCGCGCTCGCGCGGCACTGCCGCGCGACCCGACGAACGCCCGGCCATGGATGGCCGGGCCGGGCGATCCGTAGCCCCTCGCGTACCGCCACGGATGGCGGCGCCGCATGTACCGAGCGCGGCTAAATCAACTAATCATCGTCGATCCAGCATCGTGCGCAGCACCGGCACGGTGGTGACGTCGTCCACGCCCTTGAACGCGGCGACGCGTTCGCGCAGATCGGCGAGTTCGCCGGGCGACTCGGCCTGCACCAGCACCAGCAGATCGATCTCGCCCGCCACGCTGTGGCACAGGCGCACCTGCGGCATCGCGACCAGCAACGGCATGACGTCGTCGCAGCTGAAGCCGTCGGCGTAACGCAGCATCAGCCAGGCCTGCAGCGGGTCGCCGCTGCTGCCCAGGCGCACCGTGTACTGGGCGATCACGCCGGCGTTTTCGAGACGTTGCAGGCGTTCCTGCACGGTGCTTCGGCCGAGCCCCACGGCTTTGGCCAGCGCGACCGCCGACAGGCGCGCGTTGTCTTGCAGCAGCGCGATCAGCTGGCGGTCGATGGCGTCGAGGGTCTTCATCGCAACGTCGGTGCCGGTGTGGCCGGCATTCTGCCGGGTTGAGACCGGCGCTGGCGAGCGCGCATCGTGGCGTCCACTCCCACGGCAGCCGCGCGAACCCATGAACGCCCCCCGCTCACCCTTCGAACTGCACGCACGCAGCGCGCTCCTCCCCATCGACGTGCAGTGCGGTTTCGACCTGCCGCCGTGGCCGCGGCGCAACAACCCGTCGATGGAAGCCAACGGCCTGCGCGTGCTCGATGCGTGGCGTCGCACGGGCCTGCCGCTGATCCACGTGCGCCACGATTCGGTGATGGAAGGCTCGGTGCTGGCGCCAGGGCATCCGGGCAATGCGCATCGCCCGGGCTTCGTTCCGCTGGAAGGCGAGCCGCTGGTGACCAAGTCGGTCAACGCCGCTTTCATCGGCACCGATCTCGACCTGCGCCTGCGCCGCCTCGGCGTCGACACGGTCGTGCTGTTCGGCATCGCCACCGACATGTGCGTGTCGACGACGGCGCGCGTCGCGGCGAACCTGGGCTATCGCACGATCGTCGTCGGCGATGCGTGTGCGTGTTTCGACTTGAAGGATGCCGACGGCTCGGTCATTCCGGCCGAGGAGATCCATCGCGCGCATCTGGCGACGTTACGGGCCGAATTCGCGCAGGTCGTGGAAACGCTCGACGTTATCGAAGCGCTAGAGGCCCTTCTCGCGTCGGGAGAGGAGTCGATGAAGCGGCCAGGGTGAATGAGCGGGCGCGTGACACGCGGTCCTCGCTGGGCATGCCGCCCAGGATTTCACCCCTCGCCAGCCCTCCCCTGCACGCAGGGGAGGGAGCAGGCGCGTGCTTACTTCCGATCGCCCGCCGTCTGATCGCGCGCCGCGCGGAACTCGCTCGACGCGTCCCAGTTCGGCCAGCGGTCCGAATCGGCGAGGTTGCGGCCGACGGTGTAAAGCAGCCCCAGGTCGCGCGCCATGCCGAGGAACGTCCAGTCGGCTTCCCATTCGTCGGCCGGCTGGTGGTAGCGGTCGGCGACGTAGGCGTCTTCCATCTTCTTGCCCGCTTCCAGGCCGCCATCGACCAGGTCGTTGCCGGAGCCGAACGAAATCGCCGGCACGCCGCGCTTGGCGAACGGGAAGTGATCGGAGCGGAAGAAGTGGCCGGCTTCGGGCTTCGGATCGGTCACGTAATCCAGATTGGCGACCTTCTTCGCGGTGTCGATCAACTCGTCGAGCAGTTCCTGCTTCGCGCTGCCGGAGGTGGTGAAGTTGCGCGCGGGCCCATGCGGGTCGAGCGCATCCATGTTGATCACGGCCACGGTCTTGCCCAGCGGATACAGCGGCTTGGAGGCGTAGTACTCCGAGCCCAGCAGGCCCTTTTCTTCCGCGGTGACGGCGAGGAACACGACCGAACGCTCCGGCTTGGGCGCCTTCGCGAACGCGCGGCCGAGTTCGATCAGCGCGGCGGTACCGGTCGCGTTGTCGACGGCGCCGTTGTAGATCTTGTCGCCCTTCGCGTCCGGCTGGCCCACGCCGAGGTGGTCCCAGTGCGCCGAATAAACGACGGTTTCATCCGGGCGCCGGGTCCCGTCGATGCGGCCGACGATGTTATGCGAGGTGATGATCTGGCGATCCACGTCGTATTTCGCGCTCAACGTCGCGTCCTTCAGTTCGACCGGCTTGAACGCCTTCGTCTTCGCCTGCGCCTTCAGCGCGTCGAAATCCAGGCCCGACTGCTTGAACAGCTGCGTGGCGAAATCGCGCGTGATCCAGCCTTCCAGCTTCGGATGCACCGACGCCGGCTTGTCGCGCACGACGTCGAACATCGTGTTGGTGTTGGAATTCTTGACCGTCGCCCAGCCGTAGGACGCCGGGTCGGTTTCGTGCACGATCAGCAGGCCCAGCGCGCCCTGGCGCGCGGCCTCTTCGTACTTGTAGGTCCAGCGGCCGTAGTAGGTCATCGCCTTGCCGCCGAAGTCGCCTTCGCCGCCGTCGAAGTCCGGATCGTTGATCAGGACCACGGCGATCTTGCCCTTGAGGTCCACGCCCTTGAAGTCGTCCCAGCCGCGCTCCGGCGCGCTGACGCCGTAGCCGGCGAACACGAGCGGCGCCTTGCTGATGTCGATGGCGGTCGAGCCGTCCTGCGCGGCGCGCACGGCGATCTGCTCGCCCTGCGTCAGCGCCTGGGTCTTGCCCTTCACGGCGACGGAGAGGGTCGGCGTGCCCTTGATCTCGGCGCGCGCCAGCGGCACGGCCTGGGTCCATTCGCGCTTGCCGTCCTTCAGGTCGCCGCCCGGCTGCAGGCCGGCGGCCTTCATCTGCGCGACGACGTAATCGATCGTCCTGGTTTCGCCGGCCGTGGCGGGGCCGCGGCCCTCGAATTCATCGGAGGAAAGCACCTTCACGTCCTGCGAGAGGCGCTGGGGATCGATGTCGGTCGCCGCCGGCTTGCCGGCGAGCGCGGGGTTGAGGGCGAGCGAAAGGGACAGCGCGAGCAGCGATACGGCCGGTAGCTTCATGGAGTGGACCTGGGGTCGGAGTGCCGGCCGATGGTACGGAGGGCGTGGGCGGCGTGCCAGTCACGAACGGCACGCCGCCCGAGCCCTCTCCAGCTTGCGGGGGGCCGATGTGCGGGAACGAGGCGATCAGTCCTTTTCCTTGCCGATCACCTTGCCGGTCGTCGGGTCGATCTTGAGCTCGACGTCCTTGCCGGCCGGATCGTCGGCTTCCGCGTTCCAGATGCCGTCCTCGTAATCGACGTCGTGCACGTTGGTGTAGCCCTCGGCGGACAGGCGCGCGCGCACGTCGGCCTCGCTGAGGTTGGCGACCTGCTGGTCCGGATAGACCTGGCCCGTCTTCGCGTCCAGGCGCAGATCCACGCGCTCGCCTTCGGCGCTGCGGGCGTCGGCCTTCCACACGCCGTCCTCGAACTTCACGTCGTTGACCTTGGTGTAGCCCTGCTCGGTCAGGCGCGCACGGACCTGCGCCTCGGTGAGCGGCGCCTTGGGCGCGGCGTCCTGGGCGAAGGCGACAGTCGACAGCGACAGCAGCGCGGTCAGCACGATGGTCTTGTTCATTCCACATCTCCTCCTGTGCAGTGGCACTGGAGTCTTCTGCCGATGGCGCGAACCGTGGGTGAATCCGACCGCCCTCGCGCGATGCGCGTTCGGCTGGGGTCAGCATGGTGATCCGCCCGTGAAAGCACACCCGAAGCGACGTGGAACCCAGCGTTGCCGCGTGCGCGGTGGTCCCGCGCGCATCGATCCCGCACACTTCACGCCTCACGTCGCCGGCCGCACGCTCGCTCACGCGCGACATCGATCCGCTCGTCTTCGTCCCGCCTCATCCGCGCGGGATGCACAGGATTTCCCGCAATGAATGCACCCTCCCTCGCCGCCCCGCTCGCCCGCCCGCTGTGGCGCGATCGCGCGCTCGTGCTGGCGGGCATCGCGATGTCGGCCTTCAACCTGCGCACGGCGGTCACCTCGCTCACTCCGCTGCTCGACACGCTCGGCGAAACCTTCGGCTTCGGCCCGACGATGACCGGCGTGCTCGGGATGGTGCCGACCGCCGCGTTCGCGGTGTTCGGCGTGGTGACGCCGGCCATCGCGCACCGCCTCGGGCTCGAGCGCACCGCGCTGGTCGCGATGGCGCTCGCGGCGATCGGCCTGTTCGCGCGCGCGTTCGTCGGCGACACGGCGATGCTGCTGGTGACCTCCGCCGTGGCGCTGTCGGGCATGGGCATGGGCAACGTCGTGCTGCCGCCGCTGGTGAAGCGTTATTTCGCCGATCGCGTCGGCACGGTGAGCACGCTGTACATCACGGTGCTGCAGCTGGGCACGATCCTGCCGGCGCTGCTCGCGGTACCGATCGCCACCGCCGCCGGCTGGCGCGTATCGCTGGGCGCGTGGTCGCTGGTCGCTGCGGCTGCCGCGATGCCGTGGATCGGCGTGCTGTGGATGGAGCGCTTCGGCCGTTCGCGCCAGGCGGAGGCGCTGTCGGACGCGCACGATCGCGCGGTCGCCTGCGGCGATCGGGCGCCCGAACTCGACGGCGTCGAGCCCGTGACGGGTCGCGTCTGGCGATCGCCCGTCGCATGGGGCCTCACGCTGATGTTCGGCATGACGTCGCTGACGACGTACTCGATGTTCACCTGGCTGCCCAAGCTGCTCACCGAAGCCGGCGGCTCGCCGGCGCTGGGCGGTTCGATGGTCGCGCTGTTCTCGACGATGGGCCTGCTGAGCGCGCTGTTCCTGCCCGCGCTCGCGGTGCGCATCCGCAATCCGTTCCCGATCGTGGTCGCGTGCGGCGTAGCCTACCTCGCCGCGTTCGCGGGCCTGCTGATCGCGCCGATGGCCGCGCCGCTGCTGTGGGTCGCGTTTCTAGGCCTGGGCCCGAGCACGTTCCCGCTCTCGCTCACCCTCATCAACCTGCGCACGCGCACGCCCAGCGGTTCCTCGCGGTTGTCGGGCTTCGTGCAGGGCGTGGGCTACAGCCTCAGCTGCCTGGGCCCGCTGTTGTTCGGCTGGCTGCACGAAGCCACGCACGGCTGGACGTGGCCGTTCGCGTTCCTGACGTTCTGCCTGCTCGCGCTGCTCTACGGCGGCTGGCTGGCGAGCCGCCCGCGCATGCTCGAGGACACCTGGTAGGCGCGTGGCGCGCGGTTCTTCGCGCAACGCTTACATCATCGCGACGGCAGGTTCAGGCCGATCCGCGCACGCTCGTCGCACGTTTTCGATCGCATGCGAAGGAGAGTGAGATGGCCCAGCCGCGCGAACCCCAACCGCACCGCACGCCCGACACCGCAGGCAAATCGCAGCGCGAGTACGAACACAGCTCCGGCGATCGCAACACCAAGAAGCACGAGACCGACTGGCAGGGTTTCCGCGGCGGCGCGCAGCGCGACGCGACACCGGGCGCTCCGGGCGTCGAATCGGAAGGCAAACCCGACGACGAGTAACCCGCGCGCGCGAAGGCTCGCCCCTCGCGCGCGGTGCGATTCGGCTACCCTGTCGCGGCTTTCCCATGCCGCGACCCATGCCACTTCGTACCGTAAACGCCGCCCGTTACGTCACGCCGCTGCGCGAAGGCGGTTCGCTGCCCGCGATCATCGAAGGCGATGAAGACGGCCTGTATGTCCTGAAATTCCGCGGCGCGGGCCAGGGCGTGAAGGCGCTGGTCGCCGAGCTCGTCGCGGGCGAGATCGCACGCAGGCTCGGCTTGCCCATTCCGGAACTGGTGTTCGTCGAACTCGATGCCGAACTCGCGCGCACCGAGCCCGATCCGGAAATCCAGGAGCTGATCAAGGCCAGCGACGGCCTCAACCTCGCACTCGACTACCTGCCCGGCGCGATCAATTTCGATCCCGTGGCCGAGCACGTGCCGGGCGGGCTCGCCTCCGACATCGTCTGGTTCGACGCTTTCGTGAGCAACGTCGACCGCAGTTTCCGCAATCCGAACCTGCTGGTCTGGCACCGCAACACGTGGCTGATCGACCACGGCGCGGCGCTGTATTTCCACCACGGCTGGGACGGCTCGCCGACGCATGCCGGCAGCGCATTCCCGATGATCCGCGAGCACGTGCTGCTGCCGCAGGCGGACGATATCGCCGGCGCCGACGCGCGGCTGTCGGGCAAGCTGGCGCGGACCGATTTCGACGCGATCCTCGCGCTCGTGCCCGACGCGTGGCTCGTCGGGGCCGACACGCCGGCCGATCCGGACGAACACCGCGCGGCGTACGTCGAACACTTCATGCAGCGGCTGGCGCAGCGGCAGCGCTTCGTCGAGGAGGCGATCCATGCACGCGCCTGAGACGCCCCGCCGCGATACCTACGACTACGCGGTGATCCGCGTGGTCCCGCGCGTGGAACGCGAGGAGTTCGTCAACGTCGGCATCCTGCTCTCGTGCCCGACGGCGAAGTTCCTTCAGGCGCGCATCGAAGTCGACGAGGCCCGGCTGCGGGCGCTCGACCCGGACATCGACCTGGAAACGGTACGTCGGCACCTCGCGGCGATCGAAGCCATCTGCGCCGGCGGCCCCGGCAGCGGCCCCATCGGCCTGCTGCCACAGCGCGCGCGGTTCCACTGGCTTACGGCCAAGCGCAGCTCGATCATCCAGACCTCGCCCGTCCACCTGGGCCGCTGCGTGCATGCCGGCAATGCGGTGGAGCACCTGATGGACCGGATGGTGCGGGTGCGGCGGGGCTGATCTTCGGCCTTACCCAATGAAAAGCCCGGCCGAAGCCGGGCGACATACGCAATAAAAAAAGCCCAGCCGAAGCCAGGCTTTTCGGTAACGCTTGGTGCGAGAGGCTTACAGCGCCTGCACGGCGTCGGCCTGCAGGCCCTTCTGGCCCTGGACGACGGTGAAGGACACCTTCTGGCCTTCCTGCAGGCTCTTGAAGCCCGAGCCCTGGATCGAACGGAAGTGGACGAACACGTCCTCGCCGTTCTCGCGGCTGATGAAGCCGAAGCCCTTGGCATCGTTGAACCACTTGACGGTACCGGTTTCACGGTTCGACATGACTTTCTCCTATACGGATGGTGAGACCGCTAACGCGGCTATGGAGCTGGTCGCAAGGAGAAAGCGAGGTGCAACGATGGAGAACGGAATCCACATCGGGTCACATTCACCGTGACCCTTGGCTAACGCAGCGCAGGGCATGTTGGACGTGTTTGGTCGGATTTGCAAATCCCGACCGGGCCGGGCGGTTCAGATACGATCCCCGTTCAGGTTTTCCAGGATCCCTGCGCTGCGATGACGGTTTATGTCGATGATGCGGTCCATCTCTGGCGCGGCCGCCGCTGGGCCCACCTGATGGCCGACACCCTCGACGAGCTGCACGCGATGGCCGACCGGCTGGACATCCCCCGGCGCGCCTTCCAGAACAAGACGTCGGGGGCGCACTACGACGTCCCGTCGGACCTGCGCGAGAAGGCAATCGGGTTCGGCGCGGTCGCGATCTCGCGACACCGCGATCGCGCCCAGGTCCGGGCGGTGATCGCGCGCGCCAAGGCGCAGGGGCGCGGCGAGCATCCGTGACGACCCGCCCGAGGCTGCGTGTTCGCGGAACCGCACGTATCCTGTGCGGCCCCGGCGCACGCGCCCGGTTTCAACCGCACGGATCCACGCCATGACCGACACCCCGCCCGACCGCCTCTCCAACGACGCGCGCAGCCCGTTCTATGACGAGGCGGTGCTCGAACGCGGCATCGGCATCCGCTTCAACGGCGTCGAGCGCACCAACGTCGACGAGTACTGCATCAGCGAAGGCTGGGTGCGCCTGCCGGTCGGCAAGGCGCTGGATCGCCGCCGGCAATCCGATGACGATGAAGCACAAGGGCACGGTTGAGGCCTGGTACCGCGACGCCGAAGAGGCGCAGTAAGCCTCAGAGCCCCGCCAGGTAGCGGCCCGGATCGATCCGCTGGCCGTACTGGCGCACTTCGAAATGCAGGTGCGGACCGGTCGAACGGCCGGTCGAGCCCATTTTCGAGATCTCCTGCCCCGCCAGCACCACGTCGCCGGGGCGGACTTCCAGCCGGCTGTTGTGCGCGTACAGCGTCACGATGCCCTGGCCGTGGTCGATCATCACCACGTTGCCGTAATCCTTGCTGTAGCGCGCCTGCACGACGACGCCGTCGCCGACGGCGTGCACGGGCGTGCCGAGCGCCCCGGCGAAATCGATGCCGCTGTGGAACGCGTCGCCGTGGCCGAACGGATCGTGCCGGCGGCCGAAGCCGGAGGTGATCCGCACCGGCGCCACCGGCAGCAGGCTGAGCAGGCGATCGCGCCAGCCGCGTTTCACCGGGTTCCAGGCGACGGACGAGAGTTCGACCGCGTCGTCGGCCTTTCGCAGCGGTGCGGCCTCCATGCGCGACAGATCGGCGACGAGGTCGTAGTGCGGCGCCTGCGCGGCCGGAATATACGGCCCACCCATGCCAGCCTCGGTCACGGCCGTCCGGGTCGGCACGGCGACATGCGAACGCGCCCAGCCGGATCCTGCGCTGGTGGCGGCGGTCATGACCGCGGCGGCGCAGATCAGCTGGAGGCTGCTGCGCCAACCGCAGCGGATGGGACGGGTTCGGGCGTTGCGTACGGCGGGGGACATGGACGACTCCGTGAAACGATCGGCGGCGTCCGGCGACCGGACGCAAGGACTCCTGGCTGGGTTCCCGGCGAGACCTGGCTGCCGGACGATGGCGCCGCGAGGCGCAGGGAGAAGTCTCCGGATCCGGCCCCGGCGTCGATATGAGACACGTCCGAAAAAGTCTCAGCGCGCGCCCTTGACGCGTTAAGGATTCATGGGTCCGAACCGGAAACGCCGGCTGTACGCCGCCAGCGTCGGCACCGCCGGGGCGTGCGCGCGGTGGGAGAATCCGATCGCTCCCATCCCTTGCGGAGGTCGCCATGAAACTGCGCCTCGTCGTTCTGTCCCTCGCGCTCGCGCTGGCTTCCACGGCCCACGCCGCGGCGCGCAACGTCACCGACCCACAGGCCCCGCGCGCCTTGCCCGAAAGCGATTCGGTCAACGTCCGATGGGAAGATCCTTCGCGCTTCAGCGAACTGCGCTACAGCGGCAACCGCTGGGAAGCCTCGCGCGGCGACTGGGTGCAGGAACTGGCCGCGTACATCCGCGAGCGTGCCGACAAGCGCCTGCCCGCCGGACAGCGCCTGGACGTCGACATCCTCGACATCCGCCGCGCCGGGGGATTCGAGGGGTGGCACGGCCCGAACCTGCAGAACACGCGCATCATCCGCGACGTCTATCCGCCGCGCATGACGCTCAACGTGCGGCTCACCGACGCCGGTGGCAACGTGATCGCGCAGGGCGAGCGCAAGCTCAGCGACCCGGGCTTCCTGATGGGCGACACGTCATCGCTCGATACCGATCCGCTGCGCTTCGAAAAGCGCCTGATCGATCGCTGGCTCTCGCAGGAACTCAAGAGCTAGGCGCACGAAGCGGCGACGCCTCGCACGAGGTTCCAGTGCCTGCTTTCTTCCCCTCGTTCCTACTGCTTCAGCTTCCACCCCGTGCGGAAGATCCAGTACACCACGCCCAGGCACAGCAGCAGGAAGCCGGTGATCGCCGCGGCGCTGATGCCGACGTTCACGTCGGAGATGCCGAAGAAACTCCAGCGGAAGCCGCTGATCAGGTAGACGACCGGGTTGAACAGCGCGACCTTCTGCCACAGCGGCGGCAGCATGCTGATCGAATAGAACGCGCCGCCGAGGAACGTCAGCGGCGTGATGATCATCAGCGGCACCAGTTGCAGGCGCTGGAAGCTGTCGGCCCACAACCCGATGATGAAACCGAACAGGCTGAAGGTCAGCGCCGTCAGCACGAGGAAGCACAGCATCCAGAACGGATGCTGGATCTCGTACGGCACGAAGAAACGCGCGGTGAGCAGGATCAGCGTGCCGAGCATCAGCGATTTCGTCGCCGCCGCGCCGACGTAGCCGATCACGATCTCCAGCGCCGACACCGGCGCCGACAGCAGTTCGTAGATCGTGCCCGCCCACTTGGGCATGTAGATGCCGAAGGACGCGTTGGAAATGCTCTCGCTCAGCAGCGACAGCATGATCAGGCCGGGGATGATGAAGGCGCCGTAGCTCACGCCGTCGACATCGCCCATGCGCCCGCCGATGGCCGCGCCGAAGACGATGAAATACAGCGACGTGGACAGCACCGGCGAGACGATCGACTCCATCAGCGTGCGGAACGTGCGCGCCATCTCGAAGCGGTAGATCGCGCGGATCGCGTGGAAATTCATGCGCGCGCCTCCCGGTTCTGGCGGACCAGGCTGACGAAGATGTCCTCCAGCGAACTCTCGGACGAATGCAGGTCCTTGAAGTCGATGCCGTGCTGGGTGAGGCGGCGCAGCAACGCGGCGATGCCGGTTTCCTGCGCCTGCACGTCGAAGGTGTAGACCAGCGCCGTGCCGTCTTCGGCGAGTTCCAGCGGGTAGTCCGCCATGTCCTCCGGAATGCGCTCCAGCGGCGCCTGCAACGTCAGCGTGAGCTGCTTCTTGCCGAGCTTGCGCATCAGCGTGGCCTTGTCCTCCACCAGCACCAGCTCGCCCTTGTTGATCACGCCGATGCGGTCGGCCATGTCCTCGGCCTCCTCGATGTAGTGCGTGGTCAGGATGATCGTGGTGCCGTTCTCGCGAAGGCGGCGCACCATTTCCCACATGTCGTGGCGCAGTTCCACGTCGACGCCCGCGGTTGGCTCGTCGAGGAACAGGATCGAGGGCTCGTGCGAAAGCGCCTTGGCGATCAGCACGCGGCGCTTCATGCCGCCGGACAGCGCCATGATCTTGCTGTCCTTCTTGTCCCACAGCGACAGGTCGCGCAGCACCTTTTCCAGGTACGCGTCGTCGCGCGACTTGCCGAACAGCCCGCGGCTGAACTTCACCGTCGCCCATACGCTTTCGAACGCGTCGGTCGACAGTTCCTGCGGCACCAGGCCGATCTTCGCGCGTGCGGCGCGGTAGTCGTGCACGATGTCGTGGCCGTCGGCGGTCACGGTGCCGGAACTGGCGTTGACGATGCCGCAGATGATGCTGATCAGCGTCGTCTTGCCCGCGCCGTTCGGGCCGAGCAGCGCGAAGATCTCGCCGCGCCGGATCGACAGGTCGATGCCCTTGAGCGCCTGGAAACCGGTCGAATACGTCTTGGTGAGGCCCCGCACGTCGATGACGGGATCGTGTGTCTGCAAGCCGGCGGTCGACGCCATGCCGTGGTCCTTTTCCTGCGGTGAACCCGCGGCATCGTACCGGAGCGGCGTTCGCGGCATGTCGCTCATCCCATGCGCCCGAGGCGTTGCGACGAACCGGCCGCCTGGGTGCACGCCTTCGTCACGCGTGCCAGCAGTGCGCGCACGCCGGGCAGGATCACCCACGCGGCAGGCAGCGCGACGGCGAACGCGACGGGCCATCCGCGCAGCCACGCGGAGATCAGGCCCGGGCCGAAACCGCGCTGCAGCGCGATCATGGCGAAGCTCATCACGCCCGACATCAGCGTGACGACGAGGGGGACGAAGGCGAACTGGGCCTGGCGCGGCGTGAGCATTGCGGGCATTCCGTTGCGACGGGGGAAGCGACAGGGTAGGCAGCCGATGCAATCCCGATAAGCCCGCATCGCGGGGAAGAACCGTCCCATCAGCGGGCGAATGCGAGCTGTGCCTTCCGGTACATCGCGGCGCAGTCCGCATGGGCGACAATGCGCGCTCCCAGGACGCATCGCCGGAGCCCCATGAAATTCCTGCTGATGATCTACACGGACCAGACGTTGCTGGACGCGTTGCCGGCCGGCGAATACGACCGGCTGATGAAGGACTGCATCGAGAAGGCCGATGCGCTGCGCGAGCGCGGCGTGCTGCTGGATTCACAGCAGCTTGAGGTGCCCAGCACGGCGCGCTCGGTGCGCACGCGTGGCGGCAACACGCACGTGTACGACGGCCCGTTCGCCGAGGCGAAGGAAGTCTTCGCCGGCTTCAACCTGATCGAGGCGCCGGACATCGAGTCCGCGGTGGACATCGCGCATTCGTTCCCGTGGTCGCGCTTCGGTTCGATCGAAGTGCGCCCGGTGCGCGATTTCGCGGCCGTGCGGGAACGCGTGGGCGCGTAAGGCCGACGTCAGCGCAGGCGCTTTTCGAACCAGTAGTCCGCGTACGGATTGTCGTTGTAGCGCGGGATCTCGACGTAGCCGTTGCGCGCGTACAGCGCGCGCGCCTCCAGCAGCGTGCGGTTGGTGTCCAGCCGCAGCGTGTGCAGGTGCATCCGGTGCGCGTGTGCTTCCAGCGCGTCGAGCATGCGTTGCGCGATGCCCAGGCCGCGTGCCTCCGGCGCGACCCACATGCGTTTGATCTCGCCGACGCCGTCGCCCAGCACCTTGAGCGCGCCGCAGCCGAGCGCCTCCTCGTCCAGTCGCGCGAGCAGCAGCACGCCCGAGGGCGGCACGAGTTCCTGCGGATCGGCGCTCGGCCCGCGCGTGGCGTCGAAGCCGGTGTCGAAGCGTTCGTCGAGTTCGCGCAAGTAGGCGTCGATGCACGCGCGTGCGTCGGCGCTGGCCGGATCGGCCGGTTCGATGACGACCGCAGCGGCGCGCATCAGGCGTTCGACTTCGGCCATCGCCCGGGTCAGGCGCTCGCGCTGCGCATCGCCGAGCGGCGAGAGCAGCGAGGTCGCGAAGTCCTGCGAAAGGCGGTCGAGCGCTTCGAATTCGCGTCGCCCCTTTGCCGTGAGCAGCACGCGCCGGACGCGCGCGTCGTCGGGCGCCGGTTGGGAGGTCGTCAGTCCCTGCGCCTCCAGGCCGCGCAGCAGGCGGCTGAGGTAGCCCGAATCCAGCGACAGCCGCGCGCGCAGGTCGCGCACGTCGGCGCCCTCGCGGCCGATCTCGAACAGCAGGCGCGATTCGGCCAGCGGCCGGCCACGCCCGAGGAAATCGTCCGACAGCGCACCGATCCGTCGCGTCACCGCCCGGTTGAAGCTGCGGACCTGCTGTACCTGGCGCTCGTTCATTGCCTGACTTTAGTCAGGTAAGTGGGCGGGCGCAAGCGGTGGCAGGCGCCCCGCCCTTGTAGCCCGGGTAAGCGAAGCGCACCCGGGAGGGACGATTCCGAAGACGGCCACCCGGATGCCGCCGTCCGCCCGACCGTCCCCAATTTTCCGTCATCCCGGCGAAGGCCGGGATCCAGGCCCGCAGCGGGACAACTCACGATGCCGCGCTTCTACGGATGACGTGACAGCCTGGGTCCCGGCTTTCGCCGGGATGACGGTTCTGGGGGTTTCCGATTTAGGGAGCGAGCTCGGCACACAGACCCTTCCGCTCACGTCCGCTCCAACACCGCCCCACGCCGCCGCGCCAGATACGGCAACGCGAACAGGTACAACCCGCTGAGCAGCAGCAACGCCAACGGCACCAGCGTCGCGAAACCCACCCACAGCGCGATGTCCCCGCGCCCCATCACGGCGAAGTTGGCAATGACGCACAGCGTGAAGGCAATCGACAGCCAGCGGTGGGCCTGGCGGATCCACGTGTTCCAGTTCATGGGAGCGCTCCTGATGGGGCCCGCACCGTGCGGGCCCGTGGAACGATCCTGACGCGGCGTTCGCGTCGCCGCTTCTCGAAAACTGATCGATATCGCGACGCGGCGTCGGCCGCCTACGGCCCGCGCACCACCGCGCCCTGCTTCATCACCAGCAGCGGCTTCTGCGTGGCGCGGATGTTTTCCAGCACGTTACCCGGGACGGCGACGATGTCGGCGAACTTGCCGGCTTCCAGCGTGCCGGTTTCGTTGTCGATGCCCAGCAGCTTCGCCGAGCCCTGGCTGCTGGTGAGCAGCGCCGCCGCGGGCGTCATGCCGAGGTCGACCATGTCGCCGAATTCCTGCGCGTTCATCCCGTGCGGATACACCGCTGCGTCGGTGCCCAGCGCGATCGGCACGCCCACGCGAAGCGCTTCCTTGAACATCTTCTGGTGCGCCGCGCCGGCAGCGCGCGCCTTGGCGCCGATCTGCGGCGGGTAGGTGTCGGCCTTCTCGACCACCCACACCTGCGTCATGCGCGTGGGCACCAGGTAGGTGCCCTTGCTCTTCATCAGCTGCAGCGTCGGCGTGGTGAGGAAGCTGCCGTGCTCGATCGAATCCACGCCGGCTTCCACGGCGAGCTTCGCGGCGAGGTCGCCATGGCTGTGCGCGGCGACCTTGCGGCCCCAAGTGTGCGCTTCGGTGACGATCGCGCGCAGTTCCTCGGGCGTGAGCTGCGGAACGTCCACCGGATCGGCTTCCGACAGCACGCCGCCGGAGGCGCAGATCTTGATGAGGTCGGCGCCGTACTTCATCTGCTCGCGCGTCGCCAGGCGGCACTGTTCGGCGCCGTTGCACACGCCGTCGCGCGGGCCGAGCGGCGTCACGCGCTCCGGCGGGAACGGCGCGGCATCGCAGTGCCCGCCGGTGGAACCCAGTGCATGGCCCGCGACCAGCATGCGCGGGCCTTCGGTGAGACCGTCGCGAATGGCGTTGCGCAGCGCGATGTCGACGAAGTCCGGCGCGCCGACTTCGCGCACCGTGGTGAAGCCCGCCTCGAGGGTCAGCTTCGCGTTGCGCGCGGCGTGGAAGGACTGCTCGGTCGGGAAGCGCAGCATGTTCTCGTAGAAGCCCTGCGCCCAGTTGTCGTCGTGGTTGGACGCGATGTGCGTGTGCGCGTCGATGAAGCCCGGCAGCAGCGTGGCGTCGCCCAGGTCGATCACCTTCGCGCCGGCCGGCACCGCGGCGTCGCCGACGGCGGCGATGCGCCCGCCCTGCACGACGAGGGTGCCCGGCGACACGAGCCGCCCGCTGCGACCGTCGAACAGATGCGCGGCCCGCAACACGATCGGCGGTGCGGACGCGGGCGCCGCGGGCGGCGCCTGTTGCGCCGGGGTCGCGGTGGTGATCGACAGCAGGGCAACCGACAGGCCCGTCAGGGCCGCCATGGCACGACGCTTCATTCCCTTCCCCTCAGGTGTTCACGTTTGCGCCGAGTGTAGGAGGCCGCGCGGCGCGGCGTCTCGTCCCCTGCGACGGTCGGCGGCCACACTGCACGCACTCCTCGTCAGGGAGATTGCCGGGGCGGCGCGCGACTGGGCTCGCGCGCCGCCCCGGTGTTTTTTTGTCCGGCACGCGCGTTGTAAGCGCTTACCTAAAGGCCGGGTGAAGGATTCGGGGCCCAAACCGCGAACTGCGTCATGGTTTGATGCGGACCCGACTTGCCAGCACGACAGGCGCAGTCAGGATCGAGCGCACAAGAACCACCACGCACTCGCATTCAACAGGGGATTCCATGAAGCGCCTGATTTCGACCCTCGCCGTCGGCTTCCTGCTGCTCTCGCCAGTCGTCGCGTCCGCGCACGGCAAGGGCCACGGCCACGGCCGCGGTCACGATCATCACGACCGCTACGACGACCATGACGACCGCCACGACCGCGGCCGCAAGAACGGCCACTACAAGCACGACTACCGCCGCGGCGTGGTCTATGTCGAGCGCCGCGTCTATGTCGACGACTACCACCACTACGACCTGCGCGAGCCGCCCCGCGGTCACCGCTGGGTGCGAAGCGACGATGGCCGCTACGTGCTGATCGCCGTGGCCACCGGCATCATCGCCGACGTGCTGCTGCATCACTGATCCACGCGCGTTCGATCTGCGTCGTACGAAGGGCCCCGGATTCCGGGGCCTTTTTCGTTATCCGGCTGAATGCGCCGCGGTAACGAAGGGCTTACATCCCGGTGCGCCGCACCTAACGGCGCAACTCCTACGGTGAGCCTTCCCCCACCACGCGGAGACACCATGGGCACCAACAAGCACGCGCAGGACCGGGTCAAGAGCGGCCACAGCACGCCACCGTCGGGCGGCAATCGCGACACCGACCGCGACCACGCGATGCGCGCGGGCCACGACGGGCCGAGCCAACGCAAGCACGCGGTGCACAAGGAGCCGTCCACGCGCGAGGAAGGCCGCGACGACCACCGCTCCGGCAGCGACAAGCGCCATCACTGAGGAGGACGCCATGCGACCGGACAAGCCAAAACTCCAGGCCCAGCAGAAATCGGGCTCCAAGGACCAGAAGAAGGACCTGGAAGAGCGCAACCAGCCTAAGGCCGCCTCGACGCCGGCGAACGATTCCTCCGACGACAACGCGCTGGCGAAGGTGCGCCATCGCGAGCAGAAGGGGCCGACGCTGCACTAGCGCTGCGCCCGCCGCGCACGACACGCGGCCTTCACTTTTCCGTGCACACACTGAACCGCGCCGCCCCGAACCGGGCGGCGCGTTGCCGTCGCGCGTCCGCGCGATGCGCGCCCACACCGCACGGAGGACGCAGTGAAGACTTCCCCGCTCCCGCTCCGCCCCGTTTTCCTCGCCATCGCCCTGGCCCTCGCCACCTCGGCCACGTACGCCGCCAAGCCGACCCCGCCCGACCCGGATCGCAGCGAGACCGCCGCGGTCGCCGTCACCGTCGAAGGCAAGGTCACCGACATCGACACGCCCAACCGGCTCATCACCGTCCAGGGCCCGGATGGCAACGAAGTGGAAGTGCACGCGGACGAAACCGTGCGCAACTTCGAGCAGGTGCGCGTCGGCGACACTGTGTCGCTGGACTATCTGCGCGCGGTCACCGTGGACATCCAGCCGGCCGGCAGCGCCGAACCGGGCGCGTACATCAAGCAGAAGGAAGACATCGCGAAGAAGGGCGAGAAGCCGCGCGCCGGCGCCGCGGAAGTGGTCACCGTGCTCGCGCCGATCCGCGCCATCGACACGGCAAACAACACCATCACCGTCGAAGGCCCGCGCGGAAACGTCGTCACCCTGGACGTGCGAAAGCCGGAATACCAGGCGCGCCTGTCGAAGCTGAAGGTGGGCGACATGCTGCGCGTCGCCTTCACCGAAGCGGCGGTGGTGCAGGTACGGCCGAAGGGGCAGTAGTCGTTCCGCTTCTGTAGCCCGGTCAAGCGACCCCGACCCTCTCCCGCACGCGGGAGAGGGGCCGGCGCTACAACGTCCTCAAGACGCGACGGGATACGGGCCGTCCTCGAACACCGCGTCGTGATACCCCTTGCTGCCGACCGCCTCGGCGAGAGGGCTGCGGAATTCCTCCCCGCTACGCAGCGCGGCGAGCACGCGCGCGAAGTCGTACTTCGGCTGCCATCCCAGCTGCTCGCGCGCGAGCGCGTTGACGTACACGCGATCGATCTGCGGGAACATCCGCCATCCGCGCGACGCATACAGCGCCGGCGCATCGGGGAAATGCCGCGCGAGCACGGTCGCCGGATCGCGCCGAAGTTCCGCAAGATCCTCGCGCGTGAACGGCGTGGTGGCCGAAATGATGTAGCGGCCAAAGCCAATGGCCTTCGCGCGCTCGACCGCGAGCAGGTGCGCGTCCACCGCATCGGCGATGTCGACGCGGCGATAGAGCAGCTCGTTCGCCTGCGCGTTCGCCGTCGAGAACCCGTTGCGCACGTCGATGCTGTCGTCGGGCTCGGGGAAGAAGCGCGAGGTGCGCAGCACCAGCACGGGCAGGCGGCGCTTGCGGTAGAACAGCTCGCACAGCTGCTCGGCCGACAGCTTGGTCACGCCGTAGATGTTCTTCGGGATCGGCGCGACGTGCTCGTCGATCCACGCCGCCGGCTCGCCCAGCGCGGGCGTGAGCGCGGCGCCGAACGTGCTGGTCGTGCTGGTGAACACGAACGCTTCGACGTTCGCGGCGAGGGCTTCCTCCAAAAGCGCCAGCGTGCCGCTGACGTTGGTGTCGATGAAGTCCTGGTGCGGATGCGTCGCCACGTGCGGCTTGTGCAGCGTCGCGGCGTGGATCACCGCACGCACGCCCTTCATGCGGCGGCGCACGAAGTCGCGGTCGGTGATCGAGCCGACGTGGTCGGTGAATGCGGAAGGCTTGATGTCGATGCCGACGGCGTCGCGCCCGGTGGCGCGCAACTCGCGCATCAGTCCTTCGCCCAGATGGCCGGCGCTGCCGGTCACGAGAAGGGTCATGGAAGCGGCTCCGATGACGTGTGGGGCATTCGATTATGCGGGGGATTTGTGGCGGGGCGGCGGCAGGCGACGCGTCCGGGCGGGGCCGGATTGGCCCTGTGGAACCCTCCGGTTTTGGCTCTTCAACGGTGCCGCTTGCGCGCCTACCGTCGTCCTGCCCCCATGTCGAGGACACGACGATGACGATCCGCCCGCTCCTGCGTCGCTGCATTCCCGCCGCCACCTGCCTGCTGCTCCTGTCCGCCTTCGCGCCCGCCTTCGCCGGCGGACACGGCGACGGCCGCGCCCGCGGCTGCGCGCGCCAGTTCGAACTGGCCCAGCGCATGGACATGGAGTCCTTCCGCGACTACGACGCCGACACCTTCCGCGCCGTGCACGACGAACGCGCGATCACCGTCTTCGCCAGCGGCCACAAGTTCGTCGGCATCGACGCGATCATGACCGCGCTGGCGAGCCACTTCGCCAACCGCGAGGCGCAGTGGACGTGGACGGAGGTCTACCGCGTGGTCGATGGCTGCAACGCCGCGTTCATCCTGTACGAGACGGTGTACGAAATCCCCCGCATCGGCTTCCGCCAGCACGCCTACACCGGCGTGACCTACAGCCACGACGGCCACCGCTGGCTGGCGATCGCGGACCAGGGGACGGCGTTGCCGTGAGGTCGGGCGGTTGACGCGGCGTACGCGAGCGTCACCCGCCGCACGATATGCGCCGCTCTTGCGTGGCGGTGCTGTATGCGGTGCTTGCGATGTTGCCCTCTCCTGCGGGAGAGGGGTTGGGGTTGGGATGCGCGATCTCGCTGGCACGCGCGATGCGTTTGCTCTGGTAGCCCGGGTAAGCGAAGCGCACCCGGGACGCGACCGCCCTGCCACCCCGGGTGCGCTTCGCTTACCCGGGCTACAAACGCGTGGCGCTTTGGTGTTGCGCTTCCTGTTGCTGTTGCTGTCGCTGTCGAACAGCCAATCAGGTCCCTAGCCCCAACGGGCGCCCCACAGGACGTGCGGCGGTGAGCGCCGAGCCATGGAAGGCGAATCGCGAACGCGCCCTTGCTCTGTCCGGTCGTGGGATTGATTTGTCGGGGAGCTGCCCTTTCTTTTGGTTACTTTTTGACCGAAGGGAATCCAGTAGGACTTGGGCAAGCAAAGAAAAGTGACCCGGGCGCCGCAGGCGATCGGAAGCTTGGCTGGTGATTCTTCTTCTGAAAAGCAACGGGAAAGCATGAAAAGTCCCGGCATCCCCGCCTTCGCGGGGATGACGATCAAGCGCAACGGCGATGGCTCTTGTAGCCCGGGTAAGCGAAGCGCACCCGGGGGCTTGGTCAGCAAGAGCAAATGGGTTCCAGCTTTCGCTGGAATGACGGTGAGGTGGTTCCGCGCCAGAAGCGTGCCCTTCGCGCTACGAGCGCAGGTCCCACCTTCGCCCAAGGGACGCCGCGCATAAAAACAAACCTCAACCCGCCGCTTCCAACGTCCGCTTCATCACCCCAAGCCCCTCCGCGATCATCCCCTCCACCTCCGGCGCCGCCGAATCCGGCAGCAGGTCCGCGATCCACCGCAGACGCGTGCGGCCTTCGCCCAGGTCGAATGCCTGCACCGACGCGTTGTAGTGCTCGAACGAGCCGCCGACCGCGGCCCACGCCACGCGATGCCGATCCTCGTCGATGACGAGGATTGGCTCGCGCACCACCATGCCGTTGCCGAAGGTGACCACGCGCACGCGGCCCTCCATGCGGCAGTCGGCGACGAAGCCCGGCACCAGGCGTTGATGGATGCTCCCGACATCGCGCAGCGCATCCCACGCGTCGCGCAACGCGATGTCCACGTCGATCTCGCGCTGGATCGAGGCCATGGCGCACGCTCCCGGCAACTGAGATGTCGGCAGCGTGATCCCGCGAACGAAGCCGCGCCATGCGCGGCGCGAGCCTTCCGACGGATGGCGTTTTCGGATTCGTCCCATGGAGGGCGCACGAGCGCTGCGCAACGCTGGCGTCGGCCGCTGCGAGTCGGCCAGGACGCCCACACTCCCCCGGGGCGTCCACTCCTTTCAGGGCTGCCGGACCTTCGGCAGCCTTCTTTTTTGCCCGCACGCCCCGCCGCCGCATCGCGCCGTATCCTGTGCGCCCCACTCGCGGGCCCGCGCCATGCATTCCGAATACGACCCCGACGACAACTTCGCCCGCTCCTTCCACGACGACGCCGACCTCGACGAGGATGCCGCGCAGGAAGCCGTGGCCTGGCAGTTCCTGCTACTCATCAATCCCGGCGACGACGACGCGGCGATGGAGCAATTCGGCCGCTGCCGCGAGGCCCTTATCGACGGCGAGGACCCCGTGCAGGCGTTGCGCGACGCGATCGACTGGCGCGCCGGCTTCCACGTGGAGGAGTCCGATGCCGCCGGGCTGATCGAAGTGCTCGACGAGCTCGCTTCGCGCTTGGGCCTGCGTATCGACTGGGGCTTCGATGCGGACGACGACGACGCGCTGGCCGACGCCGAAGTGCCCGCGCTGATCAACGTCGCCTTCGACCGCCTGCGCGAACACCACTACACGCTGTGGACGTACGAAACCGGCGACCACACGCAGGCCGGGTTCATCGCGCGCCAGCGCGACGACGAAGCGCTGCGCATGGTGGCCGGCGCGCTCGGCTTCCACGTGAGGACCGGCGCGCTGTAGGCGTCAGTGCACCGGGAAGCGCACCACGAACTGGCTGCCTTTCCCCACGCCCTCGCTGCGCGCCTGCACGGTGCCGCCGTGCAGTTCGATGATCTTCTTCACCAGCGCCAGGCCGAGCCCGAGTCCGAGTTTCGAACTGTCCAGGCGCGGCAGGGTGAACATTTCGAACAGCCGCTCCAGCCGGTCCGGCGCGATGCCGATGCCTTCGTCGGTCACGCGCACGATCGCCTCGTGCCCTTCTACCGTGCCGCTGACCCATATGCGCCCCGGCATAGGCGTGTAGCGCAGCGCGTTGGCGATCAGGTTCACGAACACCTGCTGCATGCGCATCGGATCCACGTCCACTTCGATCTCATGCTGCGGCAGCAGCACGCGCACCAGCCGCGATTCCTCTTCCATCTGGCGCTTCGCGATGGACGTGGACGTCTCCAGCATCTCGCGCAGCTTGCAGCGCGTCTTGTCGAGCTGGAACCCGTCCGACGCGACCTTGCTGTGCTGCATCAGGTCTTCGATCAGGCGCACGGCCAGTTCGACGTTGCGCTCGATCACGTCGATGGGATCGGCCGCCGACGGCACGTCGTCGCCGATGCGGCGCTTCAACATGCCCGCCGCCAGGCTGATGCCTGACAGCGGATTGCGGAGTTCATGCGCGAGCAGCGCGATGGCCGCGCTCTTCTTGTCGCTGGCCTCGCTCGCGGCGCGACACCGTTTGCGGCTGCTTTCCAGCTGCATCTTCACTTCGGTGAGGTCGCGGAACAGCTTGAGGTACGCGCAGCAATCCATCTCCTGCACGAACGGACCGAGGTACACCGTGACGCCGGACGCCCAGAAGCGCGAACCGTCAAGCCGCGACAGCCAGCGATCGTCCGACGCCGTGCCGCGGCTGCGCGCTTCGACGCGTTCGTGCTCGGGAATGCCGGCCGCAAGGTCGCGCCGGGTGAAGAAGGAGCCCATGTTGCGCCCGATCAGGCCGCCGGGCTCGGCACCGAGGATCACTTCGGCGCCCGAGTTGGTCCATGTGATCGTGCCGTCGTTGCCGATCAGCAGCGCGGCGTGTTCGGGCGATCGCACGGCGAACGCCCACAGCATGTCCTTGATGACCTGGTTGTCGATCGTGCCCGGACCGACTGGCGTGCCCTCGCCCGGCGTGGCGCGCGTATCGTCATTCATCGGCGGCCCCAGCGGAGTTCGGCTTGAGTCTGCGCCCGCGAAACCGCGTTGTCCGTGAAGGTTCGCGGTGCGCGCAAGCGGGCCGAAAAAAGGTTTCATCGCTGCAACATGCACCCGCGCAGGCTAGGCTTGGGGCGCCCCCGATTCCGAGCGACCTCATGCGCGTGATCCGAACGATGGCCCTCGTCCTCCTGCTCGCCATGCTCGCGGCGCCTGCGAGCGCGGTGCCACCGGTTGCGAGCGTGCGGATCGCGTTCGACCGTGACGGCACGACCGGCACGCAGGTGCATGGATACGCCGACCTCGCGGCCAAACGCGCGGTGACGGCGGACGATCCGGTGCGCGTCGCGTCGATCAGCAAGCTCGTCACCGCGATCGGCGCGATGCGGCTGGTCGAGCAAGGCAAGCTCGACCTCGATGCCGACCTCTCGCCGCTGCTCGGCTGGAGGCTGCGCCATCCGGCGTTTCCCAAGACACCGATCACGCTGCGGCTGCTGCTCTCGCATCGCGCCGGCCTGACCGATGCGGCCGGCTACTGGGCGGTGCCGCTCGACGGCGCGCTGCGCGACATCACCGACAATCCGCGCGCGTGGGACGACGCGCACGCGCCCGGCACGTTCTTCCGTTACGCGAACATCGACCTGCCGATCGTCGCCTCCGCGATGGAAAAGGCCACCGGCGAGCGGTTCGACAAACTCATGCAACGCCTGGTGTTCGCGCCGCTGAAGATCGAGGCATGCTTCAACTGGGAAAGCTGCAGTCGCGACTTCGCCGCGCGCGCGGTCGTGCAGTACGACGCGGCGGGCGCGCCGGTGTACGACAACCTGCGCGGGCGCAAGCCGGATTGCGCGGTGATCCGTTCGACGAAGCGCGAGTGCGACCTGTCGCAGTGGACACCCGGCCGCAACGGCGCAATGTTCTCGCCGCAGGGCGGGCTGCGCATTTCGGCCAATGGCCTGGCGCGGATCGGCCGCATGCTGCTGCGCGAAGGCGAACTCGATGGCGTGCGCGTGCTTTCCGCCGCATCGGTTCGCACGATGATGACGCCGCAATGGACGTACACGGCCGACAACGGCGTCACCGCCGAGGAAGACGCGAGCGGGCAGTCGCGCAACGGCTTCTTCTGTCGCTACGGCCTGGCGGTGCAGACGCTGGCGACCAAGCGCGAGGGCTGCCGCGACGATCCGTTCGGCGACGGCGTGGAGCGCAGCGGCCATGCGGGATCCGCTTACGGGTTGCTGTCCGGGCTTTGGATCGATCGCGCGTCCGGCAGCGGCGTCGTCTATTTCGCCACCGGCATGGAAGATGCGCCGCGCGGGACGCATTCGGCGTTCACCGAAGTGGAAGAGCGGCTGGCTCGCGGCGCCCGGTGACGGCGCGCTCGATCGGTCATTGCCTGACGGCGCTTTCGTGCACCGGATCGCGACGATTGACGGCTGGATTCCCGCCTTCGCGGGAATGACGATCGGGGGCGTTACGCCGCCTCTTCCACCACCACCGCCGCGCTGCGCCGCAGATCCGCGCGGGCCCACGCGTAGATCAGCAAACCGCACACTGCCGTGGCTGCGCCGACGATGCCCGTCGACGTCCAGCCGTAGCCGGCGGTGATCGCCATGCCGCCCAGCCACGGGCCGAGCGCGTTGGCGAAGTTGAACGCCGAGTGGTTCGACGCCGCGGCGAGCGTCTGCGCTTCGCGCGCGACGTCCATCAGGTGCGCCTGCAACACCGTCGCCAGCGCGCCCATGGTGCCGACCGCGAGCACCGCCGGCAGCACGGTCCACGGCGACTTGGCCGCGAAGGGGAACACCAGCAGCACGACGATCGACCACACCAGCAGCATCGGCACCGCGCGGAACTGGAAGCGATCGAACATCCAGCCGCCGCCGAGCGTGCCCAGGATGCCGCCGATGCCGAACGCGACCAGGCCGAACGGCACGAAGGTTTCGCGCACGCCGGTCACGTGCACCAGCGTCGGCGTGAGGTAGCTGAAGACGCAGAACATACCGGCGAATCCGATCGCGCCGATGCCCAGCGCCAGCCACACCGGCTTGCGGTTGAAGTCGCGCAGTTCGCGCAATGCATCCGGCCGCGGCGCGTTCATGCCGCGCGGCAGCACGCGCATGGTCATGATCACCGTGGCGATCGCGAGGATCGTCACGAGGCCAAACGCCCATCGCCAGCCGAACGTCTGCCCCATCCACGTCGCGAGCGGATTGCCGACGAGCAGCGAGATCGCCAGGCCGAGCATCACGCGGCCGACCGCGGCGCCGCGCTGTTCCGGCGGCGTGATGCGCGCGGCGACCAGGGCTGCGATGCCGAAATACGCACCGTGCGGCAGACCGGCGATGAAGCGCGCACCCATCAGGGTGAAATAGCCCGGCGCGAGCGCGCTGGCGAGGTTGCCCAGCGCGTAGAAGCCCATCAGGCACAGCAGCAGGCTGCGGCGCGAGAGCCGGTTGCCCAGGATCGCCAAGGTGGGCGCGCCGACGACCACGCCGAGCGCGTAGGCGCTGATCACGTGGCCGACCTGCGGCTCGTTGACGCCCAGGCTGCGCGCGATGTCGCTGATCAGCCCCATCACGACGAACTCGCTGGTGCCGATGGCGAAGCCGCCCATCGCAAGGGCGAACAGGACGAGGGTGACCTGGCGCGGGCTCAGCGCCGGCGCGGCTGGGGATACGGCGGACATGCGGCCATTATGTTGCATTGCAGCAGGCGGCGCGACCGATGAGGCTGAACGGGCTCGGCTGTAGCGTGGCTTTTGTAGCCCGGGTAAGCGCAGCGCACCCGGGGATTCAGCCATCCCAGCGCAGGTTTCCCGGGTGCGCTGCTTACCCGGGCTACAAGAGCCGTCACTACGACGCCAGTCGCCCCAGCTCCGGCACCGTCTCGAAGAACTCCTCCGCACCCATCGCGCGCAGCGTATCCGCGTGCGAATACCCCCAGCCGACGGCGCCGAACGCCACGCCCACGCGACGTGCCGCTTCGCCGTCGCTGACCTGATCGCCGATGTAGATCGCCTCCGACGCCCCGGTTTTCGCCAGCTTCAACATGCGGGCGATGCGCCGATGCTTGCCGAGCACGTGCGCGCCACCGTCGATCAGTTCGATCGCTTCCATCAGCTCGGCGTCGAGCACGCGCCGCACGTTGTCGACGGAGTTCGAGGTGAGGATCGCCAGGCGCGCGCCGCGATCGCGCAGGTGCCGCAGCGTGTCGGCGACGCCGGGAAACAGCGGCACCGGCGGTGCGCCGCGCATCATGCGGACGAAATCCGCCGCGACGATCGGCACCTTCCACGTCGGAAACTTCAACTCGCGCAGCAGCTCGCGCGTGCCGAGGCGACGCAGCGCATCGACGCGGTCGTCCTCGATCGCGGTGAATCCGTGCCGCTGCGCGAGCGCGTGCTGCGCCTTCACGAAGAACGGGAAGGAGTCGGCCAGCGTGCCGTCGAAATCGAAGATGACCAGGGGATAGCGCATGCGCCGCATTGTGCATGAGCCCGCGTGAGCGGCATGGGCCATGGGTTGGCTACAGTGCCGCCATGAACCCCGCGTTTGCCGGAAAGCTCGCCGATGCGATCCTCGTCGTGCACGTGGGCATCGTCGCGTTCGTGATCCTGGGTGCCGTCGCCATCTTCGTCGGGCGATCGCGATGGCGTTGGGTGCGCGGCGTCCGCTGGCGGCTCACGCACGTGTTGCTGATGGCGTTCATCGCGCTGCAGGCGTGGCTCGGCGCGTTGTGCCCGCTCACGGTGTGGGAGCAGGCGCTGCGCCGCCGCGCAGGCCAGGCGAGTTACGGCGAATCGTTCATCGAACACTGGCTCTCGCGGCTCATCTTCTTCGACGCGCCGTGGTGGAGTTTCGTCGCCGCGTACAGCGCGTTCGCGGCGCTGGTGATCGCGGCGTGGTTCATCGTGCCGCCCGTTCGGAAAGCGCACGATTGAGCGCCTCTCCGCCGGGAGAGGGGTTGGGGTGAGGGACAACGAAGCGCCAGCGTGTTTGCGACGCTCTTGTAGCCCGGGTAAGCAAAGCGCACCCGGGGAACCGATCGCCACCACGTCTGCAACCCGGGTGCGCTAGCGCTTACCCGGGCCACAAACGCGTTCTTCGATCGGCCATCACTTCGCCTGCAACTGATGCCCGTACACCCAGTCCGCCACCTTGTTGCCGGCCTTCAACCCGGCAAGGCAACCCTCGGTGAAGTGGATGCCCGCGTACACGCGTCCCATCGCCTGCTCGTGCTCCGCGGTAGTCAGCGACGGGTACGTGCGCGTGATCGCCTTGATCGGCAGTTCCACCATCGGCGGGGGCAAGGCCACCGCCGGCGCATTGACCGTTCGCGTGAACCGCACCGCGTCGCTCTTGAATAAGCGCCGCATCGTCTGCGCCGCCGCGCCGGTGAGCGAGGTCGATGCGCACGGGTAATCCGGATACGGCGGCGTCTGCAGGAAGGGTCGCCACGTCGCGTCGCTCTTCGTGAACGGGTTGCCGTCGTCGGGCCAGCGGATCGCCGTGACCGGCCGCCAGAAGTTGTAGCCGTACTTGTCGGCGATGTTGGTGATGGCCGCATCGGCGAGCGCCATGTTCACCAGCGCGAACAGGCGCGCGTTCTGCCAGCGATCGAGCGGTCGCGACAGCGCGATGATGCGCACGTTGCCATTCCAGTCGAGTCCACCGCCGGCCCAGAACCGCGGGATGTCGCTGAGCGGCGAGTTCGGCTGCGCGCCGCGCACGCGCGCGTCGCCGATCGACTTCACCAGGTTGTACTCGGACGCGTACTTCGCGCTGGTGACCTTGAAGATCTTCGCCGGCGGCGAATGGAACTGCGCCGCGCTCTCCACGGCGAACGGCGTCACGAACGCCCATCCCATGAACGCGGGCGTGGTCGAAGCGGGGAACTCCGGCGCGGGCGTCGGCTGGTGCACGCCCACCGACGGCGGCAGCGCATACGCCGGCAGGTTCGGCGTGCCCGATCCGTCGGTCGGCACGAGCCCACCCGATCCGTTGTCGTCATAGCGCAACGCGAGCAGCGTCTCCGCCGCCGATTCGCCCGCGGCGATGCCTGCCGCTTCGGATGCATCCGGTGCACCGGGGCCGATCGACGCGTCGTACATCGCGTTGATCGCGGCGATGGCGGCAGCGCGCGCGGTGGCTTCGGCCGGCGTGGGCGCAGTGGGCAGCGCATCGATCATCGCAAGCAACGCGGTGCGATTGGCCGCGGCGACGGCGGCATCGGGCGATGCGTTGCCCGGCGCGCTCGCGACGGGGCGATAGGTGTTGTAGCGCGACTGGATCGAGTTGAGCGCGTCGTGCACCGACAGCGAGACGATCGCCATCGCGCGCGACTGCTGCTGCGGTCCGCCGAAGCGCGGCGCCACCGTGGGGCCGCTGGCGAGTGCGTTCCAGTCGGTCACCGAATCGGCGTGCGACGGCAGCGCGATGCAAAGCGCGAGCGCGGCCGCCATCGACGTGCACGCACGCCGCGAGAGCGTGCGCGCGTGGAGCGAGCATGTGGAGTTCATGGCGATGTCCTGTGGGGGAAGGAGGACGCGCCTGTCCGAAGCGCCGGGCAGGCGCATGGGTTCCAACGCAGAGCCCGCACGAAACGGCCGCCCGGACGTCGCTCAGTGGCGACCGGGCGACGGGCGGGCGGTTGGTGGCATGGATGTTGGCGGGGTCGCGCTATCGGCCGAAGGCCCAAGGGCGCGAGGCGACTGCCTCAGGGAAAGCGCTCCCGTAGGGATGCACGCGCTTTTTCGACGTCCTGCGCTTCCCATTCGCTCAAGTCGCGGTGCTCGATGAAGTCGAGGAAATGCGCAACCGCCTGGCGCTGTTCCTTCGTGTAAGGCCTCGCCGGCGCCCAGCGATGATCGGAGTTCAACGCAAACAGGAGGTTCCACACGTAGTCGCCCGCCCACTGGCCGTCATCCAGCGCCTGCAGCATCCATGCGGGCAGGTAGTGCTGCTTGGCGTCGTCCGACAGCAGGGTCATGTCCCATCGGTGGTCGTCGAGCACGTTGACCGGCACGTCCTGCCACGCGTAGGGCGCAAGCGCGTCCCGCAACTCGTCGCATTCGTCGCAGCGGTGCGTGGTGATGTTCTCCCGCGCAGGTCGAATGACGTCCACGAACGCGCGCGCGATGTGCAGGCGAAGCTGTTCGACATCCATTACGCGATCGTCCTATCGAGACCAGAGTTCGTTCACCGCATCGGCGACCGCCTGCGGCGCATCGATCTGGATGTCATGCGATGCATTCGGAACCGCGACAACGCGGCCGTTCGTCGATGTGGCCGCCAGTCGTGCCTGCGTCTGCTCGCGTGCGGTCTGCAATGCCTTGCGGACCTCGTCTGGCACGCCCGGCACGTCATTGGGCGCGGTGAGGACGACGACGGGCGTCGCGCCGTGCGACTCGTCCGCAGGGACGGGCGCGGCGAAAATGGCGGTGTTCGCGTCGAGCTCGGAGCGCAGCGTCCGCCAATACGCCGGCTTGAGCTTGTAGGCGCGCGACGCCGCAGCGACGGAAGCGCTCTGCCACGGCGGCGCCGCGCGCAGGCAGGACGCCAGCGGGCCTTCGGCCTTGTCGAGCGTGCCCGCCTCGGCGGCCTTCAAACATGCATCCAGGAATGCATCGCGCTGCGAGCGACCGGCCTCGCCCTGCTGTTTCCATGCGGCGGGCAACAGCGCGTCGACGCCCTGCTCCGGCGGATCGACCAGCACCAGCGCGCGCACGTTCTCCGGATGGTGCTGCGCATAGCGGCGCACGATGTTGCTGCCCAGCGAATGCCCGACGAGCACCAGCGGCGTCTTCAAGCCAGCCGCCGTGATGAGCGCGGCGAGGTCGGCGACGTCGGCGTCGAGGTCGCGCGGCATCGGGCCTTCATCGCTGAAACCGTAGCCGGCACGGTCGTACGCGCACGTGCGCGTCTGCGGCGCGAGCATCGCCAGCACCTTGAACCACGTGGTGGAATCGGCGTTGCCGCCCGCCTCCAGCAGCACCGTGCGCGGTCCGTCGCCGACGCAGCGCAGGTTCAAGGCGCGACCGGGCGCGATGGTGACGCGCTGCCCCGCGGTGGCGTAGGTGTCGGGGGTTTGTGGCGGCGCGTCCGGCGCGGCGTGCGCGGGCGCGAACATCGAGGCGCCGGCGATAAGCGCGATGCGTGCGATCGACTTCATCCTGCTCTCCATGCATGGGGAAGCACGTGCGCCGACTCGATCGGGGCGCATGGCGGCGGCTAGCGTAGCCCAGCATCGGATTCCAGGCGCGTGCCGTGGGATGCCTTACGACGAGAAGACCATCACGGGTTCGACTGCGCGCCAGCAGCCCTTGTAGCCCGGGTGAGCGAAGCGCACCCGGGGATGCTCCCGGGAGCCGGGCGTCTCCCACCACCCGGCACCACATCCCGCCATTCCAACCACTACGGCGGCGCGTCGAGCACCGAGTCGAGCACTTCGTCCAGGTACTGCGCCTGGCGATCGAACAACTCCGCGAGCGCATCGGGCGCGATGCGGAACTCGACTTCCTGCTCCTCGCCGCGCGAACCGGCGAGCTGCGACAGCAGCAACAACTGATCGCGCGCCTGCATCAACTTGTGGTGCGCGAAGTCGGGCAGCAGCACGCCCGCGAACGCGGCGTGGGAACGGCAAACATCCTTTTGAATCTAGGGCTCTCCAGCAAACCAGCCGGCTTGCGCCGCGGGATTGCGGCGCAAGGTGTCGGGAGGTTCGAAAACCGTACGAAGCCGGCTGGGCCTATTTCCTCTCGCGAGGTGTTCTATTCAGCCGCCCTCCCGACGCGGAACGCTTGCGTCGGACAGCCCAGATGATCGGGCATAAAAAACCCACCGGTATGACGGAGGTGGGTCCCGCTTCGTATCGGAGTTTCGACACTCCTTGGGCATCGAGATTGCTTGCGGATGCCGGCGTGTTCAATGCGAAGAAGTAGCACCTCGCACCGCACGTTTTTCGCGTTGCGCCATCGTCGCCGCGTTGTTGTGCTGCACCTACTCCAAATAGATAGGAGAAGTGAATTGGCCTTGAAGTATCTGATCGTGGTTGGCGACCCGACCACCGCAGGCGGTGAGGCAGTAGAGGGCGATTCTGGTTGGATGATCCAGTGTCTGGACGGCTCTTCGCGACCGGCGGTACGCGTCAACGACGCGGTCATGTGTGGCGCTTGCGGACCAACAAAAGTCATTCAGGGCGCGGGCCATTTCCTGACCGGCGGTGCGCTCGTCGCTTACGACGGCTTGTTGCTGGCATGCGGCCACCAGATGATCGCGAAGTCGCAGAGGCTGTGCTCTGTCGAGGTTAACGACGGATCACGGGCCACGCACCGCATAAGCAATCCGGTTGCCGAATCGCTGGTGAGCTCGAAGAGCGCGCCGGGGGAACAACCCAAGTACGCGCTTCAGTTCCAGGCTACCGACTACAACACGGGACGACCCCTACCCCACTGCAAGTACATCCTCACAAGAGGTGACGGCCAAGTACAACGCGGCCAGTGTGACGAGAGTGGGCTGACGGATGTGATTTCTTCAGTCCAGCCGGAGCAGGTTTCCATCCACTTCGTGTTCACCTCTCCTATCGGCAACTCCATCTCAAAGAGTGACCTGTCATGACCTTTCGAACGCGCGATGTGAGCGGCGGACCGTTTGACACTACGGAGAACCTTCGCCGCGTCTCCGACGAACCTGGGAAGGTGGAAACAATCAAGGCAAGGATCAACAACCCTGCCGCGACTCGGGAAGCCATCATCGTCACCCTGCGCCGGAGCGGGATAGCCTTTCAGGAGCGCTCTCAATGGAAGGCCAAGGCGGAGGATCCTGCGCGAAGCGACGGCCCGGACTGGGACTACACATGCCTTGTTCTTCACCACGCCGGGAACAGCTACTCGTGCAACGCTGACGACCTGGACCAGCTTCGTCGTGTTGAGGCTACCGATATGACGAAGTTCGGCTACATGAGCTACCACTATGCAATCTCGTGTACCGGAACCATTTACGAAGCTCGCGATATCCGCTTCAAGGGATCACACGTGAGCAAGGGCAACACTGGAAGGATCGGCATCGTTCTTCTTAATGACTTCAGCGATCCGGGAGAAGCCTATGAGGAGGAGTACAAAGAGAAGAGTCGCCTGGAACGGCTCAAGAACGCACCAGAGCTAGTACGCGACAGGGTGGATGCTGGTGCCAATCCCCCTCCCCCCGTTCAGGTGCGTTCACTTGCGCAGCTGGTCTACACGCTCAAGAGCTACTTCCCGATACGGATGCTCGGTGGACACCGCGAGTTTCAGCGACTGGCGAATCACGAAGGACGTGCGTGCCCTGGACGTCTGGGGATGGCAGTCGTGGATGCGTTACGGGCCGAGTTCCGGCTTGAGGCGCCGCAGTGAGGTATGTCACTCGCGTCGTCCCGATGCTCGGGGCTGCGTTGCTCCTCTGGCTGTTCATGGGCTTCGAGGCAATCGACTACGAGCACTCAACGGACTACAAGTTCTTCATCAAACAGTATCCATCGTGGACAACTGTCTATCGCAATCCCGTGTTGTGCGGAGAGTGCGATCTACGACGCCCGGAGAACATTGGCATCGAGGCGAACTGGCAGTTCGAGGCGTTCTGCCGTGTTCGCTTTGACCTAGATCCCGGACTTTGCTACGCCATCTATGCAGCGAAGCAAAGACGCGCCGACGAGCGCGCCGGCCGTGAAAGCATGCGAGCGCGTTTCAACGGCCCCCGCGAAGAGCGGCCATGGGCGCCGGGTTTTCCACTCGGAACTCCAGAGGACGTTCTTGACTTCGCCAAGAGGCGAAACTTGTGCGACTACTTCCGCGCCGAGGCGCCGGAGCCGGGGCAGCGCGAGCGAGCTCTGGAAATCGAGCTTGGCATTGCTACGTACTGCCCCGGAACCGATAAGGAGCTGGCGTACCTGCGGCAGAAGTACGGGCATCAGGCAGAAGTCACCCAGAGACTTGCGGAGTACGGTTCGGCGGCCGAGCGAGGTGGGAAGCCATGAGCTTACTCGTCAGGATTGCCGCAGCACTTCTGCTTCTTGTCGCAGGTCTTGCAGGGATATTTTGGGTCGCGTCTCTGTGGTGGGAGAAGGCTTTCGCCACTCGTACTAGTGTCCAGGTGAGTCCGAACGGATGCTATCGGTTGGAGGAACTCAAGCCGTACTGGATCCTTCCGAATGGCTTTCATCCCAAGTTCGACGACGAGGGTTGGTGGAACCCGTTGACGGACTGGTATGCGCCGTGGTTTCCAAATGACTATCCCGGGTTCTATCGTCTTTATGACAACCGTACGGGAGCGCTTCTGGGTGAAAGCAGGGTCCAGGACCTGTCCAGCAACGCTGGAGTTGGGACGCATTGGCCGAATGAGCGACTCCCTTGGATGAGTGCTGGATACACGCAACTCGCAGATGATTTGCCCCCGTGTAGGACTGGCTCCCAGATGCCGCGTTATGAACGGCGTCGCGAGGTGCTTGGCCGCCGCGATGTGCGCCGGAGCCGCTTTAGTTTTTACACTGTGGCACGGACATACACGCTCAAGTTCTATACGAATCAGTCGATAACATTGCGGGCCTAACTGCCCGTGTTTGACTTATGGATGAGGAGTGGCAATGGCGCTAATGACTGTTCTCTTGGTCGCGAGCTCGGCCGCGGTGCCGGTTGCGCTCGCGATTGGTATCTCGTGGTTGTCTCGCCGGGTGCAGGATCGAGATGGGCGCAGATCCCCCATTGAGGGTCGCACCATTCACGGTGCTGCCGAGCAGCTACGCAAGCGGGTTGAGGAGCATGGCGACGAGCTCATGGTCAGCCTTGGCGTCCTGCTCTTCGTCGGGCCCTACTTTCTGGCGATTTGGGCACTCCAACGCATCAACTTGGCGCAGATCAAGGTCAGCTTCGGTGACTACATCCTGCTGGCCGCCGCGAGCTTGATGGCCGCGCTTCTGATCTCCCGCGTTCTGCACCACGGCAGGAGGCGCCGCATTGCCAATGCGGGCTTGAAGGCCGAGCTGTATACCGCCCAGGAGCTGAACCGACTGATGGCCTTGGGTTGCACGGTCCTACACGACATTCCCTGCGAACAGTTCAACATCGACCACGTCGTGATTGGGCAGCGCGGTGTCTATGCAATCGAGACCAAGTCGGTAAGAAAGCCCGCCCCAACGGGGGGCAAGGATCACTTCAAAGTCAGCTACGACGGACAGCGATTGCACTTCCCCGGTTTTAGCGACGACAAGCGTCTGCAACAGACCAGGCGACAAGCGGAATGGCTGGCCAGCTATCTTGAGGGCGCGGTTGGGCGCAAGGTGCCGGTGCTCCCGGCGCTTGCACTTCCTGGCTGGTGGATCGACTCGACGGGCAGTCGGGCGGCCTCAGACGTCCGGGTGTTCAATCCAGCAGGGCGAGGCGCGGAGTTCATGGCGGACAGGAGGGGAGCTTCCGTTGACGCCTCAACTGCTGCGCTTGTCAGGCAGGCGCTGGTGATGAGGTACGCGGCGAGCGCTGATCGGAAGTGAAGCCGCTTCGGATCGCCTAACCAACTGAGAGTTCCGTGCCCTATCCTGGGCGACCTGACGAAAGGGGACTCTCATGGACCTTGAACAAGGTGAAACGGGCGAACCGTGGACTCGGCGAGAAGTAGAGGCGACTGTCACGGCCTACTTCCAGATGCTGCGCATGCAGGAGCTTGGTCAGCGGCTTAACAAAGCCGAGCACAACCGCCGGCTGCTTGAGAAGCTGCCCGCTCGTAACCTTAAGGCAATTGAGTACAAGCATCGCAACATTAGCGCCGTGATGAACCTCTACGGCGCCCAGATGCTGAGCGGATACAGGCCCGCTACCAACTTCCAACAGTTGCTGGTGGACGTCGTCGGTCAGACCTTGGCGCAGGATCGGGCGTTCGATGAGGCTGCGATCCGCAGCGTCGAGACGCCGGCCGAGGTCCCAGTTCTGGGTAGCTTCGAAGACTTCCTGGTGGAAGCGCCGAAGGTCAAAGAGCGCGTTCAAGAACAACGCGCGGAGTGGATACGCCGCGCACCCGTGAAGCGCGACTACCTGGAGCGGGAATCGCGCAACCGTTCACTTGGCTTGGCCGGCGAGCTTCTCGTCATGGAGTACGAAGCGCGGCGGCTTCATGAAGAAGGTGCCAAGCGTTTCGCCGATCGGATCGAACACGTCTCGCAAGTGCGCGGCGACGGCACCGGCTACGACATCCTGTCCTTCGACGCTGACGGGCGCGAGCGCTTCATCGAAGTCAAGACAACCGCCTACATGGCGGAGACGCCGTTCTTTGTCACGCCGAACGAGGTGGACTTCTCCAGCGAGCAGTTCCGTCAGTTCCATCTGTATCGCCTCTTCGCGTTTCGGAAGAGGCCGCGGATGTTTGTGTTGACTGGACCTGTGGCGGCGAACTGCCATCTGGAGGCGAATGGCTTCCGCGCCACAGTGATGGGGATTCAGCCACCCTCCATCTGAGCGTCCACTTCGACGGCAGCGTCTTCCTTTGCCTTACGCGGCTTTGGCATTGTCGTCCGCAGAGCGATGTTGGCGGCTCTGGCGATCTTTTTTCGAGCCTCATCTGCCTTGTCGCCTTCAAGCACATCACGCTTGATTACTTCACTTATCAGAACATCCTTGATCTGCGCCGTGTCGATGCGCACGTCGGGTGAAACGCGTCGCAACTCGCGCCGAATAACATCGAGGACCGTATCGGTTTGCAGAAGCGCACCCAGAAAGAAGCGGGAAAGCGCCTGTCGCTGAGTGTGATATTCGCCAAGCATGGACCGTTGCCAGCCCTCCTTGCACCACAGATAGAGAAGCTCGACATCACCTGCAGCGCGTGGGTTCAGAGCACAAAAGTCAATCTCAAGAACCAGCTCCTGATCAATCGGCTTTGCAAAGATCAAGTGGTAGACGCGCCAAGTGATGCCGTTGGTGAGCAGGACCCAATCCACACCTTGGTTAGCCGCGTAGTCGATGGCCTGTTTGACGTGCGTATCTTTGAGGTCGAGGCCGATCGCCTTCACCTCAATCAGTGTTTGGAGCTGCCCGTCGATCTTGATAGCGAGGTCACAGAACGTGCTGCGTATTGAGTGCTCGGACGTGACGTCCGAGTACTTGTCGTAGCCGAACACGTCGGCAAGCATGTCCTTGATGATGGTGACGGTGTCTGCTTCGCCTACGTCGCGAGCACGAGCGGCAGCGAGGATAGGCTGATAGCGCTTGAGACCGGCGACCAGACGCTCAGCGACTTTCTTGGGTACAGCGGCCATGAGTTCACATCCCTGGAAAAGGCTCGGGGCGAACATACAAGATTGAGTAGCGATCACGTTGACCGCTCGGCGGCTACTCGGAGCGAAAAAAAGGCGGCCATTCGGCCGCCTTTTCTCTTGACCTACCCCGTCTAACTAGAGGCAGAAATTCCTTATTGCATCAAACCCCAATCGGGTTCGGCTTCTCGCTATCAATCTTGTACTGCTTGATAGCCCGAGCCACGTCCTTCGCGGTCATCTTCCCTTCCGCCGCCAGCGCGGCAATCGCCGCGTGGGCGATGTGGAAGCGGTCCACTTCGAAGTGGCGGCGCAGGTTTTCGCGGGTGTCGCTGCGGCCGAAGCCGTCGGTGCCCAGCACGGTGTACTTCGTGGGCACGAACTCGCGGATCTGGTTGGCGAAGGTGCGCACGTAGTCGGTGGCGGCGATCGCCGGGCCCTGGCGGCCTTCCAGCAACTGGGTGACGTACGGCTTGCGCTGTTCGCCTTCCGGATTGAGGCGGTTCCAGCGCACGGCGTCTTCGCCGTCGCGCGCCAGTTCGGTGAAGCTCGGGCAGGACCAGATGTCGGCGGTGACGCCGAAATCCTTGTCCAGCAGTTCGGCCGCCGCGATGGCTTCGCGCAGGATGGTGCCGCTGCCCATGAGCTGCACGCGCAGCTCGCCCTTCTTCGCCTTGCCCGCGTCCTTGAGCAGGTACATGCCCTTGATGATGCCGTCGGCCGCGCCTTCGGGCATGTCCGGGTGGCTGTAGTTCTCGTTCATCAGGGTGAGGTAGTAGTACTCGTCCTGCTGCTCGGTGAGCATGCGCTGCATGCCGTGCTGCAGGATCACCGCCACTTCGAAACCGAACGTTGGATCGTAGCTGCGGCAGTTCGGGATGGCGCTGGCCAGCAGGTGGCTGTGGCCGTCTTCGTGCTGCAGGCCTTCACCGTTCAACGTGGTGCGGCCGGCGGTGGCGCCCAGCAGGAAGCCGCGCGCGCGCATGTCCGCGGCCTGCCATGCGCTGTCGCCGATGCGCTGGAAGCCGAACATCGAGTAGTAGATGTAGAACGGCAGCATCGGCAGGTCGTTGGTGCTGTAGCTGGTGGCGGCGGCCATCCAGCTGGTGAACGCACCGGCCTCGGTGATGCCCTCTTCCAGCACCTGGCCCGCCGCGTCCTCGCGGTAGTACATCAACTGGTCGCGGTCGACCGGCTTGTACTTCTGGCCGTGCGGCGCGTAGATGCCGATCTGGCGGAACAGGCCTTCCATGCCGAAGGTGCGCGCCTCGTCGGCGACGATCGGCACGCAGCGCGGGCCTACCTGCTTGTCGCGCAGGATGATGTTGAGCGACTGCACGAACGACATCGTGGTGCTGATCTCGCGATCGCCGGTGCTCTTGAGCAGGCGGTCGAAGGCTTCCAGCTTCGGCACTTCCAGCGTCTGGCTGCTCTTGCGGCGACGCTGCGGCAGGTAGCCGCCCAGCGCCTTGCGGCGCTCGTGCATGTATTCGATTTCCGGCGACTTCTCGCCCGGGTTGAAGAACGGCACCTTGCCATCGGCCAGCTGCGCGTCGGTCACCGGGATGTTGAAGCGGTCGCGGAAGATGCGGACGGCTTCGTCGTCGAGCTTCTTGGTCTGGTGCGTGGGGTTGAGCGATTCGCCCGCCGCGCCCATGCCGTAACCCTTCACCGTCTTGGCGAGGATCACCGTCGGCATGCCCTTGGTGTTCACCGCTTCGTGGTATGCGGCGTAGACCTTGTGCGGGTCGTGGCCGCCGCGGTTGAGGCGCCAGATGTCGTCGTCGGACAGGTTCGCCACCAGCTGCGCGGTTTCGGCGTACTTGCCGAAGAAGTTCTCGCGCGTGTACTTGCCGCCGAACGCCTTGCAGTTCTGGTATTCGCCGTCGACGGTTTCCATCATCAGCTGGCGCAGCTTGCCGCTGGTGTCGCGCGCCAGGAGCGGATCCCAGTAGCTGCCCCAGATGGTCTTGATGACGTTCCAGCCGGCGCCGCGGAACTGGCCTTCCAGTTCCTGGATGATCTTGCCGTTGCCGCGCACCGGGCCGTCCAGGCGCTGCAGGTTGCAATTGATGACGAAGACCAGGTTGTCCAGGCCTTCGCGACCGGCCACCGAGATGGCGCCGAGCGATTCGGGTTCGTCCGTCTCGCCGTCGCCGAGGAACGCCCACACCTTGCGGTCGGTCTTGGGCAGCAGGCCGCGGCCTTCCAGGTACTTCCAGTTGCGCGCCTGGTAGATGGCGGCGAGCGGACCCAGGCCCATCGACACCGTCGGCACCTGCCAGTAATCGGGCATCAGCCACGGGTGCGGGTACGACGAGATGCCGCGGCCGTCGACTTCCATGCGGAAGTTGTCGAGCTGGGACTCGCTGATGCGGCCTTCGAGGAACGAACGGGCGTAGATGCCCGGCGAGCTGTGGCCCTGCACGCCGATGACGTCGCCCGGATGGTCGCCGTCCGGACCGCGCCAGAAGTGGTTGAAGCCCACGTCATAGAGCGTGGCGGCCGACGCGAACGACGCGATGTGGCCGCCGAGTTCGCCCGGCTTGCGGTTCGCGCGCACGACCATCGCCAGCGCGTTCCAGCGGATGATGGAGCGGATGCGCCATTCCATCGCGTGGTCGCCCGGGCTCTTGGCCTCCAGGTGCGCGGGAATGGTGTTGATGTATTCGGTGGTGGGCTGGAACGGCAGGTGCGCGCCGGCGCGGCGCGTGACCTCGACCATGCCTTCGAGCAGCTGGTGGGCGCGTTCGGCGCCATCGCGCGCGATGACGGCCTGGACGGACTCGATCCACTCGCGGGTTTCGGTCGGGTCCGGGTCGTTCTGGATCAGGTCGGTGATGACAGCGTGGAGAGACGTCATGCGTATCGCGGCCCCTATTGGCCGCGCCTCGTGTGGGGACGGGTTAGAGCATCGATTCTAACAGCCGGACCCGGCTCGCCGGACCCCGCTTCTGGCCCGCTGCGTTGCGACGAAAGGCGAATGGCGGCGCGGGGTTGCGTACGGGGGCGGATGGGTGGGCGGGCCGGTTTGGGCGCCTGTCCAGGGCGTTGGTGCACGACGATGCGGCACTTCCTTCGGGGCTGCGCCATCAGCCCCTCTCCCACTGGGAGAGGGTTGGGGCGAGGGTCGGGGCGTGCGACTACGCCCGCGTTCGCGATGCTCGGCTGTTGTAGCCCGGGTAAGCGAAGCGCACCCGGGGAACCTCCGCCGAGGCGACCTGAAACCCGGGTGCGCTCCGCTTACCCGGGCTACAACAGCATCGCGAGTGTCTGGGCTACGGGCCTGGGTCCCGGCTTTCGCCGGGATGACGGTTGAAGGTCGGGGTGGTTCGCGCTTACCGCACCGGCGGAATCGCCGCGCCCAGTACCTGCCGCTGGAAGTCGGCCATCTCCGCACGCGTCACGCGGCCGTCGTGGTCCGCGTCCATGTGCTCGAACAGCGCCCGCGCCCCGGCGGCGTGTTCGGCGGCGGTGACCACGCCGTCGCCGTCCAGGTCCATCGGCATGGGGTCGTCGATGATCGGCGCGGGCGGCGCGACCGGCACGGCCGGCGGCGTTGCCGGATCGGGCGAAACCGCGGCGGCCGGCGGCGTCGGAGAGCTCGTTTGCGCGGAGATGACGATGGGCACGGCCACAATGGCCATAACGAGCAACGCGCGGATTGCGACCTTCATGACCCCACCCCAGCAGGAAGAACGTGTGTGTGCGTGTTCCGGCCGACACCCTAACGGTGCGGCCGTGTGCGGAATTTCACGGCGCGCGCGGCGGGGACCGGCCGCAGCGCCCATGGCGCTGGGCCTGGCGATCGCGGCCGCGCTGTTCCACTCCCCTGCCCCGGCGCAGTCGCGCGAGGCCACCACGCTGGACACCGTCGAAGTGCTCGGCACGCGGCATGCGTTGTCGGACTTCCCCGGTTCGATCAGCGTCATCGAAGGCGACACGCTGCGCGCGGGCCAGCGGCAGGTGTCGCTGGCCGAATCGCTGGTGCGCGCGCCGGGCATCACCGTGCTCGATCGCCAGAACTACGCGCAGGACCTGCAGGTGCAGAGCCGCGGCTTCGGCGCGCGATCGACCTTCGGCATCCGCGGGATCAAGCTCATCGTCGACGGTATTCCGTCGTCGGCGCTGGACGGACAAGGCCAGGCCGCGAGCTTCCCGCTGAGCGCGCTCGACCGCATCCAGGTGCTGCGCGGCCCGCTCGCACTGCAATACGGCAACGCCGCCGGCGGCGCGATCGTCGGCGAAACCGCGTTCGACGGGCCGCCGGCGGAAATCGAGGGCTGGGTCGGCTCGAATGCCAGCGCGCGCGTGGCGGCGGGCTTCGAAGGCGCGAGTCCCGACGAGGCATGGCGCTGGCGTGCGCTCGGCAGCTGGTTCACGACCGACGGCGACCGACCGCACAGCGCGGCCGAACGCGCGCAGCTCGACGGCGTCGCGCAATACGCGCCGAACGACCACGCACGGCTCCGCATCGTCGCCGGCGCGCTGAGCCAGCCTTACACGGACGATCCGCTGGGCCTCACGCGCGAACAATGGGAGCGCGATCCGCACGGCACCGATCCCGTCGCCGAGCAGTTCGACACGCGCAAGAAGATCGACAACACGCAGCTCGGCGCGCGTTGGGAAGACGCCTATGCGCAAGGTCGCGAATACTGGATCGGCGCCTACGGCGTCACGCGCGACGTCGTGCAGTTCCTCGCGATTCCGCCCGTCGCGCAGCGCGCGCCGAGCAGTGCCGGTGGCGTGATCGACCTGGGGCGCCGTTCGACGGGGATCGATGCGGGGCATCGCTGGGATTTCGCGCGCGGCGCGTTGACGGTGGGCGCGGAAGCGGGCTGGCTGGACGAAGAACGCCGCGGCTACGAGAACTTCGTCGGCGATGAACTCGGCGTGCGCGGCCGCCTGCGACGCGACGAGGACAACCGCATCCGCAGCACCGAAGCATTCGTGCTCGGCGAGCTGCGCCCGGCGCAGGACTGGACCGTGCTCGGCGCGGTGCGTCGCGCGAAGCTGCGCTTCGAGTCGGACGATCACTACATCGCGCCCGGCAACGGGGACGACAGCGGCTCGCTGGATTACGGCGAAACGGCGGCGGCGCTGGGCGTGTCGCGCGCGTTCGGCAATGGCGAGGTGTTCGCCAGTATCGGCCACGGGTTCGAAACGCCGACGGTGACGGAACTCGCGTATCGACCCGATGGCAGCGCCGGCTTCAACACCGACCTCGAACCAGCGCAGTTCGATACCGGCGAGATCGGCGCGCGGTGGCGGTTTTCCGCTGGGAAAGCCAGCGTGTCGGCGTATCGCATCGACGGCGAGGACGAGATCGTGCCGGCCGACAATCGCGGCGGCCGCGCGAGTTTCGCCAACGCCGGAAGCACGCGTCGCGAAGGCGTCGAGGCCGGTTTCGAAGGCCGTTTCCATCCGCAATGGTCGTACGCGCTCACGGCGAACTGGCTGCGGGCGCGCTTCACCGAACGCTTCTCGTACACCGTGCTCACCAGCGGCGTGGAGCGCGTGCAGGTCGTCGAAGCGGGCAACCGCATTCCCGGCATTCCGCGCGCGGACGGCTACGCCGAACTCGCCTGGAACACGCGCGACAACCGCACCGTCGCCGCCATCGAAATGCGCGCGAGCGACGGCGTGCCTACGGACGATCGCAATACCGACGCGTCGAACGGCTACGCGACGTTCGCGCTGCGCATGCAATGGCGCGCGGCGAACAGCGGCTGGTACGGCTTCGCGCGCGTGGACAACGTGTTCGATCGCGACTACGTCGGCTCGGTCATCGTGAACGAGGGCAACGCACGCTATTTCGAACCGGCGCCGGGCCGCGGCTTCACGTTGGGCTTCGGCTGGAAGGCGGGCGGCTGACCGGCCTCGCGCGGCGACAACGCCCCGCGCGCTAGCCTGCGCGCGGAGCGTTCGTTGGCCGGGAGGCACCCATGCGCGACCTGCTTGCGGCATGCTGCATCGCGCTGGCGGTGGCGGCGTGCCACACGGCGCCTTCGGCAGGGCCTTCGGACGCGACGCCGGCCGTCGTGACGGACGAGCGCCCCGCCGCGCCCGTCACCGTGACGCGCGGAGAGTTCACGCTGCCTGCCGACAAGCTCGACGTGTGGAACGCGGTCGGGCAGATCGTCGTGAATGCGCGCGGCGTGGAATACCTCGGGCGCGCGCAGATGCTGGATTTGTATTCGCTGCGCTATCGGGGCGTGGAGTTCCTGGTGCTTACCAAGGCGATGACCGCGGCCGAAACCGGCAACCGCACGCGAACGCGCGTCACCGCGACGACGATGGCGGGAAAGCCCATCGACGAAGACGCGACGGCGGAGGTGCTCGGCATGCTCCAGCGCGCGTTGCCGGCGGAAGTCGAGCGCGTGCGCAGGCTGCAGGCGGCGCCGGCGAAGAAAAAGCCCGCCAAACGCGGCAAGCCTTGAGACGTCCTACGACGCGTGCACGTCGCAACGACTGCCGGCTCACGTTCGACCTTCTAGCCTGATCGCGTCTTCCATCGAGGAACGCGCCATGAAGCAGCTCACCGACAAGCACAAGGGCGACACGCGCAGCGGCGTCGGCCGCCAGCCGGAACGCGATGAACTCGGCCGTCGGCCGACCGAACTGGAGGAAGCCTCGTCGGAGGAAGAAGGCCTGACACGCGTGGAAGGCGTGCCCAACGGCGGCATGAATCCGGAAGTCGGCGAGCTCGACGCGGACGCGGAAGCCGAGCGCGACCCGGATGCGCAGGACGATCAGGACGACGGCGGCGACAACTCGCTGCCGGGGAAGATGGGCGGTGGGTTGATGGGGGCGTAAGGCCCCACGCCGTTGTAGCTCGGGTAAGCGAAGCGCACCCGGGTTCCACCCCACCTCAGTGCAGGCTCCCGGGTGCGCTTCGCTTACCCGGGCTACACAAGCTGCGCCGGGATGACGTCGATTTGCGTTCGCCGCCGTTGACCGGCGGCGAAGCCTCAGATCCCCGACGAAGACAGCGACGCGCGGATCTGCGCGTCCACTGCCGCGATCGCCGTCATGTTCACCACGCGGCGCGGCGTCGAGGCCGGGGTCAGGATGTGCGCCGGCTTGTCCAGGCCCATCAGGATCGGCCCGATCGCCACGCCTTCGGTCATCACGCGCACCATGTTGTAGGTGATGTTCGCCGCGTCGAGGTTCGGCATCACGAACAGGTTCGCGCGGCCCTTCAGCAGCGTGTTCGGGAAGATGCGGTGGCGCAGCTCCTCGTCCCACGCGGTGTCGGCCTGCATCTCGCCGTCGACTTCCAGCTTGGGAATGCGCTGCTTGATCAGCTGGAACACCTTGCGCATCTTCTGCGCCGACGGGTTGTCGTGGCTGCCGTAATTGCTGTGCGACAGCAGCGCGACCTTCGGCTCGATGCCGAACAGCTTCAGGCGGAAGGAGGCCTGCAGCGTCGCCTCGGCAATCTGTTCGGCGGTCGGATCGCACTGCACGTGCGTGTCGAGGAAGAACCACACGCCCTGGTCGTTGATGACGCCGGTCATCGCCGACGTGCCGGTCACGCCGCGATCGAAATCGAACACGCTGCGCAGGTAGCCGAGCTTCTTGTGGAAGCGGCCGATCAGCCCGCAGATCATCGCGTCGGCTTCGCCACGTTCGACCATCAGCGCCGCGATCAGTGTCGGGCGCGAGCGCAGCAGGTTCTTCGCCGCCGCCGGCGACACGCCGCGACGTTCGGTCAGCGCGTGGTACTGCTGCCAGTAGTCGTTGAAGCGCGGGTCGTCGTTGATGTTGGTCAGTTCGAAATCGACGCCCGCGCGCATGCGCAGACCCAGGCGCTTGATGCGCGTGTCGATGACGTCCGGGCGGCCGATGAGGATCGGCCACGCGAGCTTCTCGTCGATGACGGTCTGCACCGCGCGCAGCACGGTTTCCTCTTCGCCTTCGGCGTAGACCACGCGCTTGAGGTCGCTGCGCGCGCGGTCGTACACGGGCTTCATCACCAGTCCCGTGCGGTAGATGAAGGTGCCGAGCTTCTCCTCGTACGCGCGCATGTCCTCGATGGGACGCGCGGCGACGCCCGACTCCATCGCGGCGCGCGCGACGGCGGGGGCGAGCTTCACCAGCAGGCGCGGATCGAACGGACGCGGGATCAGGTACTCGGCGCCGAATTCCGGCGCTTCACCGCCGTACGCCGCGCCAAGATCGGCCGATTCCTCGCGCGCCAGCTGCGCGATCGCGCGCACGCAGGCGAGCTTCATCGCCTCGTTGATCACGGTGGCGCCCACGTCCAGCGCGCCGCGGAAGATGTACGGGAAGCACAGCGCGTTGTTGACCTGGTTCGGGTAGTCCGAACGGCCGGTCGCGATGATGCAGTCCGGGCGCACGGCCTTCGCGTCTTCCGGAAGGATTTCCGGATACGGATTGGCGAGCGCGAGGATGATCGGCCGCGCGGCCATCGTCGCGACCATCTCCGGCTTGAGGATGCCGCCGGCGGACAGCCCGAGGAAAACGTCGGCGCCGTCGACGATTTCCGCCAGCGTGCGCGCGTCGGTGTGGCTGGCGTAACGCGCCTTGTCGGGATCGAGGTGTTCGCGGCCCGCATGGATCACGCCGTCGCGGTCGAACGCGATGATGTTTTCCTTCTTCAGGCCCAGCGCCACCAGCATGTCCAGGCACGCGATGCCTGCCGCGCCCGCGCCGGTGGTGGCGAGCTTCACGTCCTGGATCTTCTTGCCGACCACTTCCAGCGCGTTCAGCACCGCGGCGCCGACGATGATCGCCGTGCCGTGCTGGTCGTCGTGGAACACCGGGATCTTCATCCGCTCGCGCAGCTTGCGCTCGACGATGAAGCACTCCGGCGCCTTGATGTCTTCCAGGTTGATGCCGCCGAAGGTCGGCTCCAGCGAGGCGATGATATCGACCAGCTTGTCCGGGTCGCGCTCGTCGATCTCGATGTCGAACACGTCGATGCCGGCGAACTTCTGGAACAGCACGCCCTTGCCTTCCATCACCGGCTTGCCGGCGAGCGGGCCGATGTCGCCCAGGCCCAGCACCGCCGTGCCGTTGCTGATCACCGCCACCAGGTTGCCGCGCGCGGTGAGTTCGCTGGCGCGGTTGGGGTCTTCGACGATCGCCTCGCAGGCGAAGGCCACGCCGGGCGAATACGCCAGCGCGAGGTCGCGCTGGGTCACCATCGGCTTGGTCGCGGTGACCTTGATCTTCCCGGGCGGGCTGAGGCGGTGGTAGTCGAGCGCGGCTTGCTTGAGCTCGTTGGCGGACGGCGACTGTTCGGACATCAGGGCGGAAACCACGGGCGGGCCGGTGATTCTAGCCGCTTAACGCGGACGCCGAAGACGGCACGGTATGGCGGAAACGCGGCGTGGTGCCCGGATTGCGCCGCGCGAGGGCCGCGAAGGCGGCCTCAAAGGTCCGGCACGTGGCCGTCGGCGACGATCTTGTCCAGCCGGATCCGGTTGGCGAACAGCGAGAACGCGAGCATCCCGGCCAGGCCATTGGCGCGCGCCACCCACTGCGGCAGCCAGCGCGCAGGCTTCAACACGCCAGCGGCGAACAGCGGCTCGAAGCGCTGCACGTCGGCCAGCGTCATCTTGCCGGCGAACAGCCAGCGGCAAAGCTGCAGCTTGCGTTCGCGCAGCGCCCAGCGAAAGAACGTGTGCACGCCGAGCAGGCCGCGCAGGTAGACGATGTCCTTGGTGAACGCGGTGCCGCCGGTGGTCGGCACGCCGCGGAACACGCGCTGCGCCGAGGCGAAGCTGTCTTCCGGCTTCTGGCCGGAATCGAGGAAATAGCGGAACACCTCAACGAAATCCGCGCCGTTCAGCGCCATCGCCACCGCTTCGATGCGCAGGCTGATGCGCTTCATGCGGCCAATGTCGATGCTGCCGGTGATCTGCTCGGCGAACGTCGCCAGGCCTTCCTGCGTGGCCGTGATGCGCGGCGAGGACAGCGCGAGGCTCGGCAACACCGGCTGCTGGCGGCCGTTGAGCGCGGTGAGCGAATGCACGAACGCCTCGTGCTGCAGCAGCTGGTGGCGGTCGTAATCGCTGAAGGCGGCGCCGAACCGCAACCGGATGCGCGTGGCGCCGGCGGCAGCCTTGGCGATGAGGTCGGGGTCGAGCACGACGTCGATCACGCGGCCGTCGAAGTAGTCGTCCAGTTCACGCTGCAGCTGCAATTGCAGCGCCGTGGCGGAAATCGTGACGTGTTCGGCCGGCGCCATCAGCTCGTGGTCGAGTTCGTCGGCGATGGAAATGAAATGCCGCGCGGCGTCGCGCGTGGTTGGGCCGTCGCCGGGCAGGCATTCGTCGGGGCGGCCGAACAGCTGGATCGAGCGGTCGCCGACGGTCGTCGTGCCGAGGTTCTCGCACAGCGCGGCGGCGATCGACCAGCTGCGCGCGGAATCGATCAGGTAGACGCCGAGCGGGTGGGACGGGTCGGCGGCCCGGGCGATCGCGTCGAGTTCCGCGCGCGCCAGGCCGAAGTCGAGCTTCGGATACTCCGGCTGCGGTAGCTTGACGATGCCGCGGGCGTAATCGGCGAGGAAATGCACCTCCTGCCCGGCCGGCCAGCTCACCAGCGCGAGCAGGCGGATGTCCTTCACGGCCTCGACCATGCGCGCATCGAGCGCGGCGTGATGGGCGATGTCGGCGGGCCAGGTGTCCATCGCAGGTCAGGCGCTAGTGCCGGCCATACTTTTCGTCCAGCCGCTTGTTCAGCGCCTTGCCCTGCACTTTCTCGTCGGCCTTCTGCGCGCGACGGTTCGCCAGCTTATTTGCCGCGCCGGCCACTTCGTCGCTGAGCTTGAGGTAGTTGGCGAAGCGCTGCGGATCGAGCTTTCCGGCTTCGATCGCCGCGCGAACGGCGCAGCCGGGCTCCTTGGCGTGCTTGCAGTCGCGGAAGCGGCACTGCTCGGCCAGCGCCTCGATGTCGCTGAAATTCTCCGCGACGTCTTCCTCGCCGGTGGGCTTGAGCTCGCGCATGCCGGGCGTGTCGATCAGGCAGGCGCCGGACGGCAGCGGGATCAGCGCGCGATGGGTCGTGGTGTGGCGGCCGCGCGAATCGTGTTCGCGCACCTCGCCGGTCTTCATCTTCTCGATGCCCAGCAGCGTGTTGGTCAGCGTGGATTTGCCCGCGCCGGAGCTGCCAATCAGCACCGCGGTGCGGCCGGGGCCCAACCATGGGTTGAGCGTGGCGACGCTGGCCGGATCCTTCGCGTTCACCGCCCGCACGGCCACGCCCTGCGCGGCGAGTTCGACGAGCGTGGCCATGGCCTCGTCCGCGTCGGCGGCGTCGGCCTGGTCGGCCTTGGTCAGCACGACGACCGGCTCCACGCCGCCGCCGCGAACCAGCAACAGGTAGCGCTCGATGCGGCGCGGGTTGAAATCGGCGTCCAGCCCGCAGACGACGAACACCGTGTCCACGTTCGCCGCGATCAGCTGCTGCTGGTAGTGCTCGCCGGCCGCGCCGCGCTTGATCGTGCTCCGGCGCGGCAGCAACGCGATGGCCTTCTTGCCCTCGATCAGCAGCCAGTCGCCCACGCCGGGACGCTGGTCGATGGTGACGGTGCCCTTGCGATAGCCCGGGGGCCGCTGCCATTCGGGCAGGGATTCCACCGGGAAACCGGTGTCGGGGCCGTCGGCGACGATGTAGCCGCTGCGATGCTGCTCGATCACGCGCGCCGGCCGGGCCTGCGGATGCGCGGCCATGAGCTCGCGCCACGAGGTCAGGGGCCCTTCGGCGGCGTCGGACGCGCTCCCCGGCGCCGGCGCGTCCGCGGACAGCGGCCAGCCGATCGCCTGGAGGGCGTCGAAGGCGGGCATCAAGGACAGCGGAAGGTCGGGGCCATGGGCCGGGATTCTAGTGCGGCGCGCTGCCGGTTGGGTGCGCGGACGCCCCGCGGCGTGAAGCGCGTTGGAGGTTTCGAAGGAGATCGCCGCCGCAGCGATCGTTTTGGATGCCTCGATTCGTCGGCCATTCCCCTGTCACGGGGCGCGGATTCGGCTAGTCTGGCCCTCCGACCCCCCATTTCCCGCAGCAATGTCCCTGCCCCCCGTGAAGACCCGCGAGCGCCTGTCCGAAGTCCGTTACGAGATCCGCGGCGAACTGGCACGGCGAGCCCGCGAGCTGGAGGGCCAGGGCCGCAAGCTGATCAAGCTCAACATCGGCAATCCGGGCGCGTTCGGTTTCCGCGCGCCGGAGCATCTGCAGCGCGCGATCGCAGACCGCATCGCCGACACCGACCCGTACACGCACCAGCAGGGCCTGCCGCAGGCGCGCGAGGCCATCGCGGCATTCCACAAGCAGCGCGGCACGCCGAACGCCAGCCCCGAACGCGTGTTCGTCGGCAACGGCGTGAGCGAGCTGATCGACCTGTCGCTGCGCGCACTGCTCAACCCGGGCGACGAAGTCCTGCTGCCCTCGCCCGACTACCCGCTGTGGTCGGCCGCGACGATCCTCAACGACGGCCGCCCGGTGTATTACCGCTGCCTGCCGGAGAACGGCTTCCTGCCCGATCCGGAGGAAATCGCGTCGCTGGTGTCCAGCCGGACGCGGGCAATCGTGCTGATCAACCCGAACAACCCGACCGGCGCGGCGTATCCGCGCGAGCTGCTGGAGCAGATCGTCGCCATCGCGCAGCGCCACAAGCTGCTGCTGATGTGCGACGAGATCTACGACTCGATCCTCTACGGCGATGCCGCGTTCACGCCGATCGCGCCGCTCGCCGGCGACCTGCCGTGCCTGTCGTTCGGCGGGCTGAGCAAGGTGCATCGCGCGTGCGGCTGGCGGGTGGGCTGGGCGGTGCTGTCGGGCGATCCGGTCGCCAGCGGCAACCTGCACCACGCGATGGACCTGCTCGGCGCGCTGCGCCTGTGCGCCAACGTGCCGGGGCAGTTCGCGATCGAAGCCGCGCTGCACGGCGAGGACACCATCGCGCCGTTGTGTGCACCGGGCGGCCGGTTGTTCGAAGCGCGCCGCGCGGTGATGGAAAGCATCGCCGAAAGCCGGCACCTCCAGCTCGTCGCGCCGGCCGGCGCGCTGTACGCGTTCCCGGCGGTGACCGGCGCGGCGGCGCAGGGCTTCGACGACCACCGTTTCGCGCTGGAACTGCTGGAAACGCAGGACGTCCTCGTCGTGCCGGGTTCGAGCTTCAACGTGCCGTACCGCAACCACTTCCGCGTGACGCTGCTGCCGCAGCCGGACGATCTGCGCGAAGTGTTCCGCCGCATCGAATGCCTGCTCGACCGCTACGCGCAGGCCGACGCGGACGCGCAGGCGGCGGTGGCCTGATGGCGAACGCGCCCGCGACCGCGCTGTCGTTCCTGGCACTGGGCGACAGCTACACCATCGGCGAAGGCGTAGCCGAAAGCGGCCGCTGGCCGGTGCAGCTGGCCGCGAAACTGCGCGAGGAAGGCATCGCGCTGGCCGATCCGCGCATCATCGCCACCACCGGCTGGACGACGGACGAGCTCGCATGGGGCATCGACGGCGCCGAACCGCTGGGCGAATGGGATTTCGTCACGCTGCTGATCGGCGTGAACAACCAGTACCGCGGGCGCAGCGCCACCGACTATCGCGGCGAGTTCGAAACGCTGCTGCAGCGCGCGATGCGTTGCGCGCGCGGCCGCGCCGATCGCGTGCTGGTGCTGTCGATTCCCGATTGGGGCATCACGCCGTTCGTGAAGACGACGCAGGCGACGCCGGAACAGGTCGCCACGGAACTGGACGCCTACAACGCCGCCGCGCAGGTCGTGTGCGAGGCGCACGGCGTCGCGTTCGTCGACATCACGCCGGTGTCGCGCGAGCGCGGCGCGGAGCCGGAGATGCTGGCCGAGGACGGCCTGCATCCGTCGGCCGCGATGTACACGCTGTGGACCGCGCTGGCGCTGCCGGTCGCGCGATCGCTGCTGCAACGCTGAAGGAGCCGACGTGACCGCCGACGGCCTCGCTTTCCGCCCGCTTCCGCCGCAGCGCGCGGACGACATCGCGCGCGCGTTCCTGCCGCGCTGGTACATCCGCTACGACTACTACTACGCGCGCACCAAGCTGGGTACCGACCCGCTGTATCCCGGCGTGTGCGACGTCCTGCGCGGTACGCGCGCGCCGCTGCTGGACATCGGCTGCGGCCTGGGATTGCTCGCGCACGCGCTGCGCGCCGACGGTCAGGCGATGCCGTACCGCGGCGTCGACAACGACGTGAGCAAGGTCGAACGCGGACGCCGTGCGGCGCAGCGTTGCGGGCTCCAGGTCGTGGAATTCGGCACGGCCGACCTGGGCGCGCAGCTGCCGGCGCACCGCGGCAGCGTCGCGCTGCTGGACGTGATGCAGTTCGTGCCCGAAGACGCGCAGATGCGCGCGGTCGATGCATGCATCGGCATGCTCGAACCCGGCGCCAAGCTGGTGATCCGCACGGGACTCGCCGACGGCAGCCATCGTGCGCAGGTCACGCGCGCGGTGGACGTGTTCGCGAAAGTCGTCGGCTGGATGAACGCCGCGCCGATCCATTACCCCGATGCGGACATGTTGCGCGCGCGTTTCGACGCCGCGGGGCTGCGTTCGGAATTCGTGTCGCTGCGCGGCAACACACCGTTCAACAACTTCCGGATCGTGGCGTCGAAGGATTGAGTCTTCCGCCGTCGTGATCGTGGCCTTTGCAGCCCGGGCCAGCGAAGCGCAACGATCGGCGCGACTTACCCCGGCTGGGCTTCGCTTACCCGGGCGACGGACGCGGCCTCCAGCTCCTCCGGCAGCACGGTGCCGAACCCCAGCGCCTTCAACCGCACCAGCAGCGTCGCCAGCGTTTCGACGTTGCGCCCGTGCGCGGCGCCTTCGTGCAGCAATACGATCGCGCCGGGTGTGAGATCGCGTTCGATGCGCGCGACGACACCGGCCGGATCGCGAAGCACCGCGTCGTAACCGCGCGCCGACCACGCCACGCGCGCCAGCCCGTGGCGTTTCAGCGACGCGGCCACGAACGGATTCGACATCCCCACCACCGCGCGGAACCAGCGCGGGCGCGTGCCGGTGAGGAAGGTCAGCGCGGCCTGCGCCTGCTCGATCTGCGCCCGCATCGCCCGCGGCGGCAGCGCCCAGAACCACGCCTGCGGGTGCGTGTGGCTGTGCTGGCCGATGCCGTGACCGCGACGGACGATCTCGGCGACGAGTTCGGGGCGCGCCTGCGCGCGTTCGCCGACGAGGAAGAACGTGGCCTTCGCGTCGTGTTCGTCGAGCAGGTCGAGCACGGCGCGCGTGTCGTCGGAGGGGCCATCGTCGATGGTGAGCCAGACGACGCGCTCGTTCGTCGGCAGGCGGCTCAACACCGGGCTGAGCAGGCGCGACCCCGGGCGCAGCGTGGCCCAGACGAGACTGCCATGGGTGACCAGCAGCGCCGGAAGGCCGGCCTTCCATCCCCAGAACCACCAGATCGCGACGACCGCGAGTTGCGAGGCGGCGAACAGCCAGGCCCATGCGTGCGGGTGGCGGGGCGACTGGTGGAGGGGCGTCGGCATGAGGGGATGGTACGCAAAGACGAATTCGCCGCGACGGCAAGGGGTCGGGCATTCAAGCCCCTCTCCCTGCGGGAGAGGGGTTGGGTGAGGGGCAACGAAGCGCGAGCGGCGACCAATCATTGCGTTACAGGCAGGGGTGTTGCTTGGATCCAGCGCGAACGTCATCGCTTCGAAGACCAGAATGGATTCCAGCGTTCGCTGGAATGACGAGCATGAGTGGTTCGCCAGCCCCGGAGTGCCCGGAAGCTGCAGGCCTGGGTCCCGGCTTTCGCCGGGATGACGGCGAAAGGCGATGCCGCCTTGCCAAACCCCGCCCCCGCCCCCACATGCACCCCATTCCCACCCGGTAGCCCGCCATGTCGCTCGACCCCGCGCTGCGTTCGCGCATCGAAACCCTGCTGCAGTCCAACCGCGTCGTCCTGTTCATGAAGGGCGCGCCCGATGCGCCGCAATGCGGGTTCTCGGCCAAGGCCGTCGGTGTGCTCAATTCCCTGCTGCCCGAGGGCTACGCGCACGTTAACGTGCTCGCCGACGCCGACATCCGCGAAGGCATCAAGCAGTACGGCAACTGGCCGACGATCCCGCAGCTCTACATCGACGGCGAACTCGTCGGCGGCAGCGACATCGTCGAGCAGATGGCCGGCAGCGGCGAACTGCACAGCGCGCTCGGCCTGCCGCCGCCGGACCGCCGTCCGCCGGAGTTCACCATCACGCCCGAGGCGCTGGACATGCTGCGCAGCGCGATCGACAACGCCGGCGGCGGTTATGCCGTGCAGATCGACATCGACGCGCGCTACAACGTGCGCCTGCAGCTGGCGCCGATCGACGCCAACGCCGTGGCCATCGAGATCGAAGGCGTGCGCCTGCAGACCGACGCGTTGCAGGTGCGCCGCGCCGACGGCATCAGCATCGACTGGGTCGACGACGAACGCGGCCGCGGCCTGGCCGTGAGCCACCCGCTCGCCGCGCCGCCGGTGAAGACGCTGTCCCCGCACGAGGCCGACGCCCGCGTGCGCGCCGGCGCGCTGCGCCTGGTCGACGTGCGTCCGGCCGACGAACGCGCCCTCGCCGCCGCGCCCGTCGCGTTCGACACGCTCGACCACGGCATCGAAGCCCTGCAGGCGCTGCCGAAGGACACGCCGCTCGCGTTCCTGTGCCACCACGGCGGTCGCAGCCAGCAGGCGGCGGACCACTTCCGCGGCCTGGGTTTCCGCGAGGTCTACAACGTCGTCGGCGGCATCGACGCGTGGGCGGATTTCGATTCGGGCATCCCGAAGTACTGATGCCGCCGGCTGGATGCGGCGGCGCGCTCGCCTCGCCGCATCCACGCCACGGTTCATCGCGCACCACCGCAAACGTGCACGGGCGGCGCTTAGGCTGACGTCATCGGCCCTACGCCGGCACGTTTCCCGAACGCCGTAGCCGCTCCCCGGACCCGTGCGTCCACGGCTACGGCGTTTTTCTTTTCCGATGATTCAGAAGCCGCCGCCCGCGTCGAGGTAGGCCTGCTCCTCCGGCGTCGACTCGCGCCCGAGCATCGCATTGCGATGCGGGAACCGGCCGAAGCGCGCGATGACGTCGCGATGCTTGTGGGCGTACTCCAGATACCCGCGCCCCGTATCGCCCTGCAGCGTGGAGGCGAGCGCGATCGAGCGCTCCTGGTCCTCCATCGATTCGGAATGCTCGAACGGCATGTAGAAGAACGGCCGCAGCGACGGCTCGACCTTCAGGTCGTCGCCGCGATCGATCGCGCGGGCCGCGTAATGCCGCGCGAGCGGGTCGGTCGCGAACGCATGCCCGGTGCCGCGGAAGGCGTTGCGCGGAATCTGGTCGAGCAGGATGCACAACGCGAGCGCACCGTCGGCGGTGTCCATCCAATGGTCGAGTTCGCGCCGCGCGGCGGCGAAATGCGCATCGACGAAATCGCCGCAGCGCGCGTCGAACGCGTCGTCGCGCGCGAACCAGCGCTCGTAGCCGGCCTGGTGCCAGAAGGTGAGGAGCTCGTGCGCAGTGGTGGTCATCGTGCGTCCCGGGTGTGGGTTGTCGTTGCGTGCATCAAAGCGATTCGTCGCCCAGCTGGGTTTCCAGCTCGTTGCTCCACAGCTGCGTGATGCTCTCCAGCGTAACGGCGTGGATCAGCGGGCGGATCGCGCCGCCGGCATAGGACTGCGAAACGAAGCGCGCATACCGGTCGCGGAACTGCAGCCAGCTGCGATGCGCATCGTCGAAGACCGCAAGCGTTTCCTCGTCGAGCTGGCGTCGCAGGTGCGCGACGACGGTCGTCAGCCGCGCATCGGCACGACGGAATTCCTCCAGCGCCTGCTGGTTCATGTCGTTCTGCGTGACGGCCGCATCGTCGCTCTGTCGCGCGACTTCCTCGGCCTTGGTGAAGTAGTTGTCGGCGATGCGCGCCGCCGTTTCGGCCTTGCCGATCAGGCGATGTTCCAGGCGACGCAGGTCGTCGAGGTTGGTGTTGGATTCGTCGAGCCCCTGCTTGAGGTCGAGCAGCTTCTGGTTGCGTTCGATCGCCTCCACCGCGCTGCGTCGTTCGACGCGGCGCTGGAGGAAATAGAACCCCCAGGTCAGGACGGCGCCGAGCGCCAGGTAAATCAGCTTTTCCATGTCGGAACCCTCCCCGGGCATGCTCCTTGATTCACGGAAGACAGTGTGCCTGCGGGAGGTCGCAGGCACTGCGACCTGGGGCCCGTGCCGCCACGGTCCCGCCCCGTTTTCCGGCGCTGGACGCGCTCCACGGGATCATCACGCGATCTGCACAAGACTGAACCGGCGGCCTTCGTGCCGGCCCTACGGAGGCTCGGCTACGCTCGCGCCGACCAACCCGTCCCTGGTCGACACCCTCCGTATCCCCGCTCCACCTCCCACGAGGGAACTCCCATGAAACAGCTGCTCCTCGCCGCCATGTCGCTGGCAGGCCTGTTCGCTCCCGGCTTTGCCTTCGCGCAATACGACTGCTTCCTCGTCTGCACGCCAGCGCGCGTGTACTGCCAGCCATCGGGCGTCCCGATGCCGCCGCTGGCGAAACTCTGCGGCGTCACTCCCTTGAAGCTGTCGCTCGATACCACCGACGCGACCGACGCGCAGTCGCCGCCGCCGGCGTGCGCCGCGCAACAGGTGTTCGACGAAGATACGCAGACCTACGAATGGCAGATGGTCTGCGACTGAAATACCCGTGACATGCCGTACGAATGCGAAGGCCGGCGATTGCCGGCCTTCGTTCGTTGCGAGGCATGACGCGTGCTGCATCATTCGTCGAAGCGCAGGTGCCGCACCGACTTGCCGTTGCGACGGATGAGCTTGAGCGCCTCGATGCCGACGTTGATGTGGTTGTCGACGTAATCGGCGCTGACGCGCGCGTCCGACGCTTCGGTCTTCACGCCTTCGGGGATCATCGGCTGGTCCGACACCAGCAGCAGCGCGCCGCACGGAATGCGGTTGGCGAAGCCGGCGGCGAAGATCGTCGCGGTTTCCATGTCGATGGCCATGCAGCGCATTGCGCGCAGGCGTTCCTTGAAGGCTTCGTCGTGTTCCCACACGCGACGGTTGGTCGTGTAGACGGTGCCGGTCCAGTAGTCGAGCGCGAGGTCGCGGATCATCGTCGACACCGCACGTTGCAGCGCGAACGCCGGCAGCGCCGGCACCTGCGGCGGCAGGTAGTCGTCGCTGGTGCCTTCGCCGCGGATCGCCGCGATCGGCAGGATGAGATCGCCCAGCTGGTTCTTGCGCTTGAGGCCGCCGCACTTGCCCAGGAACAGCACGGCCTTCGGCGAGACGGCGCTGAGCAGGTCCATGATGGTCGCCGCGTTCGGGCTGCCCATGCCGAAGTTGATCATCGTGATGCCGTCGTGCGTGCAGCTGGGCATCGGGCGGTCCAGGCCGACCACTGGCGCGCCGGTCATGCGCGAGAAGATGCTCACGTAGCCGCCGAAGTTGGTCAGCAGGATGTGTTCGCCGAACTGGTCCAGCGGCACGCCGGTGTAGCGCGGCAGCCAGTTGTCGACGATCTGTTCCTTGTCTTTCATCAGGGGTTTGCTCCTCTTGTAGTTGTGTGTGCCGCAAGACGCCGACGTATGGCGCCTAATCGGGCATTGTGTCACGCCGCCCATGACCATCGTCAGGGTTGGCAGGGCGTCGCCGGCACGGCTACGGTGCGAAGGTTGTGAGCCGCACTTTCCCGGGGACCTCCATGCTTCGACCACTCGCCGCCGCGCTGATCGCGGCGCTGGCGATGGGCGCCGCGCACGCCGCGCCGCCCGAATCGCAGGCCAACACGTCGGCGAAGTCGCCGGCCCGCTCCCGTTTCACCGAAGACCCGTATCCCAGCACCTACCAGCGCATCGCCGCCGCGCCGGTGCTGATCTCCGGCGCGACCGTGCTCACCGGCACCGGCCAGCGGCTGGAAGGCGCCGACGTCCTGCTGCAGGACGGCAGGGTCGTCGCCGTCGGCCCGGGCCTGCAGGCGCCCGCGGGCGCCACGCGCGTGGACGGCGCCGGCAAGTGGGTGACGCCGGGCCTGATCGACGTGCACTCGCACCTGGGCGTGTACCCGACGCCCGGCGTCACCGCGCACAGCGACGGCAACGAGATGACCGCGCCGGTCACGCCCAACGTCTGGGCCGAACATTCGGTGTGGCCGCAGGATCCGGGCTTCGCTGCGGCGCTCGCCGGTGGCATCACCTCGATGCAGGTGCTGCCCGGCAGCGCGAACCTCATCGGCGGCCGCGGCGTGACGCTCAAGAACGTCGCCGCCACGACCTACCAGGGCATGAAGTTCCCCGGCGCGCCGTGGGGCCTGAAGATGGCCTGCGGCGAGAACCCCAAGCGCGTCTACGGCGGCAAGAGCGGCCCGGCCACGCGCATGGGCAACGTCGCCGGCTACCGCGCGGCGTTCATCGACGCCAGCGAATACCTCACCAAGAACGGCGGCAAGAAGAAGGACGAGCCGGAGAAGAAGCGCCGCTGGTGGCAGTCGGCCAACGACGCCGGCGAAAGCGACAAGGACACCGGCGGCAAGCGCGACCTCAAGCTGGACACGCTGGCCGGCGCGATCAACGGCGACATCCTGGTGCACATCCACTGCTACCGCGCCGACGAGATGGCGGTGATGCTCGACCTGGCCCGTGAATTCGGCTTCAAGGTCGCCGCGTTCCACCACGGCGTGGAGGCCTACAAGCTGGCCGACCGCCTCGCCGCCGAGAACGTCTGCGGCGCGCTGTGGGCCGACTGGTGGGGCTTCAAGATGGAGGCCTTCGACGGCATCCAGGAAAACATCGCCATCGTCGATCGCCCGCCCAACAGCTGCGCGATCGTGCATTCGGATTCGGCCGAAGGCATCCAGCGCCTCAACCAGGAGGCGGCGAAGGTGATGGCGCACGCGAAACTCGCCGGCATGGACATCCCGCCGGAGCGCGCGATCCGCTGGATGACCCAGAACGCCGCCAAGGCGCTGGGCATCGAGGCGCAGACCGGCACGCTGGAGCCCGGCAAGATGGGCGATGTCGTGGTGTGGAACGGCAATCCCTTCAGCGTCTACGCGCACGCCGAGCAGGTGTACGTCGACGGCGCGCGCGTGTTCGATCGCAACGACCGCTCGCGCCGCCCGCTGTCGGATTTCATGCTCGGCCAGGACGCTGCCGCCGGCACGAGCGCAGGAGGTGTGGAATGAGGCGCTTCATCGAGTTCCGCCGTTCGCGGCATAACCGCCCCACCGACACGTTCGAGATCGCCTGCTGCGATCGCGACGCGCGCTGGTCGTATTTCCGCGACACCGGCCGCAGCTTCCTGCTGATTGGCCTGCTGCTGGCGTCGATGGGCGCCGGCGCGCAGGAGTTGCTGATCCGCAACGCCACCGTGCATACCGCCGGCGCGCAGGGCACGTTGAAGAGCGCCGACGTGCTGGTCTCGGGCGGCACGATCCGCGCCGTCGGCACCGCGCTGTCCGCGCCGGCGGGCGCGCAGGTGATCGACGCGCAGGGCCGTCCGGTCACGCCGACGCTGTTCGGCGGCATCACCGAAATCGGCCTGGAGGAAGTCTCGGGCGAAGAGGACACGGTCGACGCCACGCTCGCGCTGGGCGCCGACACCAAGCAGATGACGGTGCGTCCGGAGTTCGACGTCACGCTTGCGTACAACCCGGAGTCGATCCTGATCCCGGTCACGCGCATCGAAGGCATCGGCTGGACGCTGCTCGGCGCCGGCACCGCGACGGGCGGTTCGATCGTCGCCGGCCAGGGCGGCGTGGTGCGCCTGGACGGCAGCGCCGACCCCATCGGGCCGCGCGAGCTGTTCCTGCGCATCGGCGGCGACGCGGCCGGGCTCACGGGCAAGTCGCGCGCGGCGCAATGGATGATCCTGGACCAGCTGATCGACGAGGCGCGCGGGCGCATTCCCCCCGACGCCAACGTCGCGCTGCTGACGCCGGCCGGACGCGCCACGCTCGCCAGGTATCTGGGCGGCGGCGGTCGCGTCGTGGTGGAGGTGCACCGCGCCGCGGACATCCGCCAGCTGCTGCGCTGGTCGCAGCGCCACAACGTGCGCGTCGCCATCGCCGGCGGCGCCGAGGCCTGGCGCGTGGCGCCGATGCTCGCGTCGGCGAAGGTGCCGGTGTTCGTCGATCCGCTGGGCAACCTGCCGATGGACTTCGACCAGATCGGCTCGACCATGGAAAACGCCGCGCGTCTGCGTGCGGCGGGCGTGCAGGTCGGCTTCACCCAGTCGGGCGACGCCTCGCACAACGCGCGCAAGATCCGCCAGCTCGCCGGCAACGCCGTCGCCAGCGGCCTGCCGTGGGAAGACGGCCTCGCCGGCCTGACGCGCGTGCCGGCCGAAGCGTTCGGCGTGTCGGACCGGCTCGGCACCATCGCGCCGGGCAAGCGCGCCGACCTGGTGATGTGGAGCGGCGATCCGCTGGAAGTGAACGCCGTCGCGCTGCAGGTGTGGATGGACGGTCGCGCGATCCAGATGCGCAGCCGCCAGACGGAGCTTCGCGACCGTTACCTCAAGACCGCCGCGCCGGCCGCGGACGGCGGCATGCCGCGGGCGTATCCGGCCTTGGGCCGGTGATGTTTTGAAGCCTCTTCGCTTGGAGAGGCCGATGCTTTAGCCCCTCTCCCAACGGGAGAGGGGTTGGGGTGAGGGGTAACGGAGGGTCGACCTCCCAAAACCTGGTGCATCACCGCACTGCCGGTTTGACGTTGACCCTCCGTTACCCCTCATCCGCCCTGCGGGCACCTTCTCCCGAGGGGAGAAGGGAAAGAACAGGACCTTCGCCCGCACTCCGACGCCGGCTTATCCTGACCGCCTCGGGCCGACCGCGCGCCCGCTTCGCACAGGACACCGCCCATGCCGCCCCTCCCGCACGTCGACTTCAACTGGGTCGCCGCGATCGCCGCCGCCGTTTCGTCGTTCGTCCTGGGCGGCATCTGGTACGGCCCGCTGTTCAAGCGCGCCTGGTGCCGCGAAGCCGGCATCGATCCGGATGCCACGCCGCCGCATCCCAAGCGCATCTTCGCGACCGCCTTCGTGTGCAGCCTGCTGGCGGCGGTGATGTTCGCCAACTTCCTGCCGCCCACCGCCTCGGCCGCCGACGGCTTCGGCGCGGGCTTCGTGGTCGGGCTGTTCTTCGTGGCGATGAGCTTCGGCATCAATTACGCCTTCGCCCAGCGCAGCCTGAAGCTGTGGATGATCGACGCCGGCTACCACATCGCCCAGTTCTGCCTGTACGGGCTGATCCTGGGCGCATGGCACTGAGGAGACCTGCATGGATGCGCCGCTGACCTGGTACTTCGACTTCATCTCGCCGTTCTCGTACCTGCAGTGGCAGCGGCTGAAACCGCTGCTGCATGAGTGCGAAGCGGCGGGAACGCCCGTGCGGCTGGTGCCGATCGTGTTCGCCGCGGTGCTCGATGCGCGCGGGCAGAAAGGCCCCGCCGAAATCCCCGGCAAGCGCGAATTCACCTATCGCCACGTGCTGTGGCTCGCGCGCCAGGCCGGCGTGCCGCTGCGGTTCCCGCCGGCGCATCCGTTCAATCCCCTGCCGTCGCTGCGGCTGAGCATCGCCGCCGGCGACACGCCCGAAGCGGTCGATTCGGTCTTCGACTGGATCTGGAACCACGGCCGCCCCGGCGACAGCGTCGAGGCGCTGGTGCCGCTGATGGCCGCACTTGACGTCCCCGCCGACGCGCTCGATGCCGACACCACCAAGGCCGCCCTGCGCGCGAACACCGATGCCGCCATCGCCGCCGGCGTCTACGGCGTGCCCACGTTGGCGGTCGGCGGCGAGCTGTTCTGGGGGAACGACGCGTTCGACTTCGCCCTGGCCGCGTTGCGCGATCCGGCGCTGCTGCAGGACGAGGAAATGCGCCGGCTGAGCGAGCTCCCGGTCGGATTGCAACGCCGACGCTGACGCGCAGCGTCATGCGGCGCCGCCGCACGGACTTCCGTCTCGGACAAGGTATGCTGGCCGTCACACTTCGAAAGCCAGCGCTCTTTCCGGGAGGGGAACCATGCGCATCGGACTCGTCGTCGATTCCGCCTGCGACCTGCCTTTGCACTACCTCGAGCAGCACGAAGTCTCCGTGCTGCCGATCACCGTGCGCATCGGCGACGCGGTGCTCGCCGACCATCGCGACGAACAGGCCACGCTGGAGTTCCTGCACGCCCACGTCGCCGAGCGCGGCCACGAGGCGCAGACCATGCCGTACACGGTCCAGCAGATCCAGGACCTGTTCCTGCAACGGCTGGTGATCGATTACGACTACGTCTTCTGCATGACCATCACGAAGACGCGCAGCCCGATCTTCGACAACGCGCAGCAGGCGAGTTTCGCGATCCTCAACGACTACAAGCCCGTGCGCGCCGCGGCCGGCAACTCGACGCCATTCGCGCTGCGCGTGGTGGACACGCAGAACCTTTTCGCCGCGCAGGGCGTGACCGCGGTCGAGGCGATCCGCCTGCGCGCCGCGGGCGAAGGCGCGCCGAAGATCCGCGCGCGCCTGGAGCACCTCGCGCTGCACACGCAGGGCTACATGGTGCCGCCCGATCTCTACTACCTGCGCAACCGCGCACGTGCCAAGGGCGATCGCAGCGTCGGCTTCCTCAGCGCCGCGCTCGGCAGCGCGCTGGACATCAAGCCGATCCTGCACGCCAACCGCGGCGAAACCGGGCCGGTGGCGAAGATCAAGGGTTTCGATCCGGCGGTGCAGAAGCTGTTCGAGCACGTCTCGCAACGCGTCGAACGCAACGAACTGCTCACGCCGACGATGTGCCTGAGCTACGGCGGCGAACTGGAAGGCCTGCGCGCGCTGCCCGGTTACGAACGCCTGCGCGATGCGTGCGCGTCGAACAACGTCGAGCTGTTCGAAAGCGTCATGAGCCTCACCGGCATGGTGAACGTCGGCAAGGGCGCGGTCGTGGTCGGCTTCGCGGCGGAAGGGCAGAAGTTCACGGCGTGACGCGTCGAGCCGGTCGTCCCGTCACGTCTCGCGGACCTTCACCTCCTTAAACTGCGTCTCCAAAACAGGAGACCCACGATGGCCACGCGTTACTACATCCGCCTTCCCGACGCGCAGCGCGCGCGTGGCGGCGACCCGTCGCTGTCCTTCACCGCGGTCAGCCCGGACGGCTTTGCCGAACAGCTGCAGGCCGCGCTGCGCGAGGCGTCCCTTTTCGAACAGTGGAAGGCGAAGCAGGACGATCCCGATGCGGTCGATCCGGCGCTCGGCGAAACCGATCCGGGCGCCGTCGTGCAGGGCGCGCAGGACGACCTGCATATCGACCTGGTCGCGACCACGCGCATCGGGGGCGAGATCCTGCGCCAGCGCCTTCGCTGGCTGGCAGGCAGTGCGTGGGAACTGAGGGACGTCACCGCGGCATGAGCCCGCGGTTGCTGTCGTGGAGCGGCGGGAAGGACACCGCGTGGACGCTCCACGTCATGCGCCAGCGCGGCGATGAGGTCGTCGCGCTGCTGACCACGGTCACCGACGAGTTCGAGCGCGTGTCGATGCAGGGCATCCGGCGCGATGTCCTCCACGCGCAGGCCAACGCCACCCACCTTCCGTTGATCGAAGCGCGCATTCCCGCGCAGTGCGACAACGCGACGTACGAGGCGGCGTTCGCCGCCGCGCTTGCGCAGGCGCGCGAGCGCTGGCCGGCGCTGGACACCATCGCGTTCGGCGACCTGCTGCTGGCCGATGTGCGCGCCTGGCGCGAGGCGACGTGCGCAGCGCTCGGCTGGCGCATCGACACCCCGCTGTTCGGCCGCGACACCGCACAGCTCGCGCGCGAGATGCATGACGGCGGCCTGCGTGCGCGACTGTGCTGCATCGATACGCAGCAACTGGACGCGCGTTTCGCCGGTCGCGCATTCGACGCGGCGTTGCTTGCCGAACTGCCGCCCGGTTGCGATCCGTGCGGCGAGAACGGCGAGTTCCACACGCTGGTGCACGACGGACCGATGTTCGACGCGCCGCTCGCGATGCGCGAAGGCGACACCGTGCTGCGCGATGCGCGGTTCGCCTATACCGATTTCACCCTAGCCTAGCGTTACGCCTTGAGCGCCTTCGCGTGGTGCGCGATGTGTTCGCCGATGAAGCTCGCGATGAAGTAATAGCTGTGGTCGTAGCCGGGCTGCATGCGCACCTCAAGCGGGTGCCCCGCCGCTTCGCAGGCTTCGCGCAGGCGCTGCGGCTGCAGCTGCGTCGCGAGGAATTCATCCGCCTCGCCCTGGTCGACGAGCAGCGGCAAACGCTCCGACGCCGAGGCGATCAACGCCGTTGCGTCCCACGCCTTCCACGCCTCGCGGTCTTCGCCCAGGTACGCGGCGAAGGCCTTCTGGCCCCACGGAACCTGCGTCGGGGCGACGATCGGCGAGAACGCCGAGACGCTGCGATAGCGCCCCGGGTTCTTCAGCGCGACGATCAGCGCACCGTGTCCGCCCATCGAATGCCCGCTGATCGCGCGCGCCTTCGTCGCCGGGAACTGCGCTTCGATCAGGTCCGGCAACTCGCGCGACACGTAGTCGTACATGCGGTAGTGCTTCGACCACGGCGCCTGCGTCGCATCGACGTAGAAACCCGCGCCGATGCCCAGGTCGTAGCCTTCCGCATCCGCGACGCCGGCGCCACGCGGGCTCGTGTCCGGCGCGACGAGAATCACGCCATGCTCGGCGGCGTACCGCTGCGCACCGGCCTTGGTGATGAAGTTCTGCTCGGTGCAGGTCAGCCCGCTGAGCCAGTACAGGACCGGACACGAACGCTGTTCGGCCTGCGGCGGCAGGTACACGCCGAAGGTCGTCTCGCAGTCGAGCGACTTCGCGTGATGCCGGTAAACGTGCTGCCAGCCGCCAAAGCAGGCGCGGTGTTCGATGCGATCCATGGTGGTTCCGGGGTTCGGGGTTTTATGGCTCGGGAATCGGGAATCGGGATGATTTCACGCCGTTAGGTGGGACCGCGCTCTTTCGAATCACGAATCACCAATCACGAATCACCAATCACGGCTTCCCCGAATCACACTTCACGAATCACGGCTCAATAGTGAATCACGCTACGGATCGACTTGCCCTCGTGCATCAGGTCGAAGGCTTCGTTGATCTCGTCCAGCGGCATCGTGTGCGTCACGAACGGCGCCAGTTCGATGTCGCCGCGCATCGCGTCCTCGACCATGCCGGGCAGCTGGGTGCGGCCCTTCACGCCGCCGAACGCCGTGCCCATCCACTTGCGCCCCGTGACCAGTTGGAACGGACGCGTGCTGATTTCCTGCCCCGCGCCGGCCACGCCGATGATCACCGACTGGCCCCAGCCGCGATGCGCGCATTCCAGCGCGGCGCGCATGACGTTGACGTTGCCGATGCATTCGAACGAGTGGTCCACGCCCCAGCCGGTCATCTCGACGATCACGTTCTGGATCGGCTTGTCGTGGTCCTTCGGGTTCACGCAGTCGGTCGCACCCATGCTGCGCGCGAGTTCGAACTTCGACGGATTGGTATCGATGGCGATGATGCGGCCGGCCTTCGCCTGGCGCGCGCCCTGGATCACCGCCAGCCCGATGCCGCCCAGGCCGAACACCGCGACGCTGTCGCCTTCCTGCACCTTCGCCGTGTTGTGTACCGCGCCGATGCCGGTGGTGACGCCGCAGCCGAGCAGGCAGACGTGCTCGTGGTTGGCCTCGGGGTTGATCTTCGCCAGCGAGACTTCGGCCACGACGGTGTATTCGCTGAAGGTCGAGCAGCCCATGTAGTGGTACAGCGGCTGGCCTTCATACGAGAAGCGCGTGGTGCCGTCGGGCATCACGCCCTTGCCCTGCGTCGCGCGCACGGCGACGCACAGGTTGGTCTTGCCGGACTTGCAGAACAGGCACTGCCCGCACTCGGCGGTGTACAGCGGGATGACGTGGTCGCCCGGCTTCACGCTGGTGACGCCCTCGCCCACTTCGACCACGACGCCCGCGCCTTCATGGCCCAGCACGCACGGGAACAGACCTTCCGGATCGTCGCCGCTGAGCGTGAACGCGTCGGTGTGGCACACGCCGGTGTGGGTGATCTTCACCAGCACCTCGCCGGCCTTGGGCGGCGCGACGTCGATCTCGACGATCTGCAAGGGCTGCCCTGCGGCGAAAGCGACGGCGGCACGGGATTTCATGGGCGACTCCTGGACGATGAGGTGGGGCGAAGGACGATTACTTGAGGTACGAGCGGACTAGGCTCGCGAGTTCGGCGACGCGCGCGTCGCGCTGCTCGGCGGAGGTGGCGGCCTGGCCGAATTCCTCGCGGATGTGCGCTTCGAGCACTTCGGACATCAGGCCGTTCACCGCGCCGCGGATCGCCGCGATCTGCTGCAGCACGGCGCCGCAGTCGGCGCCGGCGTCCAGCGCGCGCTCGAGTGCGTCGGCCTGCCCCTTGATGCGGCGGATGCGGGCCTGGACGCGCTTCTTTTCTTCGGGGGAATGGGGCACGGCAGCCGCCCGCTCGGGTACTGGGGTGGAGTATACGGAAGGCATCGTGTTTTGGTAGCCCGGGTAAGCGAAGCGCACCCGGGGCGAGCGTGATGGCCCCCGGTGCGCTGCGCTTACCCGGGCTACAAAAGCCAAAACAAGAACGGGAGCCCCCCGGGCTCCCGTTTTTCGCGTCGCGTTACCTGTTTGCGTCAGGGCATCAGGGCATCGACGCCTCCGCGGAGGTCGGCGGGAACTGCGCGAAGATGCGATCGACGCTGGACTGCATCGCGTTGGTCTGGGCGATCGGCGAATCGGGCACGGTACCCATCGCGATGCCGCGCCACAGCGGCCGCTGCGTCTGCGCGTCGAACATGTCGAGCACGAGCGTGCCGTAGGTGTAGTCGCGCACGGTGGTGGAGGTGTTCCAGCCGCCCCACGCGCCCCAGCCCGGGCCCCAGCAGCACCCGCCCCAACCCCAGCCGCCCCACATCGGGGCGTTGTTCCAGGTGTCCACGCGGATGCGGCGCTCGGTGACGATGCTGCCCGACAGCGTGACCTGCGCGTTGGTCGACTGCGTCCAGCCGCGTTCGCGCAGCTTGGCGTCGATGGCGGCGACCAGGCGCTGCGTCTGCAACGGAGAGAAGCCTTCCGGCCGCTGCGCCCAGCGATACGTCTGGTACTGGCCGAAGTTCACGCCCGGGTCGTAATCGGTGAATACGGCCGGCGTGGTGGCGCACCCGGCCAGCAGCGAGAAGGCGAGGAGAATGGCGAATCGTTTCATGGCCGGCTCCCACGGTGACGGCGATTCGAGAATACGCCCGGACGGGCGCGCCAGACGTGAAGCGATGCGGCGTTTGCTGAATCGTTCAGGACCATCGGCCGCGTCGCGCGCGGCGCGTCACGACCGCCTCACCCCACCTCATGCGGCAGCGTCACCGTGACCCGCAGTCCGCCTTCGTCGCGGTTCGCCAGGGCGATGTCGCCGCCGTGCGCGAGCACGACGCCGCGCGCCGTCGCCAGACCCAGGCCGATGCCGCCGGTTTCGCGGTTGCGCGAACTCTCCCCGCGCACGAACGGCATGAACAGCTGCTCGCTCCGGGTCATGTCCACGCCGGGACCGTCGTCGTCGATGCACAGGCGGTAGCCGTCGGCCTCCGGATGCAGCGACAGGCGCGCCGCGCGACCGTACTTGATCGCGTTGTCGACCAGGTTGGCGACCATGCGCCGCAACGCAAGCGGGTCGCCGCGCAGCGGTGCCGACGCGCCCGGCGCGAGCGCCACCGCGTGGCCCATGTCGGCCTGCTCGTCGACCACGCTTTCCACCAGCAGGCGCAGGTCGAGCCGCTCGCGCACGCGCTCGCGGTGCTGCTCGCGGATGAACTCCAGCGCCGCCTCGATCATCTGCGACATCTCGGCGATGTCGGCGGTCGCCTTCTCGCGCGCCTCGGCGGGCAGGCCGTCCAGTCGGAACGACAACCGCGCCAGCGGCGTGCGCAGGTCGTGCGCGATGGCGGCGACCATCTGCGTGCGTTCGCGCACGAGCCGGTTGATGCGCGCCTGCATCGCGTTGAACGACGCCGCCGCGCGCTGGATTTCCGCCGGCCCTTCCAGCGGTACCGGCGGCGCGTGCGCGTCCTGGCCCATGTGGTCGGCGGCCGCGGCGAAGCGGCGGATCGGCCCGGCGAGCGCGCTCGAGAACCACCACGCCAGCGGCAGCAGCGCGACCAGGCCCATCGCGAACATCATCGCGAACGCGCGGCCGATGCCGACGCCGTGGTCCATGCGTTCCACGCGACGCCAACGCCCGTCCGGCTGGCGCAACGCGGCGACGAACGCGAACGGCAGATGCGAGTCGGCGCGCCAGCCGCGGTCGTGCACGATCGGCGGACCGCCGACGCGCTGCGGTTCGCCCACGCGTACCGCCTGGCGTTGGCGCGACGGCTCGACGCGCGCAGGCTCCGGGAGCACCGGCGCCTGCGCGGCGGCCGGCGGCACGATGAAGTCGACCAGCACCGCGGGATCCATCGCGTCCGCACGCGCCAGCGGCACGCCCGGCGCCACGACGATGCGCCGGAACGGCGGCAGCATGTTCGGCCCCGCGACGAAGAAGCGCACGCGGTCTTCGGGCACGTCCAGCCATTGCGCCAGCAGCGTGCGCAGCGGCGGCGGGCTGAGGAAGCCGTGCTCCGGCTGCGGCGCCTCGTCCGATTCGCTCACCGCCAGCAGCGGATTGCCCGACGGCATGCGCGTGGACAGCAGCGCGACGACTTCCGACAACCGCACCGCCGGCGGCGGTTCGCGCAACGCGAGCAGCGCGATGCCGATGCCGTACGCGACGGCGAGCGCCGCCAGCAGCACCAGGAAGGTGCGCGCGAAGATCGGCAGGCCGCGCGTGTTCACAGGCGCGTGACCGTCGGCAACAGCATGTAGCCCTCGTTGCGCACGGTGCGGATCAGTTCGGTGTGGCCGCGCTCGTTGATCTTGCGGCGCAGGCGGCTGATCTGGCTGTCGATCGCGCGATCGAACACCTCGCTGTCGCGGCCGCGCGCGCAGTCGAGCAACTGGTCGCGGCTGAGCACGCGCTGCGGGTGTTCGACGAAGGTCCGCAGCAGCGAGAACTCGCCGTCGGACAAGTTGATGTACGTGCCGCCCGGATCGCGCAGCGCGCGGCGGATCACGTCCAGGTGCCAGCCGGCGAATTCGTACATATGGCCGCTGGCCGCATCGGCCGCGAGCTGCCGGCGGCGCAGCACGGCGCGCACGCGCGCGAGCAGTTCGCGCGGATTGCACGGCTTGGCGAGGTAATCATCGGCGCCGATCTCTAGCCCGATGATGCGATCGGTATCGGTGCCCAGCGCGCTGAGCATGATCAGCGCCGGCCCGCGCTCGCTCGTCAGCCGGCGCGCGGCGCTCAGGCCGTCCTCGCCGGGCATCATCACGTCCAGGATCACCAGGTCCGGTCGCTGCTCGTCCAGCACGCGGCGCATCTGCACGGCATCTTCGGCCGTTTCCACGCGGTAGCCGTGTTCGGTCAGGAAGCCGGAGATGAGCCGGCGGAGGTCGGGGTCGTCGTCGACGACGAGCAGGAGGGACTGCAGATCCATGCCACCACGAACGGAAGGGCGTTTGCGAGTGTAGGCAGACCGTGAACGAATTGTCCCGGTTCCCGGGCTCCGCGCGTCGGACAGAAAAATGCCGCCATCGGGGGATCTCCGATGGCGGCAACGGGACACATGGGTCCACGACTCACCCTCGATCCTGCCCACGCGATGTTGTTTGCGGTTGCCGGTTTGTGTCAGCGGTGACAAGAACGGCGGCGGCGGTTAGATGAACAGGGAGATCGAACCCGCCGTCCCGCATTTACCCCGCTCCGGGCCTGCCGCCCTACGCCTCGCAGGCCCCACGCTCCGTCAGAACCGCGACGCCACCAGCTTCACGTCGGCCCATTGCCATGCGGCGGCCTGGCGGCGTTCGGTTTCGACGGCGGCGTCCTTCAGCTTGAGCTTGCGCTGCGCCTGCGCCAGGCCGTACAGCGACCAGCCGTTGCGCGGGAAGCGGCGCAGGTCTTCCTCGTAGACGGCCACGGCTTCCTTCGCGCGTCCTGCATCGAGCAACGCCGCGCCGAGGAACGGGCGCACCGGCAGCGGCCAGTCGGGCGGCTCGTTGTAGTTGAGCAGGTCCTCGGCGGCCACGGCCTTCTGCAGCGAGGCGATGCCGGACGAGGTTTGCTTCGTGGCCAGCGCGATCTCGCCGGCGAGCATGTGCTGGGCGACGTCGAGCACGCGGTCGGCGCGGTTGATGTCGAACAGCACGACCTTCTCCAGCGCGGGATCGGACGCGATGGCCTGCAGCGCCTTGAGCTCCTTCTTCGCGTCGGCCGGCTTGTCGGTACGCACCAGCGCCATGCCGCGCGCGAAATGCCAGATCGCCTTCGGGAACGGCACGTCCGACGGCGGCGCGTCCTCGGCGAGGATCTGCTGCCATTCGCCGAAGCGCACGCGCGCGAACAGCGGCGCGACGAGGAACTGCTGCATGAAGGGCATCGCCTCCAGCTGGTTCGCGTCGACGCGCCGCGCGGTCTGCTCGGCGGCTTCGATCGCCAGCGTGCGCGAGCCGTGCAGCGCGGCGGTCATCGCCGCGAAGTGCCAGTTGTGCGGCACGTAGCCCAGGGGATACGCGCCATTGCTGCCGCGGCACACGGCGAGGAACGCCTTGTCGGCGGTGCTCGCGGCGAGATTGCTCAGCGTCGCGTCGTGATAGCGGCCCACGCGGATGTAGACGTGCGCCGGCATGTGCACCAGGTGGCCCGAACCCGGCGCGAGCGACGCGAGGCGATCGGCATACGGCTCGGCGCGCTCGGGCTGGTGCGAGGCTTCCACCGCGTGGATGTAGTAATGCACGGCGCCGATATGGCGCGGGTTGCGCTTGAGCACGCCCTCCAGCGTCGCCAGCAGCGTGTCGGTGTACTGCGTCGGCTGGCCCTGCGCGTTCCAGTACGCCCACGGCGTCAGGTCCATCAGCGATTCGGCGTACAGCGCGGCGATGTCGTCGTCGTCCGGGAACTGGCGGTGCGCATCGGCCATCGCCTGCGCGTAGGCCTTGTCGAGCGGAGCGCGATCGGCCGGCGCCGGTGTTTCGTAACGCTTGACCAGCGCGGCGATCAGCGCCTGGTCGGCGGGCGTCGCGTGTTTCGACAGCTGCTGCGCGCGCAGCGCGAGCGTGGTGGCATCGGCGGCGAGGTCCGGCGACATCGGCAGGTTGATGTTCGGCCCGAGCACCAGCGCCTGGCCCCACGCACACATCGCGCAGGTCGGATCGAGCCGTTCGGCCTCGGCGAACGCGCGCCCGGCGGCCTCGTGGTTGAAGCCGTACGCCAGCCGCAGGCCCTGGTCGAAATAGCGCTGCGCTTCGGGAACCTTCGAGGCGATGTCGCGATGCTGCTCGCCGAAGGTGTCGAACAGCGGCGGCGCATTGCTCTCCTGCGCGGTGTTCTCCTTGGGCGCCGTGGGGCAGGCCGTCAGGGCAAGGCAGGCAAGGGCGAGGCCGAACAGGCGGAACCGCGTCGTCATGGCGCACTCCGGCGCTGGGGTGATCAGGAATCAGAACGTCGGGAGCGCGATTCGACGGTCAGTCGCCCTGCCCTGACTCCGTGCAGGCGGCGCGAGCCGACCGTTGCAGCCGCAACCGTCGCGCCGCCTCATGTTGCAGTGCGGTAGGCTCGGCGGATGACCCGCCAGAACCCGCCCGCCGAGTCCGCCAACGATCCCCTGCGCGTCGTCGATTTCGCGCCGCACGACGCCCTGCTCCGCGAGGACGTGAAAACCGTCGGCGCGCTGGTCGGCGACATCCTCGCCGAACAGCGCGGGCCGCAGTTCCTCGCCGAGGTGGAGAACCTGCGGCGCGCGGCGATCCGTCGTCGCGAATCGAACGCGCCGGTGGCCGAACTGGCCGACGCGCTGGCCGGCGTCGAACTCGAACACGCCGGCGACCTGGTGCGCGCCTTCGCCACCTACTTCCAGGCGGTGAACGTCGCCGAGCGCGTGCACCGCATCCGCCGCCGCCGCGATTACGAACGCCAGGGCGCGAGTCGCCAGCCGGGCGGACTGCGCGACGTGCTCGCCACCCTCGCCGCGCAGGGCGTGAGCCTGGACGAGGTGGTCGGCCTGCTGCAGCGGCTCCGCATCGAACCGGTGTTCACCGCGCATCCGACCGAGGCCGTGCGCCGCGCGCTGCTGGAAAAGGAGCGCCAGATCGTCACCTGCCTCATCGACGACATCGACCGCACGCGCACGCCGTACGAACATCGCGCCGACCTGGAACGCATGCGCCTTGCGCTCACCGCGAGCTGGCAGACCGCCGAGACGCCGCCGGTGAAGCCAAGCGTCGCCGACGAGTTCGAGCACGTCGGCTTCTATCTGTCGGACGTGCTGTACCGCGTGCTGCCGGTGTTCTACGAACTGTTCGAGGACGCGCTGCGCGAGACCTACGGCGAACACGTGCCGATGCCGACCGTGATCGGCTTCGGCACCTGGGTCGGCGGCGACATGGACGGCAATCCGAACGTCGGCGCCGACACCATCGCCGCGACGCTCGCCGGCCAGCGCGCGCTGGTGCTGCGCGCGTACCGGCAGGAAGTCGCCGCACTGGGCGAATTGCTGAGCCAGTCGCTGGAGCGCATCGGCGTGGCCGACGCCGTGACCGCGCGCATCGAGGAATACCGCTACCTGCTGCCCAAGGCCGCCGCCGCGCTGAAGCCGCGCCACGCCGACATGCCGTATCGCAACCTGCTCGCGCTGATCGGCGCGCGGCTGCGTGCGACGGCGGACGACCACGTCAACGGCTACCCGGACGCGGCCGCGTTCCTCGCCGACATCCGCATGATCGAGGACAGCCTGCGCGCGCACCAGGGCGAGCACGGCGGCGGACACGCGGTGCGTCGCCTGCGTCGTCGCGCGGAATGCTTCGGGTTCCACCTGGCGAGCCTGGACCTGCGACAGGACTCGGCGACGCACGACGCGGCGCTTGCCGACGTGCTCGGCGATGCGCAGTGGGAATCGCGTTCGCGCGAGGAACGCGCCGAGCGGCTGCATCGCCTGCTCGACGGCAGCGAGCCGGTGCGCGGCGTCGGCAACGGCACCGCGCGCCCGACGCTGGACGTGTTCCGCGCGGCCGCGCGCCTTCGCCCGCGCTACGGCGCGCAGGCCTTCGGCCCGTACATCGTGAGCATGAGCCGCAGCGCCGCCGACGCGCTCGCCGTGCTCGCGCTGGCGCGCGTGGCCGGATGCATCGACGGCGACGGCCGCGTGCCGCTGGACGTCGCGCCGTTGTTCGAAACCGTCGACGATCTCGATGCCGCAAGCGACACGCTGCGCGCGCTGTTCGACGACCCGGTATATCGCGCGCACCTGGCCGCGCGCGGCAACCGGCAGGTCGTGATGCTGGGTTACTCCGACAGCGCGAAGGACGGCGGCATGCTCGCCTCGCGCTGGGCGCTGCAACGCACGCAGATCGCGCTGACCGAACTGGCGCGCGACAGCGGCGTGCGCATTGCGTTCTTCCATGGCCGCGGCGGTTCGATCAGCCGCGGCGGCGGCAAGACCGAGCGTGCGGTGATCGCCGCGCCGCGCGGCTCGGTCGACGGCTACCTGCGCCTGACCGAACAGGGCGAGGTGATCCATCGCAAATACGGCATCCGCGCCATCGCGCTGCGCAATCTCGAACAGGCAACCGGCGCCGTGCTGCGCGCGACCTTGCGCCCGCGCGCGCCGGAACCGCGCGAGGAACAGTGGCGCGCGATCGCGACGGAACTCGCCGGCGACGCGCGTGCGCACTACCGCGCGCTGGTGCACGAGAACCCGGACTTTCCCGCGTATTTCCGCGCGGCGACGCCGATCGACGTGATCGAACGACTTCGCATCGGCTCGCGGCCGAGCAAGCGCGCCGGCACCGGCGACGTCGGATCGTTGCGGGCGATCCCGTGGGTGTTCGCGTGGTCGCAGAATCGCGCCGGACTCACCGCGTGGTACGGCGTCGGCACCGCGCTGCAACGCGCGCTCGACACGCACGGGCGCGACACGCTGGCGGAAATGGCACGCGACTGGCCATTCTTCGGCACCCTGATCGACGACCTGGAAATGATGCTGGCCAAGTCGGAGCCGGGCATCTTCGAGCGCTACTCGCTTCTGGCGGGCGAACTGCACGAGCGTTTCCATCCGGGCATCGCGGCGGAATTCGAACGCACGCGCGCGGCGGTGCTGGCGATCAAGGGCAGCGACGAACTGCTGGAAGGCGACTACCGCCTGCGCCAGTCGATCCGTCTGCGCAATCCGTACGTCGACCCGATCAGCCTGCTGCAGGTCGACCTGCTCGCACGCTGGCGCGCGGCCGACCGCCCGGACGATGCGTTGTACCAGGCGTTGGTGGCGACGGTGAACGGCATTTCGGCGGGGATCCAGAACACCGGGTGAGGCAGGCGGCTGACGCGGCGCTGCCTCGTGGCCAAGCGCGCGCGCTCCATCCCGGATGCGCTTCGCTTATCCGGGCTACAAACGCAGGTGTGCGTAACCATCTGCGGCTTTTGTAGCCCGGGGGAAGCCGTGATGGTGCCTTCACCCCGGATGCGCTCCGCTTATACGGGCTACAAACGCAGGGTGCGCGTACCATCTGCGGCCTTTGTAGCCCGGGTAAGGCCGAAAGGCCGCACTCGGGATCACGCGTGATCGCTCACCAATCCCGGAGCGCCCTCATCCGCCTGCCGGCACCTTCTCCCGCGCGCGGGAGAAGGGCTACCATCGGCCCGCTTTCCGCCGCGCATGCAGCGTAAGGACGACAAACGCCTCGCTCAGTACGCGAATTCGCGGAACACGCGATCGATGTCGCCCTGCCACGCACCGTGGTAGAGGTCGAGCTTGCGTTCGGCCGGCGTGATGCCCGCTTCGGCGAACTCCATCATCGGTTCCAGGAACACCGATTCGTCCGCCCCGTTCGCGTTCAACCGCGCGCGACGACGCAGCCCGTGCGCGGAAATCTCCAACGCCTTGCGCGCGAGATCCTGCACCGTGCCGTTGCGGAACGGCAGCTTCAACGCGTGCTTCGGCACGCCGTCGCGAAGGGCGTGGCGTTCTTCGAGCGTGAAGTCCTTCACCAGGTCCCACGCCGCATCCAGCGCGGCGTCGTCGTACAGCAGGCCGACCCAGAACGCCGGCAGCGCGCAGATGCGGTTCCACGGGCCGGAGTCGGCGCCGCGCATTTCCAGGTATTTCTTCAGGCGCACTTCCGGGAACGCGGTCGTGCTGTGGTCGGCCCAGTCGCGCAGCACCGGGCGGTGGCCCGGATACGCCGGCAGCCGGCCGTCGAGGTAGTCGCGGAACGACTGCCCCGACGCATCGATGTACTGTCCGTCGCGGTAGACGAAATACATCGGCACGTCGAGCAGGTAATCGACGTAGCGCTCGTAGCCGAAGCCGTCCTCGAACACGAAATCGAGCAGCCCCGTGCGGCCGGCGTCGGTATCGGTCCAGATGTGCGAGCGGTAGCTGAGGTAGCCGTTGGGCTTGCCTTCCAGGAACGGCGAATCGGCGAACATCGCCGTCGCCACCGGCTGCAGCGCAAGCGAGACGCGGAACTTCTTGACCATGTCGGCCTCGGAGCCGACGTCCAGGTTGACCTGCACCGTGCAGGTGCGCGTCATCATGTCCAGGCCGAGCGAGCCGACCTTCGGCATGTACTCGCGCATGATCTTGTAGCGGCCCTTGGGCATCCACGGCATTTCGTCGCGCCGCCACTTGGGCTGGAAGCCGACGCCGAGGAAGCCCAGCCCCATCGGCTCGGCGATGGTGCGCACTTCGCGCAGGTGGCTGTTGGTTTCCGAACAGGTCTGATGCAGGTTTTCCAGCGGCGCGCCGGACAGTTCCAGCTGCCCTGCCGGTTCCAACGATACCGACGCCTGGTCCCGCGTGAGGGCGATGACGCGGTCGTGTTCGGTCACCGGCGTCCAGCCGAAACGGGTCAGGCCCTTGAGCAACGCCTCGATGCCGCGGTCGCCGTCGAAGGTCGGCGGGCGCAGGTCGTCGGTTCGGAAACCGAACTTCTCGTGCTCGGTACCGATGCGCCAGTCCTCGCGCGCCCGGATACCGGAGCTGAGGAATTCGACGAGCTGGGCCCGACCCTCGATGGGAACATCCTTGACCTGGCTGGGACCCGACACACACACCTCGTTGATGGAGCCTTGGCTGCAGTGGGACGACGTCCCGGACTGTGGCGGCGATCACGCCAGTGTAGCGAGGCGGCGTGAATGACCCCATCCACGGCGGTGCAACGCAGTAATCCGGAATGCACGACCCTCACGCAGGGGCGGCGTCGCCCCGGTCGGATGGACGAATCGGTTCGGTCGCTCGCCGCAAGCCGGACCTCCCCGTGCATGAGCGGCGCGCGTACCACCGCAGGCCGGATCGACCCGCACGCGCAACGCCGCATGCCGCACTGCCGCAAGCCTTTGCGGTCAAGGGCTTACATACTGCGAACATGTCGCAAGTGCACTACATCGGCCGCAGCAAGAAGACCAAGATCACCTCGCTCGACATCGCCCATCGCGCGGGCGTGTCGCAGGCCACGGTGTCGCGCGTGCTGCGCGGCAGTCCGCTGGTCAATGCCGAGACCCGCCGCCGCGTCGAGGACGCCGTTCGCGAGCTCAACTACAAGGTCGACCGGCACGCCTCCAGCCTGCGCACGCAGCGGTCGGGCACGCTGGCGCTGCTGTTGTTCGAGGACCCGACGCCGGACGAGTCGCACATCAACCCGTTCTTCCTGTCGATGGTCGGCTCGATCACCCGCGCCTGCGCGCGCGAGGGGCAGGACCTGCTGATCTCGTTCCAGCAGCTATCCGACGACTGGCATGCCGACTACGAGGACAGCATGAAGGCCGATGGCCTGATCCTGCTGGGCTACGGCGACTACCTCGCCTACCAGGGCAAGCTGGAGAAACTCGTCGCACAGGGCACGCGCTTCGTGCGCTGGGGCGCGGTACTGCCCGACCAGCCGGGCCTGTCGATCGGCTGCGACAACTTCAACGGCGGACGCATCGCCGGCGAACACCTCGTCGGCCTCGGCCGTCGACGCATCGCCTTCCTCGGCGGTGCGTCGAGCCATTGCCCGGAATTCTTCGACCGCTTCCGCGGCTGCGACGCCGCGTTGCGCGAAGTCGGCGGCGCGATGGAGGCCATCCTCCAGGTCGATGCCGAAAGCTCCGAGGAAGACGGCTACGCCGCGGCACGCGAACTGCTGGCGCGCGGCGGTGCGTTCGATGCCGTCTTCGCGGCGAGCGACCTCATCGCCGTCGGTGCGATGCGCGCGCTGGCCGACGCCGGCCTGCGCGTGCCGGAAGACATCGCCGTGGTCGGCTTCGACGACCTGCCGATGGCGCGCTTCACCAGCCCGCCGCTGACCACGGTGTTCCAGGACACCAAGCGCGCCGGCGAGCTGCTGGTCGAAACGCTGCTGCGGCAGATCGCCGGCGAGCAGACGCAGAGCATCACGCTGTCGGCATCGCTGGTGGTGAGAAAGTCCAGCGGCGCCTGAGCGGCCGCGCTACTGCGGCCGCTTCACCTTCATCAGCCGATCCAGTTCCGCCCGCAGCTGCGGCTGCGTCACGGGTGCGTCGAGCAGGAACACCTCGACGCCGTGCGCAGGCACCGTCGTCTTCAGCGAACCGCCGGCGCGCACCGTCTTCCCGCCACCGCCAACCGCCGCGCGCCACGTGCCCGGCTGCAGCCACTGCTTCACGTCGAATGCCGCCGGCGCATCGCCCTTGTTGAGCAGCACCAGCGCGGTCTGCGAGACGCCTTCGTGCTGGTACACGCGGTAGAACGCGGCGCGCTCGCCCTTCAGTTCGACGTTCGCCTGCAAGCCGCGCTGCAACGCGGGCGACGCCGCACGCACGTGCGCGATGCGCGACAGGTTGCGGTGGATCGCGCTCGACGGCGCGCTCGCGATGCGCTCGGCGCCGAAGTAGTTGCGGTTGCCGTCGTGCTCCGGCTTGCCGCGCATGAACCCGACTTCCGAACCGTAATAGACCACCGGAATGCCGCGCGCGGTGAACAGCCAGTTGTGCGCGTCGATGAAGCCTTCGTCGGTCGCGTCGAGCCGCGCCATGTCGTGGTTGTCGTAGAACGTCGCCAGTTCGTACGGATTCGCGTACGGCCCGCCGTCGAGGAACAGGCGGTCGGCCAGTACCTCGAAGCCCGCGCGCTCGTGGCCGAAGGCCTTCTCGAGCCCCTGTTTCAGCGGGAAATCGAGCACGCTCACGTTCGCGTTGCGCGACCAGGTGTGCTCGGCGATCTTCTTCGCGTCGTACTCGAACGCCTCGCCGAACATGAACATGCCCGGCTTCAGCTTGCGCATGCGCGCGACGAACTCGTGCCAGAACGGATGCGGCAGCCAGCCGATCGTGTCGATGCGGAACGCGTCCGCACCCTGCCCGATCCACTGCGCGTACGCGCCGGCGAGGTAGTCCATCACCTCGGGGTTGTTCTCGTTGAAATCCGACAGTTCCGCCAGGCCGCCGGACGTGTTGTAGAACCGGTGCAGCGGATTGTTCTTCGGGTCGAGCTTGCCCGGCGGGAGGTTCTGGTGATCGGCAACGAGCTTGCCGTCGCCGTCGAACACCTGGCCGAACTTCGGTTGCGGCCTCGGCATCGAATACGCCGGCGAGCCGTGGTTGCCCACGATGTCCAGCACCAGCTTCATGTCGTGCCCGTGCACGGCATCGGCGAGCGCCTTGAAATCCAGGCCCTTGCTCGGCAGGTGTTCGTCGAGCTCGTAGAAGTTCACGCCCCAGTAGCCGTGATAGCCGGTCTTGCCGCCATCGGTGAGGAAACCGCCCTTCTGCGCGGGCTTGCCGCCGGTGAACGCCTCGTCGGGATTGTCGACGATGGGCGTGATCCACAGCGCGCTGAAGCCCATGCCGCGGATGTAGTCGAGGTGATCGACGATGCCCTGGAAGTCGCCGCCGAGATAACCGATGTTGTCGCCCGCATCGCTGCCCGGCGTGGGGCGGTCGAACGTGCGTGTCGCGGCGTCCGGCCCGCCCTGTTCGCGCTGGTCGTTCGACGGATCGCCGTTGACGAAGCGGTCGGTCACGACGAAGTACACGGCCTCTTTCGCGAACGGCTCGAGCGTTCCGTAGTAGTCGGGCGCCTGCGCGGCGTGCGCGAATGGAATGGACGTCGCGAGCGCGAGCGTCAGGGCATGGCGGCGGAAGGACACGTTCAGGCGCATTCGAAACTCCTCAATGACCGGTCGCCGCCGCAGCGGCGACGCGCCGGCCGTCGACGGACGCGTCCTGCACGCGCAGCACGCACAGGCCGGCGACGATCAGGCTGATGCCGCCGATGGTGAGCGCGTGGATCGGCGCGCCGGCGAAGAAATGCTTGAGCAGGAAGCCGAGCAGGCTCGCCGCCACCAGCTGCGGGATGACGATGAAGAAATTGAAGATGCCCATGAACACGCCCATCTTCGCCGCGGGCACGCTGTCGGACAGCAACGCGTAGGGGAGCGACAGGATCGAGGCCCACGCGAAACCGACGCCGACCATCGACAGCAGCAACCACTGGGGGTCGCGGATCACCAGGAACGACAGCAGGCCGACGCCGCCAAGCGTGACGTTCACCAGGTGGCTCACGCGCAGGCCCAGGCGCCGCACCATCCACGGAATCGCGATCGCCGCGAGCGCGGCGAATCCGTTGTACGCCGCGAACAGCACGCCGACCCAGTTCGCGCCTTCGTTGTACGCGGCCGATGACGTATCCGTGCTGCCGAAATGCACCTGCGTGACCGCAGCCGTGGTGTAGATCCACATCGCGAACAGCGCGAACCACGAGAAGAACTGCACGACCGCGAGCTTGCGCATCACCGCGGGCATGCCGTGCAGGTCGCCGACGATCTGCGCGAGCGCGCGATCGCGACGCATGCCGCTGGCCAGCAGCAGCGCGGCGCCGTAGCCGGCGAGCAGGCCCGCGAGGATGTACAGCTGCTTGTCGAGCGCGAATCGCCACACCGCCAGCGCGCCGACCACGCCGGCGAGCAGCCATACGGCGCCATTGAGGCGGGCGCGGGCTGCGTCGAGTTCCGTCGCCGGTTCGCGCGCGGCAGTGTCGTGCGCGCGCAGCGTCTCCGGCGGGTACTCGCGCGTGCGCAGCACCGTCCAGCCCACGGCGAGCAGCAGCACCGCGCCGCCGAAGTAGAACGCGTACCGCACCGTGTCCGGCACTTCGCCCGGGCCGGCGGTATTCCCGACGCCCGCTTTCGCGAGCATCCACGGCAACAGGCTCGCGATCACCGAGCCCACGCCGATGAAGAAGCTCTGCATCGCGTAGCCGCTCGCGCGCTGCGACGTCGGCAACTGGTCGCCGACGAAGGCGCGGAACGGCTCCATCGAAATGTTGATCGACGCGTCCAGCACCCACAGCAGGCCGGCGGCGATCCACAGCGTCGGCGAGTTCGGCATGAAGAACAGCGCCAGCGTCGCCAGCACCGCGCCGACGAGGAAGTACGGTCGGCGACGTCCCAGCGGCGTCCACGTGCGGTCCGACATGTAGCCCACGATGGGCTGCACGATCAGGCCCGTGAGCGGCGCGGCGATCCACAGCACCGGGATGTCGTCCATGCTCGCGCCGAGCGTCTGGAAGATGCGGCTGACGTTGGCGTTCTGCAGCGCGAAGCCGAACTGGATGCCGAGGAACCCGAAGCACATGTTCCAGATCTGCCAGAACGACAGCTGCGGTTTCGTGCTCATCGCGCGGACTCCTGTTGGGCGGCACCCACCGCCACGCCGTGCAGCGCGCCGAGGGTCGCATCGTTGATCGGACCGTCGATGCCGCCGACGCCGCCGGTATAACGGGCATTGTGGGTGAGGTACGACATGTTGATGCCGTCGTGGATCGCGAAGCGGCAGCTCGCGCCGCCCGGCACGTCGATCACGACCTCGCTCGATCGCTGCATCGCCGCGCCGTGCGGCATCACGAGCGTGCCGCGCTGCTCGGCGACGCCGTCGCACTGCGCGACCAGCGTCTTCACCGCCGCGGTGATGCCGGTGTTGATCGGGCCGTGCGTGTTGGTGAACTCGACACTGAAGGCGTATCGGCCGGCCTTCGGCGCGCGCCACGAGCGCGGCCATTCGCCATTCACGACGATCTCGTCGCCCACGCAACGCGTCTGCGAATGCAGCGATTCGATGCCGTTCTCCACGCGCGTCGTGGACACGCATTGACGGCCATCGCGCTTTGCGAGGCGCACCGTGCGCGCGTTCGGTGAGGCGTCGTCATGCAGTGCGCCGTCGACGTAGAGCCGATGCTGCGCGGGAAGGTCGATGCGCCAGGCCTTCGCGTCCCGAACCGGACTCGGCGCGGCCGGCGACGGCGGAGCGAACGCGGCCGCGTCGAGCGCAGCGGTGGTCTCCTTCGCCGCGCTGCGCCTGGCGACGAGCGTGACGGTTTCGCGCGTACCCTCGCGCGTTACGTCGCCGGCGACGAGCAGATCGCCTTCGATGGTCGACGGTCGCACCAGCACGATGTCGCGATCCGCCGTGTGCAGCGCGATCCGGTCGCGCTCGCCGAACAACATCGGTACGAGCGACGCGGGAAGCTTCGGTGCGAGCGAACCATCCGGCTCCAGCCCGAATACGCCTTCCATGACCATCTGCAAAGCGCCCGCCACCGACCACAGCTGCCGCGGCGAGTTGACGACCGGCCCGCTCAGCGCGCCTTCGTCGACGTGCACCGCCTGCGTGAGGAGTTCGTAGTTCTCCATGTTCGAACCCGCGAGCGCGGCGCCGCGCAGGATCGAACGCACTTCGCGCTCGATCCTGCGCGCGTCGTCGAGCTTGCGCGCGGCGCGCAGCGAATACGCGCTCACGAACGGCCAGATCGCGCGGTTGTGGTAGATCGCGATACCCGGCTGCTGCGGCCAGATCACGGGACTGCCCGAATCGAGCATCGGATAGTTCGCCAGCGCGCGGCGCGCACGCGCGTCCGGCGCGACACCGCTGTCGATCAGCAGCGAGAGGCCGAGCAGGTCGTACGCCTCGAACGCCGCCGGATGCGCCGCGGTGCCGATGTAGCTCATGTACAGCCCGCGATCCTCGCGCCAGAAGCGCCGGTCGATCTGCGCGGCAAGCGCTTTCGCCTGCTGCGCGTAGCCGTCGGAGCGCGCGTCGCCGCGCTCGCGCGCCATGCGTTCGGCCAGGCGCAGCGCCTCGTAGTGGAGCACGTTGGTCGACAGCGCGAACGATTGCGCGATGAACGCGACGTCGTCGGCCGTCCACGTCGGATACGACTGTTCGCGCCAGTCGAGGAACGAGGTTTCGCCGCGATACAGGCCCATGTTCGCATCGAAGACGAACTCGCGATCCTGCGCGAGCGTGTCGGTAAGCGCCGTCCACACTTCTTCGTTGAAGCGCTTCGCATCGGCATCGTTTGGCGCCGCATCCACCAGCCCGCGCGCGGCGAGGAACCACACCACGCGGTCGCTGCTGATCGGCCAGCTACCGCCGGAGCCGGTGTCCTGCACGACGAACGTGCCCTGCGGCCCGCCCGCGCGCAGGTCGGACAGCTTGAAGCGCAGCGCGTTGCGCGTGCGCTCCGGACGCAGTTTCGCCAGCGCGAGGTCGGCCGCGAACGCGAGGTCGCGCGTCCACACGTAGCGCCACTTCTCGCCGGTTTCGAAGCACGCGCAGGGAATCGGTTTGCCGCGGTCGTAGGCGTTGTCGGAGATCGACTCGACCTGCGCCTTCGTCAGTTCCGCCTGCGCCAGCGCGAACAGGCCATCGAACATCGGGCTCGCGGTCTGCGTGCGCATCGGCTGCGCGGGGATCGCGACCACGGCGCCGTCCTTGCGCTGCAGGCGCCAACCTGCGCCGTCGGACTGCATGCGGGCCGTCGCGCCCTGCCACGCGATCGCATCGCGCCATGCCGCATCGCCGGCGAACGCGTTCCCGGCCGGCACGGAACCGGCGGCCAGGACGAGCGCGATGGCGAGCAACAGGCGTGGCGAGCGGCGCATCGACGGCGCCGGGCGGGCTTGATTCATGCAACGTCCCCAACTCGATGGCCCATGGTAGTCGGCGGGGGCGACGGGGGTTCGGGCTGCATACGTATTCATGGCCTGCATCCGTTCCGGGCGGTGCGCGACGGGGACGCACCGTGGAATAGTGCACGCCATCGCGCGCCCGGGGCGCGCGTCCGGTTCGGCATGGACGACACGGTAGACACACGCAGGGCAGCGTCGGGGACGGAAGGCAGATGGCGGCAGTGGGCAACGCGGAAGGAACGAACTGGTGGCGCGGCGCGGTGATCTACCAGATCTACCCGCGCAGCTTCCTGGACACCAACGGCGACGGCGTGGGCGACCTGCCGGGCATCGAGGCGCGGCTGGACTACGTCGCCAGCCTCGGCGTGGACGCAATCTGGATCTCGCCCTTCTTCAAGTCGCCGATGGCCGATTTCGGCTACGACATCGCCGATTACCGCGACGTCGACCCGCTGTTCGGCACGCTCGACGACTTCGACCGCCTGCTCACGAAGGCGCATTCGCTCGGCATCCGCGTGATGATCGACCAGGTGCTCAGCCACACCTCGATCGAGCACGCGTGGTTCAAGGAGAGTCGCGAAAGCCGCGACAACCCGAAGGCCGACTGGTACGTGTGGGCCGACGCGAAGCCCGACGGCACGCCGCCGAACAACTGGATGTCGCTCTTCGGCGGCGTCGCATGGCAGTGGGAACCGCGCCGGCAGCAGTATTTCCTGCACAACTTCCTCGCTTCGCAGCCGGACCTGAATTTCCACAATCCGGCAGTGCAGCAGGCGACGCTGGACAACGTGAAGTTCTGGCTCGACCGCGGCGTCGACGGCCTGCGCCTGGACGCGATCAACTTCTGCTTCCACGACACGCAGCTGCGCGACAACCCGGCCAAACCGCTGGAATTGCGCACCGGCCGTGGGTTCAGCCCGGACAACCCGTACGCGTTCCAGTACCACTGGTACAACAACACGCAGCCGGAGAACATCCCGTTCCTCGAGGAACTGCGCGCGCTGCTCGATCGCTATCCGGGTGCGACCACGCTGGGCGAAATCTCGTCGGAAGACTCGCTCGCCACCATGGCCGAGTACGTCAACGAACGCCGCCTGCACATGGGCTACAGCTTCGAGCTGCTGACCGACGATTCCAGCGCCGCGTACATCCGCGGCACGGTCGAGAACCTCGAAGCGAAGATGCGCGACGGCTGGCCGTGCTGGGCGATTTCCAACCACGACGTGCAGCGCGCGGTGACGCGCTGGAACCCCGGCGCCGCGTACGACGCCGCGCTGGCGCAGCAACTGGTCGCGCTGGTGTGCTCGCTGCGCGGTTCGGTGTGCCTCTACCAGGGCGAAGAACTCGGGCTGACCGAAGCCGACGTGCCGTTCGAATCGCTGCAGGATCCCTACGGCATCACGTTCTGGCCGACCTTCAAGGGCCGCGACGGATGCCGCACGCCGATGCCGTGGAATGGCGAGGCGAACGGCGGCTTCAGCGCCGCGCGTCCCTGGCTGCCAGTGCCGCCCGAACACGGCGAACTGAGCGTCGCCACGCAGGATGCGCGCGCCGATTCGGTGCTCAACGGCGTGCGCCACCTGCTGCGCTGGCGCAAGTCGCATCCGGCGCTGGTGTCGGGCGAGATCGCGTTCCTCGATGCGGACGAGCCGGTGCTGGCGTTCACGCGTCGCGATGCCAGCGAATCGATGCTGGTCGTGTTCAACCTGTCGGCGACCCCTCGGAAGTGGCCCCTACCAACGGCACTGCGGAGTGCCGTGCCGCTCACGGACCATGGCCTACGCGCCGGCGAGCTGCACGAGAACACGCTCGAGTTGCCGCCGCGCGGCGTGTTCTACGCGCGGCTGGGTTGAGCCTCGTGCAGCGCGCGCATCCGACGACGAACGCGCTGGCACGGGAGACCGCCGCATGACGACACAACGCATCCGCAGCGGCCTTCGCCTGGCCTGCCTGGCGGGACTGCTCGCGATCGCGCAGGCGGCGATCGCGCTTGAACCGCTCTCGCCCGAGCCGGTGACGGGCGAGGTGGTCGTCGAAGCATTCGCGCTCGACGCGACGCCATTCGCGCCGGACGGCATGAAAACCACCGTCTACCTGCCGCCGGATTACGCCGCCGGGACGCGCCGTTATCCCGTGCTGTACGTCAACGACGGACAGGATCGGCAGGCGGTGCAGCTTCGCGAAACCCTGCAGAAGCTCATCGTCGCCGGTGAGATCCGCGCGCCGATCGTCGTCGCCATCGACATGCCGCCCGATCGCATGGGCGCGTACGGTCTGTCCGATCGCAAGGCCGGCACGAACCTCGTCGCGAAGACGCGCTTCGGCGGCATCGGCACGAACGCGCACGCGTATTCCGAATGGCTGGTGCGCACGCTCGTGCCCGCGATCGACGCACGCTACCGCACGCGCACCACGCCCGACGCGCGCGCGATCCTCGGGTGGTCGCTCGGCGGGCTGAACGCGTTCAACCTGGGCTGGCAGTATCCGGAAGTGTTCGGACGCGTCGGCGCGTTTTCGCCCTCGTTCTGGCCCGCATCGGACACGACCGACAACGCGAGCATGCAGCGCACGCGCATGGCGCAGCACATGGTCGATGCGAGCGAGCCGCGCAACGGTGCACGCTGGTTCTTCGCGGTGGGAACCGCGGAGGAAGCGGCCGATCGCGACGGCGACGGCGTGGACGACGCGGTGGACGATGCGCGCGACATGCTCGTCGGCTGGAACGCGGATGCCGGCGGCATGAAGGGCCTGCGCCAGCTCGGTTACAGCATCAACGACGATTACGGCGCCAAGGCCACGCGCGCCGATGCGTCGCTCTACCTGCTGCCCGGTGGCAAGCATGAACAGGTGGCGTGGGCGCGGATGCTGCCGGTGTTCCTGCGTTGGGCATATGCGGTGCATGCGCCGGCGCTGGACGCGACCGGTCGCGTCGACAGCTACCAGGACGTGCCGTCCGCGCACGTGCCGGCGCGCACGATCGACGTGTGGCTGCCGCCGTCGTACGCGACACACCCCACGCGTCGCTATCCCGTGCTCTACATGCACGACGGGCAGAACCTGTTCGATCCGTCGATGTCGTTCACCGGCATCGACTGGGACGTGGACGGCACGATGACGAAGCTGATCCAGGCGCACCGCGTGCGCGAGGCGATCGTCGTGGCGATCTCGAACACGCCGTTGCGCGGCAACGAATACATGCCGGCGAAGGCCGCGTCGTCCGAACAGCGCCCCTACGTGCCGTCGGACGGCTACCTGCGCTTCATCGTCGAAGAGCTGAAGCCTGCGATCGACGCGACGTACCGCACGAAACCCGCGCGCGGGGACACGCTGGTGATGGGCGCGAGCATGGGCGGCCTGATCTCCGCCTACGCGATGAGCGAGTACCCGGACGTGTTCGGCGCGGCAGGCGGGCTTTCGACGCACTGGCCTGCGAACGACGGCGCCGTCATCGACTACCTTGCGACGCACCTGCCGGCCCGTCGCAGCCACCGGTTCTATTTCGACCACGGCACCGCGACGCTCGACGCGTCGTACGCGCCGTACCAGCAGCGCATGGACGCCGTCCTGCGCGATGCGGGCTGGCGCGAGGATCGCGATTTCATGAGTCGCCAGTTTCCCGGCGCCGAACATAACGAACGCGCCTGGCGCGATCGCCTCGAGGTGCCGCTGCAGTTCCTGCTCGGCCGCTGACGGACCAGCGCGACCCCACGTGTGCCCGCGCATGCGCGCGGGCGCATCGCCGTGCGCCGGGAAAACGCTTGCATGCCGATTCATGCGGGCAGGCGGGCGATGAATACGTATGCAAAGAACTTTGTGCAGGGATGGGGCGAACTACCATCGCCGCTACGTCCTGAGCGGTTTTTCTTTGCCGACTCGGGCGCGGGCTCCCGGCGAGCGCGGCATCCGTCGCGACGTACGCGGGCCGACACACAACGACTAGAACCCGATTCGCCAGAATCGATTGAGTGGGAGGGGAGATGCAACTCAAGCGCAATCTGCTGAGCGTGGCGCTCGCATCGGCAACGATGCTGCTCGCCGCCGGCGCGCAGGCCCAGGTGGCCACGCAGGCACCGGAAGGCGAGCCGTCGCGTACCGACGAAACCAGGACGCTCGATTCGGTCGTCGTCACCGGCATCCGCGCCGGCATCGAGACCTCGATCGACACCAAGAAGGAGTCGACGTCCATCGTCGAAGCGGTGTCCGCCGAAGACATCGGCAAGCTGCCCGACGTGAGCATCGCCGAATCCATCGCCCGCCTGCCCGGCCTGTCCGCGCAGCGCGTGGGCGGTCGCGCGCAGGTGATCAGCGTGCGCGGCCTGTCGCCGGACTTCGCCACCACGCTGCTCAACGGCCGCGAGATGGTGTCCACCGGCGACAACCGCAGCGTCGAGTTCGACCAGTATCCCGCCGAGCTGATGAGCGGCGTGACCGTGTACAAGACGCCCGATGCCGGCCTCGTCGGCCAGGGCCTGTCGGGCACGATCGACATGCGCACCGTGCGCCCGCTCGACTACGACAAGCCGATCGTCGCGGTAAGCGGCCGCTACCAGCGCAATTCGCTGGGCGACGCCGCCAACGCCGACGGCGACGGCAATCGCATCAACGCCAGCTACATCGGCCAGTTCATGGACCGCACGCTCGGGTTCTCGATCGGTTACTCGCACACGGAGCTGCCGATCCAGGAGAACCAGGTCGGCCTGTACGAGCCGTGGAGCGCGACGACCGGCCCGGATGGCGACCGTTTCCGCAACGGCGTGCCGGAAGGCACGTTCTTCGCCGACGGCATCAAGGCGCTGCGCCGCACCGGTGAGATCGAGCGCGACGCGGTGATGGCGACGCTGCAATACCGTCCGTCGAACAACTGGACGAGCACCCTGGACCTGTTCCACACCAAGGCCGACCAGGAAGACACGGCGAACCAGTTCGAAGTGAACCTGTCGGGCTACAACGGCGGCGGCGAAGGCGACCCGGTCGTGGTCTTCCTCAACCCGCAGGTCAACGGGAACGGCTCCTTCACCGGCGGCACGGCGGTGAACGTCTATCCGCTCGTGCGCGGCATGTACCGCAAGCGCGAGGACAAGATCGACGCGTTCGGCTGGGCCAACGACTTCAACGTCGGCGACGTGCGCATGAAGGCCGACATCGGCTGGTCGCGCGCCGAGCGCGAGGAACTGCTGCTGGAGAACAACACGCAGCAGGTGCCGCGCCTCCAGCTCGACACGCTGGGGCTGGCATACAACAGCGACGGCTTCTCGTGGCTGGTGCCGGGTCGCGACTATTCGAACCCGGAAACGCTGTTCCTCACCGACACCATCTACGGTTCCGGCTACGGCAAGGTGCCGCGCGTCGAGGACGAGCTGAAGACCTACACGCTGGCCGCGTCGATTCCGGCGCCGGCATTCGCTAGCGGCTTCCTGTCCGACATCGACGTCGGCCTGAACTACGCCGACCGCGAAAAGCAGAAGACGCAGCCCGAAGGCAACATCCGGCTCGGCGCGCAGGGCGACACCGCCATCGGTCGCGACCTGCAGTACGGGCTGGTGAACCTGGGCTTCGCCGGCATGGGCTCCATCCCGGCGTGGAACGTGCCGGCGGCGGTGTCGCGCTACATGAGCTTCGAACCGGTGGACAACCTGTCCTACCTGATCCCGAAGGCATGGACGGTCGATGAGAAGCTCACCACCGGCTACATCAAGGGCAACATCGATACCGATTGGGGTTCGGTGGGCGTGCGCGGCAACATCGGCGTGCAGATCCAGCATGCGGACCAGTCCTCGCGCGCGAACTTCTGGGATTCCACCCAGCCGGCCGGCAGCGAAGTGCAGCCGTACGAGAACGGCAAGACCTACACCGACTACCTGCCGAGCATGAACCTGGCGTTCCTGTTCCCGCACGACCAGACGCTGCGCGTGGCGCTGGCCCGCCAGGTGGCGCGTCCGCGCGTGGACCAGCTGCGTGCGTCGCTGGAATTCGGCGTGGATACGAGCACGGGTCGTCCGGGCGCGAGCGGCGGCAATCCCGAGCTGGATCCGTGGCGTGCCAACGCGTTCGACATCTCGTACGAGAAGTACTTCGGCACGAAGGCGTATGTCGCGGCGGCGTACTTCTACAAGGACCTGCGCAGCTACATCTACACGCAGACCAACGACAACTACGACTTCTCGGCGTTCGTCGCCGATTACGTGCCGGGCCCGAACGAGCCGCCGACGCAGACCATCGGCAACTTCACCGCGCCGTACAACGGACAGGGCGGCAAGCTGCAGGGCATCGAGCTGAGCGCGTCGCTGCCGCTGGACATGCTGTGGGCGCCGCTGGAAGGCTTCGGCATCGTCGCCAGCGCGAGCTTCACCGACAGCGACATCGAGATCCTCGACCCGGAAAGCGCGAGCAGCGTGGGCACCGATCCGATCAGCCTGCCGGGTCTGTCGGACGAGGTGTACAACTTCACCGCGTACTACGAGCGCGCGGGCTTCGAGGCGCGCGTGAGCCAGCGCAAGCGTTCGGACTTCATCGGCGAGATCGGCAACTTCGATGGCAACCGCACGCTGCGTTACGTCGTGGGCGAAGACCAGCTCGACGCGCAGATCAGCTACAGCTTCGGCGAGGCGAGCAGCCTGGCCGGCCTGACGCTGCTGTTCGAAGCGAGCAACCTGACCAACTCGCCGTACCAGACGTATGCCGGCACGAAGGATCGTCCGCTGGAATACATCGAGTGGGGCCGCACCTACCTGGTCGGCGTGAACTACAAGTTCTAAGCCGCCCTCCCGCGGTGCTTGCGACCCCCGCCGATGCGAGTCGGCGGGGGTTTGTTTTTGGGGCCCTCCTGCGCCCGGGCGCCCGAACCACGTCATCCCGGCGACGGCCGGGATGCAGGCGCGTGACGCGCGGGCACTCCCTCGTCAAGGAAGCACTTTGATCATCATCCCGGCGAAGGCCGGGATGACGATCAACCGCAACGGCGATGGCTCTTGTAGCCCGGGTAAGCGAAGCGCACCCGGGGGTTGGGCAGCAGGAGCAAAATGGGTGCCAGCTTTCACTGGAATGACGGCGGGGTGGGGAACCGCCGATAGAGTGCCCAAACGTCACGGGTCTGGATCCCGGCCTTCGCCGGGATGACGGTGCCATGGTTGTTATTGACGCAGTGCCCGCACGCTACCCACCGCCGCAAAACGCAAACGCTACAGCCCCAGCCACCCCGCCACGACCGCCCGTGCCTCGTCCACACCCTGCTTCGACTCGCCCGAGAACGTCTGCACGCTCACCGTGTCGCCGAACGCGTTGAACAACTCCTTCCTCACGGCGAGGAGCGCCTGCGACTGTTGCCCGCGCCCGAGCTTGTCGGCCTTGGTCAGCAGCGCGTGCGCCGGCAGGCCGCGCTCAACGGCGTAGCCGAGCATCTGGCGGTCGTAGTCCTTCAGCGGGTGCCGGATGTCCATCACCACCACCAGCCCCTTGAGTGCCTCACGCGTGCGGAAGTACTGGTCGATGAAGGCCTGCCAGTGCGCCTGCAGGTCCTGCGGGACCTTGGCGTAGCCGTAGCCGGGAAGGTCGACCAGGTAGCGCGGCGGCTCGATCTCCGGCGGCGTCATGTCGAAGAACACCAGCTGCTGCGTGCGGCCGGGCGTCTTGGAGACGCGGGCGAGCGCGTTCTGCTGGCACAGCGCATTGAGCGCGCTGGACTTGCCCGCATTGGAGCGGCCGGCGAAGGCGACCTCGAAGGCGCCGTCGGGCGGAAGCTGCTTGTGGTTGTGCGCCGACAACAGATAGCGGGCGCGGACGAAGGGGTTGGCCATGGCATAAGGATCGCACGCGCACGCGCGAAACCCGCTCCCGGCACGCACATCGGCATGCGCACGGGCCCCGCGATCCCGCCAAACCGCGGACTGCGGCCGCTTTCGGCACGTCGCGCGCGTTGACCGCCCCCGGACCGCCGACGATAATTCCGCGGTTCCGGCGTGCGCCCGGCGTTCGCCTCATCTGTGTTTCGGAGCCCAGCTACATGAGCCAAGCCCGCATCCTCGGCATTGTCGGCATCGTCGCATTCGCGGCCGCCGCCGTTGCCTATGCCCAGACCACCGTCACCCCGGTCCCGAACAACGCGCCGGTCGAACAGGCGCCGCTGAACACCGCGCCGGAAAAGACGGTGTGGGGCGATGCGAAGGCCGGTGCGACCAAGGCGGGCACCTGCGCCGCCTGCCACGGCCTGGACGGCAACCCGACCGACCCGCAGTACCCGCGCCTGGCCGGCCAGAGCGAGCGCTACATCGCGCACCAGATCGCGCTGTTCAAGACCGGCGAGCGCAACACCGGCATGGCGGCTGTGATGAAGCCGTTCGCCGATGCGCTGTCGGCCCAGGACGCGCGCGATGTCGGCGCCTACTTCGCCACGCAGAAGGCCGGCGCGGGCGTCGCCGACGACACCGCCGTCGCCACTGGCCCCAACACCGGCAAGAAGTACTTCGAGATCGGCCAGCAGCTGTTCCGCTCGGGCGACAAGGCGCGCGGCATCCCGGCGTGCATGGCGTGCCACGGCCCCGATGGCGCCGGCAACCCCGGCCCGGCCTACCCGCACATCGCCGGCCAGCAGGCGCCGTACACGCAGCGTCGCCTCGAGGAATACCGCGCCGGCACGACGGTGCAGCGCGACGCGCACCTGTTCAACATCATGGCCGCCGTCGCCAAGCAGCTGACCGACGAAGAAATCGGCTCGCTGTCGAGCTACCTGCAGGGTCTGCACCCGAGCCGCGACGACGTGGCCGTCGCCGCTGCCCCGGCAGGCGCTGCTCCGGCTGCCGCTCCGACGGCTCCGGCCGCGGCGCCGGCCGCCCCGGCGGAGAAGCCGGCCGAGCCGGCTACCGGCTCCTGATCGGTTGAACTTCCGCCGCTGACGATGGTCGGAGGCGGAACCATTGAGTTGTCTGTAGCGCCGGCCGTGCTTCCACGGCCGGCGTTCTAGTTTCCGGCCCACCCGTTCGAGAACGCCGATGACCCGCCGCCTGCTGCTCCGTTCGCTGCTCCTGCTCGTGCTGCTCCCCGTCGCCGCCATGGCGGCCACGCCCCAGGCCGCGCCGGTGGAGGGCACGGACTACGAAGTGATCGAAGGCGGCATCCCGTTCGCGCCGCTGAAGGGGAAGGTCGAGGTCGTCGAGGTGTTCGGCTACACCTGCCCGCATTGCGCGCACTTCCAGCCGGCGGTATCGGCCTGGGCGAAGAAGAACGCGAAGACGGTGAATTTCATCCCGATGGCCGCGCCGTTCGGCGGCTCCTGGCAGCCCTACGCGCAGGCTTATTACGCCGCGCAGGCGCTGGGTGTCGTCGCCCAGACCCACGACGCGATGTTCCGGGCGCTGCACACGGACGGCACGCTGCCGCTGCGCAACGCGACGCCGGGCGAGATCGCCCCGTTCTATGCGCGCTACGGCGTGGACCCTGCGAAGTTCATGGCGACCTTTGAGGGTGCCGACGTCGCCGCGCGCGTGGCGAAGGCGGAGCAGTTCATCCGCCGCAGCGGCGTGGAAGGCACGCCGACGCTGGTGATCAACGGCCGTTACCGCGTGATCGGGCACGATTTCGACGACGTGCTGCGCATCGCCGATCAGCTGATCGCGCGTGAACGCGACGGCAAAACGCGCTGAGTCGAGTGCCACCGGCGCCGCCCGGCCGGTATTCTTGCCTGTGCCCCGCCGCTCGGCCGACGCCGCCCGGCTCCCGCTTTTCCCGACCTTTGCGGAGATTGTCTGCATGAATTCGCGTCTGCCCCATCTCGCCGTGGTCCTGACCGGACTGCTGGTCCTGTCCGCCTGCTCGAAGCAGGCCCCGGCTCCGGCCGAGACGGCCGCCCCGGCAGCGCCGACGGCGCCCGCCGCCCCGGCTGAAACCGCCCCGGCGCCGGCCACGACCGCCGCCCCGGCCGACGCCGCCGCCACTCCGGCAGCGGCACCCGCCTCGGCCGCCACGCCGCCGCAGGGCCCGGCGCCGGTCGCCGGCACCGACTACGTTGAAATCGCCGGCGGCCAGCCGTTCGAGCCCACCGGCGGCAAGATCGAAGTGACCGAGATCTTCGGCTACACCTGCCCCCACTGCGCGCACTTCGAACCGCTGGTCGAGTCGTGGAAGGCCAAGCAGCCGGCCGACGTGAAGTTCGTCGCGCTCGCCGCGCCGTTCGGCGGCTACTGGGAGCCGTACGCGAAGGCGTTCTACACCGCGCAGACGATGGGCGTGCTCGACAAGACGCACCAGGCGGTCTTCAACGCGATCCACGTCGACCGCACGCTGCCGGTGCAGCCGCTGCCGACCAACGAGCAGATCGCCGCGTTCTACGGCAACTACGGCGTCGACCCGAAGCAGTTCGCCAGCACGATGTCGAGCTTCGCCATCGACGCGAAGATGAAGCGCGCCGGCCAGTTCATCGCGCGCAGCGAAGTGGATTCGACCCCGACGATGGTGATCAACGGCAAGTACAAGGTCACCGGCAAGGGCTTCGAGGACACACTGCGCATCGCCGATCACCTGATCGCGCAGGAGCGCGCTGCCAAGGCCGGCGGCGCCCAGTAAGGACACGCGACGATCGCATGGACACCCGCCGGCTCCGCCTGCTCAGCGCGAACATCCAGGCGGGGTCCAGCACGCGCGGCTACCACGATTACGTCGCGCGAAGCTGGTCCCACGTGCTGCCCGCCGGCAACAAGCGCGGCAGCCTGGACGCCATCGCGCAACTGGCCGGCGAGCACGACATCGTCGGCCTCAACGAAAGCGATCCGGGCAGCCTGCGATCGGGTTTCACCAACCAGACGCACTATCTCGCCCAGCGCGCCGGCTTCGATTACTGGAGCCACCAGCCGAACCGTCGCGTCGGCGGCGTGGCTTCCAGTGCGAACGGCCTGCTGAGCCGGCTGGAGCCGAAGGAAGTCATCGACCACGCCCTGCCCGGCCGCATCGCCGGGCGCGGTGTCCTGCTCGCGCGGTACGGCGACGGCGACAAGGGGCTGCTGGTCGCGGTCGCGCACCTCTCGCTCGGCGCGAATTCGCGCGCCGCGCAGCTGGGTTTCATCGCCGAACTGCTGCACGACCATCCCAACGCCGTGCTGATGGGCGATTTCAACTGCTCCATCGATCGCCCCGAAATGCGCGCCCTGTTCCGCAACACGCGCCTGCAGCCGCCCGACGGCGAAGTGCACACCTTCCCGAGCTGGCGCCCGCAGCGCGCGATCGACCACATCCTGGTCGGCGACGGGCTCAAGACGTCAAATGCACGCGCGCGGCCTGCGGCGTCGTCGGACCATCTGGCGTTGTCGATCGACCTGCACGTTCCGGATTCGGCGTTGCGCTGATCGCTGCAGCACCAACGTTGTAGCCCGGGTAAGCGAAGCGCACACGGGGCGAACGTGATGGATGCCTTTTCCCGGGTGCCGTTCCACTTACCCGGGCTACAAAAAGCAAAGACCCGAACGAAAACGGCCGATGGCGAACCATCGGCCGTTTCGTGTTTTACAGCGGATCGGTCAGGCGATCAGAAGCGGTAGTCCGCGCTGACGTACCAGAACGAACCCGGCAGGTCGTACGTACCGGCGTCGTAACCGTTGAGCGAGCAGGTCAGGCACACCGGCGGCTCCTTGCCGAACAGGTTGTTCACGCCGACGGTGAACTTCAGCTTGTCGACCAGCGCGTTGTTCCAGTTGAACTGCAGGTCGTGGTACGTCGTGGAGCCGAGCGTGTTGGTTTCCACGCCGCCCATGCAGCCGGGCGCCTCGTCGACGGGCACGTTCGAGCACAGCTCCTCGACGGAGGAGATGTAGCGCACCGTCCAGCCGACGTTGAAGTCGCCCATCGTCCAGTTGGTCTGGAGGTTGGTCTGCCATTCCGGGATCGCGCTGTCGTTGACTTCGACGCCCACCTCGCGCTGCGAGCGGTTTCCGTCGACGTCGACGGCCTCGTAGTCGTTGACGAAGGTCGACTGCAGCGATGCGCTCAGGCGGCCCCAGCTCCATTCCGGACCGGCCCAGTTCACCTTGAAGTCGACGCCGTCGGTCTTGATGCGGCCGAGGTTGTCGAGGAAGTTCTCCGGCGGGTTGAGGTTGCCGCCCGCGCCGCGCGTGAACGGCGTGCAGTTGACCGAACCCACGCCGCCTTCGCGCAGGCAGGTTTCGAGCAGCGCCTGGATGTCGCGCGCCTGGATCGCGTCGTCGATCTTGTGGTGGTAGTAGCCCACTTCGAAGTCGAGTCGATCAGACCAGGCCTGACCCGTCGCCCAGCCGGGCGCATACACCACGCCGAAGGTGTAGCTGTCGGACTCTTCCGGCTGCAGGTCCGGATTACCGCCGGTGAAGGTGGTGATCTGCGTGTTGGCCTGTTCGAAGTTCGGCGGTGCGCCCTGCGCGGCGCAGCCGGCGGCGAACGACGGGTCCGACGGGCCCGGGCTGCCGGTGGAACCGCAGGGATCGACCAGCGTGGCGCCGAACTGCGTGAGGCCGTACAGCTCGCCGAGGTTCGGCGCGCGGAAGCCCTGCGAGTAGGTGCCGCGGATCACCAGGTCCTCGATGGGCTGCCAGCGGAAGCCGGCCTTGCCAGTCGTCGTGCCGCCGAAGGTCGAGTAATCCGAGTAGCGGACGGCGGCGCTCAGGTCCAGGGTCGACAGCACCGGGAAGCTGAATTCCGCGTAGACCTCGTCCACGTCGTACGACGCCGACACCGGCGCGGCGAAGGAGTCCTGCGACTCGCCGCTCTGGCGCAGCGGATCGGGGTTGAAGTCGCCGCGGTAACGACGATGCTCCACGCCCGCCGCGAAACCGGCGGTGCGGTCGCCGATGTTGAACATGTCGCCGGTGATGTTCGCCGAGTACAGGTCGAGCTTCTGCTGCGAGGAGTCGATCTGGCGCGTGCGGATGTAGTCGATCATCTCCTGCGTCATCGGACGGCCCTGGCCGCCGAAGATGTCCAGCGGCACGCAACCGGCCACCTGGGCGCAGACCGCCGGATCGCCCAGCGCGAGCTTGAGCTTGGCGACGTTGTAGCCGTTGAGGAATTCCTGCGTAGCCTTGTTGTCGGCGTAGGCGTAGTTGAAGTCCCAACCGAAGCTGCGCGTGCCGAGCGTGAACGTGCCGTCCAGGCCGGTGTTGAAGTACACCGTGTCCACGTCCTGGTTGAAGATGCGCGGCCCGACTTCGACCGGGCGACGCGTCGCCACGAGGAAGTTGGAATTCGCATCCAGCGTGTAGCCGAACGGGTTGTACGGGTTGTCGGCGTGGATGCTGATGGTGTCGGCGATGCCGCCGGTCCCTGCGCCCGGACCGACGAAGATCGGCTCCGGCGCCGCCTGGTTGGTCGAGGTGCGGTTGTTGTACAGGCCCTTCACGTGCAAGCGGGTGTTTTCGGTCACGTCGTAATAGACGCTGGCGAAGATCGACTTGCGCTTCTGCGGCGTGAGCAACAGGTTGTACGGCGCGAAGTTGAAGCGGTCGCTGCCGTCGAACGCGTTGTAGGTGCCACCGTTGGGGTTGTTCGGATCGAACACCGGCGTGGTGGTGCCGTTGTTGAGCGTGATGTCGTACCAGTTCTCGGTGTCGTCGTCGCACCCGCCGACGCCGGTGGTCGGGCGCGTGGGATCGCAGAAGAAGAAGCGGCCCTGCGGGATGCCCGAGCTGCCGCCGCGCACGCCGGTGCCCGGCGTCGGGTATGCCGACTGCTGCCACGAGCCGGAGCTGATTTCCTGCTGCTCGAAGTAGCTGGCGGTGAACACCGCCGACCACCTGTCGCCGCTGCCGCCGAGCGTGAGGCTGGCTTCGGTGGTTTCGCCGCCGTCCTCGTACTCGCCGTAGTAGGCGTGCACTTCGGCGCCGTCGAAATTACGGCGGGTGATGATGTTGATCACGCCGGCGATGGCGTCGGAGCCGTAGATCGCCGAGGCGCCGTCTTCCAGCACTTCGACGCGTTCGACGATGGCCAGCGGAATGGTGTTGAGGTCCGCGCTGCCGCTCACGCCCGAGGCGGAGGATTCATTGACCCAGCGGACGCCGTCGACCAGCACCAGCGTGCGCTGCGAGCCGAGGTTGCGTAGGTCGACCTGCGCCGAACCCGCGCCGATGCCGCCACCGTCCGGCGGGTAACCGAAGTTGCCCGAGGAGTTGAACTTGGCGTTGAGCGCCTTGCCGCTGGAGGTCATCTGCTGGAGCAGATCGCCCACGGTCTGCAGGCCGGTCTGGTCGATCCTGGCCTTGTCGAGCACGAACACGGGCTGGGCCGTGACGGCGTTGGTCTGCTTGATACGCGAGCCCGTCACCGTGACGGTGTCGAGCGTGGTGGCCGAACCCTGTGGGGCTGGCGAGGTTTCCTGCGCGGCCGCGAGGCCCGGCAGGGACAACAGCAAAGACAGCTGGATCGCTCGGGTGAGCGATTGGCGACGCATGGCTTTCATTACTCTCTCCCTCGAATGAATGAACAGCAGCAACGGCCGCCTCCCCTGCCCGGGCGGCACCCCCAAAGTTGTAAACAATTCGTGAATCCGCCACAAGCGGCAAAGAGTTGCCCAACGTTCGGCACAGTGAGGCGGGTGTCTTTGCAGGGGAGGGTCGCCGTCTTTGCCCCGTAGGCCGCCACCTGGCGCCGTCCCTCCCCCTCATCGCCACGCGACCACCACCTTCGAACCTGCAGCCTCCGCACCCAGAAGCGCCGGGAAGCTCGCTGTGACACGGTGCGCGCCGCCTCGCGCACTTGGCACGGTGCGCGCCACACCGCGCTAACCCACCGCGTCACTGGTACGAGAGCGTGATCGTCGCGGCCGCCTCCACGCTTCCCGGCGATACCGAGCTGGCGAGTTGTACGTACCGGGCGATGAAGGGGATCGAATAGGTGGTGGCGCTTGCGGACGTACCGCCACCGACGAGCCACTGGTTGACGTTGCCGATGGCGGACGAATCCGGCCCAAACGCGAGCGGGGTTGACAGCCCATTGCGGAACAGCCGCACGCCGACCCCCGACGCGGTCGATGCGCCTCCCAGCGCCAGCGCGGTGCCCCTGCTGCCCGGCGCGTTGGCGTCGGTCATCGTCGCGTACACCGCCACGCCCGACTGGCAGCTCAGCGATACATCGAACGAAGCGCTTGCGGCGGGACTCGACCCCACGCTCCCGAACTGCGCGACGTTCACGGCCGGCAGCTCGACCGCCATGTCCTGCGTGCTGGTGAGGTCGCAGCCCTTTGCGGTCACATTGATCGTGGACCCGTCGAAGACGAGGTACGCGTTGGGCGATGTCTGCACCTTGGAACTGTTCGCGCCCCAGACCCGGGCCAAGCGTTTGGACGGCAGCGTATAGGCGCCCGATTTGAGTTGCCCGGTAGCCACGAAGAGCACGCGCACCCACCACCCCAACGTGGAGGTCTGGACGCCGGTGCCGGTGCCAGGCGCCGGATAGGTCTGCGCATTGGGGGGCTTGATGGCGACCCACTGCGTCGCGTTGTTGTCCCGCAGGCCCATCACGTAGCCGATGCCGGCGACACCCGTCGGGTAGACGGGATAGGTCGTCGTACCGTCGGAGTACGTGACACCGGGAACCGGCGTGTCGATCGGCTCGGCGTACGAATACTGGGCCGGGCAACTGGAGACCTCCAGTACGGTCACGTTATTGGACGTGCCGCCCCAGCCTGAACCGATCTGCTTGCCGATGATCGGCGCGTCCGCCGGCCCCACGTAGGAAAGCGTCGGGACGGCGACGTGGAGATCGTGTGCCGCGCACGCGGCGTGTACCGTTCCCACGAAGGAGACCAGGGGCAGCAAGGCGAGCGCCGTCAGGCACTTTGGGAGTGTGTTCATGAGTTTTCCGATGCACCGCGAGTGGCGGCTGATGACTGGAGAGACAAGGCCCTACTCGGACGTGCGCGCCGAACGCCCCTCGCCGCTCGCCGCCGCGTGCGCGGATGCGATAGCGGGAGCGCTGCAGACGGCATCGAATTCGCTGACGCGCGAACGGCTGCTTCGGGCCTTGCCCGCCGCGGGGTCGATCAGGCATACGCGGTCGGCCAGGCCCCACTTCACGCGCATCGGCCCGTCGCGATCGACGGCGCGCCGCACGAACACCTGTCCGCCTTGTCCCACCAGCCCGACTTCGGTTCCGTCCAACTCTTCGACCTGCGCGCCGAACGGGACCGGCTCGCCGTCGTCCAGCCACGCATGGAGCAGGATCGCCCGCCCGACACTCGCGCCGAATTTCAGCGGCACCACGGCGCCGGCGCGTGGAACGGTCTGCACGCGCGACGTGTCCAGTTCAACGTCGGCCGACAGCCCCTTCGGATCGAGCACGACTTCGTTGATGCGGTACGGCGTGAGATGCCCGGCGATCGCGTAACCGCGACGGTCGACTCGGCCCGCGCCCTCGCTCCCAAGACGCGCACCGTGCGCGCCGCGTGCTTCCACCACGCCGATGGTGTCGCCCAGTTGCGATGCCAGTGTGATGCCGCCCGGATGCACGACGAGGCCACCGTTCGCCGACATGGATGCCTGCCGGCTCTGCGCATTGCGCGAATACGATGCGCCCAGTGCCGCGAAGGCCGCACGCCAACCGGCGTTGATGCCCACGCTGTCCGTGTCGCGATCGTTGAAGTTGCCGTTGACGCCGTAGTTGAACTGTCCGCGACGGCCCGCATTGCCGGTGACGCCGGCCTGTACGGAATTTCCGTCGTACGCGTGTCCGGCCGCGATCGACAGTTGCGGCGGCGTGGCGCGCGCACTCGACGCGCCGAGCGGCATGGTGACGCTGACCGTCGCCTGGTTGTCGTACCCGCTGCCGATCACGCGGCTGCGGCTTGCATTCACGCCGAGCGACACGTTGCGGAACTGCTTGTTCCAGCCGATCTGGTAACTCGAGTCCACCGGCAGCGCATCGCCCCAGTAGTCGCTGCGCGCGCCGCTGACGAACAGCGATCCGCCGCGTTCGCCCAGGCTCTGGCTGACGGTCAGCTGGAAACGGCTGCGCTGGCTTCCGGCGCCTTCGAAGACACCACCGGCCAGTTCGCCGTAGCGCATCGCATCGTCCAGTCGCACCGCATCGCCCAGCGACAGATACCCGATGCTCGAATAGCGGTACGCGGCGAGCGCGAAGTCCGTGTTCGTCTGCGGAATGCTCTTGCTGTACGCCAGGCGCGTGCTGTAGCCGGACTGCGTTTCGTCCGGAACGTCGAACGTCGTGCGCGATCCGGTCACGTCGAGCGACACCGCTCCCACCGGCGTGTTGAACGCCGCGCCAAGCAATACGCTGCGGTACAGGCCGTCGTCCGTGGCCTGCCCGCCGGTGTACGCCGTGAACAGGTTGCTGAAGCCGCGCTGGTACGTGCCTTCGAGGAACCACGGCGAATCGCCGTGCAACGCGTCGTTGCGCACCTGCCCGGCCACGGCGGAGTAACGCCAGCTGCCTGGACGAAGCAGTTGCGGCACCGCGGCATACGGCACGGAGAACGTCCGCTGCCTGCCATCGGCTTCGGTCACCGTGACGTCCAGGTCGCCGCCGTAGCCGGTCGCGTAGAGATCGTCGATCTGGAACGCGCCCGGCGCGACATTCGCCTCGTAGATCACGAAGCCGGCCTGCCGCACCACCACCCGCGCGTTGGTTTCGGCCACGCCGCGCACGATCGGCGCGTAACCACGCGTCGAGTCGGGTTGCATGCGGTCGTCGGTTGCGAGCTTGACGCCGCGGAACGCGGTCGAGTCGAACAGCTCGCCGGACGTGAACGTATCGCCTGCCGTGAACTGCGACTGCAGCGCCGCGACATCGTGTTCGGCATAGGTGCGGACGTTCTGGTAATCATCGCCAACACCGTGCTCCCAGCGATAGCCCGACTGGTTGCGGATGCGCCATCCGCGCAGGTTGAGGCCCATCGTGAGCCCCGCGTACGCACCGCGCGTCCGATCGCCCGACGCGTAGTCGAGCTGGTTCGCGCTGAGGTTGTAGCCCAGCGTGAAGGCGTTGACGCCTCGATCCCAGAGGGCGGGATCGACCTGTCCGCGCGCGCTTCGCTTCAGCGCGGCCTGCGGGATCGACACGTCGAGGCGCAACTGGTTCATGTCGAAGGCGACGCGCGCCGCCGGGATCGCGCTTTCGATGTCGATGCACGCCTGCGACAGGTCCACGCCGGCGGCGAGCAGTTGCGCGGTGTCGACCCCGAGCGTCTCCAGCAGCGCGCCGGACACGCAGGCGCGCGCATCGCCGCCGGTAGGACTCGCACGGAACGCCACCGACTGGCGCGCGATCCGATACCCGTTGAGGTAGACATCGCCCAGATAGTCGCCGGGCAGCACGGCGTTCGCGCGCTCGAAGCGCGACAGGTCGGTCGTCGCGGCGGAATCGCCGAGGAACTGCGGACTGAACTCGAAGGCGTCGGGCGCGGGCTCGGGAGAAGGTTCGGGCGCGGGCGCCGGGTCGGGTGAGGCGGAGGCGCCCAGCGGCATCTGCCCCAGCGCGGCCAGTACGAAAAGTGCAATGCGCTTTCGCCTCAGGCCCCTGACGGCCGGTGCGATGGCGCACGGATCCATTGAATGCATGTCTCGATCTCGCGTTGCGGATGGCACGCCGTCGGCGGCGCGGCGTGCCGCGCTCGCGCCCGGCCGGCGCGATGGAGCGTCGTGATGGAAGCAACGAGCCGCTATCTGCGGCCCGCGCGGCTCAGTCCGTGTACGGCGCGCGGCTTTCGACGAAGCCGCCGAAGTCGTTGATCGCGGTGATCAGTACCGTGCCGGGGCCACTGCCGGCTGGCGACTGGACGGGAAACGTCGCGCGCCCCATCGCGGGGCACATGCCGCCCTTGGGCATGTCTTCGCGCGGAGCGCGCTCCGGTCGCACTTGTGCGAACGACACGTTGTAGGCGCTCGGGTTGGTGCACTCCAACGATGCGGAACCGCCGGAGTGGACCATGCGCCACGTCAGCTGCCCGATCGCGTCGAGCGGCGCGCCGCGCAGGCCGCCCGGGCGGTAGAAGATCTTGATGCGCGTGCGCACGGCGAACTGCAGGAAGTTGTCCGCGCCGCCGTCGGACTTCGGGCGCGGCGGCACTTCCAGCACGTTGAGCCAGTACACCGATTCGCGATCCTGCGGGACGTCGGTGCCGGTGAACATGAGCCGCAACGCCTGGCCCTTGCCGGGTTCCAGCCGCGACATGGGCGGCGTCACGAGGAACGGCGCGGTGCTGGTGGCGGCGGTTTCGTTCGGATCGCCACCGTCGGTCCAGATCTGCAGCAGGCGCGGTCCGCTGCCGTTGTTGTCGACCTGGACGGTCACTTCCGCCTCGTCGGCGGGATAGATCACGCGGGTTCCGCTGATCTGTATGTCGGCGTGGGCCGGTGCGAGGACGGATGCAGCCGTCCACGCGAACGCACAACCCACTCGTGCGAGCAGTTTCATGAGCAGTTCCTGTTCTTCCCCAGACTTCCCTGAGACGGCGGGGCCGCGTGGACCCCGCCGTGTGCGTCACGCGTGGCTCAGTTGTAGACGACCGAGTAGTTGACGTACGTGCTCACGTCGCCCGCGGTCGCGACACCGGTCGCGTAGTACTGCGCGGTGTACTGCAGCGTGGCGGTGTTGTCGGCGATGGTCTCCGCCGAGCCGTCGCCGCCGGCGTTGTTGGACAGGTTGATGTTCGCGCCGGCCTTGTTCAGCAGGCCCACGACGACGTTGGACGCGCCGCCGGTGGCGGTGTTCTTCAGGCGGCCGCCGTTCGCGGTATCGATCGTCGGCGTGCTGGTTTCGAACCACATCTTCGCGATCTTGCCGTTCGTGCAGCCCGACTGCCCGCTGCCGCCCACGACCACGCTGAAGGGCGTGTCGCCCGCGCTCTGGCCCGAGGCCTTCAGCGCCGTGGTGGAAACGCTTGGCAGCGTCACGGTGAAGTTGCTGGTGCCGCCATCGGTGTTGTCGCCGCCCTTGATGGTGCAGGTGACGTCGGAAATCTTGCCGGTGAAGCTGATCTTGCCGTCCGCGGCCGCGGCGGACAGGGAAGTGAAGCCGATGGCCGCGAACAGCGCGGCGGAAATCAGGGTCTTGCTCATGCGTCCATATGTCCTTGTTGGAGAGAGTTCGCCGTTGGGGGGCGAGTAGCTCGAACCGCTTCCTTCGTGTCGCTCCCCCAGCGACAAGGACATGCTGGCTGTCGATGCAGACTTTGAGAATCAGATAAATCTTGCGATGCACAACTGCGACGAGCACGATGTGCATGCGCAACTTGCACATGCATTCGCGCATCGTTCGCTGCGTATTTCACGATTCATCGTGGTTATTTCGCGCCTTTGCCCGAGGGCGCGACGTGCGCCGGATGGCGATCGCGACGCCCACGCCTCGAAACTGAGATTGTTTCGTTCCGACCTACGTCGTAAGGGTTGCGTTCGACACAGTGCATCGTGGCGTCGTCGATGACGGCGCGCACCACGATCCCCGCACGCGTCCTCCCTCGCAAACGACATGCGCGACCCTCGACCGCGGATCCCGGCGCATCCGCCACGGGCCGCTCGGCGTGCAGATGACCGTTCGTCGGTACACGCAATCGCATCACGCTTCAATGCGAATAATTCGCAGATGACCGGCGGGCAGGACGACCGCCGCCGGGCGTTACCCTCCGGCTTGCTCCATCCCCCGGCCCTGCAAGGAGATCAGCGCCATGTCACGCCCCCGCACCACACCCCTCGCCCTGGCCATCGCGCTGGTGGCCCTCAGCGCGTGCAACCGCACCCCGGACGCCACACCGGCTACCGATACCGCGACGCCCGCACCTGCCGCCGCGCCTGCGTCGCAACGGTCCTACACCGACCAGGACATCAGCGACGCGTACATCTACCTGCTCAGCCGCCTGCTCGTGCTGCGCCAGCAGCAATCGGACTTCAAGGAAGGCTTCAAGTGGAACGAGATCGTCCACCGCAAGCCGGGCGCGGTGGACTGGCCAAATCCCAACCTCGACGTCGCCTATTCCGAAGCGTGGATCGCCGTCGACGAGAACAGTTGCACGCTGGTCACCGTGCCCAAGGTGACGGGCCGCTACTACACCGTGCAGTTCCTCAACGGCTGGGGCGAGACGCTGGCGAACATCAACGAACGCACGCAGCGCGCGCATCCGAATGGCGAGTTCGCGGTGTGCCTGAAGGGCGCCAACGTCCAGCTTCCGGCGAATGCCACGCGCATCGACCTGCCGGTGAAGTACGCGCGTGTCCTGGCGCGCGTGGAACTGGGCGAGGACTGGAAGGGCGCTGAAGCGCTGCAGCACCAGTTCGCCTTCAAGGCCACCGGCACGCCGGCGCTGCCCACCTTGCCGACGATCCCGTCGTTCGACATGGACAAGCTGCCCGGCGCCGAGGCGTTCGAAGCCGCGCCGGCCGTGCTCGACAGCGAAGCCGACCTGAACACCGGCATGGACGCGGTGGCCGCGAAGGCGCGTGCGATCGCCGAGGGCATCAAGGACCCTGCCGAACGCGCGCGGGTCGACCAGGTCATCCGCGAGAAGGCGCTGGCCGACTTCGCCAAGGCGTCGCCGACCATCGGCCACGGCACGACGAAGAACCACTGGGCCCGCCCCGCCGTATCGGGCAACTACAAGAACGACTGGCTCGGCCGCACGCTCGTCAACTACGCCGGCATCTGGGCGAACGACATGGACGAGGTGGTCTATTACAAGGGCAACCTGGACAGCACGGGCACGCAGCTCAACGGCGACCACGTGTACACGCTGACCTTCCCGAAGGACGACCTGCCGGAGAAGTACGCGAACTACTTCTGGTCGGTGATCGCGGTGGACACGCGCCACATGCGCGTCCTGCCGAACGCGAAGAACCGCTTCCTGCTCAACCGCGAATCGGACCTGAAGTACAACCCCGACGGCTCGCTCACGCTGTACTTCGCCGACCAGAAGCCGGCCGATGCGCCCGAGGGCAACTGGTTGCCGACCCCGCGCGGACAGGACTACCGGTTGACCTTCCGCTTCTACGGACCGAAGGGCGGCGTGGCCGATGGCACGTACTTCCCGCCGCCGATCATGAAGCGCTCGTAACACGCGCACGCAACGCGGGCGGCAGCACGGCTGCCGCTTCGCCTTCCGGTGCGACGGTCGGCACATCGACGCGCACGCAACCGCGCTCAGGCCACTTCTTCACACCCTCTTGACATCGAAGTAGCGAGTAGAAAGGAGATTCAGACCCGTCTGATGGCTGCACTTTCGGGTGGGGCCTAGTCTGCGGTGAAAGCACGTACTTTCACGACGAGACACCCATGAGCTTGGGCAATCCTCCGCATCCAATCCGGCTCGCCTCGCGGTGTCTGATCCTCCTCGCGCTGCTGGTCTGCGGCCTGGCGAACGCCCAGCATGCGAACGCGCCGCGCCGCCCGGCCTCTGCGGCGCAACGCGCGCAGATTTCGCTGACGCCGTCCGAAGACGCATGGCGACGCGCGCACCCGGTGATCCAGGTGGGCGTGTTCGCCGGTGATTTCGTGCCGTTCGAAGCCTGGCGCGGCGGCCGCCCGGAAGGCCTCGGCGTCGATTACATCCGCACGCTCGCCGCGCGCGCCGGCATGCAGGTGGAGTTCCATCCCTATACCGACTGGGAAGCCATCGCGCTCGGCACCTCCGGCACCGCCGAACCCTACGACGTCCTGCTCGCGCAGCCGGTCATCGCGCAGCGCATGGAGCGCTTCCACATGCTGCGGCCGTTCGCGGCGTCGCAACAGGTGATGCTGGTCGCGCGAAAAGGCGACCTGCAGATCCGTCAGGCGCGCGACCTGGACTCGGCCCGCGTGGTGGTCGAACGCCGCTTCCGGCTGCCGGCGAAGGTGTTCGCCGAACGCCATCCCCGCGCGACGCTGGTCTACGCGGACGACGGGCGCCAGGCGCTGGAGATGCTCACCCGCGGTCAGGCCGACGCGTACCTTGGCGTCACGCTTCCGCGCACGACCGCGCTGGTGCGCCAGCGCCAGGCGGACGACGTGGCGATTCTCGGCGCGCTCGACCTGCCGACGTTCGAGCTGGCGCCCGCGGTTCGTCGCGATCACAACGAACTGGCCAGCATCCTGCGCAAGGCCGAAGCGACGATCCCCGACCACGAAGTCGAGCAGATGCGACAGCGCTGGGGCGCGGGCGACGTGCCGTCGCTGGCGACATCGCACGCCGTGGGCCTGACGCGCAGCGAACGCGAGTGGATCGCCCACCTTCCCGTGCTTCGCGTCGGGTATGAGGTCGATCGTTTCCCGTACAGCTTCCTCGCGCGCGAAGGCGGATTCGACGGCATCGCCGCGAACTACCTCGACCTGATCCAGCGCAAGCTCGGACTTCGCGTGCAACTCGTGCCCGCGGACGACTGGAACAGCCTGCAGCGCATGGCACTGGCGCACGAAGTCGACATGATCGCCACCGGCAGCACCGGCGACATCGACGGCAACGAGATGGTGTTCAGCCGATCCTACGAGGACTTCCCGCAGGTCATCGTCGCGCGCCTGCACGGCCCGGCGATTGCCAGCGCATCGGATCTCGGCGGACGCACCGTCGCCGTGCGCGACGAGCCCGGCGTGCTGTCGTCGCTGCACGCGCTGCTTCCGCAGACGCAGCTGCGCACCGTGGGCGGGAACGAAGCCGGGCTCGCGCTGGTCGCGAACGGCGGCGCCGATGCCTACATCGGCACGCTGCCGGCGATCGACGCCCTCATCCGCAACCGCTACGCCGGCGAGCTGCGCGTGGTGGGGCCTGCCGGCTTCGATACGGAGTTGTCGTTCGGGGTGCAACGCCAGTACGAGCCGCTGATACCGCTCATCGATCGCGTGCTCGACAGCACGCCGGACGACGAACGCCAGTCCATCCGCGCGCGCTGGCTGACCACCGACTTCGTGTATGGCGTGCCGTGGCGATGGGTGCTGCTCGCAACCGCCGCCGTGCTGCTGGTGATGAGCGCCATCGGCTTGGCCTATGCGCGACTGCGACGCGCTTCGCAACTGCAGGCGCGGGCGGAAACCGCGCTCGCCGCGCAACTACACTTCCAGCAGGCGCTGCTGGAGAACATTCCCTACGCCGTGTTCGTGAAGGACCGCGACGGCCGCTACATCGCGGTGAACCGCGCGTACGAGACGATGTTCAGCGTGCGGCGCGAACAGATCATCGGTCGCACCGTCGAGCAGAGCACGCATGCGAGCGGGATCGACCACGAGGTCCTCACCGGCGAGGACATGCAGGTGCTCGCGTCCGGGCAGGGGTCGCGGCGCGAATTGACGGTTCCGGCACGCGGTGCGCGCGACGGCGTCCATCACCTGATCGTGTGGCGCCATCCGCTCGCCGCGTCGGAGAACGGACCGTTGCGCCTGATCGGAACGATCGTCGACGTGACGGAAATCCGCGAGGCTGAAGCACGCGCGCGCGCCTCGGAGCAACGACTGCACGACATCACCGGGGCCATGCCCGGCACGGTGTTCCAGTTCCGTGTATCGGCCGACGGGCGGCGCGGCTTCACCTACGTCGCCGGCGACGTGGAAGGCATGCTGGGCATGCCGCAGGACGAACTGCTGCATCACGAATCGCTGGTGTTCGCGCGCCTGCATCCGGACGACCAGCCGCGCGTGGAGCGCGCGGTGGAGGCGGCCGCGCAGACGCTGAAGCCGATTCCGGCGTTCGACGTGCGCATGCGCATCGGCGAGGACTGGCGCTGGCTCCGGACCGAAGGCGGTTCGCCGCGACGCCTGCCCGATGGCGCGGTCGAATGGAGCGGCTACTGGGTCGATACCACCGAGCTGCACCAGCAGGCGCACGCGCTGGGCGAGGCCAAGGCGCAGGCCGAGGCCGCCGTCGCGGCGAAGAGCACCTTCCTGGCGGCGATGAGCCATGAAATCCGCACACCGATGACCGGCGTGCTGGGCCTGATGGAGCTGCTCACGCAGACACCGCTCGACCACGAGCAGTCCAGCATGGCGTCGATGGCGCGCGATTCGGCGCGCGCGCTGCTGCAGATCCTCGACGACATCCTGGATTACTCGCGCATCGAGTCCGGCCGCCTGGCCATCAGCGATGCCGATTTCGACCTGCGCGAACTGGTGGACAGCGTCGCCGGCCTGTTCGGCGTGCGTGCGAAGGAAGGCGGCGTGCGCCTGTACTCGATCGTCGACTGGCGACTGGCCACGCGGTTCCGCGGCGACGCCATGCGCATCCGCCAGATCGTCGCCAACCTGCTCAGCAACGCGCTCAAGTTCACCGCGCAGGGCCACGTGGCGCTGCAGGTGCGACTGCTGAACGAAACACCGCATGGCCAACGCCTGCGTATCGAAGTGGCCGACACCGGCATCGGCATCGCGCCGGAAAACCTCGCGCGCCTGTTCCAGCCATTCACCCAAGCGGAAGAATCCACCACGCGCCGCTACGGCGGAACGGGGCTCGGGTTGTCGATCAGCCGCCGGCTCGCGGAGATGATGGACGGCAGCCTGCACCTGGAGAGCGAACCCGGCGACGGCACGCGTGCGGTGCTGGAACTCGCGCTGGCCGTCGTGCAGCCGTTGCAGGGGCGGCCGGAATTCGAGGGCCGCTCGGCGGTCATGTGCGTCGGCGACGAGTTGCGTTCGCAGGAAATCGGCAACGGCCTGAGCTCGTTCGGCTTCAGCCTGATCGAGGCGGAAGCCTCGGACCTGGTCGAGTTCGACGCCGGCGACATGGACCTGCTCCTTGTCGACGCCGGCATCCCCGTACCCGACGTGCTGACGGACCGCCCGCTGGTGCGTGTGCTGCGCGATGACGAGGCGGGACCGACCCGCGCCGGCGAGGTTCGCCTGTCCGGCGATCCCCAGAGCACGCGTGCACTGGCGCGTGCGTGCCACGAAGCGCTCGGCCTCATCGTGAGCGACGCGACGGCGCCCGCCTCCGCGTTGGCGAGCGCACCGCGCGAGGCGCGCATCCTCGTCGCGGAAGACCACCCGATCAACCGTGCGGTGATCGGCCGCCAGCTGGAGAGCCTCGGCTACGCGTTCGCCATGGCGACCAACGGCGACGAGGCATTGGCGGAACTGCGTCGCGCGCACTACGACCTGCTGCTCACCGACTGCCACATGCCGGTGATGGACGGTTACGCACTGACGCGCGCAGTACGCGCTTCGGAAGTCGGCGACGTGCACCTGCCGATCGTCGGGCTGTCCGCAAGCGTGCTGCCCGAACAGATCCAGCGCTGCCGGGACGCCGGCATGGACGATTTCCTCGGAAAACCCATCCAGCTCGACGCATTGGCGGCGAAGCTCTCGTCGCTGTTGCTGTCGCCGTCGTCGATGGGCACCCCGTTCACCGCTGGCGAGCCCGAAGGCCTGGATCGCCTTCGCGGAATGTACGAGGACGACGCGGATTACCGGCGCGTGCTCGGCGACCTGCTCGACATCAGCCGCACCGAGCTGGCGGAACTCGACGACGCCATTGAGGAAGGCGATCCGGCACGGCAGCGCGAACTGCTGCATCGCATCGAGGGCGCACTGGTGCTGGTCGGCGCGCACATGGCACCGCCGGAGGATTCCCCGCGCGATGTCGCGCTACGCCGCGCGGCGATCGTCGCCACGCTCGACAGCATCGAATCGGCGCTGCGCGAATCCCGCAGCGGCGCGATCGGCTGATGCGGCCGTCAGCCGCTGAACACCAGGCTGGTTCCCACCAGTACAAGGAACCCCGCGAACACGCGCTTGAGCGTGTCGCCGCGCAGGTAATGCGCAAGGCGCGTGCCGTAGGGCGCGGCGAACACCGAGGCGGCCGCCACGCCGATCGCCGCCGGCAGGTAGACGTAGCCGACCGCGTATTCCGGCAGCGCGCCCGGCGGCGCGTGCAGCGCATAACCGACGGCGCTCGCCAGGCCGATCGCCACGCCGCATGCGGACGACGTACCCACCGCACGCACCGGCACCACGCCGCGCCACACCAGCAGCGGCACGGTCATGCTGCCGCCGCCGATACCCACCACGGCCGACAACGCCCCGATGCCGAGGCCGGCCGCGCTCATCGGCACGCCGCGCGGCGCCGGCACGTCGGCGCCGCCACCCGCGCGCGCGCCGCCGAAGATCAGCTGCGCCGCGGCGAGAAAGCAGTAGCCGGCCACGATCCAGCGCAGCACGTCGTCGTCGATATGCACCGCGATGCCGCTGCCTACCCAACCGCCGATGAGCAGCCCCGGCACCATCCACGCGACGGTCGGCCACAACACGCTCCCGCGCCTGGCGTGCGCGCGCGCCGACGCGGCGGCGGTCAACACGATGCTCGCCAGCGAACTGGCCAGCGCCGCGTGCATCGCGGCCTCTTTCGGAATGCCCATGCCGGGCAGCAGCCACGCGAGCGCGGCCACGAGCACCAGCCCGCCGCCCACTCCCAGCAGGCCGGCCAGCACGCCGGCAATTGCGCCAAGCCCCAGGAACACGAACAGTGAAAGCAACATGGAAGCTCCAGAATGAAACCGCGCGAGGCGTTGGCCGTTACATGCGCATCCGCAACGCATCGCACGATACGCCGCACCCGAAACAGTGCCTGACCATGGCGCGCCGCGTGGAGACGGCCGCTTCACGATGCTGGGCTATAGTCCCGGCAATGGTCCCCCGCCCATTCATCATCGCACTCGCTGCGTGCAGCGTCGCCCTTGCCACGTCCGCCTGCGCGCAGACGCCTGCGGCGGCGCCTGCCGTGTCCATTCCGCCGTTGCCGCGACCGCTCGCCGATCCACGGCTCGACCGCGTGCGCACCGCGCTGCAGGCCGCCGAAACCGGCACGTTCGACGCCGCGCAGTTCTCCGATCTCGCACAGCACCCGCTGTACGGATGGATCGAGTACGCGTCGCTGCGTCGCGATATCGACAACCTTTCGCCGAACGTCGCGCAGGGCTTCCTGTCGCGCAACCAGGGGAAGCCGGTCGGCGAAACCTTCCGCGAGGCGTGGATTTCCGCGGCCGCCCGTCGGCAGGACTGGTCGTCCGTGCTGGCTGCGTGGAGCCCGTCGATCAAGAGCACGGCCCTGCGCTGCAACGAACTCGACGCGCGCCAGGCGCTGGGGCGCGCCGACGCGCAATGGACGCGCGATGCGCAGGCGATATGGCGCACCGGCAAGTCGCTGCCGGACGCGTGCGACTCGCCGATGGCGACGCTCGCCGTACAGGGCGGGCTGACGCCGGAACTGCGCTGGGAGCGCATCGAACTCGCGGCGGCCGAATGGCAACCGGGCGTGATGCGCGCCGCCGCGCGCGGCCTGCCCGCGGACCAGGCCGCGCTGGCCAACGATTACGCAGCCTTCCTCGAGACGCCGCATGAGCGCGCCTTCAACTGGCCGAAGACCCCGCGCAGCCGCGAGATCGCATCGCAGGGCCTGGCGAAGTACGGCAAGTCCTCGCCCGCCGGTGCGGAAGCCATCCTGCCGCGCTACGCCGACGCGCTCGGCCTGGACGAAGCGCAGCGAGGGCGCGTGCTCTACCAGATCGCGCTGTGGACCGTCGCGTCGTACGAGTCCGAATCCGCGCGTCGTCTCAACGCCGTGCCCGCCTCCGCCTACGACGAGCGCCTGCACGAGTGGCGCGTGCGCGAGGCGCTGTCGCGTTCGGACTGGCCCGCGGCGCTCGCGGCGATCCGGAAGATGGGCGCCAAGCAGCGAGCCGACTCGCGCTGGATGTACTTCGAAGCGCGCTTGAACGAGATCGCCGGCAACAAGTCCGAAGCCGAGCGCCTGTTCCGCGATGCCTCGACGAAGCCCGATTTCCACGGCTTCCTCGCCGCCGACCGCCTCGAACTTCTCTACGCGCTGTGCCCGTGGCTGCCGCAAACGCCGGCCGCGGAGCAGCAGGCCATCGCGCGCGATCCGGCGATGGTGCGCGCGATGGGGCTGTTCCAGCTCGACCGCATCGGCTGGGCCGTGCGCGAATGGGACGACGCGCTGTCGCGCTTCAACGACGAGCAGCGCCGCATCGCGGTGGAAGTCGCGCAGGGCAACGGCTGGTTCGATCGCGCCGTGTTCTCGCTCGGGAAGAATCCCGACGAGTCACGCCTGTATGGCCTGCGTTTCCCGCTGCACCACGAGGCGACGATCCGGCGCGAGGCGCAGAAGAACAACCTCGATCCGGCGTGGGTGGCGGCGGAGATCCGCGCGGAAAGCATCTTCTATCCACGCGCGCGCTCGTCGGCCAACGCGATGGGGCTGATGCAGGTGCTGCCCGGCACCGGTTCGGGCGTCGCCTCGCGCATCGGCATGCCGTGGGGCGGTGCGGAAAGCCTCTACGACCCGGACACGAACATCATCCTAGGCACCGCGTACCTGCGTCAGCTGATGGACAAGTACGGCGGCCAGCCGTACCAGGTCATCGCCGGCTACAACGCAGGCCCGGCGCCGCTCGCGCGATGGCAGTCGCAGCGGCCGGGCATGGAGCCGCCGTTCTGGATCGAGACCATCAGCTACAAGGAAACGCGCGAGTACGTCGCGCGCGTGCTCGCCTTCAGCGTGCTGTACGACTGGCGCCTCAATGGCGATGCCCTGCGCCTGAGCGATCGCCTGCGTGGCCGCACCGACGGGCCGCGCACGCGCTTCACCTGCCCGACGCCCGCCACCGTTCCGACACCGCCGGCCGCTGCGCCGGCGACACAATCCCGTTCCAGATCACAGCGTTGACGCCCGTCGTCGCCTAGACTTTCCGCATGGCACAACGTCACGTGGTGGTTCTGGGCGGCACCGGCTTCGTCGGCCGGCATCTGGTCGCGCGCCTGTTGCACGGCGGCGATCGCGTGACCGTGCTCAGTCGCGGCATCGATACCGGCAAGCGCCACCTCAAGCCGCAGGGCGCGAGCCTGATCGAAGGCGATGTCGCCAGCGCGGACTTCCTCGCCGCCGTGCTCGACGACGCCGATGCCGTGGTGAACCTCGTCGGCATCCTCAACGAGATGGGCGATCGCGGCGACGGGTTCGAACGCGTGTTCGTCGGCATCACCGATGCACTGATCGATGCCATGCAGCGCATGGGTGTGCGCCGGCTGCTGCAGATGAGTGCGCTCAACGCCGGGCGCGGCGAAAGCCATTACCTGCAGGCGCGAGGTCGCGCCGAACAACGTGTGCGCGCCTCGGGCCTGGACTGGACGCTGTTCCGTCCGTCGGTGATCGCGGGCCCGGGCGATGGCCTGTTCTGCCGGTTCGACGGTCTGCTGAAATTCGCGCCGGTGCTGCCGATCGGCCGCGCCGACGCGCGCTTCCAGCCGGTGTGGGTGGGCGACGTGGTCGATGCCTACGCCAAGGCGCTGGACGAACCACGCAGCATCGGACAGGCCTACGACCTCGTCGGGCCCGACGTCATGACGCTCAAGCAGATCGTGAAGCTTGCCGCGCGCGGGCACGGGCGGCATCGCATGGTGCTCGGCCTGCCGCCGTCGCTGGGCAAGCTGCAGGCCGAAGTCGGCGAATGGCTGCCCGGCAAGCCGATCAGCCGCGACAACTGGCGTTCGCTGCAGCTGGATTCGGTGAGCATGGAAGACGGCCTGCGTCGTCTGAATCTCACGCCGACGCCGGTCGAGCCGAAGCTCGCGCAGATCCTCGCCGGCTGCTGAGCCGACCGCATACGGAACGCATCGCGCCGGTGCGCTAGCATCCCGCCTGCACCGTTCCGGAGACACGCCATGGGCCTCATCGACACCCTGTTCGGCCATGCGGGCGAAAGGCCCGTGGAAAAACTCGCCGAGGAATTCGCGCCGCTGCTCGCACCGGGCGAAACGCTGCAGCGCGCGTTCGGGCTGATCCGCGACCTGATCGTCTTCACCGACCGCCGCATGATCCTGGTCGACAAACAGGGCGTGACCGGCAGCAAGGTGCAGTACCTGAGCATCCCCTACCGCAGCATCGTGATGTTCTCGGTCGAGACGGCCGGCCATTTCGACATGGATTCGGAACTGCGCATCTGGCTGTCGGGCCAGGCGGCGCCGATCGCCCGCACGCTCGGCCGCGACAGCGGTGCACGCGAGATCCTCGCACTGCTCGCACAGCACGCGCCGCGTTGATGAAGCGTTACCTCGTCGGCGGCGCCGTGCGCGACCGCCTGCTCGGCCTGCCGCACGGCGACAACGACTGGGTCGTGGTCGGCGAAACGCAGGCCTCGATGGAAGCCGCCGGCTTCCGCGCGGTTGGACGCGATTTCCCGGTGTTCCTCGATCCGGACACCGGCGAGGAACACGCGCTGGCGCGCACGGAACGCAAGAGTGGCCGCGGCTATCGCGGTTTCGTCGTCGACGCGGACCCGTCGGTCACGCTGGAAGACGACCTGCAGCGGCGCGATTTCACCATCAACGCCATCGCGCAGGACGAATACGGCGTGCTGGTCGATCCCTACGGCGGCGCGCGCGACATCGAGGCGCGCGTGCTGCGTCATGTGGGCCCGGCCTTCGCCGAGGATCCGCTGCGCGTGCTGCGCGCGGCGCGCTTCATGGCGCGTTTCGCGTCGCTGGGCTTCACCGTCGCGCCGGACACGATGGCGTTGATGCGCGACATGGCGGCATCGGGCGAACTGGCCGAGCTCACCGCCGAACGCGTCTGGCAGGAAACGCGGCGCGCGCTCGCATGCGCGACGCCGTCGGCGTTCCTGCGCACGTTGCACGATGCGGGCGCGTTGGCCGTCGTGCTGCCGGAAGTCGACGCGCTGTACGGCGTGCCGCAGCGCGCGGAATACCACCCGGAGGTCGACACCGGCGTGCACGTCGAACTGGTGTGCGACATGGCCTCGCGCCTGGCGCCCGGCGACGACCTCATCGGTTTCGCCGCGATGACGCACGACCTGGGCAAGGCGCTGACGCCGGCGCACGTGCTGCCCAAGCACCTGGGCCACGAGCACGCGGGCGTCGCGCCGCTGCGCGGCCTGTGCGACCGGCTGAAAGTGCCGGCCGAGCACCGCCAGCTGGCCGAAGCGGTGTGTCGCGAACACCTCAACGTGCATCGCTTCGACGAGCTGCGCGCGAGCACCGTGTACGAGCTGCTGGCCCGTTGCGACGGGTTCCGCAAACCCGCGCGCATCGCGCAGATGGCGATCGTGTGCGAGGCCGACAAGCGCGGCCGCGCCGGGTTGCAGGACGTGCCCTATCCGCAGGGCGAAGCGCTCAAGGCCGCGCTGGCGGCCGCGATGACGGTGCGCGCGGAGGACGTCGCGCGCGGGCTCAGCGGGCCGGACGTCGGCGAGGCGATCCGCAAGGCGAGGATCCGCGCGATCGCGGAGGCGACGGGGAAGAAGCTGTAGCTCGTCGCTTCGCGCGCGTTTGCTCCTGTAGCCCGGGTAAGCGAAGCGCACCCGGGGTGGCGGCAAGGAGCCCCGGGTGCGCTTCGCTTACCCGGGCTACAACAGCTGGAGCCGTTTGATCAGCCGCCCATCGAGAAGCGCATCACGAGCGCATGCGCGCTCGCGCGTCCCGACCCTCACCCCAACCCCTCTCCCGGAGGGAGAGGGGCTCGAACCTCGCGCCCGACGCGGGACTTCCAAAAAAAACGCCGGTCGACTCCCCAGTCGCCCGGCGTTCTTTCCTGTCCTCTGGCGTGTCCGGATCCCTCGCCCCCTGGCACCGGGATCCGACCACTCGCGCCGCCGTTCAGGCCGGCATCGCGGTGGAGACGATACGTGAAGCTTCCGTTAGGAACCGTGCCGCGGTCACAGGATCGGCGCGGGTTCATCGGCAGTTGCCGAGGCCGCGCGGGCAACCGTGAACACGGTCGCACCGCGCGGGCGGCGCCGGTCAGAACTCGTAGCTCGCCTTCACGTACCACTCGCCGCCGTTGAAGCCGAACGGCGAGGACAGCGGATACTTCGCGCCGAGGAAGGTCAGCGTGCTGTTGGTCTCGCGGTCCGGGTAGTTGTCGAAGACGTTGTTGCCGCCGACCGTCACGTGCAGCTTGTCCTCCATGAAGCTGAAGGTCGCCGACAGGTCGAACAGCCACTCCGAGCCGAACTCGCCCTGCTCGCCGAAGGTGAAGTCCTCCCAGCTGTCGTAATAGTTCGCGCGGGCGGTGAAGTTCACGTTCCACGGCGAGCGCCAGTCGAAGGTGATCACGCTGCGGTTGTTCGGCAGCTGGTTCTCCAGGTCGGCCACGCGCTCGGCGTCGATCACCGGCGTCGTCGTGCCCGGGATCACCGCGACGCTGTCCACTTCCTGCTTGTTGTAGCTGTGGCGGAAGTCGAACACGCCCGTGCCCATGCCGCCGAAGTCGGCGCGATAGACCGCGACCAGGTCCACGCCCTGCACCGTGCTGTCGAAGCCATTGACGAAGTACGACACCTGGCGCAACAGCTCGGCGCCCGGCACGCCGGCATCGATCAGCGCCTGCTGCTGCGGCGAGCCCTCGACGACGTTGATCGTCTGCAGCGCGATGCGGTCGTCGACCTCGATGTTGTAGTAGTCGAGCGTGAGGCTGAAGACGTCGTTGGGCGACCAGACGAAACCCGCCGAGTACGCCAGCGATTCCTCGGCCGTCACCGGCGTCGCGCCGAGCGCGATCGCCGCCTCGCTCGCCACCGGGAACGTGCCCAGCGGCACGAGGTTGCCGGACGAATCGGCCGTGGTGGTCACGTCCAGCGTGTTGAGCTGGCCCGGCGTCGGCGTGCGGAAGCCGGTGTTGACGGTGGCGCGCACGGCGAAGGCGTCGGTGAAGGCGAAGCGCGTGGAGACCTTCCAGTCGAAGGTGCTGTCGAAGTTCGACGTGTCCTCGTAGCGGCCGGCGACGCCGACGGTCCAGTCCTCCACGACGTCGGTTTCGAGGTCCAGGTACGCCGCGCGGCTGTACTGGCTGAAATCGCCCGCCGCTTCCGGCGAGTCGCCCTGGAAGCCGTCCGAGCCCACGCCGAACAGCGCGCCGGTCGGCCCGTTCTCCCACGACGCCGGATCGCCCGCGCGGATCTTGTAGGTTTCCTCGCGCCACTCCGCGCCGAAGGCGACGTTGACGGGCGTTGCGAACACGTCGTTCTGCCACGGCCAGACGAAGTCGGCGTTCGCGCCGCGCTCCAGCTGCGTGAGGTCGCCGGGCTCGAAACTGGTGGGGCTCAGGCGACCCAGGCTCGGATTGATCGAGCTGGCCATCTTGTAAATCATGTGGTTCTCGCCCTGGCGCAGGCTGACGTCCCAGCGCAGGCTGCCGGCGGTTTCGCCCTTCACGCCGAACACGCCTTCGTAGTCGGTTATCTCCGCGCCGAAGGTCGGCGTGTAGCCGCCAGGGAACAGCGGGTAGATCGGGTTGAGCGCGACCCAGCCGGAGGGGCTCGACGCGTCGGCGGTGAGGTAGTCGGCGGGGTTGAGCCCCCGCGCGAGGATGTCGTTCACCAGCGACTGCTCGACCGGATCGGGCAGGCCGTCCTCGTCGCCATCGACCAGCAGCGTGCCGCGCGGCGCCACGCCGGGCACGCCGACGGGCGTGCGGTAGAAAAAGCTCGACTCGTACTCGGTGTCGGCGTAGCTGCCGAAGCCGTACAGGCTGACGCGCTCGTTGATCGGGTATTCGGCGTTGAAGAACGAACGCAACCCTTCGCCGTCCGGATCGCCCCAGCGCTGGCCGAGGCCTTCGAACGGCACGAGGTTGCTGCCGACCGCCGCGCCGACCTGCGCCGCGTCCGCACGCGGGACGCCGCGCGAGGTGTGGTCGGAGTCGAAGTACTCCACCGTCATGTTGAAGAAGCCGCCGTCGCCGATCTGCGCGCCGGCGTTGAACGAGGTGCGCCAGCGATCGCCGTCGCCCTCGTAGGTCGAGCCGTACTGGCCGTCGATGCGCACGCCATCGGCGTAGTCGTTGAGCAGCACGTTGATCACGCCGGCGATGGCGTCGGAGCCGTACTGCGCGGAGGAGCCGTCGCGCAGCACTTCCACGCGCTGAATGGCGGCGGAGGGAATCAGGCTGTAGTCCACCGCCTGCGAGCCCTGGTTCACGGTGCCGAACGGTTCCACCTGCAGGTTCACCAGCGCCGAACGGTGCCGGCGCTTGCCGTTGATCAGCACCAGGGTCTGGTCGGGCGGCAGGTTGCGCAGGTTCGCCGGGCGCACGAAGGCGGTGCCGTCGGCGATCGGGAAGCGCTGCGTGTTGAACGACGGCGCGATGTTGGCCAGCTGGTCGGTGAAGTCGGCCGAGGCCTGCTTCTCGAGGTCGGCGGGACGGAAGACGTCGACCGGGGACATCGATTCGGTGGGCGAGCGGCCCTGCACGCGGGTGCCGGTGACCACGAGCTTGTCGAGGTCCACCGCTTCCTGGCGGGCGGCGGGGGGCGGAGACGTCTGCGCGGGATCCTGTGCGAAGGCGGGCGTTACGACGGTCGAAAACAGCGCGGCGACGACGGCCGTGGTCAGGCGATGTCGGTTGGCAACGGGCATTGGCGGTTTCCTTACTCAGGGTGGGCGGACTCCCCCTGTCGAGCCCAGCCCGGAGCTTTAACCAGCCTTTAACCTTTGCGCAATACCTACCATCGCTTTGCCTAATCTGCTTTTATGGCGATCTTTTGTCCGATTCCGGCGTCGGCCGCGTTCGGGCGCGCGGTTACGGCAGCGCGCCCCGATGGAAGCCGAGATGGGCCGTTCGCAACGCTTCGCCGGCCAACGTCGGCGAAATGATTGCGATCTTGCGCGCTTAGCGCCGCATCTTCCCTTCGACCCAGACCAGCAAGCCGCCCAACGGGGTGGGCCCGAGCATCAACCCGGCGAGCACCCCGAGCGAGTTGGCCAGGGCGTCGGCGGAGTCCGCCATGCGCGACACCGTCCACGCGCCCTGGGCGAACTCCAGCGCGATGCCGAGCCCGATCAGCCCGACGGCCGCGATCGCCTGGGCGCGTCGCTGCGCGAAGAGCATCACCGCCCAGGCGCTGAGGACGAAGTAGCCGACGAAGTGCTCGACCTTGTCGAAGCCGTCGGGCACCTCGGGGAGATCGTGCGCCGGCAGCAGCGAGGAGGCGACGACGGCGGCGATCATCGCGATCCAGATCGCCACCCACAGCGCCGGCCAGCGGAAGCCGCGCAGCAGCGGCCGCTTCAGGGTGGTCGCGCTCACAGGCGGAAACTCAGGTCGCCGACCAGGAACGCCGCGCCGAACTCGACGCCCTTCTCGAAGCCCATCACCTGGAAGCGCTCGCCCATCTCGCTGGGCAGCGTGAGGCGCTTCACCTCGTTCGTGCGCTTCATGCGCTCGCCCTCGTCGGCGATGCGCTCGATGCGCTCAAGCACGCCCTGCAGGCCGTTGCCGAGCAGGAAGCTCGCCTGCGAGCAGTAACCGGCGAAGTCGAATCCCGCCGCGACGCCCGCTTCGGCCAGCGCGGTGAAATCGACCGACGCGGTGAGGTCCTGCAGGCCCGGCCACAGCAGCGGCTCGTTGTGCATGCGATGGCGGTAGAACGCGCGCAACGTGCCGTCGTTGCGCTCAGGCAGGTAGAACTCGCCGCGCGAATAGCCGTAATCGACGAACAGCATCGCGCCATTGCGCATGCCGCCGGACACGGCCTGTACCCAGTACGGGAGTTGCGGCAGCGTCTCGGAGCGGAAGCCGTGTTCGAACTCGCGGCCGAGCTGGCGCTCCAGGTGCCGCACCGCGTTGCCGAGGAACGCATCGGCCGGACGCAGCACGCGCACCAGTTCGCCGCCTTCGATGGCGACGTGCTCCTCGTACACCTCACCGGCCTCGATGGCGAAGCGCGGCGTCGGCAGCGCATCGATCACCTCGTTGGCGAACAGCACGCCGTCCCATTCGTCGTCGAACGGGCCGTCGACCCATTCCAGCAGTTCGAACAGCGGCGGGACGAGCCGCTCCTGCAGGCGCTCGCGCTGGCGATGCCGCAGTTGCGCGCTGGGCTCGAGGATGCAGTAGCGATCCGGCAGCGCATCCAGTTCCATCAGCCGCTTGAGCGCGACTTCCGCGAACGCGCCGGTACCGCCGCCGAGTTCGAAGAAACGCGCCTGCGGCCCGAGCTGCTGCAACACGGGTGCCAGGCTCTCGGCGACGCACGCGGCGAATACCGGGCCGAGTTCGGGCGCGGTGACGAAATCGCCGCTCTCGCCGAACTTGCTCGCGCCGGCGCTGTAGTAACCCAGGCCCGGCGCGTAGAGGGCGAGCTCCATGAAGCGCGAGAACGGAATCGCGCCGCCGTTGTGCGCGATCTGCGAACGGATCAGTTCGTCCAGCCGCGCGCTGTGCGCAAGGGCATCGGCGTCCGGCGTCGGAAGGGCATTGGCTTCGCGCTGGCGCTGCTGCGCGTCGGGACGATGCGAGGGGGAATCGGTGGACATGCGGCATCGCCGTGGGAACACTGGCTGCTCAGGATACGCCACGCTCCGGAGAGACCCGTCATGAGCACGCCCCGTTGAGCACGCCAGCACCCGCCACGCGGCCGGTCGCGCTGGTGACCGGCGCCGCCCGCCGCATCGGCGCGGCGATCGCGCGCCGCCTGCACGCCGCGGGATACGACGTCGCGCTGCATTACCGCGGCTCGACGGACGAGGCGCATGCGGTCGCGACGGAGCTGGAACGTGCGCGCGCCGGAAGCACGCTGCTGCTGCAGGCCGATCTCGCCCACTTCGACCGGCTGCCCGAACTCGTCGCGCAGTGCGTCGGCCGCTTCGGCCGGCTCGACGCGCTGGTGAACAACGCATCGACCTTCACGCCCACGCCGATCGGCACCGCGACACCGGCGCAATGGGACGACGTGTTCGCCAGCAATGCGCGCGCGCCGTTCTTCCTCGCGCAGGCCGCTGCGCCGCATCTGCGCGCGTCGCGCGGTGCGATCGTGAACCTGTGCGACCTCTATGCCGAACGCCCGCTGCGCGAGCACACGCTCTACTGCATGGCAAAGGCGGCGTTGCTGATGATGACGCGCTCGCTCGCACTCGAACTCGGGCCGGACGTGCGCGTCAACGCCGTGTCGCCGGGGGCGATCCTGTGGCCGGAAGACCGCAGCGACACCGCCGCGCAGCAGGCGATGCTGGCCCGCACGCCGCTGGGCCGCACCGGGACGCCGGACGAAGTCGCCGAAGCCGTGCGCTGGCTGCTGCAGGACGCGCACTACAGCACCGGACAGGTGCTGCATCTGGATGGCGGGCGGTTGCTGTCGGTGTAGACGGTCGTGCAAGCGGTTGTCGTTGTAGCCCGGGTAAGCGCATTGCACCCGGGTTGGAATGTCGACCGCGCCCCCCGGGTGCGCTTCGCTTACCCGGGCTACAAAAGCGAACGCGGCATACCTGAAACGAAAACGGCGCCGGCATATCGCGCCGGCGCCGCTTTTTTTTTTGCCGTCCGCGATTACCGCGCCGCGAACGCCGATTCCAGTTGCAGCGCGCGGAACGCCGGCGGCGCTTCGCCTTCCATCGCATAGCGGTACAGCGCGGCCGAGTAGATGCCGCTCAGCGCCGCCTGGAACACGCCGAGCAGCAGCAGGCCGATCACGAACACCACGATGATCGACACCGCCAGCGCCATCGACAGCTGCGCCGCGACGAACGCGAGCAGCGCGCCCACGGCGATGATGCCGAACGAGACCAGGCCGAACGCCAGACCGATGCCGACGTTGCCGATGGCGTTCTCGCCCCAGGTACGGCGCAGCAGGTTCGCGCTGCGGCGCAGCGCTTCGAACGGACCGACTTCCTGGTGCACCAGCACCGGCACGACGAGGAACGTCGCCAGCGTCCAGGCCGCGCCGAGGCCACCGCCGACCAGCCGCATCAGCAGGTTGTCGTCGTCCTTCATGCGCTTGAGCAGCACGCCGACGGTCGCCGCGATCGCCGCATAACCGAGGATGGACGGCAGTCGCGCCTTGGCCGCATTGAAGCCATCGGCGAGCGTCGGATCGCCGCCGTCGAGGCGGATCATCGCCGCGGCGACGAGCGCGCTGTTGCAGAACACGATCACCGTGTACTGGCAGAAATAGAACAGGAACACCCAGATCACGCTCGACGCGGCGCCGTGGCTGAAAACGCGCCAGCCGATCATCGGCACCAGGAACGTCGCCAGCACCACCAGCGTGGCGACCGCGGAGACGACCGGGAACACCATCAGCTCCTTGTCCGAGCGCAACACGGCCGCACTCGCCTTCACCAGCTCCCAACTGCGTGAGAACTTATCGAACATCGCGATTCCCCAAGTCCCCCATGGACCAGCGCGCATCCTCGGGCCGGCGTGGCCGCGATGGCAAGGGGAAGACGCGCGAATTCGGACGGCCGGCGCGGTCCGTCGATCAGAGCGTGACGGTTTCCAGCGCCACGCCGCGTTCCGGATGCGCGTCCCACAACTGCGCGAGCGTGCGGCCGGTGCCGGGCACGTCGACGTCGGGCGCGATTTCCGCCAGCGGACGCAGCACGAACGCGTGCCTGAGTTCCGGCCGCGGGATGCGCAAAGCCTGCCCCGGACTTGATCCGGGGTTGCCGGCGCCTTCAAGCGTCAGTCCGTCGAACAGCACGATGTCGATGTCGAGCGTGCGATCGCCGTAGCGCGGCCCGCTACGATCCCGGCCGTGCGCGTCTTCCAGCGCATGCAGCCACGCGTTGAGCGCATGCGGGTCCAGGTCGGACTCGATGATCGCCGCCGCGTTGTGGAAGTCCGGCCCGTCGAATCCGACGGCGCGCGTGCGATACACCGGCGACATCACCACGTCGCCGAAACGTTCGTGCAACGCATGGACGGCCGCGCGCAGGTGCGTCACGGCATCGACGTTGCTGCCCAGGCTCAGGTAGGCGCGGCTCATGCGATGGCAGGCGCGTCAGGACGCGGAACGTTCGATCGTCACGCCGACCGCGCGCGCGCCGCGCACCGCGCCGGGCTTGCTCAGCTTCAGGCGCACGTGCCGCACGCCGAACTCGGTGAGGACGATCTGCGCCACGCGCTCGGCGAGCGTTTCCACCAGTTCGAAACTCGACTGCGACACGTACTCGACGATGCGGTTGCTGATCGCCTTGTAGTTCAGCGTGTCGGCGATCGCGTCCGTCGCGGCCGGCACGCGGTTGTCGAAGGCCATTTCGAGGTCGAACACCAGCGGCTGGCGGATGCGCCGCTCCCAATCGTAGATGCCGATCAGCGCCTCGATTTCGAGGCCTTCGATGAAGACGTGGTCCATGGGAGCCGTGATTCGTGATTCGGGAGGGGTGATTCGCAGGAGCGAAAGCTTACAGCGCGCGCGGCCTGCATCCGCGCATCACGATTGACGAATCACGGCTTCCAGCGTCGCCATGTCCCAACGCGGCGTCACGCGCACCGCGAGATCGCCGTGCTGCCCGGCGGCCAGTCGCAGCGCGCCGGCGTAGGCGATCATCGCGCCGTTGTCGGTGCAGAACTGCGGGCGCGGGAAGCTCACGCGGCCGCCGCGCTTGCGGGTCATCTCGTCGAGCTTCGCGCGCAGGCGCTTGTTGGCGCCGACGCCACCGGCGACGACGAGCGTGTCGCAGCCGGCCGCATCCAGCGCGCGCTCGCACTTGATCGACAGCGTGTCGACCACGGCGTCCTCGAAACCGCGCGCGATGTCGGCGCGGACCGTCTCGCTCTGGTCGCTGTCGCGCCACGCCAGCAGCACCTGCGTCTTCAGGCCGCTGAAGCTGAAATCCAGGCCGGGGCGGTCGGTCATCGGCCGGGCGAACCTGAACGCGCCGGGCCGGCCCTGTTCGGCCAGCGCGGCGAGCTGCGGGCCGCCGGGGTACGGAAGCCCCATCAGCTTGGCGGTCTTGTCGAAGGCCTCGCCGGCCGCGTCGTCCAGCGTCTCGCCGAGCAGCTTGTAGCGGCCGATGGCCTCCACGTGCACCAGCTGGGTGTGGCCACCGGAGACCAGCAGCGCGACGAAGGGCGGTTGGGGGCGGCCGCGCTCGGGATCGTCCTCCAGCAGCGGCGCCAGCAGATGGCCCTCCATGTGGTGGACGCCAATGGCCGGAACGTCCAGTGCCCAAGCCATCGAACGCGCCACGCCGGCGCCGACCAGCAGCGCGCCGACCAGGCCCGGGCCTGCCGTATAGGCCACGCCGTCGAGGTCGGACGTACCCAGGCCGGCCTCGCGCAGGGTTTCGCGCACCAGCGGCAGCAGCTTGCGGACGTGGTCGCGGCTGGCCAGCTCGGGCACCACGCCGCCGTACTCGGCGTGCAGGGCGATCTGGCTGTAGAGGGCGTGCGCGCGCAGGCCGGATTGCGTGTCGTAGACGGCCACGCCGGTCTCGTCGCAGCTGGTTTCGATGCCGAGGACTTTCACGAAAAGGCTTCCGGGAGGGGCGCAGGGCGGCTTCCGGGCGTCCGGAAACGTGTGGATTCAAGGACCTGCGTCCGAAGTGTGGGTCTATGTTGCACCTTCAAGAAGGCCGCCGCTATAATGCGCGGCTCTTCCCCGGCCTGCCCGGGCCGGTTACCGAAACGAGATTACGTATGCCCAGCGTCAAAGTCCGCGAAAACGAGCCTTTTGAGTTTGCTCTGCGTCGCTTCAAGCGCACCTGCGAGAAGGCCGGTGTCCTGGCCGAGACCCGCAAGCGCGAGTTCTACGAGAAGCCGACCCAGGAACGCAAGCGCAAGGCCGCAGCCGCGGTGAAGCGCCAGGCCCGTCGCGCCTCGCGTGACGTGACCAAGCGTCAGCGCCTGTACTGATCGCCCTGGCGGGCCCGCGCCCAGCGCGACCCGCTCCCGGACGCATCGCACAAGCCGGCCGCGCCCTGCGCTGCCGGCTTTTTGTGTTTCCGGATTTCGTGCGCTGACGGCCCCGACCCGCATCCGGGCCTGCGGTCAGACGCCCGACCCGGCCCTCATTTCCCCGATTCCGCGCGTCTGGCGCGCGATCCCCAGCCAAGGAGCAGCCCGATGAGCCTCAAGCAGCGACTCACCGACGACATGAAGGCCGCCATGAAGGGCGGCGACAAGCACAGCCTGGCCGTCATCCGCCTGATCAACGCCGCCATCAAGCAGAAGGAAGTGGACGAGCGCATCGAGCTGGACGACGCCGCGGTCATCGCCGTGCTCGACAAGATGGTCAAGCAGCGCCGCGACTCGGTGACCCAGTACGAAGCCGCCAGCCGCGAGGACCTCGCGCAGGTCGAGCGCGACGAGATCGTCGTGATCGAGCGCTACATCCCCGCGAAGATGGGCGAGGCCGAGATCCTCGCCGCGATCGACGCGGCCATCGCCGAAACCGGCGCGACCGGTCCGGCCGACATGGGCAAGCTCATGGGCCCGCTGAAGGCGAAGCTCGCCGGCCAGGCCGACATGGGCCAAGTGTCGGCGCTGGTGAAGAAGCGTCTGGCGAACTGATTCCGCTGCCCCCCTCTCCCGCGTGCGGGAGAGGGCTGGGGTGAGGGCATCCGCCGCCCTCATCCGCCCTTCGGGCACCTTCTTCCGCAAGCGGGAGAAGGGTGAGCGCATGGCATCCTTACCGTCCAATGGCCCGCATCCCCGACGCTTTCATCGACGACCTGCTCGCGCGCACCGACCTCGTCGAGGTGATCGGTTCGCGCGTGCAGCTCAAGCGCCAGGGCAAGGAGTATTCGGCTCGCTGCCCGTTCCATGACGAGCGCTCGCCCAGCTTCACCGTCTCGCCGGTGAAGGGCTTCTATCACTGCTTCGGCTGCGGCGCGCACGGCACCGCGATCAGCTTCCTGATGAATTACGACCGCCTCGAGTTCCTCGACGCGGTGGAAGAACTCGCCAAGCGCCTGGGCATGGAAGTGCCGCGCGACACGCACCAGCGCAACGCGAATCCCGACAGCCAGGATCTCTACGGCGCACTGGACGCCGCGTCGAAGTTCTTCCAGAAGCAGCTGGCGAACAACGGTCGCGCACTCGGGTATTTCGACAGCCGCGGCGTCGATGCCGACACGCGCGCGCGCTTCTCGCTCGGCTACGCGCCCGACGGCTTCAACGCCCTGCGCGATGCGCTGGGCACCGACCCGCGACGCATGAAACTGCTTGAACGCGGCGGCTTGTTCTCGAAGAACGATCGCGGCCACGTCTACGACAAGTTCCGCGACCGTGTGATGTTCCCGATCCACGATCGCCGCGGTCGCACGATCGCGTTCGGCGGTCGCGTGCTCGAGAAGGAAAACGGCCCGAAGTACCTCAACTCGCCCGAGACCGAACTGTTCCACAAAGGCCGCGAACTCTACGGCCTGTGGCAGGTGCGCCAGGCGAACAACAAGATCGAACGGCTGATCGTCGTCGAAGGCTACATGGACGTGATCGCGCTGTTCCAGAACGGCTTCGATACGGCCGTGGCGACGCTCGGCACCGCGACGACGCCCGATCACGCGGAGCTGCTGTTCCGCAACGCGCCGGACGTCTATTTCTGTTTCGACGGCGACCGCGCGGGACGTGGCGCCGCATGGAAAGCGGTCGAGTCCGTGTTGCCGCGCATGAAGGACGGACGCCAGGCGTTCTTCCTGTTCCTGCCCGACGGCGAGGATCCCGATTCGCTGGTGCGTGCCGAAGGGCGCGATGGTTTCGAAGCAAGATTGAAGCAGGCGACGCCGTTGTCGCAGTTCTTCTTCGACTCGCTTTCCAGCGACGTCAACCTGCACACGCTGGAAGGCAAGGGCCGCCTCGCCGAACGCGCCAAGCCGCTGCTCGCGCAGATTCCCGACGGCGCGTTCGGCGACCTGATGAAGCAGCGCCTGACCGAACTCACCGGCGTCGGCGCACGCGCGAGCACGCCGGAAACGCACGTGCCGGTGCAGCGCGCGCGAGCGCAGGGCACCACGCATGGTTCCAAGCCGTCGCTCGTGCGCAGCGCCATCACGATGTTGCTGCAGCAGCCGCAGGTCGCGCTCGCGCTGCCGCCGTCGCTGCATTTCGCCTCGCTCGACCAGCCCGGCGTCGGCCTGCTGGTGGAAATCATCGAACTGGTGCACCAGCGGCCGGACATCTCCACCGGGCTGATCCTGGAACACTTCGCCGATCGCAGCGAAGCGCCGGCGCTGACCAAGCTCGCCACCGCCGGTGCGGTGGAAACCACGGCGTCCACGCCGCTGGATGCGCGCGTGCTCGACGATGCCGACCGCCGGCAGCAGGCGTTCCTCGATGCCATCGCGCGCCTGGACGCACAGGCGCTGCAGGCGCGCATCGAATCGCTGCAGGGGCGCATGGCCTCGCTGGTCGACGCGGAAAAGCAGGAGCTTCGCGAGCTGCTGTCGCTGCGGTTGCTGCAGCGGCACTAAACGCCGCGAGCCGTCCGTGGGGCGGAAGGTCACCTGCACTTTCCGCATATGCCCGCGACGCCCGCGCCGGGCCACAGTGCGGGCATCCCCGTGCCGAGCGCATCCGATGCCGTCCCCGACCCGCCTGCTCTTCGTGCCCGTTCTCATCGGCCTCGCCTACGCCGTCGTGCAGTTGTCGATGGAGGCGATTGGCGGCGGCGTGCAGAGCCATCATCTGCTCAACCGCGCGGACCTGCCGGCCATCTCGAACGGGTTCGGCCTGCTCACGCTGCCGGCCATCGGCTTCGCGCTGGGCCTGCGCGCGCGACGCCAGGGCGGCTTCACGCGGTCGATGTGGACGGGGCTCGTGCTGTCGTTCCTGTACGGCACGGCGTTGGCGACGGGCTTCGAGTTCGGGGCACAGGCGCTCATGCAGACGCTGTTCTTCGGCCTGCTCGTCGTCGCGGTGCTGGCCCCGGTCCATCGCGCCGAATGCGTCGCGGGGTTCGTCGCCGGCATGGCGTTCACCTTCGGCGGCGTGCTGCCGCTGCTGGTCGCGTTGGTGTTCGCCGCGATCTCAGCGCTGGTGCGTTTCGCCATTCGCGCCGTGTGGCGGCTGGTCCGGCCCGCCCGCACGGCGGCGCGCGCCGGCTGAGGCATCCGCGCACTTTCGCGACGACGGCCCGGCGCGGCACACGCGACGCGGGCTAAGCTCGGGCTTTCCATCCGGGGAACGCCCATGTCGCCACGCGGTTCCATCCTCCTGCCCGCCCTGCTGCTCGCGTGCGCCGCGCCTGCCCTCGCGCAGAAGCCGCAGGCCAAGGCGCCGGCCGTCGCGCGCGAACAGGTCGGCAATCGCACCAGCGAGAACATCCCGGCGATTCCGCCGGAACTGGTCGAACGCCTGAGCCGCTACCAGAACACGCGCGGCGCGACGTTCGCGGGCTGGAGCGACGACTGCCTGCTCATCAGCACGCGCTTCGCCGAAACCGCGCAGGCACATCGAGTGTGCGCGCCGATGGGCATGCGCGAGCAGCTGACGTTCTATCCCGAACCGCTCGCCGCGATCGAAGCCGCACCGGCGCGCTCGACGCTGGACGGCTTCGTGTTCGGCAAGGACATCGGCGGCAACGAGTTCTGGCAGCTGCACTGGTTCGACCTCAAATCGCGCGAAACCACGCTGCTCACCGACGGCAAGGCGCGTAACCAGGGCCCGCTGTTCTCGCACGACGGCAAGCAGTTCGCGTGGAGCAGTACCGCGCGCAACGGGAAGGACACCGACGTGTGGGTGATGGATTTCGCCGCGCGCAAGCCGCGCGTGCTCGTCACCGAAGGCGGCCAGTGGAACGCGATGGACTTCTCGCCCGACGGCCGCGAGCTGCTGGTGATGAAGTACGTTTCGGCGGCGGAGTCGTATCCGGGCGTGGTCGACCTGGCCAGCGGAAAGCTCACGATGTTCCCCGTCGACGGCGGCAAGGCATCGCTCAAGGAGTTCAGGTATTCGCCCGACGGACGCGGCGTGTACTACCTCTCCGACGAGCCCATCGACGGCAAGCCGCAGGAATTCCTGACGCTGCGCCACCACGATCCGAAGACCGGCAGGTTCGAGGTACTCACCGGATCGACGCCGTGGGACGTCGCGGATCTTGCGCTCAGCGACGACGGCAAGCGCCTGGCGTATACAACCAACGAGGACGGCATCTACAAACTGCACGTGCTGTCGTTGCCCTCGCATCGCGAGGTGAAGCTGCCGCAGCTACCCGTCGGCGTCGTGGTGAACCTGGGCTTCTCGCCCGATGGCGATCGCTTGGCGGTGACGCTCAACTCGGCGACGTCGCCGAGCGATGTGTACGTCATCGACCTGGACAGTTCGAAAATCGCGCGCTGGACGCAGAGCGAAGTCGGCGGACTCGACGCGTCGAAGTTCGTCGCCCCGAAGCTGGTGCATTACCCGACGTTCGACTCGGTCGATGGAAAGCCGCGGAGGATCCCGGCGTTCTACTACCGTCCGGCGAACGTGCCGGCGGGCAGGAAGATCCCGGTCGTGATCAACATCCACGGCGGCCCGGAAGGCCAGTCGCTGCCGCTGTTCAACCCGACCGCGCAGTTCCTGGCGAACGAACTCGGCGTGGCGATGCTGCTGCCGAACGTGCGCGGCTCGGAAGGCTACGGCAAGACGTACCTGAGCCTGGACAACGCGGAGAAGCGCGAGGATTCGGTCAAGGACATCGGCGCGCTGCTGGACTGGATCGCGCGGCAGCCCGAGCTCGACGCCTCGCGCGTGGGCGTGTACGGCGGCAGCTACGGCGGCTACATGGTGCTGGCCTCGCTGATGCACTACAGCGACCGCATCAAGGCCGGCGTTGACATCGTCGGCATCTCGCACTTCGGCACGTTCCTGAAGAACACCGAAAGCTACCGCCGCGACCTTCGCCGCGCGGAGTACGGCGACGAGCGCGATCCGGCGATGGCGAAGGTGTTCGACACGATCTCGCCGCTGAATCACGCCGACCGCATCGCGTCGAGACTCTTCGTCGCGCAGGGCAAGAACGATCCGCGCGTGCCGTACACCGAGGCCGAGCAGATCGTGAAGGCAGTTCGCGCGAACGGGCAGCCCGTCTGGTACCTGCTGTACGACGACGAAGGCCACGGCTTCAAGAAGAAGACCAACGTGGATTACTTCAACGCGGCGACGATGCTGTTCTGGGAGCAGGCGTTGCTTGGGAAGTGAGTTGGTTTTGTGATTCGTGATTCGTGATTCGGGAATCGGGAATCGGGAATCGGGAATCGGGAATCGGGAATCGGGAATCGGGAATCGGGAATCGGGAATCGGGAATCGGGAATCGGGAATCGGGAATCGGGAATCGGCGGAAGCGTTGCAGATCCGTCATCCCGGCGCAGGCCGGGATCCAGGCCTGCAACACTTCCGCGCTGGCTTTTCTGCTTTCGAACAGGATGCGAGCCTGGATCCCGGCCTGCGCCGGGATGACGGTTTCCTTGGATGTGGCCAGCATGCGCGCGCTCGCCGCGCGCGATTCATCCGTTGGAAAACGCTCACTCCGCCACCACGCAGGCGGGCGCAAGCTCGCGTCAGCTTCGGTGGAGAGCTGAACATGCGTACCCCATTCACGTTGGCCATGGCATGCGCCCTGGTCGCGCTGTCGTGCGCCGGCTGCAGCACGAACGCGCGCAGCGACGCGCAGGCGACTGCGCCGCTGCCGCCGCCGGTGAACGAGAAGGCGCTGGCGGACAAGGCGCTGGAAACCTTCCTCGCCTCGCGCAGCATCCGCGAGATTCCCGCGCACCGCGACGCGACCGCGGACCTCGATGGCGACGGCACGAAAGACCTTTTGATGCTGCTCGACGACACCAACTGGTGCCAGGCCGATGGCTGCACGCTGCTGGTCTTCCACGGCGGCAAGGACGGCTACCGGCTCGTTGGCGAGTCCGTGTCGGTGCAGGCGCCGATCGCGGTCGGCGCACGCACGAACCGCGGCTGGCACGATCTGCTGGTGAACGTCGGCGGCGGCGATGAAGCCGGCACCGTGGCGCTGGAATTCGACGGGACGCGCTACCCGGCCGACCCGACGATGGCGGCGTTGCTGGATCCCGCGCGGCTTCCTTCGGCGACGCCCCTGCTGGATGCGGAACTGGAGCCGCGGGTGGCGGTGCAGTAGGCGCTTGCGCCGTTTACGCGCGGCGCCCGGGGCCCAGGCGTCCGGCTTCGATTAACGCTTCCCCGGGTGCGCTTCGCTTACCCGGGCTACAAGGGCAGGAATGTGCCCGTGCGTTCCGGGCCTGGGTCCCGGCTTTCGCCGGGATGACGACTTCGAAAGGTGATGAGCCGTCGAGGTTCGGAACCTGCGCCTTTACTGCGCCGCGCCCTCGCCCTTCACCACCACGCCGCCCTTCATCACGAACGGCACCTGCTCCAGCACCGTCACGTCCTTCGTGGGGTCGCCGTTGACGGCGATCAGGTCGGCCCAGCGATTCGCTTCGACCACGCCCACGTCCTCGCGGCCCAGCGCCTGCGACGCGGTGAGCGTCGCCGACTGGATCGCCTCCAGCGGCGTCATGCCGTAACGCACCATCACCGCGAACTGCTTCGCGTTGTTGCCGTGCGGGTAGATGCCGGCGTCGGTGCCGAAGACCATCTTCGCGCCGGCGGCGTGCGCGCGGCGGAAGTTCTCGCGCTGGATGTCGGCGACCTCGCGATCCTTGCGCAGGTTGTCCTCGAGCACGCCGTTCTTCTTGCCTTCGGCCTGCGTGTAGTCGGTGTTGTAGATGTCCATCGACAGCCACGCGCCGTGCTGCTTCGCCAGGCGGATGCCCTCCTCGTCGATCAGGCTCGCGTGCTCGATGGTGTCCACGCCGGCGCGGATCGCGTCCTTGATGCCCGCCGTGCCGTGCGCATGCGCGGCGACCTTCAGCCCCCACTGGTGCGCTTCGTCGGCGATCGCCTTCATCTCGGCGTAACTCATCTGCTGCTGGCCCGGCTCGGTGTTGCGCGAGAACACGCCGCCGGTCGCGCAGATCTTGATCACCTGCGCGCCGTACTTGCGCAGCTCGCGCACGCGCTGGCGGCCCTCTTCCGGCGTGTCGGCGTTGTACGGGCTCTTCTGGTTCATCGACGGCGGGAAGAACGTCGAGTCGCAATGCCCGCCGGTCGCGCCGAACGAGTACGCCGCCGTGACGATGCGCGGGCCGGTGAGCTTGCCTTCGTCGATCGCCTGGCGCAGGCCGACGTCGTTCCAGGCATCGGAACCGACGTTGCGGATGGTGGTGAAGCCCGCGAGCAACGTGCGCTGCGCATTGCCGACGGAGATCATCGACCAGAAGCGGTCGTTGAACTGCAGCCCGGTGTAGCCGCCGTAGGTGGGATCGGCGTCCAGGTGCGTGTGCATGTCGATCATGCCGGGCATCAGCGTCATGCCAGGAAGATCGATCACGCGCGCGTTCGGCGGCAGCGCCGCGCCGGCGCGCGCGACCTCGACGATGCGACCGTCGCGTACGCGCACCTGCGGGTGGTCGATCATGCGGCCCGTGCGCACGTCGAGCAGGCGCCCGGCGGTGACGACGACCTCGCCCGCCTGCGCCTGCGGTTCGATCAGTTCCGGCGCCTGCGCGGACGCGCCCGACGTGGCGGCGACGAGGCCGGCGAACAACGAAGTCACTGCGAAGCGGAAGCGGTTGTGCGTCATTCGGCGGTCTCGATTGGGTGGTCGATCAGTGTTGCGGCTGGAACTCCATCACCGGCACCGGCGCCAGCAGCGGCATCAGCCAGTGGTCCAGCAACAGGAAGGCGAACAGCGCCATCAGGTACACGATGGAATAGTTGAAGACCTTCATCGCGTACATCTCGTCGGGCGGGTTCATCAGCTTCCACGCGTAGCCGAGGAACACCGCGCCCAGCACGAGCGCGCCGCCGAGGTAGAACAGCCCGCTCATGCCGGCCGCCCACGGAAGGATCGTCACCACGACCAGCAGCACCGTGTAGAACAGGATCTGCCAGCGCGTGTATTCCACGCCATGCGTCACCGGGAGCATCGGCACCATCGCGCGCGCGTAGTCGGCGCGGCGGAAGATCGCCAGCGCCCAGAAGTGCGGCGGCGTCCAGACGAAGATGATCAGCACCAGCAGCAGCGCGTGCGGCCAGTCCCACTCGCCGGTCATGCCGGTGATGGCGGCCCAGCCCAGCAGCGGCGGCGCCGCGCCGGCGATGCCGCCGATGACGATGTTCTGCGGCGTCGCGCGCTTGAGGTACACGGTGTAGATCACCGCGTAGCCAATGAGCGAGGCGAAGGTGAGGATCGCGGTGATCGTGTTGACCCACACCACCAGGATCGTCATCGATAGCGCGGCGAGGATCAGCGCGAACACCAGCGCCTGCGTCGGCGTGATCTGCCCGGCGACGATCGGGCGCCACGACGTGCGCGCCATCTTGGCGTCGATGCGCGAGTCCAGCAGCTGGTTGATCGCGGCCGCGCTGGACGCGGCCAGCCAGATGCCGAGGAAGCCCAGCACCGATTCCCGCAGCGGCGGCAGCCCCGGCACGGCGAGGAACATGCCCACCAGCGCGGTGAACACGATCAGCGCCACGACGCGCGGCTTGGTGAGGTCCCAGTACTGCTTGAGGGTGCCCTTCGGCATTGCGCTGGCCATCACGGCTCCGGCGGGCGCAGGCGCGCCAGCAGCGACACGAGCACGAACAGCAGCAGCACCGCGCCCGCGTTGTGCATCACGGCCACCGACAGCGGGAGGCCGAGCCTGACGTTCGCGATGCCCAGGCCCACCTGCGCGAACACCAGCAGGCCGAGCAGCGTCGCCCAGCTGCGCATGCCCGGCGTGCGGATCAGGCGCACCGCGAGCCACAGCAGGTAGACGAACACGACCATCGCCATCATGCGATGCGCGAGCTGGATCGCGATGCGCGCCTCGCCGTCGAGGATGCCGCCTTCGTAATCCACGCCGATGCCGCGCCACAGCACGAAGGCTTCGCGGAAGTCGTGTCGCGGCCACCACTGGCCGACGCAGGTCGGGAAATCGTTGCCGCATGCGAGCGCGGCGTAGTTCGCGCTGGTCCAGCCGCCCAGCGCGATCTGCACGCCGAGCAGCACGATGCCGGCGATCACCAGGCGGCGCACCAGCTGCGCTTCGGCCAGGCGGATCGGAATGTGTGTCGCGCGCCACGCCATCCACAGGATCAGCGAGAACGTCAGCAGCCCGCCGAGCAGATGGCCCATGACGACGATCGGCTTGAGCAGCCACGTCACCGTCCACATCCCCAGCAGCGCCTGGAAGATGATCACCGCGAGCGTGATCGACGCCACGCGCGCGAGGTCGACGTTGCTCCAGCGCAGCGCGGCGAACAGCAGGATCGCCTCACCGGCGATGGCGAGCACCGACGCGGCGACGTGTTCGCCATGCATGTAGAGCGGAATGCCGATGCCGACGAGCACCGATGCGGCGATGACCTGCAGCACGCCGTACTTGCGACGGCGCGCGGCGAGCAGCGCGAGGCCCAGCACCAGCACGCCGAGCGTGCCGGCGATCATGCGGTGGAACTGCTCGCGCCACGCCTTGTGCACTTCGACCGGGCGGATCGCCGTGGCGGCATGGTCGACGACCTCGTGCGCGACGGTCGGCCACGCGGCGCGGCCGTAGCAGGTCGGCCAGTCGGGGCAGCTCAGGCCGGCGTTGGACAGGCGCACGAATGCGCCGAACACGATCACGCCGAGCGCGAGCGCGACGGCGAGCCAGGCGAGGCGATGGAAATGTCGGTAAACCGCGGGGCGCGAGCCGGTCCGGGATTCGGTGGGCATGGTCATGCTGCTCATCAGAACCTGTCGTTGTTCCTTCGTCGTCCGCCGGTCACTTCAACTTGACCAGTCGGGCGACGTCCGTGCGCAGGCCGGACGGATCGAAGCCGGGAGCGTAGCGCAGAATCACGAAGCCGTAGGGGTCGATCACGTACGCCGGCACGCCGCGGCCGCTGGTGCTGGCGCTCGCGTTGGCGGCCTTGACGATCGTGTCGTCCACGCGCGGCAGACCGGCGCGCAACTGCGCGTCGGGCGCGAGCAGCTTCAGCGTGCCCGGCTGCGGCACGCCGGCAGGCCAGGCGCAGGCCTGCGTCGCGCACAGCCACAGCACGTGCACGTCGTCCGCGTCCTTGCCGAAGAGCTGCCACACGGTTTCGATCTCGCGCGCGAGCGTGGTGCATTCGGCGTCGCAATCGGCCGGCGGCGCGACCACGATCCGCCACGTGCGCTCGCCGGCCTTCCACGCGTAGTCGCCGCCGGACAGCAGGCGCGGCGTCAGCGCGCGCACGTCGCCCGGCGGATCGAGCAGTTCGCCGACGTTCTTCGTGCCCGACGGGCGCCAGCCGGAGAAGCGCAGCGCGCCGGCGACGATCATGCTGCCGAAGAACATCGCGAACAGCAGCAGCAACAGCACGCGGTTGCGGCTGCGGTTGCGCGTTTCGTTGGGGGTCGTGTCGTCGCGCATCGCGAACTCCTTATGGCCGACGGCGCCTGCGGAAAGTGAGGATCAACGCCGTCGCGAGTACCGCGGCGGCAAGCGCGAACCACTGCACCGCGTAGCCGCGATGCTGGTCCGGCGGAAGGGTGTTGGGCAGCAGCTCCAGGTCGCGCTCGTAGCCGATGCGCAGTGCGGGATCCAGGCGCAGCACGCGCGGCGCGATCGGCACCGACAGGCCGGTTTCGCGCGCGATGGCGGGCAGGTCGACGCGCGTCATCAGCCAGGCGTCGCCCTGCTTCACCAGCGCGGGACCCAACGCGAGTCCCGTCGAGGGCGGCGGCACGAGCAGGCCGCGCAGTTCGATCGCGCCGTCGATGTTCGGCACCTGCGGCAGCTTGCGGTCGCCCGACAGCGGCAGCCAGCCGAGATCCACCAGCATCGGACCGCCCTGCGCCGGCACGAAGAGGCGGTACACGCGCACGCCGGCCCGGCCGTTGCGCTGCTGGTTGTCGAGCAGCAACGCAGCGCGCGCATCGAACGTTCCGGTGCCGACGGCCCAGTCGACCTCACGCGCACGCGCGGCGTGGCCCGCGAGCGACAGCGGACGCGGCGTGCGATCGGACATGACCTGCGCCGCGGCATCGAGCATCGCCTGCTTCTCCACGGCGCGGCGCGACTGCCACAGGCCGAGGTTCGCGAACAGGGCGATGGCGACCAGGGCGGCCGTCCAGCCGACGATGAGCGTGCGCTTGCGGCTCACGACTTCCTCGCGGCGCGGCGCCATAATGGCCGGCGCGCCCCATCCTGGGGCCGGTCGGAGGCCGCCATGAACGATTCGCTCAAGACACTGGTGATCATCGCCTTCCTGATCGTCATCCTGTGGAACCTGGGCGCGGGCCTCTACTACATGCTCGTGGACAAGGGCGAGAGCAAGCGCACGGTGAACGCGCTGACCCGCCGCATCGCGCTGTCCATCGCGCTGATCCTGCTGGTGGTGCTCGCCAACTACATGGGTTGGATCAAGTTCCACGGCGGGCCGTAAGCGGCCACGTCCGTGATTGGTGATTCGTGATTTGTGATTCGTAAAAGCAAAAAGGGCGACGGTCATCCCGTCGCCTTTTTTGTGGATTGGTGAGTGCGGGCTGCGCTTCTAGCGAATCACGAATCACCAATCACGAATCACGGGCTGTTACAGCACGTAAACGAACAGGAACAGGCCCAGCCACACGACGTCGACGAAGTGCCAGTACCAGGCGACCGCTTCGAACGCGAAATGGTTGTCCTTGGTGAAGTGGCCCTTCAGGCAGCGGAACCAGATCACCGCCAGCATGATCGTGCCGAGCGTGACGTGCGCGCCGTGGAAGCCGGTGAGCATGAAGAACGTCGAGCCGTAGATGCCCGAACCCAACGTGAGGTTCAGCTCGGTGTAGGCGTGGATGTATTCCTCCGCCTGGAAGTACAGGAACAGCGCGCCCAGCAGCACCGTCAGGCCGAGGAAGGTCAGCAGCTGCTTGCGGTGGCCGGCCTTCAGCGCGTGGTGCGCGATGGTGACCGTCATGCCCGAGGTGAGCAGGATCATCGTGTTGAGCAGCGGCAGGCCCCACGCCGGGATCGTCTGGTAGACGCCGCCGACGGCGCCCGGGCCGTTGCTCGGCCACGCGGCCGAAAAGCCCGGCCACAGCAGCGAGTTGGTCATCACGCCGTCGCCTTCGCCGCCCAGCCACGGCATCGCGTACATGCGGGCGTAGAACAGCGCGCCGAAGAAGGCGCCGAAGAACATCACTTCCGAGAAGATGAACCAGATCATCCCCATGCGGAACGACGTGTCCACCTGCTTGTTGTAGTTGCCGCGCACCGACTCGCGCACGACGTCGCCGAACCAGCCGAACAGCACGCCGACCATCAGCGCGATGCCGAAGAAGAACACCGGCTTGCCCCAGCTGACCTCGTTGAACCAGCTGGCGATGCCGACCATGGTGGTGAACAGCGCGATCGAACCGAGGAACGGCCAACGGCTGCTATGCGGCACGAAGTAGGTGTTGGCGTCCGGCGAGTGGGATTGGGCCATGTCGGCGTTCCAGTCAGTGATGCGATTGCAAGGAAAGGGTCACGGCGCCGACATCGGGACGGGGGCGGCCGATGCCGTTCCCTGCGCCTGTGCGGTGAGCGTGTCGTTCTTGAAGAAGGTATACGACAGGGTGATGGTCTTCACGTCGGCCGGCAGGTTCGGATCGACGATGAAGCGCACCGGCATGTCGCGCACTTCACCGGCCTTGAGCGTCTGGGCGGTGAAGCAGAAGCATTCGGTCTTGCTGAAATACCCCGACGCGCGCGCCGGCGCGACCGACGGAACGGCGCTGCCGACGACGGTGCGCTGCGAGGTATTGCGCGCGTGGTAAGTCGTTTCGTACAGCTCGCCCGGCACGACCTGCATCGTGACCTGGTTGGGCGAGAACTCCCACGGCAGCTTCGAGTTGACGCCGCCGTCGAACTGCACCGTGATCACGCGCTTCGCCGGCGCGGCGTTGGCGTCCTGCACGCCTTCCGACGCGGTGCGCTCCAGGCGGATGCCGAACACTTTCTCGCACGCGATGCGGTAAAGCGGGACCAGGGCGAACGTCAACGCGAACGCCCCGATCGCGACGAACACCATCTTCGCCAGACCGGCGTTCTTGCGCGCCGGCGCCTTCTCGTCCGGGGCGCGATGTTCCGGCGCGCCGTTCACTTGCCCACCGTGTTCATGGCGATGAACACCACGTACACCGCAACCGCAATGGCCGCCACCCACAACGCCGTGCGACGCGCGGCCTTGCGGCGGGCGGCGATTTCGTCGGGATTGTGGGCGGGCTGGTTCATTGCAATGTCTACGTTGGGCGGAGTGGAGGTTTTTGCTTCTGGAGCCCCCTTAAGTTAAGGGGGCGGCCGTCGCATCGCGACGGCGGGGTTGTGGAGGCATTCCCACGTATCCGAAGCCGAAAACCTCCGCGCCTTATCCCTTGCTACCGCTTCAGTGAGTGATGTCGCCGTGCGCCAGGTCGCCATCCTTGATGACCGGCGGCGTCGAGAACGTGTGGTGCGGAGCCGGGCTCGGCACCGTCCATTCCAGGCCACGTGCGGTCGGCCACGCGCGGGCTGCGGCCTTGGCGCCAACAGCCTTCGAGCGCCACAGGATGAAGGCCATCATGAACGGCGTGACGAACATGCCGAACGCGCCGATCGAGCTGATCAGGTTCCAGTCCGCGAACACGACGTTGTAGTCCGGGATGCGGCGCGGCATGCCGGCCAGGCCCAGGAAGTGCTGCGGGAAGAACAGCAGGTTGACGAAGATCATCGTCCACCAGAAGTGGAACTTCGCCGCCGACTCGCTGTACATGCGGCCCGTCCACTTCGGCCACCAGTAGTACGTGGCGGCGATGATCGAGAACAGCGCGCCGGTCACCAGCACGTAGTGGAAATGCGCCACCACGAAGTAGGTGTCGTGGTACTGGAAGTCGGCCGGGACGATGGCGAGCATCAGGCCCGAGAAACCGCCGATGGTGAACAGGATCACGAACGCGATCGCCCACAGCATCGGCGCTTCGAACGAGATCGAGCCGCGCCACATGGTGGTGACCCAGTTGAACACCTTCACGCCCGTCGGCACGGCGATGAGCATCGTGGCGAACATGAAGTAGATCTCGCCACCCAGCGGCATGCCGACGGTGAACATGTGGTGCGCCCACACGATGAACGAGAGGAACGCGATCGACGCGGTCGCATACACCATGGCCTGGTAGCCGAACAGCGGCTTGCGGCTGAAGGTCGGGATGATCTCCGACACGACGCCGAACGCCGGCAGGATCATGATGTAGACCTCGGGGTGGCCGAAGAACCAGAAGATGTGCTGGAACATCACCGGGTCGCCGCCGCCGGCCGCGTTGAAGAACGAGGTGGCGAAGAACTTGTCGGTCAGCAGCATCGTCACCGCGCCGGCGAGCACCGGCATCACGGCGATCAGCAGGAACGCGGTGATCAGCCAGGTCCAGCAGAAGATCGGCATCTTCAGAAGGTCGATGCCAGGCGCGCGCATGTTCAGCACGGTGGCGATCACGTTGATCGCGCCCATGATCGAGCTGATGCCCATCATGTGGATGGCGAAGATCGCGAAGGCCACGTTGCTGCCGCCCTGCAGCGAGAGCGGCGGATACAGCGTCCAGCCGCCGGCCGGGGCGCCGCCCGGCAGGAACAGCGTGAGCAGCAGCATCGTGAAGGCGAACGGCAGGATCCAGAAGGACCAGTTGTTCATGCGCGGCAGCGCCATGTCCGGCGCGCCGATCTGCAGCGGGATCATCCAGTTCGCCAGGCCGACGAAGGCCGGCATGACGCCGCCGAAGATCATGACCAGCGCGTGCACGGTGGTCATCTGGTTGAAGAACATCGGTTCGACGAACTGCAGGCCCGGCTTCATCAGCTCCGCACGGATCACCACCGACATCGCCGCGCCGATGATGAACATGATGAAGCTGAAGATCAGGTACAGCGTCCCGATGTCCTTGTGGTTGGTCGAGAAGAACCAGCGCTCGATGAAGCCCTGCTTGTGGGCGTGATCATCGTGATGGTGGGTGTCAGCGTGCGTGACGGCCATGGCCTACCTCGGGATTCGGGACGATCAGCCGGCGACCGGCGCCTGCTTTTCAGCAGTCGCGGCCGTGGCGTCGGTGTTCGGGGTCGCTTCCGGCTGGGCCGGAGCGGCGGGCGGTGCGGCCGGAGCCGGGGCCGGCGCCGGGGCGTTCTTCGCCTTCTGCGCTGCGAGCCACTGCTGGTACTCGGCCTTCGGCACGGCCTTGACCACGATCGGCATGAAGCCGTGGTCCTTGCCGCACAGTTCCGCGCACTGGCCGCGGTAGATGCCCGGCTTCTTGATGTCGGTCCAGGCCTCGTTGACGATGCCCGGGATCGCGTCCTGCTTCCAGCCCAGCGCCGGCACCCACCATGCGTGGATGACGTCGTCGGCGGTGATCACGAAGCGGATCTTCGTCTCGGTCGGCAGCACCAGCACGTTGTCGACGTCGAGCAGGTAGTGCGGATGGTCGGCCGTGCGGGCGTCGACGCCGCTCTGGCGGATCTGGTCGCTCTTGCGGTCCAGGCGGCTGGTGAAGCCGACGTTCTCGCCGAGGTAGTCGTACTTCCACATCCACTGGTAGCCGGTGATCTTGACGGTCATCTCGGCGTTGCGGGTGTCGTACATCTTGATCAGCTTGCTGGTGGCCGGGAACGCCATCAGCACCAGCAGCACGACCGGGACGACGGTCCAGATGACCTCGAGCTTCGTGCTGTGGGTGAAATCCTTGTCCGCCACCGCGCCCTTGGAGTGGCGGAACTTGAACATGGCGTAGGCCATGGCGCCGAACACCAGGATGCCGATGATCACGCACACCCACAGGGCGAACATGTGCGCGCTGTAGGCGTTGGCCGACTGGACGGTCACGCCCTGGCCCATGTTGAGCTGCCACCGCTTGGGATCGGCCGCCTGCGCACTGGCAAGGACCGGCAGCGCCATCGCGGCGATGCCCGCGCCCCACTGCTTGAAACGACCGGCTTTCATCTGTTCGAGCCCCAGAAAGACGCTAGTTGAATGTACTGGACTGGCTGAGCCGTTCGGCTTGGCTTGCGGGCTCATCCGCGACCGGAGGCAGCGGGCATCACAGCCCAGGAGGGACCCAAAAAGGGAACCAAAAAACCGCCCCGCGGAACCGCTTAGTTTACCGACCGTGAACGCCACCAACAACCGCAGCGGTCAAAGCATGCGGAATAGTGAGCAAATTTCGCAATCCCGGCCGCACCACGCGGCGAACTTCCCCCTTGTGCGCCGACGCTAGCAGGCCGGGTGCGCAACGTCTGCGGCGACCGGAACCCACTAGACTATCGGGCTTCCCAAGGCTGTCCCTGGCCCCATGACCATCCATTCCGTCACCGCCGTCGATAGCGACGGCCCGCCGGCGCCGCACGCGCTGATCAGCCCCGAACTCCCGCCGAGCCCCGCCGCGCCCCGCGCCGCGATCACCGCCGGCTGGGTCCGCGACGAAGCCAGCCACGTGCGCGCCCTGCTCGATCGCGCCCGCCTGCCCGAAGCCGACCGCCTCCAGGCGCAGGCGACCGCCGCGGACCTCGTCCGCCGCGTCCGCGCCCGCGCCAAGGACCAGGGGGCGATCGAGGCCTTCATGCGCCAGTACGACCTGGGCAGCGAGGAAGGCGTGCTGCTGATGTGCGTGGCCGAGGCGCTGCTGCGCATTCCGGACCAGGAAACCGCCGACAAGCTCATTCGCGACAAGCTGGGCGATGCGGACTGGAAGAAGCACATGGGCCAGTCCGATTCGGTGCTGGTCAACGCCTCGACCTGGGGCCTGATGCTTACCGGCCACCTGGTCGATCTGGCGGACGAGACCAAGCGCGACGTGCACGGCGCCTTCAAGCGCCTGCTCGGCCGCGTCGGCGAACCGGTGATCCGTCTGGCCGTGCGCCAGGCGATGAAGATCATGGGCCATCAATTTGTGATGGGCCGCACAATCGGCGAAGCACTCGCCCGTTCGCAGAAGAACGGCAATGCCGCCTACCGCTATTCGTTCGACATGCTGGGCGAAGGCGCGCTGACCACGAAGGACGCGCTGCGCTACCTGCAGGCGTACCGCGACGCGATCCACGCCATCGGCAAGTCGGGCAATTTCATCGACGGCGACGTGTTCGCCGCGCCGTCGATCTCGGTGAAGCTCTCCGCGCTGCACCCGCGCTACGAGCACGCCAAGCGTGCGCGCGTGATGTCCGAGCTCGTGCCGCGCGTGCTCGAACTGGCGCAGATGGCCAAGTCCTACGGCATCGGCTTCACCGTCGATGCGGAGGAAGCCGATCGTCTCGAACTTTCGCTCGACGTCATCGCCGCCGCGTATTCGGATGCGTCGCTGAACGGCTGGGAAGGTTACGGCCTGGCGATCCAGGCGTACCAGAAGCGCGCGCCGGAGGCGATCGACTTCATCGCCGACCTCGCCCGCCGCACCGGCCGCCGCATCCCGGTGCGTCTGGTCAAGGGCGCGTACTGGGACAGCGAAGTGAAGCGCGCGCAGGTCGAAGGCCAGCCCGGCTATCCGGTGTTCACGCGCAAGCCGAACACCGACGTGAGCTACCTCGCCAACGCGCGCCGCATGCTCGAGGCGTCGGATGCGATCTATCCGATGTTCGCCACGCACAACGCGCAGACGATCGCGACGATTCACCAGCGCGCGAAGTCGATGGGCCGTGCGAAGCACTTCGAGTTCCAGAAGCTGCATGGCATGGGCGACGACCTGTACGCCGAGGTGATCCCGGCCGACCGCCTGGACGTGCCGTGCCGCGTGTACGCGCCGGTCGGTTCGCACGAGGACCTGCTGCCGTACCTGGTGCGCCGCCTGCTCGAGAACGGCGCCAACTCCAGCTTCGTCAACCGCATCACCGACGAGGACATCGCCATCGACGACCTGGTCCGCGATCCGGTCGAGACCGTGTCCTCCTTCGAATCCATCCCGCATCCGCGCATTCCGCAGCCGATCGATCTGTACCGCAGTTTCGGCATCGACAGGACCAACTCCATGGGCATCAACCTCGCCAACGACGACCAGCTGCGCACGCTCGCCGACCAGATCAACGCCGCCGCGCGCAGCCAATGGCGCGCCACGCCGCTCGTGCCGGGCGCGAACGTCACCGGTCCGCTGATCGCGGTGACCAACCCGGCCGATCGTCGCCAGACCGTCGGCCAGTGGCAGGCCGCCGACAGCGCGACCGTCGAGAAGGCGCTGCAGAACGCCGTCGCCGCGCACGATGCCTGGAACAAGACGCCGGCCGCCAGCCGCGCCGCGATCCTGGAACACGCCGCCGACCTGCTCGAGCAGCGCATGCCGCAGTACATCGCGCTGTGCACGCGCGAAGCGGGCAAGTCGATTCCAGACGGCGTCGCCGAGGTGCGCGAGGCGGTCGACTTCCTGCGCTACTACGCCGCGCAGGCGCGCAAGCAGTTCGCGGTCGAACCGCTGCCCGGCCCCACCGGCGAGGCCAACACGCTGCAGCTCTCCGGCCGCGGCGTGTTCGTGTGCATCAGCCCGTGGAACTTCCCGCTGGCGATCTTCGCCGGCCAGATCGCCGCGGCGCTCGCCGCCGGCAACAGCGTCATCGCCAAGCCGGCCGAGCAGACCAACCTGATCGGCTACTACGCGGTGAAGCTGCTGCACGAAGCCGGCGTGCCGGAAGCCGTGCTGCAGTTCCTGCCGGGCGATGGCGCGACCGTCGGCGCCGCGCTGACCAAGGACCCGCGCATCGCCGGCGTCGCCTTCACCGGTTCGACCGACACCGCGCGCGCGATCAACCGTGCGCTGGCCGCGCGCGATGCCGCCATCGGCGTGCTGATCGCCGAAACCGGCGGCCAGAACGCGCTGATCGCCGACTCGTCCTCGCTGCCCGAGCAGGTGGTGAAGGACGCGATCGCCTCGGCGTTCACTTCCGCCGGCCAGCGCTGCTCGGCCGCGCGCGTGCTGTTCGTGCAGGACGACATCGCCGACAAGGTCACCACGATGCTCGCCGGCGCCATGGCCGAGCTGAAGGTCGGCGACCCGGGCCTGCTGTCGACCGACGTCGGCCCGGTGATCGACGAGGACGCGCTGAAGATGCTGCGCGACCACGCCGAGCGCATGGATCGCGAAGCGACGAAGATCGCCGAAGTCGCGCTGGACGCCGAAGCGGCCAACGGCAGCTTCTTCGCCCCGCGCGCGTACACGCTCAAGTCGCTGGACCAGCTGCACCGGGAAATCTTCGGACCGGTGCTGCACGTGATCCGCTGGAAGGCCGACCAGCTCGACGCGGTGATCGACCAGATCAACGCGACCGGCTACGGCCTGACGCTGGGCATCCATTCGCGCATCGACGAGACGATCGAGAAGATCGCCTCGCGCATCAAGGTCGGCAACTGCTACGTCAACCGCAACCAGATCGGCGCGGTCGTCGGCGTGCAGCCCTTCGGCGGCCAGAACCTGTCCGGCACCGGCCCGAAGGCCGGTGGCCCGCACTACCTGCCGCGCTTCGCCACCGAGAAGACCATCACCGTCAACACGACGGCCGCGGGCGGCAACGCCTCGCTGCTGACGCTGGGCGATTGATTCGGGATTTGGGGTTCGGGAAAGCGGATCACGGGGTCCCCCTGTAATCCGTCATCCCGGCGAAAGCCGGGACCCAGGCCTGCAGCGTGTGGGCACTCCCACATCGGCGAACCACCGCACGGCCCCGGCAATCGCCGGGGCCGTTTTCGTTCCGGGAGCGGCCGAGGCGGCGCTCCCGGTGCTGGGCGACCTGGATGCGTTCGCCGCCAGCGATTACGCGCTGGCGTGGGAGACGCTGGCGCTGTATCGCGCGCTGCGGGACGACGCGATGGCGCAATCGGCGATGGCGCGCGTGCAGGCGCTGCGCGGCGAACGCGATGCTACGGTGACGCCGGCGCTTTGATGGTTCGGTAACACACACTGCAAGACGCATCGCGCAAAAAGAAAGCCCCGCCTAGGCGGGGCTTTCGATTACTGCAGGCGCGATGCGATCAGAACTTGTACTGCGCCGAGACGCCGTACAGGTTCGCCGCGCCGTCGAACGGACCGACCAGGCTCTGGAGCGAGGTTTCCGAGTGCAGGTCGATCTTCGGCGAGTTCGGCTCGATGCGGGTGTAGCCGAAGTTCACTTCCAGCGCCTGCGTGGCGGCCCAGCTGGCGCCGAGCGAGTACCACATGCGGTTCGCATCGGGCAGGCGCGGCGTGCGGGTTTCAATGTGGGTCGGCGTTTCGTCGTACGCGACACCGCCGCGCAGCGTCCACGATTCGTTGAGCTTGTACTCGGCGCCCAGCGAAGCGAACGTGGTGTCCTTCCAGTTGAACGGCTCGACCGAATCCGGATCCGGGTTGGCGAACTCGATGCGCACTTCGCGCAGCGACTCCCAGCCGGTCTCGGCGTAGGACGCCATCATCGAGAAGCTGTCGGTGAAGTCGTAACGCAGGTCGACGTTCAGCACCGACGGCGTGGTCAGCTTCGCCAGCGCGGCGCCGTCCTGGAACAGCGGACGGGTGGTCGGGCTGGCGGAGAACACGGCGGCGACGTTGCCCGGCACGGTCCAGTCGGCGGTGCCTTCCAGTTCGTAGTCGATCTCCGAGCGGTAGCTCACGCCGATGGCCAGCTTGTCCGTCGGCTTGAAGTTGGCGCCCACGGTCCAGCCGAAGCCGGTGTCGTCGCCCTGGATTTCGGCGAAGCCGTCAGCAGCCTGCGGACGGGCGAACGGCAGCGGGCGGGTGGCCGGGTTGGAGAACAGCAGCGAGCCGAAGTCGACCGACTTCGACAGCGTCACATCCGCGCGCGAGTAGATGATGCCGGCGCCGACCGAGAAGCGGTCCGGCACGATGTCCAGCGCGGCCGCCAGGGTCAGGTCGACGATTTCGACGTCGGAGGTGTGGGCGTAATAGCGGCCCACCCAGTCGTTGTCGTATTCGGTCTTCAGGCCGAACGGAGCGCTGACCATGGCGCCGAAGGCCAGGCCGTTGTCCAGCTTGTGGATGACCGACAGGGCCGGCACGGCGGCGATGTCACCGGCGTCGCCGCCGTTGCCACCGGTCATCGGACGGCCGATCGCGTCGGTGCCGGTGCCCTTGAATTCATAGCTGAGGTCGATCGCGGTAACGTCGGCCTGCATCGTGGTGCCGGAGAAGCGCGCCATGGTGGCCGGGTTGTTGGCCACGACCGAGGAGTCGGTCTCGTTGACACCGGCGCCGGCGAACGCCGCGCCCATGCTCTTGACGCTGTTTTCCTTCAGCTGGAAGCCCGAAGCGTGTGCCTGGCCGACGGCCAGCGCGCCGGCGATGCCGAAGGCAAGCGCCGACAGCTGGATGAAACGAGAAGCGTGTTGCATGCGTGTAGTCTCCAATGGAGTATTTTTTCGTCTTCTTCAGGCCGCGTCATTGCCATGGCAATCCGGCCGGTCCGGTCGGTCGCCATTGCCCGCCGGAAACCCCTCCCGACGTACGACGCCGTATGCACTATAACCCGGCTTTTAACCCGAGGCTAACAATAGCCGGCATGCCCGTCCGCACTTGTAAAACAGGGGTTTTGCACATTTCGTGGCCCTTCGCGATGCTGAACAGGGAGGGAGTTTTGCGGTGTTCGTGACGATCCCCGGCCGCGAACGGATTCCGTTCCGCTGGGCCACGCCAGCCCTGTTCAGCCTGCTCTGGCTGAGCTTCATCACGGTCGAGCTGATGCCGGGCGCCGAGCAGCGCCGCCTGCTGATGGAGTGGGGCGCGCTGTCCGGCGGGCTCGCCTCGCCCGACGCCTGGGTGCAATCGATGCGGACCGGCAGCGTGTGGCGGCTGTTCACGGCGCTGTTCCTGCACGCCGACTGGGCCCACCTGCTTGGCAACCTGGTGTTCCTGCTGATCTTCGGCCTGCCCGCCGAACGCACGATGGGCCCGTGGCGGCTGCTGGTGCTGTTCCTGTTCGGCGGCGCGGTCGCGAACCTCGCCGCGGTGATCGCCATCGGCACGCCGGACCGCCTGATCATCGGTGCCAGCGGCGCGGTGTCGGCGCTGATCGGCGCGTACCTGGCGCTGTTTCCCGGCGCGAAGCTGGGCGTCGTGGTGCCGCTGGGCCTGTTCCTGCAGTTCGTGAAGGTGCCGGCGCCGCTGCTGATCGGCGTGTGGGCGCTGCTGCAACTGGTCTTCACCTTCATCGGTCCGGCGTTCGGCGCGGTGGCATGGTCGGCGCACCTGGCCGGCTTCGCGTTCGGCGGCGTGTTCGCGTTGATCGCACGCGCCGGCATCGCGCGGCGCATGCGGCGACGACGGGGCTTCTGACGTCGCGGCTTGATTGGCGGGCCGGCCGACCCCATCGTCAGCGTGCACGGCACTACGCCATCACACCCGATCCGATCATGTCCAAGCCGCTCTACAAGGTGACCTTCCTCAACGCCGGCAAGGTGTACGAGCTCTATGCGCGCAACGTCGCATCGGGCGCGCTGTGGGGTTTCACCGAAGTGAGCGAGCTGGTGTTCGACGTGCACGACGGCGTGGTGATCGATCCCACCGAAGAACGGCTGCGCGACGAGTTCGGCAACACGCGCGCGCTGCATCTGCCGATGCACAGCATCGTGCGCATCGAGGAAGTCGAGCGCAAAGGCCAGTCGGCCATTCGCGATGCGACCACCGGCGAAAAGGTCGTCACGCCCTTCCCGCTGCCGGGAAAGCCGCGCTAGGCACGCCGCGATAGAGTGGCGCGATGAAACGTTCCCCACGCATCGTTGCCATCGCCGCACTCGCACTTGCGCTCACAGCCGCGGCATGCGGGCATAAGTCGACGAACGACACGGCGTCCTCCAGCCCCGGTGCGGCGCGACGCGACGCGGGCGCTGCGTCGAACGCCTTCGCCGTTGAGGTTTCGCTCTCGCCCGCCGCGCGAGAACGCCTGGGCGCACAGCACGAATCGCTGATCGTCAGCGCGGATTACTTCGGCGAGCCGAGCGCTGAAGCGATCGCGCAGCGCGTACCCGGCAGCGAGAACCCGTGGCTGACGCTGCACCGCGCGCAGGTCGAACTCGAAGGCGCAACGCTCGATGGCAATGTCGTCGCGCGGTTTCCCGCCGTTTCGCTGGATGCGAAGCAGCTCGCGTGGACCGATGCGCCCGACGCGCCGCAGGTCAACGTCAACGTCTATTCGGGTCGGCGCTCATCGCCGGACAACCTGCTCGACTGCGGGATGTTCCAGGACACCCTCGCAGTCGCCGCGCAGTCGCCGGTACGCATTTCGTGCGGCTTGATCGGCGAGCCGGGCGAGCGTCGCTAGCCCGGCGCGCAAAACCGCGTTCGTTTACTGCGTTTTCGCGGCAGGCTTCGTCGCCGCGCTCGCGACGGGTTTCTTGAGTTCCACCAGTGCGGCCGCGATTGGCGCATCGCCGTCGAGCACGTCGCCGGCGTTCTGGCCGGGCTGGCCTTCCTCGCCGTCCTTCTCGCTGTCGCCGCGCAGGTGGCCCGGCAGGCTCGCTTCGCTGAAATTGCGGATGCTCTTGTCGGCCTCCTTGCCCGGCTGCAGCACGACGTCGGGCGAGATGCCGAGCGCCTGGATCGACTTGCCGCTGGGCGTGTAGTAACGCGCGGTCGTGAGCTTCACCGAGTCGCCGTTGTCCAGCGGCAGCACGGTCTGCACCGAGCCCTTACCGAACGTGCGGCTGCCGACGATGCGCGCGCGATCGTTGTCGCGCAGCGCGCCGGCGAGCACTTCGGCCGCGCTCGCCGAACCGGCGTCGACCAGCGCCACGACCGGCGCGCCGTTGAGGCGATCGCCCGGCGTCGCGCCGAACTCCGCGTCGCTGATGGCGATGCGGCCACGCGTGGACACGATCTTCCCCGAGTCGAGCAGGTCGTCGGCGATCTGCACCGCGGACGTCAGCAAACCACCCGGATTGCTACGAAGGTCGATGACCAGGCCGCGCAGCTTGCCGCCGGCCTGCGCCTTGAGTTTCTCGAGCTGGCTTTCGAAATCGGCGGCCGTATCGGCCTGGAACGCGCTGATGCGCACGTAGCCGTAGCCCGGTTCGAGCATGCGGCTTTTCACGCTCGCCACGCGGATGGTCTCGCGCGTCAGCGTCACGTCGAACGGCTTGTCCTTGCCTTCGCGCACGATGGTCAGCGTGACCTTGCTGCCCGGCTCGCCACGCAGCGGGCCGGACTGATCGCCTTCGTCGGGCTTGAACGGCTTGCCGTCGATGGCGGTGATCACGTCGCCGGCTTTGACGCCGGCGCGCGCGGCCGGCGTGTCGTCGATCGGCGAGATCACGCGCAGCGAGCCGTCGGGCTGGCGCATCAGTTCGACGCCGACGCCGTCGTAGGCGCCGCGCGATTGTTCGTCGAAGCTCTCGGCGTCTTCCTTGTCGAGGTAGACGCTGTGCGGATCGAGGTCGAACAGCAGCCCGCGGATCGCCGAATGCATCAGCTTCTGGTCGTCCACCGGCTCCACGTACGCCTGCTTGACCGCGTTGTAGACCGACACGTAGCGGCGGATCTCGTCGAGCGGCACCTTGGCTTCGGCCGTTTCGCCGTCGGGCGATTCGATCGGCGCGTCGGCGGGCGGCGCGTCGGCCTCCTGCGCGGCAGCCGGCAACGCGACGAAAGCGGCCAGGGCGAACGGAACAAGGCGACGCAGGGACATTCGGGCAACTCCGGGCGGTGCGGTGAGTCGCGGGCCACGCGCGGCCCGCCGTGCGTGATTATGGGCACGGCGGGGGAGCGCAATGGAAGGCTTTCGTTAATCGTTCCGGCAACGGCGTCGACCGTTCAGCGTCAACGTCTCAGCCACGTCCCGGGATTGACTGGCGAGCCGTTGCGCCGGAGTTCGAAGTACAAAGCCGCCCGGCCGTGGCCGCCGGACGTGCCGACGGTGGCGACCGGATCCCCGCGCTTGACGGCATTGCCGACGTCCTTGAGCAGCGCGTCGTTGTGCGCGTACAGGCTCATGTAGCCGTTGCCGTGATCGACGATCAGCAGCAGGCCGTAGCCGGTCATCCATTCGGCATAGACCACCGTGCCGTCGGCGACCGCCTTGACCGGCGTGCCGGCGGCGGCGGCGATGAGCAGGCCGTCGCTGTCGCGGCCGTCGGGCATGGTCGCGCCGAAGCCGGCGAGCAACGCCCCCGACACCGGCCAACCCAGGCCGCCGACCTGCGGCGCCGGCGCGCTGGCGACGACCACGGGCTTGCGGCGCGGCGGGGCGTCCTTCGGGGCGGATGCGGCTTCGCGTGCGGCGCGTTCGGCGGCGGCGCGACGCTGCGCCTCGGCCTTCGCCGCGGCGGCCCGAAGCTTCTTCAGCAGCTGCTCCAGGCCGGCGGCATCGCGACCGAGTTCGCGCTCGCGCGTGCTGCGATCCTCGTAGCGTTCGTCGAGTTGCGCCACCAGACTTGCGCGCGCCTTGCGGGCGCTCTGCAACTGGCCGAGTTGCGACCGCTGCTGTTCGCGCGTGCGATCCAGTTCGCTGCGCCGCTGCACGATCGCCTGTTCCACGTCGTTGAGTTCGCGCAGCTGCGCGTCGAGTTCGGCGATGCGGCGCGTGCGATCGCGCTGCAGGTAACCGTAGTAGGCGAGCAGGCGATTGCCATCGGCGACGCGATCCTGCGCGAGCAGCAGTTTAAGCGGCGCGTCCTGTCCCTGCAGGTAGGCTGCGCGAAGCAGCTGCGCGAGCTCCTTGCGCTGCGCGCCCATGCGGTCGTGCAATTGCGCGCGCTGCTCCTGCAGGGCGGCGAGCGAGGCCTGCTCCTTCGCCATGCGCGTTTCGATCTCGCGCAGGCGACGGTTCGATTCGCCGACTTTCTCATCGGCCTCGCGCAGCTGGCGCGACGCGCTGCCACGCTGGCTCTCGATCTTGCGGCGTTCGGCGGCGACCGACTTCAGCTCGCGCTGGATCTTCTCCAGCTTGCGTTCGGCCTCGCGGCTGTTCTGCGCGGACGCGGGCATCGCCAGCATCAGGCCGGCGACCAACAGGGCCGCGCAGTGGAGCGCAACGACGATGCGCCGCATGCGTCAGCCTGCGAGCAGGCTCGTTCCGCTCATCTCGGCCGGCTTCGGCAATCCGAGCAGGTCGAGGATGGTCGGCGCGACGTCGCGCAGCGCTCCCCCGCTGCGCAGCGTCGCCGCGCGCGGGCCGAGGTAGACGAACGGCACCGGGCCGACGGTGTGGGCGGTGTGCGGCTGGCCCGTCGAGGGATCGCGCATCATTTCCAGGTTGCCGTGGTCGGCGGTGATCAGCAGCGCGCCACCGGTATCGCGCACGGCCTGCGCGATCGCACCGATGGCGACATCGACCGCTTCGGCGGCCTTCACCGCGGCGGCGATGTCGCCGGTGTGGCCGACCATGTCCGGGTTCGCGATGTTGCAGATGGCGACGCCGACCTCGCCGGAGCGGATGGCGGCTGTGAGCTTCTCGGTGACTTCCGGGCAGCTCATTTCCGGCTGCAGGTCGTAGGTCGCGACCTTCGGGCTCGGCACGAGGATGCGCGTCTCGCCGGCGTACGGTTCTTCGCGGCCGCCACTGAAGAAGAACGTCACGTGCGCGTACTTTTCGGTTTCGGCGATGCGCAGCTGGGTGAGGCCGTTCTCGGCGAGCACTTCGCCCAGCGTGTGGCGAAGATCGTCCGGACCGAACGCCACCGGTGCCGGCAGCTTCGCGTCGTACTCGGTGAGGCAGACGAAACGCGACAGCTTCGGGCGGCGCACGCCTTCGACGGCTTGGTCGAAGCCGGCGAACGTCGGCGACACGAACGCGGCGGTGATCTGCCGCGCGCGGTCGGCGCGGAAGTTCATGAACACCACGGCATCGCCATCGGCCATCGGCATATGGCCCTGGATCACGGTGGGCGCGACGAATTCGTCGGTCTCGCCGCGCTCGTACGCCTGCAACAGCGCTTCGATCGGGCCGGTGGTGACGTGCTCGCTCTTCGCCTCGACGATGGCATCCCACGCGCGGCGCAGGCGATCCCAGCGCTGGTCGCGATCCATCGCGTAGTAGCGTCCGCTGACGCTGGCGACGTGCGCGTTGCCGAGCTTGCGGCAGACGTCCTGCAGCTTCGCCAGGCTCGGTTCGGCGGACTTGGGCGGCATGTCGCGGCCGTCGAGGAACGCGTGCACGGCGACCTTCGGCACGCCCGCCTGGCTGGCGAGTTCGAGCATCGCGAAGATGTGGTTCTCGTGGCTGTGCACGCCGCCGGGCGACAACAGGCCCATGACGTGCAGGGTCCCGCCGCTGTTCTGCGCGGCGGCGCAGGCGGCGCGCAGTTCCTCGTTGCCGAAGAACGTGCCGTCCTCGATCGCTGCGTCGATGCGCGTGAGGTCCTGGTACACGATGCGGCCGGCGCCGAGGTTCATGTGGCCGACCTCGGAATTGCCCATCTGCCCTTCCGGCAGGCCGACGTGGCGGCCTTCGGTGTGGATCAGCGTGTGCGGCGCGGAGGCGACCAGCGCATCCCAGTTCGGCAGCGTGGCCTGGGCCAGCGCATTGTCGGTCGGGTCGTCGCGATGCCCCCAGCCGTCGAGGATCAGCAGGACCACGGGTTTCGGGCGCGAAGTGGATGCGGGCACGTCGGATTCCAGTGTGAGGGGGCCAATGGTGACTTCGGGCACGGGTCCGCGCCGGCGATGGCTGCGATTGTAGCGAAGCGGTGTAAACCGATTCCGCCTTCAGCGCATCCGATGCATTGAAGCCCGTCCCAACACGGAAACCGAAACGATGCGAATCCGCTCCTTCTGCGTCCTGCCGCTCGCCCTGGCGCTCTCCGCGCCGGCGTTCGCCGCCCAGGACATCGACAAAGTCAACGGCAGCATCACCGTCGAAGCCGGCCAGACCGTCGGCGACCTGGAGACCGTCAACGGCTCCATCAAGATCGGCGCGGGCGCTCGCGCCGGCAAGGCCGAAACCGTCAACGGCAGCATCACCGTCGCCGAGAACGTCGAAGCCGGCGGGCTGGAAACGGTCAACGGCTCCATCCGCGTGGCCGGCAACGGCAAGCTGTCCAGCAAGTTGGAAACCGTCAACGGCGGCATTTTCGTGGACCGTGGCGGCGACGTGCGCGGCGACATCGAGACGGTGAACGGCGCGATCGGGCTGGTCGATACCGACCTGTCGGGCGGCATCACCACGGTGAATGGCGACGTGACCGTCGGCGTGAACTCGCACGTGAAGGGCGGCATCCACTACACGAAGCCGAGCAGCTCGTGGTTCTCGTTCAACAAGCGCGATCCGAAGGTCATCATCGGGCCGAACGCGGTCGTCGAAGGCCCGCTGAACTTCGAACGCAAGGTCGAGCTGTACGTGCACAGCACCGCGAAGGTCGGCCCGGTGACCGGCGCGACGGCGGTCCGCTTCGACGGCTCGACGCCTCCGGGCCAGTAACGCCCGGGGCGCGTGAACTGCCGGACCGCGCACGGCCGCGGCCCGGAAACCATGCCTAGAATGGGGTTCGCCTTCACGGCGGCCCCGCCTGGCGTGGGGCTGTCGTGGGGCCTGGTCCAATCCGGAGGTCCCATGTCCCGAGTTTCCCTGCTCAGCACGGCGGTCGCCGGCGTCGTCGGCGCGATCGCGCTGACCGCCTGCTCCAAGCCCAGCGACGCACCCAGCGCGGCCAAACCGCAGGCGCCCGCCACCGCGGCGTCGACGGCCGACAGCCATTCCTTCAACGACGCGATCAACGCGGCCGATTTCGCCCAGCACGTGAAGGTGCTGGCGTCGGACGAGTTCGAAGGCCGCGCGCCCGGCAGCGCCGGCGAAGAGAAAACCGTCCAGTACCTGGAAGCGCAGTTCAAGCGCATGGGCCTCAAGCCCGGCAACGGCGACAGCTACTTCCAGACGGTGCCGATGGTGGAAACCACGGCGGACGAGTCGACCACGCTGACCATCGACGCCAAGGGCAAGCCGCGCACGCTGAAGTTCGGCACCGACATGGTCGTGGGCACGCGTACCGGCCAGAAGGAAGTGAAGGTCGACGGCAGCCAGCTGGTGTTCGTCGGCTACGGCGTCAACGCGCCGGAGCAGAACTGGAACGACTACGCCGGCGTGGACGTGAAGGGCAAGACGGTGGTGATGTTCGTCAACGATCCGGGCTTCCACAGCCAGGATCCGAAGCTCTTCGAGGGCAAGCGGATGACGTACTACGGCCGCTGGACCTACAAGTTCGAGGAGGCCGCGCGCCAGGGCGCCGCCGCGGCAATCATCATCCACGACACCGAGGGCGCGTCCTACGGCTGGGACGTGGTCAAGAATTCCTGGTCAGGCGCTCAGTTCGACCTGCCGGCCAAGGACGACCCGGAACCGCGCCTGCCGGTGCAGGGCTGGATCACTGGCGACACGGCGCGTTCGCTGCTGGCCGACCTCGGCCACAACCTCGACGACCTGTATAAGGCCGCCAACAAACCCGGCTTCAAGGCGATTCCGTTGGACGGCAAGCTGTCGGTGGACCTGAAGAGCACCACGAGCGAGAAATCCTCGCGCAACGTCGTCGCGTTGCTGCCGGGTGCCAAGCGCCCGGACGAGGCGATCGTCTACATGGCGCACTGGGATCACCTCGGCAATCACGGCCACGAAGCCGACGAGCATGGCGGCACGAGCGCCGGCGAGCCGCACGCCGACACGATCTACAACGGTGCGATCGACAACGCGACCGGCGTGGCCGGCATCCTGGAGATCGCCGAGGCTTTCAGCAAGCAGACGCCGCCGCCGGACCGCTCGCTGCTGTTCCTCGCGGTGACGCTGGAGGAGTCGGGCCTGCTGGGCTCCAAATACTACGTCGCGCATCCGTCGATTCCGCTCAACAAGACTGTCGCGGTGATCAACCTTGACGCGATGCCGGTGATCGGCAAGGCGAAGGACATGACGGTGGTGGGCTTCGGCAGTTCGGAGCTTGAGGATCTGCTCAAGACGCAGGCCGAAGGCCAGCAGCGCGTGTTGCACGCCGAAGCGACGCCGGAAGACGGCTTCTACTTCCGCTCCGATCATTTCAACTTCGCCAAGGCCGGCGTACCGGCGCTGTATGCCAAGGGCGGCAGCGAGCTGATCGAAGGCGGCGCCGATGCCGGCCGCAAGGCGGAGTCGGATTACCGCGACAACCGCTATCACAAGCCCGGCGACCAGTTCGATACGTCGTGGAAGATGGACGGCGTGGTGCAGGACCTGGAAGCGCTGTACGGCGTCGGCCGCACGCTGGCCGGCGACGAGCAGTGGCCGAACTGGTACGAAGGCAACGCCTTCCGCGGCGCCCACGACAAGCTGATGAAATCGGCGAAGTAATTCCCGATCGATCGGCATGACCCGCAGCGGCGCCCACCCGGGCGCCGTTGTCGTTTTCGGCTACGCTGATGGCCCCATCCTGGCCGCACGGAACCGCCATGACGCTCACCACCGCGTACGTCTGTGTCCTGATCGCCGCGTTGCTGCCGTACCTCTGGGTCGCAATTTCCAAGGCCAGCGGCGAGCGTTACGACAATCGCGACCCGCGGCGCTGGCAGGAAAAGCAGCAGAGCCCGCGCGCGCAACGCGCGTATGCGGCCCAGCTCAACAGTTACGAGGCGTTCGCGCCGTTCGCGGCGGCGGTGGTGCTCGCGCAACTGGCCGGCGTCGCGCACTCGCAGATCGCCGCGCTGTCGCTGACCTTCATCGTGCTTCGCGTGCTGCACGGCCTGGTGTACATCGCGGGCCGTCACTACCTTCGTTCGCTGATCTGGGCGCTGGGACTGGCGTGCGTGATCTGGTTGCTGGTGCAGGCAGCGCTGCACGTCTCGCCCTGAAAAACGGAATACTGCGTTGAGCCTTGCATCCGCTCGTGGGTTGTCGTTTCCCGTCCTGACGGACGCATTGCGCGTCGACGGGTTCCGCTTCGTCGAAGGCGAGTCGATGCGGACGCTGCTGGAAGCCTACGGTCCGCTATCGGACTGGAGCGAGTTCGCCGGCAGTTGGAATGGGTTGGAGCCGGATGCCTATCTGGCGAACGTCGGCTTGCATCGTCGTCGCCGACACGCGGTGTTCTCTGCGCAGGGCGGGGAGATCACGCGCGAACCGCATCAACCGCATTACCAGAGTCGCGACTACAACACGCTGCAGGGCGGCATCGAGCGGTGGTTCGCGCCGGTGCTGCCTCATGTCGCGGAAAGCCCGAGTCTTCGTAGCATCCTGCGGTTCTGTCACGCGTTCTTCGGTGCGCTTTCGCCCGACGTTGCGACGTGGCATGTCGAGCTGCATCAGTTCCGTATCGAAGCCCGCCCGGACGAACCCGGCCAGCCCACGCCGGAGGGCGTGCATCGGGACGGCGTCGACTACGTCCTGGTGCTGCTGATCGATCGAGAGAACATCGCCAGCGGGACAACGACGATCCATTCCGCCGACGGTGCAATGCTCGGCAGTTTCACGCTGACGCGGCCGCTGGATGCCGCACTGGTCGATGATTCGCGTGTCTTCCATGGCGTTACACCGGTGGAGCCGGAAGATCCGATGCAGCCATCGCACCGGGATGTGCTGGTGGTGACGTTTCGGCGGCGAAGCGGGCGTTGAGCTGACTGCGTTTCGCGCGCGTCCGGCGGAGCCTTTTGCCTCGTAAACAAATGCCGGCCTGGCGGGCCGGCATTGTTGTTTCTATGCGGCACAGGCACCGGGCCAGTATCTGATCGCACGCGCGCGCTTCGGGCACGCAACCGAACGCCGGCCGCTGGGTCGGCGTTTTCATTTGCCACGCATAGTGGTTAGGCGTGAACCGAGCGGCGGCTGGTAGCGGGGACGAGCAGATGCACCGTCTGCGGACACATTTCCCGACACGCGCGTTGATGCATTTTCAAACGCACAAAAGAAGAAGGCCGGTCCTGTCGGACCGGCCTTCTGGGTAAAGCCCCTGGCGATGACCTACTCTTGCATGGCTTAAGCCACACTACCATCGGCGCATGTGCGTTTCACTTCCGAGTTCGGAATGGGATCGGGTGGGACCACACAGCTATTGTCACCAGGGAGAGGGTGGAGGGTCGCGGGTTCCGGTGAACTGGATCGCGCACACGCTCTCGTTGGGTTGCTCGGGACGCAGGGCGTCCTTCGCGGATAGGTTGGGATAAGTAGCGAGTGAGCCGAACGTCACGACGTTGTCGTAAGTCCAAGGCCACTTGAGGTTATATGGTCAAGCCACACGGATCATTAGTACTGGTTAGCTCAATGCATTGCTGCACTTACACACCCAGCCTATCAACCACCTGGTCTTGATGGTTCCTTCAGGGGAGTCAAGCTCCCGGGAGATCTCATCTTGAGGCGCGCTTCCCGCTTAGATGCTTTCAGCGGTTATCGCTTCCGAACATAGCTACCCGGCAGTGCCACTGGCGTGACAACCGGAACACCAGAGGTTCGTCCACTCCGGTCCTCTCGTACTAGGAGCAGCCCCTCTCAAATCTCCAACGCCCACGACAGATAGGGACCGAACTGTCTCACGACGTTCTGAACCCAGCTCGCGTACCACTTTAAATGGCGAACAGCCATACCCTTGGGACCGACTACAGCCCCAGGATGTGATGAGCCGACATCGAGGTGCCAAACACCGCCGTCGATATGAACTCTTGGGCGGTATCAGCCTGTTATCCCCGGAGTACCTTTTATCCGTTGAGCGATGGCCCTTCCATACAGAACCACCGGATCACTAAGACCTACTTTCGTACCTGCTTGATCCGTCGATCTTGCAGTCAAGCACGCTTATGCCTTTGCACACAGTGCGCGATGTCCGACCGCGCTGAGCGTACCTTCGTGCTCCTCCGTTACACTTTGGGAGGAGACCGCCCCAGTCAAACTACCCACCATACACGGTCCCCGATCCGGATTACGGACCTAGGTTAGAACGTCAAGCACATCAGGGTGGTATTTCAAGGATGGCTCCACGCAAGCTAGCGCCTGCGCTTCATAGCCTCCCACCTATCCTACACAGACGAACTCAACGTTCAGTGTAAAGCTATAGTAAAGGTTCACGGGGTCTTTCCGTCTTGCCGCGGGAACGCTGCATCTTCACAGCGATTTCAATTTCACTGAGTCTCGGGTGGAGACAGCGCCGCTGTCGTTACGCCATTCGTGCAGGTCGGAACTTACCCGACAAGGAATTTCGCTACCTTAGGACCGTTATAGTTACGGCCGCCGTTTACCGGGGCTTCGATCAAGAGCTTCGCCTTGCGGCTGACCCCATCAATTAACCTTCCGGCACCGGGCAGGCGTCACACCCTATACGTCCACTTTCGTGTTTGCAGAGTGCTGTGTTTTTGATAAACAGTCGCAGCGGCCTGGTCACTGCGGCCCTTCTCGGCTATGAACCAAAAAGGGCGCACCTTCTCCCGAAGTTACGGTGCTATTTTGCCTAGTTCCTTCACCCGAGTTCTCTCAAGCGCCTGAGAATTCTCATCCTGCCCACCTGTGTCGGTTTACGGTACGGTCTGCGTAAGCTGAAGCTTAGGAGCTTTTCCTGGAAGCGTGATATCGGCAGCTTAGTCCTAAAGGACTCGTCCTTAGTCTCAACGTTGCCCCCCCGGATTTGCCTAAGGGGACCGCCTCAACTCTCTCACCGGGACAACCAACGCCCGGCCTGCCTAACCTTCTCCGTCCCTCCATCGCACTTACGCGAGGTGCTGGAATATTAACCAGCTTCCCATCGACTACGCATTTCTGCCTCGCCTTAGGGGCCGACTCACCCTGCGTCGATTAACGTTGCGCAAGGAAACCTTGGGCTTTCGGCGTGCGGGCTTTTCACCCGCATTATCGTTACTCATGTCAGCATTCGCACTTCCGATACCTCCAGCGGACTTCTCAATCCACCTTCATCGGCTTACGGAACGCTCCTCTACCGCGCATACAAAGTATGCACCCCAAGCTTCGGTTCCGTGCTTAGCCCCGTTAAATCTTCCGCGCAGACCGACTCGACCAGTGAGCTATTACGCTTTCTTTAAAGGGTGGCTGCTTCTAAGCCAACCTCCTGGCTGTCTGTGCCTTTCCACATCGTTTTCCACTTAGCACGAAATTTGGGACCTTAGCTGTGGGTCTGGGTTGTTTCCCTTTTCACGACGGACGTTAGCACCCGCCGTGTGTCTCCCATGCAGTCTGTCCTGGTATTCGGAGTTTGCCATGGTTTGGTAAGTCGCAATGACCCCCTAGCCATAACAGTGCTCTACCCCCAGGAAGATTCACATGAGGCGCTACCTAAATAGCTTTCGAGGAGAACCAGCTATCTCCGGGTTCGATTAGCTTTTCACTCCTAATCACACCTCATCCCCTACCTTTGCAACGGGAGTGGGTTCGGGCCTCCAGTTGATGTTACTCAACCTTCACCCTGGGCATGACTAGATCACCCGGTTTCGGGTCTACTGCCCGCGACTATGCGCCCTTATCAGACTCGGTTTCCCTTCGCCTCCCCTATACGGTTAAGCTCGCCACGAACAGTAAGTCGCTGACCCATTATACAAAAGGTACGCCGTCACCCTTGCGGGCTCCGACTGCTTGTACGCACACGGTTTCAGGGTCTATTTCACTCCCCTCTCCGGGGTTCTTTTCGCCTTTCCCTCACGGTACTGGTTCACTATCGGTCGGTCAGGAGTATTTAGCCTTGGAGGATGGTCCCCCCATGTTCAGACAGGGTTTCTCGTGCCCCGCCTTACTCGATTTCATCGAAAGAGCTCTTTCGCATACCGGGCTGTCACCGTCTATGGCCAACCTTTCCAGGTTGTTTTGCTAGAACTCAATCAACTTAAGGGCTGGTCCCCGTTCGCTCGTCACTACTTAGGGAATCTCGGTTGATTTCTTTTCCTCCGGGTACTTAGATATTTCAGTTCTCCGGGTTTGCCTCCAGCAGCTATGTATTCACTGCAGGATACTGCTTGCGCAGTGGGTTTCCCCATTCGGACATTGCGGGATCAATGCTTGTTGCCAGCTCCCCCGCACTTTTCGCAGGCTGCCACGTCCTTCATCGCCTCTGACCGCCAAGGCATCCACCGTGTGCGCTTATTCGCTTGACCATATAACCCCAAGTCGCCTCAGGGTCGTCTGTGTTCGGGGGTACAAAGCCCAAACGCGAATTCAACGACTCAATTATAAGGTGCCTTTCGGCACCCGCCTTAGCCTCACGACACGTCATGGACATTCGTCTCAAAACGCTCGCTACTTTCCCAATTTTCAAAGAACGCGATCCGGCCTCAACGCCGTACCGCTTCAATTCTTGATGTGTGCGCAATCTAGTTTCGTTCGGGAGTGGTGGGTCTGGGAGGACTCGAACCACCGGCCTCACCCTTATCAGGGGTGCGCTCTAACCACCTGAGCTACAGACCCAAAAGTCGTGCGTGTTTCCTTGAACGGTCCGCACAGGGATGTGCGGGCGGTTGCGAAGGATTCGCGTCATAGCTTGGTGGAGCTTGTCGGGATCGAACCGACGACCCCCTGCTTGCAAAGCAGGTGCTCTCCCAGCTGAGCTAAAGCCCCATGTTCAATCGAGTGAACGGGACGCTCCCGCGAAACTCCCCCTTGGGAGTTTCCGGAACTAGATGCAGGTCACTTGTGCGGACGTCCGGCCAGCAATTAGCTGTCTTTAGTCTCTAAAGGAGGTGATCCAGCCGCACCTTCCGATACGGCTACCTTGTTACGACTTCACCCCAGTCATCGGCCACACCGTGGCAAGCGCCCTCCCGAAGGTTAAGCTACCTGCTTCTGGTGCAACAAACTCCCATGGTGTGACGGGCGGTGTGTACAAGGCCCGGGAACGTATTCACCGCAGCAATGCTGATCTGCGATTACTAGCGATTCCGACTTCATGGAGTCGAGTTGCAGACTCCAATCCGGACTGAGATAGGGTTTCTGGGATTGGCTTGCCCTCGCGGGTTTGCAGCCCTCTGTCCCTACCATTGTAGTACGTGTGTAGCCCTGGCCGTAAGGGCCATGATGACTTGACGTCATCCCCACCTTCCTCCGGTTTGTCACCGGCGGTCTCCTTAGAGTTCCCACCATTACGTGCTGGCAACTAAGGACAAGGGTTGCGCTCGTTGCGGGACTTAACCCAACATCTCACGACACGAGCTGACGACAGCCATGCAGCACCTGTGTCACGGTTCCCGAAGGCACCAATCCATCTCTGGAAAGTTCCGTGCATGTCAAGGCCAGGTAAGGTTCTTCGCGTTGCATCGAATTAAACCACATACTCCACCGCTTGTGCGGGCCCCCGTCAATTCCTTTGAGTTTCAGTCTTGCGACCGTACTTCCCAGGCGGCGAACTTAACGCGTTAGCTTCGATACTGAGGGCCAAGTTGCCCCCAACATCCAGTTCGCATCGTTTAGGGCGTGGACTACCAGGGTATCTAATCCTGTTTGCTCCCCACGCTTTCGTGCCTCAGTGTCAGTGCTGGTCCAGGGTGTCGCCTTCGCCACAGATGTTCCTCCCGATATCTACGCATTTCACTGCTACACCGGGAATTCCACACCCCTCTACCGCACTCTAGTAAGCCAGTATCCAATGCAGTTCCCAGGTTGAGCCCAGGGCTTTCACATCAGACTTAACAAACCACCTACGCACGCTTTACGCCCAGTAATTCCGAGTAACGCTTGCACCCTTCGTATTACCGCGGCTGCTGGCACGAAGTTAGCCGGTGCTTATTCTTCCGGTACCGTCATAACACCCAAGTATTAATCGAGCGCTTTTCTTTCCGGACAAAAGTGCTTTACAACCCGAAGGCCTTCTTCACACACGCGGCATGGCTGGATCAGGCTTGCGCCCATTGTCCAATATTCCCCACTGCTGCCTCCCGTAGGAGTCTGGACCGTGTCTCAGTTCCAGTGTGGCTGATCATCCTCTCAGACCAGCTACGGATCGTCGCCTTGGTGGGCCTTTACCCCGCCAACTAGCTAATCCGGCATCGGCTCATCTATCTGCGTGAGGCCCGAAGGTCCCCCACTTTCTCCCGTAGGACGTATGCGGTATTAGCGTAAGTTTCCCTACGTTATCCCCCACAAATAGGCAGATTCCGATGCATTCCTCACCCGTCCGCCACTCGCCACCCAAGGAGCAAGCTCCTCTGTGCTGCCGTTCGACTTGCATGTGTTAGGCCTGCCGCCAGCGTTCACTCTGAGCCAGGATCAAACTCTTCACTTAAAATTGCAGAACCCGAAGGTTCAATATCTTGAGTGCAGAGCCCGTTCCAGGCACCAAATTACTCGCTTGCATTTGCATGCATTTGAATTGACTTGTTGCTCTGTTACGAACGTCTGCTTATGGACAACCATCCACTCGCCAGACGCCCGCACAAGTCACCTGCGCACACTGTCAAAGATCACGGGGCCGGCCTCAGCGCCTTTCCCTTTTCTTGCCTCACCCCGTCGCACCGAAGTGCCCGAGGGAGCCGACTACTATACAGCGAATTTCGATTCCGTCAACACCGTGTCGAGATCTTTTTCGCTGCCCCCGCCTGCCGTTCAGTGCCTCTTTCAAGGCCGTCCCGGGTAGCGGGCCGCGCATCTTACAGCACCTTCGAAGTTCGTCAACCGCCCTTCGAAATCCGCCGCTTCAACCGCGCCCCGCGTCAGTGATTCACCTCGGCGGGGCGCGCATTGTGCACACGCACAACGCGAATTGGAAGGGGTCTTCGAAGAAATTTTTTTCGATTTTCATGAACGACGCGCGCAGCGCATGCAGCGCACGCAGAACGTCATGCATACGCGCTTACGCAGCGACCAGGCGAACGCGCGCGAACGTGCGCTTGCCCACGGCGAGCACGCCTTCGAAGCCCGGCGCGAACACGCGCTGCGCATCCTCGATCACTTCGCCATCGATGCGCACCGCGCGCTCCTTGAGCTTGCGATTGGCCTCCGAGTTGCTCGGCGTGAGGCCGGCCGCCGTCAGCAGCGCCGCGATGCGCACGCCTTCGGCCGGCACGACGACGTCGTTGATGGGCAGCGACGCGATATCGCCCTCGCCGCGCACCGCGGCATTCCAGCCGGCGACGGCCTGTTCCGCCGCGGAATCGCCGTGGAAACGCGCCGCAAGCTCGCGCGCCAGGCGCAGCTTGAGGTCGCGCGGATTCAGCTGCCCGCCTTCGATGTCGCGCTTTAACTGCGCGGCCTCGGCGATGCCGATCTCGAAGCTGAGCAGGTCGATCCAGCGCCACATCAGCACATCGTCGATCTTCATCGTCTTGGTGACGATGTCGATCGCCGGCTCGTTGATGCCGATGTAGTTGCCCAGCGACTTGGACATCTTGTTGACGCCGTCCAGGCCTTCCAGCAACGGCATCGTCAGGACGATCTGCGGCGGCTGGCCGTAATGCTCCTGCAGGCCGCGCCCCATGAGCAGGTTGAACTTCTGGTCCGTACCGCCAAGTTCGACGTCCGCCTTCAGCGCCACCGAGTCGTAGCCCTGCACCAGCGGATACAGGAACTCGTGGATCGCGATCGACTGCTGCGCCGCGTAGCGCTTGGCGAAGTCGTCGCGTTCGAGCATGCGCGCGACGGTGTGCTGCGCGGCAAGCTTGATCATGTCCGCCGCGCCCATCTGGCCGAACCACTCGGAGTTGAAGCGCACCTCGGTGCGCTCCCTGTCGAGGACCTTGAACACCTGTTCGGCGTAGGTCTCGGCATTGGCGAGCACGTCCTCGCGGGTGAGCGGCTTGCGGGTGACGTTCTTGCCGGTCGGGTCGCCGATCATTCCGGTGAAGTCGCCGATCAGGAAGATCACCTGATGTCCCAGGTCCTGGAACTGGCGCATCTTGTTGAGCAGGACCGTGTGGCCCAGGTGGAGGTCCGGGGCGGTGGGGTCGAAACCGGCCTTGATCCGGAGCGGGCGCCCCCCCGCCTTGGAGGACGCGGCCAGGCGGGCCTGCAGCTCCTCACGCTTGAGGATCTCGTCGGCGCCGCGGGCGATCAGGTCGAGGGCATCTTGGACAGAAGCGGAAATCTGGGGGGACAAAGTGAGACTCGCTGGTGAATGGTGAACGCGCAATGCGATCACGATCATGGATTCGGGTTAAATCACGGTTAAACATACCCGCCGGGGCACGTGAAGAAAAACCCTATTCAGTTCAAGGGTTTGACGCACACAGCTCGCGCCTCTATGGTAACGCCGCTACATGGCCTTCACACCTGCGCGCGGGACACGAACATGACGACATCCGAGACCGGTACGGATCGGCGCCAACGACTCAAGGCGCTGCGTGAAGCCGCTCTTCACCGTCCTGTCTCCGCGACACAGGTGTCGCGTGGATTCAACGGCCGCTGGACGCGTCGCCACTGGGCACACGCCAGCCTGTTCGCCACGCTCGGCGTGCTGGTCGCCGCCATCGTGCCCGGTTTCGGCGCGGCGCCCAATGTTCCGCAACCCATCCACGCGCAGCGCAGCTCCCTCGCGCTCGCGTTGCCGCCGCTTCCGTTGGCGCGCCTGAAGGGCCACAGCGGCGACAGCTGGCAGATCGTACGCGTGGAGCGCGGCCAGACGCTCGGCGCGGTGTTCGAAGACCTGGACCTGCCGGCCTCGGCGATGCACCAGATCCTGTCGGCCGTCCCGGGCGACAAATCGGTGCTGACGCGCCTGAAGCCCGGCACCGAACTCGCGTTCGACCTCCCGGTCAGCGGCGAGCTGCGCACCTTCCGTTACGACCGCGACGACAGCCACCGCGTGGAGCTGGCGATCGCCGGCGACAAGGTCACCGAAAAGGTCACCGTCCGTCCGACCGAAACCCGCACCGTCGTGATCAGCGGCAAGGTCGGCAAGTCGCTGTTTCGCTCGGCGCGCAAGCTGGGCCTGTCGGGCAACAACATCAACACGCTGACCGACGAGATCTTCAAGTACGACATCGACTTCAACGAAGACGTCGGCGCCGACGACCGCTTCAGCGTGGTCGTCGAGCAGACCTGGCGCGAAGGCGAGCTGCTGCGTACCGGCCCGGTGCTGGCGGCGACCTTCACCACCGGCGGCAAGCTGCACACCGGCTTCCGCTTCGAGCGCAACGGCAAGTCCGAGTACTTCACCGGCGACGGCCGCCCGCTGAAGAAGAGCTTCATCCGCATGCCGATCCCGTATGCGCGCCTGACCTCCAACTTCGGCACGCGCAAGCACCCGGTCCTCGGCCGCACGCGCATGCACAAGGGCGTGGACTACGCCGCCCGCACCGGCACGCCGATCATGGCGGCCGGCGACGCGCGCGTCGTTTCGGCCGGCTGGCAGGGCGGCTACGGCAATGCGGTGGTGCTCGACCACGGCCGCGGCTACACCACGCTGTACGGGCACATGTCGCGCGTCGGCAAGATCCGTCCTGGCCAGCGCATCGCGCAGGGCACGGTGATCGGCTACGTCGGCAGCACCGGCATGTCGACCGGCCCGCACCTGCATTACGAATTCCGCGTCAACGGCGTCCACCGCAATCCGCTGTCGATCACCATGCCGCCGCCGGAACCGCTGTCGGGCACCGCGCTGGCGCAGTTCCGCGCACAGACCTCGGTCGCGCTGGCGCGCATCCAGAAGGTCGAGAACATCATCTACGCCGACGCGTCCGAGCCCTCGCCGGCCGCACGCAAGCCGGCCAAGCCCGCGAAGACCAAGGCCTGACGTGCCGTCATTCGCGGCCGGGCCGTCCGGCCCGCCGGTCGACGGACTCTTCGTCGGCCTGATCTCCGGCACCAGCGCGGACGGCATCGACGCCGCGCTGGTCCGCTTCCAACGACACGACGACGGCCGCGATGCGGTCGAGCTGCTGCTCGGCCGCACCTACGCGTGGGACGACGCGCTGCGCGAGCGGCTGGTCGTGCTGGGCCAGGGGTCGGACGCCCAGTCGCTGGACGAACTCGGCACGCTCGACGTGCAGATCGCCGAATCCTTCGCCGACGCCACGTTGCGCCTGCTGGACGAAGCCGGCGTCGCAGCAGGGAACGTACGCGCGATCGGCTCCCACGGACAGACGGTCCGGCATCGGCCGGAGGGCGCGCGCTTCGACGGCCGCCATCCCTTCACCTGGCAGATGGGCGACGGCGGGCTCATCGCCGAACGCACCGGCATCGCCACGGCATGCGATTTCCGGCGACGCGATGTGTCCGCCGGCGGCCACGGCGCGCCGCTCCTCCCGGCGCTGCATGCGGCGCTGCTGTCGGACGAAGGTGAGGATCGCGCGGTCCTCAATCTCGGCGGCATCGCGAATTTCACGCTGCTGCCGATGGACGGCCCCGTGCGCGGCTTCGATACCGGCCCGGCGAACTGCCTGCTGGATGCGTGGTGCCTGCGACATACCGGGGCGGCGTACGACGCCGACGGCGCCTTCGCGGCGCAGGGCGAGCTCGACGCCGAGCTGCTTGCGCGCCTGCTCGACGAGCCATGGTTCATGCTGCCGCCGCCGAAGAGCACCGGCCGCGAGCACTTCCACCTGCGCTGGGTCGAACGCCGCCTCGATGGCGACGAAGCGCCGGCCGACGTGCAGGCGACGTTGCTGGAACTGAGCGCCATCACCATCGCCGACGCGCTGCGCGCGCACCAGCCGACGACCCGGCGTGTACTCGCCTGCGGCGGCGGCGTACACAACCCGCGGCTGCTCGAGCGCATTGGTGCGCACCTGCCGGGCGCGATCGTCGAATCGACCGCGCGACACGGCGTGGATCCGGATTTCGTCGAGGCGATGGGATTCGCGTGGCTGGCTCGGCAGACGGTGTCGGGGCTGCCCGGAAACCTGCCCAGCGTGACCGGCGCGCGCGGGCCGCGCGTGCTCGGCGTGGTGCATCCGGCCGCCTGAGCGGCCGTCGAGGCGTCAGCCCTTCTGGGCGTAAGCCATCAGGTCGCGGTCGACGTCCGTCAGCCCCTGGTTTTCCAGCGGCAGCGCCCCGACGTCCGCCGGACGCTCCATGCGGCCGATCTTCGAGAACCCCGGATCGCTCGGGATGTGTTCCAGCGCGGCGATCGCCGCCTGCAGCGCCATCGCGTCCGAATCGGTGAAACGGGCCGCCAGCTCGGCTTCGCACGCGAACAGGCCGTGCTCGAGCAGGTGCATCAGCGCTTCCTGCAGCGGCCAGCTGCGCGCCTGCGCGACGCGCTTGACGCGGTCGAGCAGCAGCGGATCGATGTCGTGAAGGATGATGTCGGTCATTCGAAGTTCCTTCCGGGCCGCAGCCCGGTCATTCCACCGCCGGCGCGCGAGCGGTCGCACCCGTGCGGCGAGCGGCCAGGACCAGGCACAACACCAGTGCCGGGATGCCGATCAGGGCCGTTCCGGCGAAGAATAGCGAATACGCCTCGAGCAAACTGCGGCCCACTTCCAGTTGTTCGATCGACCAACCGGAAAAACCCTTCAGCACCTTGCCCGGCAAGGCGTAGAACGAGCTGAGCAGCGCGTACTGCGTGGCGGTGTAGCCGGCGCTGGTCAGGCTGGACATGTAGCCGATCAGCGCCACCCCGGCGAAGCCGGAACAGAAGTTGTCGATGACCATCACCGCCGTGAAGACGCCGGGGTCGGCGCCGTGCAGCGCCAGGTACGAGAAGGCGAGGTTCGAACCCGGGCCGAGCACCGCGCCGGCCATCAGCGTGGTGAAGAAGCCGAAGCGCACCGCGCACAGGCCGGCGGTGGCGATGCCAACCGTCGTCGCCAACAATCCGAAGCTGCCGCGAACCGCACCGACGGTTTCCTTGTCCATCCCGAGGTCCGCGTAGAACGGGTTCGCCATCGGCCCGAGCACGAAATCCGGCAATCGGTACAGGCTGATGGCCAGCAGCATCACCAGCGCCCACTTGCCGTGTTCGCGGAAGAACACGACGAAGGGCGCGACGATGGCGTCGTACAGGCCCTGCACGGAAAGCATCGAAGCGTGTGGCGCGGCGGCCGCCTGCACGCTCGCCGCCGGTTCACGCGCGAGGAACGTCGCGACGATGCCCACGCCCATCAGCGCCGCCATCAGTTCGTACGACATCGACCAGCCGATGTGCGCGGCGAAGATCAGGATCAGCGAATCGGTGACGAGCAGCGCGCCGCGGTAACCCAGCGCGGAGGTCGCCGTCAGCAGGCCCTGCTGCTCGTTGCTGGACGCGATCTCGATGCGCCATGCATCGATCACGATGTCCTGCGTCGCCGAGGCGAACGCCACGATCAGCGCCATCACGCCGAACACCACCAGCTGGTCGACCTCGTGGCCACCGAGCAGCAGGCGGCCTTCCTGCGGCTGGATCATCGCCATGCCGGCCAGCCCCGCCGCGCAGACGACCTGCGCCAGCAGCATCCAGCCCCGGCGCCGCCCCAGCAGCTTGCCGAGCAACGGCGCGTCGAGCTTGTCGATCACCGGGGCCCACAGGAATTTCAGCGAATACGCCAGGCCGACCCACGAGAGGAACCCGATCGTCGACAGCTCGATCGCGTTCTCGCGCATCCAGTAGCCGAGCGTGTTGCCGACCAGGTAGATCGGAATGCCGGAGCTGAAACCCAGCAGCAGCATCACCAGCACTTTCGGCTCGCGCAGGTTCGCCGCGACCAGGCGCCAGCCCTTCAGCGGCTTGGCCGGCGTGGACGGCGCGGACTCAGAGGTCATAGTCGACGCTGAAAGGCGCGTGGTCGGAGAAGCGCGGATCGCGCAGGATCGAGCACGCCTTCAGCCTGGAGGCGAGCGACGGCGTGCACAGCTGGTAGTCGATGCGCCAACCCACGTTGTTCGCGCGCGCCGCGCCGCGGTTGCTCCACCACGTGTAATCCTGGCCTTCGGCATGCAGCGCGCGGTACGCGTCGACCCAGCCGGTGGTGTCGGTGCACAGGCCGTTCAGCCAGTCGCGCTCGGGCGGCAGGCAGCCGGAATTCTTCTGGTTGCTGGTCCAGTTCTTGATGTCGAGCCGGGAACGCACGATGTTCCAGTCGCCACACAGCACGTAGTCGCGGCCGCTGGCGAGCCACTGGTCCAGGTGTGGCTTCAGCCACTCCATCACTTCGAACTTGAAGCCCTGCCGCAGCTCGCCGGACGAGCCCGACGGGATGTAGAACGACACCACGCTCAGGTTGCCGAAGCGCGCCTCGATGTAGCGGCCTTCATCGTCGAACGGCGCCCAGCCCATGCTCGTGCGCACTTCGTCGGGTTCGCGCCGGCTGTAGATCGCCACGCCGCTGTAGCCCTTCTTCGTGATCGCGTCCTTGAACCACGCGCGATAGCCCTCGGGCAGGAACTGCGGGCCGGCGAGCTGGTGCTCCTGCGCCTTGGTTTCCTGAACGCACAACACGTCGGCGTCCTGCGTGCGGAACCAGTCGAAGAAGCCCTTGTTGGCGGCCGAGCGCAGGCCGTTGGCGTTGAAGCTGATGATGCGCATGCGCACTCCACGACGATGTGCCGGCGATCATAGCCCCTCGCGCGGCGCCGCATGATCGGCGCGAATGGGCCCGGGGCTATCATGCCGGGCATGTCCGCCGTCACCGCCCGCGTCCGCGTCGAACCGATCGTGGACCCCGACTCGATCGTGGCCCGCCGCGTGCGCGAACTGCGCGTGGCGCCCGATCAGTACCGCTACGTCGGCGACACCACCTTCAACCTCGGCGACACGCTGCGCGATCCGATGAGCGAAGCGATGGCGGTGATCGCCGACGATGCCGTCGTCGGCTTCTACCGGCTGGATTTCGCGCCCAACGCGGTCGTCGGTCGCTCGCTCGGCATGCCAAGCGTGGGCTTGCGCGCATTCGCCATCGACCATCGGCAGCAGGGCCGCGGCTTTGGCCAGGCGGCGATGCGTGCCTGCTGCGACGACCTGCGCGAACGGCATCCGGAGCGCGAAGTGCTGGTGCTCACGGTCAACTGCATCAACGCGCCGGCGATTTCGGCGTACCTGAAGTCGGGGTTCAAGGACACCGGCGAGCTTTTCCACGGCGGCAGCGCCGGCCCGCAGCACGTGATGCTGCAGTTCCTCCATCCGCACCCAGAGTCCCGTCCATGATCCAAGACCACCGCGCGCGTTTCCTCGATCTCGCCCTGCGCGCCGACGCCCTGCGCTTCGGCGAGTTCACTCTGAAGTCCGGGCGCCAGAGCCCGTATTTCTTCAACGCGGGCCGGTTCGATTCGGGCGTCGCGCTGGCCGGGCTCGCCGCGTGCTACGCCGATGCGATCGACGCGCACGGCGTCGGGTTCGACCTGCTGTTCGGTCCGGCCTACAAGGGCATTCCGCTGGCGACCGCGCTGGCCTGCGAATACGCGCGCCGTGGCCGCGACCTGCCGGTGGCGTTCAACCGCAAGGAAGCCAAGACGCATGGCGAAGGCGGCAACCTGATCGGCGCACCGCTGCAGGGCCGTCGCGTGCTGATCGTCGACGACGTGATCACCGCCGGCACCGCGATCCGCGAGGCGCTCGGACTGATTCGTGACGCAGGTGGCGAAACGGCGGGGATCGTGATTGCGCTCGACCGTCAGGAAGCCATCGACCCGGCCAAAACCCGACGCTCAGCGGCACAATCGGTCGCGGCCGACCATGGCCTGCCCGTCATCGCGGTCGCGACGCTGGGCGACCTGCTTGCCTTCGCCGGCGGCAACGCGGAGCTCGCAGCGCAGCGCGAACGCCTGCTGGCCTACCGCCAGGCCTACGGAAGCGAAGAGGCCGCCTGAGCGCCGATCGCGCGGCGGCCCGCGATGCTGGCGTGACTCTTGCATGATTCCGGGGGTATTCCCGACAGATCCTTCGGACTTTGCTGACGTCATGACCAGCACCGCGAACCGCCGCCCCCTGATCAGTCGCACGTTGCCGCTGATCGCCTGCACGCTGATGCTCGCCACCACCGGCATTGCCGTCGCCCAGAAGAAGTCGGGCGAAGGCGCAGGCAAGAAGCTCTACTGCTGGAACGAGAACGGCGCCCGCGTCTGCGGCGACGCGCTGCCCGCGCATGCCGTGGACAACGCGCGCACCGAGATCAACGCAAAGAGCGGCCTGGCGACGAAGCAGGTCGAACGCGCCCTGACCGCCGAGGAGCGCGCCGCGGCCGAAGCCCAGGCCAAGCTGGACAAGGAACAGGCCGCCATCGCCGAAGCGCGTGATCGCCGCGAGCACGCGATGGTCGAGTCGTACGCGACCGAAGAAGACCTGCGCCGTGCCTTCGGCGAACGCCAGGCGGTGATGGACGAATCGATCAAGGCCTCGCGCCTGGGCGTCGTCGGCCGTCGCGACACGCTGGTCGCGCTGCTCCGCCGCGCGGGCGAGAACGAGCTGGCCGGCAAGCCGGTGCCGCTGCCCGCCCAGCAGAACGTGCGCATCCAGCACGACCAGCTGATCCGCCAGCAGGAGCTGCTGGTGCAGCAGCTGGCCGAACGCGAGGTGATCGACGAGGAGCTTGCCGCCGCGCTGGAGCGCTACCACGCGCTGAAGCAGCCGTCGAAGAACTGAGCCGCGGGCGCGGCGCTTCCGCAGCCGCTTCCCGCTCTGGAAACCGAAAGGCCGACGGTTCGCACCGTCGGCCTTTTGTTTTGCAGCGCTGGAGGGATCAGAACGGCAGCGCGAGGTCCGGACGCAGCGCCAGCAGCTGGGCGCGGAAGTCGGCCTTGATCCGGGCCAGCGCTTCCGGCGAATCCGCATCGAAGCGCATCACCAGCACCGGCGTGGTGTTGGACGCGCGCACCAGTCCCCAGCCGTCCGGGAAGTCCACGCGCAGGCCGTCGATCGTCGACAGGCGCGCGCCCTCGAACTTCGCCTCGTCGCGGAACCACTCCACGAAGCTGTGCGGGTCGCCGTCGGGCGCATCGACCTTGATTTCCGGCGTCGACACGCCGTTGGGCAGCGCGCTGAGGGTTTCGCTCGGCGTGCGCGGCTGCGCGGCCAGGATCTCCAGCAGGCGCGCGGCGGCATAGATGCCGTCGTCGAAGCCGTACCACCGCTCCTTGAAGAAGAAGTGGCCGCTCATCTCGCCGGCGAGTTCCGCGTCGGTCTCGCGCATCTTGGCCTTGATCAGCGAATGCCCCGTCTTCCACATCAGCGGGCTGCCGCCGTGGCGCAGGATGTGGCCCGGCAGGCGGCCGGTGCACTTCACGTCGAACAGGATCACCGCGCCCGGGTTGCGTTCGAGCACGTCGGCGGCGAACAGCATCAGCAGGCGGTCCGGGAAGATGTTCTCGCCTTCGCGCGTGACCACGCCCAGCCGGTCGCCGTCGCCATCGAAGGCGATGCCGACGTCCGCTTCCAGGCGCTGCACCATCCGGATCAGGTCGGTGAGGTTGTGCGGCTCGCTCGGGTCCGGATGGTGGTTCGGGAACGTGCCGTCGATGTCGCAGTACAGCGGCGTGACGTCGGCGCCGATCGCGGCCAGCACGCGCGGTCCGATCTCGCCCGCCACGCCGTTGCCGGCATCGACCACCACGCGCAGCGGGCGGTCGATCTGCACGTCGGAGGCGATGCGCTGGACGTAGTCCTCGGAGATGTCGCGCTGGACCAGCGTGCCCAGGTCGCCCAGGTGCAGACGGTCCTCGGCGATGCGCGCGTAGAGGTCGGTGATGGTGTCGCCGGAGAGGGTCTCGCCGCCCACGACGATCTTGAAGCCGTTGTAGTCCGGCGGATTGTGGCTGCCGGTGACCGACACGCAGGAGCCCGCGCGCAGGTGGTAGGCGCCGAAATAGACGACGGGCGTCGGCGCGAGGCCGATGTCGATGACGTTGCGGCCGGCCTTGCGCAGGCCGGCAATCAGGCCTTCGACGAGGGCCGGGCCCGAGAGGCGGCCGTCGCGCCCGACGACGATGTCGGTCAGGCCCTTCTCGTGCATCAGCGAACCGACGGCGTGGCCGATCAGCTCCGCCACGCCCGCATCCAGCGTCTGCCCGACCACGCCGCGGATGTCGTACGCGCGGAAGATGCCGCGATCGATGGCGATGGAAGGAACGGGGGCTGCGGGCTTGGGTGCGGTCACGGGAGCGGTTGCCTGGACGGGGGGATTGGCCTCAATGCTCTCCGCCAGCGTCTGAACGGCTCCTTCATCTTCCTGTTCAGCCCCCTTGCGGCGGGCCGTCATCTTCGGGGCGCGCCACGCGAAGAAGGCCAGCAGCAGGAACACGGCCGCGGCGATGAAGCAGCCCAGCGCCTCCATCCCGAACGGTCCACCGGCGACGTCGGGCACCGCGGCGGCGACGCGCAGGTCGCTGCCCGGGACCTTCGCGGCCAGCGCTTCGGCACCGCCGGACAGGCTCTGGTCGCCGCGTTCGATCGCGCTGTATCCGCCCTGGCGCAGGGCGAGGTAGCTGTCGTCGGCCACGTCGACCTGCTGCAGGCCAACGCCGATGCGGGCGATCGGCAGGCGCACGTAAGCGACGCCCACCGTCCGGTCGCCCACGCGCGCCGGCGCGGCGAGCGCCAGCTGCGGGCCGCCGTTGTGCTTGACCAGCCCGGAGACCGGTCGGTCAGCGGCGATGGCCGCTTCGATCACGCCCAGGCGGCCGTACCCGCCCTTGGGCAGCGCCGCGTACTCGGCGGCGAGGTCCAGCGGCAGGATCGCGGCATCGCTCGCGCCGTTCCAGCCCTTGCCGAGCTCCTGCGACGCGGCGCCCAGGTCACCCGCCGTCAGCGCGGCCTGCAGCGTCGGCGCGGCGAGGCGGTCGGTCAGCTGCTTCTGCTCGAGGCCGAGCGCCCGCACGGCGCCGTCGACGGCGGCGTTGCGCGCTTCGCTGATCGCCAGCCGGCGTGCGCCGTCGCGATGCAGCTGATAGCCGCTCCACGCGAAGAACGCCGCGAGCAGCACGAACAGCGCGACCACGACCGGCAGCAGCACTTTCAGCTGCGCTGCGCCGGCCGCGATTTGTCCCTTTTCCAGACCCTTCATTCCCATCCCCTTTGTCAGCGCACGCCGGTATGGCCGAAGCCACCGGTGCCGCGCGCGCTGGTTTCGAATTCATCCACCACCGCAAGCTCCGCCCGCACGATCGGCAGGATCACCAGCTGCGCGATGCGGTCCCCCGGCTGGATCGTAAAAGCCTCGCGACCGCGGTTCCACACGCTGATCAGCAGCGGGCCCTGGTAGTCGGCGTCGATCAGCCCCGTGCCGTTGCCGAGCACGATGCCGTGCTTATGCCCCAGGCCCGAACGCGGCAGGATCACCGCGCACATCGTCGGATCGCCCAGATGGATCGCCAGCCCCGAGGGCACCAGCGCGGCGTCGCCCGGCTGCAGCGCCAGCGGCTCCTCCAGCGCGGCGCGCAGGTCCAGGCCCGCGCTGGCCGGCGTGGCGTAGGTCGGCAGCGGCCATTCCCCGCCGAAGCGCGGATCGAGGATCTTCAGTTCGAGCGTGTGGTTCATGCGGTCCGTCGTATGGCTGCGCGCGGTGTCGAACCGACGCGGTGGTCGTGAAGTCGTGACGCAAGCACCGTGCCAACTCCGCCGTCAGGCGGGAAGGCGGGCGGCGATCAGTTCGAGCAGGTCGTCGGCCAACGCGGTCTTCGGCGCGGGGCCGAGCACGCGGCTGTCGCCGTCGGCGGCGTAGACGGCGAGCGTGTTGTCGTCGCTTTCGAACCCGCTGCCCGACACGCCCACGCGATTGGCGGCAATCAGGTCCAGGCGCTTGTTCTGCAGCTTGCCGCGCGCGTACGCCTCGACGTGGTCGGTCTCGGCGGCGAAGCCGACGACGAGGCGGGGCCGCTGCGCGTGCGAGGCGATATCGGCCAGGATGTCGCGCGTGCGCACCAGCATCAGGTTCAGCGTGTCCTGGCCGGCGGTCTTCTTGATCTTGTTCGACGCCGCCTGCGCGGGCGCGAAATCCGCCACCGCCGCCGCGCCGATGTAGATGTCGGCCGGCAACTGCGCCAGCACCGCCTCGTGCATCTGCGCGGCCGATCGCACGTCGATGCGCGTGACACCGTCCGGCGTGGGCAGCGAGACCGGCCCGGCGACCAGCACGACCTGCGCGCCGAGTCGCGCCGCCGATTGCGCCACGGCGAAACCCATCTTCCCGCTGCTGCGGTTGCCGATGAAGCGGACGGGATCGATGTCCTCGTACGTGGGGCCGGCGCTCACCACGATGCGCAGTCCGCGCAGGCGTTCGGAGGCACTCATGCGTTCGCCTGCCCGAGCGCGGTCAGTATTTCCGCCGGCTCGCTCATGCGCCCGGGCCCGGATTCGCCTTCGGCGAGCGGACCGTCGTTCGGCCCGACGATCTGCACGCCGCGCTCGCGCAGCGTCGCGACGTTGGCCTGCGTCGCCGGATGCAGCCACATGCGGTGGTTCATCGCAGGGGCGACGGTGATCGGCGCGGTCGTCGCCAGGCACAGCGTGGTGACCAGGTCGTCGGCGAAACCGTGCGTCAGCTTGGCCAGCGTGTTCGCGGTGGCCGGCGCGACCACGATGCGGTCGGCCCAGCGCGCCAGTTCGATGTGCCCCATCGCGGCCTCGGCGGCGGCGTCCCACAACGACGTGCGCACCGGATTGCCCGACAGCGCCTGGAACGTCGTGGTGCCCACGAACTGCTGCGCGTTCTCGGTCATCGCCACGGTCACCTCGCAGCCGGCCTCGCGCAGGCGGCGCACCAGTTCGGCCGATTTGTACGCGGCGATGCCGCCGCAGACGCACAGCAGGATCTTGGTTCCGCGCAGGGAGCGGGGCTCGACCATCTGGAAACTACCTACCGCCGAATCAGCGTTTAGCTTACCCGAATGACCTGTCCAGCCCGCCTGTGCGCGCGGCCTCGACACGGTGGAATACGCATACGGCGGGCGGCCGTCACACGAGCGCGGTGGTGCGGGCTCGGTGTGCGGCGCCAGCGGCGATGCTCAGTGGTGCATCGCGACGCAGCGGCGCAACGACGGCCGTCCGCCCACTTCACATCGCACCGGCCTCGCTCGTTCCGTATCGACCGTCATGGAAACCCCGACCCGCTCCCTGCACATCCGCGAATGGCCGCCGGACGAACGCCCGCGGGAACGGCTGCTCGCCTTCGGCGCGAAGTCGCTTTCGGACGCGCAACTGCTGGCGATTTTCCTCGGCTCGGGACTGCGCGGCCGCGATGCCGTCACCACCGCGCGCGACCTGCTGCACGAGCACGGGCCGCTGCGCGCCCTGCTGGAACGGCCCGCGGACGCGCTGGCGAAGCTGCCCGGGCTCGGCCCCGCGCGCGCGTGCCGTCTCGCCGCCGCGCTGGAACTGGGCCATCGCTTCCTCGGCGCGGAACTGGAACGCGGCGCGCTGCTGAGCGATCCGCACGCGGCCGGACGTTACTTCGCGCAACGCCTGCGTGGTCGGCCGCACGAGGTCTTCGCCGTGCTGTTCCTGGATACGCGGCACCGGGCGCTCGCCTTCGAGGAGCTCTTCCACGGCACGATCGACGGCGCGCACGTCCACCCGCGCGAGGTCGCCCGGCGCGCACTCGCACTGAACGCGGCCGCGGCGATCTGCGGCCACAACCACCCGAGCGGCAACCCCGAGCCCAGCGGCTCCGATCGCGTGATCACCGCCCGCCTGAAGGAAGCGCTCGCCCTGGTCGACGTGCGCCTGCTCGACCACATCGTCATCGGCGACGGGACGCCGGTCTCCCTGGCGGCGCGGGGATGGGTGTGAACGGCCGGCCCGGCGCGCCCGCTCGCGTACAATGCGCGGTCCCGCAGCACCCTGCAGAAGCCCGTGAAATCCACTCTCCGCGCCCTGGTGGCGCAGGCGATCGACGCCCTCCGCGCCGCCGGCACCCTGCCGGCCGACCTCGCCACGCCCGAGTTCGTCATCGAGCGTCCCAAGAACGCAGGCCAGGGCGATTTCTCCACCAATGCCGCCATGCTGCTGGCGAAGCCCGCGCGCTCGAACCCGCGCGCGATCGCGCAGGCGCTGGTGGACGCGCTGCCGGCGAATGCCGATCTGGCGAAGGTCGAGATCGCCGGCCCGGGCTTCATCAACTTCCATGTCGACGAAGCGGCGTGGCGCCGCCAGATCGGTCAGGTGCTGGAACGCGGCGCCGACTACGGCCGCAACGAGACCGGCAAGGGCCATCGTGCCGGCGTGGAATACGTGTCGGCCAACCCCACCGGCCCGCTGCATGTCGGCCACGGCCGCGCGGCGGTGATCGGCGACTGCATCGCGCGCGTGCTCGATGCCAACGGCTGGAGCGTGGCGCGCGAGTTCTACTACAACGACGCCGGCGCGCAGATCAACAACCTCGCCATTTCGGTGCAGGCACGCGCAGAGGGCCGCGGCCCGGAGCATCCGGACTGGCCGGAAGACGGCTATCGCGGGGACTACGTCAAGGACGTCGCGGCGGCGTACCTGCGCGGGGACAGCGTCGAGGTGGAAGGCCACGTCGTCACCGGCGCGAAGGACGCGGGTGATCTCGATGCGGTCCGCCAGTTCGCCGTCGCGTACCTGCGTCGCGAGCAGAACCTGGACCTGGAAGCCTACGGCGTGTCGTTCGACGTGTACTTCCTGGAGTCCTCGCTCTACACCGACGGCAAGGTCGAGGAGACCGTGCGCGAACTCGTCGCACACGGTCACACGTACGAGGAAGGCGGCGCGCTGTGGCTGCGCACGACCGATTTCGGCGACGACAAGGACCGCGTCATGCGCAAGTCCGACGGCACGTACACCTACTTCCTGCCGGACGTCGCGTACCACCTCAGCAAGTGGCAGCGCGGCTACGAGCGCGCGATCACCGAACTGGGCGCCGACCACCACGGCTCGCTCGCCCGCGTGCGCGCCGGCCTGCAGGCGCTGGACTGCGGCATCCCGCAGGGCTGGCCGGAATACGTGCTGCACCAGATGGTCACCGTCATGCGCGGCGGCGAGGAAGTGAAGCTTTCCAAGCGCGCGGGCAGCTATCTCACGCTGCGCGATCTGATCGACGAGGCCGGCCGCGATGCGGTGCGCTGGTTCCTCATCGCGCGCAAGCCCGATTCGCAGCTGACGTTCGACATCGACCTCGCGCGCAGCCAGTCGCTCGACAACCCCGTGTACTACGTGCAGGTCTCGCACGCGCGCATGCACGGCCTGATGCGTCAGATGAAGGAGCGCGGCCTCTCCTTCGACGCCGCGAACGGCCTCGCCCAACCGCTGGACCTGGACGATGTCGCCGCGCGCGAACTCATCGCGACGCTGCTGCGCTACGCCGACGTCGTCGAGACCGCCGGACGCGACCTCGAACCGCACCAGATCGCGGCGTACCTGCTCGAACTGGCGCAGACCTTCCAGACGTACTACAACGACCACCAGTTCCTGGTCGACGATGCCAACACCCGCGATGCGCGTCTCGTGCTCGCGATGGCGACGCGACAGGTACTGGCCAACGGTCTCGAACTGCTGGGCGTCAGCGCCCCCGAGGTGATGTAAGTGGCAGCCAAGCGAGGCAAATCCCAGGCACGACGCAATTCCGGCGGCGACAGCGGCCTGCCCGGCTGGGCCTGGATGGTGTTGGGCATCCTGCTGGCCGTGGTCGCGATCCTGGTCGCGCCGAAGTACTTCAAGTCCGGCGGCGACGGCTTCTTCCGTCCGCAACCGAACCCCGACGCACAGCCCGCCAAGGCCAGCGGCGCCGACGAGGAGCCCATCGCCGAAGACACTCCGCCGGCACCGGCGAAGGGCAAGCGCGATCAGGAAACGCCGGCGAAAAAGGACACGGACTACGACTTCTACACGCTGCTGCCGGGCAAGGAAGTTCCGATGACCGATGCCGAGCTCGCCGCGAGCGAGAAGGCCGAGGCCAAGCGCGCCGCCGAGCGCGAGAAGCAGGCGCAGTCCGCCGCCGACGATGCCGAAGTCGCCGCGACGCCGGCACGCAATGCGCCGGCGACGGCCCCGCTGCCCCGTCCGGTCGAAACCGACACCGTGCCGTCGCGCACGCCGACGCCGGCAAGCACGCCCAGCCCGTCCACCAGCACCGCGTCCACGCCGCCCGCGCCCAGCGCAAAGCCGTCGGACAGTTCGACGACCTCGCCCGCCGCGAGCGCTTCGGCCGATGACGGCACGCGCTACCTGTTGCAGGCCGGCGCGTTCCAGGCCTCGGGCCAGGCGGAAGAGATGAAGGCCCGCATCGCGATGCTCGGCCTCAGCGCGCGCGTCGAGTCGGCCGCGATCAACGGCAACACGGTGTACCGCGTCCGCATGGGGCCGTACGGCACCGCCAGCGACCTGGCCGACGCCAAGCGCAAGCTCGCCGGCGGCGGGCTGCAGGCGATGGCGATCAAGGTGAAATAGCGCCCCGCGTCGCGGCACCGCGCGAGGAACGCAGACGAACCGAAGGGCCCGCGCAGCGCGGGCCCTTTTTGTTACCGCCCACCAGCGCCACTCACCGATCGCGAGGGCGACGATCGAATCGGGCGACCGGCCAGCCACCACAAACCACCGCTGATCCGGACGATGGCCAACCGGCTGTCGAGCCGCGACCACGGTCACCGCTGCCGCGCGTTTCCCCGGATAGACTGCCGCCGTCCCGCAACGGGATTCCTGGGGAACGGATGGACAAGCGCACTCTCTCGGGCTGCATCGCCTCGCTGGTCGGGCTGATGCTGTTCGCCCTCGCCGGCTACGTCTTTGGCGCGAAGCTGCACCACGTGCAGGCCACGCCGTGGGGCGAGCTGCCGCTGCTGGATCTCACCGGCGTGTTCGTGTCGATGGCCGTGGGCGGCGCGATCGCCGGCCGGCGTTACACGTGGCTCGCGCTGGGCCTCGTCGCGTTGATGTGGGCTGCGACCGTGTTCGTGCTGATGTCGCTGCAGCCGGAGATGACGCTGGCGAAGGTGCTGCGCTTCAACCGGCTTGCGATCGTCCTGAGCCTGCTGCTCGCATGGCTCGGCGCGTTCCTGGGTGCTCGCCTGGTCGAACGACGCCGCGCGCTGGGCGCGGCGTAAAGCGTCTCAGGCGCCGCGCTTGAGCGTAATCAGCGCCGAGGTGTCCGACTCGCCCTGGCCACGCTCGATGAGCTCGGCGTAATCGGCTAGCGCCTGTTCGACGGTGCTCATGCGCACGCCGGTATCGCGCGCGATCGCCGACACGATGCGCAGGTCCTTGAGCATGTGCGCGCACTTGAAGCCGGGGCTGAACTCGTCGCGCAGCATCGTCGCGCCGCGCTTCTCAAGGAACCAGTTGCTGGCCGCGCCGGCCATCAGCGTCGGCAGCAGCTTTTCCGGATCCAGGCCGAGCTTCTCGCCCAGGGCGAGGCCTTCGCAGACGGCTTCGTTGATGCCGGCGACCAGCACCTGGTTCACGGCCTTCGTCGCCTGGCCCGCGCCGGTCGCGCCCATGTGGCTGATGCGCGCGGCGTAGCTTTCGATCACCGGGCGCGCCGTTTCCAGCACCTCCGCGTCGCCGCCGACCATCACCGACAGCTTGCCGTTGCGCGCGCCTTCCACGCCGCCGGACACTGGCGCGTCGAGGAAGCCGATGTTGTGCGGCGCGAGCATCGCGGCGCAGCGGCGCGCGGTGTCCACCGCGACGGTGGAATGGTCGATCACGATCGCGCCCGGCTTGAGCACGTCGGCCAACGCGGTGACGTTTTCCAGCACGTCGGCGTCGAGCGACACGCACAGCACCACGACGTCGCAGTCGGCGAAGTTCGCCGCCGAACGCGCGGCGCGCACGTTCAGTTCCGCGGCGCACGCGTCGGCCTTGGCCTGGGTGCGGTTGCCCACCGCGGTGAGCAGGCCCTTGGCGTGCACGTAGCGGGCCATCGGGGCGCCCATCGCACCGAGGCCAATGAAGCCAACTTTCATCTGCTTGTTCCGTTGATTGATTAAGAAGAACGCCGGCCCTCAGGGCGTGGCGTTCCATTCGTACACGGTGACGTCCGAAGACCCGCTGGTGTGGACCGGATCGGCGAACGCGATGGCTTCGGCCTCCGCCAGACTACCCGCACGTACGATGTACGCGCCGCCACTCCTGTCGGAAAACGGACCGGCCAGTTCCAGCCGGCCGTCTTCACGCAGCGCGTCCAGGTGCGCGTAATGCGGAGCGATCGCCGCCTGGTCGAACGCGGGCGTGCGCCGCGTGAAGATCAGGTACCGCTTTCGCTCGTCCCCGGTCATGCCAGCGGCACGTCGTCGAGGTAGGTGTAACCGGTGAGGCCGCTTTCCAGCGCCGCGTCCAGGCGCGCGGCCTCGTCGGCCGGCAGCGCGGCGGCGGCGACCTTCTCGCGGTATGCCGCGCGCAGGTCGTCGAGCCGGTAGCCGACGTAGTCGAGCATCACGTCCGTCGTGTCGCCGCGGCGCTGCTGGGTCAGGTGGTAGCCGTCGCCCTCGATGCGCACTTCCACCGCGTCGGTATCGCCGAACAGGTTGTGGATGTCGCCCAGGATTTCCTGGTACGCGCCGACGAGGAAAAACCCGATGCGGTACGTCTCGCCCGAGCGCGTGGCGTGCAGCGGCAGCGAGGTGTCCAGGCCTTCGTTCTCGACGTAGGTCTTCACCGTGCCGTCGGAATCGCAGGTCATGTCGGCGAGCACGCCGCGACGCGTGGGTTCCTCGTCCAGGCGCTCGATCGGCACGATCGGAAACACCTGGTCGATCGCCCACACGTCCGGGATCGATTCGAACACGCTGAAGTTGACGAAATACTTGTCGACCAGGCGGTCGTTGAGCTCGTCAAGCAGCTCGCGATGGCTCTTCTCGTCGTAGCTCAGCCGGCGACGCACGTCGTGCGCGATCGCGTAGAACAAATCGTCGATGCGCGCGCGATGCACCAGGTCGAGCTGGCCCAGCGCGTACAGCTGCAGGCCCTCAGCGTGGTGGTGCTGCGCCTCGTGGAACAGTTCCACCGGCGGGCGTTGCGCGAGTTCGCTGTAGACCTCGCGCAGGTGGCGGATCACCGCCGGCTCGTCGTCGTGCACGTCGGGGATGCGGCCTTCCGGCGCTTCCTCGACCTCGGCGACGTTGGCCACCAGCACGGCGTGGTGCGCGGTCATCGCGCGGCCGCATTCGGTGACGATGCGCGGCGGCACGAGGCCGTGCTCGGCGCAGGCGTCCGACAGCGGCTGCACGATCGAGTTGGCGTACTGCTGCACGCCGTAGTTGATCGAGCAGAACCCGCGCGAACGCGTGCCTTCGTAATCGATGCCCAGGCCTCCGCCGACGTCCATGTAGCGCACGTTCGCGCCCAGCCGCGAGAGTTCGACGAAGTAGCGCGTCGCCTCGCGCATGCCGTTGGCGATGTCGCGCACGTTGGAGATCTGCGAGCCCATGTGGAAATGCAGCAGCTGCAGGCAATCGGTCATGTCCGAATCGCGCAGCTTCTTCCACAGGTCGAGCACCTGGCGCGGCGAGAGGCCGAATTTCGCCTTGTCGCCACCGCTGTTCTGCCACTTGCCCGCGCCGAGCGAGGCCAGGCGCATGCGCACGCCCAGGCCCGGCTTCACGCCGAGCGCGGCGGCTTCGTCCATCACCAGCGCAAGCTCGGAGGGCTTTTCGATGACGATGAAGGTTTCCAGCCCGAGCTTGCGGCCAATCAGCGCCAGGCGGATGTATTCGCGGTCCTTGTAGCCGTTGCAGACGATGAGGCCGCCCGGGCGCGACAGCGCGAGCACCGCCATCAGTTCCGGCTTGCTGCCCGCTTCCAGGCCGAAGCCTTCGCCGCGATGCGACGCCAACGTGCCGGCGACGCCGCGATGCTGGTTCACCTTGATCGGATACACGGCCGTGTAACCGCCGGCGTAGCCCCAGTCGGCCTGCGCCTGCGCGAAGGCGGCCTGCAGCTTGCCCAGGCGGTCGCCGAGGATGTCCGGGAAACGCACCAGCAGCGGCAGCTTGGCGCCGTTCGCCTTTGCGGCATCGACGACCTGCGGCAGCGAGATCGCCGGGCCTTTCTCGCCGCGCGGCCGTACGAGGACCTGCCCGTTCGCGCCCACGTCGAAATAGCCTTCCGACCAGTGCGGGATCGAGTAGGTCTTGCGGGCCTGATCGAGCGACCAGTCGGACATCGGCGCGGCTTCCGGGGGAGGCGGGGGGACGCGCATTCTACAGCCCGTCGCCGCCCCGGCCCGTGTAGCGCCGGCAACCGCGTTCAGCGATGCCGGAACGTCGGCGAACCGGCGGCCTTCTTCACCTTCGACGCGATCGAGCGCCCAATCGACGGCGTGACCGCGACGAACGAGCCCGGCAGGTCGACCGCATCGACCACCTTCTGCAGCGCGGCGGACTCGCCCATCACCACGCCGCGCCAGGCCACCATCACCACGAAATGGTCCACGCCGCTGGTGTCGGCCTGGATGAGCTTGCGCACGATCCACGCCTGCTTGACGTTGCCGACGCGTTCGAGCCCGTCGATGGCCGTGGCGAGCGCCTGCGCGTCGAGCCCGTGCGCGGTGAAGCTGTCGCGCGCGTTCAGTTCCTGCCGCGCATGGAAGGCGCCGATCTGGCGATCCTCCAGCGCGCGCAGCTGGGCCTGCACCGCTTCCAGTTCGTGCAGCTGCTCGCGCTTGCGGTAATGGAATTCGAGCCGGCGCAGCGCGGGTTCGGCTGCATGCGGATCGAGGTCCATGGCGCGGCGCAGATGCACGATGCCCTTCGGGTCGTCGCGATCGAGCAGCAGCAGGCCCAGCCGGAAGTGGGTGAAGCCGTCGTCGCCGTTCGCCGCCAACGCATCGAGGTAGAGCGGGACGGCATCGACGTCCGGGCAGAGATCGTCCACCAGGCGTGCGTGCTCGGCCGCCTGCTGCGCGTCGCGCTGCGGCATCGACGAGAGTTCGGCGAGCCGCGTGCGATCGCGTTCGTGCTGGCCGTGGCGCTCGCGCCAGCTCTCGTCGACGCTTTCGCGCCACTCGTTGCTGAAGTGTTCTTCCAGCTGATCCTGCAGCGGGCCGAGCAGCGAATCGGCGGCGGTCCGGCGCGGCGGCGCGATGTCGCCCGGCGACTGTCCCAACGCCTGCAGGCGCTGCGACAGCGTGGGATGCGTGTCTTCCAGGCCGGGCGTCTCTTCGAGCAGTTCGGCCAGCCGTGCGGCGTCGTTTTCCGCGGGCCGCGTGAAGGACGTCGCCATCTCGCGGAACAGCGCCATCGGCGGCTGCGCGCTGGTCTGCACGCTGCGCTGCACGCCGGGCCAGAAATCGCGATCCAGCCGCGCCGCGCACACGCCGATGCGCTGCAGGGCGGACGCTGCTGCCGGCGCGCCAACCACGCGCGCCGAGGTCGCGTCGGCCTCGTATTCGTTGGCGCGCGCCAGCACGAAGCTGTACGCATCAAAGAACGGCGCGTACCAATCGAAGAAGCGACGGAAGAGTTTCGTCGTCCAGGAGCGCTGCATCGCCAGGCCCTCGACCACGCGATACCAGCTCACGCGCACGCGGTAGATCCAGCCAGCGAAACGCCCGTGCCCACCGCCGAAATGGCCGAACTCGTGCGCGACCACGGCACCGAACTGTTCGCGGCTCACCGACTGCATCAGCGGCAGGCCGAGCACCAGGTAATGCGCATGGCCGAACAGCCCCATCGCGCGCGGCACGCTGGCCGCGGCCGCGTTGAGCTGCGAATCGATGACGATGCCGGCCAGCGGCGGTGCGCCGGTCTGTTCGCGCAGCCATTCGATCTCGGCGCGCAACTGTGGCGCTTCGCCTTCGCGCAGGTGGTAACCCTCCGGCGGCGAGGACTTGATCCACAGCGACTTGAGCATGAACCAGCCGAAGGCGACCGGGATCCAGACCACCTTGATCAGCTTCAGCAGCAGGACCGGGCTGATCGCCAGTAACACGACCACCAGTCCGACCGACATCCCCAGCGCCAGCGCGATGCTGCCTCCCAGCACCACGAACCCGAGTCCGGCCAGCATCGCCAGCTTGAACCGGTACCGACCCGGCGCCTGCCGTGCCTGGCGCTCCAACCGTTCGACCATGCGTCGATAACGCATCACAGACGCCATCCGTGCATCTCCCCCCGAGGTCCGCCGATCCTAACCGGGCGTGCCGTCCGGCGCATCACGGCCGTTCCGTTACAATGCCGCCCCCTTTCCGGCCGCCCGTCCTGTCATCGCGCAGGGAAATACTGGGTCGCGCCAACTTCTCCTGGGAATCGCGCATGAGCACCAACACGTCCTGGCATTACGAGAACTTCGACCCGACCGGTTCGGCGATCGGCTACCGCATCACGAAGAAGCTCGACGAAGTGCAGTCGCCGTTCCAGAAGATCGAGATCTTCGAGAGCACCGACTGGGGCAACCTGATGCTCATCGACGGCGCGATGATGCTGACCACGAAGGACAACTTCTTCTATCACGAGATGATGTCCCACCCGGCGCTGTTCACGCATGCGAAGCCGGAGAACGTGGTGATCATCGGCGGCGGCGATTGCGGCACGCTGCGCGAGGTGCTCAAGCACAAGGGCGTGAAGCGCGCGGTGCAGTGCGACATCGACGAGCAGGTCACGCGCATGGCCGAGAAGTGGTTCCCGGAACTGTGCGAGGCGAACGACGATCCGCGCGCGACGCTGCTGTTCGACGACGGCATCGCGTACATGCAGAACTGCGAGCCGAACTCGCTGGACATCGTAATCGTCGATTCGACCGATCCGGTCGGCCCGGCCGAAGGCCTGTTCAACAAGGCGTTCTTCGAAAGCTGCTTCCGCGCGCTGAAGGACGACGGCATCCTCGTGCAGCAGTCCGAATCGCCGCTGATGCTGCTTTCGCTGATCAAGGAGATGCGCGCCGAAATGGGCAAGGCGGGCTTCACGACGTTCCAGACGCTGCCGTTCCCGCAGCCGTGCTACCCGACCGGCTGGTGGAGCTGCACGCTGGCGCGCAAGGGCCAGGGTTTCGATTTCCGCGTCGATGACGCGCGCGCGAAGGGCTTCGACACCAAGTACTACACGGCCGATGCACACCAGGGCGCCGCGGTGCTGCCGCCGTTCGTGGCGGCGGAGCTGGGCGAAGGCTGACGCCGTCGCACGCCCGGCTAGCGCTTGGGACACACCCCTGTTGGATCGATCGAAAAGCCCCGCTACGGCGGGGCTTTTCGTTTCTGCAGCTGTGCCGAATCGGGCGCGCTCGCGAAACGGTGAATGCCGCCTGCCCGGGTCGGCCCGGCGAATCCGCGTCGTTAACATTTCGCTACTGAACCGTCCGGTTCAGGGAACCGCCGCGCCGCCCTCCCCCGAGCACGACGCGCGTCGCCGGATCGCCCATGAACGCCAACGCCCTGCCGCGCGACCCCCGGTCGCTGCCGCCCGACGTTCGCCTGCTCAAACGCGGCGAACGCTTCCTCGAACCCGACGTCTACGTCCTCCACGTCGACGGACGCCCCGCCGTGGTCAAGGACTACGGGCGGTATCGACGCACGCCGCTCTCGCTGCTCGCACGGCTGCTGGTCCGGCGCGAGGCGCGCGTGCTCGCGTTGCTGCGCGGATGGCGCCATGCGCCGGCGCTGCTCGGCACGATCGGCGGACTCGCGCTGGGCATCGAGTTCATCGCCGGCGAGACGCTGGGCGAAGCCGCGCTGGAAGCCGGCTCGCACGTCTTCCAGCAATTGCGCGGCGCCGTCGCCTCGCTGCACGCCAACGGCATCACGCACAACGACCTGCATCCGGCGAACGTACTCGTCGCCGGTTCGACGCCGGTGCTGATCGATTTCGCCTCCGCCATGCGCACGCCGCGCTGGTTGCGCTGGTTTCCCCTCGCGCGCGAACTGCGGCGCAGCGACCTGGCCAATGTCGCGAAGATGCGCCAGCGCCTGACCGGCGAAGCGCCGACGCCGCGCGAGGCCGAACTGCTCGCGCCGCCGCGCTGGGTCGATGCGATCCGCCTGGGCTGGAAGCGGATTTACCGGCGGCTCAAGGCCTGAATCAGGCGGCGGCTTCGGCCAGCCGCAACTTCGCCGCGCGCCGGCGACGTTCGCGCAGTCGCAGGAACGGCCGCTCGACCGCGTAGTGCAATGCCGCACCGCCGGCGAGCGTCGCCACCGCATACACCGCGAACGTCGCGAAACCCTGCCCCGCCAGCGCTTCGCCCCACGCGCGATCGACGCCGGCGAACACGAGCTTGTGGCTGAGGTAGAGGCTGTAGGAGATCGTCGCGATCCACGCCGCACCGGGCAGCGCGCGGCGGCCGATCAGGCTGTGCGGGCTCGCGCCGGCGACGACGAGGCAGGCGATCGCCCACGACATGACCGGCCAGCCGATCGCGTTCCCCAGAAGTCCGGTGCGCTGCGCGAACAGCCAGAACGCGAGCGCCATGCCCCCCACGCCGATCACCAGGAACGCGTTGCCCCGCTGCATCAGGCGCTCCCACGTCGCCGGCCGGAAGACTGCGATCACCGCAAGCACCACGCCCGCAAGCAATCCGTCGAGTCGGCACCACGTCGGGTAGTAAAGATCCTCGACGAACCACGCCCGATCCGGCTGCGTCGCCTCGTCGTGCAGCCACGTCCCGGTGCGGATCGCGATGCCCGCAATGACGACGAACGCGCACAGGCCGACGAACTTCGCCACCGACGGCCGTCTCGCCATGAACACCGCCAGTGCGGGGAACAGCAGGTAGAAGTGTTCCTCCACGCACAGCGACCACGCGTGCGAGAACGACTGCTGCGTGCCGTAATCGACGAAGAGGTTGAAGGTGAAGCTGGCGAACATCCACCACGGCGCGATGCCGTCGGCCTCGCGCCACTGCGGGAAGGCGAGGTAGATCGCGAGCACCGCGACGAACGCCGGCAGTATCCGCCACGCGCGCCGCGCGTAGAAATCGCCGAACGACAGCCGCTCGCCGCGCGCCAGCGGCGCCAGCACCTGGCGGCCGATCAGGAAGCCGCTCAGCACGAAGAAGATGTCCACGCCCATCCAGCCGTAGCGCTCGACCGGTTTGAAAACCGGCCCGAGGCCGCCGACGAGGAAGGAGTGGAACAGCATCACCCATGCGACGGCGATGGCGCGCAGCAGGTCGAGTCCGGGGAGGCGCGGCATGAGTCCTTTCGTGTTCGTTTCGTCGGCGACGTGCCGCGTGATGATTCTGACGTGCGGCGCGTCCGCCGGACCGCGCGTAGCACCGGCGGCTCGACACCCGTCGCGAGTTTCATGCAGGCCGACGCGGCGCCGGGCCGGCCGCTGGCGCTGGCGCGTTACAGCGCGTCGGCGTCCATCTCGCCGGTGCGGATGCGCACGGCGCGTTCCAGGTCCCACACGAAGATCTTGCCGTCGCCGATCTTGCCGGTGCCGGCGGCCTTCATGATCGCCTCGACCACGGCGTCGACCTGCTCGTCGGTCACCGCGACCTCGAGCTTGATCTTCGGCAGGAAGTCCACGACGTACTCGGCGCCGCGGTAGAGCTCGGTGTGGCCTTTCTGGCGCCCGAAGCCCTTCACCTCGGTCGCGGTGATGCCCGCCACGCCGGCCTCGGCGAGCGCCTCGCGCACGTCGTCGAGCTTAAACGGCTTGATCACCGCCATGACCATCTTCATCGCTTCGTTCTCCTGCGATCGCCTTCGATCGTGGCGGAAGAATAGCGAAGGCCGTGCCGGGCCGGGTGGCCTTCGGATAGAGTGACGCAACTTTCGGACTTCCCCCACATGACGCCGCGGCCCGTGCCGACGGCGCCCTCACGCGCGAGCCCCCACTCTGGCGGGAACGCCCGAGGACCTCCCTCACCATGATCGACCTGAATCCCATCGACGACCTTGCCCGCCGCCTGAGCACCCTGGTCCCCCCGAGCGTTCGCGAGGGCCGCGAGGAATTGCAGCAGAACTTCAAGGCCGTGCTGCAGTCGGGGCTCGCCAAGCTCGATCTGGTCACGCGGGAAGAGTTCGAGGTCCAGCGCGAGGTGCTGCTGCGCACGCGCGAGAAGCTCGAAGCGCTGCAGCAGACCGTCGCCGATCTGGAAGCGCAGCTGGCGCAGTCCGAGCCGCTGACCACGACGCCGCACCACTAACCCGCGGCCACCTCCCATGAACCTGGCACTCGTGCACAGCCGTGCACGATCGGGCGTCCGTGCGCCCGCGGTACGCGTCGAAGTCCATCTGGCTGGTGGCTTGCCCGCGATGTCGATCGTCGGCTTGCCCGAGGCCGCAGTGCGCGAAGCCAAGGACCGGGTACGCGCGGCGATCCTCTGCGCACAGTTCGAATTCCCGGCGCGGCGCATCACGATCAACCTCGCACCGGCCGACCTGCCCAAGGACGGGGGCCGGTTCGACCTGCCGATCGCCCTCGGCATCCTCGCCGCGAGCGGGCAGATCCCGCTGGAAGCGCTCGGCGATGGCGAGTTCCTCGGGGAGCTCGGCCTCACCGGCGAACTGCGCGCGGTGGATGGCGTGCTCCCGGCGGCACTCGCGGCCGGTGACGCGGGACGCCGCCTCATCGTGCCGGCAGGCAACGGCGCCGAGGCGGCGCTCGCCAGCCGCGTCGAAGTGCGCACGGCCCGCACGCTGCTGGAAGTCTGCGCGCACCTCACCGGCCACAAGCCGCTACCGTTCGCCGAAGCGCCGGCGCTGGAACGCACGCCCGGGCCGGACCTTGCCGACGTCCGCGGTCAGGCGCAGGCGCGTCGGGCCCTGGAAATCGCCGCGGCCGGAGGGCACCACCTGTTGCTGATCGGCCCGCCGGGCTGCGGCAAGACGCTGCTGGCTTCGCGCCTCCCGGGCCTGTTGCCGGAGGCGACCGAAAGCGAGGCATTGGAGGCGGCGGCCATCGCCTCGGTGAGTGGGCGCGGGCTCGATCCCGCCCGCTGGCGCGAGCGCCCCTTCCGCTCGCCGCACCACACCGCAAGCGCGGTGGCGCTGGTCGGCGGCGGTGCGCAGCCGCGGCCCGGCGAGATCTCGCTCGCGCATCAGGGCGTGCTGTTCCTCGACGAGCTTCCCGAGTGGGATCGCCGCGCACTCGAAGTCCTGCGCGAGCCTTTGGAATCGGGCGTCATCACCGTCTCGCGCGCGGCGCGCAGCGCGGAGTTTCCCGCCCGGTTCCAGCTGGTCGCGGCGATGAACCCGTGCCCCTGCGGCTGGGCCGGCGATCCGTCGGGCCGTTGCCGGTGCAGTCCCGACGCGATACGACGCTATCGCGGCCGCGTGTCCGGGCCGCTGCTCGATCGCATCGACCTGCACGTCGAAGTCGCGCGCCTGCCGCCCGCTGCGCTGCGTCCCGATGCACCGGCCGGCGAATCCACGCAGACGGTGCGCGCACGCATCGTCGAGGCACGCGCGCGCCAGCATGCTCGATCGGGAAAGACGAACGCCGTGCTCGACCAGCCGGAAACCGCATCGGCTTGCCGGCTCGCCGACGCCGACCGCCTGCTGCTCGAACGTGCGGTCGATGCCCTGCAGCTGTCGGCGCGGTCGATGCACCGGATCATGCGCGTGGCGCGCACCATCGCCGACCTCGACGGCGCCGAGGTCATCGGCACCGCGCACCTGACCGAAGCCATTTCGTTGCGACGCGCCACGCGCGGCCTCGAAGCCGCGGTGGCGTGAGTTCCCTGCCGCGTCGCGTCCTACACCGGCATTCAGCCGCAGCGGTCCCCGCAGACCTTCGGGCGATCCAGGAAATCGCGGGCGCCTTCGCGCGCCTCGCGCTTCTCGGCCTCGGTGCCGCAGCGGGTGACCTTCATCGTGGTGCCCGACGTACGCTCGCGCCAGCAGACCTGCTTCTCGTCCTGCCCGGCGCGCGTGTTCTTGACCTCTGCGTTGATGCGTTCCAGCGCGTTTTCCAGTCGCACCTTCTCGTCCATCGACAACTGATCGAGCGAAGTCTTGCCGTCGGTGACCGCGAACACGTCGACCTGCGCCTTGCGGATCGCATTGACCTGGCGCGTCGTCATGCCGTCGGTCTTGCCGGCATCCAGATCGCGCTTGAGTTCCTGCTGTTGCGCGAGGATGCGGTCCAGCTTCTGCGGCGGCGCGGCCGCGTCGTCCTGCGCGAGCGCCGCGAACGACGAGCACGCGATGCCCAGGGCGAGCAGCCAGCCCCAGCGTGGTTGCTTGTTCATGCCACTCCCCCTGTCGATGTCGGTGGAGCCGGCGGGCCGGCTCCGGATGCGACGCGATCGCCGCGATCAGTTGCTCTTGCAGTCCATGCACGCGCCACGCGAATCCATCATGTTGCGTGCCGCTTCGCGCTCTTCACGCCACTGCGTGGCGGTCTTGCAGACGCGCTCCTTGCGCGTGCTGCCGAGCACCGGGCGACGCTCGCACACCAGGCGCTCGTCGTCGTCGTTGTTCACCACCGCCTCGATCCACTCCAGCGTGTTGAAGACTTCGGTCTTCTGCTGGGCGTTGAGTTCCTCGGTCGAATGCTTGCCTTCGATGGTCTGCAGCATGCGCGCCTGCTTGTTCAGCAGTTCGTTGCGCTGCGAGGTCGACAGGTCCTTGTAGCGACCGGTGCGCGCTTCCACGCCGTCGCGGATCTCGGTCTGCTGGGTACGGATGTCGTCCAGCATCAGCACGCGGCTGTCGACGGACGCGAACGCGGCCGGGGCGGCAAGCGCCAGGCCCAGGACGATGGCGGAAACAAAGCGGATGGCACGCATTGCGACAGTCCTTGTGGTGGGTCGCCAAACATAACGCGCCAGATTTGGCAATGTCGACTGCCTGCGGAGGCAAATTCGGCCGTTCAGACTCGTTGGCCCCTGCCCGGCCTTCCGGGCGGTGGCGGCCGCGTCGCTCCGCGCTCGATGCGCGACGAACGGCGCGGTCAGGCGTCCGCGCGCTGCCAGACGCGTTCGGCCGGGTCCAGTTCGGCTGTTTCCATGACCGGCCCGCGCCACCCGAAGCCGCAGATGGCCAACGCGCCCTGATGGATCGGGTCCAGGCCGAACGCCTGCTCCAGCTCGACCTCGTTGATCGCGCCGGTGATGAACGCGCCCAGCCCGGCGTCGGTTGCCGCCAGGTACAGCGTCTGCGAGAGATGTCCGCCTTCCAGCGCGACCACGCGGTACCCCTTGGCGTGGTGGCGGTATTTCCAGAAGGTCCGGTCGAAGCGCGGCGACAGCAGCACGACCACGTGCGCGTCGGCGAACCAGTGTTGCTGCGCGACCATGTCCGTCACGAACTCGCGCAGCGGCTTGTCCGGGGACGGCAGCGGTTCGAGCGCGTGTTCCTGCGACTGGTAGTGGTAGAGGCCGGGCGCCACACCGTCGACGTGCTGCACGATCAGGTAGCACTCCATCGGGTGCAGGCCGCCGCCGGAGGGCACGTTCTTCTTCAGGAACACGGTGTCGTCGGTGACGCGCACTTCCGCCTGCGCGGCGAACACGCGCTGCAGCACCTGCGCGAAAGTGTCGAACGGCAACGTGCGCGACGCATCGAAATTGCGGCATGTGGCGCGCCGTGCGAGCAGGTCGTCGAACGCGGCCGGCGCGATGCGCGGCAGGCGGATGCGCGCCTCGTCGCTTTCGCTGCGCCGGGCCGCTTCCACCGGTGGCGCGCCAAGCACTTCGCGCATCGACACCGCGGTTTCGGTGCCGCTGTCCTTCTGGTTCTGCACGGTGTCCACGCCGCTCCAGCGCGTGAACGCATGCAGCGTCGCACCGAGCGGATGCCAGTACGTGCGGCGCAGCGATTCGTCGCGCTCGCGCATGTCGGCGTGCTCGGGGGCGTCGCCGACGACCAGGCCTTCGCGCAGCAGGCGTGCGAGTACGCCCGCGTCGGCATCGATCGCATCGGCGTCGACCCACTGGCCCGGACTGAGCTCGCCGAGCAGTTCGCGCTCATCGCCATCGACTTCGACTTCCCGACCCAGGTGCGGCGCCAGCGCCAGCCAGCGTCGCTCGCGATGGAGGCCGTCGCCGCCGGTGAGCAGGATCGACAGGTCGAACCCGACCTGTTCGCGCGGTTCGAAATAGACCACTCCACAACGGCGGATGCGCATGACCGGTTCCCTGGACGTAGCCGCTACTTTGCGTGTGCATGCGGCCGGGCGAAAGAGGTCGCGCCTGCGGCGAGCCGATCGTCGCAGGTCGTCGTGCCCGGGTAGCGTTATCTCCCCGAGGGCCGTTGGCCGCGCGTCGGCGGGCGTCCTCACGCGGTTGTGACAGCAAGCACATACCGGTTAGATTTTGCCGGATTGGCCCGCAACGGGCTCTTTGACGGGGAAGATTGGGGATGAACAAGCCGCTGACCGCACCGCTGGATCCGGCCCTGGCCGACCGGCTCCTGGACCTTCTGAGCACCGACGACCTGTTCCGCGAGCGCTTCCAGCGCGATCACCTCGCGGCACTGCGTACGATTGGTTACGAGTCGCCGGCGCCGGGGCAGATGACGGCGAGCGGTGAAGTGTCGCCCCTGGTCGCGATGGAGCCCTTCCGGGATTGCCGCGTGCAGGACCTCGCGTCGAAGGAAGTCATCGCCGCCGCACGGGCGGAGATCAAGGCCATGCTGACGCAGGGCCTCTCGCAGGTGTCGCCGAAGCTCGACGCGCAGTACGACGCGTCGGCTTACCGCTTGAAGTGACATCCCGCACCCGGCCGCGGCCGGGTGCCGTCGCACGCATCACGCCTTCGGGGGCGTGATGTGGCTGTCCATGATGTTCAGCGCCTGCAGGCAGTTGCCGCACTCCAGTTCCACGTAGGCCAGGCCGCGGTGCGCCTGCAGCCACTCCGCGTGGACTTGGGCGCCACGTTCGTCGCCTGCGTCGCGGTAGGCCTGATGGAGCGCCACGCGGGTCTGGTAGCGCTCACGCCCGTCCAGATGCGGCAGCAGTTGTTTGATGGCGTCCTGCGGCTTGCCAGCCAGACGCAGCTTCTGTGCGGCCACCACGGCGCGGAACTCCGCGACGCTCGGCGCGGTGGTCAGGGTGTCGTATTCGCTCAGCTGGGCCTCGACCCGATCGGCGACACCCCCGTCGCCCAATCGCAACGCGATCAGTGCGGCGGCCAGCGCGACCTCCGCATCGTCCTGCGCGTCCGGCGTCTTGCCGTCGCCGGCGCGCAGCACGGTCAAGGACTGCTCGGCGGCTGAACGCACGTGCTCGAGCGCAGCCTGCTCGTCGCCGCTGCGCCATTCGGCCACCGCGATCGGCAGCAGGAACGCGCGGCTGTCGAAGCCGCCCTGCTTCTTCGCCATCTGCAGGCCGGCCGAGGCGTACTGCCTCGCCAGGTCCAACTTGCCTTCGTCGATCGCGATGGACGTACGCTCCAGGTAGCCGTGCCGGTCGTCCAGCGGCACCTTCGCCAGATGCTTCCACGCGTCCGCGAACTTGCGCTGCGATGCATCCACCATCGCGCGACGTCGCAATGCGCTGTCGTACCCCCCGTTAACCGCCTTGTCGAAGGACGTCGAGGCCGCCGCCAGGTCGCCAAGCGCGAGCTGTGCGCGACCCAGGCTGTCGTAGTCGATCGCGGCCGAGACGTTGTTGGGGACCAGCGAGGCCGTAGCGAACTGGATGGCTTCGTTGAACCGGTTGTCCTGGTACATCCAGATCGCCGCGTTGCTCTGCGCGGCGTCGTAATCCGGATAGAGCTTGGCGAGGTTCAGCCATTTGTCGGCGGCGCGGGCGGGCTCGTCGAAGCGCGCGATCCACGCGTCCAGGTACATCGCCTCGCGTGGCGCCAGTCGCGACTTCAACGCCTGGGCGCGCCGCAGCGCTGCGACGCCCGCTGGGGCATCGGCCTGCGAGTAATGCGAACGCATCTGGCCGATCCAGCTCAGCGCGAAGTTTGGATCCAGATCGGTCGCCTGCGTGTAGAGCTCCAGCGCCTGCGCGTAGTCGCGCTTGGCATACAGCTCCTGCGCCAGGGCGTACGCACGCAGGGCGTCGAGGTTTGCGGTGGTGACCTGCGGCAGCGGTTTGGAATCACGCTCTATTGTCTTGACGGTCTCGCCCAGCTTTTCGCGCAGCCGCGCCGTGACCGTATCGATCGACTCCAGCGCCGACGACAGGTCCGAGCCGTCCGCGGCCTCCGACAGCACGGTGGTCTGGCTGTGTGGATCGATGATCTCTGCGCTCACCCGCACCTTGCCGCCTACTTCGGCCACCGTCGGCAGGATCACGGCGCGCGCGCCGTCGCGCAGCGCGATTTCCGACGCGATGGCGCGATCGAGGATGGTGTCGGGCTTGAGCTGCATGCGCGTGAGCGTGTCGCGCGCCTTCAGGTCGCTGAGCACGTTGACGTAGCGCGACTGTTCCAGGCTGATGCGAAAGGCCTGTTCGAGCGAGTCGTCGAGCACGCTCTGGCCGGTGAGGTTGCGCAGGTCCGCGACGACCACCCAGTCGCGCTGGTTGAAGGCGATGGCCGGCGCTGGACGCGTTGCGAACCACACGCCCACGCCGATGCCGGCGATGATCGCGACCTCGGCGGCGAGCGCGGCGGGGCGACGCCACAACGGGAGGTCGCGCCACGCCTTCGGCGTGTTCGGCGGCATGCGCAGCGGTGCGATGCCCGGCTCGCCGACTTCATAGATCTGCTGGCCGTCGGGCACGCCCTTGAAGCGCCAGCGGCCGTGCGATTTCCACAGCAGGTGCTGGCCGCGTTCGCCCAGTTCGCGCGCGGCGCGATGCGCCAGCGGTTCGGCGACGGCCGACAGCAGGATCTGCCCGGGCCGTGCCATCGACATGAGGCGCGCGGCCATCGGTTTGGCGAGGCCTTCGACTTCCAGCGGCTTGGCGCCAACCTGCACGGCTTCGTCGCTGTTGCGCCACGTGAGCACTTCGCCGACGTGCAGGCCGGCACGCGCGCGCAGCTCCAGCCGGCGCGCGTCGCCCATTTCGCGCAGTTCGCGTACGTAGTCCAGGGCGAAGCCCAGGCCGTCGATGGGGCGCTCGAACAGCAGCAGCAGGCCGTCGGAGCGGTCGATCAACCGTCCGCGCCAGCGTTGCTGCAGATCCAGCACCAGTCGATCGTGGTCGCGGAACAGCGTCGCCGCCTGCACGTCGCCGATGCGCTCGACCAGCGTGGTCGAATCGCAAAGATCGGTGAGCAGCAGCGTGCGCAGCTGTGGCGCTTCGATCGAAGGGCGATGGGTCATCTCGTTCATCGCGTCCTTCCCCTCTCCGTTCGGCTCAGGCCGAAGTCAGTTCCATGTCGTGCCAATGCACGCGGTTGCCGCCCAGGCGCTTGGCCTGGTACAGCGCCGCGTCGGCGTGGGCGTAACCGTCGTTCCAGTCGTGCGTGGGGTCGATCAGGCAGGCGCCGATGCTCAGGGGGCACATCAGCGGCGTACCGTGCGACATCTGCATCAGGTTCTGCGCGGTGGAGACGATGAAGTCGCCAAAGCGCATCACCTCCTCGCGCTGGTCCGTCACCACCAGCAGGCAGAACTCGTCGCCGCCGAGGCGGCAGGCGAAGTCTTCCGGGCCGGCGACCGAGCGCAGGATGTTCGCGACACCCTGCAGCACGCGATCGCCGATGAGGTGCCCGTGGTCGTCGTTCACCTGCTTGAAGCGGTCGCAGTCCACCAGCAGCAGGCCCATGCTGCGATGCACGCGGCGCTCGCGGTGTTCCTGCAGGTGCAGCGTCAGACCGCGACGGTTGTACAGGCGCGTGAGCTCGTCCGTGCGGACGAGTTCCTCGGTCTGGTTGAGCTGGTGCGTCGCGGCGTAGAGGCTGTCGAGCGCCGACTGCAGTTCCTCGTTGCGACGACGCAGGCGGCGGATCAGGCTCTGTTCGTTCAGCACGACGCGCAGGATCGCGCGGCGCAGGAAGAACGAGACCAGTCCGGGATCGCGATCGACGAGCCGCTGGAATTCCTCATGTCGCAGCTCGATCAGCAGGCCGTCGCTGGCGGCGACCGCATCGGCGCTGCGCACGTGGTCGCCGATGAGCAGGCCGAGTTCGCCGAAGAATTCCGAAGGCCCCAGGCGCTTGCCGACGAGGTCGTCGCCGAAATCCAGGTCGACGACGCCGCGCGCGATGACGAACATCGTCGTGCCCAGTTCGCCGCGACGGAACAGCAGCTGGCCGGCTTCGACACGGCGCGGACGACCCAGTTCGGCGAACAGCTCGTATTCCGCTTCGGTAAGCACCGCCGTCGCCACATCCGCAGGCGCCGCGCTCGACTTGCCGGAGTTGATGGAATCGCGCGTCCGTAACGACGCGGCGCTGTCACGAGTCATCCAACGAGGGCCCAGTCCCTGGGGAGGCTGGAGAATAGCACCTGAACTGGATGTCTAACGGAGGACAGCGGACGGTCCGGACGGGGCGCTGCTGAATGGGGTGTAGCCGTACTCCGGCAAGGGCGGAAGCCTTAATCGGGGATGCCCGTAGCCTGCTGCTACGGGGTCGCATCCGCTCCTCTCCCGCATGCGGGAGAGGGTTCCGGGTGAGGGCGCGCTGCGAGGCGCCGTGACGGCCGCCAACGCCCTCATCCACCCTGCCGGGCCCCTTCTCCCGCACGCGGGAGAAGGGCTTTTCTTCCAAGGTGGGGCGAGGGCTTATGCCGCAGCCGCCCGCTTCTCGTGGAACTGCTCTTCCTCGGTCGAACCCTTGAGCGCGACGGTCGAGGACTGCCCGCCCTGGATCGTCTGCGTCACCGCGTCGAAGTAGCCGGTGCCGACCTCGCGCTGGTGCTTCACGGCCGTGAAGCCCTTTTCGGCGGCGGCGAACTCGGCTTCCTGCAGTTCGACGAACGCGCTCATCTGGCGGCGCGCGTAGCCGTGCGCCAGGTTGAACATGCCGTAGTTCAGGCTGTGGAAGCCGGCCAGCGTGATGAACTGGAACTTGTAACCGTAGGACGCGATTTCCCTCTGGAACTTCGCAATCGTCGCGTCGTCCAGGTTCTTCTTCCAGTTGAAGCTCGGCGAGCAGTTGTAGGCCAGCAGCTTGCCGGGGAACTTCGCGTGGATCGCCTCGGCGAACTTCCGCGCGAACTCCAGGTCCGGCTTGCCGGTTTCGCACCACACCAGGTCGGCGTACGGCGCATAGGCGAGGCCGCGGCTGATCGCCTGGTCCAGGCCCTTGCTGGTCTTGTAGAAGCCTTCGACCGTACGCTCGCCCGTGCAGAAGGGCTTGTCGTTGTCGTCGATGTCGGAGGTGATGAGGTCGGCGGCTTCGGCGTCCGTGCGCGCGACGATCAGCGTCGGCACGCCCATGACATCCGCGGCCAGGCGCGCGGCGACGAGCTTCTCGACGGCTTCGCGCGTGGGCACCAGCACCTTGCCGCCCATGTGGCCGCACTTCTTCACGCTGGCGAGCTGGTCTTCGAAATGCACGCCGGCGGCGCCGGCCTCGATCATGCCCTTCATCAGTTCGAACGCGTTGAGCACGCCGCCGAAACCGGCTTCGGCGTCGGCGACGATCGGCTGCAGGAAGTCGACATCGCCCGTGCCTTCGGCGCACTGGATCTGGTCGGCGCGCAGCAGCGTGTTGTTGATGCGACGCACGACCTGCGGCACCGAGTTCGCCGGATACAGCGACTGGTCGGGATACATCTCGCCGGCGATGTTCGCGTCCGCCGCGACCTGCCAGCCGGACAGGTAGATCGCCTTCAAACCGGCCTTCACCTGCTGCATCGCCTGGTTGCCGGTGAGCGCGCCGAGTGCATTGACGAACGGCTCGCTATGCAGCGAGTTCCACAGCTTTTGCGCGCCGAGCCTGGCGATGGAGTGCTCCACCTGCACGGTGCCGCGCAGGCGCACGACATCCTGCGGGCAGTACGGGCGCGTGATGCCGGCCCAGCGCGGGTTCGTGGCCCAGTCGTGGCGGAGTTGTTCGGCGGTCTGGAGCGTGGTGCTCATGGCGGTGTTCCTTATCGATTCGATGATGGGAGTGCGGAACAGCGGATTCGTGCAGGAATGACGCGGGCTCAGTCGAGTCGCGCGTACGCCGGCAAGGTCAGGAAGTCTTCGAGTTCGTCGGCATGCGTGAGTCGATCGAGCACGCCGATGGCTTCGTTGATGCGGCTGCCGCCCGGGATGCCCGAGCGATCGCCCAGGCGCGCCGGCAGGTTGAGGAAGGCGCGTTCGAGCAGCGCGAAATCGACCGGCGTGCCGTCGTCGAGGAACAGGCCGTCGCTATGCAGCCACTGCCACAGTTGCGTGCGCGCTATTTCCGCCGTGGCGGCGTCTTCCATCAGCCAGTGGATCGGCACGCAGCCGTTGCCGTCGAGCCACGCGGCGAGATAGCGCACGCACACTTCGACATTGCCTTCGAAACCCGTGCGCGTGATCGTGCCCAGCGAAGGCTTGATGAGGTCCTCGCGCGTGACCCACACGTCCTCGCGCAGCACGTGGCGCTGGTTCGGCGTGGGCATGCGTTCGTCGAAGATCTGCTGCGCCAGCGGGATCAGCGCCGGATGCGCGACCCACGTGCCGTCGTGGCCGGCGGTCACTTCGCGCAACTTGTCGGCGCGCACCTTCGCCAGTGCGGCTTCGTTCGCGTCGTCGTCGCCGTTGATCGGGATCTGCGCCGCCATGCCGCCCATCGCATGCGCTCCGCGCTTGTGGCAGGTCTGGATCAGCAGTTCCGAATACGCCTTGAGGAACGGCTGCGTCATCGTCACCTGCGCGCGCTCGGGCAGCACCTTGTCGCGATGCGCGCGGAAGGTCTTGATGTACGAGAACACGTAATCCCAGCGGCCGCAGTTCAGGCCGGCGATGCGCGTGCGCAGCGCGTGCAGGATCTCGTCCATCTCGAACACGGCCGGCAGCGTTTCGATCAGCACCGTGACCTTGAGCTGCCCCTGCGGCAGACGGAGCTCGCGCTCGATGTGGTCGAGCACCTCGTTCCACAGCTGCGCCTCTTCCATCGACTGCAGCTTGGGCAGGTAGAAGTACGGGCCGCGATCGAGCGCGGCGAGTTCGCGCGCGTTGTGGAACGCGAACAGCCCGAGGTCGAACAGGCTCGCCGACATCGGCGCGCCGTCGACGAGCACGTGCTTCTCGTCCAGGTGCCAGCCGCGCGGGCGGACCATCAGCACGGCCTGTTCGGCGAACGGGCGCAGCGCGTAGTGCTTGCCGGCGTCGCTGGTGAATTCGAGCGTCCCGCGAACGGCGGCGATCAGCGCGCGCTGTCCGGCGATGAGGTTCGGCCACGTCGGCGCGGTGCTGTCCTCGAAGTCGGCCATGTAGACCTTCGCGCCGGAGTTCAGCGCGTTGATGACCATCTTCGGATCGACCGGGCCGGTGATCTCGACGCGACGGTCGAGCAGCGCCTTCGGCAGCGGCGCGACCTTCCAGTCGCCGGCACGGATGGCCTGGGTGTCCTCACGGAAATCCGGCAGCCCGCCACCGTCGAAGAACGCCTGGCGTTCGCGACGTGCCTTGAGACGCGCCTGACGGGCGGTCTCGAAGCGGGTGTGCAACCCGGCCAGGAAGGTCAGCGCGGCGGGAGTGAGTACGTCCGCCTGCCCGGGGGCCTGGGCGATGACCTCGATGTCCGACTGCTGGGGCTGCGCCATGACTGCCGACATGCTGTAACTCCGTGGTAACCGTGGAGGGCCACCATGCGCCGGCGTTTGTTATTTGACAATGAAGCTTTGTCAATGCATATCATTAGTTCTGCTAATACGGATCGCTTGACATGGCCTCCAGCCCGTCCAGCACGCCCCGCTTCGCCTACAAGGGTGATCGCCTGAAGCCCCTGCGCGCGTTCTGCCAGACGGCGCGACTGGGTTCCGTGTCCCGCGCGGCGGAGGCCCTGTACCTCAGCCAGCCGGCCGTGACCCTGCAATTGCAGGCGCTGGAACGGGAAATGGGCATCCGCCTGCTCGAACGTACCGGCCGGCGCATCGCCCTGACCCGCGAAGGCCAGGAGCTGTACGACCTCGCCCGCCCGCTGGTCGAAGGCCTCGACGGCCTCGATGCGGCCTTTCACGAGCGTATCCGCGGGCTCGACGCGGGCGAACTGAACGTCGCTGCCGGCAGCTCGACGATCCTCTATCTGCTGCCGCGCATCGTCGAAGCCTTCCGCGCGGCGCATCCGGAGGTGCGGCTGAGCCTGCACAACGTCACCGGCGCCGGCGGGCTCGACCTGCTGCGCTCGGACGGTGTGGACCTCGCCGTGGGCTCGATGCTCGACGTCCCGGCAGACCTGAGCTACGAGCCGGTCTACCGCTTCGAACCCATGCTGATCACCCCGCGCGACCACCCGCTGGCGCAGAAGGCGTCGATCACGCTCGACGACCTGTCCCCGTACGGGCTGATCCTGCCGCCGCAGCGGCTTACGACGTACCGCCTGATCGACCTGGTGTTCCAGCAGAACCGCGTGCCCTACACGGTGGCGCTGGAAGTCGGCGGCTGGGAGGTCATCAAGCAGTACGTGGCGATGGGCCTGGGGATCAGCATCGTCACGGCCATCTGCCTGACCGAAGCCGATCGCGAGCGCCTTTCCGCGCGCTCGCTGGCCGAGTACTTCCCCTCGCGCACCTACGGCGTCGTGGTGCGCAAGGGCAAATATTTGTCGCCGCAGGCGCGGGCATTTGTGGAACTTATAAAGCCCGCGCTATTCGAGCGCGGCGATTATTATTCGACCGGGCAGTCCGAGCGCTGACGTTCAAGCAGGGATCAGCGAACTCACCATCGCGTGAGCGTCAGGCGTCGTGGTTCTTCCCGTTGGACACGCCGCGGTACCACTCGCGGATGCGGGCGACGTCGTTCTCGTAGTGATCGGTGAGTTCGAACGGCGCCCCGATGCCGATCGTCCGGCGCCCGTAATGGAAGTACGCCGGCACCACCGGCACGGCGGCGGCCTTGGCGATGCGCCAGAAGCCCGGCTTCCACTTCTCCACGACCTTGCGCGTGCCTTCCGGCGCCAGCCCGTACCAGAACCGGTCGGCGCCCCGGATCATCTGCGCGGCCTGCTCGACCACGCCCTGCGCCGCCTTGCGATCCACCGGGATCACGCCCAGGCGCTTGAGGATCGGCCCCACCACCGGCGCCTTGAGCAGGGTGTCCTTGCCGAGCACCTTGAGGTCCAGGCCCGTCGCCATCAGCACCGCGAAGCCCCACACGCCATCCCAGTTGGAAGAATGCGGCGCGCCGATCAGGACCAGTTTCGGCAGGTCGGGGAACGCGCCTTCCATGCGCCAGCCGCCGAGTCGGAGCACGGTTCGCCCGATCCAGCGGACGAGTGCGTTGCGGTGGATGCGCGGTGCGCTGGGCGGCAGCGGCAGCACCGGAGAAGCGGCGTCGGACATGTCCCCTCGTTGGTCGTGCGGTGGTGGTGCGGTGTTCGTGTGGCGGCGGCCCTTCGAGGGCTCTTGGTTCGATCAGTCCCAGTCGCGCCGGGTCCGATCGCGCTTGATCGTACCGCGTTCGCGCTTTCCGCTGAGCCGGCGCTCTTTCGACGCACGGGTCGGGCGGGTCGCGATGCGCGGCGCCGCGACCTGCAGGCCGCCGGCGATGAACGCCGCCAGCCGCTCGCGCGCATCCTCGCGGTTGCGCTCCTGCGTGCGGAACCGCTGCGCGCTGATCACCAGCACGCCCTCGTCGGTGATGCGCCGGTCGCGTTTGGCCAGCAGCCGCTCGCGCAGCGCGTCGGGCAGCGACGGCGACGTGGCGATGTCGAAGCGCAGCTCGACCGCCGTGGCGACCTTGTTGACGTTCTGCCCGCCCGGCCCGGACGAGCGCACGAAGCGCTCGACCAGTTCCGAGTCGGGAATCGACAGACGGGGCGTGATCTCAAGCATGGGGCGGAACTTTAGCGGGATTCGTGCAGTGGCGAGTCGCGAGCCTTTGCCGGCGACATTCCGCGCCGCCGACCTACTCCGCCACGAACCCCTCGAACAACGCCAACGCCTTGCCGAACTCCGCATCGACCGGCGCGCGCACCTCGACCCGCTCGCCCATCAATGGGTGCACGAACGCGAGCCGCCGCGCGTGCAGCAGCATCCGGTGGATGCCGAGCATGCGGAAATTACGGTTGTGGCGGCCGTCGCCGTGGCTCGTGTCGCCGATCAGATGGTGCGACAGGTGCTTGAGATGGCGCCGGATCTGCCGGAAGCGGCCGGTGTCCAGCGTCGCGCTCAACAGCGCATAGCGCGAGGTCTCGAAGCCTGCCGACGGCATCGACAGCTCGGTCGTCGCCAGCCGGGTGAAATGCGTGACGGCCGGCTTCTTCACCGGCTTGCCCGGACCGCCGTCGAGCGGATGGTCGACCGTGAACGCCTCGTCGGGCCAGCCGCGGCACACCGCCCAGTATTCCTTCTCGACTTCGCGCGACATCAGCACCTTGCCCAGCGCCGACGCCGTGTCGCGATCGAACGCCAGCAGCAGGCAACCGCTGGTCGCGCGATCGAGCCGGTGCACCAGGAAGATCGGCTTGCCGAACTGTTCGCGCAGTCGATCCGCCGCGAAGTCCGTCTCGCCGCGGGCCAGCGCACTGTCGTGCACCATCAGCCCGGCGGGTTTGTCGACGATCGCGAGCGTGTCGTCGGCGTACAGGATCTCGAGCGGCGGCAGTGCTTCGGCTTGTGCTCCCTCCCCTGCGTGCAGGGGAGGGTTGGGGAGGGGTGAAGCGGTCACCGGGAGCGCTCCCGAAGGTGGCGCAGGATGTCTTCGAGCACGAGGTTCGGTCTCAACAACACGTCGTCGTTCCAGAAGCGAAGCACGCGGTAGCCGTTCGTGTTCATGCGTCGCGTGCGCCACTCGTCGTAGTGCTGCGCTTCAAGATGTTGGCCGCCGTCCAGTTCGATGACGAGCTTCGCTTCCACGCAGGCGAAATCGGCAACGTAACCCGCTATCGGAAACTGGCGGCGGAACTTGTGGCCATCGAACCGGCGACCCTTGAGATGGCGCCATAGTTCGACCTCTGCATCGGTGGCGTTTCGACGCAGTTTTCGGGCATGTCTCCAGATGGGCTCCATGCCGACCTTCGAGAAAAGAGAGGGCAGCCACTTCACCCCTCCCCAACCCTCCCCTGCAAGCAGGGAAGGGAGCGAAAGCCGTGGGGCTTTTCCTACCGCCCACGCGGCCACGCCGCCAGCAGCGCCCACAATCCGCCGAGTCCCGCGATCCACGCCGAGGCGGGCACCGTCCACAAGCGCGGGCCGCCGGCTTCCAGGCCGTAGAGCACCGCGGCGCAGATCAGCAGGCCGACACCGAGCACTGCGGCGACCGTCTTGCGCTGCGCGGTGTGGATCGTGCGGTTGAGTTCGACCAGGTCGCGCGAACGCAGGTTCAACTCGTGCCTGCCTTCGACCTGCTGCGTCAGCCACGCGTGCAGCAGGCGCGGCATTTCCGGCGCGTGCGTCACCAGTTCCGGCAGGCGCTTGCGGAACTCGGTCGCCAGGCGCTGCGGGCTGTAGCGCTCGACGAGGATGCGCTGCAGCACCGGGCGCGCGACGGCCCAGATGTCGAGCTTCGGATCGAGCAGGCGACCGACGCCTTCGATGTTCAGCAGCGTCTTCTGCAGCAGGATCAGCTGCGGCTGCAGCGTGAGCTCGTAACGCTGCGCGGTGCGGAACAGCTTGAGCAGCACTTCGGCCAGCGAGATCTCGCTCAGCGGACGCGTGAAGTACGGCTCGCACACGGCGCGCGCGGCGGCTTCGAGTTCGTCGATGCGGATGTACGACGGCATCCACCCGGCGCGCACGTGCAGCTCGGCGATGCGGCGGTAATCGCGGTTGAAGATCGCCATGAAGTTCTCGGCGAGGTAGTACTGGTCCTCGTCCGAAAGCTGGCCGACGATGCCGAAATCCAGCGCGATGAAGCGCGGATTCGTGCGGCGCGCCGGATCGCTGTCGACCCAGATGTTGCCCGCGTGCGCATCGGCATGGAAGAAGTTGTCGCGAAACACTTCCGTATAGAACACGCGCACGCCCTTTGCGGCCAGCGCGCGGCGGTCGATGCCGGCCGCGTCGAGGGCGGCGATGTCGTCCGACGGAATGCCGTACACGCGCTCCAGCGTCAGCACGCGCTCGGCGGTGTGCGACCAGATCACTTCCGGCACGTACAGGTCGTCGCTGTCCTGCCAGAAACGGCGCAGCACGCTCGCATTGGCGCCTTCGCGTTGCAGGTCGAGTTCGGCGGCCAGCGTGTTCTCGATTTCCTCGACGATCAGGTGCGGGCGGATCTTGTCGGCCGCCGGGTGCGTGCGGTTGACGACGCCGGCCACGGCCTTCAGCAATGCGATGTCGCCGGCGATCTGCTTCTCGATGTCCGGACGCAGCACCTTCACCACGATCTCGCGCGAGACCCCATTGGCATCCGGCGGCAACGTCGCGGCGTGCACCTGCGCGATCGACGCCGACGCCAGCGGCGTGGTGTCGAACTGCGCGAAGGCAACGCTGACCGGCATCTGCAAGGCGTTCTCGACGATCGCGCGCGCGGCTTCGCCATCGAACGGCATAACGCGGTCCTGCAGCAGCGCGAGTTCCTCGGCGACGTCGGGCGGCACCAGGTCGCGTCGCGTCGAGAGGATCTGGCCGAACTTGACGAAGATCGGCCCCAGCTCCTGCAACGCCATGCGCAGTCGCGCGCCGCGCGAGAGGTTGGCGACTTCGGCCGACGCGCGCGGTACGAAGGGACGCGCGAGCTTCAGCCAGCCTTCGACCGGCGTGTCGTCGAGCAGGTCGTCAAGGCGATAGCGCAGCAGCACGCGGCCGATGCGCCACGCGCGGAACACCGGCTTCATGCCCGGCCTCCGGCGCGATGCGCGTTCAAGCGCGACACGCGCGCGGCGAGGCGCTCGACGTCGTCCCGCACGGTGTCGACGTCGTCATGGAAGGCGTTGAGTTCCTCGCGCGGCACGACGTCGCGCGATTCCTCGGTGACGAATTCGGCGGCGTTCGTCGCGAATGCGCCCGCGGCGCCGCGCGCATGGCGAAGGCCGGCGGCCACGGCGTTGGCGACCTGCACGCCGACGATTTCGCCGAACACGCGCACGAATGGCTGCTGCCAGTCGGGATCGAAACGTTCGGCCAGGCGTTGCAGGCGTCGCGCGAGATCGGCATCGCCTTCGATGCGCAACTTGCCGACCGGCGGCGCGTCGTCGTTGCGCAGGAACGGCAGCTGCGACAGCAGCCCGCCGAGCGTGGCACGCACGGACAGATCGGGTTCGTCCTCGGCAACCGGTCCGACTTCCAGCCGTTCGCCGGCGACGCGGATCTGCAATGCCAGCGCGGGCGCAGACAGGCGCAGCACAACGCGGCGCCCGTCGAGGGCGCGCAACTGGTCGCGGGTTTCGGGATCGAGCGCGAGGGCGCGGTTGAGGGCGGTTTCGAGGGCGCGCCCGGCCAGTGGCTTCAGAGCGGCCAGCGGCGAGGAGGTCGGGTCGGTCATGCGGCCATTGTAGCCGCGCCCCGGACCCGGTCCCCGCTCCGGCCCCTCGCGCCGGACGGCCCCCTCGAAGCGGCCGTCCGGCGCGGTGTCACAACAGTATTTGCATCAACGGTTCAACGGATCGGATCGCGCCTTGCGGCGTGGTCAGACCCTGCGGCCGCGCAGCATCGAGATGACGGCCAGCACCAGGAACACGACGAACAGGATCCAGGCGATGTTGCTGGCGGCGCCGGCGATACCACTGAAACCGAGAACGGCGGCGATGATCGCGATGACGAAGAAGATGACAGCGTAGCTAAGCATCGGTGCACTCCGTGGCGCGGTGCGCCTGACTGGGTGTAATCGATGCTAGGCACGGGGCAGTCGGCAAAAAGTGACGATGCAAGGGGCTAGGCGGGCCCCATGCAGGCCACCTTCAGTCGGGTGAGCCCTTCGTGAATGCTGACGGCCGGCACGTAGCCGAAGTCGCGTCGCGCAGGCGCCATGTCGTACCAGTGCGTGGTGCTCAGTTGCTCGGCAAGGAAGCGCGTCATCGGCGGCTCGCCCTTCAACGGCAACGCATGCCACAGGCCTTCGCACACCACGCCGGCGGCATACGCGACGCCGAAGGGAATCGTCTTCGTCACCAGCGGCGCGCCGGCGGCCGCCAGCAGGCCGTTGAGGATTTCGCGCACCGTGCGCGGCTCGCCGTTGCTGATGAAGTACGCGCGGCCGGCACACGTCGCGCCTGGACGCAGGTGTTCGAACGCATCGAAATGCGCCTGCGCGGCGTTGTCGACGTAGGTCGTGTCGATGCGGTTGTTGCCGTCGCCGACGAAGCGCAGGCGACCGGCGTTCGCGCGTTCGACCAGGCGCGGCAGCAGCTGGTTGTCGCCGACGCCCCAGATCAGGCGCGGGCGCAGCGCCACCGTGGCGAGCGCGGCGGCGTTGGCGGCGATGACCAGCTTTTCGGCGATCTGCTTGGTCGCCGCGTACGGCGCCTTGAGGTCATCGCCGTAAGGCACGGTGTCGGCGGTGCCGCCTTCGACCGGATGCGTCTTGCGATGCGTGACGCTCGGCGTGGAGGTGTAGACCAGCCGTCCGATGCCGTGCGCGCGGCAGGCGTCGATGACGTTCTGCGTGCCGACGACGTTGGCGAGGCGGTAGCTCTCGTAGCTGCCCCACGCGCCGGCCTTGGCGGCGTTGTGGAAGATCGCTTCGCAGCCCGCGGCCGCGGCGATGACGGCATCGCGCTGGGCGAGATCGCCCTGCACCTGCGTCACGCCGAGGCGGTCGAGCGCGTCGTACCGGCCGCGATTGAAGCTGACCACCTCGTGCCCGCGCTCGCGCAGGCCGCGGCAGAGCACCTGCCCGAGGAAGCCGCCGCCGCCGGTCACCAGGATCTTCATCGGGCCTCTCCATGCGCAAAGGGGGCCACCATAACGGGCCCGGCGGCAGGTTCCAACGTCTTGCCGCGCGCGCCGCGAAGGCCGCTGGAAGCGGACCTTCATAATTCTTCATCCGCATTTCAGGCGCTTCATTCGCGTCATCGGGCCAATGGCCGCTCCACCACCGGAGTCCGCCCGATGCCTCGCCTGCTCGCCCTGCCCCTTTTCGCCCTGCTCGCCGCCACCGCCCACGCCGCGCCGCCCGCCGCGCGCGACGACGGCTGGCGCGTCGCCGATCCCGCACGCGCGGGCTTCGACGTCGCCACGCTCGCCGCCCTGGACACCGCCATCGCCGTCGGCGAGGCGCCCGACACGACGAGCGTCCTGATCGCCCGCGATGGCCGCCTGGTGGTCGAGCGCTACTTCGGCCAGGGCGGGCCCGAGGTACTGAACGACACGCGCTCGGCGACCAAATCCGTCACCGCGCTGCTGGTCGGCGCGGCGGTCGATCGCGGGCTGATCGATGGCGCGCAGGCGCCCGTCTACGGCTTCTTTGCCGACCGCCATTGGGCGCATCCCGATCCGCTCAAGCGCCGCTTCACCGTCGAAGACCTGCTGACGATGAGTTCGCAGTGGGAATGCGACGACGACAACGCGTTCTCCGCCGGCAACGAAGAGCGCATGTACCTCAGCGCCGACTGGACGCAGTTCGCGCTCGATCTTCCGATCAAGGGCTACGCGCCGTGGATGAAGCGGCCCAAGGACAGCCCGTACGGGCGCGCATTCGCGTACTGCACCGCCGGATCGTTCCTGCTGGGCGCAATCGTCGAGCGCGCGAGCGGGCAGCCGCTGGCGACGTTCGCGCGCGAGGTGCTCGAAACGCCGCTGGGCATTCGCGAAAGCCAATGGCAGCGTTCGTCCGAAGGCGTCGGCATGGGGGGCGGCGGCACGCGCTACCGCAGTCGCGATCTGGCTAAACTCGGGCAGTTGCTGCTCGACGGCGGGCGCTGGAACGGCAAGCAGGTGATCGCGTCCGACTGGATCCGCGCGATGACGACGGTGCAGGCGCAGGCGCGCGAGGACGCGGACTACGGCTACCTGCTGTGGCGCTTCCGCTTCAACGTCGGCGGCACGGAACACGCGGCGTGGGCGATGTCGGGCAACGGCGGAAACTACGTGTTCGTGGTTCCGTCCGAACGCCTGGTCGCCGTGATCACGCGCACGCGCTACAACCAGCGCGACATGCACGCGCAGTCGCAGCGGCTGCTGTCGGAGTACATCCTCAAGGCGCTGCGCTGAGGTCGAGTTTGCGCGTGCGAACGGCCTCGCGTTCGCGCGCAATGGCCGTGTCGACGGTCGCGATCAGGGCATCGAACCGCGGTGACTTGCGCAGGTTCGCGAACAGCGGCGTCGCGCGCAGGTACGCGGCATCGCGATAGCCCATCGCCACCGCATCGGCGAGCGCATCGATGGCGCTATCGCGCTCGCCGATCATCGTCAGCAGCAGTGCGGCGTCGAGCCCGTCGAACGGGTCGCTGCCGGCACGCAGGCCTTCGCGCAGGGAGTCGGCGCGCGCACGAAGCAGGTGCGCCGGTGGCTGCACCGGCGACATCGACCACAACATCGACTGCGCGAAGCTGCCCTGCGGCCGCAGTTCCGCCGCGCGTGCGGCTTCGCGCCACGCGGTGTCGCGATCGCCCCGCGCCCACGCGAGTTCGGCCGCGAGCACGTGCAGGCCGGCGTGGTCGGTGCCGCGCTTCATCGCCTCGTCGAGCGCGGCCTGCGCTTCCGCGTTGCGGCCATGGCGCATCAGGAACGACGGCCACGCGAGGTTGGAAAACACGTTGTCGGGATACAGCTGGAAGCTGCGGCGGTATCGCGTCTCCGCCTCGGCGGCATAGCCGAGCAGGTCGAGATTGGCCGCGATCTGGATCTGTAGGAAGCGCACGCGCGACGGATCGCGCACGGCGAGATTGGCGCCTAGGGCGTCAGCAAGGCGGCCGCGACGTTCGTACAGGTACGCCGCGGAGGCGCGGGCGCCGTCGTTCGCCGGGTCCAGCGACAGCGCGCGTTCGTAACCACGCAGCGCATCGTCGATGCGGCCGCGGCAATCGAAGGAGTACGCGAGCGCGGCATGCGCGGCGGCATGGTCCGGATCCGCGGCGATCACGCGCTGCGCCAGCGCCTGCGCGCGATCGAGCTGCGCGGCCTCGCCGTTGTAAAGGCACACCTGCGCGCTGAACGCGCGGCTCAGACCGATGAGTGCATCCCGGTCGTCGGGCGCTTCCTGCAAGCGCTGCCGGTACAGCGCGATCGCGCGTTCGTTGTCGTCGCGCTGCCCGATGCCGGCGTAGTACGCGGCGCGCTGCAGCAGCGGCGATGGCGGTAGCGCGTGCTGCACGCCGGCGCGTTGCAGCGACCAGGCGATCGCACCGATGGCGAGCAGCGCGATCGCGATGCCGGCCACCATGAGGTAACGGCTCGTGCCGCGGCGAGGCGGTGTGTCGCCATCCGTGTCATCGACGCACTGCGGCGCCGCGCACAGCTGATAGCCACGTCCACGTACCGAGCGCAGATAGCGCGGGTTGCGTCCGTCGTCGCCCAGCGACTGCCGCAGCAGGCGCACGCGCTGCGTGACGGTCTCTTCATTGACGACGGCCGGCGCCCACACGCGCTCGATCAGCTCGTCGAAACCGACCACGCGCTGGCCCTGTTCGAGCAGGAATTCCAGCAGCCGGAAGCTCAGCCCGCCGACGTCGAGCAGCACACCGTCGCGCTCCACGCGCTGCCGCGGCACGTCGATGAACAGATCGTCGAGCCGGTAGCGCGTCGTCATGCGTCAGCGCACGCGACCCGCGGCCCAGACGGCGAGTTTCTCGCGCCCGATCTTGGCGTTGTGGCGGATGTCGACCGGGAATTTCGGATGGCGCAGGAAGGTGTCGATGCCCGTCGTGCGCGCGTGGCGGGCGCCGATGGCGCGCAGCTCGCGTTCGATGCGTGACCACTCGCGTTCGTCCACGCCGGCCGCGAGTTCGACGCAGAGCACGGGACGCTGCGCACCCGGCACGCCAAGGCCGACAAGCGCCGTGCGTCGGACCTGCGCGTGCGTGTTGAACACCGGCTCGACCTGTTCGGTGTAGAGCGGGCCGTGCGCGGTTTCGACGCGATGCGTCTTGCGACCGCAGAACCACAGGCGCCCTTCCGCATCGAGATAGCCGACATCGCCCATGCGATGCACGATGCGCTCGCCGCCGTCGGCAAGCGGTTCGCGGATCTTCGCGGCCTTCGTCTGCGCGGGACGATTGAAGTAGGTGTCGGTCGCGGTGGGACCGGCGACGGTGATCTCGCCGACGATGCCGGCCTCCACGATGCGCGCATCGCGCCAGTGTTCGATCGCCTCGTCGGTGATCGCGATGATGCGCACCTCGTTCGGCACGACCGCGCGACCGACGCAGGTGCCGGCGCCGTTCTCGGTGGCCGCGCGCGTGGATTGCAGTTCGCGGCTTTCGATCACCGCGACGGGCAGGCATTCGGTCGCGCCGTAAGGCGTCCAGAAACCGGCGTCGTCAGGCAGCAGTTCGCGCATCTTCGCGACCACGTCGGCTGGGACCGGCGCGCCGGCGGAGGTCACGCGTCTCACCGTCGGCAGCTTCGCGCCGAAGTTCGCCAGCACCGCCATCAGCGCGGGCGAGCCGAACAGCTGGTCGACGTCGAACCGCGCGATCGCGTCGTGCAGCTTGCGCGGATCGGCGAGCGCGGGCTTGGTCGGGTCCATGTCGGGAATGATCGACGTGAGCCCGAGCGCGGGATCGAAGAGCGCGAACGGCGGGAACGTCGGCAGGTCGACGCCGCCGCCTTCGATGCCCAGCGCGTCGCGCAACATGGCGATCTGCGCGACGAAATGGCGATGCCGGTACACGACGCCCTTCGGCACGCCGGTGGAGCCGCTGGTGAACAGGATCGCGGCGACTTCGTCGGGCTGCGTCGCTGCGAGCTGCGATCCGGCGTTCGCGCCGTCGCGTTCGACCTGGGCGAGGGTCGCATCGCTCAGCCATGCGCGCGCGCCGGTCGTGATGCGGATGCGTGCGGACGTCGCCCAGCGCAGCACGGTGCGCGCGACGTGGGCGAGCGGGATGCCGATGAAGGCCTCCGGCTGGGCTTCGTCGAGGCACTGCTTGAGCGCGCGCCTGTCGATGCCCGGATCGACGAGCACCGGCACGGCCCCCGCCTTGAACAACGCGAACATCAGCAGGAAGAACTCCGGCGACGGTCGCACCATCACCACCGTGCGCGTGCCGCGCACGATGCCGCGCCGCGCCAGGCCGGCGGCGATGGCGTCGCTGCGGGCGTCCAGATCGGCGTAGGTCAGGGTGAGGTCGAAGCGCGCGAAGCCGTCCGGGCCGCGCGTGCCCGGGCACCGCATGGCGATGCGGTCGGGGAAGCGGGCGGCCAGCCCGGGCAGGGTCGCGGCGATGTTGCACACGTCGTTCATGGATTCATTTTCGCCTGAACCGGGCAAGGCTTGCGCCGGTCGCTTGCACCGGGCGCGCAAAGCCTCAGAATTCCGCACCCGGCGCAGTTTCGCCGGACCCCGTGACGGTCCTTCCATGCACCACCCCTGCCTGACCTGCGGCGCCTGCTGCGCCTTCTTCCGCGTGAGTTTCCACTGGTCGGAGGCCGACCCGTCGCTCGGCGGGCAGGTGCCACCCGAACTGACCGAAACCCTGCGCACGCACGAACGCGTGATGCGGGGCACGTCGCAGTCGAACCCGCGCTGCGTCGCGCTGGACGCCGACATCGGCCGCTACAGCCGTTGCACGATCCACGACCGTCGCCCGTCCGTGTGCGCGCTGGTGCCGGCCTCGTGGGAGTTCGGGCAGGCGAGCGCGCAGTGCGACAAGGCGCGGCTCGCGCACGGGCTGCCGGTGCTCACGCCCGACGACTGGATCGGCGTGGGCGAGGACGAGAAGAATCCGTTGCCGGAGGTTTGAGGTGTCGGTGGCCTTTTCGCCTCGTAAGACACCGTCATCCCGGCGAAGGCCGGGACCCAGGCTGACAACGTTTCAGCGAAAGCACGCGCGGGCCATCTTCACGGCGCCTGAAACTCGTCGAGGATCCGATTCGGCGTTTGTAGCCCGGGTGAGCGAAGCGCACCCGGGGAGGTGGCTGGTGCCCCGGGTGCGCTTCGCTTACCCGGGCTACATGAGCATCGTCATTCCGGCGCAAGAGCATCGTCATCCCGACGCAAAAAGATCGTCATCCCGGCGAAGGCCGGGATCCAGGCTGATGGCGTTTCGGCGAAAGCGGGTGCCGGTGATCGTCGACGCAACGCACGTCCCTACCCTCACCCCAACCCCTCTCCCGGAGGGAGAGGGGCTCAGAGCCGAAGCTCAAAGCGCAAAGCTCCAGGCCCAAGGGCCAAAGCTCAAAGCGGGTTCGAATCCAGAAACGCCCGCATCTTCGGCACGAGCACGTCGGCCTTGTCTTCCATCACGTAATGCCCGGCGTCTTCGAACGCGTGCACCTGCGCGTTCGGCAGCGCGTCGGTGAAGCCTTGCAGGAAGTGCTTGTCGAACACGAAGTCGCGTAGGCCCCAGGCGATGAAGGCGGGGCGGTTCGCATACTCCGGCAGCTTGCGGCCCATCGCCTGCACCTGCGGCCAGGCGGCGTCGCCCTCGCCAAGCGGGATGTCCTGCACGAAGCGCGAGGTCGCGATGCGGTTAGCCCAGCTGTCGTACGGCGCCACGTACGCGCGGCGCACGTCGGCCGGCATCTTCTTCTCGACGCCGACGTACGACGCCACCGACGAGAACGCATTGAGGCCGCGGATCAGCAGCGTGCCCAGGCCCGAGTCGCGGCCGAACTTCAGCGACTTCGGCAGCGGCTTGCTGGCAGGCAACGGGAACGAGCCGGTGTTGGTGATGATGAGGCGGCGGATGCGGTCCGAGTGCTTCAAGCCCCAGCCGAAACCGATGCCGCCGCCCCAGTCGTGCACGGCCAGCGTCACGTCGCCGTGGACGCCGAGCTGATCGAGCAGCGCCTCGACATCATCGATGCGCGACTGCAGCGTGTAGCGGTAGCGATCGTCGGACGGCTTGTCGGACAGTCCCATGCCGACGTGGTCCGGGACGATGCAGCGGTAACGATCGCGTAGACCAAGCACGAGCTTGCGCCAATAGAAGCTCCACGACGGATTGCCGTGCAGCATCACCACCACCTCGCCATCGCGCGGGCCTTCATCGAGGTAGCGCATCGCGATGCCCGGACGCACCTCGAAGCGCTGCGGGGTGAAGGGGTAATCGGGCAGGGGCAGGTGGATCGTCATCGGTGGTTTCCTGGTCGTCATTCCCGCCAATGCGGGAACCCGGTGCGTTCGACGCGTCGCCTGGAGTCACGGGCCCCGCCTTGGCGGGGATGACGCAGATGGGATGTGCGGGTCATTGTGCCGGGCCGATCGCCACCGTGCCGGGCAAGAAAAACCCGGCGCGCGGCCGGGTTTCTCGATCGTGCATGCGCGGCGCTTACCAGACCACTTCGGCCATCGAGCAGTTCAGACCCGAGCCGATGCCCAGCAGCGCGATGCGGGTGCCCTTCTTCACGCGGCCGCCTTCGCGCAGCTTGCTCAGGACGATCGGCACCGAGGCCGGACCGATGTTGCCGTGCTCGCCGAAGATGGTCAGCACCTTCTTCGGATCGATGCGGAACGCCTTGAGGAACGCCTTGGTGTGCGCCTTGCTGACCTGATGGATGACGAACTCGTCCAGCTCTTCCACCACCCAGCCGAGCGCGGCGCGCGCGGCGGCAAAGGTCTTCTGGCCGAGCTTGAGGCCTTCGATCATCAGCATGCGGCCGTCAGCGATCATGCGGTCGTGCACGAGGTCGCCGCGGCAGAGCTGGTTCCACTCGGTCGCCGAACGCGTGACGCTGCCGCGGTAGCGCGGCGCGCCCGGAGCGAGTTCGCTGCGCGCCAGCACCATCGCGGCGGCGCCGCTGCCGAGCGTGAGCGTGGCCATCTCGTCGCGGAACTGCTCTTCGGTGACGTCGTCGCGGCTGAGGCGGTCCAGCGTCTTCTCGTACGCCAGCTCGGCGGTCTCGCCGTTGACGACCAGCGCGTAGTCGATCTCGCCGCGTTCGATCATGCGGCTGGCGATGTCCATGCCGTTGAGGAACGCCAGACACGCATTGGCGACGTCGAAGTTCTGGCAGGTATCGGGCAGGCGCAGGTTGCCGGACACGATGGACGCCGTGGACGGCTCCAGGTAGTCGCGGCTGACCGACGTGTTGACCAGCAGGCCGACGCGATCGGCGTCGATACCGGCGTCGGCCAGCGCCTTGACGCCCGCGAGCGTGGCGGCATCGGAGGCCTTGACCTCGCCGTCCCACAGGCGGCGTTCGCGCACGCCGGCCACTTCTTCAAGCACGTTGTACTTGATGCCGAGGCGATCGAGCGTGGGCTTGAGGCGGGCGTGGATTTCGTCCGAGGTCAGCCGGCGGGGAGCATCGATATGGGCAAGACCGGCGATGGCGACGTGCTGGAACAACATGGGCGGCTGACCGGAAACGGAAAAGAACACGCCATGTTAACGCTTAATTCTGTCCCGCCGCCATCCGGATCCGTATGGTTCGACCTCCCGACCGACCAGCGGCGGGGAGGCATTAAGCGGTGTGAAACTCAGCCGCCCAGCGGGTAGGTCTGCGCGGTCCCGGTGGTAGCCGGGGCCGCTGCCGGCGCGGCTGCGCCACGACGTGCGGTACCGCAGCGCCAGGCGGCGAAGCGCTGCGAACCGTTCATCGGGCCGCCCATGGGCTGCACGGTATCGGCCTGCAGGCCGATGGCCTCATTGCGCGCCAGCGTCTCCAGTTCCTCGCGCACGCGCAGCTGGTTGCGCTCGTAGAAGGCGACCTTGCTCTTGACGGTGACTTCGACCTCGCCGCGCTTCTCGCAGCCGGCCGGCGGGCCGCTGCCGTCGATCACGCGGACCGAGGACGCGCCGGGCGCCATGTCGACCCACGTGCAGCCGCCGGCGACCAGCGCCGAGACCAGGACCATCACCACCATCGACTTGCGCATCGTTACCCCGTTTTCGCGCGACACCGTGGCCGCGCATGAATGGACCGGCGCGATTGTCGCCGCAGCCGCCACCGTTTGTGAACGCCGGGCAGTGAACCGCGACTGAGGCATCAGTCGCGGTTTGCCGTTCGCGTCGGCGTTCCGCCAGCCAGCGCGCGCTGCCCAGCGCGTTCTGCCAGACGCCGCGTCACGGGGAGGCGACGGCGTCGTCGAGTGCGACTCAGGGCTGCCCCGTCACCGCATTGCCGTCGGCGTCGAGCACCTGCACCTCGCCCAGCTTCAGCGCGCGCACCGGCTTCTCGATCTGCTTCAGGTCGCCGACCACCACCCACGTAAGCGCGTTCGGATCGATCGTCGCCGCAGCGGCTTTCACCTGTTCGGGCGTGAGCGCCTCGATCTGCGCCTTGCGCTTGAAGACGTAATCGTCCGGGCGGTCGTAACGCACGATGCCGCTGATGGCGCCCATCACCGACGACGCCGTTTCGAACGCGCCGGGCAGGCTCAGGATCTCGGTGGCCTGGATCTTCGCGACTTCTTCCGGCTTCGGCGGCGCCTTGCCGCTGGTGTAGTCGGCGATCTCGCGCTGCAGTTCCTTCAGCGAATCGGCGGTCTTGTCGATCTGCACCGGCGCGAACGCCATCCACGGCCGCTGGCCCAGCGCATTGGCCGAGAAGCTGTAGGCGCCGTAGGCCCAGTGCTTGTTCTCGCGCAGGTTCATGTTGAGGCGCGAGGAGAACTCGCCGCCGAGCACCGAGTTGGCGATGTCGAAGCGGACCGAGTCGGCGTCCTTCGTCGACGGCACGACTTCGCCGGCGAAGATGTTCGCCTGCACCGCGCCCGGCTGGTCGATCAGGTAGACGCGCGGCTTCGCCGGACGCGCGACTTCGCCGATCTGCGGACGCGCCGGGGCATCGCCGCCGGGCTTCCAGTCGCCCAGGTGCCTGTCGAGCAGCGGGACGATCTCCTTCAGCGTGGTGTCGCCGACGACGATCAGCGTCGCGCCGTCCGGTCGCACCCAGTCGCGATGGAAGGCGACCAGGTCGTCGCGCGTGAGCGACGCGATCGAGCCTTCGGTGCCGCTGCCGCTGAAGGGAATCGCGTACGCATGGCCCGCGCCGTACAGCAGCGGCGGCAGCACGCGCATCGCGGCGCCGTTCGGGCGCGCCTTCTCCTGCTTGATGCCGGCGACCCAGGTCGCCTTGACGCGGTCGATTTCCTTCTGGTCGAAGCGCGGCTCGCGCAGCATTTTCGCGAACAGCGCGACGGACGGATCGAGGTTCTGCTTCAGCGCGGAGAGGTACGCCTTGCCGCCGTCCAGCGACGCGCCCGCGCCGAGGTTGGCGCCGAGCGATTCGGCGCGATCGCCGAAAGCCAGCGAATCCAGCTCGCCGGCGCCCTCGTCCATCATGCCCATCGCGAAGCTCGACGTGCCCAGCTTGCGTCCCTGGTCGGCGCTGTAGCCGCCGGCGAACTCGTAGCTCATCTGCACGACGGGGATGTCGTGGCGCTCGGCCAGGATCACCGTGGTGCCGTTCTTCAACGTCGCGCGCTGCAGCGTCGGGAACTTCAGGTCCGGGAACTGGCCGGTCTTCGGCGGGCCGGCGCTGCGGTCGACCGCGCTGCGCGTGGTGGTGTACTTCGGATCGACCGCCGGCAGCTTCATCGGCGCCGGCGTAACGGAGGCGTCCTCGGCGACGACGGTGCGATCGCCTGGCACGACGACCAGCGTGTGGCTGCCCTTGGTCAGCCAGTTGTTCGCCACGGCCGTAAGGTCGCGCGCGCTGGCCGTGTCGATGATCTTCAGGCTGTCGCGGAAACAACCGGGATCGCCCGTGTAGACCGTGCATTCGGCAAGCGCGTCGGCCTTGCCGCCGAAGCCACCGATGCGTTCGATGCCGCGCACGAAGCCGGCCTTGAACACCGTGCGTGCCTGCTCCAGCTCGGCCTTGGTCGGGCCGTCCTTCAGCAGCTTCTTCAGCTCCTCGTCGATGATCGCCTCGACCTTCTCCGGGGCCACGCCCTGCTTTACGTCGGCGGTGATCACGAAGTTGGATCCGAGCTGCATCGAGTACGCCGCGGCGGAGACGTTGTCGACCAGCTTCTCCTCGTGCAGCAGGCGCTTGTCCAGGCGCGAGGACTTGCTGCCGCCCAGCACCTGCGCGAACAGCTGCAGCTTGTCGAGGTCCGGCGTGCCGGCCTGCGCGACGTTCCACACGCGGTGCACGCGCGCCTGCGGCACCTTGTCGGTCATGGTCGCGCGCGTGGACTGGGCGAGCGGCGCGACGTCGACCTTCGGCTGCGCCATGGTCGGCGTGGCGGGAATGTCGCCGAAGTACTTCGTCACCTTCTCCTTCGCGGTGGCGAGGTCGATGTCGCCGGCGAGCACGAGCACGGCGTTGTTCGGCCCGTACCACGTGCGGAACCAGCCCTTCACGTCCTCCAGCGAGGCCGCGTCGAGGTCGGCCATCGAGCCGATGGTGCTGTGGTGGTACGGGTGCGTCTTCGGATACAGCGCCTTGCCCAGCGCATCCCACACCTGGCCGTAGGGCTGGTTCTCGCCCTCGCGCTTCTCGTTCTGGACGACGCCTCGCTGCTCGTCGAGCGTCTTCTGGTCGATCGCGCCGAGCAGGTGGCCCATGCGGTCGGACTCCATCCACAGCGCCATGTCGAGCGCGGTGGTGGGCACGTTCTGGAAGTAGTTGGTGCGGTCGGAGTTGGTCGTGCCGTTCATGTCGGTGGCGCCGACCAGTTCGAACGGTTCGAAGTACTCGCCGCGGTGGTTCTCCGACCCGTTGAACATCAGGTGTTCGAACAGGTGCGCGAAGCCGGTGCGACCCGCCGGTTCGTCCTTGCTGCCCACGTGGTACCACAGGTTCACCGCGACGATCGGCGCCTTGCGGTCGGTATGCACCACCACGCGCAGGCCGTTGGGCAGGGTGAATTCCTCGAAGGGAATGTCGACCGAGGCCTTGGGCGCAGCCAGCGCGGCCACCGGCGTGAGCGCGGCGACGCCGCCGAACGCGGCGGCCAGGGCGAGGGCAAGCGCGGCGACGCGCGGTCGGGACGAAGCGGGCATGACGTACTCCTGTGATTCGAACAGGCATCCTAGCCGCCGCCCACGAAGGGGAGCACTAGGCCACAAGTCCCGTCGCATGTCGGAATTTGGCTCGTGTTGGGGTCGGGCGGCCGTCGTCGGACGCTCACATGAACGCCCCTACACTGCGGGCCCCGATCTGCGGAACCTTCGCGATGACGCCCGCCCAGCCGCCACGTCGCACCCTGGTCACCGGCGCCAACCGCGGGCTGGGGCTGGAGTTCGTGCGGCAACTGCTCGCCCGCGGCGACCACGTGGTCGCCACCTGCCGCCAGCCCGGGCGCGCCAACGCGCTCAACCAGCTGGCCGGCGAGCACCCCGGACGCCTGCATGTGCTGCCGCTGGGAGTCGCCGAGCCCAAATCCCACGCCGAGCTCGCGCGCGAGTTGCCGCTGGTGATCGACGGCATCGACCTGCTGATCAACAACGCCGGCGTGCTGCATTCGGGCGAGCGCTTCGGCCACGTGCCGCCGGCCAATCTCGACGACAGCCTGCGCACCAACGCGAGCGGCCCGTTCCTGCTCACGCAGGCGCTGGCCGAACGTCTCGTCGAAGGCGCCAAGGTGGCAAACCTGTCGTCGGTGCTCGGTTCGGTCGCCTCCACCGACGGCTTCCACACGCCGAGCTACGCGATGTCGAAGGCCGCCCAGAACATGGCGACCGCCCTGCTCGCCTCGGCGCTGCGCGAGCGCGGCATCGCGGTGGTCGCGCTGCATCCGGGCTGGGTGCAAACCGACATGGGCGGCAGCGGCGCGCAGATCACGCCCGACGAATCGGTGCGCGGCCTGCTGAAGGTGATCGACGGGCTCGGCCTCGACGACACCGGCAAGTTCTTCGATTACCGCGGAAAGCCCGTGCCGTGGTGACGCGGCCGCGCGCGGCGGCGATCATGTAGCGCATGTTCGACGTCATCCTCTTCCAGCCGGAAATCCCGCCCAACACGGGCAACGTGATCCGCCTGTGCGCCAACACCGGTGCACGGCTGCACCTGATCGAACCGCTGGGATTCACGCTCGAGGACAAGCAGCTCAAGCGCGCGGGGCTGGACTACCACGAGTACGCGACGCTGCAGGTGCATGCGGACCTGTCCGCCGCGCTTGCGTCGATCACGGCCGCCAACCAGTCGCCGCCGCGCCTGTTCGCGCTGAGCACGCGCGGCACGGTGCGGTTCGATACGCCGCGCTACCAGGCCGGCGATGCGTTCCTGTTCGGTCCGGAAACGCGCGGGCTCCCGGCCGACGTGCTGGAAAGCGTCCCGGCCGCGCAGCGCCTGCGCCTGCCGATGCGACCGGACAACCGCAGCCTCAATCTTTCCAATGCGGTGGCGGTATGCGTGTTCGAGGCGTGGCGGCAGAGCGGATTCGCGGGAAGCGCCTGAAGGCGCTTCGCTGCTGATTTCCCTTCCCGAACCGCCATCCGGGCGAGGCCGGGATCCAGGCACGCAGCGCTCATGAGAAGCGCGTACGCGTTACGCCACACCTGGACAGCCTGGGTCCCGGCCTTCGCCGGGTCGACGGGTTGTGGTGCCGCCGGGCCCGGCGCTTCAGCCGCCGGTGCTTGCCGAGGCGTTGGTTTGCGGCGAAAAGAAGAAAGAATCACAGCCAAGCTTCCGAGCGCGTGGCGGCGCCCGGGTCACTTTTATTTGCTTGCCCAAGTCCTACTGGATTCCCTTCGGTCAAAAAGTAACCAAAAGAAAGGGCAGCTCCCCGACAAATCAATCCCACGACCGGACGCGGAGTAGGGGCGTTCGCAAGCGCGCCTCGCCTCACTCCATGGCTCGGCGCTCACCCCCGCACGTCCTGTGCGGCGCCCGTTGGGGTTAGCAATGAATAGGCAGTTCGACCGTAACAGCAACAGCAAGCGTCTCGCTTTTGTAGCCCGGGTAAGCGAAGCGCACCCGGGGACGCGACCACCTTCCCACCCCGGGTGCGCTTCGCTTACCCGGGCTACAAGAGCGGTTGAATTCCGCTTTCGCTGGAATGGCGCCGGCAACGCGCGACGCGACTCAACGCTTCTGCGCGGCGCCCGGTGTCGTGTCGCTTTCGACCACCATGTCGAGCACGTACGCCACCTGCTCGCCGTCGGGCTTGTTGCCGGAGACGAAACGCTTCACGCGCACGACGTTGCGCACGCCGTCCTCGTGCGTGAAGCCTTCGATGTCCTGGTACAGGGGCTGCCATTCCGCCGGCGCGCCGGTGCGGATGCCCTGGTCGTTGAAATGCACCTCGCGCACCTGCAGGCACTGCCGGTTGGGAACGTCCGGGTGCGTGCACGGTTTGGATTGCGGCGCGATTTCCAGGAACACCGTCTCGCCGGGGCCGCCGAAACGTTTCTCAGCCGTCGGCTGTCCTCTGAAGGTGAGCACGTCGCCGCCCGCGCCGGTAAGCGTGAGCACCGGCGTGTCGCCACTTTGCAATGACGCGGTCTGCGCGCCGCGCAGGCGTTCGCCCACGGCACGGTCCAGCGCCATCAGCTTCTGATCGGCGCACGCCATCATCGTCGAGGCCAGGTCGCCGATCGTGAGCGTCGCGCCGTCGAGCGTGTAGCTGCCCATCATGCGGTTGCAGGTGTTCGACACGGCGATGCGGCCGGCAGCGAAGTCCACCGTCACCGGCTTGTCGGTCCGCGCGAACAACGCGTCGACGCGCTGTCCCTTCGCATCCACGGCGTTGTCGAGCGCCCAGTGATGGCCGCCGAGGACGGCGTTGTCGATGGTCGCGGAGGCAGGCGCAGCGGGCGCCGGCGCGGCAGGGGCGGTCGCGGCCGGTGTCGCGCCGGGCGCCGCGGCTTCGGTCGAAGGCGCCTCCTGCGGCGAACGCGTGCAGGCGGCCAGGGCAACGGCGAGGGTGAGCAGGGCAAATCGCTTCATGGACGTCTCCTCCAAGGTCCGGGCGTGTGAGCCCGGCATAGGGAACGGGGGTGAAGCGCCCGACGTGGAACGCCGCGTCAGCTGCCGGCCGGCACCAGGAACAGCAGGGCCGCGCCGAGGATGAAACGGTAGATCGCGAAGGCCGTGAAACGGTGGCTCTGGATGTACCGCAACAGCCATTTCACCGAGATGAAGGCGGTGATCGCCGAGGCCACGAAGGCCACGCCCAGCGCCGCCCAGTCCTCGTTGGCCGCCTCGCCGCTGTGCACCACGTCGATCAGCTCCCAGCCGGTGGCGGCGAACATCGTCGGAATGCCCACCAGGAAGGCGAACTCCGTCGCCGCCGCGCGCGAGGTCGTGCCGGCCAGCAGTGCGACGAAGATCGTCGCGGCCGAACGCGAGGTACCCGGGAACACGCCCGCGACCACCTGCGCGATGCCGACCAGGATCGCCACCGTCCAGGTGATCGTCGCCCGCTCGCCCAGCACGGCGGCGCGCTTGGCCGCGAAATGTTCGGCCGCGATCATCCACACGCCGCCGATGACCAGCGCCCACGCGATCGGCGTCACTTCGTCAGGCAATTCAAAGCCGAGCTTCTTCACGATCACGCCGAGCACCGCCGTCATGCCGAAGGCGACCGCGAGCTTGAACGCGTAATCGCGCGCTTCGGCCGCGTCCATCGGCATGCCCGCCGGGCTGTGTTCGGCCATCGCCCGCCTACCGAGGAAGCCCATTGCCAGGTCCCACAGGCGCTGCCGGTAGATCAGCACCACCGCGAGGATCGCGCCGGCCTGGATGGAGATGTTGAACAGATCGCTGCGGTGCCCGAGCCAGCGTTCGGCGATGAGCAGGTGGCCGGTGCTGGAGATCGGCAGGAATTCGGTGATGCCTTCGATGATGCCGAGGAGCAGGGCGGCGAGCAGATCGGTCATGTGGGAGCGGCCGTGATTCGCGATTCGGGATACGTGATTCGAAAAACGCGGACCGGTTCGTGGCACCGCCGCGCGAAACGCCGCAGCATACCGGACGGGCCTGCGTGCACCATGTCGACGCAATCGCATTGCTTCACGCACTGTTCTGGTGCAAGGCTATCACGGCGTCGACGGCCGGCTCTTTGGAATCAACGCGTTAGCGCGGCGTGAATGTTGGCACGACCCATGCGTAATGCATGGGGTCACCGCGAATGCGGCCGGCTTTCCCCCATCCCAATCTCCAATCCCGAATCCGGAGTTCCCATGTCGATCGAACACGTAGAGAAGCTCATCAAGGATCACAAGGTCGAATTCGTCGACCTGCGTTTCGTCGACATGCGCGGCGTGCAGCACCACGTGACCTTCCCCAAGTCGATCGTCGAGCCGAGCCTGTTCGAGGACGGCAAGATGTTCGACGGCTCGTCGATCTCGGGCTGGAAGGGCATCAACGAGTCCGACATGGTGCTGCTGCCCGACGCGAGCACGGCGTTCCTGGACCCGTTCACCGCCGATCCGACGCTGGTGCTGACCTGCGACATCCTGGATCCGGCCACCATGCAGGCCTACACGCGCGACCCGCGCGGCGTCGCCAAGCGCGCCGAAGCCTTCCTCAAGGCCAGCGGCATCGCCGACCAGGCGTTCTTCGGTCCGGAGCCGGAATTCTTCATCTTCGACTCGGTCCGCTTCGCCAACGACATGGGCCACACCTTCTTCCACGTCGATTCGGAAGAAGCGCACTGGAACTCCGGCCGTGAGTACGACGGCGGCAACACCGGCTACCGTCCGATGGTGAAGGGCGGCTACTTCCCGGTCGCCCCGCTGGATTCGCTGCACGACCTGCGCGCCGAGATGTGCAAGACGCTGGAACTGGTCGGCCAGGAAGTGGAAGTGCACCACCACGAAGTCGCCAACGCCGGCCAGTGCGAGATCGGCACCAAGTTCAACTCGCTGGTGAAGAAGGCCGACGAGCTGATGACGATGAAGTACGTCATCAAGAACGTCGCGCACCGCAACGGCAAGACGGTCACCTTCATGCCCAAGCCGATCGTCGGCGACAACGGCAGCGGCATGCACGTGCACCAGAGCCTGGCCAAGGGCGGCGTGAACCTGTTCTCCGGCGACGGCTACGGCGGCCTGTCGCAGACGGCGCTGTGGTACATCGGCGGCATCTTCAAGCACGCGCGCGCGATCAACGCGTTCGCCAACTCGACGACCAACTCGTACAAGCGCCTGGTGCCGGGCTTCGAAGCGCCGGTGATGCTGGCGTACTCGGCGCGCAACCGTTCGGCGTCGTGCCGCATTCCGTACGTCGCCAACCCGAAGGCGCGCCGCATCGAGATCCGCTTCCCGGATCCGATGAACTCCGGCTACCTGATCTTCGCCGCGCTGATGATGGCCGGCCTGGACGGCATCAAGAACCAGATCGATCCGGGCGCGCCGTCCGACAAGGACCTGTACGACCTGCCGCCGGAAGAAGAGAAGAACATCCCGACCGTCTGCCACAGCCTGGACCAGGCGCTGGAAGCGCTCGACAAGGATCGCGACTTCCTCAAGGCCGGCGGCGTGTTCACCGACGACTTCATCGACAGCTACATCGCGCTGAAGATGCAGGAAGTCACGCGCTTCCGCGCGGCGACGCACCCGCTCGAGTACCAGATGTACTACACGCTGTAACAGCACCACCTCCTGCTCCTCCCCCTGCTCGCAGGGGGAGGTTGGGAGGGGGTCGTGAGGCGCGCAGCGCCGGACTTTCCCGCGACGGACTTCACCCCTCCCCAACCCTCCCCTGCATTCGCAGGGGAGGGAGCTGAAAGTCAAAACCATCAACCAACGAGGTAACCGAATCGACGGGGTCCGCCCGCCGCAAGGCGACTGCGTCCCGAAGAACGCGTGGGCAGGAGAAACGCCCGCGTGGCAAGAGCACGAAGCAATGACCGGGGAGGGGCCACCGCTTATGAGGAGCCTGCGTCATGTCGTCTCGCATCCATGCAAGCCACAACGCTGCATCGTTCACCGTCGTCGCCCTGGCGGGCGCGCTTTGCCTCGCCCTTCCCGCTGACGCGATCGCCGGCGTGTCCGGTTCGGTCGCGCTGACCAGCGACTACATCTTCCGCGGCATCTCGCAGAACAACCAGGAACCCGCATTGCAGGCCGGCGTCGAGTACGCCGACGACAGTGGCTTCTACCTGGGCACATGGGGCAGCAACGTCAGCTGGCTCTCCGACACGCCCGTCGTCGACGACGACATTTCCAACAGCGTCGAACTGGACTTCTACGGCGGCTATCGCGGGAAGTGGGGCGACACCGTCGGCTTCGACGTCGGCGCGCTGTACTACTGGTATCCGGGCGATTACCCCGCCGGCTTCAACAGCCCCGACACGGCCGAACTCTATTTCGGCATCAGCGCCGGCGTGTTCGCCGCCAAGTATTCCTACGCACTCACCGACCTGTTCGGCTACGCCGATTCGGATGGATCGGGCTATCTCGATGCCGCGGTGAACTGGGAATTCGTGCCGACCTGGACGCTCAACGCGCACGCCGGCAAGCAGTGGATCGAAAGCAACGGGGACTTCGAATACGTCGACTGGAAGCTCGGCGTCACCAAGTCCTTCGACGGTGGTTTCGCCGTCGCGCTCGCCTACACCGACACCGACGCGGAAGAGGCGCTCTACACCAACGTCCACGGCAACTTCCTGGGTGAGGACACGGTTGTTCTCACGCTCACGAAAACGTTCTGACTTCCCATCCACCACGGAGCTGCGAGATGAAACTGATCACCGCGATCATCCGGCCGTTCAAGCTCGACGAGGTGCGCGAAGCGCTCACCGAAGTCGGCGTGTCCGGCATCACCGTTACCGAAGTGAAAGGGTTCGGCCGGCAGAAAGGCCACACCGAGCTGTATCGCGGCGCCGAATACGTCGTCGATTTCCTGCCGAAGCTGAAGGTGGAATGCGCCGTCGCGGAAAGCACGCTGGAAGCCGCGCTGGAGGCGTTCGCCAACGCCGCGCGCACCGGCAAGGTCGGCGACGGAAAGATCTTCGTCCAATCGCTCGAGCGCACGGTGCGGATCCGCACCGGCGAACTCGACGACGATGCGTTGTGAGGTAACGCCATGACGACCGCCCTCGATCTCTCCACGCGAACCGCATCCGCTTCGCAGCCGTCATTCCCGCGAAGGCGGGAATCCATCGACCCGATCGCCGCAACCTCGACGAAAGAAGGAAACCCGACCGTGATGTATTCACAGATGGATCCCCGCCTTCGCGGGGATGACGGCATGAACGCATTCGGCGATGCCGAACGCGAACGCGCTGTCACGATGTTCCGCAAGCCCTCACTCGCAATCACCGCACTGCTCGCACTCGCCACGCCCGCCCTCGCCTTCGCGCAGGACGCCGCGGCGCCCGTCGCCAACAAGGGCGATGTCGCCTGGCTGCTGGTCTGCGCCGCGCTCGTGATCTTCATGACGCTGCCGGGCCTGGCGCTGTTCTATGGCGGCCTGGTGCGCAGCAAGAACGTGTTGTCGGTGCTGATCCAGACGCTGATCGTGTTCTCGCTCGTCGCGGTGCTTTGGGCGCTGTACGGCTATTCGCTGGCGTTCACGCCGGGCAATGCATTCATCGGCGGCTTCGATCGCGTGTTCGCGAAAGGCCTCGACGCCACCGCGATGGGCGCGACGTTCACCAAGGGCGTCTACATCCCGGAGCTGGTGTTCTTCGTGTTCCAGGGCGCGTTCGCGTGCATCACCTGCGCGCTGATCATCGGCGCGTTCGCCGAACGGGTGAAGTTCGCCGGCGTGCTGCTGTTCACCGTGCTGTGGTTCACCTTCGCCTACACACCGATGGCGCACATGGTGTGGTTCTTCCCCGGCCCGGATGCGTTCACCAGCAACGACGCGGTGCCCGGCGTGCTCGCGCAGTCGGGCTTCCTGTTCGCGCGCGGCGCGCTCGACTTCGCCGGCGGCACGGTGGTGCACATCAACGCGGCGGTCGCCGGGCTGGTCGGTTCGTACGTGGTCGGCAAGCGGGTCGGCTACGGGCGCGAAGCGATCAAGCCGCACAACCTCACGCAGACGATGGTGGGCGCCTCGATCCTGTGGGTCGGCTGGTTCGGCTTCAACGCCGGCTCCGCGCTGGAAGCCAACGCGGTGGCGGCGCAGGCGTTCGTCAACACGTTCCTCGCGACGGCGGCCGCGGTGCTCGGCTGGACCGCGGTGGAATGGATCAGCAAGGGCAAGCCGTCGATGCTCGGCGCGGCATCCGGCGCAGTGGCGGGACTGGTCGCGATCACCCCGGCCGCGGGCTTCGTCGGCCTGTGCGGCGCGATCGTCATCGGCGCGCTTGCCGGCGCGGTGTGCCTGTGGGGCGTGAATGGCCTGAAGCGTCTGCTCGGTGCGGACGACGCGCTCGACGTGTTCGGCGTGCACGGCGTCGGCGGCATCCTCGGCGCGCTGCTCACCGGCGTGTTCGCCTCGCCGGCGCTGGGTGGCGCGGGCATCTGGGATTACGTCACCGAAACCGCGCTACCGGAGTACAGCATCGCCTCGCAGGTCTGGATCCAGCTGCAGGGCGTGCTGCTGACGGTGGTGCTGTCGGGCGTGGTCGCGCTGGTCGCCTTCCTGATCGTGAAGTACACCGTCGGCCTGCGCGTGAGCGAGGAATCCGAACGCGAAGGCCTGGACATCACCTCGCACGGCGAATCGGCCTACGAGAACTGACCTCCAACCACGTTGAGGCAAAGCGGCGTGTACAACCCCTCCCGTGCACGCCGCGGCAGCGCGCGACGGCTCAAACCGTCGCGCGCTTTTTTCCGCGATAACGCCGCGCCAGTTCGCTCGCCAGCGCGATGCCGGCGGTGAGCGCGGCCATCGACAGGAACTGCCCGCGCGTCTGGCCGGACGAGACCAGCAGCCCGAAGATCACCACGAGGATCGCCAGGGCGGCGACCGTCAGCCACGGGTAGCCGCGCATGCGGAACGGCAGCGGCGTGCCGGCGCGTTCGGCGCGTGCGCGCAGGATCAGCTGCGATACGAGCGCGAGCGTCCACACCAGCAGGCACGTGCAGCCGACGATGTTGAGCAGCACCGGCAGCACGCGGTTCGGGAACCACAGTTCACACACCGTCGCCACGAAACCGAACAGCACGCTCGCGAGCACCGCGAGGACCGGCACCTGGCGGCGGTTCACGCGTGACAGCCAGCGCGGCGCCTCGCTGCGCTGGGCCAGCGAGAAGATCATGCGCGAGGCGCCATAGAGGTTCGCGTTGAGCGCCGACAGCAGCGCGATCACGGCGATGAGCGTGATCGCGGTGGACGCGTACGGGATGCGCGCGACTTCCAGCACGGCCGCGAACGGCGAGCGCAGCGCTTCGCTGGTCCACGGCACGACGGCGATGATCACGCTGATCGAGCCGATGTAGAACACGAGGATGCGCCAGGCGACGGTGCGGATCGCGCGCGCGAGGCTGCGCGCCGGGTCGGAGGTTTCGGCCGCGGCGACGGCGACGATCTCGGTGCCGCCGAACGCGAACACCACCACCAGCAGCGCCGCGCCGATGCCCGCCCAGCCCTTCGGCGCGAACCCGCCGTTCGCGGTGAGGTTCGACAGCCCCGGTGAGGGCACGCCCGGCAGCAGGCCGAGCAGCAGCGCGGCGCCGATGGCGATGAAGATGAGGATCGCGGCGACTTTCATGATCGCGAACCAGAATTCAAACTCACCGAAGTTGCGCACGCCCATCAGGTTGATGGCGGTGAAGAACAGCATGAACGCCAGCGACGACAGCGGCACCGGGATCTGCGGCCAGATCGTGGCGAGCAGCCCGCCCGCGCCGACCGATTCGGCGGCGATCACGATCACCACCTGCGCCCACCACAGCCAGCCGACCGTCGCGCCGGCGGTCGCGCCCATCGCGTCGCCCGCGTACACCGAGAACGCGCCGCTGGCGGGCTTGGCCGCGGCCATCTCGCCCAGCGCGTTCATCACGATGATCACCAGCGCGCCGGCGACGAGGTAGGAGATCAGCACCGCCGGACCGGCGGCCTGCACGCCCACGCCGGAACCGAGGAACAGGCCGGCGCCGATCGCGCTGCCCAGTCCCATCATGATCAGCTGGCGCGGTTTGAGGGCGTGGTTGAGCTGCGTGGAAACGTGGGCGTCGGACATCGGCATGCGCGCGGCTTCGAGGGGCGACACCTTACAGGCCGCGGGCTGGCGAGAGGAGTGACATGCGACGGGCCGCAGCGTCCTACACGCGCGCGTTCCCCCGCCGCGGCTACCGTGGCCCCCATGGACACGCGTACCCAGACCCTGCCGCCGGGCTGGCGGATCGAAGCCACCGGCCCGTTTCCGGGCAGCCGCGCCTGCGTGTTGAGGCTGACCCACGCCGACGGCCTGGAAGCGGTGTGGGAGATCGAACACGGCTCGACGCAGTGCGAGGCCGTGAAGCAGCTGGCCGCCGCGATGGCGCTGACCGGCGAGAGCTATCGCCCGGAAGACGAAGGGTCGCCGCCGCTGCTGTCGACCTGATGCGGCGCGAGCGACTTGGCCCCGGCGCCGGTTTGGGCAGCCGACCGAATGTTCGGAGGGGAAGTTCCGAGGGGAAGAGGGTCGGCCTCGGCGCCGGGGCCCGTTCAGTTTTACCGGGAGGCAACCTGAGCCGCAGTCAGGAAGTTCGGAAGCCGTGTCGGAGGAACCCTTACACGCGCGCGGGCTGACGTGGCCCCCGAATCGGGCGATCCGGCGATACCTCGCCTCCGGGCGTGCTTCTAGAGTGGCGCCATGACCACGCTCACCGACCGCTTCGGCATGAACCTTCCTGTGATCCAGGCGCCCATGGCCGGGGTGCAGGGCGTCGCGCTCGCGCTGGCGGTCGCGCGGGCCGGCGGGCTCGGCTCGCTGCCGGCGGCGACGCTGATGCCGGAGGCGCTGCGGCGCGATCTGGCCGCGATACGCGAAGCCGGTGCCGGCCCGGTCAACGTGAACTTCTTCTGCCACGCGCCGCCGGTGGCCGATGGCGGGCGCGAGGCCGCATGGCGCGAGCGCTTGGCGCCGTATTACGCGGAGTTCGGCCTCGACCCGGACGCCTTGGTCGCCGCCCCGGCGCGCACGCCCTTCAACCACGCGCTGGCCGACGTGCTGGCCGAACTGCCGCCGGCGGTCGTCAGCTTCCACTTCGGCCTGCCTTCGCCCGACCTGCTCGAACGCGTGCGTGCCACGGGCGCGAAGTTGCTGTCGTCCGCGACCACCGTGGACGAAGCGCGATGGCTCGAGGCGCGGGGCGTGGACGCGATCATCGCCCAGGGGCTGGAAGCGGGCGGGCATCGGGGGCACTTCCTGTCCGACGACCTCGATGCGCAGGCGGGCACGTTCGCGCTGCTGCCGCAGATCGTGCATGCGGTGCGCGTGCCGGTCATCGCGGCGGGCGGGATCGCCGATGCGTCCGGCGTCGCCGCGGCGCGCGCCCTGGGCGCGGCCGGCGTGCAGGTCGGCACCGCGTTCCTGCTGTGCCCGGAAGCGACGACCAGCGCGGTGCATCGACAGGCACTGACGGCGGAGGCGGGCGGCTCGACGGCGCTCACCAACCTCTTCACCGGTCGACCCGCACGCGGCATCCCCAACCGGCTCATGCGCGAACTCGGCGCGTTGCGCGACGACATCCCCGCCTTCCCGCTCGCGGCCGGCGCCGTCACGCCATTGCGCGCCAAGGCCGAAGCGGCCGGACGCGGCGACTTCTCCCCGCTGTGGGCCGGACAGAACACCACCGGCTGCCGCGCCGTCCCGGCGGCGGAGGTCGCGCGCGAGCTGGCCCGGGGGTGGTGAGCGGCGTTGCGTCGCTGCGGCATGTCGCCGCCCCTGTTGCCCGGGTGAGCGAAGCGCATCGGCGATCTTTGCCCGCGACGTCCACCGGATTCGCCGCGCCCCATCGCCCCTCACGCCCCATCGCGCACGCCGTCGGCAGAATGCAGGCCACTCCGACGACACGTCGCTGCATGACCTCGATCAACGTCCTGACCGTCAACATGCACATGGGATTCAGCCTGCTCAACCGCAGGTTCGTGCTGCCCGAATTGCGCGAGGCGATCCGCGGCGTGTCGGCGGACATGGTGTTCCTGCAGGAAGTGCTCGGCGAGCATGCACACCACGCGCGACGGCACGCGGACTGGCCCGCCGGGCCGCAATACGAATTCCTCGCCGACTCGCTCTGGTCGCAGTTCGCCTATGGGCGCAACGCGGTGTATCCGCATGGCCACCACGGCAACGCGCTGCTGTCGAAGTTCCCGATCGCCTCGCACGAGAACCGCGACGTCTCGGTGCGGGGCCACGAACAGCGCGGCCTGCTGCACGCCGTCGTGCGCGTGCCCGGCACCCGCGGCGACGGGCACGAGGTCGACGTGCACACGATCTGCGTGCACCTGGGGCTTCGCGAATCGCACCGCCAGCGGCAGATCGCCCTGTTGTGCGGCGTGGTGTCCGAGCAGATCCCGCGCGACGCACCGCTGATCGTCGCCGGCGACTTCAACGACTGGCGCACGCGCGGGCACCGTCTCCTGCGTCGCTGCGGGCTGGTGGAAGCCTTCGAGCACCTGCGCGGCCGCGTCGCGCGCACCTTCCCGTCGCGCTGGCCGACGCTGCCGGTCGATCGCATCTACGTGCGCCACGCACGCGTGATCGAAGCGCGCGTGCTCTCGTCGCGCCCGTGGTCGCACCTGTCCGACCACGTGCCGCTGCTGGCGAGGATCGGACTGTGAGGCTCACGCGCCAGATCGACACCTGCTGGCGGCACGGCCACCACGTGCGCCTGCTGGAGAACGGCGAGGCGTACTTCGCGCGCGTGTTCGAGGCCATCGACGCCGCGCAGCGCGAGGTATTGCTGGAAACCTTCATCTGGTTCGAGGACAAGGTCGGCAACGCACTGAAGGACCGCCTCGTCGCCGCCGCGCAGCGCGGGGTGCGCGTTCATTTCCTGGTGGACGCGTTCGGCTCGCCCGACCTCTCGGACGAATTCCTGCAGGAGCTCACCACCGCGGGCGTGCAGCTGCGCATGTTCGACCAGCAACCCACGCTGCTCGGCATCCGGCTCAACGTGTTCAGGCGCATGCACCGCAAGCTGGTGGCGATCGACGAGTCCATCGCCTTCGTCGGCGGCATCAACTATTCGGCCGACCACCTGGCCGATTTCGGCCCGACCGCCAAGCAGGACTACGCGGTGGAAGTGCGCGGCCCGGTGGTCGAGGACATCGTGTCATTCCTGCGACGGGCGATGGCGACGCGCGGCACGGGCGAGCGCTGGGAGCCGGTACGCACCGGCGAGGAGGCGCGCGGCGACGGCCCGGCCGACGTCTGCTTCCTGCCGCGCGACAACGGGCGGCGTTCGCGCGCGATCGAGCACGCGTACCGGCAGGCGTTCCGCGACGCGAAGCGCGAGATCGTGATCGCCAACGCCTACTTCTTCCCTGGTTACGGTTTCCTGCGCGACCTGCGCGCGGCGGCGCGGCGCGGGGTGAAGGTGCAGCTGATCTTCCAGGGCGAACCGGACACGCCGATGGCGCTCATCGCCGCGCGCTGGCTGTATCGCTATCTGGTCGACGCCGGCGTGCACATCTTCGAGTACTGCGAGCGGCCGTTCCACGGCAAGGTCGCGGTGATCGACGGGGAGTGGAGCACGGTGGGTTCGAGCAACCTGGATCCCCTGAGCCTGTCGCTGAACCTGGAGGCGAACGTGTTCATCCGCGATGCCGGCTTCGCGCGCGAGCTGCGCGGACGGCTGGGCGTGCTGATCGACGACCACTGCAAGGCGGTGGAACCCGACAGCGTGCCGCGCGGCCGCTTCTGGCAACCGCTGACGCGCCCGCTGCTGTTCCATGTGCTGCGCAATTTCCCGGCGTGGGCCGGCTGGCTGCCGGCGCACAAGCCGAAGACCGCGCTGGTGCAACCGCCGGACGATGCGGACGTGACCTCGTGACCGCCGCCCGCCAGCGCTGGCGTCGCATCCGGCGCATCGCCTTCTATGTCTTCCTGGCGCTGGTGGCATTCCTGCTGGTGCGTTATGCGCGGTCGGTGGACTGGGCGGAGGTCGGCAAGACGCTCGCCGGCTACGGGCCGGGCACGCTGGCGATGGCGGTCGGCATCACCCTCGCCAGTTACCTGCTGTATTCCGCCTACGACCTCGCCGGACGACGCTACGCGCGACACACGTTGCCGGCACCGCGGGTGATGGGCATCGCGATGGTCGCCTACGCCTTCAGCCTCAACGTCGGCGCGCTGTTCGGCGGGGCGGGCTTCCGCTATCGGCTGTATGCGCACGCCGGGCTGGGGCTGGGGACGATCAGCCGCGTCGTCGCGTTCGCCATCGGCACCAACTGGATGGGCTACCTGCTGCTCGCCGGCGCGCTGTTCGCCTCCGGCCGCGTGACGCCGCCACCGAGCTGGCCGGTCACCGGCGAACGGTTGCCGTGGGTGGGCGCGGCGATGCTGGTTGCCGTGGTCGTGTACCTCATCGCCTGCCACGTCACGCACGGGCGCGTGTTCCATGTGCGCGGCCACCATTTCCGCCTGCCGTCGCTGCCGCTGGCGCTGGTGCAGCTCGGCCTCGCCTCGACCAACTGGGCGCTGATGGCCGGCCTGCTGTTCGTGCTGATGCCCAAGGGCGTCGCCTACGCGGACGTGCTCGGGCCGCTGCTGGTGGCGGCGGTCGCGTCGGCCATCGCGCACATCCCGGCGGGCATCGGCGTGCTGGAAGCGGTGTTCATCGCGCTGCTGGGCCACCAGGTGCCGCAGCCGCAGATGCTGGCCGCGTTGCTGGCGTATCGCGCCTGCTATTACCTGGGCCCGCTGCTGGTCGCGATCGCCGGTTATGCGGCGCTCGAATCCCGTCGCCGGGCCCACCCGCCCTCCGCCGACGAGGCCGCGAGAGCGCCCGACCCACCCCGGGAACACGCCAACTGACGTGAACGTTCCGTCATCGCCGCTGCGCTAAGCTCGCGTGATTTTCCGTAAGCCGCAGTGCATGGGGGATGTAGGGTGACCACGGAAACCAAACCGCGCCGTTCGTCTCCGGCGCGAAAGGCGACGCCATCGTCGGCGAAGGCCATTGCAACATCGCCGAAACGAGCCGCCCCGGCGGAACCGCCCATGGAGGCGCGCCGCGACCCGCTCGAGGTCATCATCGAAGCCATGGACGCGGTGCGCGGCGGCGATTTCTCCGTGCGCCTGCCGCTCAACTGGCAGGGCCAGGAAGGCCAGCTGGCGCAGATCCTTAACGAGATCGTCAGCCACAACCGCCGCCTCGCGGCCGAATTGTCGCGCGTGGGCGAAGCGGTCGGCCGCGAAGGCCAGACCCGCCAGCGCGTCGTCCCCGCCAACCGAGAAGGCCAGTGGCTGGGCATGGAGGACTCGGTCAACGCACTGATCGACGACCTCGTCCGCCCGGTCGAGGCGATGAGCGAGGCGATGGCCGGCGTGGCGAAGGGCGACCTCACCCGCACCGTGTCGCTGGAGGCCGACGGCCGCCCGCTCAAGGGCGAGTTCCTGCGGTCGGCGAACATCGTCAACCGCATGATCGAGCAGATGGGCGAGTTCAGCTCGGAAGTGACGCGCGTGGCGCTGGAGGTCGGCACCGCCGGCCGCCTCGGCGGCCAGGCGAAGGTCAAGGGCGTCTCGGGCGTGTGGAAGGACCTGACCGACTCGGTCAATCAGATGGCGTCCAACCTCACCGCGCAGGTGCGAAACATCGCCGACGTGACCATCGCGGTCGCCAACGGCGACCTGTCGCGAAAGATCACCGTGGACGTGCGCGGCGAGATCCTCCAGCTGAAGGAGGCCATCAACACGATGGTGGACCAGCTGCGCGGCTTCGCCTCGGAAGTGACGCGCGTGGCGCGCGAAGTGGGTACCGAAGGCCGCCTCGGCGGCCAGGCGGTCGTGCCCGGCGTCGCCGGCACGTGGAAGGACCTGACCGACTCGGTCAACGCGATGGCGTCCAACCTCACCTCGCAGGTGCGAAACATCGCCGAGGTGACCACCGCGGTGGCGAAGGGCGACCTGTCGCGCAAGATCACCGTGGACGTGCGCGGCGAAATCCTGGAACTGAAGAACACCATCAACACGATGGTGGACCAGCTCAACGGCTTCTCCTCCGAAGTGACGCGCGTGGCGCGCGAAGTGGGTACCGAAGGCAAGCTCGGCGGCCAGGCGCAGGTGCCCGACGTCGCCGGCACGTGGAAGGACCTCACCGACCACGTGAACTCGATGGCGTCCAACCTGACGCTGCAGGTGCGCAACATCGCCGAGGTGACCACGGCGGTGGCGAAGGGCGACCTGTCGCGCAAGATCACCGTGGACGTGCGCGGCGAGATCCTGGAACTGAAGGACACCATCAACACGATGGTGGACCAGCTCAACGGCTTCTCCTCCGAAGTGACGCGCGTGGCGCGCGAAGTGGGTACCGAAGGCCGCCTGGGCGGCCAGGCCGTCGTGCCGGGCGTCGCGGGTACGTGGAAGGACCTGACCGACTCGGTCAATGCGATGGCGTCGAACCTGACCTCGCAGGTGCGAAACATCGCCGAGGTGACCACGGCGGTGGCGAAGGGCGACCTCTCGCGCAAGATCACCGTGGACGTGAAGGGCGAGATCCTGCAGCTGAAGGACACCATGAACACCATGGTGGACCAGCTCAACGGCTTCGCCGCCGAAGTGACGCGCGTGGCGCGAGAGGTGGGTACCGAAGGCAAGCTCGGCGGCCAGGCGCAGGTGCCGGGCGTCGCCGGCACGTGGAAGGACCTCACCGACAACGTCAACTCGATGGCGTCCAACCTCACCGCGCAGGTGCGCAACATCGCCGAGGTCACCACCGCGGTGGCGAAGGGCGACCTGTCGCGCAAGATCGCCGTGGACGTGAAGGGCGAAATCCTGCAGCTGAAGGAAACCATCAACACGATGGTGGACCAGCTCAACGGGTTCGCCGCGGAAGTGACGCGCGTGGCGCGCGAGGTGGGCACCGAAGGCAAGCTCGGCGGCCAGGCGCAGGTGCCCGGCGTGACCGGCGCCTGGAAGGACCTCACCGACAACGTCAACTCGATGGCGTCCAACCTCACCACGCAGGTGCGAAACATCGCCGAAGTGGCGACGTCGGTCGCCAAGGGCGACCTCTCGCGCAAGATCGCGGTGGGTGCGGAAGGCGAAATCCTCCAGCTGAAGGAAACCATCAACACGATGGTGGACCAGCTCAACGGCTTCGCCGCCGAAGTGACGCGCGTGGCGCGCGAGGTGGGCACCGAAGGCAAGCTCGGCGGCCAGGCGCGCGTGCCCGGCGTGGCCGGTACGTGGAAGGACCTGACCGACAACGTCAACTCGATGGCGTCCAACCTCACCACGCAGGTGCGCGGCATCGCGGCGGTGGTGACGGCGGTGGCCAACGGCGACCTGCACCGCAAGCTCACGGTGGAGGCCAAGGGCGAAGTCGCCGAGCTGGCCGACACCATCAACAACATGACCAACACGCTCGCGATCTTCGCCGACCAGGTGACGACCGTGGCGCGCGAGGTCGGCGTGGAAGGCCGCCTGGGCGGCCAGGCGAAGGTGCCGGGCACGGCGGGTATCTGGAAGGACCTCACCGCGAACGTGAACCAGCTCGCGGCGAACCTGACCAACCAGGTGCGCGCGATCGCCGAAGTGGCCACCGCGGTGACGCAGGGCGACCTCACGCGTTCGATCCAGGTGGACGTGCGCGGCGAAGTGGCCGACCTGAAGGACAACATCAACGCGATGATCGCCAACCTGCGCGCGACGACCGAGTCGAACCGCGAGCAGGACTGGCTGAAGACCAACCTCGCCAAGTTCTCCTCGATGATGCAGGGCCAGCGCGACCTGCTCACGCTGGGCCAGATGCTGCTGTCGGAACTGGCGCCGCTGGTGGATGCGCAGCAGGGCCTGATGTACATCGTCGAGGAAGGCGCCGAAGGCGAGCCGCCGCGCCTGCGCCAGCTGGCCGGTTACGCCGACAGCGCGCCATCGGCGAGCCGCACGATCGACTTCGGCGAAGGCCTGGTCGGCCAGTGCGCGGCCGAAGCGCGCCTGATCCTGCTGGAAAACATCGGCCGCCAGCGCAACGGCAAGTCCAACGCCGGCGGCGGCGTGCGCATCCAGTCGGGCCTGATCCAGGCGCCGCCGAGCAGCGTGATCGTGCTGCCGGTGCTGTTCGAGGACCAGGTCAAGGCGGTGCTCGAACTGGCGACGCTGCACGAGTTCACGCCGTCGCAGCGCGCGTTCCTGGAACAGCTCTCCGGCAGCATCGGCATCGTGCTCAACACGATCGAGGCGACGATGCGCACCGAGCGGCTGCTCTCGCAGTCGCAGCAGCTGGCCGGCGAGCTGCAGGCGCAGCAGAACGAGCTGCAGCAGACCAACGAGGAAATCGCGCTCAAGGCCTCGCTGCTGGCCGCGCAGAAGTCCGAGGTGGAACAGAAGAACCTGCAGATCGAACACGCGCGCCGCGCGCTGGAAGAGAAGGCGGCCGAGCTGGCGCAGACCTCGCGCTACAAGTCCGAGTTCCTCGCCAACATGTCGCACGAGCTGCGCACGCCGCTCAACAGCATCCTGATCCTCAGCCAGCAATTGGCGGAGAACCCGGAAGACAACCTGTCCGAACGCCAGGTCGAGTTCGGCCGCACGATCCACGCCGCCGGCACCGACCTGCTGCACCTGATCAGCGACATTCTGGACCTGTCGAAGATCGAGTCGGGCACGGTCACCATCGACATCGAGACCATCAGCTTCGCGCACCTGCGCGAGAACCTGGAGCGCGGCTTCCGCCACGAGGCCGAACGCCGCAAGCTCGATTTCGCCGTGGATTTCTCGCGCGATCTCGGCCCGACGCTGCGCTCGGACCCCAAGCGCCTGCAGCAGATCCTCAAGAACCTGCTGTCGAACGCGTTCAAGTTCACCGAGCAGGGCAGCGTGCGGCTGGCCGCGCGCCCCGCCACGCGCGGCTGGAGCGACGACCATCCCGTGCTCGCGCGCGCGCCGGTCGTGGTCGCCATCGAAGTCACCGACACCGGCATCGGCATCTCGCCGGACAAGCAGCGCATCGTGTTCGAGGCCTTCCAGCAGGCCGACGCCGGCACCTCGCGCAAGTACGGCGGCACTGGCCTCGGCCTTGCGATCAGCCGCGAAATCGCCGGCCTGCTCGGCGGCGAGCTGAAGCTGCACAGCGTGGAAGGCGAAGGCAGCACGTTCACGCTGTACTTGCCGCTGAATTACCTGGGCAACAACCAGGATCGCAACCTGCCCGAGCCGGGCAGCACGGCGAACCGCGTGCGCGTGGAAGTGCCCGTGCCGGCCGAACACGTCGCCGGTGCCGACGCGACCGCCGCCGAGAAGATCGAGGACGATCGCCACACGCTGATGCCCGACGTGCCGACGCTGCTGATCGTCGAGGACGACGCGCATTACGCCTCGGTGCTGCGCGACCTCGCGCGTTCGCGCGGTTTCCAGGTGCTGCACGCCAACCGCGGCGACGAAGCGCTGCGCCTGGTGCGCGAGTACAAGCCGACCGCGATCACGCTCGACATCTTCCTGCCCGACATGCTCGGCTGGACCGTGCTCGCGCGCCTGAAGCAGGACGCCTCCACGCGCCACATCCCGGTGCAGATCGTCACGGTGGAGGAAAGCCGCCACCACAGCATCGAGCGCGGCGCGTTCTCGTACCTGGCCAAGCCGTCCACGTCAGAAACCATCGGCCAGGCGCTGGAGCGCATCAAGGAATACGCCTCGCCGCGCGTGAAACGCCTGCTGGTGGTCGAGGACGACGCGCACGAGCAGATGAGCATCGTTGAACTACTGCGCCACGACGACATCGCCATCGACACCGTCGGCTCGGGCGAGGAAGCGCTGGCCGCGCTGCGCGAAGGCAAGTTCGACTGCGCCGTGCTCGACCTGCGCCTGCCGGACATGACCGGCTTCGACCTGATCGAGCGCATCCATGCCGACGAGTCGCTGAAGAACGTGCCGATCGTGGTGTTCACCGGCAAGGAACTCAGCGCCGAGGAAAGCGAACGCCTGCGCCGCGTCGCGCGCAGCGTGGTGCTCAAGGGCGTGGAGTCGCCCGAGCGCCTGCTCGACGAGACCGCGCTGTTCCTGCACCGCGTGATCGGCAACCTGCCGCCGGCCAAGCAGCGCATGGTGCGCAGCCTGCACGAGTCCGATGACGGCCTGCGCGGCAAGAACGTGCTGGTGGTCGACGACGACGTGCGCAACATCTTCGCGCTGTCCAGCGTGCTCGAACGCCACGGCATGCACGTGCACACCGCCGGCAACGGGCGCGACGCCGTCACCAAGGTCAGCGAGATGCCCGAGCTCGACCTGGTGCTGATGGACATCATGATGCCCGGCATGGACGGCTACGACACGATGCGCGAGATCCGTGCGCTCGGCGACCGCCGCACGCTGCCGATCGTCGCCCTCACCGCGAAGGCGATGAAGGGCGATCGCGAGAAGTGCCTGGAGGCTGGAGCCTCCGACTACCTGGCCAAGCCGGTCGTCACCGACCAGCTGCTCGGAGTCCTCCGCCAATGGCTGCAACGTTGAACGACACCGGCGCGGCGACGGTCGCCGCGCCGGTCAAGATCCTGCTGGTCGACGACCAGCCCGGGCGTCTGTTGACGTATCGCACCATCCTGGAGCCGCTGGGCGAAGAGCTGGTGGATGCGCGCTCGGGCATGGAAGCGCTCAAGCTGCTGATGGAGGACGAGTACGCGGTCATCCTGCTCGACGTGAACATGCCGGTGATGGACGGCTTCGAGACGGCGACGCTGATCCACCAGCATCCGCGTTTCGAGAACACGCCGATCATCTTCGTCACCGCGGTGAACCTGTCCGACCTCGACCGCCTGCGCGGCTACAAGCTCGGTGCGGTCGATTACGTCATGGTGCCGGTGATCCCGGAGATCATGCGCACCAAGGTGTCGGTGCTCGCCGAGCTGTATCGCAAGCGGCGCGAGCTGCAGGCGCTCAACGCGAGCCTGGCGACGGCGCATCGCGAACTCCAGGTGGAAAAGGCGCGCGAACTCGAACGCCTCAACGCCTCGCTGCGCGCCGCCAACGCCGAGCTGGAACTGCGCAACCGCGAGCTGCTGGCCGAAAACAAGGAACGCACGCGCGCCGAGCGGCGGCTTCGCGAAGCCGACCAGCGCAAGGACGAGTTCCTCGCTACCCTCGCGCACGAACTGCGCAACCCGCTGGCGCCGCTGCAGAACGCGCTCGCCGTGCGTCGCCTGCGCGAACCCGACGACCACGATCCGCTGCTGGCGATGATGGAGCGCCAGCTGTCGCTGCTGGTGCGCATGATCGAGGACCTGCTCGACATCGCGCGCATCACGCGCGGCAAGCTCACGCTGCGTCGCGCGTCGACGATCCTGCAGGACGTCATCGCCGCCGCCGTCGACACCGCGCGACCGCTGATCGAGGAAGGCGGCCACACGCTGGAACTCAACCTGCCCGAATCGCCCGTCCCGCTGGACGCCGACCACGCGCGCCTGGCGCAGGTGTTCGCCAACCTGCTCAACAACGCGGCGAAGTATTCCGACGCGAAGGGCCGGATCGAACTCGGCGCCGCGCTGGAAGGCGACGAAGTGCAGGTGTGGATCAGCGATTCCGGCATCGGCCTGACGCCGGAACAGATGGACACGGTGTTCGAGATGTTCCACCAGGTCGACACGACGGTGGAGCGTTCGCGCGGCGGGCTCGGCATCGGCCTGACGCTGGTGCAGCGCCTGACCGAGATGCACGGCGGCCGCGTGGAGGTGCAAAGCGATGGCCCCGGGCTTGGCGCGACCTTCCGCGTGCGCCTGCCGCATTCGGGCACCGTCGAGGCGGTGGCGCCGAGCGCCGCGCCCGTGCGCAACGCCGCCAACGAAAAGCGCCGCGTGCTGATCGTCGACGACAACCACGACGCCGCCGACACGCTGGCGATGATGGTGCGCCTGCTCGGCCACGACACGCGCGCCGTGTACGACCCGCTGACGGTCGAGGGCGAGGTGTCGGCATTCGGCCCGGAAATCGTCTTCCTCGACGTCGGCATGCCCGGGCGCAGCGGCTACGACGTCGCACGCGCGCTGCGCGACATGCATGGCAGCGCGCTGGTGATCGTCGCGGTCACCGGCTGGGGCCAGCCCGAGGACCGCCAGCGCACCACGCAGGCGGGCTTCGACCACCACCTGGTGAAGCCGCCGGACATCCAGGCCATCACCGACATCTGCAGCAAGGGATTGCGCCCGCTCGCGGAGGGTTCGCCGCAATGAACGACGCCAATTCCCCAGGCTCCAGCCCCGCGTGGATGGGCAAGTGGGCGCACGACCTGCGCGGTCCGCTCGCGCCGATCCAGTCGGCGTTGTTCCTGCTGCGCCACAGCGGCAGCGACGTCAACGAACGCGACGAACTGTTCGAACTGATCGACCGCCAGATGCGGCGGCTCACCGGCATGATCGACGAGATCGGCGACTGGGTGCGCGCCGACCAGGGCCGGCTGCTCACGCGCAGCGGGCCGATCGACCTGGCGTTGATCGTGGAAGCCAGTCGCGGCCTCGGCGCGGACGCCGTCGCGGTGCATTACGAGGGCGACGCCGAGAACGCGTGCCTGGAAGGCGATGCGTCGCGCCTGGCGAACCTGCTGTCGACGTTCTTCTGGCTGGTGTCCACGCCGCGCGACGGCGGCGCCACCAGCAACGACGATGCGCGCCCCGTGGTGGACATCGCCGTGCGCGACGCTCGCGTTCACCTCACCGGCCCGCTGAGTCCGGCCATCCGCGCGGGCAGCGACATCGAAACGCTCTTCACCCAGCCGCAGGTCGCGCCCGCCGGCGACGGCCTCGGCCTGCGCCTGCTGATCGCGAGCGCGATCGCGAAGGGGCATGGAGGCGAGCTGGGGACGCGCGCCACGGGCGAAGACGCGGTGGAAGTCTTCCTTCGGCTGCCTGTGCTGAAAGCCTGAGCAGGCAAGGCGTTGTAGCCAGCTTTTGTAGCCCGGGTAAGCGAAGCGCACCCGGGACTGTCACGCGCAACCCGGGCGCACTTCGCCTACCCGGGCTAAAGGATCAATAGCGCCGAATCACTGCGAAAGCTGCGGCCCGTCCGGCGCCCTCGGCGCCAACCGCTCCGCGTTGCCGTACGCCACCGGCTTCAACGCGCCGTCGCGGATCCAGTCCACCAGCATCGCGTAGTAGCCGTCCGCATAACGCAGCGACGTGCGCTCGCCATCAGCGGCGGTTTCGAACTCGATGATCCCGTGGTCGGTGCCGGGGAATTCGACGACTTCCACGTTCGGGTTCGTCTTGGCCACCGACAACAGGCGCCGGCGCGTTTCTTCCGGCGGCGCTTCCTTGTCGGCGCCGGCGAGGATCCACAGCAGCGGCACCTTCACCGCGCGCAGCGGCGGCATCGGATCGTGGCGCCACGTCGTGCCCTCGTCATGGAACGGACCGACCAGGCGCAGCATCGTCGGCGAATGCCTGACGATGTCGCCGGTGAACTCACCCTGCATCGCGCCCCACCACGGCTCCTTGCCGTACTTCGCCTTCAGCGCTTCGAGCCGGTCGTAACCGTCCTTGAAGCCCGACGCGATCACCTCGCCGGTCGCATCGGTGACTTCGCGCGCCTTCGCCAGCGCATCGCCGCTGAAACCGGCCTTGATCAGGTCCAGCTGCACCTGGTCGCGATCCTCCGCGAGCGGGCTGTCGGCCAGCCCGTAGCTCACGGCGACGAAGTCCGGATCGCTGCGCTGCGCGGCGAGCGGTTCGATCCACCCCGCCTGGCTGCCGCCGCTGAAACCGACGCGACCAGCACGCTTGCCCGCGAGGCGGCGCGCTTCCTTCAGCGCGGCGGCGGCGTCGTCGGCGAGCAGGTGGAAGTCCTGCGTGTAGCGGCCGGTGCTGTCGCCGGAACCGCGCTTGTCGTACACGAACACGCCGATCCCCTGCGCCGGGAAGATGCGCTGGAACGCGTTGAACGTGCGCGCCGAATAGCCTTCCGAGCCGTGCACCATCACCGCGATCGGCACCGGTCCGTCGCCCGGCGGCATGACGAGCCGGCCGGCCAGTGTTTCGCCATTGCCTTGGAAGCGCGTCTCCACCGCCTCGAATTCGAGCTTCGTGCCGCGCTGGCCTTCGAAGGTCATCGCCGGCTTCTCGCACGTGCCCAGCGAAACCGGCGTCTTGTCGGCGTGGTCGCTCCAGCCGACCGTGCCGCTCCAGTTCCCGGCTGCGTCCTGCACGATCTTGCCAGTGCGGCCGTCCATCGCGCGCCAGCGCAGGCCGGGCTCGGACATCGGCGCGATGTCGACCAGCCGACCGTCGTCGAGCCGATAGACGCCCACGTGGCACGCCATGCGCGGATCGATCGGCTTGTCGCGTTCCGGCCGCGTCCACCAGAACACCGCCGCGGCTCCCACCGCCACGAGCACCAGCACCGTCACCAACACCTTGCGCATGAGCGTTCTCCGTCGGGCGGGCCGACTTTACGGCATCGGGCGATGCCACATGGGTTCGGATGCGCGTGGGCACCGATGGGTTTGGACGCCGCCGACGCGCGCCAGCGGTCGGCTATTTCCCGGCCGCGTGGATGACGTCGACAGGTCCGACGTTGACCTCGCCGGTCGGGACGGGCGTCAGGAGGATGCGGTCCTGCCATTGCCAGTACTGCTCGGGCAGCCAGTAGCGGTCGTCGTAGTACTGCTCGCCCGTCACGACCGCGCCGCATTTGCCCATGTCCGGATCGATGCAGATCGACAGGTTCCCGACCCAGCCCGCGCGACTGCCGGTAACGTTCCGCCGGCCGGTCCGGAGCAGTTTCTCGAGCCGCGGCTTGGCCACCTTGTCGCCGAACTCCGCATAGAGGCCCTCGCCTTCGGCGATGGCGCGGTCGCGCTCGGACGGTGTCAGCGCGAGCCAGTAACGCTCGCGATGCGCGAGCAGGATGCGGGCGCCGCGCTCCGCCGCTAGGTCCATCCACGCATAGGCCAGCGCGCGGTCGACCTCGCCGCCTTCGCCGCGCCAGTACATTTCCGCCAGCGCGCCTTGCGACAGCTTGTCGGCGAAGCGTGCCGCGCGCCGGAAGTAATCGCGCGCTTCCGCATGGCGAGCTCTGTTTCGCGCCTGCATGCCGAGCAGGCGGAAGCGCTGGTCGGGATGCGCATTCAAGAACCCGTCGCTGCCGACGATGTCCGCATCGACCGGCTTGAAGGCGCCCGCGTCGTAACCGCGCGATGCCTGATCGTCCCGGCTTCCCGGTGGCGAGCCAGATGCGGTCGTCCCGACGATCAGCAGCATCCCCATGCACAACGCAAATCGCGCCATCGCCGACTCCTTCCGCGAATCGCGATTTCGATACGGCCGCCGCGGCGTGTCAAGCGCGGCCGGAAGCTTTCTGTGCAACGCCGCGTTGGAGCCCGGATAGGCGCGGGCGCCACGGGCTTCGACAAGCCTCTCTCCGAGGGCGTGAGCGCAGTGGCAGCCCTGTAATGGAGGACGGTTGGATGGGTGCTAATGTCCGCTTTCGACCCAAAGCGGACATCAGAGGTCGCGAATCAGGTTAGTGGCGATCCTTCAGAACACTGTAGGTCAGCTCTGCAAACCCCGTGCCAACGCGTGTTGCGGAGATCAGGGCAAGCCCGGGGCTGAGGAGCCGTCGCGGGAACAACGGTTTTCCGGATCCGAGCGTCGCGGAGCCGATCTGTACGGTGATCTCGTCCAGCAAACCGGCGTCGTGAAACTGCGCTGCGAGGCCGCCGCCGCCCATGACCCACACATTCCTACCGTTGGCAGCCGCGAGCATTTGAGAGTGAGCCGCGCGAACGTCGCCGTTGGCGAACGTTACGTTGGCACCTTCAATCTTGGGCAACTCGCGGCTGGTGAAGACCCAAGTGGGTTGGGTGTATGGCCACGCCGTTTCAGTCTGTTCGGAAACGGTACCTGCATTGCGCAGGATCCACTCATAGGTCGACGACCCCATTGCGATCGCGCCGACGCCCTCGATGAAGGACGGATAGCTGGTCTCGTTGATGTCGCCTAGGGGAAACAACCAGTCGAGTGAGTCGTCATCGGTGGCAAGAAAGCCATCGAGGCTCGACGACGTGTAGTACTGCGTCTTCAAAGCAGTGTCCTCCTTGAGAAAGGATGTGGAACCTAGGAGTCTCCCGTCTCACAGCGTGAGACCACATCCGCTCTGGCGGCGAATTTGATCCGGCCTACGATCCCGATGTTCCGTTCGGTGAGACATCCTCGTTCTCGGACGCAAGCGATGCACTGGCCTTCGCGGTGGAGGAGTTGGGGGCCGTCCCGGAACGCTTCGTCAACTCGGGCATGGCGCAGGCCGAGTACGACGACTACATCGCGGAGCATGGCTATCTTCCGCACCCTTGACCGTGTCGAACTGGACGACCGCTTCTGGCCGATAGCGGACGCTGAGCCGGGACGGCCGGCACCCGGGCTGCTAATGTCCGCTACCGACCCAAGGCGGACATTCCAGGCAGGTTCGGGGGGCGAGGATGGAGTCGCGGTGCGTTGGGGGAAAATTGCATGTCGCGAGTGATGAGCTACACAGTCTTTGTCATCAGCTATACGGTGCTATTCATTGGATTCCAGCTGCTGGCGCTTGATGTATCAGGCGGAGAGTTTGGCTGGTGGCTTCAGGCGATATCCCCGGTGCTTGCTGCCCCATTTGCATTGCTGATCGCGCAGCGCGTGGGCTTACTCTCCGTACGTGGGTTGTTGTTCGCCACCTGCATGATGGCGATCGCCTACTACACACTGATCTGGTACAGCGCCACTTGGTCCGGCTATCCCAGGGGTCCGTACTTGCCACTCTCGCAAATGGCCGTCTGGGGCGTAGTACGACATTTGGGCATGCTGATCGCCGCACCGCTCGCCTGGCATTTTTTTCTTCGACGCAAGGGCGACGTTCGCAGCCGGGGTTGACGAACGCCGACCAAGAACGCTGAAAGGTGAGCGCTGACATCCGCTTCTGGCCGTTAGCGGACTGCCGCCGGCCGGGGCCGTCAAGGCAGTGCTAATGTCCGCTTTCGACCCTAAGCGGATATCGCACTTTTTGGCCAGAGAGGCGCTGGAAGGGTGGTCGGAACCAAGTTCGCTATACAACGCAGGCTTTTGCATGAAACCGTCCGAGCTATCGAACTGGGTCGACGCATACATCACCGTGCAGGGCGCCGGCGGGCTTGATGCACACCATCCCCATTGGTGGGCTATTGAGCGGTTCTTCGAGCTTATGCCTGAGCATCCGGACGAGTGCTGGCAAGCAATCCTAGCCATTCTGGATCGAGAGCCTAGCGAAGCTGTACTCGGCATCCTGGGGGCAGGCCCGTTAGAAGACCTGATTCACCAGCATGGCGCTGCATTCATTGAAAGTGTTGAGTTTGAAGCCCGGGAGAATCCGCCATTCAAAGCTCTCCTTAGCCGTGTCTGGGAAAGCAGCACGCCCGAGATATGGATGAGAGTGCAGAGGGCTCGCGGCGAAATCTAGATCGGCATGCTCACGGCAAGCCCTGACGAGACTCCTGCGCTAACGTCCGCTTCTGTCCGATAACGGACATTCGGACGGGACGGCCGGCACCCGGGCTGCTAATGTCCGCTCCCGACCCAAAGCGGACAACCTAGCCCGGCAGTGGCATTCGAATGGAGATGATTGATGCGCGATATCGATCAGATCGAAAGCACGCTGGTCGTTCTGTATCCGAAGCTCAAAGTCACGCAGCTGAAGGTGCTTCATCCTGGTGCTGATGACGACGGCCTGTGGTTCTTCTCGCACCCGGACTGCGATTGCGAGGTGCAACTGGAAGCGCCGACAAGGAACTGCCCGTTTCTTCTGGAAAGCGGCAAGGACGACCAAGGACGCGTGGTAACCACAGTCGACCAGGCCATTGACGGCGTGGTGGCGAAACTAGGACTGCCACCGGCGCGGTGAATGTCAGCTCCTGGCCGCTAGCAGACAGCACCCAGACGACCATCGTGCGCACATCGCCTCAGATCGTCCAACGCACACCCGCGACTCGCGACGTAGTCCTGAAGAGTTCCCACCAAACAGGAGACGCCACATGATCGAACTTCCCGTATGCGATCCGTGCGACCTGTGCGAAGGCATGGCCGGTCGCGAAGCACGATGGGCGATCATCGAGGAAGGCGAGCACACGCTGACGGTGATCAACCCGTGGCAGTTCGAAGTCGGTCAGTGCTGCGTCATCACGCGACGCCACGTCGCGACGCTTCTGGACCTGTCGACGGCGGAGTGCGGGTCGATACTGGTCGCGGCCAGGCGCGTCGCGCACGCGCTCGTGGAAACCTATCGACCGCTGGGGATACTCACGTTCCAGAACAACGGCGTGTACAGCGGGCAGGAAACGCCGCACTACCACCATCACGTCGTGCCGCGGCAGCCCGGCAGCGACTGGGGCATCGGCCCGCCGCAGCTGGCGACCTTCGACGGCGCCGGTCGCATCCGCGGGACGCCGCACGATCCCGCCGGCGATGCGCTGCGTCGCGAACGGGTCCAGGCGTCGGCGCAGCAGCTCGTCGAGACCGCGCAGCGGATCCGGTCGAATCTTCCCGACCGGTAAGCTCGTGCCACACGCGGACACTGGAGGTTGCATGGCATTGGAAGTAGTCGTACGCAAGGCGCAGGCCGGCGACGAGAACGCGCTGTCGATGGTGGGGCAGGCGACGTTCCTGGAGACGTTCTCGGGTGTGCTCGACGGCGCCGCGATCGTCGAGCACTGCCGCAAGGCGCATTCGCCGTCGCAGTACCTGCAGTGGTTGGGTGACGCGCGGTCGGCGCTATGGCTGGCAGGCGCGGTTCCCGGCGATGCGCCGGTGGGCTATGTCGTGGTGACGGCGCCCGATCTGCCCGGCGCGGACGCGGCGCGCGACCTGGAACTCAAGCGCATCTACCTGCTCGGGCGCTACCAGGGCGGGGGCCTGGGCAAGCGGCTGCTAGGCGAGGCTATCGGGCATGCCCGGCGCGTGGGCGCGGCCCGCCTGCTGCTGGGCGTGTACGCGCAGAACCACTCGGCCATCGCCTTCTATGCGAAGCAGGGCTTCAAGCACTTCGCGGACCGCCAGTTCGTGGTGGGCGGAACCGCATACGACGATCGGGTGTTGAGCCTGGAACTGTGATTCACGCGCCGGCCGCGCTTGCGCCGGGCGCTGGAGATCGACGAACGCCAGCGACTAGCACGGCGCCTTCGGCACGACGCTGCGTCCTTCCGATGCCGAGTCGGCGGCGGCCTGCAGGATCGCCATGACGGCGATGGCTTCTTCGGGCGGAACGGGGTTGGAGCCGTTGCCCGCGATGGCATCGGCCAGCCCGGCATAGAAGCGCGACTGGTCGCCCGGCAGCGCGGGGCGCGACTGGAGCGCCTCGTTGTCGCATCGCCATTGCAGCGGGTCGGGATCGACGCCCCATTGCGGATCGCCCGGTCGAAGGCCGGCCAGTAGCTGGGATTCCTGCGGATCGGGCCGGGCCTTGATCAACGAGCCGCGCGTGCCGTGCACGACGAAGCGCGGGCCCGGGATGGCCGCGAGCATGCCCACCTGCAGCACCGCGCGCGTCGCGCCGAAGGACAACACGACGTGCGCCCAGTCGTCCGTCGTCGCGCCGTCGCGTTGTCGCGAGACGCTCGCCTGCACGGCATCCGGCCAGCCGAACAGCGACAGCGCCTGGTCCACCAGATGCGGCCCGAGGTCCCACCACAATCCCGTCGCGGGGCCGGGTCGTTCGCGCCACCGGTCCCGGACCTGTGGGCGGAATCGCTCGATGCGCGACTCGAAATGACGCACTTCGCCGACCAAGCCGTCCTGCATGGCCTGACGCACTGTCAGGAAGTCGCTGTCCCAGCGCCGATTGTGGAAGACCGACAACAACCGGCCGCTTGCCCGCGCGGTCGCGAGCAGTTCGCAGGCCTCCGGAACGCTCGGCGTCAGTGGCTTGTCGACGACCACGTGTTTGCCCGCGCGAAGCGCGGCCTGCGCCAACGGAAAGTGCGTGTCGTTGGGTGTGGCGATCACGACTAGGTCGACGTCGGGCGCGACGACGGCCCGCATCGCATCGCCTTCGACGGCGACCTCGGGCAGGTCGGCCCGCACCTCTCCGGGGCGGCTGGACGCGACGCTCGTCAGCGACAGGCCGGAGACGGCGCGGATCAGCGGCGCATGGAACGTGCGCGCGGCGAAGCCGTAACCGATGAGGGCGACGCGGATCGGATGGGAGGCCTGATTCATCGGGTCGGGCGCCCTTGGGTGAAGCGGGGATTGTGCATCGTGCGACCGCTGGCCCGTGCCGCCGCGTTCCGGGCGCGCGTGCTGGCGGTCTCTGCGAGCATGCAAGGCCAGGTCACGGCGCAGGAGGCACGCGAATGTTCACCGGTGGCTGCTTGTGCGGCGCGGTTCGCTACCAGGCGTCGGGGCCCGCGCTGTTTTCCATCGTCTGCCATTGCCGCGATTGCCAGCGCGTGTCGGGAAGCGGCGGCGTGCCGGTGCTCGGGGTTGCGCTGCAATCCTTCGCCTGCACGGGCCTGGTGAAGCAGTCGCGGATCACCGGCGGCAGCGGGCGGCCCGCCGTGCGCAACTTCTGCCCGGAATGCGGCAGCCTGCTGTTCGGCACGCCCGAGTCGGCGCCGGAGCTGGTGACGATCTACGTAGGAAGCCTCGACGACAACGCCGCCTTCGCGCCGGACGCCGCGCTGTTCGTCGCCCATCGCCCGCCGTGGGCGAAGCTGGCGATGGCGATGGCGGAACATCCGGGCATGCCGGTGGATTGAACAACGACGCCGGTCAGCCCGGCATCGGCCCCAGCTTGAACGACGCGGCCTTGCCCGCCTTGCAGTGCGGCGCGATCCATACGTCGAACGTGCCCGGCTCCGCGCGACGCACGCCGTCCACGCCGGTGAACGCCAACGCATCGAGGTCGAGCGTGAACCGGACCGTGACGCTTTCGCCCGGTTCAAGGCGCACTTTCTGGAATCCGCGCAGTTCGCGCACGGGACGCACGCGGCTGGCGACGCGGTCGTGGATGTACAGCTGCGCGACTTCCTCGGCGGCGCGCGTGCCGACGTTGGTCAACGTGGCGCGCACTTCCAGCGTGTCGCCCCACGCGAGTTCGTTCGTCCCCAGCTGCGCATCGCCGTATTCGAAGCGGCTGTAGGTGAGCCCATGGCCGAACGGGTACAGCGGTTCGTTCGGGATCTCGCGCCAGCGCGCCTTGAATTCGGACATTTCCGGCGTTTCGGGCCGGCCGGTGCGCGTGTGGTTGTAGAAGTACGGCTGCTGGCCGGACGCCTGCGGAAAACTCACCGGCAGGCGCGCCGACGGGCTGTAATCGCCGAACACGACATCGGCCACCGCGTGGCCGGACTGCGTGCCGAGGAACCATGTGACGAGCACGGCGTTGGCCTCGCGCACCGCGCCTTCCAGCGCCAGCGCGCGGCCGTTGCGCAGCAGCACCACCACCGGCTTGCCGGTGGCGGCCAACGCGTCGGCCAGCGCCTGCTGCGCGGCGGGAAGGGTGATCTGCACGCGCGATTGCGCTTCGCCGCTGTAGTTCTGCGGCTCGCCCAGCGCGAGCACGACGACGTCGGCGCGCGATGCCGCCGCGACGGCCGCCTCGATACCGCCCGGCAGCGGCGCTTCGGGCGCGCAGCCGGCGACGACGTCGAGCCGCGATTCGTCGGCCATCGCGGCGCGGAAGCCGTCTTCCCAGCTCACGTAACGCGTCTTGTCGCCGAACAGCGTCCAGCAGCCTTCGATGTTGTCGCGATCGCTCGCGAACGGGCCGATCAGCGCGATGCGCTGGCCGTCGCTGCGCAGCGGCAGCAGGTCGCCGTCGTTCTTCGCCAGCACGATCGACCGCCGCGCCGCCTCACGCGCCAGCGCGTCGTGCGCGTCCAGCCAGGAGCGGTCGGCTTCGCGTCCGGGGTCGAGCGACCGGTACGGATCGTCGAGCAGCCCGATGGTTTCCTTCAGCGTGAGCATGCGGCGCACCGCCTCGTCCACGCGCTCGATCGGCACCTCGCCGCTTTCGACCAGCGCGGGGAGGTGGTCGGCGTAGAAGCCGCTCTGCATGCTCAGGTCGAGCCCGGCGAGGATCGCGCGGCGCGTGGCGTCGCGTTCGTCCTCGGCGTAACCGTGCGCGATCAGCTCCATATCGGAGGTGTAATCGGACACGACCACGCCCTGGAATTTCCATTCGCCGCGCAGCAGGTCGCTCAGCAGCCAGCGGTTGGCCGAGGCGGGCACGCCGTTGATGTCGTTGAACGAGGACATGATCGCCAGCGCGCCGGCGTCGATGGCCGCCTTGAACGGCGGCAGGTGCACGTCGCGCAGCGTCTGCGGCGAGATGTCGACCGTCGCGTACTCCATGCCCGCGGCCACCGCGCCGTACGCGGCGAAGTGCTTGGGCGTGGCGAGCAGCGCGTCGGGCGAACGCAGGTCGCCGCCCTGGAACCCGCGCACGCGCGCGGCGGCGAAGGCGCACGACAGGAAGGTGTCCTCGCCCGCGCTTTCCGCGCCGCGGCCCCAGCGCTGGTCGCGCGCGATGTCGACCGACGGCGCGTAGGTCCAGTGGATGCCGCTGGCGGTCGCCTCGATGGCGGTCGCGCGCGCGGTGCGCTCGGCGAGTGCCGGCTCGAAGCTGGCCGCTTCGCCCAGCGGGATCGGGAAGACGGTCCTCATGCCGTGGATCACGTCCGCGGCGAGGATCACCGGGATGCCCAGGCGGCTTTCCTCGACGGCGACCTTCTGCAGCCGGCGCCCGGCTTCGACGCCGAAGCCGTTGAACAGCGAACCGACGCGGCCGGCGCGGATCTCGTCCAGCACCTGGTCGGCGTTGCGGACGTTGGTTTCCGGGTTCACGTCGGGATTGAAGGGACGGACCATGTCGGCGAACACGCCTAACTGGCCGACCTTTTCCTCCAGGGTCATGGCGGCCAGAAGGGCTTCGACGCGGGCAGATGACATGCAGCGGGGTCCGTGAAAACGTTTACAGGAGTCTAGGGCAGCCAAGGGCTGAAGTCATTTTGTCCCAAGGCGGCACGGCCATCGCAAGCGAACGTGAGCGCGGGCCCTTGTCCGCCACGCGGGTTGCTTGCACTAACATGGTGCAATGCCCACCCCGCCCGCGCCCGAGACCCTTCGCCCCGAGCTCGACGTGCTGACCACGCCGGTCGCGTGGAGCGACGAGGAAGGCGCGATCGTCGGCTGCAACGCGGCGTTCTCGCGATGGCTCGGCGTCGGCGCCCGGCGCCTGATGGGGTGGCCCCTCGCGGGGCTCGACGGCGGCGAAGGTCGCCTCGCCGACGCGATGGGCCGGCTCGATGCCACCGACGCGCCGCTTCGTCTGCGCCGCAGTCGCCTGCGCTACGCCGACGGCGAGGAATGCTTCGCCGATGTGTGGCTGAGCCGGCGCGAGGACGGCGGCTGGCTGCTCGAAGCGCATCCCGTCGACGAATTCCCCGGCGACGATCCCGCGCTGCTGCTGCCGTCGGCGTTGTCGGCGTCGCTGAAGGGGCTCGCGCACGAACTGCGCAACCCGCTTGCCGGCCTGAAGGGCGCCGCGCAGTTGCTCGCGCGCCGCTTCGATGCGGATACGCAGGGCGATTCGCGCGAACTGGTGGCGATGATCGGCTCGGAGGTCGAGCGCCTCACCGCGCTGGTCGATCGCCTGCTCACGCCCGCGCCGCCGCGGCCGCACACGCCGCTCAACATCCATGCGGTGCTCGAACGCGTGCTGCGGCTGGCCGAAAGCGACGCCGGCTGGGCGGTGCGGCTGGTGCGCGATTACGACCCGAGCCTGCCCGAGTTCGACGGCGATGCCGACCGTCTGATGCAGGCGGTGTGGAACCTGGTGCGCAACGCGATCGAAGCCGGCGCCGCGAACGTCACCCTGCGCACGCGTGCGGAGCACGCGGTGCGCATCGCCGACGCCGTGCATCCCATCGCGCTGCGGCTGGAGATCAGCGACGACGGGCGCGGCGTGCCGGAAGAACTGACCGAACGCCTGTTCCTGCCGCTGGTGTCGGGGCGCGCGGAAGGCAGCGGCCTCGGGCTGGCGCTCGCGCAGCAGGTGGCGCGCGAGCATCGCGGCTCGCTCGCCTACCGCTCGCGCCCGGGCCACACGGTGTTCACCCTGCTGCTGCCGATGCACGTGGAGGAGTCGCCCGAATGACGTCGTTCAACGCGAACGATGCCCGCGTGTGGGTGGTCGACGACGACCGCAGCGTGCGTTTCGTGCTGGCCACGGCGCTGCGCGAGGCGGGCTACCGGGTGGATGGTTTCGAGAACGCACGCGACGCGCTCGATGCGCTGGCCGAACGTGGCGCGCCGGACCTGCTGTTCACCGACGTGCGCATGCCCGGCGACGACGGGCTGGTGCTGCTCGACAAGCTCAAGGCACAGGCGCCGAAGCTGCCGGTGATCGTCATGAGCGCCTACACCGACGTCGCCAGCACCGCCGGCGCGTTCCGTGGTGGCGCACACGAATTCCTGTCCAAGCCATTCGACCTCGACGAAGCGGTCGAATTGGCCGCACGCACGCTCGCCACGCGCGAGACGGCCGCGCCGCCGCAGCGCGAGAACGCCGCGACGCAGGACGACGCGCTGGTCGGCGACGCGCCGGCGATGCGCACCCTGTTCCGCGCGATCGGCCGCCTCGCGCAGGCGCCGCTGTCGGTACTGATCACCGGCGAGACCGGCACCGGCAAGGAGCTGGTCGCCCGGGCGCTGCATCGCGAATCGCCGCGCGCGCAGGCGCCGTTCGTCGCGCTCAATACCGCGGCGATTCCGGCCGAACTGCTGGAAAGCGAGTTGTTCGGCCACGAAGCCGGCGCCTTCACCGGCGCGCAGCGGCGCCATGTCGGCCGCTTCGAACAGGCGCACGGCGGCACGCTGTTCCTGGACGAAATCGGCGACATGCCGCTGCCGTTGCAGACGCGATTGCTGCGCGTGCTGGCCGAAGGCGAGTTCTTCCGCGTCGGCGGGCGCGAGCTGATCCGCGTGGACGTGCGCGTCATCGCGGCGACGCACCAGGATCTGGAAGCGCTGGTGGACGCCGGGCGGTTTCGCGCCGACCTGCTACATCGCCTCGACGTCGTGCGGCTGCGCCTGCCCGCGCTGCGCGAGCGTCGCGAAGACGTGCCGCGCCTGGCCGAGCGCTTCCTGCTCGCGGCCGCGACGCGGTTCGATGCGCCGGCCAAGCGTTTTTCGCCCGCCGCGCTGGAACGGCTCATCGCCTACGACTGGCCGGGCAACGTGCGCCAGCTCGAGAACCTGTGCTGGCGTCTGGCCGCGCTCGCGCCGGGCGACACCATCGCGCGCGAGGACCTGGACGAGGCGCTTGCGGCCACGCCCGGCAAGGACGACCCGCAGGCCGCCGGCGATGATGACTGGGATCGCCGCCTGTCCGCGTGGGCGCGCGCGCAGCTCGAACTGGGCCGCGACGACATCCACGCGCAGGCGCGCGAACGGTTCGAACGCGCGCTGTTCGATGCGGCGCTGGAGCACACCGGCGGGCGACGCACCGAGGCGGCGGCGCGGCTGGGGCTCGGGCGCAACACGCTCACGCGCAAGCTCGGGCCGGGAAGGCGTCGGCCGTCGTGACCGGCGCCATTCACCGGCGGCCTACCGCGGCGCGGCTAGCCTGCCGGACCGACACCCGCTTCCGCCCCGACCGGGGCGCTCCGCCCGCAACGGGAGGAGCAAAGCCGATAGACACCGTTGTCCGTTTTCGCAAGGAGAAGCCGATGAAGACCGCCCTCACCCCCGTCCTGCTCGCCGCGTCTGTGCTCGCGCTGTCGGCGTGCAGCTCGTCCTCGCCCACGAAGTCGACCGCACCGGCCGAATCGACCACGACCGCGACGCCGAGCGCGCCGGCCGCGAAGTCCACCGCGAAGTCGGCGACGGTGAACCTCGCCTCGGCGTCCGGCAGCCTGGTGAGCGGCAAGCTGACCGTCGTGCCGATGGGCAACGGCGTGCACCTGACGGGCGAAATCGGCGGACTGTCGCCGGGCAGCACGCACGCGATCCACATCCACGAGAAGGGCGACTGCAGCGCGGCCGATGCGAGCAGCGCCGGCGGCCACTTCAACCCGTCCGCGCAGCCGCACGGCAAGGTCGGCAGCGGCGCGCACCACGGCGGCGACATGGACAACCTGGTCGCCAACGCCGAAGGCGTCGCGCAGGTGAACCAGCACGCTGAAGGCGTGACGCTGGGCGGCGGCGCGGCGAACGACGTCGCCGGCAAAGCGGTGATCGTCCATGCCGCGGCCGACGACTACCGCACGCAGCCCACGGGCAATGCGGGCGGGCGCGTCGCGTGCGGCGTCATCACGGTTACGCGTTGATCGGCACGCCCTGACGCCATGTCCCAACTCCGCATCCGCGCCGCGCACGCCCACGACCGCGACCTGCTCGCGCAATGGGCCGTCGCGATGGCGCAGGAAACCGAGCACAAGCAGCTCGACGCGAAGACCGTGCGCGCCGGCGTCGAGGCCGGCATCGCCGATCCGGCGAAGGCGCGCTATTTCATCGCGATGCACGAATCGCCCGTCGCCGGGCGCGAAACCATCGCCGCGCCGGCCGGCACGTTGATGCTCACGCGCGAATGGAGCGACTGGCGCAACGGCGACTGGTGGTGGATCCAGAGCGTGTACGTGCCGCCGCAGTTCCGCCGCATGGGCGTATTCACCGCGCTGTATCGCCACGTCGAACAACTCGCGCGCGACACGCCCGGCGTGGTCGGCCTGCGCCTGTACGTCGAACGCGAGAACGCGAACGCGCAGAAGACCTACGAGGCGCTGGGGATGGTCGATGCGGGGTATTCGATTCTGGAGGCGGAGTTCTCGCGTCAGTGAGCCCCTCTCCCTGCTTTGAGCCCCTCTCCCACTGGGAGAGGGGTTGGGGTGAGGGGCGGGGCGAGCGATGCATCAATGCAATCGCAGACCACGGGCGCCGCACTCGTTGCGTGAGCGCCCGTTCGCCCGTTAACCCCTCCCCAACCCTCCCCTGCATTCGCAGGGGAGGGAGCAGAAAGGGCCGCTATCCTTTACACCCTGAACACGCGTCCCGGCGCACGGTGCGCCGCATCCCTTCGACAAGGAGCAACGCCATGAACCGCAGCATCCTGTGCCTGACCGTCCTCGCCGCCGCATCGCTTGCCGGCTGTGCGTCCTCGCCGAAGCCGGTGGCCGGCGGGCCTTCGGTTCCCACGGGCAAGTGCAACGCCGAAGGCGCGCGCTGGGCGATCGGTTCGGCCGTCAACGACGACGTCGTCAACCGCATCCTGCAGGGCACGGGCAGCCGCGACGCGCGCGTGCTGCGTCCGGGCCAGATGGCGACGATGGATTTCCGGGAAGACCGGGTGAACGTCGACGTCAACGACCGCGGTGCGATCACCGGCATCCGCTGCGGCTGACGCGTCGCGCACTGATCGGCCGCCATGCGCCGCTCGCATTCGATCTGGCTGGTCGCGCTCGTCGCGCTGGTCGGCCTGTGGGCGTGGACCCGGCGCGCCGGCGACGGCGAGCTGCGTCCCGCCGATGCCCCGCCCATCACCGCGCAGCGCGCGGAGCAGGTCGGGTATCCGGCGTTCCTGCCGGTCGAGGCGCATGCGGTGCTCGACCGCATCGCCAGCGGCGCGGCGCATCCGTACCGGCAGGACGGCAGCGTGTTCCAGAACCGCGAAGGCCGCCTGCCCCGGCAGCCGCGCGGCTACTACCGCGAATACACCGTGCCCACGCCCGGAAGCGACACGCGCGGCGCGCGGCGGATCATCGCGGGTGGCGATCCGCCGGTCGAATACTGGTACACGTCCGACCACTACCGCAGTTTCCGCCGCTTCGACTGGGCGCCGAAGGACACACCATGAGCGCCGTCGACCTGCGCACCATCCTCGCCGACCCCGACCACAGCGGCGCGTACTTCATCGATGTGCGCGACGCCGACGCCATGGCGCAGACGGCACAAGGCCTCGATTTCGCCGTGATGCGCGTGGACCTGGCCGGCTGCACCGACAAGGACGGGCTGATGTCGCGCCTGGCGAAGGCCGGCGGCTTTCCCGACGATTTCGGCGCGAACTGGGACGCGCTTTCGGACGCGCTGCGCGACATGGCGTGGCGCACCGCGCCGGGTTACGTCTGGCTGATCGAAAACGCCAGCGACTGGCGCGATGCCCACCACGCGGATTTCGACACCCTGCTGGAAATCCTCAACGAAGCCGCCTTCGAGTGGGCACACGCGGACGTCGCGTTCTGGGCGCTGCTGCCGTTCCCGGGCGACAAGCTCACCGCGCTGGAAGACTGATCCCGTCTTTCACGCGAGGTCAGATGCGGTCGTCGATGCCGGTGATGCCCGAGTGCTTGGCGCAACTGGCGCAGCAATAGAACTTGCCGTCGTGTTCCGCGCCATGCCCGATGATGCGGCAGCCGCAGTGCTCGCACGTCGGCGCGAGCTTGTGGATCGCGCATTCGAACGAATCGAAGGTGCCGCTGCCGTGCGGCATCGTGACGGTGAACGCCTTGTCGTAGTCGTTGCCGCAGGTATCGCACTTGGGCATGGCGGGGATCCTCGTTTTCGCGGGAATCCCGAGTGTGGTGCTGCGCCACGCCAGTGGCGGTGAAGTCCACGCCAATCCGACGTTAACGACGGCCTTTGTAGGCTCTTACCCCGGCTCGACCGCACTCGCCGAAGGCGCGGCCGCCGGCGTGCGTGCGAAGCGCCATGCGATGCCCACCGCGACCGCCAGCAGGACGCCCGCGATCAGGAACGGTGCGCCCGGCAGGTGCACCGGCGCGCGGTCGTCGATGAAGTAGCCGAAGCTGCCGGCGAACACCACCGGGCCGATGATGCCGGCCAAGCTCACCAGGCTCATCAGCGCGCCCTGGATGCGCCCCTGCACTTCCGGCCCGACCTGGCGCGTGATCAGCGCCTGCGTCGAGGGCGCGGCGAGGCCCCAGATCGCCGAGATCGGCAAGCCGATGAGGAACACCCAGCCCACGTGCGCGAAGCCGTAGATGCCGAAGCCGATCGCGCCGCAGGTCAGGCCGAGGATCAGCGCGCGGCGTTCGCCCAGCGCGTGCACCACCTTGCCGACCAGCCCCGCCTGCACGATCACGTTGAGCACGCCGACAACCGCCAGCACGTAGCTCACCTCGCGTGGGCCCCACTGGTACTGGTAGTCGGCGAACAGCACGAACACGCTCGGGTACACGTAATGCGCGAGGTTCGCGATGAACACCACCGCCGCCAGGCCGAACACCTGCGGATAGCGCTTGAGCAGGCCGAGCGAACCGATCGGGTTCGCGTGCGACCAGTCGAAACGCGCGCTGCGGCGTTCCTTCGGAAGCGACTCGGGCAGCACGAACAGGCCGTAGCAGAAGTTCAGCAGCGCGAGCCCCGCCGCGAACCAGAACGGCAGGCGCAGGTCGATTTCGCCCAGCGCACCGCCGATCAGCGGCCCGACGATGAAGCCCACGCCGAACGCGGCGCCGAGCAGGCCGTAGCTCTTGGCGCGCTTGTCGGGCGGCGTGACATCGGCGACGTAGGCGTTGGCGGTGGTGAAGCTCGCCGAGGTGATGCCCGAAATGATGCGGCCGACCAGCAGCCACGTCAGCGACGGCGCGAGCGCCATGAACACGAAGTCGAGCCCGAGGCCCAGGCACGACAGCAGGATCACCGGCCGGCGGCCGAAGCGGTCCGACAGCGCGCCCTGGATCGGCGAGGTCACGAACTGGATGCCGGCGAACAGGAAGCCGAACGCCGCCACCCAGTACGCCGCGTGCGCGGTGTCGCCGCCGGCGAACTGCTCGATCAGGTGCGGCAGCACCGGGATGATGAGCCCGAACGACAGCACGTCGATCAGGATCGTGATGAAGATGAAGACGAGCGCGGCGCGGCGGCGCGCCCCTGCGGGAGCGGTGTCGGTCACGGGGGCCGGGTGGGTTCGGGGAAAGGCGGGAAGTTTAGCGCTTCGATTTCTCCTTCCTCCGCTCGCCGCTCTTGTAGCCCGGGTAAGCGAAGCGCACCCGGGACTTGCGTCCGCACGCCCATGACGCGAGTTCCCCGGGTGCGGCCTCCGGCCTTACCCGGGCTACCAAAGCATCGCGCGCACCGCTTGCGCGAATGGTTTCACCCGTTACCAAACGCTTGCGCATGTCGCGCACTTTTCTCCGCGCGATCAGGCACTTGAACACCTGCACGCGCGATTCCGACGGTATCGCCGAAGACAAATTGCCGCAGCGCACAAAGTGTGATTTAGTCGGTTGAACCAGGGTGGTGAGGCAGGCCGGACCGCGCAAGCGGACCGCCTTCGTCGTCGCCGCAATCCTGGCCTCGAGAGTGCGTTTGCCAGGTTCGTTGTCGTGTTTCGCACAGCAACCCAGCGGTGAAATCCGCGATGGAGCGACGATGCAGCAGCAGGTCCGTCCCGATCCCGTCGGCCTCTACGACCCGCGCGACGAGCGCGATGCGTGCGGCTTCGGCCTGATCGCGCAGCTCGACGATGCGCCCAGCCGCGCCATCGTCGATCGCGCGATCGAGGCGCTGGTGCGCATGACGCATCGCGGCGGCATCGCGGCGGACGGCCTCAGCGGCGACGGTTGCGGCCTGCTGATCCGGCAACCGGATGCCTTCCTGCGCGCGCTGGCACGCGAGTCGAACATCGCGCTGGGCGCGCATTACGCCTCGGGCCTGGTGTTCCTGCCGCATGACGAAGGCGATGCCGCGCGCGCGAAGGACGAGTTCGCCACGCAGCTCCAGCGCGAACGCGTGGAAGTCGCCGGCTGGCGCAAGGTGCCGGTCGATCTGGACGCCTGCGGCGAACTCGCAAAGCGCACGATGCCGCGCATCCAACAGCTCTTCGTGAAGCCCGCGGGCGCGTTCGACGCCGCCAGCTTCCAGCGTTCGCTGTTCCTCGCGCGCCGCCGCGCCGAGCAGCGCCTGCGCGATCTTCCCGACTTCTACGTCGTCAGCCTGTCCACCGCGAGCATCGGCTACAAGGGCATGGTGCTGCCGAACCGGCTGTCGCAGCTGTATCCGGACCTGCAACGCAGCGACCTCGCCGCAAGCGTGGTCGTGTTCCACCAGCGTTTCTCGACCAACACCACGCCGCGCTGGCCGCTTGCGCAGCCGTTCCGCCTGCTCGCGCACAACGGCGAGATCAACACGATTTCCGGCAACCGTGCGTGGGCGCAGGCGCGCGCGCACGTGTGGCGCACGCCGACCCTGGAGCTGACCGAGTTCGATCCGGTCATCACGATGGACGGCTCGGATTCGCAATCGCTCGACAACATGCTCGAGCTGCTGCAGGCCGGCGGCATGGACCTGCTGAAGGCGATGCGCATCCTGATCCCGCCGGCGACGCAGTCGCTGGAATACAAGGATGCGGATCTGGCCGCGTTCTACGAGTACTACGCGCTCAACACCGAGCCGTGGGACGGCCCGGCGGGCATCGTGACCGTCGATGGCCGCTATGCCGCGTGCACGCTCGACCGCAACGGCCTGCGCCCGGCACGCTGGATGCGCACGCGCGACCGGCATTTCCTCATCGCGTCGGAAGCCGGCGTGTGGGAGCGCCCGGCGGAGGAGATCGAGGCCAAGGGCAAACTCGGCCCCGGCGAGATGATCGCGGTCGACCTGTACCTCGGCGAGGTGCTCGATTCGGACGCGATCGACCGCATCAACCGCGCGCGCGCGCCGTACAAGCGCTGGCTCAAGCAGGGCATGACCTACCTGCAGACCGAGCTGATCGATCCGGCGCTTGCCGCCGAACCGTTCGACACCGAGACGCTGACGCGCTTCCAGAAGCTGTTCCAGCTCACACGCGAGGAGCGCGAGCAGGTGCTGCGCCCGCTGGCGGAGACCGAGCAGGAAGCGGTCGGTTCGATGGGCGACGACGTGCCGATGGCGGTGCTGAGCCAGCAGGTGCGCCCGCTGTACGACCAGTTCCGCCAGGCGTTCGCGCAGGTGACCAACCCGCCGATCGACCCGCTGCGCGAGGACTGCGTGATGTCGCTGGCGACGCAGCTCGGCCGCGAGGGCAACGTCTTCGTCGACGGCCCCGGCAACGTCGACCACATCCATCTGAATTCGCCCGTGCTGTCGCAGCGCAAGTTGCGGCAGATGCTGGCGATGGAGCAGTACGAGCACGCGCACGCGCTGATCCACCTGCATTACGCGCCCGAAGAAGGCCTCAAGGCGGCGCTGGAGCGCATCTGCGTCGAAGCCGAAGCCGCGACGCGCGAAGGCAAGGTGCTGCTGGTGCTGAGCGATCGCTACCCGGTCGAAGGCCGCCTGATGGCGCACGCGCTGCTCGCCACGGGCGCGGTGCACCAGCACCTGGTGCGGGCGGGGTTGCGTTGCGAATCCAACCTCATCATCGAAACCGGCACCGCGCGCGATCCGCATCATTTCGCGTGCCTGATCGGTGTCGGCGCGACGGCGGTGTACCCGTACCTCGCGTACCAGACGCTGCACGACCTGGGCGTGCGCGGCATCCTCAAGACCAAGCACGGGCAGGTCGCGGAGATCGGCCGCAGCTACCGGCGCGGCATCAAGAAGGGCCTGCTGAAGATCATCTCGAAGATGGGCATCAGCACCATCGGCAGCTACCGCGGCGCGCGGCTGTTCGAGATCGTCGGGCTGGATCGCGAAGTGGTCGACCTGTGTTTCGCCGGCACGCCGTCGCGCATCGGCGGCGCGGGGTTCGCGGAATTGCAGGACGACGCGCAGGCGCTCGCCGACCATGCATGGAACGCGAACGCGCTTCCGAACATCGGCGGCCTGCTGAAATACACGCCTGGCGGCGAATACCACCTGTTCAACCCCGACGTCGTGATGAACCTGCAGCGCGCGGTCTCCACCGGCGACTGGAACGACTGGCTGCGCTACGCGGCCGCGGTGAACGAGCGCCCGACCGCCGCGCTGCGCGACCTGCTCGAGGTCGACACGTCGAACGCGAGCGCGATTGCGCTCGAGGACGTCGAACCCGTGTCGGCCATCGTGCGCCGCTTCGATTCGGCCGCGATGAGCCTGGGCGCGCTGTCGCCGGAAGCGCACGAAGCGCTGGCGATCGCGATGAACCGGCTCGGCGGGCGCAGCAATTCCGGCGAAGGCGGCGAGGATCCGGCGCGTTACGGCACGGACAAGGTCTCGAAGATCAAGCAGATCGCATCGGGCCGTTTTGGCGTCACGCCCGAATACCTGGTCAACGCGGAAGTGCTGCAGATCAAGGTCGCGCAGGGCGCCAAGCCCGGCGAGGGCGGTCAGCTGCCGGGCCACAAGGTCAACGAACTCATCGCGCGCCTGCGCTACGCGATGCCGGGCATCGGGCTGATTTCGCCGCCGCCGCACCACGACATCTATTCGATCGAAGACCTCGCGCAGCTGATCTTCGACCTCAAGCAGGTCAATCCGCAGGCGCTGGTGTCCGTGAAGCTTGTGTCGCATGCGGGCGTGGGCACGATCGCCACGGGCGTCGCGAAGGCCGGCGCGGACCTGATCACGATTTCCGGCCACGACGGCGGCACGGGCGCGAGCCCGATCTCGTCAATCCGCTACGCCGGCACGCCGTGGGAGCTGGGGTTGTCCGAAGCGCGGCAGGCGCTGGTGTCCAATGACCTGCGCGAGCGCGTGATCCTGCAGACCGACGGCGGGCTGAAGAGCGGCCTCGACGTGGTGAAAGCCGCGCTGCTCGGCGCGGAAAGCTTCGGCTTCGGCACGGCGCCGATGATCGCATTGGGCTGCAAATACCTGCGCATCTGCCATCTCAACAACTGCGCGACGGGCGTGGCGACGCAGGACGACGCGCTGCGCCGCGACCACTTCACCGGCCTGCCCGATCGCGTGGAGAACTTCTTCCGCCTGCTCGCCGAGGAAGTGCGCGTGTGGCTCGCGCAGCTGGGCGTTGCGTCGCTGGGCGAACTCGTCGGCCGCACCGATCTGCTGAAGCAGTTGGAAGGCGATGGCGAGCGGCAGCACCGTCTCGACCTGGCGCCGCTGCTCGCCGGCAACGGCCTCGCGCATGGCGGACACTGCGGCGTGCCGCAGCCGTCGGCGGATGCCACGGGGCTTGCCGCGCAACTCGACGTCGATCTCGCCGAGCCCATCGCGAGCAAGCGCGGCGGTGCGTACACGTACACGATCCGCAACACCGATCGCAGCATCGGCGCGCGGTTGTCCGGTCGCATCGCGCGACTGCATGGCGATCGCGGCATGAGCGACGTGCCGATTTCGCTGCGCTTCGACGGCACCGCCGGCCAGAGTTTCGGCGCGTTCACCGCGGGCGGCCTGCAATTCGAACTGCATGGCGAGGCCAACGATTACGTCGGCAAGGGCATGGCGGGCGGACGCATCGTGATCCGGCCGCCGATGGGCGCGCGCTTCACCGCGCACGAGACGCCGATCATCGGCAACACCTGCCTGTACGGCGCGACGGGCGGCGAGTTGTACGCGGCCGGCCGCGCGGGCGAGCGCTTCGGCGTGCGCAACTCCGGCGCGACGGCAGTGGTGGAAGGCGCCGGCGATCACTGCTGCGAGTACATGACCGGCGGCGTGGTCGCGGTGCTCGGCCGCACGGGCCTGAACTTCGGCGCGGGCTTCACCGGCGGCATGGCGTACGTGCTCGACACCGAGCGCGATTTCGTCGATCGCTACAACCACGAGCTCATCGACATCCTGCGCATCGCCTCCGATGGTTTCGAGAACCATCGCTCGCACCTGCGCGAGCTGCTGGAAACGCACGTGCAGCTCACCGGCAGCGTGTGGGCGCGGAAGATCCTCGACGAGATGCGCGACTTCCTCGGCAAGTTCTGGCTGGTGAAACCGAAGGCGGCGAGCCTGGAGTCGCTGGCGGAGAATCTGCGGAGGGCCGCGTGATGCGTCCATCGACCCAGCGCTTTTGCCCGCGCGTGCAGGCGTTCATCACGAGGCGCGCCATGGCGCGCAAGCGTCGCTCCTCGCCCCTGCGTGCAGGGGCGCCAGTCGAGTACCGGAGTGCGATGTGAGCAAGATGGACAGCAACATGCTTAAAGGAAGCCGGCCCGTGTTCGCCTTTCGCGAGACGCCCCGGCAGATGCCGTCGCGCATTCCACTGGAACTGCGCCGCGGCGGCGACTGGGGCGAACTCTACGGCCGCTTCGGCGAAGCCGAGGCCAAGCACCAGGCCAGCCGCTGCCTGGACTGCGGCAACCCGTACTGCAGCTGGAAATGCCCGCTGCACAACTACATCCCGAACTGGCTGGAACTCGCGCGCGAAGGCCGCATCAACGAGGCCGCGACGCTCGCGCACGAAACCAATCCACTACCGGAAATCTGCGGCCGCGTGTGCCCGCAGGATCGCCTGTGCGAAGGCAGTTGCACGCTCAACGACGGCTTCGGCGCAGTGACCATCGGCGCGGTGGAGAAGTACATCGCCGACCGCGCACTCGCGGACGGTTGGCGGCCGGACCTTTCGAAAGTCGCATCCACCGGCAAGCGTGTCGCGGTGATCGGCGCGGGCCCTGCGGGCCTGTCGTGCGCCGATCGACTCGCGCGCGCGGGCATCGAGGCGGTGGTGTTCGATCGCTACGAACAGATCGGCGGCCTGCTCCACTTCGGCATTCCCAGTTTCAAGCTGGAGAAGTCGGTGCTGGCGACGCGTCGCGACGTGCTCGAAAGCATGGGCGTGCAGTTCCGTCTCGGCGTGGAGATCGGCCGCGATATCGGGCTCGATGATCTTCTCGCGCAGTTCGACGCGGTGTTCCTGGGCTTGGGCAGCTACCGCTATACCGACGGCGGATTGCCCGGGCAGGACCTGACGGGAGTGCTGCCGGCGCTGCCGTTCCTGGTGCACAACGGGCGGCTGGTGCACGGCGACGACGAAGCGCAGGGCAAGCCGATTGCCGGCTGGGAAGACCGCGTCGCGCTCCCGGAGCTGCACGGCAAGCGCGTGGTGGTGCTCGGCGGTGGCGACACCGGCATGGATTGCGTGCGCAGCGCGGTGCGTTTGGGTGCCTCGCGCGTGACGTGCGCGTACCGTCGCGACGAAGCGAACATGCCCGGCTCGGCGCGCGAAGTCGCCAACGCGCGCGAGGAAGGCGTGCAGTTCCTCTTCAACCGCCAACCGCTGGCGTTGCTCGGTGAGGACGGCGAGGTCACCGGCGTGCGCGTCGCCGAAACGCGGCTGGGTGAACCGGATGCACTGGGTCGCCGCAATGCGGAGATCGTGCCCGGTAGCGAATCGGTGCTGGCCGCCGACGTGGTGATCATCGCCTTCGGCTTCCAGCCCGATCCGCCGCAATGGCTGTCGGCGCACGGCATCGAGCTGGAACGGAACGGGCGCATCCGCGTGACGCAGCCGGCCTCGGGGTGCGCGTCGCGGCGTGCCTCCCGCGAAGCCGCGGCGCTGCCGTTCCAGACGACGAACCCGCGTGTGTTCGCCGGCGGCGATGGCGTGCGCGGGGCGGACCTCGTCGTGACCGCGGCGTACGAAGGCCGCGAGGCGGCGGCGGGGATCGCACGGTTGCTGCTGGGCTGAGCGGTGTTGACCAAATCACCGTCATTCCAGCGAAAGCTGGAACCCATCTGCATGTGTAGCTCGGGAAACCGAAGCGCATTCGGGTTATTGCCGGTCCGCAAGGTACGACCTTTATTCCTGAGCGTCGTCATCCCGGCGAAGGCCGGGATCCAGGCCCGTAACGCACGGGCACTCTGGCGCCGGTGAACCAAATCACCGTCATTCCAGCGAAAGCTGGAACCCATCTGCTCGTGTAGTTCCGGTAAGCGAAGCGCATCCGGGATGGGAAGGTGATCGCGTCCCGGGTGCGCTTCGCTTACCCGGGCTACAAACGCGCGGCGCTTTGCTCGTGATGGTGATTCTTCTTCAGAGTTGAAGGATTACGGGAACGCGTGGAACGTCCCTGGATCCCCGCCTCGCGGGGATGACGATCAAGAGCGGGGGCGAGCGGCGAGAACCACAGTGAAGCAACTGCAATCACAACCGCCACAGCCACAGCCACTGCCACTGCCACTGCCACTGCCACTGCCACTGCCACTGCCACTGCCACAGCAACAGCAACAGCAACAGCAACTGCAACAGCAAATGGGTTCCAGCCTTCGCTGGAATGACGGTGGGGTGGGTCACCGGCAACAGAGCGCCGCAGCGTTACGGTCCTGGGTCCGCAGTGTTACGGGCCTGGGTCCCGGCCTTCGCCGGGATGACGATCAGAAAGGACTTCCGTCTCTATCACGCCAACGCCGCGCGCCCCTCGTCCGTGCAATGCACGAAGTTCACCGGAATGCCATGCGCCCCCAGCACCGCGGCGATCTGCCGCTGCCGCGCCTGGAAATGACGGTGCTGCTGTTCAAGCCGCGCGCGGCATTCGGGTGTGTCGCACGGCGCTTCGGTCGCGTAGCGCGTCTTCCACGCGCGCGGTTCGAACATCGCAATGCGCGCCTCGCCTTCGGCGTAGTGCACCAGCGGTTCCGGCGGAGCGTCGAGCCAGTGTTCGCCTTCGGGCTGCAGCAGTGCGGTTTCCAGCAGCGGCCACAGTTCGGCGAGGCCGGCGTGGTCGTACTGCATGGCCATCATCGCGGCGAGGTCGTGCACCGTGAGATAGCGCGCGTGTTCGACCTGCACGCCGAACGCCTGCTGCGCGGCCAGCGCGGTCGCCGCGCCGGCCATGCCGCGCTCCAGCAGCTCGCGTTCGAACGCCTCGCCCACTCGCGCGGCGACGGCTTCGCTGCCGCCCAGCACGAAGGGCACGAGGCGGAATGGGCCGCCGAGGTGGTCGGTCGACGGCGATAGCGCGCCGGGAAGCTGCGCTTCGTGCGCACCGAAGGCGATGACGCGCCCCGCCTCCGGCGCGACGCCGGCGCGCGGGGCACGGGCGGCGAGCTGGTCGAGTTCGCGATGCAGCGGCCAGCCCGGGCGCAACAGTTCGACCGGGTCGTAATGCGCGCCCACGGTGATGAGGTCCAGCGAGGCGGCTTCCGGAGCGAAACGGGCGAGATCGGCCGCGATCAGCTCCGCGAGCGCGCCCACTTCGGCCTGCGCCAGCGCCTGCCGGTGCACCGGCGCGTCGCCGCGCAGTTCCAGGGCGAGCGCCCCGAGGACGTGGAGGCTGGCGGGGGGCGTGGGCATGGCGATCTGCGCTGGATTCATGGCTTCCGGTATCGAGGATACGGTGGCGTGTGGTCGCCCGCGGGAGGCGGCGGTACACTTCGGAGCCATTATGCCCGCCCGGGTGTAAAGGCCCCGGCGACTTCCCCCTATCCGAGTTTTTCGCGAGGTGTAGCGATGCGTCCTGCCCGTCCCGTTGCCGTGCTCGGCGGCGTCCGAATCCCGTTCTGCCGCCAGAACACCGCCTATTCGGACGTCGGGAACCTCGGCATGTCCGTGCGCACGCTCGGCGCGCTGGTCGAGAAGTTCGGCCTGCACGGCCAGCAGCTGGGCGAAGTCGCGATGGGCGCGGTGATCAAGCACTCCAGCGACTGGAACCTCGGCCGCGAAGCCGCGCTGTCGTCGGGTCTGTCGCCGCTGACGCCGGGCATCACGCTGCAGCGCGCGTGCGGCACGTCGCTGGATTCGATCATCACCATTGGCAACAAGATCGCCGCCGGGCAGATCGACGTCGGCGTGGGCGGCGGGTCGGACACGACCTCCGACGTGCCGATCGTCTACGGCCGCAAGCTGCGCCACCGCCTGCTGGAAGCCGCGCGCGCCAAGACGCCGCGCGACAAGCTGTCGGCGTTCAAGGGCTTCCACCTGCGCGAACTCAAGCCGGAGTTCCCCGGCGTGGCCGAACCGCGCACCGGCAAGTCGATGGGCGAGCACTGCGAGGACATGGCCAAGCAGTGGAACATCTCGCGCGATTCGCAGGACGAATGGGCGCTGTCCTCGCACCTCAAGCTCGCCGCGGCGTACGAGCGCGGCTTCTTCAACGACCTGGTCGTGAGCTTCCGCGGCGTCGCGCGCGACAACATCCTGCGCGCCGACAGCACGCTGGAAAAACTGGCCTCGCTGAAGCCGGCCTTCGACAAGACCTCCGGCCGCGGCACGCTCACCGCGGGCAATTCGACGCCGCTCACCGACGGCGCGGCGGCGTGCCTGCTGTCCTCGGACGAATGGGCGCGCTCGCACGGGCTGGAACCGCTGTGCTACCTGCGCGACGCGCAGGTCGCCGCGGTCGACTTCGTGCACGGCGAAGGCCTGCTGATGGCGCCGACGGTCGCGGTGCCGGAGATGCTGAAGCGCAACGGCCTGACGCTGCAGGACTTCGACTTCTACGAGATCCACGAAGCCTTCGCCGCGCAGGTGCTGTGCACGCTGCGCGCGTGGGAGAGCGAGGACTACTGCAAGGGCCGCCTGGGCCTGGACGCGCCGATGGGCCGCATCGACGTGGCCAGGATCAACCCGAACGGCTCGTCGCTGGCGGCGGGGCACCCGTTCGCCGCGACCGGCGCGCGCATCGTCGCCACGGCCGCGAAGGAGTTGAAGCAGCGCGGCGGCGGCCGCTGCCTGGTGTCGATCTGCACCGCAGGCGGCATGGGCGTGGTGGCGATCCTCGAACGCTGACGTTCGCGAGCGGTTCGTCGCTCTAGAACGCGTCTCCGTTCGTCGGCTCCGACGCGCGCCGTCCGTTCGTCGGGCTCCGACGAACGGCACCCCCGAAAACTGGAACGCAGTTCGCACTCCCCCTAGGATCGGCACGCGGACCGGGCGGTGTGGGGACACCGCCGGCAGGAAGGTCCGCGAACGCTCCCAGCGGGCGTGTGCGCTGGCACTGCGGTTTTCGAAGGGGAAATCGATGGGGACGTTGAATCCGTACCAGCCGCCCATGTCGCGGCTGAGCGAAGCGCTGTCCGCGGAAGTCGGTGGCGACTGCTGGCGCGACGGCAAGGACCTGGTGGTGCGTCCCGGCTGCACGCTGCCCGGCCGCTGCATCAAGTGCAACGAGCCGGCCGAATTGCCGATGCGCCACGCGCGTTTCTACTGGCACCACCCGGCGCTGTACCTGGTGGTGTTCCTCGGGCTGCTGCTCTATCTCGTCATCGCGGTGTTCGTGCGTCGTCGCACGCCGGTGACGCTGGGCCTGTGCGCGCGCCACCGGCAGCGCCGGCGCGCGAGCCTGGCGATCGCCTTCGGCGGCGCGTTACTGGGCGTGCTTGCGATCGGCGTGGGCGCGGCGCGCGAGCTGGTTCCGTTGTCGCTCGCAGGGCTGGGCGTGATCGTTGCGAGCGTGATCGTCGGCATCCTCGGGTCCCGCCTGCTGGTGGTGACGCGCATCGGCGAGAACTACACGCGCTTCCGCGGCGCGGGCGATGAGTTCCTTTCGACGTTGCCGGCGTTCTATCGGGCGCGGTGAGCGGCGCCGTTTGGCGGTTGTAGCCCGGGTGAGCGAAGCGCACCCGGGACGCCGTCAACGTTCACCCGGGGGCGCGTCGCTTGCCCGGGCTGCAGGAGCGGCGGTGTCGCGTTACTCGCGCAGCCGCGGGACGCCGTGCGCGTCGCGCTCTTCCACCACCGCCTGGTCGAAGATCGTCTGCCGCATGTCGCGCCCGGGCAGCGGCTGCGTCGCTTCGCCGCGCGCGGCACGCAGCGCGTTGGCGTAGCAGTGGCGCGCGAGCTTCTCTTCCCCGCCGATCACGAAACCGTCGCCGAGTTCTTCCCACGCTTCGCTGTTGGCGCCCTGCGCCAGCGCGCGGTGCAGGTACTGCTCCGACTGCGGCCACTGGCCCTGCGCACGCGTCAGGCGGGCCAGCGTGAGCAGCAGCGCGGGGCTCGCCGGATGCGCCTGCAGCCAGCGTTCGGCGGTCGCGCGACGGTGCTCGTAGCGGTTCACCGGCAGGCGGCCGTACAGCGCGGCCAGCGATTCGTCCCAGCGCGCGTCCAGCGCCTGCTCGATGCTTTTCGCCGCCGCTTCGTCCCAGCGCATCGCGGCGGCGCGTTCGGCGTAGGCGGCGACGGTGGCGGGATCGTTGCGTAGCGGCTTGGGCAGCGCTTCCCAGCGATCGGCCAGCACGTTCGCGTCGGCCGCTTCGCGCAGCGACGCCGCAGCCCATTGCGCTTCCAGCGCGCCAAGGCGCTCGTCTGACAACGCCTGCTGCTGGCGCAACGCGCCCAGCGTGCCGTACGCCTCGCCACTGCGACCGAGCGAGGCAAGGGCCTCGCCACGCAGCACCAGCCCGCGCGGCGGCAGCGGCGTGGCGGAGGGCGCGTCGAGGATGGACAACGCGTCGCTCGCGCGGCCCTGCGTCATCGCGAATTCGGCGTCGGCGATGGCGCGCGATGCGGGATTCGCCGTGCCGATCGCGCTCAGATGCGCGCGTGCCGCGGCTTCATCGCCACGCGCCCACGCCGCGCGCGCGGCACCGATGCGGCCGACGGCGAGCGCGTCGGGTTCCTGCGCGGCCTGCTCGAGCAGCTTTTCCGCGCGGCTCCATTCGCCGCGATGCACGGCGTCGAAGCCGTCGATCAGTCGCGCGCGCGATTGCCGGGCGCGGTGCCGGCGCATCGCCACGAACGGCAGCGTCGCCAGTTTCCACACCACCCACAGCAGCGCAATCGCGACCACCAGCAACGCGATCGCCTTCGGCACGTTGGTGGTGTAGTCGTTGCCGCCGTAGCGCACGAGCACGTAGCCCGGATCGAGCACCAGCAACTGCGCGACGAGCGCGCCGACCAGCGCCAGCACGATCCAGAACAGCACGTTGCGGAACAGGTTCATGGGCGGCTCCTTGTCGCGGGGTCGTCGATGTTTTCGTGCGTGCCGCCGGGATGCGGCAGCGCGCGCCTGCGCTCGGCGATCAACCGGCCGCGCGCAGCTGGCGCAGCTGCTGCAGTGTGCTGCCCAGCGTCGGAAGCGAAAGTGAAAGCTCGCGCGCGGCGATCTGGCGCAACTGCGCGCGCTGCCTGTCGAGCATCGGCGACGGCGGCCACAGTCGCGTCATCCAGCCTTCGGCACGTTGCAGCGCGGTGCGGAACCCCGCTTCATCGCGGCGTTCTGCGGCGGCGCGCGCGAGCGAGATCTCCAGCTGCAACCCCGACGCCGCGGCGATGCGATCGGCCGGCTGCACGGCGACGGTGCGATCGCTGGGCTGCACGTCGATGAGCGTGGCGAACGCGCGTCGCCACCAGGGCGCATCGACGGGCACGTTCGAATGCGCTTCCACCGGCGCGGTGCTGATCGTCTGCGCGAACGCGTCCAGCTCCGCCATCGCGCGCACGCGCGGTTCGGTGCCGAGCGCGTCGACACCGGCGCGCTCCTGCTGCAGCGTCTGGCGCAGGCTGAGATAGGCGGGATCGTCGATGCCGTCGAGCACGTTGCCGGCCAGCACGTAGGCGCGGCGCGCGCCGTCGAGGTCGCCGGCGATCAACAGGCGCTGCTGCGCCATGTTGAGCAGCAGCTCGGCTTCGTCCAGGCGCAGCGCCTGTTCGCCATGGCGGTCGGGATCGGCGAGTTTCGACACGGTGTCTTCGATCAGCGACGAACGCTGGCCGATGCCGAGCACTTCATCGCGCAGCACGCGGTTGGTCGCGTCGGCCTGCTGCAGGCGCTGCAGCTGCGAGCGCTGGTCGCGACGGATCGCGTCGATGCGGCCTTCCAGCGCGTCCAGACGCTGCCCGGCGTCGGCCTGTTGTTCGCTCTCGCGCGCGCTACGCGCCTGCCACTGCGTCCATCCCCAGGCGCCGGCGACGAGCGCCATCGCGACGACGATCAGCCACGCGATCCAGCCATGGGAACGGCGGACGGGAGGCGCGGTCGGGGCGGGGTTGTCGGACACGGCTGACTCGACGAACTCGGCAAAGCGGAGGGCGCCATGCTACCGGAAGGCGACGTGCGTCACTGCCCGGACGTGCCCGCTGCCGCGGCGATCAGGTCGACCGGACGTGCGCTGCGCGCGACGACGATGTCGGTGAAGCCGTAACTGCGCGCGAGGTCCGCCAGCCGTTCGCTGGCGGCGATCGCCTGCACCTGACGCAGGCGTTCGCGCAGGGGTTCGGGAATCGCATCGAGCACGAGCTGGAGGGCTTCGCCGCTGGAGAGCACGAGCTTCGCCGGCGCATCGAGCCGCGCCAGTTGCGCGATCGAGCGCGGCGACGGCGCCACGGCGATGCGCTCGTACACGTCGGCGCGGATCACGTGCGCACCGCGTGCTTCCAGCGCGGGGATGAGCACGCCGCGGCCACCCGGCGCGGTGATGAAGCCGATCGTTTCGCCCCGAAGCTCGGCCAGGCCGGGCAGCGACAGCAGGCCTTCGCTGTCCATGCGCTGCGGCGCTTCCACCTCCGCGACACCGCCACGCCGCAAGGCGATTGCGGTGCCTTCGCCGACGGCGAACCACCGTTGTCCCGGCAGCGCGCGCAGGGGCTGGAGTCGCTTCGCGGCGCGCACCGCGACGGGGCTGGTGACGACCACGCGCGGCGCGGCGAGCGCCTGCGCGAGGCGGTCGCTTGTTGCGGCGTCATCGCGCAGATGCAGCCGCCAGGGCGAGAGGGCGATCACGCCGGCGCCCACGGCAGCGGCTGCAGCGCGCATCGGCGCGTGCTCGCCGCGGGCGCGCAGCGAGATCACGTACCATCCGGGCGTCGCGGGTTCGGGCATCGCACCAGCATAGCCGTCCCGCGCTTCCCCCATCCCCGGCTGCCGCATGACTTCCGATCCGCACGCTTTCGATCACGAACACGCCGACGCGCTCGCCCGCCTGCACCATCACTACCAGTCGATGCCGCCGGTCGCCGCGATGGACGTGACCGTCGCCGGTTACGACGGCCATCGCCTGCGCCTGCACGCGCCGCTGTCCACGCACGTCAACGACAAGGGATGCGCGTTCGGCGGCAGTCTCGCGTCGATGATGACGCTGGCGTCGTGGGGCCTGGTGTCGCTGCACGTCGAAGAGGCCGGCCTGGAGGCGGAGGTGTTCGTCGCCGACAGCCAGATCCGCTACCTCGCCCCGCTGTTCGCCGATCTGGACGTGGAGGCCGAGCTCGCGCCCGACAGCGCATGGCCCGGTTTCATCGCCACCCTGCGCGAACGCGGCCGCGCGCGCATCGGGCTCATCGCCCGCGCGAAGCTGCCCGACGGCGGAATCGCGACCGAGTTCACCGCCCGCTATGTCGCCATCGCCAAGCCCCGCGCGGCCGGTGCGATGAGCCGCTAGCATGGGCGCTCGAACCGAGGGGACCGCGATGCGCCTGACCAAGACCCTGCTGCTGGCCGTGCTGGCGCTGCTGTTCGCCGCCGCGACGCCCGCCTTCGCCCGGAGCAAGATGGACCAGCTCCAGGCCAACCAGTACGCCTGGTCCGGCGCGATCCGCTGGGGCGATTTCGAAGGCGCGCTGAGCCTGATCGAACCCGGCTACCGCGAGGCGCATCCGGTGTCCGACCTGGAACTCAAGCGCTTCGAACAGGTGCAGATCACCGCCTATCGCGAGCGCAGCAGCTCCGCCGACAAGAAGGGCGGCGTGGCACTGCGCGACATCGAGATCGGCGTGATGAACCGCCACACCCAGGCCGAGCGCACCGTCCGCTACCGCGAGGAATGGCGCTGGGACGAGGCCACGAAGAACTGGTGGCTGATGTCGGGCATGCCGGACCTGTGGGAAGGCGAGTAACGCCGGGAAACGGCTTCCCGGCTTTTTTGCGACAATCGCCCCCCGTTTTCCGCCTGTCGTGATGCCGTGACTTTCCAAGACCTGCTGGCCTTCGCCGAGCGCCACCTCTACCTCTCGCTCGCACTCGTCGGCCTGACGCTGGCGATCCTCTACACCGAAATCGCGCGCCTGTTCCGCGGCTACAAGGCGCTGCGTCCGGCCGAACTGACGGGCCTGATGAACCGCGAGAACGCGCTGGTGATCGACCTGTCGGCCAGCAGCGACTTCGAGAAGGGCCACATCGCCGGCAGCAAGTCGGTGCAGCCCAGCCAGTTCGATCCGGAAAGCAAGCTGCTGGCCAACGCCAGGGAGCTGCCGGTCGTGGTCGTGTGCCGCAACGGCCAGGGCTCGGGCGACGCCGCCAAGCGCCTGAAGAAGGCCGGCTTCAAGAACGTCTACTGGCTCGACGGCGGCATCGGCGCCTGGCAGGCGGCCGATCTTCCGCTGGTGAAGGGCCGCGCCTGACGCGCGAGACTTTGCCGCGCGTTGCGGGGTTGATCGGGGCCCCACGTGCCCCAACACCGGTTCCGGGGACAGCCTTTCGCGGCTCGTCGGGGCCTTGTCGCCCGCGCATTCTGAACAGCAGGGCACGTCGTGAACGCGTGCCATAATCGACCACTTACCGCTATTTCAACGCTTGGAGCACGAGAGATGTCCGAAGAAAACGTCAACGGCAATGCCGCGTCCGCCGAAACCAACGGCCCGGCGTTCACCGTCGAGAAGATCTACGTCAAGGACGTCTCCTTCGAAGTTCCGGGCGGTCCGGCGATCTTCAACGAGCAGGCCCAGCCGCAGCTGCAGATGAACCTTAACCAGAGCGTGCAGCGCCTGAACGAGAACGCCTTCGAGGTCGTCCTCGGCATCACCCTGACCTGCTCGGCCAACGAGAAGACCCTGTACGTGGCCGAAGTGAAGCAGGCCGGCGTGTTCGGCCTGGTCGGCTTCGACGCGCAGACGCTGGACGCGATGCTCGGCACGCATTGCCCGAACGTCCTGTACCCGTACACGCGCCAGCTGATCAGCGACCTGATCCAGGCCGGCGGCTTCCCGCCGTTCTACCTGCAGCCGATCAACTTCGACGCGCTGTACGCCGAAGGCCTCCGCCAGCGCGCCGCGCAGCAGCAGTCGGGTCTGGCCGACGCCGAGACCGCCGGCAACGCCTGATCGCGCCCGCGGCATGGAAGCGAACGCACTTCCGAACGTCGCGGTCCTCGGCGCGGGCTCCTGGGGCACCGCCCTGGCGGCCCTGATCGCACGGCACGGTCATCCGACCGTGCTGTGGGGTCGCGATGCCGATGGCATCGAGGCCATCGAACACCGCCACGAGAACCCGCGCTACCTCCCCGGCATTCCGTTGCCGGCGTCGCTGCGCGCGACCACCGACCTGGTCGCGGCGCTGAAGGGCGCCGACTTCGTCCTGGTGGTCGTGCCGTCGCACGCCTTCGCCGAAACCCTGCGCAAGCTCGCGCCGCATCGTCCGGCGCACGCCGGCGTGGCGTGGGCGACGAAGGGCTTCGAACCGGGCAGCGGGCGGTTCCTGCATGAAGTCGCCGAGGACGTGCTCGGTCCCGACGTGCCGCTGGCGGTCGTGACGGGCCCGTCGTTCGCGAAGGAAGTCGCGCAGGGCCTGCCGACCGCGCTGACGGTGCACGGCAACGACGCCTCGTTCGCGCAGTCCGTCGCCGACGCGCTGCACGGGCCCGCCTTCCGCGCGTACACCGGCAACGACATGCTCGGCGCCGAACTCGGCGGCGCGATGAAGAACGTGCTCGCGGTCGCCACCGGCGTCGCCGACGGCATGCAGCTGGGCCTCAACGCCCGCGCGGGGCTCATCACCCGCGGCCTCAACGAGATGCTGCGCCTCAACCATGCGATCGGCGGCAAGGCCGAAACGCTGATGGGCCTGGCCGGCCTCGGCGATCTGGTGCTCACCTGTACCGGCGACCTGTCGCGCAACCGTCGCCTGGGCCTCGCGCTCGGCCGCGGCCAGTCGATCGAGGACGCCGTGCGCGAGATCGGCCAGGTCGTCGAATCGGTGCAGACCGCCGACGAGGTGATGCGCCAGGCGGAGCGTCACGGCATCGAGCTGCCGATCTCCAGCGCGGTGCAGTCGGTACTGCACGGCGACCTCACGCCGGGCGAGGGCCTCAAGCTTCTGCTCTCGCGCGAACAGAAGCCGGAATATCCGCGCAACCTGTTCGGCTGACGGACGCCCGACGCACCATGGAAAAACCCGGCCTCGGCCGGGTTTTTCGTTTCAGCGAAGTCGCGATCAGAAGCTCGCGCGCACGCCGACGCCGAGCAGCGACGCATCGCCACCGCCTTCGACCTCGGCCACCAGGCCCCAGTTGCGGGTGAGCTTGTACTGGAGGCCGGCGCTCGCGCTGAAGGCGCCGTCGTAGACGTCGCCGTCGGTGTAGTTGCCTTTCACCCACAGCTCGACGTTGTCGGCGATGAGATGGCGCACGCCGACGGCCACGCGTACGTCGTCGCCTTCCTCCGCGCCCTGATCGTCGTCCTTGACGTCGATCTTCGTGCGCAGCCAGCTCAGTTCGGCGACCAGGTCGGTGCGCTCGCGCAGATCGTGGTGCCAACCCGCGCCGAGCACGCCCTGCGACATGTCGACGCTTGCGCTCGCGATTTCCCCACCGCCCATCGGCAGCGAGATGCCCACGTCGTCGTCGCCCTTGCGGTAGGCGCCGAACACGTGGATCGACGGCGCGACCTCCGCCGAACCTGCGACGTAGAAGCCGCCGGCTTCGATGTCGTCGATCTCCAGGTCCGGCGGCGCCGGCAACTCCTGGTCGAGCCGGGCGAAACCGGCTTCGATGTACGTGTAGCTGTGGCCGCCGGCGAACGCGGCGAACGGCGCGGCGGCGAGCGCCAGCGCAAGTGCGAGCTGTTTCTTCATCCGATCCCCGGAAGATGCGAGCGAACCAGGCCGAACTTTGGCACGAATGGCCACGCGCGGCATGAGGCGGGCATCGCAAACGAAAAGACCCGGCCGGAGCCGGGTCTTTCGGGTGCTGCGTGATGCGGCGATCAGAAGCTCGCGCGGACGCCTGCGGTGTAGCGGGTCACGTCGTCGATCACTTCGACTTCGCCGACCAGGCCCCAGGTCGCGTTGAACTTGTACTGGCCGCCCAGCGTTCCGATGAAGTTGCCGTCGAAATCGCTGCCACCGAGGTAGCCGAGCTTGATCCAGCCTTCGGCGTGCTCGTTGCCGCCACGCACGCCGAGCGCCGCACGGCCGCCCTTCTGGTCGATCGTGCCGGATTCCTCTTCGACGAGGTCGCCTTCGACCCACGCGCGGATGTCCACTTCGCGCTCGACGCTGACGTACGCCGCCTCGGCGATGAAGTCCACGTTCTCGCCCCACGCCATGTGGTAGCCGACGCCGCCTTCTGCCTGGGTCAGGTCGTCTTCCAGACGAATCTTCACGTCGGTGATGGGCTCGATCGTCTCGTCGTCCGACGCCTTGGCGTAGGAGCCGAACAGGTAGAACGACGGGCTGATTTCGAACGAACCCTTGAGGTAGCCGCCCGAGGCGTCGACGTCGCCGAAGTCCTCGAAATTCTCGTTGATCTTCGCCTGGGTGTAGCCACCCTCGACGTAGGTGTAGCTCAGGCCGTTGTCCGCGGCGGAGGCGGCAAACGGCGCGGCCGCCAGCATGGCAGCCAGAACGAAACGCTTCTTCATGGAATCCCCTGATCCTTTTGGTGTTGGTCCCTGACCGCCATTGCAGCGGCTGGCGCACGATAACGTGAAGAAAGCGTTAATTCAATGGTGCTGTCGTTCACAAAAAGAAGCCCGGCGGGGCCGGGCTTCCAATCACGACATGGGGGAGAGAGAAACGCTGTCGTGGAACGCTTTCGAGCTGTGTCGACTGCGATCAGAAGCTGATGCGCGGGCCGACGAAGTACTCGGTGTAACCGTCGACGAACTTCACTTCGCCGTTGATGCCCCAGGTCTGGTTGAACTTCACCTGGGCACCGAGGCGGCCGTAGAACTCGCCGTCGACGCCCTGGTCGTAGTCCTCGTAACCGGCCAGCGCGAAGGCTTCGATGTTCGGGGTCAGCCCGGCGCGCACGCCGGCTTCCACGCTCCAGCCGTCGAAATCGAGATCGACCGCCTTGAACTCGGCCTTCTCGTAGGCGACGCGGGTGAGCAGGTCGACGCTGGAGTTGATCTCGTGGTTGTAGCCAACGCCCACGCGCAGACGATCGAGGTCGCCGCCGTTGTGGTCGAACTCCTGGCTGCTGTAGTTGCCGAACAGGTGGAAGTTCGGCGCGATGGCGCCGGAACCGCCCACCGACCAGCCGTCCGCGTCCGGCGCGTCGTCGAAGCCGCCGAAGCTGTCGGAACTGGTGCCGACGTAACCGCCTTCGATGTAGTTGTAGGAGACGTTGTCGGCCGCCGACGCGGCAAACGGCAGCGCGGCGAGCAGGGTCAGGGCAAGCAGGGAACGCTTCATAAGGTCTCAGCCTCTTTATTAGTTGTCCGGCGCCTGTTGGGGGACATGCGAGTGGCGCCGGTGCCGAGGAGTATCCGGAGCTAACCGAAATTTAACCTGAATACTGTACCGACCCGTGCAGGAACTTGGATTCGGCGTGACGGTCCAGGCGCTCGATCGGCAAGGTGCGACGCCCGATCGCATCGCGCGCGTGCCGCGAAGGCAAGCGGGAATGCGCCTGTAAAATCGCCGCATGACCCACGACCTCCCCCTCGGCCGTCACGTCGACTACCCCCGCGAGTACGACGCGAGCCTGCTGTTCCCCATCGCCCGTTCGCTGGGCCGCGACCACATCGGCATCGCCGCCGGCGCCCTGCCCTTCATCGGCGTGGATCGCTGGAACGCCTACGAACTGAGCTGGCTCGACAGCCGCGGCAAGCCGCGCGTCGGCACCGCGACGATCACCGTGCCGGCCACCTCGCCGAACCTGGTCGAATCCAAGTCGCTCAAGCTCTACCTCAACTCGTTCAATGCCGCGCGGTTCGCGTCCGATGCCGACGTGCGCGCGCGCATCGCCGACGACCTCACGCGTGTCGCCGGCGCGCCGGTCGACGTCGAGTTCGGACTGCCTCCCATCGACGAGGCGGCGCCCGACAACGCGGTGCTCGACTGCATCGATTCGCTCGAGGTCGACATCGACGACTACGGTCCGCCGAACGCGGAGCATCTTTCGGCCGACGCGTCGCGCGTGGTCACCGAGACGCTCACCAGTTCGCTGCTCAAGTCGAACTGTCCGGTGACCGGGCAGCCGGACTGGGCGCGCATCGTGATCGACTACCACGGGCCGAAGCTCGATCGCGCCGGCCTGCTGCGCTACCTGGTGTCGTTCCGCGACCACGCCGAGTTCCACGAGCAATGCGTCGAACGCGTGTTCGTCGACCTCATCGCGCGCACCGGCGCGCAGCGTTTGTCGGTGGAAGCGCGCTACACGCGCCGCGGTGGACTCGACATCAATCCGTGGCGCGCGACGCCCGGCATCGTGCGTCCGGCGCCGGGTCGCGACGAACGGCAGTAAGGGTCGCGTCAACGTCGCTTTTTCTGCCCGCCCTGTTACCTACCCTTAACAGGGCGCGTGCCATCGTGCCTCCGCCAACGCAGGAGACACCCCCGTGACGACACCGGACAAGAAGGCCGACTTCTCCGACGTGCAAAGCAACGTCGAAAGCACGGAGCAGATCAAGCCGGATTTCAGCGACGTCCAGTCCACGATCAGTTCCACCGAACAGATCGAATCGGCGACGGCCGGTGAAGCGCGCAGCTACACCGTGCAGAAGGGCGACACGCTGTCGCACATCGCCAAGCAGTTCTACGGCAAGGCCGGACAGTGGCACGCGATCTTCGACGCGAACCGCGACCAGCTCGATGATCCCGACCGCATCCAGCCCGGCCAGGTGCTGCGCATTCCGCCCGCGGGCGAATGAGCCACCTCACCCCTTGCCACTGCCCATTCCAGGAGATGTCCCGATGATGATCCGTAACCGCCTCGCCACTGCCCTCGCGGCCGCGCTGCTCGCCTCGGTCGCGCTGGTCGGCTGCAAGAAGAAGGAAGAAACCGTCGCCACCAGCACGCCGCCGGCGACGACCGAACCGGCCGCTCCGGCTCCGGCCCCGGCGCCCGCCCCGGCCGCAACGGTGTCGGTCACCACGGTCGACCTTGGCCCCACCGTCGGTCCCGACAAGAAGGTCACCGCGCCGACCGCGACGTTCAAGCCCAGCGACACGATCAACGCCTCCGTCGGCACGACGACGTCCGATCCGGCATCGGCCGTGTCGGCCAAGCTCGGCGCGAAGTGGACCTTCCAGGACGGCCAGACCGTGAAGGAAGACACCGCCGACATCAACTTCGCCGGCCCGGGCCAGACCGTCTTCAGCATCAACAGCCCGAAGGGTTTCCCGACCGGCAAGTACAAGCTCGAGGTCTTGCTCGACGGCGCCGTCGTGCAGACGCGCGACTTCGAGGTGAAGTAACCGTCTCTCTCCCCCACCGGATGGTGGGCAAGCATGGGCGCGGCTCCCCACCGCGCCCTTTTTTTATGCGCGTTTTATGCGCGTGTCTCTCATGTGCGCGTTCCGGGCGCGATCAACGCGCCGGCAGCACGCCGTCGACGTAATACCAGCGCCCGTCTTCGCGAACGAAGCGGCTGATCTCGTGCAACCGGAACGCCGAGCCGCCGCCGACGCGGTACCGCGCCACGAATTCCACCGTCGCATGGTCCGCGTCGATCGGCGTGTGGCGCTTCACGTCCAGGCCGAGCCATTTCGTCGTCGCCGTGTCGGCCAGGTCCAGGTCCTGCGGGCGCGTGTCCGGATGCCAGCTTGCGAGCACGTACGCCGTGTCGCACCGCACGTAGGCGCTGTAGCGCGAACGCATCAGCGCTAGCGCATCCGGCGCGGGCGCGCCGCCGTGCAGCGGGCCGCAGCACTGGCCGTAGGGGCATCCGCGACCGCAGGGACAGGCGGCGGAAGCGGCGATGGGGGCGGGCGGGCTCGGGTTCATGCACGAATTCTCGGCGAGGCGACCCCACTGCGACTACCATGACGCGCCCCCGCGAAGCATGAGCCGCCATGAAACCCGCTGCCCCGAACTACCTCGACGACGATCAGATCGAACGCCTGGCCGAACTGCTCGAGCAGCGCGCCGTGCCGTTCAAGGGGTTCAACCTCGAGGCGCTGGACGGCTACCTTTCCGCGCTCGCGGTCGCGCCGGAAACCATCGCCTTCGAGCAATGGCACGACGCCGTGTGGGGCACGCCGCCGCGCTGGAAGGACGAGGAGGAGCGCCAGCAGGTCGAAGCGCTGCTGCTGGGCCACTGGAACATGGTCAACCAGCGCGTGCGCCACGGCGACGACGACCTGCCCGACCACCTCGCGCCGCTGCTGTGGCTGCCGGAGAACCCGGAAGAGGAGCAGGACGACGAACTCGACGTCGGTCGCGACTGGGCGTTCGGCTTCTTCCGCGCGGTCGAACTGAGCGAGGTGAAGTGGGACCAGTGGCTCGACGAACACGACTGGGTCGACGAGATCTTCCTGCGCCTGGACCGCATCGCCAGCGGCGAGATCGTCGGCGAGGATCCCGAAGCGCCCGGCGAGCCGGTGAGCTATCGCGAGCGCTTGGAGATCATCGCCTCGCTGCCGGGCATGCTCGCCGACCTGCACCACCTGCGCATCGACACGCTGACGCCGCGCGAGCCCATCCGCCGCGAAGCCACGCCCGATCGCAACGAACCCTGCCCCTGCGGCAGCGGCAAGAAATACAAGAAGTGCTGCGGCGCGGCCTGAGCCCGCCATACCGTCGCGTGCGGTAGTCCGGCGCACGCGACGCGGGTCGCAGCGTTGCGCCCGCGCGCTTTGCCGCACTGCATCGAAACCGCGACAATGCCACGTTGCGCGCCCCGCGCTCTCCCGAGCGGGCGCGCGCGTCGAACAGGCCGCCGGCGCCATGCCGCGACGAGCCGCGCACCCGCCCACGTCTTCCGCTAGCGAGTCCACGCCGACATGCCCAACACGCCCAAGATCCTCTACACGCTGACGGACGAAGCGCCGTTCCTGGCCACGCAGTCGCTGCTGCCGATCATCGAGGCGTACACCGCGCCGGCGGGCATTTCGGTGGAAACGCGCGACATCTCGCTGGCCGGCCGAATCCTGTCGCAGTTCCCGGAACTGCTGAAGCCCGACCAGAAGATCGCCGACGACCTGGCTGAACTGGGCGCGCTGGCGACCACGCCGGACGCGAACATCATCAAGCTGCCGAACATTTCCGCCTCGGTGCCGCAGCTCAAGGCCGCGATCGCCGAACTGCAGCAGCAGGGCTACGCGTTGCCCGATTACCCGGACGAGCCCAAGGGCGAGCAGGAAAACGACATCAAGTCGCGCTACGACCGGGTCAAGGGCAGCGCGGTGAACCCGGTGCTGCGCGAAGGCAATTCGGACCGCCGCGCGCCGCTGTCGGTGAAGAACTACGCGCGCAAGCACCCGCACCGCATGGGCGCGTGGAGCGCCGATTCGGCCTCGCACGTCGCGCACATGGACGCCGGCGATTTCTACGCCAGCGAGCAGTCGAAGGTGATCGACAAGGCCGGTGCGGTCTCGATCGAGCTCACCGGAAGCGATGGCCGCCGCAACATGCTCAAGACGAACATCAAGGTGCAGGCCGGTGAAGTGATCGACGCCTCGGTGATGAGCGCCAAGGCGCTGTCCTCGTTCGTCGATGCGCAGATCGACGACGCGCTCGCGCGCGGCGTGCTGTTCTCGCTGCACCTGAAGGCCACGATGATGAAGGTCTCCGACCCGATCATGTTCGGCATCGTCGTCAAGCGCTTCTACCGCGACACGCTCGCCAAGCACGCCGACGTGCTGGCGAAGGCCGGGTTCGACGCGAACAACGGCATCGGCGATCTATACGCGCGCCTGCCGTCGCTTCCGCCGGAGACCGTCGCCGCGATCGAAGCGGACATCGCCGCCGAATACGCACGGCGTCCGTCGCTGGCGATGGTGAATTCCGACAAGGGCATCACCAACCTGCACGTGCCCAGCGACGTCATCGTCGACGCGTCGATGCCGGCGATGATCCGCGACTCCGGCCGCATGTGGAACACCGACGGCAAGTTGCAGGACACCAAGGCGATCATTCCCGACCGCTGCTACGCCGGCATCTACCAGGCCGTCGTCGACGACTGCAAGGCGCACGGCGCGTTCGATCCGGCGACGATGGGCTCGGTGCCCAACGTCGGCCTGATGGCGCAGAAGGCCGAGGAATACGGCAGCCACGACAAGACCTTCCAGATCCCCGCCGACGGCGTGGTGCGCGTGCTCGACGACGCCGGCCACGTGCTGATGGAGCACAAGGTCGAAGCCGGCGACATCTGGCGCATGTGCCAGACCAAGGACGCCCCGATCCAGGACTGGGTGAAGCTCGCCGTCAACCGCGCGCGCCTGTCGAACACGCCGGCGGTGTTCTGGCTCGATCCGCAGCGCGCGCACGACGCGAACCTCATCGCGAAGGTCGAGCGTTACCTCAAGGACCACGACACCAGCGGCCTCGACATCCGCGTGCTGTCGCCGGTCGATGCGATGAGGCTGTCGCTGTCGCGCATCCGCGAAGGCAAGGACACGATCTCGGTCACCGGCAACGTGCTGCGCGACTACCTCACCGACCTGTTCCCGATCATGGAGCTGGGCACCAGCGCGAAGATGCTGTCGATCGTGCCGCTGATGGCCGGCGGCGGCCTGTTCGAAACCGGCGCCGGCGGCTCCGCGCCCAAGCACGTGCAGCAGTTCGTGGAAGAGAACTACCTGCGCTGGGATTCGCTGGGCGAGTTCCTCGCGCTGGCGGCCTCGCTGGAACACCTCGGCAACCACACCGGCAACGCGCGCGCGAAGGTGCTCGCCGATACGCTCGACGAGGCGAACGCGAAGTTCCTCGACAACGACAAGTCGCCCTCGCGCAAGGTCGGCGGCATCGACAACCGCGGCAGCCACTTCTATCTCGCGATGTACTGGGCGCGCGCGCTGGCGAACCAGACGAGCGACGCCGAACTCGCCGCGCGTTTCGGCAAGCTGGCCGACACGCTGGAAGCGAACGAGCAGAAGATCGTCGACGAGCAGATCGCCGCGCAGGGCAAGCCGGTGGACATCGGCGGTTACTACCACCCCGACATGGGCAAGCTCGCCAAGGCGATGCGCCCGAGCGCGACGTTCAACGAGGCGTTGGCGGCGCTTTAAGCTTCTGCTCCCTCCCCTGCGAATGCAGGGGAGGGTTGGGGAGGGGTGAAGTAGCGCCCAGTGGTGTCTGATTCGAGCTTGACGGGCTCCCCGGGTGCGCTCCGCTTACCCGGGCTACAAAAGCTACAAAGCCAGGGTCAGCGTGCGGCTTCCGCCACCCCGCAACCCGCTGCCGCCGCACCATCACGCTCGCTCACGCACAGACGGAAATCGCGCAGCCCCGCGATCTGCCGCGTATCGCCATCGGCGACGGCGAAGCGCCGGATCGGCGTCGTCAGGCAGCGCGCGTCCTTCGCATCCGCCGCCGAACAATCGCGCGGAAACAACGTGTAGTAGCACTGCCCGCTCGCACTGCGCAGGCATTCGAACCGCGCCACGCCAGCCTCGACCACCGCGCGGCTTTCCAGCGCGTTGCCGCCGTCGCTCACGATGCGGTCGACGAACGTGCTCCTGCCCACGTCGCAACCGAACAGCGACAGCACGAAATACAGCAGGGCCTGGAACTTCATGGTGCACCTCGCAGATGGAATGGCGATCCGTTGCCGGAAGCGTCGGTGTTACATGTGGCGGAACAGCGCCATGAACGGCGCGCTGACGGGCAGCGTCTCCGGACGCGATTTCAGGCGCACCGTGCCGCGCCCGGTGTCGTCGCGCACGATGCCGGCGATCGCCTTCAGGTTGACGATGGTCGAGCGGTGGATCTGCTTGAACGTCGTCGGATCCAGCACGCCCAGCAGTTCGCGGATCGGCGTGCGCAGCAGCGCCTCGCCTTCGGCGGTGACGACGGTGGTGTACTTGTTGTCGGCGCGGAAGTAGGCCACTTCATCGACCAGGATCAACCGCGTCTCGCGCCCGGCGCTGGCGGTGATCCAGGTCAGCGGAGGCGACGCGGCGGCGGCCGGCCTGGCACCGAGGCGTGACAGCAGGTCGGCCAGCACCGCCGCGTCGTTGTTGCCCGTGCGCGCCTTCAGGCGCTCCACCGTCGTGGCGAGGCGCGCGGCGGTGATCGGCTTGAGCAGGTAATCGACCGCGCCGCGCTCGAAGGCGTCGATCGCGTACTGATCGTACGCGGTGACGAACACGATCTGCGTGCGCGGCGACACCTGCGCGGCGGCGGCGGCGACTTCCAGCCCGGTGATGCCGGGCATGCGGATGTCGAGGAACGCCACCGTCGGCGTGTGTTCGGCGAGCGCTTCCAGCGCGCTCGCGCCGTCCTCGCATTCGGCGAGTATCTGCAGTTCCGGCCACGCCTCGCGCACCTGCTTGACCAGCGATTCGCGCAGCAGCGTTTCGTCTTCGGCGACGATGCAGGTGAAGGTGTCAGACATGGCGGTGCTCGGTCGGAATGGCGGGCGGCAGCGCCGGCGGCACGGAGATCGTGGCGGCCACGCCGCTGGGGAAGTTCGCGACGACCGACAATGCCGCGCTCGCGCCGTACAGCAGGCGCAGCCGTTCGCGCACGTTCTTCAGGCCGATGCCGGTGCCGCTGTTCTTGGTGTTGAAGCCCTCGCCGTCGTCGGCGACGGTCACGGCGACCACGTCGTCCACGCGGCGCGCGCGGATCCACACGTTGCCGCCGCCGGTGCGCGGCTCCAGGCCGTGCTTGATCGCGTTCTCCACCAGGGTCTGCAGCACCATCGGCGGCAGCGGCGTGCCACGCAGCGATTCGGGAACGTCCACCTGCACCGACAGGCGCGAACCCATGCGGATCTTCAGGATTTCCAGGTACGCCAGCGCGCGTTCGAGTTCCGCGCTCAGCGTGGACATCTCGTGGTCGGTGCTGGGCAACGATCGACGCAGGTACTGGATCAGATGGCCGAGCATCTCGTCCGCGCGCGCCGGATCGCTGCGCGTGAGCAGCTGCGCGCTGGCGAGCGTGTTGTAGAGGAAGTGCGGTTCGACCTGCGCGTGCAGCAGGTTCAGGCGCGCGACGGTGAGCTCCTTCTCCGTTGCGGTCTGCGCCGCTTCGGTTTTCTCGTCGCGGCGACGCTGCGCGACGCGGCGGCTGATGGCGCGCGCGATCGCCTCGGCGTTCTCGAAGTTCGTGCCTTCATCGACGAGGAACCAGTCGCTCCATGCGGGGCTTTCCGGTTCGCAGATCAGCGTGATGCTGGCGGCGTCGCGCCCGGGGACGACGGTGGCGAGGATGCGGTTGCGCGGCGTGCCGAACCAGCGCATCGGATTCCAGCGGCCGAGCGGATAATCGCCATCGTTCTGCGGGCGTTCCACCACGGCGCGCAGCTGCAGGCTGTCGCGCGTGCTTTCGACGTGGCCGATGCGCGGCAGTTCACGTACCGCGGCGTCGATGAGGTCGAACGCCTCGCCCGCGTCGAACGGGACTTCCACCTGCCGGCGCTGCCGGTTGTCGAGCGCTTCCTTGTCCGTGCGATCCGCGATGAGCCGCACGCGACCGACATGCGAGAACGCCGCGACGATCACCAGCGCCATGGTCGCCATGCCGATCATCGTCAGCAGCCAGTGGAGGCGGCGCAGCCCGGGCAGCTGGTCCCAGATGGCCGACACGACCAGCAGCGCCAGCAGCCAGGCGACACCGATGCGCAGCACGAAGGCCAGGGTCTTGAACACGGGAAACGCCTGTCACGAAGGATTGCGGCGCAGCATAACGGCCCGCGTCACCGGCGGAAGGGACGGTGCGACGGATGCGGGATCGGGGCGATGAAGCGGGGGCTGGAGGGAGTGAAGGATTTCATTCCCCCCTCTCCCGCGCGCGGGAGAGGGGCTCCATCGCGAACGATCACCGGATGTACGACGAGTCCGTATTGCGCACGCGCTCGATCTCGCGCTGCTCGAACAGGCGGTTCGCCTTCTCTTCGGTCATCTCGTACTTCGGCGCCACGTACGGGATCAGCAGGCGCAGCCACGAACGGCTGATCCGGCGCGACTCCTCCGGGCAGCCCTTGGCGCGCGCCTCCGGCAGGTCGCCGTCGGTGACGATGCTCAGGTAGCGCGCCGGATCGCTGCCGTACAGCAGGCACTGCAGGTTGAAGTAGCGCTGCTCGCCCAGCGCGTGCTGGTCGGCGTAGGCATCGAGGTTGTACTCGCCGGTGCTGCGCGCGAGGAACCAGTTCGACGCCATGCGCAGGTTTTCGGTGACGGTCGCGGTGGATTCGTTGAGCCCGGCGAAGCGCAGCATCAGCGTGGTGGCGAGCTGGTCGACGGCATCTTCCTCGCGGCCGGTGATCGGGATCTCCAGCAGCGTGATCAGCGCGTGGCCGGTTTCGTGCAGCAGGATGAAGCGGAAGTTCGCGTCGAGGTACTGCTGCGCGTAGGTGTCGGGCAGCTTGTTGTGGGCGGCCAGTTCGCGGCCGCGCTGCTCGAGCACCTTCATGGTCTCGTAGCACATCACCACTTCGTTGCGTTCCGGCGAATAGAACGCGTTGACCTCGCCGCATTCGGCGGTGACGTAGTTGATCGGGCGCGGCAGCATCAGCATGCCGTCGATGGCCTGCACCTCGGGGAGGTGGCGCAGCATGTCGGTGTCGTGCGCGAGCTTGTAGTACGGCTCCAGTTCGGCGTTCTTCGGCTTCACGTATTCGTAGCCGAACTGCACGCCGCCGGCCTTGCTCTCCGCGTCGGCGGCCTTGGCGAAGCTGACCGGCTTGAGCGCGGCCATCTCGTCGCCGTAGGCCTTCTCGGCGGCCTTGCGGCCTTCCTCGCGCGCGGCCGCGAGCGCCGCCGCCTGGCGCTTGCCGGCGATCAATGAATAGCCGAAGGCACCGCTCACCACGCCCAGTGCCAGCGACAGCAGAACGATCAACAGTCTCGTCGACATGCGCTTCCCCGTGCGCTCCATCCCATGCGCGCGCGATTCCAGAACGGGCGCGTGCGTCGTGGGCGGAATCGTAGCGGCTCGCGCGTGATGGCGGAACCGCGCCGGCCTTCACGCGTCGTGGAGGCGCGCTACGCGCGCTTCAGGCGGCGTGGCCCTCGGCGGCGGTGGCCTCCGGGCGGATGCGGACGGCCCACAGGACGCCGGCGATGAGCAGCGCGATGCCCAGCATCGTCAGCGGTTCGGGGGCGCGGCCGCGCAGGACGAAGGCGTAGCCGAGCGCGGCGAGCGTCTCGAACACGATCAGCTGCCCCGCCAGCGCGGTCGGCAGGCGCTGGCTGGCGGCGTTCCAGCACATCGTCCCGATCCACGAGGCGAACAGGCCGATGCACGCCATCAGGCCGATGAAGAACCACGGGCGCGGACCGAACGGCATGTCGAACCCGCTGCCGGCGACCGCCAGGCCGCCCCACAGCAGCGCGTAGCCGGCCAGCGCAAGCGGCAGCGTCGCCACGCCCTGCGCCGTGGCCCAGGTGCGCGGGCTGCGATCGGGATGCGCGCGCAGCCAGTCGGCGTTGCGCAGCGGGTACCAGGTCCAGCACGCGACGGCGACGATCGCCAGCAGCGCGCCCTGCAGGTAGCGGGCGGCGTTGGCGTCGGGCTGGGCGCGCAGGGCTTCGAGTTCCACGCGATTGACGCAGGCGATGCCGAGCGCGATCAGCAGCAGCGACGGCGCCAGCTTGCGCCACGGCAGGCGACCGTCGCGGTGGTGGTCGCGCAGGTTGGCGCTGATGGCGATGACCACCGGCAGCGTGCCGATGATCATCGTCGGCAGCGGCGCCCCGGCGCGCTGGATCGCGCTGGCCAGGCACACGTAGTAGAGCAGGTTGCCGATCGCGGCGAGCTTCAGCGCTTCCTTCCAGTCCGCGCGCGACAGGCGGCGCAGGTTGGCGCGGTCGATCCACGCGAGCGGCAGCGCGATCAGCCCGAACGCGAGGTAGCGCCCCACCGACTGCAGCGCCGCCGGATAGTCCGGCAGCATGAGCGGCGCGACGAAGACGAGGCCCCACAACAGGCCGGCGGCGAGGGCATAGAGGGTTCCGGTCCACATGGGGGAAGCGTGGGGGCGCGGGTCGGCGGTGTCTTGTAGCAGATTGCGGTTTAGCCCCTCTCCCTGCGGGAGAGGGGTTGGGGTGAGGGGCAACGAAGCGGAAGCGCATAACCACCCGTGCAGCGAGGCACTGCGAGTCCCGGCCTTGATCCTTCGTTACCCCTCATCCGCCCTTCGGGCACCTTCTCCCGAAGGGAGAAGGAGCAGATCTAGAGCTCAATCCCGCACCTGCCGCTGGTACCGCGCCGGCGTCACCCCGTAGCGCTGCGCGAACGCGCGCGTCAGGTGCGCCTGGTCGCTCAGCCCGACGTCGGCCGCAACCTGCACCGGCGCGACGCCCTCGGCCAGCCGCCGCTTCGCCTCGAACAACCGCAGCGCCATCAGCATCTGCTGCGGCGTGGCGTCGTACTGCGTGCGGAACGCGCGCAGGAAGTGGAACGGGCTCAGTTCCGCGACCGCGGCCAGTTCGTCCAGCGTGAGTCGTCGCGCCAGGTTGTCGCGCAGGTACTCGACCACGCGCGCGAAACGCGGCGCCGCATCGCGCGCGACCGGCCGCGCGGCGCGCGCCTGGTCGGAGAACGCATCGAGCAGTTCCAGCAGCATGCCGTCGAACGCCAGCGGTTCGCTCGTCTGCCACAGCGCGTCGAGCAATCCCGTCACGCGCCTGGCGCGCGCGGCGTCGTGCTCCACCGCGTCGCGGAACCAGACGCCACGTTGCCCGGTGATGGTCTCCACCACGTCCGCGTCGATGTACGCCATGCGATAGCGCCAGCCGCCGTCGGTCTCGGCGCGGCCGGTGTGCAGCACGTCCGGATTCATCATCACCCGCGAATCTTCCGGCGCCAGATGGTCGCTGCCGCGATAACGAAAGCGCTCCACGCCCGTTTCGATCGCACCCAGCCCGTAAGCCTCGTGCGTGTGCGGTTCGAACGCGTGCCGCACGATATGCGCGCGATACAGCTCGACGCCCGCGCGATGCGCCGGTCGCCGGAACTGCGCCCGGTCCAGCGGATGATCGAAATGGTCCGGCACGCCCTGCATGCCGTCGATGATGCCACGCGCTGCCTTTGGCGAGCGCGTTCAGGCGCGGCGTTTGGCGGGCGGCAACAGCGCGTTCGCGGCGCGGCGCAGCTTCAGCGAGAGCGCGTGGAAGCCCGCACCGGTCGGATGCATCTCGTCGAACCACGCGTCGCTGCTGCGCAACGTGCCGCGCAGATCGACGAGCGTGAACAGGCCGGCGAACTCCGCACGCACCGCGAGCGGTTGCAGCACCTGATCGTGGAAGCCGTCGATCAGCAGCGCGGCGAAGCGTTTCTGCTGCGCGATCTGCGGCAACACGTGCGCGATGTGCGGTGCGATCCACGGCCCGATGTTGTCGCGCAGCAGCGCCGCCGCGCCGAGGTTGGCGACCGTAAGCCGCGCCGGCTCGCCCATGCGCTGCGGGTAATCGTAGGTGTGCGCGAGGATCGGCGTGTTCGGCCGCGTCCGCTTGAACGCGCGCAGGAACCGCTGGTACGCGCCGCGCACTTCCTCGAAGCGGCGCGAACGCTCCACGCGTGCGAACGCCTGCTCGGGCGGCATCGGCGATTGCCCCGCGAACAGGCCCCGCAGGAAGTCGGCGACGAAATCGTTGCCGCCCGCGCTGATCAGGACGACGTCGAAATCGAAGCCTTCGTACCAGTCGACCAGATCGGCGAGGCGGCGCTCGGAGAAGATGTCGATGGCGAGATCGCCGCTTTTCTCCGTGCGGAAGAACAGCCCGCCGGCGCCGAACTGCGGCACGCCGCGTTCCTCGTCCTCGGGCGTGGGGAACACCAGCCAGTCCAGCAGGTTCATCGCCAGTGGCGTGGAGAACCACGAGTCGCCTTCGCAGAAGAACACCGGCGTACGCGCGGCCAGGTCAGGCTTGCGTTGCAGCGCGCGGTAGATGCGGCGGAACTCGCCGCGCTGGGTGGTGATGGTGGAAGGCATCCGGGCTTTCCTGTTCGCGACGTCCTTATGGCAGAACGCCGCGAACGGCCCGTGACGGCCGCGCCCGGTTACGGTTGCGGCGCTTCCACGCGCGCGGCGACGGCGACGGGCGCGAGCGCCCACACGCTGTTGGCTTCGCCGCTGCGCATGCGACGCGCCGTGACGCGCGCGAGCCACGCAAAGCCGACGGCCATCGCGATGGCGCCCGTGTCGATCGCGAACAACGCCCACTGCCCGGCCGCGGCGCTGGTCCACCACCATGCGCCCGTGGCGACGCCGTGCGCGAGCGGGACCAGCATCGTCGTGACGGCCGCGGCCCACAGCAGCTCGTGCGCGGCGCGGATTGGCGGACGCAGCGCCGCCCACAGCGCGCACAACGCCCATGCCGAGAAGCAGGCGACGTTCACGCCGAATGCCAGCCCGATGCCCGACAGCGCCGGCAGCTGCAGCAGCTGCGTGGCGATGAACGCAACCGAGATCGCCACGCACACGCCGATGCACACGCCGACGGTGGCGCGCGCCATCCACAGCTGCGCGCGGCCCTGCTCGGCCTGGCGGCGCTTGCGGCGCGCCTCGATCCACAACAGGTTGCCGGAATAGAACAGGAATGCGCCGCCGAGCCCCAGCAGGAAGTACAGCCACTGCACCCACGCATTGCCGTATTCGCCGAAGTGCAGCGCGTACGCCGACGACAGCGTCGCGTGGTTCGCATCGCGCTGGCCGGGCAACTGCGTGGCGAGCACGTCGCCCGTGTTGGCATTCATCGCCACCGAGCCGGCGGGGCCGAGCGTCCCCGACGATTCGCCGGTGACTTCCACCGTCGCATTGGCGTCGCCTGCATTGGCGAGCTTGAGGTACGCGGGCTCGAAATCATCGAGGCCCTGCTCGCGTGCGGCGGCGATGCTGCGTTCGTGCCACATCGCGAGCGAACCGATCTGCTCTTCGCGTCCCGCCGGCGCGACGACCGGCGCGGTGTCCATCGCCGGGCCGAGCGCGGCCATCAGCTGGTTGCGATAGACCAGCGGATTGAGCGCGAGCATCACGATCATCACCAGGCACAGCATCGCGCCGGTGACGGCGAACATGATGTGCATCGGCAGGCTGAGCACGCCGATGACGTTGTGCGCGTCCTGCCACATGCGCTTGAGGTTGCGGCCCGGGCGCAGCGCGAAGAGGTCTTCGACCAGCTTCGGCAAGTGGATGACGACGCCGGAAATCAGCGCGAGCCCATACAGCATGCTGACGATGCCCATCAGGTACGTGCCGGCGACGGGAATGCCAAGCGAGTAATGCAGCGCGTTCACCAGTTCCGACAGCGCGCCGCCCGGCATCTCGTCGACGCCTTCGGGATGCTCGGTCGTCGCGTAATGCCACGTGCCGCCGGCGTCGGGCCAGTACGTGGCGGTGATCGGGTATTCCTCGCCGGGAAACACCATGCCGACGTGCTTGCGCGCATCGGGATGGCGCGCGAGCGTTTCGTCGAGCAGGCGCTGCGCTTCGGCGAGCGTCTGCGACGTGGCGTGGATGCCGTGCGGCGACTGCCACGCCTGCAGGTCGTGGTGGAAGACGGTGATCGCGCCGGCATAGAACGCGACGAACAGCGCGAAACCTGCGACAAGGCCGACCCACGTGTGCAGCGTGGTGAAGGTGCGCAGCGTATTCGAGGAGATCTTCATGCCGGCCTCACTCGATCCAGCGCAGCGACTGCAACATCCACAGCGCGCCCAGCGAAACGACCGCCAGCGCGCCCAGCCACGCCCACGCGCGCCTGCCGCTGGCGAACTGGAAACTCGCGCCCATCACCGCGATCCACACGATGAAGAACGCGATGACGCCGGCGACGATCGTGCTTTGCCACGGGCCCGGCAGCGCCCACGTGACCAGTCCGACCAGGCCCGCCGAGAAGAAGAAACCCGGCACGATGCCGGCGAACGCGCGCGTCCACATCAGCGGGTTCCTCCGTCGGCATCGGGCGACGTGCGCCACGCGAGGTACGGACACGCCATCAGCCCGAGCATCCACGTTCCCAGCATCGCGCAGAGCCCCGCGCCGACGCCGAGTTCCGCGATCCACACCCACAACGCGCCCAGCGCGAGCAGCACGCCGACGAGGTTGCCGCGCGCGGCATGGCGCCGCCACGATGGCCAGCGGCAATGCGGCGATGCGGCGTACAGCGACGCCGCCGAGATCAGCGACAGCGCGATGGCGGTGACGGTGGCGGCGATCGGGTTCACGCGTCAGCTCACCACTGGTAGCGCGCGGTCGCGGTGACGGTGCGCGGGTAGCCGTAGTAGCACCACGTCGCGCTGTTGCAGGTCGCGACGTAGTCCTTGTCGCCGACGTTCTGCGCGTTGAGCTGCAGGCGCCACGCGCCGATGTCGTAATGCACCGACGCATCGAACAGCGTGTACGACGGTGTCTGCCACAGGTTGTAGGCATCGCCGTAATGCTCGCCCGTGTAGCGCACGCCGGCGCCGAACCCCAGACCGGAGAGCGCGCCGCCGGTGATCGTGTAATCGGCGCCGAGCGAGGCGACGTTCTTCGGCTGCAGCGGGATCTCGCGGCCCAGCGACAGCGGATCGGTCGACTTGGTCACTTCCGAATCGGTGTAGGTGTACGCGCCGTAGACGCTCAGGCCGTTGCCGATGTTCCAGCGGCCTTCGAGTTCGACGCCACGCACCTTCGTCTCGCCCTGCTGGATCTGGTACAGCGTGTGGTTCGGATCGACCACCAGCGTGTTTTCCTGCACCAGCTCGTACGCGGCGAGCGTGGCGAGGACGCGGTTGCTCGCCGGCTGGTACTTGATGCCGATCTCCGTCTGCTCGCCAGTGGTCGGCACGAACGCGGTTCCGGAGAAGTCGGTGCCGACGGTGGGCTGGAACGACTGCGACCAGCCGATGTACGGCGCGAAGCCGTTGTCGAACAGGTAGTTCACGCCGACGCGGCCGGAGAACTTGTCGTCGCTCTGGTGCGACGGCGCGCCGCCGATGACTTCATGCGTGTCGGTGCCGACCCAGTCCTGGCGCGCGCCGAGCGTCACCACCCAGCGGTCGATCTTCATCTGGTCCTGCGCGTAGAGGCCGAACTGCTCCTGCGTCTGGCGCGTGCGCGTGGCGAATTCGGGCTCGACGATCGGCGAGCCGTACACCGGCGCGAACAGGTCCAGCGTCGGCGCACCGAACACGAACGCCGAGGCGTAATCGTTGCGCGCGCGGCGGAAATCCAGGCCGGTGAGCAGCGTGTGCTCGATCGCGCCGGTGGCGAAGTCGAACTGCAGCTGGTTGTCGACGCCGAAGGTCTTGCTCTCTTCCTCGGTGTTCCACAGGTAGCGCACCAGCGTGCGGTAGTCGACGGGCTGGAACGTCACCGGATCGGTCAGCCATCCGAACGCGCCGACCGACGTGCTCGGGTCGATCTTGGTGACGCCGTAGCGCAGGTTCTGGCGGAACGTCGCGCCGCCGCCGAAGTCGTGGAGGTATTCCCAGCCCAGCGACGTCATCGTCTTGTCGTAGTCGTTGAAGCCCGGCTCGCCGGTGAAACGGTTGCGCGCGATGCGGCCGTTCGGGTTCGGCAGCAGCGTGCCTTCCGCAGGCAGGAAGCCGGCCCCGGCGACGGTGTCGTTCTTCTGCCAGCGCGCGAGCAGCGTCAGCGAGTTCGCCTCGTCCGGCTTCCACGTCAGCGCGGGCGCGACGAAATAGCGGTCGTCGTGGACGAAGTCGACTTCGTCGTCGCTCTGGCGGCCCAGCGCGGTGAGGCGGTACGTCCACACGCCGTCGTCGGTGAGCTTGCCGCCGAAATCACCGGCGAGCTGGAACAGGTCGTGCGTGCCGACCTGCAGTTCGACCTCGCGCAGCGTGGCGTCGGTCGGACGCTTGCTCACGTAATTGACCATGCCGCCGGGCGGCATCGCGCCGTAGGCGACCGACGCCGGCCCCTTGAGCACTTCCACGCGTTCCAGGCCGTACGGCTCGATGCGCGTGATCGACGTGCCGCTGCCTTCGGCGAGCGCGAGCCCGTCTAGGTAGCGCGCCGGCGTGAAGCCGCGCAGCAGCAGCCAGTCCGACCGCGGATCGCCGCCGTAGCCGCCGCCCTGCGCGCCGGCGGTGAACCACATGGCTTCCTCGATGCCGTGGATAGCGCGGTCCTTCATCTGCTGGTCGGTGACGACCGAGATCGACTGCGGGATCTCGCGGATCGGCGTGTCGGTCTTGGTCGCGGTGCCGGCGGTGCGGGCGATGGGCGCGCGCACTTCGACCGAATCCAGGTCGGTGGCGCTGGCGCCCTGCTGGGCGAACGCCGGCGCGGCGGCGCCGGTCAGGAGGACGGCGACGAGCGCGCGGCGGATCGAGACCGGCAGCGGCCGGGCGGAGCGGTGGAAGCGCATCGGGAACCTTGGCTGGCGCTGGCGGCGGATCGCCGGCTCTCGCCGCCCCGGTCGCCAACAAATGAGAATCGTTCGCGATTGTAGGGGCTACACCCCGGGACGAACAATCGCGCCGGATCCCAGAGGGCGCGTGGGCGCATTTGCGCCAGACAAGGAAAAAGCGCCGCGGTGGGGGCGCGGCGCTTGGGGGAATCCGACTAGTGGCGGCCGGCTGGCCTGGTTCGATCGGAGCAGCGCGATCAGCCGCAGCCGCACGCCGCGATGTCGGCGTCGAACGACGGCGCGGCGTCCTGCGCGCGGTTCGTCCGGGCGTGGCCCAGCGGGGCGAAGAAGCGGGCCGAGGCGACAGCGTTGCCGTAGCTGCCGGCGTAACGGTCGTCGGCGTCGTCGAAGGCGTGCGGATCGGCCTGCTGGATCTGCGGGAAGAAGAGGTTGGTGAAGGCGTTCATGGCGATGCTCCCGGTGTGCGTCGGCCTGCGTGGCGTGGACAACTTCCTTGAGTGCGTTGCAAGATACGCCCGCGCCGAAGCCCGAAAAAGCGACGGTTCTGCAAGCCAGGCTTGAATCCGCTTCAAGATGCGCCGTAACCGGGAGGAGGTCGAATGAGCCGTCCGCCGTTGCAGGCCCTGATGGGTTTCATCGCCGCCGCGCGCGCCGGGAATCTCACCCGCGCCGCCGAGTCGATGCACCTCACCGTCAGCGCGCTGAGCCACCAGATCCGCACCATCGAGGAACGCCTCGACCGTCGCCTGTTCGTGCGCGGCGCGCGTGGCGTGAAACTCACCGAACACGGGCAGGCGCTGTACGACCGCATCGCGCCGCACCTGGAAGCGATCGAACTGGCGCTCGCGCCGCGCCGCGTGCGCCGCGACGACGCACTCGCCGTGACGCTGATGCCCTCCTTCGCGTCGAGCTGGCTGGTGCCGCGCCTGCCGCGTTTCCTCGCCGCGCATCCGCAGCTGGAAATCAGCCTGCAGTCGAACGTCGATCCGATCGATTTCTCGCGCGAAACCGCCATCGACGCCGGCATCCGTTTCGGCCCCGGCAAGTGGCCGGGCGTGGAAGCGGTGCACCTGTTCGACGACTGGATGACACCGACCGCGAGCCCGGCGCTGATCGAACGCCTCGGCCGGCCGACCCTTGCGAACCTCAACCAGTTTCCGCTGCTCGGCGCGCCGGGCGGCCGCTGGAGCGAGTGGTTCGCGCGGTTCGGCGGATCGCCGCCGGCGCGCTTCGTGGCGATCTTCGACGACTCCGAAAACCTGCACCGCGCCGCGGCCGAAGGGTTGGGCATCGTGCTCGGACGCGTGACGCTCGCCCGTCCGCTGGTCGAAGCCGGGCATCTGGTGGAACTGTTCGACGAACGCCTGAAGACCGAGTTCGCGCATTACCTGGTGTACCCGTCGCGTTCGCGCGACCACCGCGGGCTGGCGCGTTTCCGCGACTGGCTGCTGGAGGAAGCGGCGACCTACGCGGCCAGCGACGCGATGACGCCACGCGCCTCCCGCCCGCGCAAACCCGCCGCGAAGGCGGCGAAATCCCCGTCCAGACCGCGGCCCCGTGCCGTTCGTTGATGGCCGCGGTCACGGGCTTGGCGTTAGTCTGGCCGCCCGTTCACCCGGCCCCGTCCTGGAGACCTGCATGAAACGCCTGCTGCTTGCCGCACTCGTCCCCGCGCTGCTCGTCGTCAATGCCGATGCCCTGGCGCAAGCCAAGCCCAAGCCCGCGCCGAAGGCCGCCACGACGGCCGCCGTCGATCCCGCGCTGAAGGCCGCGGTCGCCGCGTCCACGCGCGATCCCAAGAACGTGCTGCGCGACCCGTACCGCCATCCGGCCGAAACGCTGGCGTTCTTCGGCGTGAAGCCGGGCCAGACGGTGGTGGAGATCACGCCCGGCGGCGGCTGGTACACCGAGATCCTCGCGCCGTACCTGAAGGACGGCGGCCAGTACGTCGCGGCCATGTACGACCCGGCGATCCCGAACCAGCCGCAGTACCGTTACCGCCAGAGCGAGGCGATGGCCAAGCGCCTTGCCGACGCCGCCGTGTACGGCAAGGCGAAGGTGCAGAACTTCGACCCGAAGGCGCCGAACTTCGGTCCGGCGGGTTCGGCCGATGTCGTGCTGACCTTCCGCAACGCGCACAACTGGGTCGACGACGGCACGGCCGACGCGTACTTCAAGGCGTTCTTCGACGTCCTCAAGCCGGGCGGCACGCTGGGCGTGGTGGACCATCGCGCCAAGCCGGGCACCGACCTGGAGAAGATGAAGACCTCCGGTTACCTCACCGAGGCGCTGGTGATCGAGCTGGCGCAGAAGGCCGGCTTCAAGCTGGACGCGAAGAGCGAGATCAACGCCAACGCGAAGGACACCGCCGACCATCCCAAGGGCGTGTGGACCCTGCCGCCGACCAACCAGCACGAGGCCACGGACGACGCCAAGTACAAGGCCATCGGCGAGAGCGACCGGATGACGCTGCGGTTCGTGAAGCCGTAACGCGCTGCGCCGCGTGCCCGTCATCCCGGCGAAGGCCGGGATCCAGGCCCGCCGCGGCGCCGTTGTCCGTATTCCGTCCACCTGATGAAAAGCTGGCACGACGAGCGCCAGCCGCACCACTCCGCCGCCCCTCACCCCAACCCCTCTCCCGCTGGGAGAGGGGCTTCAAGATGCTCATCGCCCTCAACAAACCCTACGGCGTGCTGTGCCAGTTCACCGATCGCAGCACGCCGCCGCGACGCACGTTGGCGGACTTCGGCCTGCCGCCCGACGTGTACGCGGCCGGGCGGCTGGACCACGACAGCGAGGGCCTGCTGCTGCTCACCGACGACGGCGCGCTCGCGCACCGGCTGACCGATCCACGACACAAGGAACCCAAGACGTACTGGGTGCAGGTGGAAGGCGAGCCGTCGGACGAACAGCTCGACGCGCTGCGTCGCGGCGTCGTGCTCAACGACGGCCCCACGCGCCCGGCGAAGGCCCAGCGGCTCGACACGCCGCCGTTGTGGCCGCGCGATCCGCCGGTGCGCTTCCGCAAGACCGTGCCCGACGCGTGGCTCGAAATCGCGATCAGCGAAGGCCGCAACCGCCAGGTGCGACGGATGACGGCCGCGGTCGGCCTGCCGACGTTGCGCCTCGTGCGCGTGGCGATCGGGCCGCATCGCCTCGACGGCCTCGCGCCCGGGGAATGGCGCCGGCTGTAGCGGCGATGCGCCGCCGTGACGCGACGGCGCGCACGATGCGGAACACGTCGGCGTTCCTGCGCGATCGCGACGTTTGAGCGGCATCAAGCAGCGCGCGCCCGCAGGCGTCAGCATCGCCGCACCGGCCCGACGGACACGCCATGGAATTCCTCGACAACCTCCTGCTCAACACCGACAGCTACAAGGTCAGCCACTGGCTGCAGTACCCGCCGGACACGGACGCGACGTTCTTCTACGTCGAATCGCGCGGCGGACTGTACGACCGCACGGTGTTCTTCGGGCTGCAGTCGATCCTCAAGCAATATCTGTCGCGCCGCGTGACGCACGAGGACATCGCGCAGGCGCGCGAGCTGTTCGCCGCGCACGGCGAGCCGTTCAACGAAGCCGGCTGGCGCGACATCGTCGAGCGCCTCGGCGGCCGCCTGCCGCTGCGCATCCGCGCGGTGCCGGAAGGTTCCGTCGTGCCCGTGCACCAGGCGCTGGTGACGATCGAATCGACCGATCCGCGCGCGTTCTGGGTGCCGTCGTATTTTGAAACGCTGCTGCTGCGGCTGTGGTACCCGGTGACGGTCGCCACGACCAGCTGGCATGCGAAGCAGACGATCCGCCCGTTCCTTGAACGAACGAGCGACGACCCCGAAGGCCAGTTGCCGTTCAAGCTGCACGACTTCGGCGCGCGCGGCGTGTCGAGCACGGAGTCCGCGGCGATCGGCGGCTTGTCGCACCTGGTGAACTTCATGGGCACCGACACCGTGTCCGGCCTGCTCGCCGCGCGCGCCTGGTACCACGAGCCGATGGCGGCGTTCTCCATCCCCGCCGCCGAGCACAGCACGATCACCGCGTGGGGCCGCGAACGCGAGGTCGACGCGTATCGCAACATGCTGCGGCAGTTCGCCCGACCCGGCGCGATCGTCGCCGTCGTGTCGGACAGCTACGACATCTTCCGCGCGGTGTCCGAGCACTGGGGCCGCACGTTGCGCGAGGAGGTGATCGCGTCGGGCGCGACGGTGGTGATCCGGCCCGACTCGGGCGATCCGGTCGACGTCGTGCACGAATGCCTTCGCCGGCTCGACGAGGCATTCGGTCATGTCATGAACGGCAAGGGGTTCCGCGTGCTCAACCACGTGCGCGTGATCCAGGGCGACGGCATCAATCCCGACAGCATCCGCGCGATCCTCGAGCGCGCGGCCGGCGCCGGGTATTCCGCGGAGAACCTCACCTTCGGCATGGGCGGCGCGCTGCTGCAGCGGCTGGATCGCGACACGCAGAAGTTCGCGCTCAAGTGCTCCGCCGCGCGCGTGGACGGGCGCTGGATCGAGGTCTACAAGGAGCCGGTGACCGATCCGGGCAAGACAAGCAAGCGCGGGCGGATGACGCTGGCGCGGCACGTCGACACGGGCGAGTACCGCACGGTCGCGCTGCCGGACGGCGCGGTGTCGCTGGATGCATCGGGCGCGCCGGCGGGTTTTGCGGACGCGCTCGAGACCGTGTGGGAGAACGGCGAACTGACACGCGACTGGACGCTCGCGCAGGTGCGCGAACGCGCGAACGCCGCGCGGCGCTAGCGCGCTTCGGTCTTCGCGGCGTCGCCGTCGTCCGGGGCGTTGTGCGCGGTTTCGGCAACGGGAACGGAGTTCGCGCCCGGGCGCGTCAGCAGCAGCACGCCGCCGAGCACCACCGCGGTGCCGACCAGCTGCACGAGGGTGATCGGTTCGCCCAGCAGCCACGCGCCGAGGAACACCAGCGACACCGGGCCGAGCACCGACATCTGCGCCGCCGTGCCCGCGCCGAGCCGCGCCACCGCCCCCATCGTGAAGGTGACCGGCAGGAAGGTGCAGAAGAACGCGTTGAGCGCGGCCAGCCCGTACACCGGTGCGGGGAGTTCCAGCAGGTGCGAGGGGTCGCGTGCGATCAGGTAATGCGTGAGCGTCGCCGCGGTCGAGATCGTCATCGCGTACGCCACCAGCCGCAGCGACCCGATGCGTTTGATCAGCTGCCCGGACATCGACAGGTACAGCGCGTAGCTCAGCGCCGCCAGCAGCACCAGCGCGCTGCCGAGCAGGATGTGCTCGCCCTGCACGCGCAGGTTCTCGACGAACACCAGCGACACGCCGGCGTAGCTCACCGCCAGCGCGACCCACTCGCGTCGGGCGACGCGGCGCTTGAACGCGAACACGCCGATCAGCAGCACGAAGGTCGGGTTGAGGAACAGGATCAGCCGTTCCAGCGACACCGGCACGTATTCCAGGCCCCAGAAATCCAGCAGGCTCGACAGGTAGTAACCGAGCACGCCGAGGATGACGATGAGCCCGAAGTCTCGCCGGCTCATCGGCGCGCGGTCGACGCGGCGCGATTCGCGGATGCCCAGCGCGACGAACAACGGCAGCGACAGCAACATGCGCAACGCGAGCACGTCGAGCGAATCCACGCCGTAGCGGTACTGGAACTTCGCCAGGATCGCCTTGGCCGAGAACAGGATCGCGCCGGTGGCGGCCATCGCCAGGCCGATGCGGCGGGCGGCCTGCGGATGCGTTGAGGCGGCCGTGCTCATTCGGCGCTGGCGCCGGCGAGCTGCGCCAGGTGCGCGGGCGTGAGCGACAGCCGCGCCGCGGCGAGCAGTTCACGCAGCTGCTCGACCGAGGTGGCGCTGGCGATCGGCGCGGCAATCGTCGGCTGCGCCATCAGCCACGCCAGCGCGACCTGCGCCGGGGTGGCGTGCAGCTCGGCCGCCACATCGTCCAGCGCCTGCACGATCCGCAACCCGCGCGGGTTGAGGTACTTGCCGATGGCGCCGGCGCGCGCCGCGCTCTGGCCGACATCGGCGTCGCTGCGGTACTTGCCGGTGAGGAAGCCGCTGGCCAGCGCGTAGTACGGGATCACCGCGACCTCGCGCTCGCGGGCGAGCGGCTGCAGTCCGGCCTCGAAGCCGGCGCGGGCGTAGAGGTTGTACTCGGGCCGGAGCGTCTCGTAGCGCGGCAGGCCATGGCGTTCGGCCACGTCCAGCGCTTCGCCCAGGCGCTGCGCGGAGTAGTTCGAGGCGCCGATCGCCCGCACCTTGCCCTGTTCGATCAGCCGCGCGAAGGCGCCCAGCGTGTCGGCCAGCGGCGTCGCCGTGTCGTCCTCGTGCGCCTGGTACAGGTCGATGACGTCGGTCTGCAGGCGGCGCAGCGAGCCTTCGACGGCCGCCTGGATCGTTGCCGGGGACAGGCCGCGGTGGCGTTCCCACTTCCCCAGCTTGGTCGCCAAGGTCACGCGGGCGCGCTTGCCGCTGCGCTGGAACCAGCGTCCCAGCAGGGTTTCGGACTCGCCGCCCTGGTTGCCGGGAACCCAGTACGAGTACGAATCGGCGGTGTCGACCAGGTCGAAGCCGGCGTCGACGAAAGCATCCAACAGGGTGAAGGTCGTGGCCTCGTCGGCGCTCCACCCGAAGACGTTGCCGCCCAGGGCGAACGGGGCGACGCGCAAGCCGGAGCGGCCAAGGGGGCGAAGGGTCGGCTGCATGGGGGAGTGCCGCGACGAGTAGGGGGTCACATGATGCGGTGCGTTCTAGCCAGCGGGGCATCCCGAGCTGAAGCCCGGCGTTGCGGATCTTGGCCCCTTTGCGGGATCGGTGCCGCGCCGGTCCGCCATCCGGGGAACGACATGTCCGCAATCGCCCGCCTTTCTGATACCGTTTGTCTCAATGAAACCGCGGCGCGAAGGGGGTCGACGCTGCCCCGGGGACAGGGACGCAGCATGGTCGTAGCCGCTGGCAATTCGGGCCGAATCCTGGTCGTCGACGACCAGAACGTGAACCTGCGCGTGGTCGGCACGTTGCTGGCCCGCCAGGGCTATGAAGTCGTGTCCGCCAGTTCCGGCGAGGAAGCGCTGCAGCGGTACGTCGAAAGTCCGCCGGACCTGATCCTGCTCGACATGATGATGCCCGGCATGGACGGCTTCGACGTCATCGCCGCGCTGCACGAACTCGGCCCGTTGCAGGTGCCCGTCGTGTTCGTGACGGCCGCGCACGATCGCGACCTGCTGCTGCGCGCCTTCGACGCCGGCGTGGTCGATTACGTCACCAAGCCGTTCCTGCCCGAGGAACTGCTCGCGCGCGTCAACGCGCACGTCGGGCTGAAGCTCACGCGCGATCGCCTGGAACGCGTGGCGCGCGAACGCGAGGAACTGGTCAACCTGGTCGCGCACGACCTGAAGAACCCGCTGAGCAGCGTGGTCTTCGCCGCCGAACTGCTGCGCAGCGGCCTGTGCAAGACCGAGCGCATCCCGCGCTACCTGGAGATGATCCACGAGAGCGCGGACGACGCGCTGGGTTACATCCACCACTACCTGGAAAGCCAGTCCGACAAGCGCGCCGACGAAGACGCCGGCAGCGGTCGCGCGGACCTGGTCGAAATCCTCAGCTGGCTGCACAAGCGGTACGAGATGCAGCTGGAAGCGCGCGGCATCCGCGCCGAACTGCGCCTGCCGCAGACGCCGGCGCAGGTGAACATCCATCCGCGCGTGCTGCGCCAGGTGGCGGAAAACCTCGTCACCAACGCGATGAAGTACGCACCCGACTCCGAGCTGCTGCTCACCGCGCGCCCCGGCGCGCCGGGCTACTGGCAGCTGGTCGTCGCCGATCGCGGGCCGGGCATTCCGCCCGAGCGCGAAAAGGAACTGTTCAAGCCGTTCGTCCGCCTGCACGACGATCCGCGTTACGACGGATTGTCGAGCGGCCTGGGCCTGTCGCTGGCCAAGCGCATCGTCGCGCGCGCCGGCGGACAGCTGTGGCACGAAGCCCGCCGCAACGGCGGCGCACGCTTCATCATCGAACTGCCGGAAGCGACGACGCCTGTTGTGGCGTGAAGAGGTAAGTCTGTTGTGGCGTGATGGGTACGCCTGGTGCGGCGTGATGGGGTAACACCGGGGCCGTTCGTCGCCGATGCGTGCGAGCGCTGGATTCGTCGAGCCGCGTGCAGTAGCGCGGACGGTTCGCCCATTGCGCCGAGGCGTGATTGCCGGATTGATTCTGAGCGTCGGCGCGACGGGCAGCCGGGTCGCAAGTGCTGCCGAATCGGCCTGTTCTTGCTCGTCATTCCCGCGAAGGCGGGAATCCAGGGACGTTCCACGCTTAGCTGATGTCCTTCAAACCGACATCGCTCTCAGCGTTGGCGTGAGGCGACCCCGGGAGGACGCGCGCTCCTCTCACGTGAGCGTCATCCCGACCGAGGCAGCGCGTAGCCGCCTGAGTCCACGCCCCACCCAGCCCTCTCCATCCGGAAGAGGGCCGGCTTACATCGCTTGCGATCGATCGCTACCGCGGTCAATGCTCCACGCGCGTCTGCTGGCGGGAGCCGCCGCGACGCTGTGCCGGCGCACGACGGCCCGAACCACGGCGTGCTTCGACGCGGCGCGACGAGCCTTCGATCGCGTGCTCGTCCTGTTCGTTTTCGACGCGGTTGGCGCGACGCTTCGCGGCGTACCAGAGCAGGCCGGCGCCGGCGACGGCCGCGGCGATCAGCACCGGATTGCGGCGCACGAAGCCACCGGCCACGCGCGCGCCGCCCTTGAGTGCGCCGAGCTTCACGCCCGTCTCCAGCCACTGGCTGGCGCTATGGGTCATGGAGGGCACCGAATGGCGCAGGCTTTCGCCGGCGTTGCGGAGGTTGTCGCCGACCAGCGAGGCCAGGTCGAGCGCGCGTTCGGGGATCGAAGTCAGCTTCGTCATGGTGAAAACCCGTTGCGGGAACGGCGTCCAGTGTCGGAAAGCCCTCGTTGAAACAGCGTGAGCGGGAGGCGTGGTTGCCGGCCCCCGGCTGAATGCCGATGATGGCCGCCACCACCGCCGAGCACGCATCGCCATGATCCGGATCCTGCCCAACGTGCTCTCCGCCGCTGAATTGCAGGCGGTGCGGGAGCTGCTGCCGCAGGTGCGATTCGCGGATGGGCGGATGACCAACCCCGATTCGACGATCAAGCAAAACCTGCAGGCGCCGCAGGAGGATCCGGCAAACCAGCGCATCGCGCTGATCGCGCGCGACGCGCTGATGCGCACAGGCGAGCTTCGCGTATTCGCCCAGCCGCGCACGATGGCGCGCACCACGGTCGTGCGCTACGAGCCCGGCATGAACTACGGATGGCACGTCGACGAAGCGCTCTTCCCCTCGACGCCACCGATCCGCAGCGACCTGTCGTGCACGGTGTTCCTCAACGATCCTGCCGAATACGACGGCGGCGAACTCACCATCCAGCTCGGCGCGCAGGAGCTGTCGTACAAGCTCGAACCCGGCAGCGCGATCCTCTACCCGTCCACGACGATCCATCGCGTGACGCCGGTGACGCGCGGCGTGCGCATCGCGGCGATCACTTGGCTGCAGAGCTGGGTCGCCGACAGCAACCGCCGCGAACTGCTGGTGCAGCTGGAAGAAGCGCGCGCGCTGGCGGCGAGCGGCGGAGATCGCCAGCGCTTGCAGGTACTGCTGGAATCGCTGCGGACGAATCTGTTCCGGATGTGGGCGGATACGTAAGGGCTCCCGGGTGAGCGGGCTTTTCGGCCCGCCGGTGCTTGGTCGCGGTTATTCATGAGGCATACGTGGCTGAATCGCCTCATGGTGTCCTTCGCCCTGCGCAAGGGCGAATACGAACCCGTCCATGCCGGCGACGCGCGCGAAGCGCAGGCCGCCATCGTTTTTGTAGCCCGGGTAAGCGGAGCGCACCCGGGGCTTCGGTGAGGTGGACCCCGGGTGCGCTTCGCTTACCCGGGCTACAAGAGCCTATCGACGCTCTCGCTGCATCCGTTTGTGCCGGCCGCTCCACGGCGCCTCGGCCGCCTCTTCGATAGTCGGCGATTCGACGCCGTCCAACGTCAGGTCGAAGTGCTCCTGCGCCAACGTGCGCAGGAACTGCGCTGCGTCGAACACCTCGCCCGCGGCCCATGCGCCGGGATGCCGGACTTCGCCGGCGAGCACGCGGTCCAGCGCCTCCACGATCAACGGCGCCGTCACCGCGTAGATGTCGCGACCTTGCGCGACCGCCCGCCGTGTAAGGCCGTCACGTTGTACGCGCACGTCGAGCACGAACTGCTGCGACGAACGCCCGCGATCATCGGCCGCCACCGGCTGCGGCGTGGACGGATCGCGCAGGTCGCGCAACGGCGCGAGGTTCATGTACGAATGCACCTTCGACGAGCGCAGATGGCGCGCGATGGAGACGATCTCCGACAGCGTCAGCATCACGGTGTCCTGCGGGCCCAGCGGCGCCGGGAACTCCCATTCGCGCGTCGGAACGGGATCCGGCAACGGCCGAAGTTCGCCGCCTTCGACGATCCAGCGCACGGCGCGGTTACGCTCGCCGGTGATGCGCGTGCCGCGCGTGGGGTGCCAGCCGTCCAGGCCGACGGCGATATCGATCGCATCCGCCCGCTCCCAGTCGCCCATCGCGGCCGTTGCGAGCAGGTCCGCGAACGCGCCGTAGAACGCCACCGACGGAATCGCGACGATGCCCGCCGCCTTCGCGCGCGCGTCCTGCTCGAACACGTGCACCGCCGCGCCCTGCTCGGCGCTGGTGTCGAAGTAATGCGCGCCGTTGCGCAGGGCCGCGTCGAGCAGCGGCTGCGCCGTGTCGAGGAACGGCCCGGCGGCGTTGATCACCGCAGCGGCGCCACGACACGCCTTGTCCAGCGCGTCGGCGTCGTCGATGGAGGCGACATGGCACGTCAGGCCCGGAAACTCGCGCGCCATCTCCGCCAGCCGAACCACATCGCGGCCGCACAGCACGGGCGTGCGGCCGCGACGCAGCAGTTCGGCGACGATGAAGCGGCCGGTGTGTCCGGTCGCGCCGTACACGAGAACGGGCGCGTCCGTGGTGAAGTTGCGCAGTGCCATCGCGTTGTCCCTATGCCGTTGCGTTGTCGCGTGCGCGGGGCGCCGCGTCGAGGGTTGCGGCGAAGTGCGCGCGCAGTTCTCGGTTGAAGTCCGCCGCACGTTCCTCGGGAAAGAAGATGCGCGCACCCTCGAACTCCACGCGCCGCGTCGTGCCCGGGATCGTCTTTTGCAGCCAGTGCGACCACTCGACCGGGAAGTACACGTCGTCGGTGCCCCATGCGATCAGCGTCGGTGCCTGGAGCCGGCGCAGTCCATCCTCGATGGCAAGCGTGTGCTGGCAGTCGAACGCGTTGACGAAGGCCTCCAGCTGCGCGAGCCGCCGCGGCGAAGTGGCGAACGGCTGCAGGTAGGCATCGATGGTCGCGTCGGACACGTCCTGCGGTCGTTCGTACGCCGGCGCCAACGCATCGCGGTACACCGACTTGTCGCCGACCATCGCGTTGATGGTGCCCGGCAGACCGCCTGCGGCGACCATCGCCACGAAGGGCGCGAACGCCTCCGGCGGCCAGTTGTCATGCGCATCGCAGTTGGTCAGCGCGAGGCTGCGCAGACGCTGCGGATACAGCGCGGCGAAGATCTGGCAGATGCCGCCACCGCTGTCGTTACTCACCAGGTCCACCTGGTCGATGCCCAGCGCATCGAGGAACTGCGCGAGCATGTGCGCGTTGGCGGTGACCGACACATCCTGTCCGTCGGCGGCATCGGTGTGGCCGTGCGCGAGCAGGTCCACGGCGATGCACCGGCGCACGTCGGACAGGGCGTCCAGCTGATGCCGCCACAGGTAGCCGTTGAGCAGCACGCCGTGCACGAACAGGGCGACCGGCCCGTTGCCGCGCTCGACGTAGCCGATGCTGCCGGACGGCATGCGCACCGTCCGGCGCGTGGCGAAGAAGGTGGCGGCGTCCATCACGCGGCCTGCCCGGCTTCGCGCAGCTTCTGGGCGCATTCCTCGCAGCACACTTCGACGGTGCGCCCGCCGATGGTCACCGCGACGCGGTTTTCGTCCAGCGGGTAATCGCAGACGGCACAGGTGTTCTCGCTCATGACACGCTCCGGTGGATGCCCGGCCATTCCGGGCACGTCCATTGGACCCGGGCGGCCGGGGCGCCGCTGTCGGAATCTTTAGCGATCGCGTGTCGGGCGAAGCGCCTTGCGCGTGTCAGGCGCTCTTGACCAGCGTGGCGGCGCGGAACGCCGTCGGCGTGCGGCCATAGGCCTGCTTGAACGCCGCGCTGAAGTGGCTGTGGCTGGAGAAGCCCAGATCGAGCGCCAGCGCCGACATGTCCTCGCACTGCGCGAGCCGGTCCAGCGCGCGCGCCAGCCGCAGCCGCAGGTGATAGCGGTGCAGCGGGATGCCCTCGACCTGCGCGAAGGCCTGCGTCAGGTACACCGGCGAGCCGCCGATGTGTTCGGCGATCTCGGCGAGTTTCCACTGCCGGCCCAGGTCGCTGGCGAGCAGCACCTTCACGCGGTCCACGAGGCGCCGCCGCGCATGCGTTGCCGTGGTTTCGTGCGCGGTACGCGGGCCGAGGCTGCGCGAGATCAGCGTCACCGCCAGCACCTCGGCTTCGAGCGGTTCGATGCCGCCTTGGCGCAGGCTGTGGCGCAGCATCGCCACCAGCGCCTGCGCGCGCGGGTCGATGCGCAGCGATTGCAGGCGATACGTCGGATCGTCGTGGCGTTCGAGCAGCTCGCGCGGCGAGAGTTCGCGCAACAGTCCCGGCGATATCGCCAGCACCAGGCTCGCATCGCCGCCATCCACCGGATGGCTCACCTGGTAGCCCTGCCCTGCATTGAAGAACAGCACGTGGTTCGCATCGGCGACCGACTGGTCCTGCCCGACGTGGCGCGCATACAGGCCGCGGTACGGGAACACCAGGTGCGTGTTGGCGGCGCATTCCTCCGCGCTGCGGTGCCGGCAGGTGCCGGCGCAGAACACGTCGCGCACCTTGACGGTGCCGGTGTCGAGCAGCGTATGAACGGAGAAATCCGACATGGGGCGAAGCTTAGCGCAGGCGGATTTCGGCGACGCGGGCGGGCCACACGTGGTGCGTTTGCTTCGGCGAGGACCCCCGGGTGCGCTTCGCTTACCCGGGCTACAAAGGCTCAGGTCACGGCGAGTGCCGCGATCCAGCCTTCCGCGTCCTCGATGTCCGCGCCGTGGGTCTGCATCGACAAAGCGAGGTCGTGCGCGCGATCGTCGCGTCCGTAGCCGTGCGACTGCGCCTTCGAGTAGCGGCCCCATGCGGGCGATGCGACGGCCTCGTCCACGCGCGAGGTGTCGAGGCCGAAATGGGCTGCGACGCGATGCAGTTCGCGCGCCGGATCATCGAGCAGCGCTTCGAAATCCAGGCGCAGCACGCGATCCCCGTACCGGCCTTTGGCGAGTGCATCGAAGCGCATCTGTTCGGCGAGCCAGCCCAGCGCGCATTGGCGATGCAGCGGGATCTGATGCAGCGACAGGTGCGTGCCGATGCCGTGACCATGCAGGTAACGCAGGCGTTCGCCGGCGGCGCTGGCGGCATCGAAGACGGAGCTCGGCGACTTGAGCAGCGTCGCGAGATACGGGCGCAGCGGCATGTCCATCAGCACCACGCGCAGGTGCGGCTGTTGCGCCATGAGCGGCGCGATGAGGCCGTTGCAGCTGCTGGTGGCCTTCACGATGCTGCGCGCATGCGGCGCAAGTGCCTGCGACCAGCGCGACCACAGCGCACGCAGCGCGTCGTCGGCCTGATAGGGCGAAAGGCGCGAGGTGGGCTCGTCCAGCGTCGGCCATGCATCGGCCAGCGTGCGCAGCGGCAACGGTTCGCGCAGGCCCTGCACGTCGGGCCAGGTGTCGAGCAGGCGGCTGAGCAGCGTGGAGCCGCAATGGCCGATGTGGAAGATGGCGTGCGCGGGCGCCGTGGTGTCGGCCGTGCGCGACAGCAGGGTTTCCAGCGGCGCCCAGCCGCCTTCGGCGTTCTTCGGAATCGCGCGGTCGTCGAGGAAGGCCGCTTCGCGTCGCTGGGTTTCGTCCAGCCGAAGCCACAGCACACGCTGGCCGATCGGGTCGAGCTTGAACGGCAGGAAGGCGGCGTTGTCGAGGGCGACGGTCATGGGGGGAGTGTAGCGAGCCACTGGCGCTCGCTCTTGTAGCCCGGGTAAGGCGCAGCCGCACCCGGGAGTTCGGCCGGCGCCCCGGGTGCGCTGCGCTTACCCAGGCTAAAACCGCAGGGCCTTCCCCGGGCAGCTACGTCCCGCGCGGCTTCGCCCGATGCGTCGCCGTCGCGCTCCACGGGTCGTCCGGCCACGGGTGTTTCGGGTAGCGGCCCTTCATTTCCTTCTTCACTTCCGGGTACGTGCGGTCCCAGAAGCCCTTCAGATCCTGGGTGATCTGCAGCGGCTTGCCTCCCGGCGACAGCAGGTGAAGCGTCAGCGGCACGCGGCCGTCGGCGATGCGCGGCGTGTCGGCGAGGCCGAACAGTTCCTGCAGTTTCACCGCCAGCACCGGCGCGACGGGCGCGCCGGCTTCGTCGTCGTAGGCGTATTCGATGCCGCGCTCCATGCCCGACGGCACCTGGATGCGCGTGGGCGCAAGCGCATCGATCTTCTGACGCATCGCCCACTGCGTCGTCGATTTGAGCGCCTCGCCGAAGGCCTGCTCGTCCAGCGCATCCAGGCGCGTCTTTCCCGCGAGCGCAGGCTTCAACCAGTCGTCGAGCGACTCCAGCAATGCGGCGTCCGACAGATCGGGCAGTCCCTCCAGCTCCGGCATCCACGCACGCAGGCAGCGCACCCGCGCACGCCATTGCTGCTGCGCGGGTGTCCACGGCAGCGCGCGCAGGCCGAGCTGGCGCACCGCATCGACCAGCGCGTCGGCGTAACGCGCGGGATCGGGTTTGGCGAGCGGTTTGCTCTCGATGACGATGCGGTCGAAGCGTGTTTCGCGAACGGCCGCGATCCCGCGCGTGTTCGCGTCCCACACCACGCGATCCTCGGTGACGAAACGCTGCGGGAAGTCCTCGCGCAGGCGCGCCTCGTCCAGCGGCGCGGCGCGCAGGACGCGCGCGTCGCGGGCTTCGTCGCGAAGCTCGCTCACCACGATCCAGCGCTCGCCGTAGAGCGTGGAATCGTCGTACAGTTTCACGCTCCGGCCGTTCGCGAGCTGGTAGCGATAGGGATCGCCGGAGTGCTGCCGCGCGATGCGATCCGGAAAGGCATGCAGCAGGACATCGCCCAGCTGGTGCGCGGGCGCGTCGGTGGGCGGTACGAGGTCCAGTCGCAGTCGGCGTCGCCATTGCTTCGCGGCCTGGTCGAGCGCCGCGAGCGACGAACGCGACGCATCCGCCGCGCCGCGTCCTGCGCGGAACGCGGCGAGCGCCTGCCAGCGTTCGGCCACCGAATCGCTGCGCGATCGCAACGGATCGCGTGCTTCGATCAGCGCGGCGAGATCGCACGCCAGCGCCTGTTCGCGTGGATCGCGCGGCGCGAGCAGCATCGCGGCAAGGCGCGGGTGCGTGCCCAACGCGAGCATGCGTCGGCCGAGCGGCGTGATCGAGCCGCCGTCGAGCGCGCCCAGGCGGTGCAGCAATTCGCGCGCCGCAGCGAGCGCGCCGGAAGGCGGCGCATCGACGAAGCGCAGGTCGGCGTCGCCCCATGCGGCGAGTTCGAGCGCCAGTCCCGCCAGTTCCACCTGCGCCAGCTCGGGGCGACGCTGCGGCTCCAGGCGCTGAGATTCGGGCCACAGGCGATACGCCCAGCCTTCGGCGACACGGCCTGCGCGACCGGCGCGCTGGTCGGCCGAGGCCTGCGCGATGTTCACCACGTCCAGCCGCGCGAAGCCGCTGTTGGGGTCGTAGCGCGGCTCGCGCGCGAGGCCGGAGTCGATCACCACCCGCACGCCGGGCAACGTCACGCTGGATTCGGCGACGTTGGTGGCGAGCACGACGCGCCGGCGGCCGTCGGGATCGGGCTGCAGCACGCGCGTCTGCGCCTCCATCGGGAGCTCTCCGTGCAACGTGAGCACGTCGGCGGCCTGCGAAGGCGCCAGCAGCGATTCCACGCGCGAGATTTCGCGCTGCCCGGGCAGGAAGACCAGCACGTCGCCCGGATGCTGCGCGAGCGCGTGCTCCACCGCGCGGCGCGTCTGGTGCTCGGGCGCTTCGTCGCGACGCGACGCGAAATGCGTGATCGACACCGGATAGCTGCGGCCCGCGCTGCTCAGGCGCGGCGCGTCGAGGAAAGTCGCGAGCCGTTCGCCGTCGAGCGTGGCCGACATCACGACGATGCGCAGGTCCTCGCGCAGCCCGGCCTGCACGTCCAGCGCCAGCGCCAGGCCGAGGTCGGCGGAGAGATGGCGCTCGTGGAATTCGTCGAACAGCAGCGCGCCGACGCTTTCCAGCATCGGATCGTCCTGCAGCATGCGCGTGAGGATGCCTTCGGTGACGACCTCGATGCGCGTGGACGCGGACACGCGGTTTTCGAACCGGATGCGGTAACCGATCGTGCCGCCCACGTCCTCGCCGCGCTGGCGCGCCATGAAGTGCGCCGCGGCGCGCGCGGCCACGCGGCGCGGTTCGAGCATCACGATCTTCCGTCCCGCCAGCCATGGCGCGTCCAGCAGCGCCGGCGGCACCTGCGTGGTCTTGCCCGCGCCGGGCGGCGCTTCGAGGACCAGGCGCGGGTGTTCGGCGAGGCTGGCGCGGATCTGCGGCAGCAGGGGGTCGATGGGGAACGGCATGGGAATCGGGAAGGAGAACGGGGAATCGTCGGCCCGCGACGTCGTGGGCATTATGCTTTTCCCATCCTCTGTTCCCCATTGCCCATTCCCGTGCAGTTGATCGACATCGGCGCCAACCTCACCCACGACTCCTTCGACCACGACCGCGACGCCGTGCTCGCACGCGCCCGCGACGCCGGCGTGGCGCAGATGGTGATCACCGGCGCCAGCCGCGAGCATTCGCCACTGGCGCTGAAGCTGGCGAAGCAGCACCCGGGCGAGCTGTTCGCCACCGCGGGCGTGCATCCACACCACGCGAGCGAGTACACCGCCGAGTGCGATGCGCAGATGCGCGAGCTGCACACGCACGGCGAAGTGGTCGCGGTCGGCGAATGCGGGCTCGACTATTTCCGCGATTTCTCGCCGCGCCCGGCGCAGCGGCGTGCGTTCGAGATGCAGCTGCAGATTGCCGCCGAAACCGGCAAGCCGCTGTTCCTGCACCAGCGAGACGCGCATGCGGATTTCATGTCGGTGATGCGCAATTTCGACGGGCGCCTCGGCCCGGCCGTGGTGCACTGCTTCACCGGCACGCGCGAGGAGATGTTCGATTACCTCGACCGCGACTGGCATATCGGCATCACCGGCTGGCTGTGCGATGAGCGCCGCGGCCAGCACCTGCGCGAGCTGGTGCGCCACATTCCGGCGAACCGGTTGATGATCGAGACCGATGCGCCCTACCTGCTGCCGCGCACGATCAAGCCGGCGCCGTCGCATCGCCGCAACGAGCCGATGTTCCTGGCGCACATCGTCGAGGAGCTGGCGCGCGATCGCGGCGAGGACGTGGCGACCACCGCGGCGGCCACGACGGCGACGGCGCGGGCCTTCTTCCGCCTGCCTGGGCGTTGATGCGGCGGGCGACCTGTGGCGCGGGGCCGACGCGGCGCTCGCGTACCGTATGGGGTAACGGGTGATGCTCCCATTGCGCCGATGACCTGCCCGGATCCGCCCCTGCTGGCGTTCGACGACATCACGCTCGACCTGAACGGGCGTCGCCTGCTGCGGGCGGGCGAGGAGCAGCCACTGGACCCGCGCGCCTTCGCCGTGCTCTGCCTGCTGGCGCGTTCGCCCGGGCAGGTGTTCTCGCCGGAGGAAATCCTCGACGAGGTCTGGGGTCACCACGACGTACCGCCCGGCGCCGTGGGGCAGATCGTTTCCGTGCTCCGGCAGGCGCTCGGCGACGACGCGCGCGCGCCGCGCTATCTGCACGCGCTGCCGGGGTATGGGTACCGGTTCGATCGGCCGGGGTAAGCCGCTGCAGTTGCGGAGGTTCGCGAGCAGAGTGGTTTTTCTACGGTGCGGCCAGGGTACGTAGCCCCACGCGACGAAGGTGGCTTTTGTAGCCCGGGTAAGGCGCAGCCGCACCCGGGGCTTCCGCTCCAGTGACGCTGTCCCGGGTGCGCTTCGCTTACCCGGGCTACAACGGCCAAGGACGTTTCGCTCACCCCGGCTACAAGAACGCCTTGTGGATCAGGTCGCCGTGCGGCCGGCTTCGTACGCCTGCAGATGCACCCACGCTGCCGCCAGCGCGGCGGCTTCCATCCCGGCGGCCCGCGCCCGCAGGAACATGTCGCCGACGATCTGCATCGCCTCGACCGCCTGTCCGGCTTCCAGATCGCGCAGCATCGACGCCTTAAGCGGCGAACCCGGCGCGGTGAGCGTGCCCAGCGCCGTCTGCTGCGCCTGCGCGTCGATCGGCTCACCTTGGGCCTGCGCGACGGCGAGGCACTCGGCATACAGCGCGCGGACGAACGCGTCGCCGCCCTGCGCCGCGACGATCCGCCCGACCGGTGCGCGCATCAGGCACGTCGCGGCGGCGAGCGTGGCGAGGAAGGTGAATTTGGTCCACTGCTCGCGCGCGATGCGCAGCGAACGCACGTGGTCGATGCTCGCCTGCGCGCATAGCGCCGCGAATTCCGCGGTGCGGCGGCTGTCGATCGGCTCGACGCGTTCGCCGAACGTGATCGACGCCGGCTGGCCGAGATGGCGCACCTCGCCGTCGGCGCCCTTCATCGCACTGATGAAGCACAGTCCGCCGACCACGCGCCGCGCGCCGAAGCGTTCGTCCAGCGGCGCGTAATGGCGCAGGCCATTGAGGATCGGCAGCACCCACGTGTTCTCGCCGACCGCGGGCGCGATGGCGTCCATCGAGCTGTCGAGGTCGTAGGCCTTGCAGCTCAGCAGCACCATGTCGAACGGGTTCGCCTGCGCGAGCGCGGGCAAGGCGTCCGCCGTGACGTGCGCCACCGGGAAATCGGCATCGCCGAGCGGACTGCGGATCTGCAGGCCGCGCGCTTCGAGCTGCGCCGCACGCGCGGGACGCACGAGGAAGGTCACGTCCGCGCCCGATTGCGCGAGGCGCCCGCCGAAGTAACCGCCGGTGCCGCCGGCGCCGAGCACGAGGATGCGCATCAGCTGCGTAGTCCGACGCCGCGCTTGAGCAGCCACAGGCCCAGGCTCGCCAGTGCGACGACGAAGCCCAGCATCAGCGCGTACGCCACCCACACCGGCACGTCGGACACGCCGAGCAGCCCGTAGCGGAACGCGTTGACCATGTAGAAGATCGGGTTCGCATGCGTCATCGCCTCTGCCCACGGCGGCAGCAGCTTCACCGAGTAGAACACGCCGCCCAGGTACGTCAGCGGCGTGAGGATGAAGGTCGGCACGATCGCGATGTCGTCGAATTTCTTCGCGTACACCGCGTTGACGAAGCCGGCCAGCGAGAAGATCGTCGCGCCCAGGATCACGGTGGTGAGCGTGATCAACGGGTGCGGCATGCGCACCTTGGTGAACAGCATCGCGATGACGAGCACGATCGCGCCCACCATCAGCCCGCGCAGCACGGCGCCGGCGACGTAACCGGTGAGGATCACCCAGCTCGGCATCGGGCTGACCAGCAGTTCCTCGACGTGGCGGCCGAACTTCGCGCCGAAGAACGACGACGAGATGTTGCCGTAGCTGTTCTGGATCACGCTCATCATCACCAGGCCCGGCACGATGAAATCCATGTACTTGATGCCGTCCATCATGCCCACGCGCGAGCCGATCAGGCCGCCGAAGATCAGGAAGTACAGCGTCATGGTGATCGCCGGCGGCACCAGCGTCTGGCCCCAGATGCGCAGGATGCGGTTCACTTCGCGGCGCACGATGGTGCCGAGCGCGACGAAGTTGCGCTGCGTGGGGGACAGTTCGAGGTTGGTCTGCGTCATGTCGTTCATGCCACCTGCTCCGGCGGCGTCTGCGCCGTGCCGTCCTGTGCGTTCTCGCCGGTGAGGCGGACGAAGAGTTCTTCCAGCCGGTTCGATTTCGTGCGCATCGAACGCACGCGGATGCCGGCATCGCCCAACGCGGCGAACACGCGGTTGAGGTCCATCGCGCGCGGCATCTCGATGTCGAGCGTGTGGTCGTCGCTCGCGGTGAGCGTGGTGCCTTCGATCGCCGGCAGCTGCGCCGGCAACGTGCCGTCGATGTCGAGCAGGAAGCCTTCCACGTCGAGCTTGGCGAGCAGCGCCTTCATCGGGCCCTGTTCGACGATGCGGCCGCGATCGATGATCGCGAGGTTGCGGCACAGGCTCTCGGCTTCTTCCAGGTAATGCGTGGTGAGGATGATCGTCGTGCCAGCGGCGTTGATTTCCTTCAGCGTCTTCCACATGCCACGGCGGATCTCGATGTCCACGCCGGCGGTGGGTTCGTCGAGGATGAGCAGTCTGGGCTGCGTCATCATCGCGCGGGCGATCATCAACCGGCGCTTCATGCCGCCGGAGAGCGTGCGGCTCATCACCGTCGCCTTCTCCCACAGGTGCGCGCGCTTGAGTTCCACTTCGGCGCGCTTCAACGCCTCCTCGCGCGGCACGCCGTAGAAGCCGGCGTAGTTGACGAGGATGTCGACGGGCTTCTCGAACATGTTGAAGTTCAGTTCCTGCGGCACCAGGCCGATCAGCCGCATCGCGGCGTCGCGGTGGCGCTGCAGGTCGACGCCGAAGATCGACACGGAACCTTCGCTGAGGTTCACCAGCGAGCTGACGATGCCGATCAGCGTGCTCTTGCCGGCGCCGTTGGGGCCCAGCAGCGCAAAGAAGTCGCCGGGCGCGACGTCGAGCGAGACGCCCTTGAGCGCCTGCACCTTGTTGTCGTAGGTCTTGCGCAGCTCGCGCACGGACAGGGCGGGAGCGGCGTGTGCCGCCTGCGGGGAAGCGGACGGGAATGCGTTTGCCGGGGTCATCGGTGAAGGCCTGCGCCGCGGCCTCGCGGCGATAGACGGTAGTATAGGCGCCCGCGTGTGGGCGCTCCGGCCACACACTGTTGCATCACGATCGCCGTTTCACGACCGGTACCGCCGTGGCCATCCAGCACTTCCCGCTCAAGCTCGTTTCCCGCCGCATGCTGGCCCCAAGCGTGGGCCATTACACCTTCGTGCGCGATGACGGCCAGCCGCTGGATTTCATCCCTGGGCAGTTCATCCAGGTGCATTTCACGTATGCCGACGGCACGGCGACCAAGCGCAGCTATTCGCTGGCGACCATCCACGACCACGCGCTGGGCCCGGGCGAAGCGGTGGAAATCGCCGTGAGCTACGTGCCCGGCGGCGCGGCGACGGCGTTGTTCGAAGGTCTGGAGGATGGCGGCCACGTGGACGCAAGCGGTCCGTTCGGCCGGTTCTGCCTGATGCCGCAGGACGCGAACGCGCGTTACCTGCTCATCGCGACCGGCACCGGCGTCACGCCGTATCGCGCGATGTTGCCGCAGCTGGAAGCGCTGATCCGCGAACGCGGCGTGCGCGTGGTGCTGCTGTTCGGCGCGCGCAACCCGGAAGAATTGCTGTACGGCGACGAGTTCCGCGCGTTCGCCAGCCGGTATCCGGAGAATTTCCGCTTCGTCCCGTGCTTCTCGCGCGAGCTGCCGGCAGCCGATTCGCCGCACGCGCACGCCGATGTTCGACACGGTTACGTGCAGCAGTTCCTCGACGAGTTCGCACCGGATGCGACCGGCGACATCGCCTACCTGTGCGGCAATCCGAACATGGTCGACGCGTGTTTCGACGCGCTGAAGGGCTATGGACTGCCGGTGCCGCAGGTGCGACGCGAGAAGTATGTGAGCAGCAAGTAGTTCTGGGCTGCGGAACAGGTAGCGTCGAAGCACTCACTTTCGGCCAACCACCTGGCCGTCATTCCAGCGAAAGCTGGAACCCATTTTGCTGTTGCTCCTGCTCCTGCTCTTGCCGCTTCGCTCCGCTCTTGATCGTGCGCGCGTTTGTAGCCCGGGTAAGCGAAGCGCACCCGGGTCGGAGAATTGAACGCGTCCCCGGGTGCGCTTCGCTTACCCGGGCTACAAGAGCTGCAAGCAAGCCGTTTCCAGCTTTCACCGGAACCACGGTGGGTCGTTCACCGGCGCTGCGCGACTGGACGTCACGGGCCTGGGTCCCGGCTTTCGCCGGGATGACGGTGATGTGGCTTGCGCGATGAGCGAGGCCGCGGCCGACACGTCGACCCGAGCCGCCGTCGCCCACCTCCAACTGCACGACGCACCCCCCGCGATCCGCCAACCCGCGTGCAATCCAACGCCCCTTTCCCTCTGGCATGCTGGCGACTTCCACGTCGGACGAGGGACCCCGATGCGCACGTCACCTGCATGGATCGCCGCACTCGCGGTGCTCTGTCTTTCCGCCTGCTCTTCACGCGACGACACGACCGCGTCCAAGCCCGACGCCGAGGCCGGCAAACGCCTGTTCGGTTCGATCGCCTTCGAACCGTGCACGCTCTCCGGCGCACTCGCGTCGTCGAGCATCGATGCGCAGTGTGCGCGGCTGGACGTACCCGAAAACCCGCAGCGGCCCGATGGCCGCCGCATCCCGCTGAACATCGCGTGGCTGCCGGCAGGCGACAAGGGCAGCAAGTCGCCGGATCCGGTGTTCTTCCTCGCCGGCGGCCCGGGGCAGGCCGCGACGGAGTACGCGGTGCAGGTCGACGCCGCACTGCGCGACGTGCGCAAGCATCGCGACGTCGTGCTGATCGACCAGCGCGGCACGGGCAAGCTCAGCCCGCTCGTGTGCCGCGATGCGAACGGCGCGGAGCTCAGCCTTCCCGCGGACGAGGAAGTCGACGCCGGCGTCGTGGCCGACTACGCCGCGCGTTGCGCGATGGCGCTGGAAGGCAAGGCGGATCCGCGCTTCTACACGACCACGCAGGCGATCGGCGATCTCGACGCGGTGCGCGCCGCACTCGGCGTCGCGCAGGTCAACCTGGTCGGCGTGTCCTACGGCACGCGTGTCGCGCAACAATACGCCGCGCGCTATCCGCAGCACACGCGTTCGATCGTGCTCGATGGCGTGGCGCCGAACGATCTTGTCGTCGGCGGCGAGTTCGCGCGTACGTTCGAGCGCGCGCTCGAACTCCAGTCGGCGCACTGCAAGTCGCTTCCTACCTGCCGCGAACGTTATCCGCGCGATCTGCGCACGCAGTTGCGTGGCCTGAAGGAGCGCCTGGAAGCGGCGCCCGTGCAGGTGGATTACCGCGATCCCGCCACCGCGCAGCGTCGCCGCGACACGCTCACCGCCGACACCGTCGTCGGGCTCACGCACATGTTTTCGTACATGCCGGAGATGATGTCGCTGATGCCGGTGGTGATCGATGAAGCCGACCGCGGCGAGTACGCGCCGCTGATGGCGCTGGCGCAACTGGCGACGCGAAGCATGGACGGTCGCATGTCGCGCGCGATGCAGTGGTCGGTCGTCTGCGCCGAGGATGCGGACCGCTACACGCCCGATGCGGCCGACGCCGACACGGTGCTGGGTGCGGAAATGGGCCCGGCGTTCTTCGCCGCGTGCAAGGCCTGGCCGCATGGCGCGCGGCCTGCGGCGTTCGTCGAACCGCTGCGTTCGAACGTGCCTGCGCTGCTGCTGTCCGGCGAGATGGACCCGGTGACGCCGCCGGCGTATGGCGAGCGCGTGCTGAAAGGCCTGCCGAACGGACGCCACTTCGTGCTGCGCGGACAGGGACACAACGTCGGCGCGACCGGCTGCTTGCCCAAGCTCGTCGGGCAGTTCGTCGAGTCGCTCGATGCGAAGGCGCTGGATGCCACATGCCTGGATTCGGTGGGCTACGTGCCGCCGTTCACCGGATACAACGGATGGGAGCCGTGACGCGATGATCGTCGCACAGGATCTGCACAAGAGTTTCAAGACGGCCACCGGCGTGGTGCGTGCCGTGGAAGGCGTGCGCTTCGTCGCGCGCGATGGCGAAATCACCGGCCTGCTCGGCCCGAACGGCGCGGGCAAGACGACGACGCTGCGCATGCTGTACACGCTGATGAAGCCCGACACCGGCGAGGTGATGGTCGACGGCGTCGATGCCACGCGCGATCCGGCCGCGGTGCGCGGCGCGCTCGGCGTGCTGCCGGACGCACGCGGCGTGTACAAGCGACTGACCGCGCGCGAGAACATCGCCTACTTCGGCGAACTGCACGGCATGTCGAAGCAGGCCATCGCAGCGCGCACGCAGGTGCTCGCCGATGCGCTGCAGATGCACGACATCCTGGATCGCCGCACCGAGGGCTTTTCGCAGGGACAGCGCACCAAGACGGCGATCGCGCGCGCACTCGTGCACGACCCGCGCAACGTGATCCTCGACGAGCCCACCAACGGCCTGGACGTGATGACCACGCGCGCGATGCGCGGATTTTTGCAGCAACTGCGCGCGGAGGGGCGCTGCGTGATCTTCTCGAGCCACATCATGCAGGAGGTCGCCGCGCTGTGCGATCGCATCGTGATCGTCGCCAAGGGGCAGGTCGTCGCCGCGGGCACGGCCGATGAGCTGCGCGAGCAGACGGGCGAGGCGAACCTGGAAGATGCGTTCGTGAAGGCGATCGGTTCGGAAGAGGGGCTGCACGCATGAGCGTCGATTCGATCAAGGCGAACCGTCCCGGCCTGTTCGCGTCGATGTGGTCGGTGATGCGCAAGGAGCTGCTCGACATCTCGCGCGATCGCCGCACGCTCGCGCTCGCGCTGCTGCTCGGCCCGCTGCTCTATCCGGTGCTGATGATCGGCATGGGTTCGCTCGCCGAATCGCGCGCGCGCACGCAGCTGGACCGCACGCTGGAGGTGCCGACCGTCGGCCTCGAACGCGCACCGAACCTGGTCGCGTTCCTCGCCACGCAGGGCATCCGCGCGGTGAAGGCGCCGGACGACGTCGATGCGGCGATCGTGCGGCAGGAGTTCGACGTGGCGCTGCGCATTTCGCCCACTTACGCGAACGACTGGCGCAACGGCAAGCCGGCGCTGGTGGAGATCGTCGCGGACACGACGCGTCGCGACAGCGAGATCCCGAGCGCGCGCGTGCGCGCGGCGCTGGAAGGCTACGGCGGCCAGGTCGGCGCATTGCGGCTGCTCGCGCGTGGCATCGACCCGTCGGTCGTGCGCCCGGTGAGCGTGGGCAGTCGTGATCTCGCGACGGAAGAAGCCAAACGCGGCTTGATGCTCGCGGCGATCATGCCGTACCTGCTGATCCTGATGTCGTTCATCGGCGGCGCGTATCTGATCATGGACGCGACCGCGGGGGAGCGTGAACGTCAGTCCCTGGAACCGCTGCTCGCCACGCCGGCGTCGCGCGGCGCGATCGTCAGCGGCAAGATCGCCGCCGCGTGCGCGATGGGTTTGCTGTCGCTGCTGCTGACGCTGATCGCGTTCAAGATCAGCGCGCAGGTGAGCACGGGCGTGGGGCGCATGCTCGACGTGAGCTTCGCCTCGATCGGTCGCATGCTGTTGATCCTGCTGCCGATGGTGTTCATCGGCACGACCTTGCTGACGTGCCTGGCCGCGGCCGCGAAGAGCCTGAAGGAAGCGCAGAGCCACATGACGTGGCTGATGCTGTTGCCGATGATCCCGACGATCGCGTTGATCGTGAATCCGGTGAAGACGCAGGCGTGGCAGTTCATGGTGCCGTTCCTCGCGCAGAACCAGATGCTGCTGAAGGTCATCCGCGGCGAGGCGATCGACCTGCGCACGTGGGGCATCTACCTCGGCGCCGGCTTCGCGGTGGCGGCGTTGTTGTGGTTCATCGCGGTGCGGCGTTATCACCAGGAGCGGCTGGCTATCGCAGGGTGAGTGCGTTGTAGGGACGCTGGCGAGTAACCATAAGAAGGCCCGGCCGAGGTCGGGCCGGATGTGCACGCCGGATGGTGGCGCGTCGTTGGTGATGCGGCGCACGTGTCTGCCCCTGGATCCCCGCCTCCGCGGGGATGACGATCAAGAGCGAGGTCGGAGCAGCAGGAGCCAGGGCGGCAAGAGCAGGATCAAGATGGGTTCCAGCTTTCGCTGGAATGACGGAGGTTCTTTGCCGGTGGGAGAGTGCCCGAGCGTTGCGGGCCTGGGTCACGGCCTTCGCCGGGATGACGGGGAGTGGGATCACGTATCGGATCGCGCACGGCGCAGCCACGCACTGCACGCCGCATCCACGTCTTGCTCGATGAAACCATCGCGACCCCAAAGAGAAAGGCCCGACTCGCGTCGGGCCTTTCGTTTACAGCGTTGCTTTGCGAAGCGCCCGCGGTGGCGTCAGTCCCCCAACCTTCGCCACCGCGCAGCGATCAGCTCTGCGGGTTGAAGCCGATCGTGCGGCGCGTCGTCACCGGCGCGTCGATCGGCTGGAAACGCCACTTGCGCACGGCGTTGACCGCTTCGCGGTCGAAGATGCGCGCCGGGTTGGAGCGCACCACGCGTGCAGCCGTGACCGAGCCGTCGGTGCCGACGGTGAACTCGACCTGCACCTCGCCTGAGGTGCCTGCGCGCAGGGCCTCCGGCGGGTAGCGCGGCGGCGGCATCGACAGCGCACGCAGGTCGCTCGCGTCAGCCGAAGCCGGTGCGGCGGCCGCCTGGCGGGCGGCGGCGGCACGCTGTTCCGCGGCGCGCTGCTCGGCGGCGCGGGCGTCGGCCGCACGCTGCTGTTCGGCGGCGGCGCGGTCGGCGGCAGCCTTGTCGTCGGCCTGCTTACTCGCGGCCTGCTGCGCGGCGAGCTGGCGGGCGGCCTCTTCCTGCTGCTTCTTCTGGTCCTCGACGCGCTTCTTTTCGAGTTCGACCTTCTTCTTGGCCTCTTCCTCGGCGGTCAGCTGCTGCTGCGCGGCACGCTTGGTGGACGCGTCCTGCTGCGCGGCGATGCTGGCCTTCAGGCGCGCGAGCGCCGGGTGCTGGGCATCGGCCTTCTCCAGCAGCGCGGCCAAGCGCTGCGCTTCGGCGAAGTCCTCACGGTTGACGCTCTGCTCGGTGGCGATGACCGTCATCGGCAGCAGGTCGGTGAGTGCGCTGGAAACGGCGGCGTCCCCCGGCGCCTTGTCACGCAGCGCGAGGTAGTACTCGACCGCGTTGTCCTCGGCCGGCGCGTAGAGGCGGTTTTCCGCATACGCCTTGCGGGCCGCTTCGCGCAGCTGGTCGGCGGTCAGCGCCGTGACCTTGGCCGACACCGCGGTTTCCGCCGTGACCGCAGGCGCTGCCTGGGTCGCGGCCGGCGCGGCGGCGGTGGGCTGGGCGGCTTCTTCTTTCTGGCAGGCCGCGAGCGCGCAGCACAGTGCGAGCGCGACGGACAACTGCGATACGACAGACATTCGGCGCGAACGCCGGTCTTGTGGATTAACGAACGTCATTGGCAAAGCTCCCCTGAAGTGCGCCGTCACGAGCACACGGGCACTAGATCGCGTGAGCGGCCCCTGTTTGTCAAGCGAACGGCCCGTCGAGCCTACCATCGGTCGGCGGGCCGTGGCCGCCCATCGCCCCATTCAGCCGTCGCCCGTTGTCCCGTAATGCGCGAATTTCCGGGGCGAAGCCCTGCCCGGGCGATCGGCCAGGAAGCCCGCCAGCAGCTGCCGGAACGGCGGAAAGCCCGCGCTCGCCCGCAACACGGCGGCGCGAACTGCGCGAATCGGTGCCCGGTCGTCGGTGAACAAAGCGACCACGCCGCGCGTGGCCAGGTGCAGCGGCGCGGTCGCGAGACGGTGCCCGCGGGCGTAGCGGGCCAGGAGCGCCGCACCGCCCGGATCGCCACCGGCGACGGCTGCGCGACGCAGTTCGTCGGCGAGCCGCTCGACGCCGAGCAGCCCCAGGTTGAAGCCATGCGCCGTCACCGGATGCATGCCGACGGCTGCATCGCCCAGCAGCGCCAGGCGCGTGCCGGCAAAACGCGTGGCCCACGCGCCAACCAGCGGGTACACGTGGCGCTCGCCGGGATCGGACACGACGCCGAGTCGGCCGTGGAAACGCCGCGCGATCTCCTGCGCGAAGGCCGCATCGTCCATCGCCTGCAACTCGCGCATCCGCACGCCCGGCAGCGTGACCACGACGGAGGATCGATGTCCCGGCGGCGTCGCGCGGCCGAGCGGCAGGCGCGCCAGCGTCTGGCCGTGGTCGAACCATTCCCACGCGGTGTCTTCGTGCGGCGTCTCGTGGGTCACGCGGCACACCAGCATCGCCCGGCCGAAATCGTGCATGCGCGTGGGGATACCGAGCGCGCGGCGGGTTTCGGAAAAGCGTCCGTCCGCGGCGACGATGAGCTTCGCAGCGAAGGTGCGACCGTCGTCGAGGCGAACGCGCGCGCTCGTGGAATCGGCCTCCACTGCGGCGACGCGCACGCCCGCGTGGAGTTCGACGTTGCCCGATTCGGCCATCGCCTCGAACGCGGCCGCGCGGATGGCGTGGTTCGGCACGAGCCAGCCCAGCGGCTCGTGGCCACCGCCTACCTCCAGCGGCGTGGCGGCGCCGGTATCGAACACGCTGGCGCGGCAGAGCGGGTGGCATTCGTCCGCCGGGAGGCGACGCCACACGTCCAGCTCGCGCAGCAGGCGAACCGAGCGCTGGGTCAGTGCGATCTCGCGTCCGTCGAACGTCGGTGCGCGAAGCGTCGTTTCGGGCTCGCGTTCCAGCACGACCACGCGAAGGCCGCTCGCGTCGAGCGCCCGCGCGAGGCACAGGCCGGCGGGGCCTGCGCCGATGACGATCACGTCGGTTTCGATGGGCTGCATGCGGGCGCTCGCGTTCGGGACTGCGCGCACTGTCCCGCGCAGCCTCCGCGGGCGCCTTGATCCGCGTCAAAGGCAGGCCGACCTACTTGCCGATGCAGAAGCTCGAGAAGATGTGGCCGAGCAGGTCATCTGCATGCACGCGGCCGGTGATCTCGCCGAGCGCGTCGTGCGCGAGGCGCAGCGATTCCGCGGCGAGGTCCAGCGCCTCGCGGTCGAGTTCGACGCGCGCCTGCGCCAGATGTTCGCGCGCGATCGCGAGCGCATCGACATGCCGCGCGCGCGCGGTGAATGCACCTTCGCCGGCGGCATCGGCATTGCCCTGCGCAAGTTCGCGCAGCTGCGCGTGCAACGCGTCCAGCCCGGCGCCGGTGCGCGCGGACACGTGCAGAGTGTCCTGCGTCGTTGGCACCGGCGCATCGAGCAGGTCGGCCTTGTTGTGCACCCAGATGCGAAGCGGCACGTCGGCGATGGCGTCGCTCACCGCGGCGCGTCCGCCCTGGGGATCGCGCGCGTCGAGCACGACGAGCGCCAGGTCGGCGCGTTGCAGCTCGCCGCGGGCGCGACGCATGCCTTCACGTTCGATGACGTCACCGCCCTCGCGCAGGCCCGCGGTGTCGACGAGCGTGAGTTCGACGCCGTCGATGCGAATGGTTTCGTGCAGCAGATCGCGCGTGGTGCCGGCGATGTCGGTGACGATGGCGCGCTCGCTGCCGGCCAGCACGTTGAGCAGCGAACTCTTGCCGGCGTTCGGCGGACCGACGATCACCGCGTGCAAGCCATCGCGAAGACGGCGCCCGCGCTCGGCGGCTTTCAGCAGGTCGTCGAGTGCGAGCGAGGTTTCGCCCAGTCGAGCGCGCAGCTGGGCGCCGCCCAGGGTGTCGATCGGTTCGTCGGCGAAATCGATCGCCGCTTCGACATGCACGCGGATCGCGAGCAGTTCGTCGGCGATGGCATCGACGCGGCGCGAGAACTCGCCATCGAGCGCGCGACGCGCAGCGCGTGCGGCGCGAACGTCGGCCGCGGCGATCAGATCCGCGACCGCTTCGGCCTGCGCGAGATCGAGCCGGCCTTCGAGGAAAGCGCGCTCGCTGAACTCGCCGGGCCGTGCGCGACGCGCCCCAAGCGCGACGCATCGCGCGACGAGCTCGTGCAGCACCGCGGAACTGCCATGCGCCTGCAGTTCGACCACGTCCTCGCCGGTGTAGCTGGCGGGCGCGGCGAAGAACAGCGCGATGCCGTCGTCGATCGTTTCGCCGTCGGCATCGCGAAAGCGCACGTAGTGCGCGACGCGTGCCGTGAGCTCCCGCGCCGCAAGCGTCTGCGCGATGGCGCGCGCTTTCGGCCCGGACAACCGCACGATGCCGACCCCGCCCGCACCGGGCGCGGTGGCGATGGCGGCGATGGTGTCGCGGGATATCTCAGTCATTCGGATTCGCTGTGTCGTGTTGATGCCGCGCGGCTTCGCCATGTCGCCCTCTACCTGCTCGTCGTCCGGAACTCGCGTGCCGGCAAGCCAGTCGTGGGGTTGGCCAATTCTTCGTATCGCTTCATGACGTCACTCGTTTGGAAGTGACGTCCTATCCATCACGTGACCGGCCGTGCCCATGTCGGGCGTGGTCGTCACTGCGTCTTTTACAACAAGTGCGTGATTCTGGTGCCCCCAACGACGAAGCCCGCCTTCCGGCGGGCTTCGTGCGAACGGCTCGGCAAGGCTTACGCCTTCGCCGGCTCCTCGCTGTACTTCTTCACCATCCACCACTGCTGCAGCAGGCCCAGCGCGCCGTTGGTGACCCAGTACAGGACCAGGCCGGCCGGGAAGAAGGCGAACATCACGCCGAACACCAGCGGCATGAACTGCATCATCTTGGCCTGCATGGGGTCCATGCCGGTGGTCGGGTTCAACTTCTGCGTGAACCACATGATGGCGACGTTGAGGATCGGCAGCACGAAGAACGGATCGCGCGAGGTCAGGTCGGTGATCCAGCCGATCCACGGGGCGTGGCGGAGTTCGACGGATTCCGACAGCATCCAGTACAGCGCCAGGAACACCGGCATCTGCAGCAGGATCGGCAGGCAGCCGCCTACGGGATTGATCTTCTCCTTCTTGTACAGCTCCATCATCGCCATCTGGAACTTCTGCTTGTCGTCCCCGTAGCGCTCCTTGAGCTGCGCGATGCGCGGCTGGAACTTGCGCATCTTCGCCATCGACTTGTACTGCGCGGCCGACAGCGGGTACATCGCGAGCTTGATCAGGAACACCAGGCCGACGATCGACCAGCCCCAGTTGCCGACCAGGCCGTAGATCTTCTCCAGCACCCAGAACAGCCAGCCGGCGATGGTCGCCATGATGCTGTAGCTGCTGAAGTCGACCGCGCGGTCCAGGCCCGGCACATGCTGGGCTTCGATCGCCTTCACCAGCTTCGGGCCGACCCACAGGCGCGCGGTGGTTTCGGCCTTCGCGCCCGGCGCGACGGTGACGCCCGGTCCGACTTCGCGGATCAGGTACTGCGTGCCGCCCGCGCCGTTGGGCGTGGCGAGCGAGAACGTGGTGGTGTCGTTCGAGCCCGGGATCCAGGCGGCGAAGAAGTGGTGCTGGAGCATGCCGATCCAGCCACCGGTGACCTGCTTGTTGAGCGGGCCATCCTCGACGAAGGCGTCGTACTTGCGCTTCTCGTACTTGTCGGCGCTGGAGTACCACGCGGCGCCCTGGAAACTGTACTGTTCGGCGCTCATCGGGCCCTTCTTCACCAGCGCGCGCGGGACGCGGCTGAGCTGGCGGTAGACGAAGCCCTGCCACGGCTGCGCACCGGCGTTGATCACTTCATCGCGCACCTGCACGACGTAGTTGCTGCGGGTGAAGGTGTAGGTGCGGCGGATGGTCACGCCGTCGCTGCCCGTCCAGACGAACGGGACCTCGACGGTGTTCGCGCCATCGGCCAGCGTGAAAGCGGTCTTGCCGCCTTCCGGCGCGAAGCCCGACTGGTGCGTCGGCGCCTGGCCGCCCTGGCTTACCCAGCCGCTCTGTGCGACGAAGTAATTGGCGGCGTCGGTGGCGAACAGGCGCACCGGGGTGCTGTTGTCGTCGGCGGTGCTCGGATACTTCAGCAGGTCCGCCTGGCGCATTTCGCCGCCGTCCAGCACGACGTTGAGCACGTCGGTGGTGACGGTGACGCTGGGCGAGGCGGCCGAGGCGGCGCTGGTCGTCGGCGTCGTCGCGCCGACGGTGGGCGCGGCGGGCACCGCGCCGGGGGCGCTCGCCGTGGTCGGGATGCTCGGGTCGGTCGGCGTGGCCGCGGCCGTGGTGGCCTGGGCCTGGGCCGGCGGCGCGGCCTTCTCCTTGCCCCACTCCATCCACAGCAGGGTCGCCACCATCAGCCAGGCGAAGATCAGGAAGACACGGGTCTGGTTCATGGGCGACAGGCTGCTCAGCCGCGATCAACGTGCGGCGCTGGGGCGGAAGGGGAAGCGGCCGGCATTGTGCCGGGCGCCGGTGACAGGGGCAACGCGGCGGCAGGCGCGAGGGCGCCGCTGCGCTGCAGCAGACCCTGGAAGGCGGCGACGAGTTCCGGTCCGCTGGCATGGCGCGCAGGCGGACGCGCGACCACGACGAAATCGCCCGCGGCGAGTTGCCCGCGCAGGCGACGGAAGGTATCGCGAAGAACGCGCTTGATGCGATTGCGACCGACGGCGTTCGGATCGACCTTGCGGGACACGGCCAGGCCCATGCGTGCAGGCACGTCGCTGGGAAGCCAATGCAAAGCCAGCACGGGCAGCGCCGTGCGCCGTCCGTGCTGGAATATGCGGTCGAAATCGGACTTCGCGCGAACCCGCGCGCTGCGCGGGAAGCGGGCCGATGTCATCTGAAGCTACCGGCGTGGGCCGGTGTGCGGCCGCCGCGAAACGCGGCAGCGGCGGAGCTTAGGCGCAAAGACGCTTGCGGCCCTTGGCACGACGACGGGCGAGGACCTTGCGGCCATCGGCGGTCGCCATGCGGGCACGGAAGCCGTGGTCGCGCTTGCGCTTGAGGTTGCTGGGCTGGTAGGTGCGCTTGGTGGCCATGGCTCGGCTCTATGCGTAAACGACGGAAAAGACTGGAGATTATGCGCCGATCCGCGAGGGCAGTCAACTGAGCCTGCTTGCCACCTTCCGCGACCCGGCCGATGGAGCCGTAGCTGGTTATCCACGCCGGCAGCGGAGCAAGCAGTTCGCGAGCTGGGCGCAACCTGTGGACAGAATCGAGGCACGGATCGCGCGCCTGAGTTGCCCACAGATTGTCCGCTGGTTGCCGGCCGGGTTCTACCGGAGTTTCGCTGGCGGTGCGGACCTTTGCGATCAAGCGCTTGGGTGGCTTATCCCGGATTGCCGCGTCCACCACCACCACCACGCTTTTGATTTATTCCATATGTTTGTAGCGGTACGCGCGTCCGGTTCGCGGTCACGCCAACCGCTCGTGGCGTCGTCGAAGCGGGAACGACGATTCGAACGTCAGCGGTGGAAGAATCCGACGTGTGGCTCGGTCCAAGCCGGGTCTCCCTTCAAGGCCCCGGGTGAGTCATCCGATAACGAAAGTCGCAGGCCACGTCGCGTCGGATCCACGAGACAGCCAGCCGTCGGCCTGTGGACTACCTGTTAATCCACCTGTGGACAAGTCCTGTTCCGCGCCCGGTCGCGGTGATAGTCTGCCCGCACCCCCAGACCCGTTCGCCGCGATCCGTGCATCGCGCGGCGGGATGCTTTTCGCCGTGGTTTTCCGGTGCTTTCGCGCCGGGCGCACAAGAGACGAAGATCCCCGAACCG